>CAWIUN010000021.1:0-373965 GCA_963839285.1 uncultured Actinomycetes bacterium
GGACGGCGATCGACGTCCCCTTCTTCGACCGCTATGCCGTCAACGCCCAGCGCGCCCTCGATCAGCTCGCGAGGCTCTGCTCCTCCGACCCCGGCTGCCGGAAGGCGTTCCCGGGCTGGGAGCGCCGGTTCGGCGAGCTCGTGAAGGCATGGAACACCCGCCCCGGGCCGATGACCGGCGACGAGCTCGCCTCCGTCGTCCAGCGCATGCTGCTCGACCTGACGGAGGCGGTCTCGATCCCCCTGGTCGTCAGCCGTGCCGCCGAAGGCGACTACGCGCCGCTCGAGCGAGCGGGCACCGGAGAGCTGGATGTCGACCTCGACCTCATGGGCTCGTCGATCTGGTGCAACGAGCCCTGGGCGGGGCTCGGTGCGGCCGGGCCCTGGGGCACCGACTTCGACAGCTATACGACCGCCCGGATCGCGGCCTTCCGGCACGCGTGCAGCGACGTTCCGAAGCGCTCCGAGCCGCGCCGGCTCCGGACGCTCCCCGCGGGCAGCCGGGTGCCGGTGCTCGCGCTCGCGGGCGGCGCCGACCCGCAGGATCCCGTCTCCAACCTCGGCGACCTCGGGCGGCACTTCCCCGACAGCCGAACCGTCGTCTTCCCTCACATCGGGCACCAGTTCGGCGTCGGCGGCTGCGTCGATCAGATCATCGTCGACGTGGTCGAGCGGGGCACGACCAACGGCCTGGACACGACGCGTTGCGAGGGCGTCGTCGTGGTGCCGCCGTTCGAGCTCGAAGGCTGATCGAGGCCGCCCTCGCTCGGCGGGCGACCAGGGCGTCGTACGACCGCCGGCCCGCCGCTCACCTGAGTCGCGAGGCCGGCTGCCGATCGCAGGGGCGAGAGCCGGGGAACGTGGCGCGAGGAACCGCGCCTGGCGGTCTGCTCAAGCGAGCAGAGCCGCGGCACCCATCACGGCCGGCCCGACGTGGTAGAGCGCCGGCAGCGCATCTCCCGTGACGAGCAACTGGACGAGGATCGCGGCCCCGGCGACGATCGCCGTCCAGCCTGCCCACGTCCCGGAGAGATCGCTCCGTACCAGCGCGGCGCCGAAACCGATGATCGCGACGTTGGCGATCACCGACCAGGCGAGGAACAACGCGCCTGCCCACGCGGCCCCGTCTCGCGCGACGACGATCCGGTGGACGAGGCTCGCCAGCCACAGCGGCGCGCCGAGCAGCAGCAGGGCGAGCGAGAGGTCGGTCAGCGTCGGGGCGCCCTCGCGCCGGAGCGGCTCGGCGAGCGCGACGAATCCGAGCACGAGCAGCACCGCGGCGACTGCGAACGAGAGGTTCACGACCTGCCAGCGGCGACGCCGTTCGTCGATCAGGATCAGCCGCTCGGGGCGCGGCGCCGTCCAGATGCGCGCCGGCAATGCGGCCGCGGGGAACCAGAAGACGAAGGAGGCGATGAGCAGCCAGCCGGAGAGATCAACGCGCGTCACGCCGTCAGGAGCTTCGCAGCGACGCCGCGCAGAGACAAGCCCGCGAATCGCAGCGAGACGACAATCGGCGGCGCCGGTGGGTGTTCCGCGATGACGCCGTGGAACTCCTGTCCGGCACGCGGTCGCAGTGCGATCATGTGTCGTCTGGAACGCGCACGCCTGCTCACGACCGTCCTCGTCGCCGCCTGCTTTGCCTTTGCGCTCCAAGCGGTGTGGCAGCCGCGGGACGCTCGCACCGCGGGCCGCGCAGTTCGTCCGTGCGTCGTCACGACCGTGAAGAGAGCGACGCGCCCTCCCGGGTCCGTGCCGGTTTCGTTCAACTACGGCAACGCGAGGATCGCCGTGGCGCTGAGTCCGCCGAACGGCAGGATCGTTGCCGGCCGCCTACCCGGCGGCGGCTACCGGGCGGAGATCGAGAAGGACGGGTCGATCGCTGCCAAGTACGGCTGGTGGAGATCACGCGCCAGGCCGAAGCTTCGCGTCTCGGGGCACCGTCTCGACGCCCCCGCTCCGCACCTCCGGGCGTCGATTCCCGACGGGTATGACCGCGGGTTCCAGGCGACCGGCATCAGCTTCCCGACCACCGGGTGCTGGCGCGTCACCGGCCGCGTCGGAACGGCGACGCTCACCTTCACCGTCCTGGTGTCGAAGAGCCGGCTCGGCCCGTAGTCGCAGCCCGGGCCCGTGTCTCGGGAACCCCCTGGGCACGACCGCTCGGCTCCGCCCGGACCGAAGAAGTCGCCATCGAGATCGGCGGCGAGCGACCGGCGCCACTCCGTGAGCGCCCGCGGCAGACGAGACCTGCGGACAGCCTCACTGCAAGCGCCGCACGACCTGGCTTGTGAAGGCGAGGTTACGCGGCGGGTGCATCCGTTGACCGGCCGTCGACAAGGCGAGACGATCACGGCTTCCAGTGGAAGGTCGAGAAGGGAGGAACACATGCCGGGGATGCTCGCACCGCTCGCAGCCGACAAGCTCGAGGCGTGGGAGGCGTGGATCGCGGAGCTGAAGGGGCCGCGTAGCGCCGAGTTCGAGGACATGAACGCCCGCCTCGGTCTCACCGAGCACCGCGCGTACCTGCAGCCGATGCCGGACGGAAGCTACGGCGTCCTCGTCATCACCGAGGGGCCCGGCAGCGCCGACTTCCTCCAGAACGCGATGGCGTCCGAGCACGAGTTCGACCGGTGGTTCGCCGGCTCGGTCGCCCGGATTCACGGCATGGACGGCTCGGGCCCGATCCCGCCCCTGGCGGAGCGCAGGCTGTAGACGCTTGATGCGTATTGGGCGTCCCCAGCGGGGCCGCTTCAGGCCAAGCCAGGGTGTGCCGGCGTCCGTGGCGCATGCTGGTTGCACGTGTGAGGACGCCGGTGCGGCCTCGCGCCGCGTCTGGGGCGGACGTCCGCGGCCGCGGACGATGCGCAGCAAGCCTCTAGCCCCGCGGCGCGTACCGGACGCTGCCGAATGGCCAGTCGGACGCGAGCCACTCGCTGACGGCGCGCCAGAGTGGAGCGTCCAGATGCGCGTGGCTCTCCCGCACCCAGGAGACCGTCTTGGCGCCGTCGTCGCTGTCGGGCAGCGGGTAGATGTAGACGCATCCGATCACGTCGCGGCTCTCCGGATCGAGCACCGTGTACGTGAACCCGGTCCGGTCGCGGAAGTCGTCGGCGTGACGCTGCAGGTCCGCGCGGTTCTCGGCCGGCGTCAGCTCGCGCGGCCAGGAGCTGCCCGCGAACCCGGGCGTCGCCGCGATCTGCTCCATCGACGACGTCCAGGCGGCGTAGTCGCGATCGTTGTGCTCGGGCCCGAGCGGTTCGAGCACGAACTCGGACGTCTCGAGCACGAGCGGCACCTCGAAGTCCGGCGGGACGAACTCGCTCAAGCGACCGATCGTACACCTCGGCCCGAGCGAGGAATCGTCACCTCCGCGCGTGTTCCGGAATGACGCCCGGGCGGGCCGCGGGCGGCTGAGCCACGGCTGCCGGAGCTCGCCGTCGAACCCGTGAGAGGTGCGGAGCGCCTGGTACTCGTCGAGCGATCGTGCCGCGTCCTCAGCGCGTGAACGCCGTCATCCGGATGGAGACCAGCACGCCGGGCAGCTCGACGCCGAGCTTCGCGACGTAGCGCGTCGGTGGCGCTTCCGGGAACCACGTCGCGTACTCGTCGTTCATGCCCGCGAAATCGGACGGCCTCGCGAGGAGCACGCCTACCTCGACGACGTCGGCCAGCGTCGCGTCAGCCGCGCGGAGGACGGCCTCGCAATTCGCGAGCGCCTGGCGCGTCTGTGCGTCGATGCTCGGCCCGGCGAGCGCCCCCGTCGACGGATCGATGCCGACGAGCCCGGAGAGGTAGACGTGCGCGCCCGCCCTCACCGCCTGGCTGTAGAGCGGCGACGACGGCGCGTCGGGTGTCGAGATCGGCTCGCGCATCAGCGGAAGATCCCGCCGCGCCGCAGCGGTGTCAAGCCGACCGTCGGCGGGGCGATTCTTCTCGCATCACCCCCGCAGCGAGCGCGGGTTGACGGCTCTGGAGGCGCGGGGCAGGCTGCCGCCATGCGGTGGCTCTCGCTCTGCGGCGCAGCGTTCGTGGCCTGCTTCGCAGGTTCGGTGGCCGTGTACGGAGGCGGTGCTGGCAGCGACCCCGGCGGGATCGTCGCCTACTACGCCGATCCGTCTCATCGTCTGCGTCAGATCGCCGGGTTCACGCTGCTGCTGGCCGGTTGCGTCTGCCTCCTGGTGTTCGTGGTCTTCGTCGCTCGGCAGCTCGTCGACGACGAGCTGCTCGCAAGCGCCGCCATCGTCAGCGGCGGCGGCTCGACGCTGCTGCTGGCGGTCGCGAACGCCCTCTGGGCAGCGAGCGCCTTCACGGCCGCGATCGAGCGCAACTACCGGATCAGCCCGGCGACGCATCTGCTGTTCGAGGACGCGGGCTTCGCCGTCGTCGTCACGGCGATGGCCTTCGCGATTCCGTTCGTCGCGGTGGTCACCGTCGCCGCCCGGCGGTCGCGTCGCCTGCCGGGCTGGTTCGCGGCGCTCGGCGTCGTCTGCGTCAGCGGCCTCGCGACCGCCTACTGGCACTGGCCGATCGCCGCCTACCTCGCCTGGATCGCCTCTGCGAGCACGCTGCTTCTCCGGAGCCCGGATTCCCCGCGCCGACCGCAGCCGAGAGTCGCCGCTCCACCCTCCGAGACCGAGGCTCACTGATCGCCTCGCGGCCTCGCTGCAGGAACTCGCCGTGATCGTCGGCGCCTTCGTCGGCTCCCGTCCCCCCCACCTGACGGCGTCGGCCTCGCCTGCGCCGGCGGACGCCCGGGCGCGTGTCGGATGTCAGCCGACGTGCTCGGCCAGCCCGATGAGAATGCCCTCGGGGCCTCGGACGTAGCAGAGCCGATACGCGTCTTCGTACTGGACGACCTCGTCGACGACCTGCGCTCCGTGTCTGCCGAGCCGGGCGAGGGTGTCGTCGAGGTCGTCGACGGCGAACATGACCCGCAGGTAGCCGAGAGCGTTCACCGGCGCGTTCCGGTGATCGGCGACGACAGGCGGCGCGAGAAATCGCGACAGCTCGATCCGGCCGTGGCCGTCCGGCGTGCGCATCATCGCGATCTCGACGCGCTGGTCGCGCAGTCCGGTGACGCGTCCTGACCAGTCTCCTTCGATCGTGGCTCGCCCTTCGAGCTCGAGGCCCAGCTCCGCGAAGAACGCGACAGCGGCATCGAGCGATTCCACCACGATGCCGACGTTGTCCATCCGTCGAAGCGCCACGCGGCCATTCTCGCCGATCCCGAGGAGCCGCCGGCAGCAGGGCCGTGGGATCAGATGCCCGTACCTCGAGGTTCGGCATCCCCCGGAGCCTGCCAGGACGATCGCGGAGTGGGCTCCGGTTCTCGGCACACCTCGGTCGCGTTCGAACGGCGACGTGTCGAACACGTACGAGAGCGCGGTCGCGCGAACGGCACGAGCGCCGCGTACGGGCGCTCTTCCAGATCGTCTCCCGGGAATCTCCCCCGGCGCGATCGCGGCGGCGAGGTGGAGCGCCTAGCGGCGGGCCACGAAGACGTACTCGTGGCTGTCGTCGTCGAGCGGCTCGCCGGCGAAGCCGCCGTGGAGCGCTTCGAGGCGCAGGCCCGCGACGTCGAGGAGCCCCAGCCATTCGTTCTTGGTCGCCCACCAGAGCGAACCGGTCCCGCCGTCGTCCAGGGTGATGTCGACGCGGTTGTCGCCGACGCTGTAGTGGTTCGTATGCGGCAGCGGGGTTTCGGCATGCCGGCCGTCCAGGGCGGCTGCGACGTGATGGTCGAATGCGAACGCGTTCCAGGCGAAGCGGCCGTTCGGCCGTAGCGATGCGGCGACCCGCTCGAAGCAGCGGCGACGGTCGGCCCACGTGGGCAGATGCAGCAGAGACCGCCCGGGGCAGTAGATCAGGGCCGCGGGCTCCTCGATTTCGAGCTCCCGTATGTCGCCTTCGCGCAGGTCGAGCTCGACTCCCGCCTCGCTCGCGCCCTCTCGCGCCTGCGCGAGCATCGCCGGCGAAGAGTCGATCCCGACCACACGCCTCCCCGTCGCCTGCGCGACCGGGATCGCAACGCGCCCGTTGCCGACGGCGAGCTCGACCAGGAGCCCGTCGGCCTCACGGGCAAGACCGACGTAGAACGGGACGTCGGCGACGCCGGGGAACCATTCCCCGTATCGGTCGGCCCAGGCCTCGTACCAGTTCGACATGCGAGACCAATCTACGTCCAGACGAGGCGGCGTTCGGCCGGGGCGAGCGTTCCGCGACGACGTCTGACGTGCTGTCGCCGAGTCAGCTGCGATGTCGTACGGTCGAGGCATGACACTGGCGGAGTCGATGGCCGTCGCCGCTGTCGCCGCGTCGTGCCTGACGCTTGTCGCAGGCGCCAGGTCGTCCCTTGGCTCTGTCCGCCTCGTTCGGGAGTCTCCGGCGATCGTCCGATCCGCGTGCAAGCAGGCGCAGCAGCACACGCGGCTGACGGTCACGTGCCCCACTCTCATCCCGGCGACCCGGTATGTCACGCGCGTCGGCCTCTGGGGCGAATTGGACTACTCCCCGTCGCTGTGGGCGGTCACCTTCAACAACGGCGACAACGGACCGGGATACATCCACTGGATCGCAGGAGCCGGAAGTGCCCTCGCTGTCCACCACTACCTCCTTCGGGATTCGATCAACGAGGTGAAGGGTCTGCCGCGACTGGTCGAGCGAAGTCGGGATACCGGCTACACGGTGACGACGTACGAGTACCCCTCCTACCCGGCCGGTGGCCCGAACGGCAGCCACACGGCCGCCTTCGTCGCCTGCGGAAGATCCGTCGTCTTCGCCAGCATCCACGGTCACGGCCATGAGACCGCGGCCACCGCCATGGCCGTCGATCTCGCCCGCCGATCACACTGCTAGCCGCAGGTCGGGCCGTAGGGGTCGTACTTCGTCAGGCGGAACTGATGGCCGGAGTCACGTGGGCCGGAGTCACGAGCCGCATCCTGATACAGGCGAGTAGGTGGCGCATCACCTCCCTGGGCCGGTCAGGAACGTCCCTTGGTCGGTCGCTCCTCTGACCAGTCGGATCAGTTATCGAACGGTATCTCCGCGAGAGCGATACTCCTCGCTAACCCTCGAAAAGGAGTTCCGGTGTCAGCAGAAGAGAACACCCGCCTCGTCCGGAGTGCGTATGAGGCTTTCGGTCAGGGCGACATGGCGGCGTTTGCCGAGTTGATCGCTGACGACATCGAGTGGGTGGATCCCGGCGACCCCGACGACGACCCGAACGCCGGAACCTTCAGCGGCAAGGAAGCGGTCCTCGGCTGGTTCGGTGGTCTTGCAGCGACTCTCGACTACACGACGTTCGAGCCACGAGAGTTCATCGCCCAGAACGACAAGGTCGTATCCCTGGTGTACTCCGAGGCAACGGTTCGGGACACCGGCCGCGCGTTCGTCAATCCTGAGGCACACGTGTGGACGATCCGGGATGGGAAGCTCGCCCGATTCCAGAGCTACCACGACACCGCAGCGGCGGCGGCTGCCCACCGCGCGGAGTAACCCGCGCGGGGAACCGACGGACGTCTACGCAAGGGAAGCACGTTTCAGATCATGGCACTTGGCTGGGCCAGCGCCGACGAATGTCCCGCGGTGACGGCAGTCAGGCGCTTGCAAACACCAGCTGCGCCCACGGCTCGCGCCACGCGATCCGGGCCGAGGAAAAGCCCGCCTCGCGCGCAAGGCCGACGAGCTCCTCGTCGATGTAGAAGCGGCCGCGCGTCGCGAGCGGATACGGCGCTGCCTCGGTTCCCTTCGCCTCGGGAGCCGTCGTCATCACGGCGAGCCGTCCCCGCTCCGGGTCGAGCACGCGGCGGAACTCTCGCAGCGCCCGCAGCGGGTCCGGGAAGAAGAAGAACGCGACGAGGCACGAAACCGCCGTGAACTCGCCATCCGCGAACGGCGCCCCGGCGGGGTCCCCGTGGACGATCCTCAGCTCAGGACACTTCGACCGAGCGAGCGGCACCATCCCGCGGCTGTGGTCGAGGCCGGCCGCCTCGCAGCCGACCGTGGCGCGCACATGGCGGAGGAAGGCGCCACCGCCGCAGCCGACGTCGAGCAGGCAGTCGTCCGGCTCGAGTGCGAGCGCGTCGAGCACCGGCTCCCAAAGAAACGCGTGGGCGTCATCGGCGCCGTACGTCTGGGCCAGTGCTCGCGAATTACACCCGAACTGGAGTTGGCACCGCGATATTGATCATCAAGAATCGAAGGTGTGAACGTGGACGACGCCAAGCGGGCGTTCGTGCAGCAGGTGGCTCTGCGCAGCGAACACGGGGATCAGTCAGGACGAGACGCCGCGCCGCAGATAGAAGATCCGCTCGCACGCTTCAAGGAGGGACAACTGTGGGCTGCCGTCATGGAGGAGCCGTGGGACACGGCGCTTGCCTTCTCAGATGCGCAGGTAACGCTGGCCGAAGCCGACCCCTCCGAACGCGATCGCCTGATCGTCGAGGTGTTGCTCGCTCTGCTCGACGAGGGACTGGCGTACTTCTTCGAGTTCGATGACTTCGGCGAGAGCTATAGCCGTACGCCTGCAGAGTCCGAACGACTTTCGCGCGAGCAGGTTCTGGAGACGCTGAGCGCGGGCAGCGAGCGCAGCACCGCCGAAGGCGCCATTCACGCCCCCTGCCTCGGGATGCGGGCCACCGAAGCGGGTCGCGAGCGGGTCTTCGCTCTTTGCCCCGGCGAGAGAGCGCTGGAAGCGTTGGGCGCGCACTCGCGAACCTGGCTAGGGCCGATCATCGATCGCGCCCGGCACGCATCGGCCACCCGACGCGAGCGTCCGAGGATCGTCGTACGAAAGCGCATTCGTCTCAGCCATCGTCTGGGCGAGTGGTTCCCGGAATGGCCCTGAGCCCTGTCGAAGGGGCCGCGCAAGGGTGGCCCCTTCGACGTTCGTGGTTCGATGCCGCCGGCGACTACTCCACCGGGATCTCGAAGCGGGCGATGATGCCAGGGTCACCACCTTCCGCGAGGAGTCTGGGGTCAGGGTCGCGTGTCGACACCCACGCATACCCGTGTTCTGGATACGCGACGACGTCCGGAAAGCTCCCGGCACTCATCGCGAGGATCCGGACGACCTCTTCAGAGCGGTTGAAGAACGCGTGCAGCCCCGCGCGTCCCTCAGGGCAGAAGACGAAATCGCCGGGAGCGAGCTCCTCTTCGCCGCTCTGCTTCTGCATGATCGGGTGACCGCTCAGGACGAAGAACATCTCCTCCGCTCCGAAATGCATGTGAAGTCGCTGGCCTGCAGCACCGGGCGGCAGCTCGTAGAGCGTTGCTCCCATTCTCGCGTCGTCAGGGCGCCAGAAGGCGCGGTAGCGGGTTCCGTCCTCGTCGTCTCCGTCCCACACGTCGGAGAACAGGTTCTGACGGGTCATGCTGGATACCTCCGAGTCGTAGCGATGGGCCGCAGCCTCGTAAGCCCGACGTTCGGGCTCGGCAACACTGCGCCGGCATTGCGCGGCTCTCGCCGCGTCAGTCCGCTACCTCGCCGCCGGATCCATGGGCAGGAGTATGCCTGCCGAACCGGAGAGAGAGGGCTGCGCCGACTCTCACAGGCGCCTGACGACTTTCAGGACGGAGTATGGCCGGAGCCGATCAGCTTTCGGTGCTCCTTCGGTCTCTACTCGCGCACGCAAACGTGAGCGCTGGAAGTTCTGACCTGCAGTAACGACTCCGGAGGCAGCATGAGGCTTCTTTTGACGTCCGCTGGTATCAAGAACGCGAGCATCCACTCGGCGCTCGTCGAGCTCCTGGGGAGGTCGACCGGGGAGGCGAGCGCCCTCTGCATCCCCACTGGGAGCTACGGCCACCACAACTTCGCCGGGGCCTGGCGGTTCATCAACGGGAAGTCCTCGACGCCCATGGTCGAGCTCGGCTGGAAGTCGCTAGGCGTGCTGGAGCTGACCGCGCTGCCGAGCCTTGACCGCGAGCGCTGGGTGCCCCTGGTCGAGGAAACCGACGTCCTGCTCGTGGGCGGCGGTGACGCCCTGTACCTCGGCCACTGGATGCGGGAATCGGGGCTCGCGGAGCTCCTGCCGAACCTCCCGGACACGCTCTGGGTGGGGCTGAGCGGCGGGAGCATGGTGATGACTCCCCGGATCGGCGACGACTTCGTCGAGTGGACATCGCCGAGCGGAGGCGACGAGACGCTCGGCGTCGTCGACTTCTCGATCTTCCCGCACGTCGACCACCCCGACCTCCCGGAAAACACGATGGCCGAGGCAGATCGATGGGCGACCACGATCCCGAATCCGGCCTATGCCATCGATGACGACACCGCCATAAAAGTGAGCGACGGCACCGTCGAAGTCGTCTCCGAGGGCCACTGGAAGCTCCTGACCCCCAGCGCCGAGACAAGCTAATCGGCGCCTCCGCTCGGCTGCGCGAGCGTCCTTCACGCCCGAAGGCGGCTAGACCTCGATCAGGAGCGCGTCGCCCTGGCCGCCGCCGGAGCAGATCGCGGCCAGGCCGAGGCCGCCGCCGGTGCGGCGGAGCTCGTGCACCATCGTGCCGACGATGCGGCCGCCCGAGGCGCCGATCGGGTGGCCGAGCGCGACGGCGCCGCCGTGCACGTTCACCCGCTCGGGATCGGCCTCGAGCATCTTGACCGAGTTGAGCGCGACCGACGAGAAGGCCTCGTTCACCTCGACGCGGGCGACCTCGCCGATCGTCTTGCCCGCCTTCTCGAGCGCCTGCCTGCCCGCGTTCGCGGGGGTGCGCGCGAGCCAGGCGAACTCGTCGGCGACGTAGCCCTGCGCGACGATCGTCGCCAGCGGCTCGAGGCCGCGCCGGCGGGCGAACTCCTCCGAGCAGACGACGACGCAGGAGGCGCCGTCGTTGACGCCCGGCGCGTTCCCGGCGGTGATCGTCCCCTCGGGATCCATGACCGGCTTCAGCGAGGAGAGCCGCTCGAGCGAGGTGTCCCGGCGCGGGCCCTCGTCGGCCGCGAGCTCGCCGACCGGCACGATCTCGTCGTCGAAGACGCCCGCGTCCTGGGCGGCGACCGCGCGCTCGTGCGAGCGCAGCGCCCAGCCGTCCTGCTCCTCCCGCGAGACGCCGAGCTCGCGGGCGACCTCGGCGGCCTGGAGGATCATGTGCCGCTGGTCGAAGGTCGAGCGGAGGCCGTCCCAGATCATCAGGTCGACGAGCTGGCCGTCGCCCATCCGGTAGCCGAAGCGCGCCTTCGGCAGCGCGTAGGGCGCGTTCGTCATCGACTCCATGCCGCCGGTGACGACGACCTCGACGTCGCCGGCGCGGATCATCGAGTCGGCGATCTCGATCGCGCGGATCGAGGAGGCGCAGACCTTGTTGACGGTGTCCGCGGGCGTCTCGATCGGCAGCCCGGCGCCGATCGCGGCCTGCCGCGCGGGGGCCTGGCCGGCGCCGCCCTGCAGCACCTGGCCCATGATCACGTACTCGGGCTCGCCCGGCTCGAGGCCGATTCGCTCGAGCCCCGCGCGGATCGCGTGCGCGCCCAGCTCCGTCGCCTGGTAGTCCTTGAGGCCGCCGCCGAGGCGCCCGAAGGGCGTCCTGACCGCGGAGACGATCACCGAGCGTGCCATGAACCCAATCTACGTCAACCGCCGCGCACTCGAGCGGGAACTGGAAACGCGGATCTGGCCCGTGCTGGCGGCCGAGGGGTTCGAGCTCTTCGCCGCCCACGCGGCCTGGCGGCACTGGGACGCCGGGCGTCGACCTGCTCGACGTCCGCTTCGTCGCGGACGACGCGGCCTCGTTCCGGGTCACCGCGGGCGTCCACTTCCACGCCGTCCCGGGCGGACGACATCCGCGCCGCCTCCGCGGGCGGCTCGCACCGGGACCGGCGCAGTGCGACGTCCGCCGCGCCTACGCGCCGGGGCCGAGCCGGGCCGCGCCGGGCGACCCCGAGGTCTGGCAGGTCGAGCCGGACGGCTCCAACGTCGACGCCGTGCTCGGCGACCTGCGCGGGAAGGCGCGCCGCGCCGCCCGCTCGCTCGACGTCCTCCACGACCCGCGCCGCGCGCTCGGGGAGCTCGGCCGCCGCACCCGCTGGCGGCCGCGCGCAGGCGACGCCGACTGGCTCCGCGTCACGGGCTTCCTCGCCGCGGCGGTCGGCGAGTACGAGCTCGCCCGCTCACGGCTGACGCTGCACCTGCGCTCGCTCGACCCGGCCGGCCGCGAGGCGGCGCGGGTGCGCTCGGCGCTCGCGCTGCTGCCCTGGCGCTAGCGCGCGAACGACGTCGAGGCGTCGATCCTGCGGACGGCGGCGGCGAGCAGCCGGATCGAGTCCTCGAGATCGGAGAGCTGCGCCGTCTCGACCGCCGTGTGCGGGTAGCGCATCGGCACCGAGACGAGCGCCGTCGGGACGCCTGCGCGGCTGAGGTGGATCTCGTCCGCGTCGGTGTGCGTGTAGCGCGTCGAGATCTCGAAGCAGTACGGGATCCCCTCCTGCTCGGCCGTCTCGATCAGCAGCTCGATCAGGCGCGGGTTGAGCGCCGGGGCCCGGTCGAGCGCGGGGCCGTCGCCGAGGCCGACCTTGCCGCCGGCGCGGTGGTCGCCGCCGGGGACGTCGGAGGACGGCGTGATGTCGACCGCGATCGCCACGTCCGGCTCGAGCGCGAAGGCGGCCGTGCGGGCGCCGAAGAGGCCGATCTCCTCCTGCACCGACGCGACGGCGACGACGTCGCCGGCCGCGCCGCCCGCCTCGGCGACGCGGCGCAGGGCCTCGAGCGCGACGTAGGCGCCGGCGCGGTTGTCGAGCGCCTTCGAGACGATCCGCCCGTGCGGCAGCTCGACCGGCTCCCCGACGAGGACGCCGACGTCGCCGACCCGGACGAGCCGGCGCGCGTCCTCGGCGTCCCGCGCGCCGACGTCGACGTGCAGGTCGGCGATCCGCACCGGGCTGCGGTCCTTCAGGTCGGCCGGCGCGATGCGGGAGCGCATCACGAGCCCCGGCACCTCGCCGCCCGGGCCGAGCAGCGTCACCCGCTGGCCGACGAGCACCTCGGGGTTGTAGCCGCCGATGACGGCGAACGAGAGCATGCCGGCGTCCTCGACGTGCGTGACGACGATGCCGCACTCGTCGATGTGGCCCATCAGCACGACGGTCGGCCCGCCGGCGCCGCCGGCGACGCGCGCGTAGGACGAGCCCATCGCGTCGGTCGTCACCTCCGCGAACTCGGCGGCCGCCGAGCGCCAGATCCCGGCTGCGCGCGTCTCGTGCCCGGACGGCCCGGGCGTGGTCAGCAGCGCCTGCAGGAGCTCGGGGATCGCCACGGCTTGCGCATTCAACCAGCAGCGCCTACCCTGGGCGCGATGAGCCCCCTCCCCCGCAGCCACGGCCGGCGCTGGCGTCGCGAGCGGGGCGGGAGCTCGGCCTAGCAGCCGGACGACAACCCGACCCGCTCGACGAAGACCCGAGGAGGGTCTTTTTTCGTTCCGTGACGACGACCACGCTCCCGACCACGATCGACACCGACCTCGTGACGCCGCTCGGCGCCTACCTGCGCCTGCGCGGGCGGGGCCGCGGCAGCTTCCTGCTCGAGTCGGTCGAGCGCGGGCGCCTCGGGCGCTTCTCCTTCGTCGGCTGCGGCGACCGGCTCGTCGACTTCGAGCAGGCGGAGGCGCTCGACCGGCCCGTCGTCGGCTACCTCGGCTACGACGCGGTCGCCCGCTTCGAGCCGACGGTGCCGCTGCCGGACGAGGGCCCGTCGTTTCCGGAGAGCCGCTTCGTCGTCCCCGACGCGCTCGTCCGCTTCGACCACGCGCGCGGCGTCGCCGACGTCGTCGTCGGCGACGCGGACGAGCTGGCCGAGGCCTTCGCCGGCCCGACGCCGGCGATCCCGCGCGGCTCCGGCCGCAGCGGCCCGCTCGAGCGCTTCCCCGACCGGGCCGAGCACGAGCGCCGCGTCCGCCGCGTCCAGGAGCACATCGCCGCGGGCGACGCGTTCCAGGTCGTCGTCTCCCAGCGCGCCCGCCGCCCCACCTCCGCGAGCGCCGTCGAGCTCTACCGGGCGCTGCGCCGGATCAACCCGTCGCCGTACCTGTTCCTGCTCGAGCTCGACGGGCTCGCGCTCGTCGGCTCCTCGCCCGAGACGGTCGTCAAGTGCAGCGAGGGGCGGGCGGCCGTCAACCCGATCGCCGGCACGATCGCGCCGGGCGAGCGCGACGTCGAGACGCTGCTCGCCTCCGAGAAGGACCGCGCCGAGCACGTGATGCTGGTCGATCTCGGCCGCAACGACCTGGCGCGGGTCTGCCGGCCGGGCACCGTCGTCGTCGAGCGCTTCCTGACCGCCGAGCGCTACTCGCACGTCACCCACCTCGTCTCGGAGGTCGTCGGCGAGCTCGAGCCGGGCCGGACGCCGTTCGAGCTCCTGCGCGCCTGCTTCCCGGCCGGAACCGTCTCGGGCGCGCCGAAGGTGCGGGCGATGCAGATCGTCTCGGGAGTCGAGGGCCGGCGGCGCGGGATCTACGCGGGCGCCGTCGGCTACGTGCTCCCCGGCGGGACGATGGACACCTGCATCGCGATCCGGACGCTCGTCCTGCAGGACGGCGTCGCCCACCTGCAGGCGGGCGGCGGGATCGTGATCGACTCCGACCCTGCGGCCGAGCACGAGGAGTGCCTGAGCAAGCTCGCGGCGATCGAGGCCGCGATCGAGCTGGCGGAGACAGGGGTAGGCTCGACCGAGCCGGAGGCAAGCGCAGCGGGAGAACCACGATGAGAGTGCTCGTGATCGACAACTACGACTCGTTCACCTACAACCTCGTCGACCTCGTCGGGCAGCTCGGCTACGAGGTCGTCGTGCGGCGGAACGACGAGATCACGCCCGAGGAGGCCGAGGCGCTCGCGCCCTCGCACCTCGTCGTCTCGCCCGGCCCGGGGCGACCCGAGGACGCCGGCGTCTCGATCGAGGTGATCCGCCGGCTCGGGCCGACGGTGCCGACGCTCGGCGTCTGCCTCGGCCACCAGGCGATCGTCCAGCTCTTCGGCGGCGAGGTCGGCGCGGCGCAGGAGCTCGTCCACGGCAAGTCGAGCCCCGTGCACCACGACGGCCGCGGCGTCTTCTTCGGGCTGCCGCAGGGATTCGAGGCCGCGCGCTACCACTCGCTGGCGGCGACGCGGGTGCCGGAGGTGCTCGAGGTCTCCGCGACCTACGGCGACGAGGTGATGGGCGTGCGGCACCGCGAGCTGCCGATCGACGGCGTCCAGTTCCATCCCGAGTCGGTGCTGACGCCGGTCGGCAGGCAGCTCCTGCGCAACTTCCTCGAGCGCGCGCCGCGCGAGGTCGAGCCGCTGCTCGCCGGCGACGACGAGGGCCGGCTGCTGCAGCGGGCGCTCGCGCGCGTCCTCGACGGCCACGACCTCGAGCGCGAGGAGGCGCGCGCGGTCATGGACGCGATCATGCGCGGCGGCGCCACCCCGGCCCAGATCGCGGGGTTCCTGATCGCGCTGCGCGCCAAGGGCGAGACGCCGGCCGAGATCGCCGGCTGCGCCGAGGCGATGCGCGAGCACGCGCTGCCGGTGCTGCCGCGGCGCCAGGACCTCGTCGACACGGCCGGCACCGGCGGCGACGGCGCGAACACGATCAACATCTCGACCGCCGCCGCGCTCGTCGCCGCCGCAGCGGGCGCCGCCGTCGCCAAGCACGGGAACCGCGCCGCCTCCTCGCGCACCGGCTCCGCGGACGTGCTCGAGGCGCTCGGCTTCGAGCTGGAGCTGCCGCCCGAGCGGATCGCCCGCTCGATCGACGAGCTCGGCTTCGGCTTCATGTTCGCGCCCGCGCACCACCCCGCGATGCGCCACGCGGCGCCGGTCCGGCGCGAGCTCGGCACCCGCACGGTCTTCAACGCCCTCGGGCCGCTGACGAACCCCGCCCGCGCGAGGGCGCAGGTCGTCGGCGTCTACTCGCCGCGCCTCGTGCGCACGATCGCGGAGGCGCTGGCGCAGCTCGGCTCGCGGCGCGCCTTCGTCGTGCACGGTCCCGGCGGCCTCGACGAGCTGTCCCCGCTCGGCCCGAACCTCGTCTGCGAGGTCGTCGGCGGCTCCGTGCGCGAGCGCGTGATCGACCCGCTCGAGCTCGGGATCGACCGCTGCTCCGCCGAGGAGCTCGCCGGCGGCGACCCGGAGCAGAACGCGCGCGCGATCCGCGAGGTCTTCGAGGGCGCCCGCGGCGGCCGGCGGGAGGCGATCGTCCTCAACGCCGCCGGCGCGATCGCCGCCGCCGGGCACGCGGCCGACCTGCGCGAGGGGATCGAGCTGGCGCGGCGGGCGATCGACTCGGGCGCGGCGCTCGATCGGCTCGACCGGCTGATCGCCTTCTCGCGCGAGGAGACCCCGGCCTGATGGGACGGTTCCTCGACGCCCTCTCGCGCCCGGGGCTGCAGGCGATCGCCGAGATCAAGCGCCGCTCGCCGTCGGCGGGCGACCTGCGGCCCGACGCCGACCCGGCCGCGCTCGCCGCCGCCTACGGCGACGCGGGCGCCGCGGCCGTCTCGGTCCTCGTCGACGAGCGGTTCGCCGGCACCGTCGACGACCTCCGCGCCGCCCGCGCCGCGACCGCGACGCCGCTGCTCGGCAAGGGCTTCTTCACCGAGGAGGCGCAGCTCGACGAGCTGAAGGACGCGGGCGCCGACGCGGCGCTGCTGATCCTCCGCGACCTCGACGACCGCGCCTGCGCCCGGCTGCAGGCGCACGCGGACGCGATCGGCCTCGACACGCTCGTCGAGGCGCACGACCTCGCCGAGCTCGAGCGGGCGCTCCGGCTCGGCGCGCCCGTCGTCGGCCTGAATGCGCGCGACCTGACGACGTTCGAGGTCGACCGCGCCAGGCAGCTCGAGCTCGTGGCCCGCGCCGCCGCCGGTGCTGGAGGTGTACACCTCCATCAGACGGAGGGGGATGTAGATGTAGATGTAGCCGGCGGCCCGCTGCTCGTCGCCGAGAGCGGCATCTCCACGGCCGCCCAGGGCGCCGCCGCCGAGCTCGCCGGCGCCGCCGCGATCCTCGTCGGCTCGGCGTTGATGCGGGCGGCCGACCCGGCGGCGCAGCTGCGCGAGATCCTGCGGCGGCCGCTCGTCAAGGTCTGCGGCCTGACGAGACAGGAGGACGTGGACGCAGCGGTCGAGGCCGGAGCGGACCTGCTCGGGTTCATCCTGGCCCGCGAGACGCCGCGGCGGGCTCCCGGGATCCTGCCCGTGCCGGACACCGTCCTCTCGGTCGCCGTCCACGTCGGCGAGGTGACGGACGACGGCGCCGACCTCGTGCAGCTCTACGCGCGGGAGGACGGGCACCGTGCCCGCGAGGGCGTCCTGCTCCGCGGCGGCCGTCGAAGTCGCGCGCGTCCTCGACCAGCCCTGGCGGGACGTCGACCCCGCGCACTGGGAGAAGGCCGCGGGCGCCTCCGGCCGGATCATGCTCGCCGGCGGGCTCGACGGCTCGAACGTCCGCGAGGCGATCGCGCGGGTGCGGCCGTGGGCGGTCGATGCGGCCTCCCGCCTGGAACGCGAGCCGGGGGTCAAGGACGCCGATAAGGTGCGCGCCTACGTGGAGGCAGCGCGATGCTGAGCTTCGGGGACTACGGCGGCCGCTACGTGCCGGAGACGCTGATCCCGGCGCTGGACGAGCTGACCGCGGGCTGGGAGGCGGCGCAGGGGGACGAGTCCTTCCGGGCCGAGCTGCACCGGCTCGCGACCGGGTACGCGGGCAGGCCGACGCCGCTGACGCGGGTCGAGCGCTTCGCCCCGGGCAAACGCGTCTACCTGAAGCGCGAGGACCTGCTCCACACCGGCGCCCACAAGCTGAACAACGCGCTCGGGCAGGCGCTGCTCGCCGTCCGGCTCGGCAAGCACCGGATCGTCGCCGAGACCGGGGCCGGTCAGCACGGCGTCGCGAGCGCGACCGTCTGCGCCCGCTTCGGCCTCGAGTGCGTCGTCTACATGGGCTCGGAGGACATGCGCCGGCAGAAGCCGAACGTCGAGCGGATGCGGCTGCTCGGCGCCGAGGTCGTGCCGGTCGAGTTCGGCACCCGGACGCTGAAGGAGGCGACGAGCGCGGCGATCCGCGACTGGATCACGAACGTCGAGACGACCCACTACCTGATCGGCTCGTGCGTCGGGCCCGCGCCCTACCCGGCGCTCGTCCGGGAGCTGCAGGCCGTGATCGGGCGCGAGGCGCGCGAGCAGCTGCTGGCGGTCGAGGGCGCGCTGCCGGAGGCCGTGATCGCCTGCGTCGGCGGCGGCTCGAACGCGATCGGCATGTTCGCCGGCTTCATCGAGGACGCGGGCGTCGAGCTGATCGGCGTCGAGGCCGCGGGCGCCGCCTCGCTCGGCAGCGGCCGGCCGGCGATCCTGCACGGCGCCCGCTCCTCGGTGCTCGCCGACGAGGACGGGCAGATCGCGGACGCCCACTCGATCTCGGCCGGGCTCGACTACCCCGGCGTCGGCCCCGAGCACGCGGCGCTGCGCGACTCCGGACGCGCCCGCTACGTGACCGCGACCGACGACGACGCGCTCGCCGCCTTCCACCGGCTCGCGGAGACCGAGGGGATCATTCCCGCGCTCGAGAGCTCGCACGCCCTCGCCCGCGCGCTCGACTCCGGCTGCGACTACGTCGCCGTCTGCCTCTCCGGCCGCGGCGACAAGGACCTCGCCGAGGTGCTGGCGCATTGAGCCACGGCGGCGGCCTCGGCTCCGTCCGCGGGTCCCACCCACCCACGGGGAGACCGACGATAGCGTTCCCCGGCGCACGCGCGAGTGACGATGTTGCGCCGGAAGACGCACGTCCCCGGGCCGGCGGGGCCACGGCGGCCGGTGCCGCCCTGCTCGAGCGCGCCCGCCACGGCGGCGGGCCGGCGATGACCGGGCGCAAGACCCTCGTCATCTACCTCGTCTGCGAGCCGGAGACGCCCGCGCTCGCGCAGGCGGCGGTCGAGGGCGGCGCCGACGTCGTCGAGCTCGGCTTTCCCTTCTCCGACCCGCTCGCGGAGGGGCCCGTGATCCAGCGGGCCTCCGAGCGCGCGCTCGCGAAGGGGATGCGGACGCGGCAGTGCCTCGACTGCCTCGCCGCGGTCCGCGCCCGCGTCGAGGTGCCGCTCGTGCCGATGACCTACGCGGCGATCCTCGAGGCCTACGGCTACGAGCGGTTCGCCGCCGACATCCGCGCGGCCGGGGCGACGAGCGCGATCGTGGTCGACCTCCCCGCCGAGGTGCACCCGGAGGTGCGGCGGATCCAGCTCGTCGCCCCCACCTCGACCGACGAGCGGATCCGCGCCGCGGCGGCCGCCACCGACGGCTGGCTCTACCTCGTCTCGCTGACCGGGACGACCGGCGCCCGCACCGAGGTCTCCCCCGCGCTGCCGGGCCTCGTCGAGCGCGCCCGCACCGCCACCGACCTGCCGCTCTACGCCGGCTTCGGGATCTCGACGCCGGAGCACGCCGCCGCAGCAGCAGCGCTCGCGGACGGCGTCGTCGTCGGCTCGCGCGCGGTCCAGGTCGCAGACGACGGCCCGGCGGCGCTGCGCGACTTCGTCGCCTCGCTGCGGGCGGCGATCGACTCCTCGTGAGCGCCGCCTCTCCGAGAGGCAGCGCGTCGGCGCAGCGGAAGATCGCGCGGGCGCCGACGACCTCGACCAGCTCGTAGCCGTCCTCGGCCGCCTCGTTCAGCCGCGCCTCCCACTCCGCCGGCGAGCCCTCGAGCTCGACGACGCGGAAGCCGGGGAGCTCGCGGTGCTGTGTGAAGCGGCCCCGGTGGCCGGCCGATCGCGAGCAGCACGCAGCCGCGCACGCGGGCGGGGTCCGGCTCGGCGGCGCGACGAGCTCGGCGCCGACGCCCTCGGCGCCGACGACGCCGAGCAGGACGTGCTCGGTGCCGATGTGCGCGTGGCGCAGGGCGAGCGACTCGCGCAACGCGAGCTCGAGCGCCCGCTTGGCGTCCGGGCCGAACGGCAGCCGCGCCGGCAGCTGCTCGGCGGCAGGCAGCGCCGCTCCAGCTCGGCACGCACGTGCTCCGCGTCGAAGCCGAGCTGAGCGCGAGCCGTGCGCCACGTCTGGGGCGGCATCCGCGGCACGTCCCAATGCGCATCAAGACTCTGGCCGCCGAGGAGCCGGATCCGCACCGTCCGCGGCCGGAGCGCCGCGTTTCGAGGAGCCGCGCCCGGGTACCGCCGCTGAGAAAGGAGCGGGCAGCGCGAGCCCGGAGTCGTGCGTGCGAGCCGGCGAGGGGGCGCCGGCCGCCGGAGTAATCGACCCGGGCTCGGCCCGCTCCGTCCGCTCCGCCCCTCGTCTGCGAGAACCGCGGCTAGGCCGAGAGCGAGAGCCGCTGCTGCGCGGCCTGCTCGACGCCCGGCTCGTAGCACGCGGCGCAGCGGGCCTCGTAGGCGTCGAGCGCGCCGACCTGGATCGTCTCGCCGCCGAAGGGGGCGGGCTCGCCGTCGACGAGCCGCTGCGTCCGCGTCGCCGGGCCGCCGCAGCGGTGGCAGACCGCCTGCAGCTTGTCGACGAACTCGGCCAGGCTGAGCAGCGTCGGCATCGAGCCGAACGGCTCGTGCCGGAAGTCCGTGTCGAGCCCGCCGGCGACGACGCGGGCGCCGCGCGCGACGAGCGTCTTGACGGCCTCGACGATCGCCGGGTCGAAGAACTGGATCTCGTCGATCCCGACCACGTCGTAGCCCTCGGACAGCCGCAGCACCTCGGCCGCCGACTCGGCGGCGACCGCGCGCAGCCGCGCGCCGGAGTGGCTGACGACGTGCGTGACGTCGTAGCGGTCGTCGATCCGGGGCTTGACGATCAGCGTCCGCTGGCCCGCGATCTCGGCGCGCCGCAGCCGCCGGATCAGCTCCTCGCTCTTGCCGCTGAACATCGGGCCGCAGACGACCTCGAGCCAGCCCCCGCGCTCTGGCGTGTTCCGGATCACGCCGCGCAGTCTAGGGCCCGCCCCGGACGGCCGGGGCGGGCCCTCGAGCGCGTGTCTCAGACGTGCTGCGGCGCCTGCAGCCGCTCGAGCAGCGGCACGACGTCGCGCTTGCCCGAGCCCGTGTAGACCTGCCGCGGCCGGGCGATCTTCTGCTCGGGATCCTGGCTGCCCTCGAGCCACTGGGCGAGCCAGCCGGACGTCCGCGGGATCGCGAACATGACCGGGAACATCGCCGTCGGCAGCCCGAGCGCCTGGTAGATCAGCCCCGAGTAGAAGTCGACGTTCGGGTAGAGCTTCCGCGAGACGAAGTACTCGTCCTCGAGCGCGATCCGCTCGAGCTCGAGCGCGATGTCGAGCAGCGGGTTGCGGCCGGTCACCTCGAACACCTCGTCGGCGACCTCCTTGATGATCTTCGCGCGCGGGTCGTAATTCTTGTAGACCCGGTGCCCGAAGCCCATCAGGCGGCCCTCGCCGCGCTTGACGCTCTCGATGAAGTCGGGGACGCGCGAGCGGTCGCCGATCTCGTTCAGCATCCGCAGGACGGCCTCGTTGGCGCCGCCGTGCAGCGGCCCGTAGAGCGCCGCGGCCGCGCCGGCGAGCGCGCTGTAGGGGTCGACCCGCGAGGAGCCGATCGCCCGCATCGCGTTCGCGGAGCAGTTCTGCTCGTGGTCGGCGTGGAGGACGAACAGCACCTCGAGCGCCCGCTCCAGCACCGGATGCGCGGAGTAGCGCGGCTCGGCGACCTTGAACATCATCGAGAGGAAGTTGCCCGTGAAGCTGAGGTCGTTGTCCGGGTAGACGTACGGCAGCCCGCGGCTGTGGCGGTACGAGAACGCCGCGATCGTCGGCACCTTCGCGATCAGCCGGTGGATCTGCTGCAGCCGGATCTCGGGATCCTCGACGCGCGAGGCCTCGGGATAGAAGGTCGAGAGGGCCGCGACGGAGCTGATCAGCATCCCCATCGGGTGCGCGTCGTAGCGGAAGCCCTCCATCAGCCGCTTGACGTTCTCGTGCAGGAACGTGTGGTAGGTGATCTCGTGCTCCCAGACGTCGAGCTCCGCCTGCGCGGGCAGCTCGCCGAAGAGCAGCAGGTACGCGGTCTCCAGGTAGGTCGCCTGCTCGGCCAGCTGCTCGATCGGGTAGCCGCGGTAGCGCAGGATGCCCGCGTCGCCGTCGATCTCGGTGATCGCGCTCCGCACCGAGGCGGTGTTCAGGAACGCGGGGTCGTAGCTCGCCAGGCCGAGCTCCTTGAGGGCGGTCGCGCGCACCGCGCCGTCCTCGATCGGGACCTCGACCTGGGTGCCCGTGCGGTTGTCGGTGATCGTCAACGTGTCCGGCATGGGCGGCACCTCCTTCTTCTCTCGTCGGGACGTCTAGGTCGCCGCGGGCCAGGCGGCGGACTCGACCACGGGCAGGTAGAGCTCGTTCTCCTTCCACATGTGGATGCGCATGACGGCGTCCAGGCCGTAGAGGAGCTCCTGCAGGCGATCGGGATCGGACGGGTCGGCCTCGGCCAGGTCGTCGATCAGGTGGCGGATCGCGAGATGGTCGTATGCCATCGAGGCCGTCGCGAGCGGGGCGCCGAGGCGGTCGGCGACCTCCGGGTAGAGCAGCCGCTCGTCGAGGCGCGTGTGCGGCTCGACGTCGCGGAGCAGGAAGTCGAGGACCGCGTCGCGCACGGCCGCCCGGTCGTCGCGGGCGAGGTGCGGGATCTCGCGCGCGGCCCGGCGGAGCGCCTCGGTGCGCTGCCGGAGGTCGGCGTGGGCCCTGCGGAAGTCGTCGCTCGCGACCGGCATGGGGCAATCGTGATCCGGCCGCCGGGCCGCGCCATCCGTGCGGCCGCGGGTTACTCCGTCCGCGTTTCCCCGCAGCGGACGGCGCGGCGCGGCGCGCCCGCGCCCGTATCGCGACCGGCGCGAGCGGGCAAGCGAGCGGCATGGGCACCACCTTCCTGATCGGCGTCGCGGTCGCGCTGACCGTCCTCGGCAGCGTCGCGCTCGCCCAGCGCACGGAGGTGCCGGCGCCGGTCTTCCTCGTGCTCGCCGGGCTCGGCGTCAGCTTCGTGCCGGGTCTCCCGGAGGTGATCCTGCAGCCGGACATCGTCTTCTACGTCTTCCTGCCGCCGCTCCTCTACGCGGCCGCGTTCTTCACCTCGCCGCGCGAGCTGCGCGCCAACTGGGTGCCGATCTCGCTGCTCGCGATCGGGCTCGTGCTCGCGACCCTGTTCGCGGTCGCGGGCGCGACGGCCCTGCTGATCGGCTCGCTCGGCTGGGCGGCCGCGTTCGGCCTCGGCGCGATCGTCGCGCCGACCGACCCCGTCTCCGCGACCGGGGTGCTCGGGCGGCTGGGCGCGCCGCGACGGCTGCGGACGATCCTCGAGGGCGAGAGCCTCGTCAACGACGGCGTCGCGCTCGTCGTCTACCGGCTGGCCGTCGCGGCCGCGGTCGGCGGCGGCTTCTCGGTGCTGCACGGGACGATCCGCTTCGTCGAGATCGCGGCGGGCGGCGTCGCGATCGGGATCGCGATCGGCGCCGCGGTCGCCTGGGTCCGCCGGTACGTCCACGAGACGCAGCTCGAGATCGCGATCTCGCTCGTGACCCCGTACCTCGCCTACGTCGGCGCCGAGCGCGCCCACGTCTCCGGCGTGCTCGCGACGGTGGCCGCGGGCGTCTACCTGGGCTGGCGCTCGGCGGGGATCTTCCGGCCGCAGACCCGGCTGCAGGCGTTCGCGTTCTGGGAGGTGCTGACGTTCCTGCTCGAGTCGGTGCTGTTCGTGCTGCTCGGCGCCCAGATGCCGGTCGTCCTGCGCGGGCTCGGCGGCTTCTCGGACGGGCAGCTCGTCTGGTACGCGGTGCTCGTCGTCGGCGCCGTCGTCCTCACCCGCCTCACCGCGCACCTGCTCGCGCCGGTCGCCACCTGGCAGGCGCGGCTCGTGCTCGGCTGGAGCGGCATGCGCGGCGCGATCACGCTCGCCGCCGCCCTGGCGCTGCCGCTCGACTTCCCGCAGCGGAACCTCGTCCTCTTCCTCGCCTTCATGGTCGTGGTCGCGACGCTCGTGCTCGAGGGGGTCTCCCTCCCCTGGCTGATCCGCGCGCTCGGCCTCTCGCACGGCGAGGAGCTGACCCGGCGCGAGCTCGAGGCGCGGCTGCGGCTGAGCGAGGCGGCGCTGGCGCGGATCGAGGACCTCGCCGGCGACGAGGACGTCGAGGTCGAGTCGCTCGACCCGCTGCGGCGCCAGTACGAGCAGCGGCTCGAGCTGCTCGCGGAGCAGCTCGAGCACCGCGACGGCGAGGAGGCGAACGGACGCCGCAGCTACCGGCGGCTCCACCACGAGCTGCTCGCCGCGCAGCGCTCGGCGCTGCGGCGGCTGCGCCGCGAGGAGGGTCTCGACCCCGACACGGCCCGCCGGCTGCAGCGGGAGCTCGACCTCGAGGAGTCGCGCCTCGGCGAGTAGAGGCTTGATGCGCATCGGACGTCCCTAGCGGGGCCGTTCCAGGCCAAGCGAGGGCGTGCCGGCGTCCGTGGCGCATGCTGGTTGCACGTGCGAGGACGCCGGTGCGGCCTGGCGCCGTGCCGGGGGCGGCAGCCGCGGCCGCGGACGATGCGCATCAAGCCTCGGCAGCTAGGCCGCGGCTTCCCGCGGCGGCTGCGCGGGGAAGCGCTCGAGCGCCCAGGCGGCGTCGAGCCTGCGGTAGCGGTAGGAGCGGCCGTCGACCGCGACGAAGTCGCCCGTGCGCGGGTCCATCGGCAGCCGCGCCTCCGCCGGGTAGTAGCGGTTGTGGCGGTCGATCAGGTCGTTCACCTCGGTGAAGCGCCGGCGGGCCACGAGCTCGCGCCAGCGGCGGGCGAAGAGCGCCTCGTCGCCGCGGCACTCGGCGCCGAGCGCGCGCCAGGCGCGCTCGAGCCGGCGCAGCTCCCGCTCGATCAGCTCCTCGATCGCGCGGCGCCGCTCCATGTAGGGCAGCGGGCCGCCCATCGAGGCGACGTAGCCGGCCGGGTCGGCGCTGAAGTTCCGCCAGCGGCGGCGCAGCGGGCGGCCCTTGAGCGGATTGTCGGCGAGCGCGGCCTCGAGCCCGCCGCGGACGGCGGCCTCGTCCGGGGTCACGTCCCGGACGCCCCACTCGCCCAGCAGCCGCTCGGCCTCGGTTCGCCTCAGCATCGCTCACATTGTGCCCGCTCGAGTGGCGACGCCGGGGGAACTGCGCTACAACAGGCCCTTCCGGAAACGGGGTCTCGATGGGGTCTCTGCGGCGACATATCGTGCTCGCGCTGCTCGCGGCGTCCGTCGTCGCGGCCGGGCCCGCCCACGCCGCCGAGGTCAAGGAGCCGAAGGTGATGTGGCTCGACGGCGACCGCAACTTCACGCCGGCGAACCGGGCGCCGCGCGACATCCACTACGTCGTCGTCCACGTCACCGAGGGCCGCTTCTGGGGCACGGTCTTCTGGTTCAAGAACCCGAAGGCGGAGGCGTCGGCGAACTACGTCGTCTCGCGGGCGGGCAGCCTCGCCCAGCTCGTCGCGCTCAAGGACGTCGCCTGGCACTCGGGCAACAGGGCGGTCAACGAGCAGTCGGTCGGGATCGAGCACGTCGGCGTCACCGACGACCCGGCCGGGTTCACGCTCGGCCGAGTACCGGAGCTCGGCGCGCCTCGTCGCCTGGCTCTGCCGGCGCTCGCTGATCCCGATCGACCGCGGGCACATCGTCGGCCACTCCGAGGTGCCGGGCGCCGACCACACCGACCCGGGCCGCTACTGGAACTGGGGCCTCTACCTGAAGCTCGTCCGCCGCTACGCGAACCCGGTGACGCCGGTGCGCGTCGCCTCGGCGACCCTCTACCGCAACCAGACGATCGCGGGCAAGGTGCCCTGGCGGGTCGAGACGAAGGGGCCGGTCGCCCGCGTCGACTTCGTCGTCAACGGCAAGGTGCTCTGGCGCGACCACCGGGCGCCGTTCGCGTTCGCCGGCGACAGGGGCTGGAACACGCTCGCCTTCAAGAACGGCCGCTACGCCCTGCAGCTGCGCGCCTACGGCACCGACGGCGGCCGGGCGACGCGCGCCCTGACGGTGCACGTCCGCAACCGCCGCTTCGAGCTGACGACGGCCGGGCTCCGACCGGGCCGGCTCGTCAAGGGCGTCGTGCGGCTGCGGGCGTCGATCCGCGGGGCCGACTCGAACGGGCTGCGCGCCTACGTCGACGGGCGGCTGCTCGCGACCGACCGGCGCGCCCCGTTCGCCGTGCGCTGGGACACGCGGCGCCTCAGGGACGGCGTCCACACCCTCGACCTGCGGACGCGGGCGGCCGACGGCCGGACCGCCCACCGGCGCTTCCGCGTGCGGGTCGCGAACGTGCCGCCGAAGCCGAAGCCGCAGGTCGTCGGCGGCACGCTCGAGGACGGGCAGACCGTCGCCGGCGTCGTCGACTGGAAGGTCTTCGTCAAGCGGCCCGTGCTCCGGGTCGAGTTCCTGGTCGACGGCGCTCCCGTCGGCAGCTCGGCCGCGGCGCCCTACGGGATCGCCTGGGACAGCGCCTCGGTCGCGCCCGGGCCGCACCGGCTCGAGGCCCGCGTCGTCGCCGCGGGCGGCACCGTCACCGTCGCGACGTCCGTGATCGTCGCGCCCGCCGGGCCGTAGCTTCCCGCAGGCCGGCTCCGCGCCGTCTCCGATGTAGACCCGGCGGCTCCGGGCGGACACTGCGGCCGAGATGGCAGTCACGGTCCCAGGGGTGTTCACCGAGCTCGCGCCGCCGCTCTCCGACGACGAGGCGCTCGTCGAGGCGGATCGCTGCCTCGAGTGCGGCGGGCCCTACGCGCCGGCGCCCTGCGTCGTCGCCTGCCCCGCGGAGGTGGACGTGCCCGGCTTCGTCGGCGCGATCGCCCGCGGCGAGCCGGAGCTGGCCGCGGAGATCGTCTGGAGCGAGAACCTGCTCGGCGGCACCTGCGCCCGGGTCTGCCCGGTGGAGACGCTCTGCCAGGGCGCCTGCGTGCTCCTGCACGAGGGGCGCGACGCGATCGAGATCGGCAGGCTGCAGCGCCACGCGACCGACCGGGGCTACGCGGCCGGCGTGCGGCTGCGGCGACCCACGCGGCCGCGCGCCGGCCGCGTAGCCGTCGTCGGCGCGGGCCCGGCCGGCCTCGCCTGCGCGGGCGAGCTCGCCGCGCGCGGCTACACCGTCACGGTCTACGACGAGCGTCACGAGATCGGCGGCCTCGTCCGCTACGCGATCGCCCCGTATCGCCAGCAGCGGGACCCCCTGCCCGAAGAGGCCGCCGCACTTCTGCTCCTGGGCGTCCGCTTCGAGCTCGACTGCCCGATCGACTCGCCGCAGGCCCTGCGCGAGCTCGAGCTCAACGCCGACGCGATCTTCCTCGGGGTCGGCATGGGCGCCGACGCCGACGTCTCCTACCCCGGCGACGAGCTCGAGGGCGTCTGGGAGTCGCTGCCCTTCATCGAGGCGATCAAGACGGACGCGGCGCCGGAGCTCGGCGGCCGCGTCGCGGTGATCGGCGGCGGCAACACGGCGATCGACGTCGCGATCGAGTCGATCCGGCTCGGCGCCGACGAGGTGACGATGGTCTACCGGCGCACCCGCGACGAGATGCCCGCCTACCCGCACGAGGTCGAGCAGGCGCTCGCGGAGGGCATCCACATCCTCTTCCTCGCCAACCCCGTCCGCTTCGTCGGCGAGCGCCGCGTGGCCGGCGTCGAGTGCCTCGAGATGCGGCTCGGCGAGCCGGACGAGAGCGGCCGCCGCCGCCCCGAGCCCGTCCCCGGCTCCGAGTTCCTGCTCGAGGCGGACACGGTCGTCAAGGCGATCGGCCAGCGGCCGCGGGCCGAGTTCCTCTCCTGGGTCGACGGGCTCGAGCTCGACCGCAGCGGCCACGTCGTCGTCGACGACGGCGGCCGCACCGGCAATCCGCGCTACTACGCGGCCGGCGACGCCTGCAACGGCGGCGCCACCGTCGTCGAGGCCGTCCGCGGCGCCAAGCTGGCCGCCGCGTCGATCGCGGAGACGCTGCGGTGAAGGAGATCCGCTGGCACGCGCGCGCCGGCCAGGGCGCGAAGACGGCGTCGCAGCTGACCGCGCTCGGGCTGCTCGCGGCCGGCAAGTCGGTGCAGGCCTTCCCGGAGTACGGCCCCGAGCGGCGCGGCGCGCCGATGCGGGCCTACACGCGCCTCGACGAGCAGCCGATCCGGCGCCACGACGCCGTCACCGCGCCGGACGTCGTCGTCGTGCTCGAGCCCTCGCTGCTCGAGACCGTCGACGTGACCGAGGGCCTCAAGGACGGCGGCCTGCTGCTCGTCAACGCCGAGCCCGGCTCGCTGAACGGCCGCTCGCTCTGCGTGCCGGCGGGGCGGATCGCCGCCGAGCACCACTCGAAGTTCGTCAACCTGGTCATGGTCGGCGCGCTCGCGGCCGCGCTCGGCGAGCCCGAGCTCGAGGACCTCGTCGCCGCCGCGGTGTCGCTGCTCGGGCGCAAGGCCGACCCGGCCGCGCTGCGCGAGGCGCTCGAGGCCGGCTACGAGGCCGTCCAGGCGGTGACGGCGTGATCCTGAAGCCATGGCAGGAGCTGCGGACGGGCGGCGTCGTCGTCCCCGACCCCGAGCTGCGCCCCCGCACCGGCGGCTGGCGCACCGGGCTGCGGCCGCAGGTCGAGCTCTCGAAGTGCGTCAACTGCCTGCTCTGCTGGGTCTACTGCCCCGACTCGGCGATCCACGTCGCCGACGAGGCGTTCGCCGGCTTCGACCTCGACCACTGCAAGGGCTGCGAGATCTGCGCCCAGGTCTGCCCCGTGAACGCGATCGAGATGGTGCCCGATGTCGACTGAGACCCGCGCCCCGGAGCGCCCCGTCGCGCTCGCGCACGTCCTGACGGGCGGCGAGGCCGTCGCCCACGCGATGCGCCAGATCGACCCGGACGTCGTCCCGGTCTACCCGATCACGCCGCAGACGCCGATCATCCAGGGCTTCGCCAAGTTCGTCGCCGACGGCAGGGCGCACACCGAGATCGTCAACGTCGAGTCCGAGCACTCGGCGATGAGCGCGGCGGTCGGGTCGGCGCTCGCGGGCGCCCGCACGATCACCGCGACCTCGTCGCAGGGCCTGGCGCTGATGGTCGAGATCGTCTACATCGCCGCCGGCATGCGCGCGCCGGTCGTGATGGCGGTCGGCAACCGCGCCCTCTCGGCCCCGATCAACATCCACGGCGACCACTCCGACGCCTACCTCGCCCGCGACACCGGCGCGATCCAGATCCTGGTCGAGAACGCCCAGGAGGCCTACGACTTCATGGTCATGGCGCCGCGGATCGCCGAGCACCCCGACGTGCTGCTGCCGGTGCTGGTCGGCCAGGACGGCTTCACGATCACCCACTCGGCCGAGCCGGTCGTGCTGCTGGCCGACGACGAGGTGCAGACCTTCGTCGGCGAGTACACGATCCCGTACCCGCTCCTCGACCTCGACCGCCCGACCTCGCAGGGCATGTTCGCGATGCCCGACTACTACACCGAGCTGCGCCACCAGGGCGTGGCCGCGATGGACGACGCGCTCGCCGCGATCGACGAGGTCTGCGCCGAGTTCGCCGAGCTCTCCGGCCGCTCCTACGCCGCCGTCGAGGGCTACCGGCTCGAGGACGCCGAGCGCGCCGTCGTCTGCATGGGCTCGACGGCCGGCACCGCCAAGGACGCGGTCGACCTGCTCCGCGCCGAGGGCGAGCCCGTCGGCCTCCTGCAGCTGCGCTCCTTCCGCCCCTTCCCGGGCGCGCGGATCCGCGACCTCCTGGCCGGCGTCCGCGAGGTCTACGCGCTCGACCGCGCCGACTCTCCCGGCGGGATCCCGCCGCTGCACGCCGAGGTCGCCGCCGCGACCTACGGCTCGGGCGCGGCGCTGCACGGACACGTCTACGGGCTCGGCGGCCGCGACCTGCACGCCGACGACCTCCGCGCCGTGCTCGCCGGCGAGGCGCCCCGCTACATCGGCCTCAGGGGCGAGCAGTGAGCCGCCTGAAGACCCTCCACGCGAACGAGCGCGGCGTGCCGCCGCTCGCCGGCGGCCACTCGCTCTGCCAGGGCTGCGGCATCCCCGTCGTCGTCCGCACGGTGCTCGACAGCGTCCCGGGCCCGAAGGTCGTCGTCTCCGCGACGGGCTGCCTCGAGGTCGCGACCTCGCGCTTCCCCGCGACCGCCTGGAACGTGCCCTGGCTGCACGTCGCCTTCGAGAACTCGGCCGCGGTGATGAGCGGCGTCGAGTCCGCGTACACCGCCCTCCGCCGCCGCGGCACCCTCCCCCAGACGGAGCCGGTCACCTTCGTCGTCTTCGCGGGCGACGGCGGCACCTACGACATCGGCCTGCAGGCCCTCTCGGGCGCGCTCGAGCGCGGGCACCGCTTCCTCTTCGTCTGCTACGACAACCAGGCCTACATGAACACGGGCATCCAGCGGTCGGGCGCGACCCCCTACGGCGCCAACACGACCACCTCGCCCGCCGGCCTCGAGAGCCTCGGCAAGCTGCAGCAGCGCAAGGACATCACCGCGATCGCCGTCGCCCACAACGTCCCCTTCGTCGGCCAGGCCGCCGCCTCGCACTGGCACGACCTCTCGCGCAAGGTCGAGCAGGCCGTCGCCGCCGACGGCCCCGCGTTCCTGAACGTGCTCAGCGACTGCCCGGTCGGCTGGGGCCACGAGCCGCGTCTCTTCAAGACGGTGCTCGACCTCGCCGTCGAGACCCGGATCTGGCCGCTCTACGAGGTCGTCGAGGGCGACTACCGGATCACCTACCGCCCGAAGGAGCACGTCCCGGTCGGCGAGTGGTTCGAGCTGCAGAAGCGCTTCTCGCACCTGCACGGCCCCGAGGGCGAGGAGCTCGTCGCCCGGATCCAGGAGCAGGTCGAGCGCGAGTGGGCCCGGCTCGAGCGGCGCTCCGCCGCCGACGCCGTCGCGCTCGCCGGCTAGCGCTTCGCGTCCGGCGGGATCTCGAGGTACTGCAGCGAGAAGCGCGCGATCTCCGCGAAGGCGGGCGCCGCGACGACGCCGCCGAAGATCGCCCTCGTCGGCTCCTGCACCTTCACGAGCACGACGAGGCGCGGCCTCGACGCCGGCACGTAGCCGACGAACGAGGCGACGTACTTGCCGGTCGTGTAGCCGTTCGGGCCCGGCACCTCGGCGGTGCCCGTCTTGCCCGCGACCTTGTAGCCGGGGATCTGCGCCTCGGTGCCGGTGCCGTCGGCGACGACGTTCGTCAGCATCGCCGAGACCTGGGCGTTGACGGTCGGCGAGAGGATCCGCCGCTTCGTCCGCTTCGGCAGCGGCGTCGCCGCGACCTTCTCGATCAGGTGCGGCTGCACCCAGACGCCGCCGTTCGCGACCGCCGCGTAGGCCGAGGCCATCTGGAGCGGCGTCACCGCGATCCCCTGGCCGATCGGGACGTTGCCGATCGTGGAGCCCGACCAGCGGTCGAGCGGCAGCACCGCGCCGGGGCTCTCGCCGGGGAAGTCGAGCCCGGTCGCCTTGCCGTAGCCCCAGCGCTCGATCCAGCGCATCAGCCGCTCCCGGCCGAGCTTCTCGGCCAGCGTGACGGCGCCCACGTTCGAGGAGTGCGAGAGGATCCTCGCGACCGACATCGTCTCGGTGCCGCGCCGCTCGGCGTCGTGGATGACCCGGTCGGCGACCTTGATCGAGTACGGCAGGGTGAACTTCGTCCCCGGCGAGACGAGCCGCTCCGAGAGGGCCGCCGAGACGGTGACGAGCTTGAAGGTCGAGCCGGGCTCGTACTGGTCCGTGACCGCGCGGTTGCGGCTGCGGGCCGGCGGCACGCGCGGGAAGTTGTTGGCGTCGTAGCCGGGCGCGTCGGCCATCGCCAGGATCTCGCCGGTGCGCGGGTCGAGCACGATCGCGACCGCGGCCTTCGCGCCCCAGTCGTGGACGGTCTTGCGCAGCACCGACTCGGCCTCGGCCTGGATCGTGTGGTCGATCGTCAGGAAGACGTCGCGCCCCTCCCGCTCCGGCGTCGAGGAGATCGTGTCGATCGCGCGCCCGAACGGGTCCTTGACGATCGTCTCGACGCCCGGCTTGCCGCGCAGCTCCCTGTCGAAGCTGTACTCGAGCCCGGCGATGCCCTCGTTGTCGACGCCGGCGTAGCCGAGGATCGAGGCGGCGACCGTGTGCTGCGGGTAGGCGCGGCGCTCCTCCGGATAGACGTTGACGCCGTCGAAGCCGCGCTTCACGAAGGTGCTGGCCTTGTCCGGGTCGGCCTTGCGCGCGACGTAGACGAACGCCTTCGAGTGGTCGAGCAGCTGCGGGTAGAGCGCGCTCGCCTGCACGACCTTCTTGCCGAACACCTGCTGCGCCGCGCGGGCGAGGCCGAGCGCGTTTCTGACCTGCCGCGGGTCGGCGTAGACCGTCGTCGCCTGCTCCCCGATCGCGAGCCGGACGCCGTCCCGGTCGTAGATCGTCCCGCGGGAGGCCGGGATCGCGACCGTCTCGCGGTGCTGGTTCTGCGCCATCTGCCCGAGCGAGCTCGCCTGCACCCCCTGCAGCCAGACCGCCCGGGCGAGCGTGGCGGCGAAGACGAGGACGAAGACGGCGAGCAGCAGGCGGATGCGGCGGTTGGCCTGCTTTGCTGCCAACGCTACTTCTTCCCGAGATCGAGGTAGGTGATCTTGTCGGCGGGCGCCGGCTCGAGCTTCAGCACCCGGCGCGCCTGGGCCTCGATCTTGAGCGAGTCGGCCGCGCTCGAGAGCTGCGAGGCGAGCGCCGCGTTCTGGGCGCGCAGCTTCGTGCGCTGCTGCCCGAGGTCGTCCATCGCCAGGTTCAGGCGCAGGACGGCGACGTTGAGCGCGACCACGCCTGCGAGCAGGACGGCGGCGACCGCGATCCAGACGACGCCGCCGACGTGGACGCGGGCGCGGGAGCGCCTCCGGGCGCGCGGCGCCGCCGCCGGGCGCGGCTTCGGCCTCGCGCGCGGACGCGGCTGCGGTGCCGCGACCTCGCCGGCCGACGGTGCCCAGCTCGCCACTAGCTCTCGGCCTCGACCTTGACGGCGGCGCGCAGCCGCGCCGAGGCGGCGCGCGGGTTGTGGGCGAGCTCGGCCGCGCCGGGCCGGACGGCCTTGCGGGACAGGGCCCGCAGGACGGGCTCGTTGCCGCAGACGCAGACCGGGAAGTCGGGCGGGCAGGTGCAGCCCCGCTCCTCCGCACGCAGGAAGCGCTTGACGATCCGGTCCTCGAGCGAGTGGAAGCTGATCACGGCGAGCCGCCCGCCCGGCCGCAGCATCTCGAGCGCGGCCGGCAGCGCCTCCTCGAGCGCCCCGAGCTCGTCGTTGACGGCGATCCGCAGCGCCTGGAAGACCCGCTTGGCCGGGTGGCCGTCGCCGAAGCGCGCCGGCGCGGGGATCGCGCACTTGATCGTGTCGACGAGCTCGCCCGTGCGCTCGAACGGGCGCTCGGCGCGCCTGCGCACGATCGCGCGGGCGATCGGGCGCGCGTACCGCTCCTCGCCGAAGCGCCTGAAGACGTCGGCCAGCTCGCGCTCGCCGAGCTCGTTGACGAGGTCGGCGGCGGTGCGCTCGCCGCCCGTGTCCATGCGCATGTCGAGCGGCGCGTCGACCGAGTAGGAGAAGCCCCGCTCGGGCCGGTCGACCTGCATCGAGGAGACGCCGAGGTCGAGCAGGATCGCGTCGGCCTTGACGCCGTTCTGGGCGAGCTGGCGCAGCACGATCGCGAAATCGCCGCGCAGCAGGCGCGCCTGGACGCCGGCCTGGCGGCGGAAGCGCTCGAAGTACGGCTTCACGGACGGGTCGCGGTCGATCGCGATCAGCCTGCCGTCGCCGCGCAGGCCCGCGGCGAGCAGGGTCGCGTGGCCGCCGGCGCCGAAGGTCGCGTCGACGACCGTCTCCCCCGGCTGGACGGCGAGCAGCTCCCGCACCTCGTCGGCGAGGACGGGGACGTGATCAGTCTCTGTTGGCGGCAAGGCGTTCGGCAACATGCTCAGCGCTCCCCTCCACTTCCTCGAGGTGTGTGCGCCAGGCGGCGCGGTCCCAGATCTCGACGTGGTCGTACACCCCGGCCACCACGACCTCGCGCCGCAGGCCGGCGGTCGCGAGCAGTGGGGTCGGCAGCATGATCCGCCCCTGCTTGTCGAGCTCGGCGTCGGTGGCGCCGGAGAAGAAGTGCCGCTGCATCACGCGCGCCTCCCGGCTGAGCGGGTCGAGGGCGCGCATGCGCTCGACGAGGACGGCGAAGTCGTCGCGGCTGTAGGCGTCGAGACAGCCGTCGAGCCCCCGCGTGACCACGATCCCGTCCGCGAACGCCTCCCGGAACTTGGCCGGAAGCGTGAGTCGGTTCTTGTCGTCGAGGGTGTGCTCGTACTCGCCCAGCAGCATCGCATCGTCTCCACAGGGTCTCCCACTGCGCCCCACTGTAAACCACGATCTCCCACCACGCAAGACGAATCCCCCACGAGGGTGACGAGCTCGCGGCCCGGCCGGTCGCGGCGGCCGGGTGCGGCTGGTTCGGCTTCGTGCCGGTCGGATACAGAGGGGACGGCCAGCAAATCGAGGAGGACACGCATGAGACGCCCAGGAAACGTCGCGATCGCACTCGCGGCCACCGCGACCGCGGCGGCCGCCGCGGTCGCGCTCGTCGGCGCCGGCGCGGCACCCGCCGTCCCGGCCGCGGCCCAGTACGCGCCGCAGAACACGAGCAAGCCGACGATCTCCGACACGACGCCCGCGGTCGGCGAGACGCTGACCGCCTCGACCGGCGCCTGGCAGAGCTCGTCGTCGGTCAGCTACGCCTACCAGTGGCGCCGCTGCAACGGCGGCGGCAACAACTGCACGGACATCGCCGGCGCCGCCAACAACACGTACCGCGTCGCCGCCGCGGACGCCGGCAACACGCTCCGCGATCCAGGTGACGGCCCGTAACAGCGACGGCAGCTCGACCGCGAGCTCCGACGCGACGGAGAAGGTCGCGGGGACGGCGCCGCCGGCCGGCGGGGCGCTGCCGATCTCGTCGGTGACGCCGCCGAACCGGCTCGTGGTGGACAGCGTCCGCTTCAACCCGAACCCGATCACGTCGGCCAACGCGACGATCACGATCCGCGTCCGTGTCACCGACGCGCAGGCGCACCGGCCCGTCAGCGGCGCGCTCGTCTTCGTGCGCTCGACGCCGCAGGTGACGACGTCGACGCCCGAGACGAAGACGGGATCCGACGGCTGGGCGACGTTGACGACCCGCCCCGAGCGCGACTTCGGGATCGTCTTCCGGCCGAACTACAACCTGCAGTTCTTCGTCCGCACGCGCGAGCCGGGCGGCGACCTGCTCGCCGGCATCTCCGGCCGGCGGCTCGTCCAGGTGGCGCTCGCCCCGCGTGGCTAGCGGAGCGCGCGGCTAGCGGAAGAGCGCGGAAAAGCGGCGGGCAGCAGGGAGCGCGGTGGCGCCGGGCCCGTCGAGCGGCGGGCCCGGCGTCAGCCCGCGAGAGCCGCGTTCAGCGCGTCGACCGTCTTCGAGCCGACGATCCCGTCCGCCGTCAGGCCCTGCCGGGTCTGGAAGGCCGCCACCGCCGCCTTGGTCGCGCTGCCGAAGTCGCCGTCCACCTTGCCGCCGACGTCGAAGCCGAGCTGGACGAGCGCCTGCTGCAGCGTCCGCACCGCCGCACCCGTCGCGCCCTGCTTCAGCGCCTTGCCGCCCGGGAGCGAGACCTGCGGCGCGGGCGCTGCGGTCGTCGTCGCCGTCGTCGCCGGCTGCTCCTCCTGGGTCGCGCCCGTCGTCGGTGCGAGGGAGGTCGACGTCTCGCCCCCGCCGCCGCCCGCGACGAGGACGCCGATGGCGATCGCGGCCACGAGCACGACCGCGGCGGCTCCCGCTGCGGCGAGGCGCCGGCGCCGGTAGAGCTCCGGCGCGACCCCCGTGCCGGCTCTCGTCGGCCATCCGGGCGCCGGCGGCGGCGATTCGCCCTCGCCGGCGGTGGGCTCGTCCTCCCACGAAAGCTCGTCGTCGGTGAAGAGGCCCTCGTCGTCCCGGGCGCCGGGAGGCCGTGACATCACCCGCAAGCGTAGGCACTGAGCCGCCGCCCAGGCAAGGGGCTAGCGCGAGAGCTGCGCCGCGTAGGGCCCGCGCCCGGTCAGGACGGCGGCGCCCGGCGCGGGCGGCGAGGGCGAGCGCGTCCCCGGGTGCGTCGCCGCGGACGAGCGCGAACGCGAGCGCGGCGGCGAAGGAATCGCCGCAGCCGTAGGCGTCCGAGGCCGGCCCCGGGAGCGGCGCGGCGGCGTAGCGCCGCCCGTTCGCGACCCCGCCTCGCGCCCCCTCGGTCCGGACGACGAGCGCCGCCTCCACCCCCTCCCCCAGCTGCTCGCCGGCGTCATCGGCGCTGCCGACGAGCAGCTCGAGCGGGACACGGGCAGCCTGCAGCGTCGGCAGCTCGCGCGAGGTGGCGGCGAGGAACGGCGCAGCGCGCGCCGAGCGCAGGGAGGCGACGTCGCCCGCGACGAAGAAGCAGCCGTCCGCCTCGAGCTGCAGCGGCCCGCGCGGCAGCAGCTTGTCGCCGAGCACCGTGATCGTCCGCTCGCCGGCCTCGTCGACGTGGGTGAAGGCGCGCCGGGTCGGCTCGTCACGCCACTGCACCCGGACGTCGATCCCGCGCGCCGCGAGCGCGTCGGCGGCGGCGTGCCCGAGCGCGTCGTCGCCGAGCGCCGTGTGGAACTCGACCTCCGCCCCGAGCCGCGCCAGCTGCGCCGCGACGACCGCCCCACCGCCCGCGGGCTCCCGCCAGACCTCGCTCGCGTGCACGATCTCGCCCGCCGCAGGCATCCGCGGGACGCGCGCGAACTCGACCCACTCGACGTGACCGACGACGCAGAAGCGCACGCGGCGATTCTCGCGGCTGCGAGGATCCGCCGATGGACGAGCTGCACCGCGACCGCCTCGCCGCGCAGCTCCTCTCCGGACCGCCGGCGAAGGGTCCCGAGGAGGTGGCGGCGCGGCTGCTCGCGATCCAGGCGCAGGATCCCCGCGGCGCCCGACTCGCCGTGCGCGCCCGCAGCGCCGCGCGGTCGGCGGCCGAGGTCGACCGGGCGCTCGCGGACCGTTCGCTCGTCGTCGCCTGGCTCAACCGCGGCACGCTCCACCTCGTCCGACGCGAGGACTACCCGTGGCTGCACGCGTTGACGGCGCCGCCGCACGCGACCGGGAACGCGCGCCGGCTGGCGCAGGAAGGCGTGTCGCCCGACGCAGCCGACCGGGGCGTGCGGACGATCGAGCGAGCGCTGGCCGAGGAGGGGCCGCTGACCCGCGCGCAGCTAGGCGAGCGGGTCGCCGCGGCGGGCGTCCGCACCGAGGGCCAGGCGCTCGTGCACGTGCTCTTTCTCGCGTCGCTGCGCGGCTCGATCGTGCGCGGGCCGGTCGACGGGAAGCAGCACGCGTACGTCCTCGTCCGGGACTGGCTCGGAGAGCCGCCCGCCGTCGACCGGGACGCGGCTCTGGCCGAGCTGGCGCGCCGGTACCTCGCCGGCCACGGGCCCGCCGAGGATCGCGACCTGGCGAAGTGGGCCGGGCTGCCGCTCCGCGACGCGCGCGCCGGGCTGGCGGCGATCGCCCGCGAGCTCGTGGAGCGCGACGGCCTCGTCGACCTCGCCCGCCGCCCGCGCCGCCGGCGAGCCGCCGCCGCCGCGACTGCTCGGCGCCTTCGATCCGCTCCTGCTCGGCTGGTGCTCGCGGGAGCCGATCGTCGGACGGCACGAGACGAAGCTCGTCGCCGGCGGCATCTTCCGCCCCTTCGCGCTCTCCGACGGCCGCGCCGTCGCCGGGTGGAGCCTCCGCGACGGCGAGGTCGTGCTCGAGCCGTTCGGGCGGCTTCCGCACGATGTCTCCGCCGCGCTCACCACCGAGGCCGAGGACGTCGTGCGCTTCCTCGGCTGATCTCACAGGTCGCGTCGCCGGCCCGTTACAGACGATGATGGAGCCGGTGGCGATCCCCCCGTTCGAGCGGTTCTACGAGGCCCACGCGGGCGAGGTGCTCGGCTATCTGACCCGGATGCTCGGGCGCCAGCCGGCCGAGGACGCCTGGCAGGAGACGTTCCTGCGCGCGCTCCGCGCCTACCCGACGCTGCGGCACGGCGAGCACCTGCGCGCCTGGGTGTTCACGATCGCGACGCGGGTGGCGCTGGACGAGCACCGCCGGCGCAAGCCCGTCGCGGGCGAGCCGCCGGAGCCGGCCGTGCTCGACGGCCGGCCCGCCTACGCGGAGCTCGCCGCCTACGCGGACGCGCTGCCGCGGACCGAGCGGGCGGCGGTCGTGCTCCGCTACGGCTACGACCTCGACTACGACCAGATCGGCGCCGCGCTCGGCTCGAGCGCCGAGGCCGCCCGCCAGGCCGCCTCGGCGGGCATCCGCAGACTGAGGAGGACACATGCGGCAGAATCCCGACTGAGCTCGACCGGCGCTTCCGCGAGACCGCGGCGGCGCGAGGGGCTGCTCGACGCCGCCTACGACCTCGTCGAGTCGCCCGTCGGCACGCTGCTCGTCGGCGCGACCGACCGCGGCGTCTGCCGGATCTCGTACGCGCCCGACCCCGACGCGCTCGCCGCGTCGATCGGCCCGCGCGTGCTGCGCGTCCGCGCCGGCTCGATCCGAGTCCGCCGGCAGCTGGACGAGTACTTCGCCGGCCAGCGGCACGACTTCGACCTCGCCGTCGACCTGCGCGTGCCCGCGTTCCAGCGCGAGCGTGCTGCTCGAGCTCGCCCGCGTCCCCTACGGCGAGCCTCGCCACCTACGGCGAGCTCGCCCGGCGGATCGGCCGTCCGCGCGCCGCACGCGCCGTCGGCGGCGCCCTCAACCGCAACCCGGTGCCGATCGTGCTGCCCTGCCACCGCGTCGTCGGCGCGAGCGGCGCCCTCGTCGGCTACGCCGGCGGGATCGAGCGCAAGCAGGCCCTGCTCCGGCTCGAGGGTGCGGCGGTCGCATAGGGGCCGGAGGCGCCCGGGGACAAGCCTCGGCCGGGGCCGGTCCGGAGAGAGGTCAGGCGCAGGAGGCGCGCTAGTCGCCGAGCAGCTTGTAGCCGATCCCCCAGACGTTCGCGACCAGCGTCGTCCCGGGGTCGAGCTCGCGGAACTTGCGCCGCAGCCGGGAGGCGTGGCTGTCGAGCGTCCTCGTCCGGCCGATCGAGCGGAAGCCCCAGACCGAGCGGAGCAGCTCCTCCTTGCTGAAGACGCGCTCGGGCTCGCCTGCCAGCGCCCAGAGGAGCTCGTACTCCTTCAGGGCGAGGACGATCCGCCGCCCGTCGAGGGTGACGCGGCGCGTGCGCGGGTCGATTCGCACCGGGCCGGCGACGCGGACGTCCGTCCCGTGCTCGGACGGGCTCGTCCGGCGCAGGACGGCGCGGATCCGCTCGAGCAGCTCCTGGTACTCGAAGGGGCGGGCGACCCAGTCGTCGCAGCCGTGCCGGAAGGCGCGGACGCGGTCGTGCGCGTCCGCCTCGGGCGTGCCGAGCACGATCACGGGCACGCCGGGGCTCCAGCGCTCGAGCGCGCTCGCGTCGCCGAGCAGGACGAGGTCGGGGCGCGACCGCTCGAGCAGGTCGAACGGGTCGTCGCCCGCCAGCACCTCGAAGCCGTCGTCGGCGAGCTGCCGGACGAGGTAGCCGCGCGTGGCGGTCTCGGGCTCTGCGATCACGAGTGCGGACATGCAGGCGACCGTAGCGCCGCCGCGCGGGCCCGCCTAGATGTCCTTTCGCACGAAGCTGTGACGACCTGTCGACAGTCGTCCCTCGCGGGCCGGGCCGCTCGGCACGGCGCCCGACCCGACCAGGCCGGATTGCGCGAGACCGGGAGCGACGGCACCTGCCGGGTCGCCGCCGCGCGGCGGTCCGGCGACAATTCGCCTGACGGAGCCGTCGGCCCGAGCCGCGCTCCGGCGCCGCTCCTGCGGTTTGCGCGGCCGCCCGGCGAGGCATGGAAAGGCGATGTCGTTGCCGCTCGCGCAGAAGGCCGGCGCGGCCGTCGCCCCGCTCGAGGGCGTCGCCGACACGCTTCAGGCCGCCGTCCGCGACGCGTTCGCCTCGTCGCAGGCGGTCGCGGACGCGCTCGACGGCACCTGGCTCGGAGCGCCGCTGCACGCGGCCGCGACCGACGTCCCGGTCGGGGCGCTCAGCACCGCCGTCGCGCTCGACCTCGCCGGGCGCCGCGAGGCGGACGCCGCGATCGCCGTCGGCGTCCTCGGCGCGCTCCCGGCCGCCGCCACCGGGCTCGCAGACTGGCGCTACCTCCGCGGCGAGCAGAAGCGGATCGCGACCGCGCACGCGCTCGGCGAACACGGTCGGGCTGGTCTTCCACGTCGGCTCGCTCGCCGCCCGGAAGGCGGGACGGCGCGGGCTCGGCCGCGGGCTGCTGCTCGCCGGCTACGCGATCAACGGCTTCGCCGCGCACCTCGGCGGCCAGCTCTCGTTCGGGCTCGGCGTCCGCGTCAACCACGCGGCGCTGGCGCCCGCGCCGCCGGAGAGCTGGACCGACGCGGGCGAGAACGACCTCGGCCCGGACGAGCTCCGGCGCGTCGAGGTCGACGGGGCGCCGGTGCTCGTGACGAGCAGGGGCCGGAGCGTCTGCGCGATCGCCGCCGTCTGCTCGCACCTCGGCGGGCCGCTCGAGCAGGGCGAGCGCGACGGCGACACGGTCGTCTGCCCCTGGCACGGCTCCCGCTTCGACCTCTGCAGCGGCCGCGTCGTCGACGGGCCGGCCGTCTTCGACCAGCCCGCCTACGACGCACGCGTCCGCAAGGGACGCCTCGAGATCCGGCTCAGGCCGCCGGGCTGACGACCACAGCCGTCTCCGGCGCACGCTCGCGCGCCTCGGCCCAGGCCTGCCGGGTCAGGTACCCGGAGAGCCCGAGGACGACGAGGGCGTTCACGGGATGGAGCATGCCGACCTACTTGCTGTCCTCGCCGGCGCCGGCGAGGATCCCCTGGACGAAGGCGTCGACGGCGAAGAGGACGTAGAGGCCGAAGCGCCGGCGGCCGCGCCAGGCGATCGCCGCGAGGAGCAGGATCAGCAGCGCCACGGGCTCGGTCAGGATGAAGCCGAGCCCCCGGTGCGGGTCGAGGCTCTTCGCCTTCGCGACGGTGTCGCCGTCCTTCATCCCGAAGATCCCGATCCCGACGAGGAAGAACTGCGCGACGACACCGAGCAGGAAGATCGTCAGCAGGTACCGCAGTGCGACATCGGCGCCGCGCCTGACTCCGGACATGGTTCGTGACCCCTTTCGTGCGAGTGGCTTGCGTTTCCGCGCGCGAGGTTAACGGACGGTTCGGACCGCGTCTAGAGACGGCCGGAGCGGAGGACGCCGACGAGCAGCCAGACGCCGAGGCCGCCCGAGAGGATGAAGCCGACGAGCGAGAGCACGTTGATCCCGAGCACGTGCGGCCCCTGGGTCGCGAAGATCCCGATCAGGCTCGAGCCGATCAGCCCGCCGGTGACGACGAGCGCCACGGTCAGCCGGTTGAAGGCGACGTTCAGCCGCTGCATGAAGTCGTCGAGCCCCTTGTGCACGAAGCCGACCTCGATCTGGCCGTCGCGCAGCTCCTCGAGGATGTCGTGCACCTGGTAGGGGAGCTCGGCCGCCATCGAGGCCATCCGCCAGGCCTCCTTGCGGCCGCGGGAGGCGATCCGGCGGGGCGTGAACCGCTCCAGCATCAGCGAGCGCGCGTACGGCTTCGCGATCTCGAAGACGTTGAAGTCCGGGTAGAGCTCGACGCCGACCGAGCCGAGGGTCGCGATCGCCTTGTCGAGCATCACGAACCGCGTCGGCAGGTGCAGGTTCATCCGGTAGATCAGCGCGAACGCCTCCCGGATCACCTGCAGCGGGTCGATCTCGGAGAGGCTGGCGCCGTAGTAGCGGTAGAAGAGCTCCCGCAGCTCGGCGTGGAACTGCTCCTCCAGCTCCTTCGGGTAGCGGACGCCGAGGTCGGCGAGCCGCCGCGGCAGCGCGTCGATGTTCTCGTTCGCGGCGTCGATGAAGAGCCGCGTCAGCTTCGACATGTCCTCGTCGGTCAGCTTGCCGGTGAGGCCGAAGTCGACGAGGCCGATCTGCTCGCGCGAGAGGACGAGGATGTTCGCCGGATGCGGGTCGGCGTGGAAGAAGCCGTTCCGGAAGATCATCGTCATCCAGCCCTCGGCGATCAGGTACGCGAGCCGGCGGCGCTCCTCGAGCGACCAGGCGGCGTAGTCGAGGTCGGCGAGCTGCTCGCCGGCGAGGTACTCGAGCGTCAGCACCCGCGCGCGGGTGTAGCTCCAGTAGACGCGCGGGATCCGCACGTGCGGGTGGCCGGCGAACTGGCGGTGGAAGGTGTCGGCGCTGCGGGCCTCGAGCCGGTAGTCGAGCTCGTGCCGCAGCGAGCGGGAGAACTCGTCGACGAGCTGCTCGGCGTCGATGAAGTCGAAGGCGCGGACGCGCTCCTTCGCGAGGCGCGCGGCCTGGAAGAGCAGCGCCAGGTCGGCCTCGATCTGGCGCGGGGCGTCGGGGCGCTGCACCTTGACGACGACGGTGCGGCCGTTGGGAAGGACGGCGCGGTGCACCTGGCCGATCGAGGCGGCCGCGATCGGCCGCTCGCCGAACTCGAGGAAGAGCCGCTCGATCGGCTGGCCGAGCTCCTCGAGCACGACCCGCTGGACGTCCTCGAACGGGAACGGGCGCACGTCGTCCTGGAGGGCGCGCAGCTCGACGATGATGTCCGGCGGGACGACGTCCGGCCGGGTCGAGAGCAGCTGCCCGAACTTGACGAAGGTCGGCCCGAGCTCGTCCAGCAGCTCGCGCAGGTGCTGGCCGCGCGCCGAGCCCGAGGCGCCGTTCAGCGAGGGCTCGACGTCGACGCCCGTCCTGCGCGGCAGCAGGTCGGTCAGCTTGTGCCGCTCGAAGACGTAGCCGAAGCCGTGCCGGACCGCGACCTGCGCGATCTCCGAGAGCCGGCCGAGGTTCTTCGTCGCGGACATCGCGTCAGTGTTGCACGGCGGTGCGCATTCGCCTGCCCACCCCGCGCGGCTCCCGGCCGGGGTGCGCGGGGGCCTCTACGCCGCGCGGATCGAGCGGACGCGGGCCTTCCAGGCCCCGCGCGGCGCGGCCACCTCGACCTCGTCGCCCTCGCGGGCGCCCATCAGCGCCTCGCCGAGCGGCGCCGTCGGCGAGACGGCGCCGGTCTTCGTCAGGTTCGAGATCTCGATCGTCATCGTCCGGCCGTCCTCGGCCTCGATCTCGACCGCGGAGCCGACCGAGACGATCGCGTGGTCGGCGACCTCGACGATCTCGGAGGTCTCGAGCCGGTGCCGCAGCGTCCGGATCCGCGCCTCGAGCAGGCCCTGCTCGTTCTTGGCGGCGTGGTACTCGAAGTTCTCGGAGAGGTCGCCGAACTCGCGGGCGGTCTTGATCGCCTGGACGACCTCGGTGCGGCGCGGGCCCTCGAGCTCGGCCAGCTCGGCCTGCAGCTCGTCGTGCTGCTTCTGGGTCAGGTGCTCGTGTGTCTCCGTCATCAACGGCCTACGGTAGCGATCAGTGGCGCGGGGCGGGCGGCGGGGCCGCCGGCGGCTCCTCGACGAGGCGGAGCCGGTGCTCGAGCTGCGCGACCCGGAGCTCGAGCTCGTCCCACTCGTCGCGGGTGACGAGGCCGAGCTCCTTGAAGAGCCCGCCGAGGCCGACCCGCGTCCGCTCGCTGATCCGCAGCGCGTCGCCGCGCCAGCGCGCCGACAGCTCGTCGACGGCCGCGCGGGCGTCGTCGCGGCGGACGCCGCCGACCTCGGAGAGGTCGCCGGCGAGGCGCTCGGCGCGGTCGGCGGTCAGCGCGAGCGCCCCGAAGGCGGCGAGCACGAGCCGCTCGGCGAGCTCGCGGAGCTCGGCTGTCTCGGCCATCGGGGCAGCGTAGCGGGAAGCGCGGAGACGGGCCGGCCCCGGCGGCGGCTCAGGGGCCGCCGCACGCGACGAAGTCACCGCCGAGGGCGGCAGCACGGGCCGTCCACTCGGCGACGGCGACGTCCACGGCGCCGGATGCCACCTCGCGGACGCCGAGACCCACCGTGGCGTCGTGCTGGATCTCGAGCTCGACCTCGAAGCCTTCCGAGCGAAGACGGCGGCCGGCCGACTCGGCCGAGCGCCGGTCCGCGAAGAGCAGGAAGACGTCCACTGCGGCGATCGTACGGGGACTCCGAGGGACGCGCGCCTTGCGTGCGGCCGGAGAGGCGGCTAGCGGGCGCGGCCGTGCGGGCGGGCGCGGCGGCGCTGCTTGCGCCGCTCGCGCTTTGCCTGCGCGCGCGAGGGCGCGCCGTCGCCGGCGGCGACCGGCTCGAGCGGCGACTCCGCGGGCTGCGCGGCGGCGGCCCGCTCGGCGTTCGCGAGCGCGAGCCCGCCGACGCCCGTCTCGGCGTGGCCGTCGTGGTGGCTGCGGCGCGCGAACTCCGGCTCGCGATCCTTCCAGAGCGAGAGCAGCGGCGCGGCGATGAAGATCGACGAGTAGGCGCCGGACGCGATCCCGATCAGCAGCGCGAACGCGAAGTCCTTGAGCGTGTCGCCGCCGAAGACGAGCAGCGAGCCGACCGGCAGCAGCGTGATCAGCGTCGTCGCCAGCGAGCGGCGGATCGTCTCCCAGAGCGAGACGTTCGCGATCTGCGGGAACGGCGCCCGCCGCATCAGCGGGATGTTCTCCCGGATCCGGTCGAAGATGATGATCGTGTCGTAGATCGAGTAGCCGAGCACGGTCAGCACCGCGGCGACCGTCGACGCGGTCACCTCCCGTCCGGTCAGCGAGTAGATCCCGATCGTGATCAGGACGTCGTGCAGCATCGCGACGATCAGCGGCACCGCGAACTTGAGGTCGAAGCGGGCCCAGATGTAGAGGATGATCAGCCCGAGCGAGACGAGGATCGCGATGATCGCGAGGCGCGCGATCTGCGAGCCGAAGCTCGAGGAGACGCTCTTGACGCCGAACTTCTGCGCGTTCACGGCCCGCTGCAGGTCGGTCTGGAGGGCGTTCTGCTGCGCCGGCTCGAGGTGGCGCGTCCGCACCTGGAACTCCTCGTAGCTGCCGCCGCCCGCGAACGACTGCCCGCGGCCCTGGATGACCGCGTCGCTGGCGCCGATCTTCGCGGCCTGCGCGCGCACCTCGTCGAGCGCGGTCGGCTTCGGCGTCGCGAAGGTGATCTGGGTGCCGCCCTCGAAGTCGATCCCGAGGTTGAGGCCGCGGAACCCGAGCGAGCGCGCGGCGACGACGAGGAAGATCCCCGAGATCGCGAACCAGAGCTTGGCGCGGTTGGCGAAGTCGATCTGCAGCCAGCGGCCGCGCTGCTGGCCGGCGGCGCCCATGAAGCGCGGGTTGTCGAACCAGCGGAAGCCGGCGAGCAGGCCGAGCATCGCGCGGGTGGCCGCGACGGCGGTGATCAGCGAGATCGCGGTACCGATCAGCAGCATCAGCGCGAAGCCCTTGACGCCCGCGGTCGCGACGGCGAAGAGGACGAGCGCCGTGATCGCGGTGACCACGTTCGCGTCGATGATCGTGTGGAAGCCCTTCGCGTAGCCCGCGTTGATCGCGGCGCGCACCGATTTCCCGGCCCGCGCCTCTTCCTTGATCCGTTCGAAGATGACGATGTTCGCGTCGGCCGCGACGCCGATCGTCAGGATCATGCCCGCGAAGCCCGGCAGCGTCAGCGTCACGTTGAAGAGCAGGATCGCCGCGTAGAGGAAGGCGGCGTAGATGCCGAGGCCGATCACGGCGACGAGGCCGAGGAAGCGGTAGACGAGCAGCAGGAAGAGCGCGACGAGGAGCAGGCCGCCGATCGCCGCCTTGTACGCCTGGTTCAACGAGTCCTTGCCGAGCGTCGCCGAGACGTCGGAGCGCTCGATCGTCGAGAACTTGACCGGCAGCGCGCCCGTCTGCAGGACGAGCGCGATGTCCTTGGCCTCCTTGTTCGACTGCAGGCCGGTGATCTGGGCGCCGTTCCCGGACGGGTCGATCCCGTTCGGGTACTGCTGGTAGTCGATCTGCGGCCAGGAGCGGATCTCGTTGTCGAGCACGATCGCGAAGTGCTGCGGCGTGCCGACGGAGCTGCCGCGGACGGCCTCGGCGCGCGTGATCTCGCGGAACCGCTCGTTGCCCTTGCCGGTGAACTTCATCAGCACGACCGGCGAGCCCGACTGCGGGTCGATGTCGGCGCGGGTGCCCGAGAGGTTCAGCATCGAGCCGGTCATCTGCGGCACCGGCTTCTCGGCGGTCAGGTCGTGCTGGAAGAGGTAGAAGTAGTTCTGGCCGGGCACCGGCACCCCGGCGGTCAGGCCCGGGCAGACCTCGGCCGTCGCGCTGTTGCAGGTGACGACGGCGGTGTTCTGCGGCAGCGCCAGCAGCTGGTAGTCGACCGCGACCGTCTTCGTCGTCGTCGTCGGCTTCTCGCCCTTCTTCGTCGCCTTCGTCGTCGTCGTGACGGTCTTCGTCGCCTTCGCCTGCTTCTTGGCGTCGAGGATCTTCTGCGCGGCCGCCTTCGACGAGGTCGGGCCGCCGACGAGGCGCTGGTCGGCGAAGACGTAGTACGACTCGGGCTGTCCCTGCTCGGCCTTCGCCTGCACCGGCTTCAGCAGGTCGTAGAGCTTCGTCTTCGCGTTGACGGCGCCGAGCGGGCCCTTCGAGGGGCCCGTGACCGAGGTCTCGAGGTCGTAGAGCTCGAGCTGGGCGGTCTTGCCGATGATCTGCGCGGCCTGGCGCGGGTCGTGGACGCCCGCCAGCTCGATCACGATCTGATTCGAGCCCTGCTTGCGGATCTCCGGCTCGGAGACGCCGAGCTTGTCGACGCGGTTGCGCATGATCTCGACCGAGCGGTCGAGGTCCTCGGCGGTCAGCTTGTGGCCCTTCGGCGGCACCGCCTGCAGCACGACCTCGAGCCCGCCCTGCAGGTCGAGGCCGAGGGTCGGCTTCTTGTGCGCCGGCGAGCCGGGCACGGCGATCAGCGCGACGCCCGCGAGGGCGGCGACGATCAGCGCGACGAGGAGGAGGTGGGAGCGACGAGATTGCACGAGGACTGCAGAAACAGATTAGCCAGGGTTTCCGTCCGTCGCTGACGCGGTTTCGTCAGGTTCGTGCGCAGGGACGCGTGCGGCGACGGCGCGCCGATCGAGCCGGACGACCGTCCCCGCCGCGATCTCCAGCTCGACGGTCTCCTCGCCGGCCTCCCGGACGCGGCCGTGCAGCCCGCCGGCGGTGATGATCTCGTCGCCGACGGCGACCTCGTCCTGCATCGCGACGTGCTCGCGCTGCTTGCGCCGCTGGGGCGCCAGCACGAAGAACCAGAAGAAGCCGAAGAGGATCACGAGCGGGATCAGGATTTCCATGTCGTCTCCCTGGCTGCCAGGCGTTCGAGCGCGCGCGTCACGTAGGCGTCGATCTCCCCTCGCCCGATCGCCTCCCGCGCGCCCGCCGTCAGATCGAGCAGGAAGCGCAGATTATGCACGGAGAGCAGGCGCAGCCCCAGGATCTCCTGCTGGTTGACGAGGTGGCGGAGGTAGGCGCGGCTGAAGCGGCTGCAGGCCTGGCACGTGCAGCCCTCGTCGAGCGGGCGCTCGTCGCGGGCGAAGCGGGCGTTGCGGAGGTTGAGCCGCCCCTCCCAGGTCAGCGCCGAGCCCGTGCGGGCCGTGCGCGTCGGCAGCACGCAGTCGAACATGTCGACGCCGGCGAGGAGCACCCGCAGGATCCCCTCGGGGTCGCCGATGCCCATGAAGTAGCGCGGCCGGTCGGCGGGCAGCAGCTCGCAGGAGAACGCGGCCAGCTCGAACATCTCCTCGCGGCTCTCCCCGACCGAGAGGCCGCCGATCGCGTTGCCGTCGAAGCCGAGCTCGGCGATCTCCTCCGTCGAGCGGCGCCGGAGCTCGCGGTCGACGCCGCCCTGGGCGATCCCGAAGCGGAGCTGGCCCTCTGCGCGCGGCAGGTCGCGCTGCCGCGCCGCCCAGAGCGTCGTCCGGCGGACCGCGTCCTCGTGCTCGCCGCGGCTGCGGCCGGGCGGCAGCACCTGGTCGAGGCACATGGCGACGTCCGAGCCGAGCCGCCGCTGCGCCTCCGCCGCGAGCTCGGGCGTGAAGCGCGCGCTGGCGCCGTCGTAGACCGAGCGGAAGGCGACCCCGTCGTCGTCGACGCCGAGCAGCGTGTCGCGGAGCGAGAAGACCTGGAAGCCGCCGGAGTCGGTCAGGATCGGGCCGTCCCAGCCCATGAAGCGGTGCAGGCCGCCGAGCTCCTCGACGAGCTCCTCGCCGGGCCGGAAGTGCAGGTGGTAGGTGTTGCCGAGCAGGATCTGCGCGCCGGCGTCCCGCACCTCGTCCGGGTGCAGCGTCTTGACCGTGGCCTTCGTCCCGACCGGCATGAAGGCGGGCGTCCGCACCTCGCCGTGCGCGGTGCGGAGAATCCCGGCGCGGGCGGCGCCGTCGGTCGCGGTCAGCTCGAAGCAGGCCACGGCCGGACCGTAGCGGTATCGGCGCGATCTATCGCGAACCTGCGCGGCGTCCGGCGAGCGCGGCGTCCGGCTCGCGCCAGATCCCGAGGCCGATGTCGAAGCCGCGAACGCGCCGCCGCTGCTCCGTCCGGTACGTCTCGTCGACGGCGCGCCGCACGAGCTCGGCCAGCGAGAGCCCCGTTCGCGCCGACTCGGCGAGGAGGAAGGCGTGCTGGCGGTCGGTGAGCGTCACCTGTGTACGTCTACCCATGGTGGAGGTGTACACCTCCACCATCCGAGAGGTGTGACGCGCCTGCAACGATTCCGCGCCGGCTTCCTCACAGCACCAGCATCGCGTCGCCGAACGAGTAGAAGCGGTAGCGCTCCTCGACGGCGAGGCGGTAGAGGCGCCGCGTCTCCTCGATGCCCGCGAAGGCCATCACGAGCGCGAGCAGGGTCGAGCGCGGCAGGTGGAAGTTCGTCAGCAGCCGGTCGACCCGCCGGAACTCGAAGCCCGGCGTCACGAAGAGGTCGGTGCGGCCCTCGAGCGGCGCGCCGCGGGCGAGCGTCTCGAGCGTCCGCACGGTCGTGGTGCCGACGGCGACGACGTCGTCCGCCGCGCGGATCCGCTCCCAGGCGGCGGGCCTGACCGCGTAGCGCTCGCCGTGCAGCCGGTGCTCGGCGAGCTGCTCGACCGCGAGCGGGCGGAAGGTGTCGAGCCCGACGTGCAGCGTCACCCGCTCGACCTCGAGGGCGGCGAGAAGCTCCGGCGTGAAGTGGAGCCCGGCGGTCGGGGCGGCCGCGGAGCCCTCCTCGTCGGCGTAGACCGTCTGGTAGCGCTCCGGATCGTCGGGCCGGGCGTGGATGTACGGCGGCAGCGGCAGCTCGCCGTCGGGGGAGCCGTCGAGGCGAAGCCGCCAGCGGCCCTCGCCGAGCGGCTCGAGCAGCGTCACGGGCCCCAGCCGCTCGCCGGCGCGGAGCCTCCGCGACGGCCGCGCCAGGCCCTCCCACTCCCCCTCGCCGTGCCGTTCGAGCAACAGCACCTCGACGGCGCCGCCGGACGCGCGGCGCAGCGCGAGCCGCGCCGGGACGACGCGGGTGTCGTTGACGACGACGAGCGCGCCGGCGGGCAGCTCGCCCGGCAGGTCGCGGAAGCGGCGGTGGCGCACGGCGCCGCTCCCCCGCTCGTAGACGAGCAGCCGCGACTCGTCGCGCCGCTCCGCCGGGCGCTGCGCGATCAGCTCGGGCGGCAGCGCGTAGTCGAGCTCGCTGGCCTCCATCCGGCGGCCACGATACTCTTCCTTCCGTGAACGACGACGCGATCGAGCGGGCCCGCGACCGGATCAGGGACGCCGCCGAGGGACGGCCGACGCCGGCCGAGCTCGAGGCCGCGCTCGAGCGGGCGAGGATCCAGCTCGAGGCGCTCGCGGCGACCGCCGACGAGCTGCAGGGCGCGCTTCCGGAATCCGTCGGCTCGGCGATCCGGCAGGGTGTCCGCGAGGAGGCGCTGCCCGTCGCCCGCCAGCTGGCCGAGGTGCGTGGGTTGATGAACCAGGTGCTGCGGCGGCTCGAGCGGCTCGAGGGAGACGCGCTCGCCGAGCGGCACGAGCGCGTCGACGACCTCGCCGTGCTCGTCGACCTGATCGTCTCCGGCTGGAAGGGCGTCGAGCTCCGGCTGACACGGCTCGAGGAGCGGCTGCAGAGCTCCGGCGGCGCCGTCGTCTACCGGATCGAAGAGCGCCGCCCGACCGTCGACGCCGGCTAGCGCGCCGTTTCCGGTCGTCTGCGGCCGGGAACCTGCCGCGGGTGGCGAACGTGCTGCGGGCCCAGTGGCAGCGGTTCAGCGACGGGCTCTGGTTCGTCCCGTCCCTGATCGTGATCGTGATGGGCGCGCTCGCGTTCGCGCTCGTCCAGCTCGACAACGACTTCGTCGGGCACGAGACGCCCTGGGTCTTCGGCGGCGACGCGAACGCCGCCCGCACGGTGCTCTCGACGATCGCCGGCTCGCTGATCACCGTCGCGGGCCTCACCTTCTCGGTGACGATGGTCGTGCTCCAGCTGGCCTCGAGCCAGTTCAGCCCGCGGGTGCTGCCGAACTTCCTCGGCGACCGGATCACCCAGACGACCGTCGGAGCCTTCGTCGGCATCTTCGTCTTCTGCCTGATCGGCCTGCGCGCGGTCGGCGGCCGCGACGACTTCGTGCCGCGGCTGACGGTGACCGCTCGCGAGCGGGCTCGGCGTCAGCGCGGTGATCCTGCTGATCGTCTTCATCCACCACGTCTCGACGATGATCCAGGTCTCCCACATCGCCCGGCGGATCGGCGAGCGGACGGTCTCGACGCTCGACTCGCTCCACCCCGAGCCGTTCGGCGCGGAGACCGACGAGGACGCCGACGCCCTGCTCGAGGAGTGGCGGGAGCAGGAGGAGCCCGCGGTGGTCAGGCCGAGCCGCCCCGGCTACGTGCAGCGGGTCGACGTCGACTCGATCGCGGCCGCGGTCTCGCGACGACGCGCGGCAGGTGCTCGTCGCGGTGACGCCCGGCGACTTCGTCAGCGCCGGCACCGCGCTCGTCGAGATCTGGCCCGCCGGGGCGGCGGAGGAGAAGGAGGGCCGCCTGCGACAGGCGATCACGATCACCGGCGAGCGCAGCTTCGACCAGGACGCCTCCTTCGGGGTGCGGCAGCTCGGCGACATCGCCCTGCGCGCGATCTCGCCCGGCATCAACGACCCGACCACCGCGGTCACCTGCATCGGCTACATCCGCTCGGTGATCGAGCTGCTTGTCGGGGCGGCGCCTGCCGGCGCAGGTGCGCCGCTACCGCGACGGCGACCTCGTCGTGATCGCCCGCCGCGTCGACTACCAGGAGTACCTCGACACGCTGATCGAGATCGGCCGCTACGCGCAGGGCGACGCGCGGATCGTCCGCCAGCTCCTGCGCTCCTGCGCCGGGATCGCGGCGGCCGCCCGCCGCGCCGGGGCCGACGAGCGCGCGACGGCGGCCGAGGAGGTGGCGGAGACGATCGCCGAGCAGGCGCTCGACGAGGCACGCAGCGACCGCGACCGGCAGCTGATCGGGGACCTGCTCGACCGGGTGCGGGCGCCCGGGGCGCGCGAACGGGGCTAGACGAGCGACTCCCGCGGCTCGACTGCGGCCTCGTCCGCGGGCAGCACCAGCTCGAAGCGGCTGCCGAAGCCCTGCTCGCTCTGCAGCTCGATCCGACCGCCGAGCGCGAGCGAGAGCTCCCGTGCGATCGCGAGCCCGAGCCCGGTGCCGCCGTCGTCGCGCGACCAGAACGGCCGGAAGATCCGCTCCTGCTCGCTGCGCGCGATCCCGGGGCCGGTGTCCTCGACCGCCACCGAGACGGACCCGTTCTCGGCGCGCAGCTCGAGCGCGACCCGGCCGCCGTCGGGCGTCCAGCGGAAGGCGTTCGCGAGCAGGTTCGTGATGATCTGGAGCACGCGGTCGCCGTCGGTCGTCAGCACGGGAGCCGCCTCGAGCTCGCGCCGGTAGTCGATCCCGCGCCGGCGCGCCTCCTCGCTGAAGGTGCCGAACGCACGGTCGACGAGCCGCTCCATCTCCACCTCCTCGCGGTGGACGGTGAACCGGCGCGTGTCGAGCTTCGCCAGGTCGAGCACGTCCTGCACGAGCCGCTCGAGCCGCTCGGTCTCGGCGTAGACGACGTCGAGCGACTGCTGCTGCAGCTCCGCGTCGTCGATCACGCCCTCGCGGATCGCCGAGACGTGCCCGCGGATCGCGGTCAGCGGCGTCCGCAGCTCGTGCGAGACCGTCATCAGGAAGTTCCGCTCGAGCGCCTCGGCCTCGGCGAGCCGCGCGGCCATCTCCCGGAAGCGGTCGGCGAGATGGCCGATCTCGTCGCCGCCGTGCACGTCGGGGAGGCTGACGTCGTAGCTCCCGCGCGAGATCTCGTCCGCGGCGTCCGAGAGCGCCAGCACGGGCCGCGTGATCCGGCGCGAGAGGTACCAGGCGAGCGCACCCGCGACGAGCACGCCGCCCGCGAACGCGAACGCGAGCCGGTCGACGAGCGTCAGCCAGCGGTTCCGCAGCTCCGCCCGCGGCGTGCCGACGACGATCGCCCCGTAGAGGTTGGAGCCGAGCGTGAACGGCGCCGCGGCCGCGAGCAGCGGTCCCGTCGGCCCCGGCGGGTCGACGGTCAGCGTCATCGTCTCCTGGTGCTCGAGCCGCGGGAAGTCGACCGTCGTCCGCGGCAGCTGCTGCAGCCCGAGCTCCTGACCGGGGAACGGCGTGATGTCCGGCGCGACCGGCACGTAGTAGATCCGGTCGCCGGTCGCCTGCTCGAGCGTGTCGCGCGCCGGGAACGAGCCGTTCTCGAGCCGGTTCGCGAGCTCGACGTAGAGCCGGACGATGCCCTGCGCCTCGTGCCGGAGCTGCGTCCGCGTCCGGTCGTTCGTGTACTGCTGGAACAGGCGGACGGCGATCGCGGTCGAGACGAGGCCCGAGAGGACGATCGCGGCCAGGAAGATGGCCGGGAGGCGGAAGCGGAGCGAGTGGATCGAGCGGTGCATCCCCGCCCAGGGTACGCCGCTACGCGGCGGGTGCGGGCTCGCGCGCCGGCGCGACCTTGTAGCCGACGCCCCAGACGGTGACGATCGGCGAGGCGTCGCCGAGCTTGCGCCGCAGCTGCCGCACGTGCACGTCGACGGTGCGGGTGTCGCCCGCGAAGGTGTAGCCCCAGACGCGCTCGAGCAGCTGGTCGCGGGTCAGCACGAGGCCGCGATGGTCGAGCAGCTCCCAGAGCAGGTCGAACTCCTTCGGCGCCAGCTGGATCTCGGTGTCGCCGACGCGGCACTCGCGCCGGCCGGCGTCGATGACGAGGTCGCCGTGGCGGAGCACCTCCTCCTCGGGGTGGCGCCGCTCCGGCGTCGTCCGCCGCAGCACCGACTTGACCCGGGCGACGAGCTCGCGCGGGTTGAAGGGCTTCGTCAGGTAGTCGTCGGCGCCGACCTCGAGCCCGATGATCTTGTCGACGTCCTCGTCGCGGGCGGTCAGCATCAGGATCGGCACGTCCGACCGCTGCCGGACCCGCTTGCAGACCTCGATCCCGTCGATGTCGGGGAGCATCAGGTCGAGCACGATCAGGTCGGGCGTCTCGGCCGCCACGAGCGAGAGCGCGCTCGCCCCGTTCGCCGCGGTCTTGACGTCGTAGCCCGCGTTCTTCAGGTAGAGGCTGACGAACGAGGCGATCGACGCCTCGTCCTCGACCACGAGCACGGTCTGCTGACCGGCCGACATCTAGCCGCCGACCGGGACCGGCGCCGTCACCGACTGCTGGCCGAAGCCGCCGACGGTGAGCGTGCTCAGGACGGGCTTGAAGGGCTCGCCGTCGAAGGCGACGAGGCCGTCGTCGACCGTGCCCTGCCCGGTCAGGCGGACGAGGCCGCTGCCGACGGCGGCGACGTCGATGCCCGTGCCGACGATCCTGATCGTGTAGCGGCCGGTGACGAAGCGGAAGCGGATGCCCTTGCCGCGGTAGGACGTGGTCAGGTCGGTGAGGTTGCGCGTGCGGTCGGCGCCGAAGACCTGCGGCTCGGAGGCGTCGTTCGGGTTCCAGTCGGTGATCACGAGCGTGCCCGACGCGATCCGGCCGAGGATCGAGCCGCGGGCCGTGATCTGGATCGTCGCGCTCGCGCTCTTGATCGCGAGCGTGCCGTCGCCCTTGTCCCGGTTGCGCGCGAACGCGGCGGCCGGGACGAGCAGGGCGACGAGCAGGATGAGGACGAGTCCGCGCACGACTGGTTGCAGTATCGACGGCCGCCGTGTTCCGTCAATGAGGGAAAGGTAAGAAAAGTGTAATCGCGCGGCCGCGAGGCGCCTGCCGGTCGCCGTGGGACGGCGTCAGTAGAGTCAGCCGCATGGACGAGATCACCCAGTTCGGCACGATCGTGCTGGTCGTCGCGCTCGGCTTCTCGATCGCGCTCGTCGCCGCGAAGCTCTCCGATCTCGTCCCGGTGCCGGCGCCGGCGATCTTCCTCGTCGCCGCCGCGCGTCGCGAGCGACGCCCACACGAGCCTCGGCACCTACCTCTCGGTGCAGACCGTCGAGCGGATCGCCGTCGTCGCGCTGGTCGTGATCCTGTTCGGCGGCGGCTACGAGATGGGCCTGCGGCGCTTCCGGCAGGCGGCGGTGCCGATCACGCTGCTCGGCGTCCTCGGCACCTTCGGTACGGCGGGCCTCGTCGCGCTCTTCGCCCACGTCGCGCTCGGCTTCTCCTGGATCTCGTCGGGGCTGATCGGCGCCGCGATCGCGCCGACCGACCCGGCCGTGATGTTCTCGGTCCTGGGCGACCGGGAGATCGCCGGCCGGACCGGCACGATCCTCGAGGGCGAGTCCGGCGCGAACGACCCGGTCGGGATCGCGCTGATGATCGGGATGGTCGAGCTCGCCCTCCACCCGCACGGCTCCTTCGCGATCGTCGGCCGCGAGTTCGTGGTCGAGATGGCGGTCGGGCTCGCGATCGGGATCGCGGGCGGCTACCTGCAGACCTGGCTGCTGCGCTGGGTCAGCCTGCCGAACCCGGGCCTGCACGCCGTCCGGACGCTCGCCGGCGCCGGCGTGATCTACGGCGTCGCCTCGGTCGCGCACGGCTCCGGCTTCCTCGCGGTCTTCGTCGCCGGCCTGATCGTCGGCGACGCGCGGGCGCCGATGAAGCGCGAGATCGAGAACTTCCAGAACGCGCTCTCGAGCGTCGCCGAGATCGTCGTCTTCGTCGCGCTCGGGCTGACGATCTCGTTCGGGTCGCTGAGCGGCTCCGACTGGGCCGAGGGGGTCGCGTTCGCCGCCTTCCTCGCGCTCGTCGCGCGTCCGCTCGTCGTCGGCGGGCTGCTCCTGCCCGTGCGCCTGCGCGCCGGCGAGCGGCTCTTCGTCGTCTGGGGCGGGCTCAAGGGCGCCGTCCCGATCCTGCTCGCGGCCTTCGCCCTGCTCGCGGGCGTCGCCGACGGCACGCGGATCTACGACATCGTCTTCATCGTCGTGCTCCTCTCGGTCGTCGTCCAGGGAAGCACGATCCCGCTCGCCGCCCGGCGCCTCGGCGTGCCGATGCGGCGGGTGCGGCACGCGCAGGAGGACGAGGAGCTGGGCCGAATCGAGCCCGTGTGAGCGACCGGACGGACGCGCTCGCCTGCCGGCTCGGCGCCGAGATCGACGCGCTCTCGCGGGCGCTCGCGGCCGCCGGCGTCGCGCGGCGAGGCGGCGGCCCGGCTGCTCGAGTCCGCGGCACTCGCCGCGATGCACGCGGTCAGCCTGCAGGCGCTCGCGGAGGCGCCGCCCGAGCGGCCCCGGCGCCGCGAGCGGCGCGCGAGCGTGACGGCGCTGCCCCGCGCCGCCTGACGCTCAGCCGTCGTAGCGGTGGAAGCCCTCGCCCGACTTGCGGCCGAGCTTGCCCGCCTGGTGCATCCGGACGAGCCGGGGCGGCGGCGCCATCCGCGGCTCGCGCAGCTTCTCGTAGAGCGCCTCGGACGCGTGGACGTGGACGTCGGCGCCGACGAGGTCGAGCAGCGCCGCCGGGCCCATCGGCCAGCCGGCGCCGTGCTTCATCGCCTTGTCGAGGTCCTCGACGGTGACGCCGGCCTCGTCGAGGACGCGCACGCAGTCGTTCAGGAGCGGGATCAGGATCCGGTTGACGACGAAGCCGGGGGTGTCGTTGCAGCGGATCGGCTGCTTCCCGAGCCGCTCGGCGAACGCGAACGCGGCCTCGAAGACCTGCTCGTCGGTGCGCTCGGCGCGGACGACCTCGACGAGCGGCATCAGCGGCGCCGGGTTGAAGAAGTGCATGCCGACGACGCGCTCGGGCCGCTCCGTCGCGGACGCGATCTCGGTCACCGAGAGCGCCGAGGTGTTCGTCGCCAGGATCGCGTCGGGCCGGACGGCCGCCTCGAGCTCGCGGTAGAGCTGCTGCTTGACGGCCATGTCCTCGAAGGCCGCCTCGATCACGAGGTCGCAGGCGGCGAGGTCGGCGACGTCGTCGGTCAGCGACAGCAGCGCGAGCGCGGCCTCGTCGCCGCCCGGCGCGAGCTGCCCCTTCTCCACCTTGCGGGAGAGGAAGTGCCCGATCCGCCCCTTCGCCTGCTCGGCGCGGTCGAGCGAGACCTCGCGGCCGACGGTCTCGACGCCCGCCTCGACGCAGAGCTGGGCGATCCCGGCCCCCATCGTGCCGAGCCCGACGACTCCGACCCTCGCGATCTCCATGGCGCGATCCTAGAGGCTCGGCGCGTGGTGGACGTCCCGGCCCGTCCCGTCGCGGGCTCAGGCGGCGGCCGCGATCGCGGCGCACGCGGACTCGAACTGCTCGGCGGAGAGGCGGATGTAGGAGTGGCGCCAGAGCGACGACGGGAAGATGCCGACCTCCTCGCACGGCGGCGCGTCGTGCAGGTCGGGAACCGCGACGAGCGGCCGGAGCGCGAAGCTCCACGACCACCGTTCCCGCTCGGGATCCTGCTCCGGGTCGGAGACGACCTCGACGACCGCGAAGACGGCCTGCCAGACCGAGGCGTAGCAGACGGCGACGTCGCCCGCCTGCACGCTCGGCCGCCGGCTCGAGCCGTGCCGCTCGAGCGTCCAGCCGGTCGCCGGCAGCGGCCGCTCGCCGCGGCCGCGCACGAGCAGCCAGGCGCTCAAGCGGCCGCGGCGGCGCGCAGGATCGCGGCGGCCGAGCGCTCGACGTCGTCCTCGGAGGTGCGCCAGTTCGAGACGGAGATCCGCATCGCCTCGACCCCCTGCCAGCGCGTGCCGCTCATGAAGCAGGTGCCGTCTGCCTGCACGTCCCGGACGACCCGGCGCGTGCGCTCGTCGTCGCCGAAGCGGACGAGCACCTGGTTGAGCACGACGTCGTTCAGCACCTCGGCGCCGCCCGCCTCGAGCAGCCGGGCGAACCGCTGCGCGTGGTCGCAGCAGCGTTCGACCAGTGCGGCGACGCCCGCACGTCCCAGCGAGCGGAGCGCCGCGTAGACGGCGAAGCCGCGGGCGCGCCGCGAGAACTCGGGCGTCCAGTCGACGGCGTCGCGCTCGGCTCCCGGGTCGGCGTGGATCAGGTAGGCCGCGTGCACGCCGAGCGCCGCCCGGTGCGCCTCCGGGTGGCGGCAGAACGCGAGCCCGGAGTCGTAGGGAACGTTCAGCCACTTGTGCGCGTCGGTCGCCCAGGAGTCGGCCCGCTCGACGCCCTCGACGAGCGGGCGCAGGCGCGGGCTCGCCGCGGCCCAGAGCCCGAAGGCGCCGTCGACGTGGAGCCAGGCGCCGGCGGACTCCGCCGCGTCCGCGATCGCCGGCAACGGGTCGAAGGCGCCCGTGTTGATGTTGCCGAGCTGCGCGCAGACGATCGTCGGCGCCTCGCCGCCGAGCTCGAGCGCCTCCGGCCGCAGCCGCCCCTGGTCGTCGACCGGCACCGTCTCGATCTGCGCCGTGCCGATCCCGAGGAAGCGGAGCGCCCGGTCGACCGTGACGTGCCGCTCCTCGCCGACGACGACGCGAATCGGCGGCGCGCCCGCGAGCCCCACGCGCTCGACGTCGTGACCCGCGCGCCGGAGCACCTCGTGCCGCGCGGCCGCGAGCGCCGTCACGTGCGCCATCTGGCAGCCCGTCACGAACGCCGACGAGACACCGGCGGGCAGGGCGAGCAGCTCCGCGACCCACTCCGAGGCCACCTCCTCGACCACCGAGGCCGAGGGGCCGATCACGTAGAGGCCCGCGTTCTGGTCCCAGAGCGAGGTCAGCCAGTCGGCCGCGAGCGCGGCGGGGACGGCGCCGCCGATCACGAAGCCGAAGTACCGGCCGGACGGGATCGCGACGACGCCCGGCTCGGCGGCGCGGATCAGCTCGGCCACCACCTCCTCGGGATCGCGTGGCTCCTCGGGCAACGGGCCGCCGAGCGCGGCCCGCAGCTCGTCGACCGTCACGTCCGGCTGGATGCGGCGCTCGCCGAGCGTCCCCTCGAAGCGCGCCGCGTACTCGGCGACGAGCCGGAGCAGGTCCACTAGAGGCGCTCGACGACGCCGGCGATCGCCTGGCCGAAGCCGATGCACATGCAGGCGACGCCGTACCGCGCCTCGCGGCGCTCCAGCTCCGAGAGCAGCGTCGAGGTGATCCGCGCGCCGGTGGCGCCGAGCGGGTGCCCGAGCGAGATGCCGCCGCCGTTCGGGTTGACGTCGCCGGCCTGCCAGCGCTCGTGCAGCCCGGTGTCGGCCAGGAACTGGAGCGCCACCGACGCGAAGGCCTCGTTCACCTCGACGACGCCGATGTCGTCCCAGGAGAGGCCGGCCTTCGCGAGCGCCTTCTCGCAGGCCTGCGGATTGCCGTGCAGCATCAGCGTCGGGTCGACGCCGACGACGCCGAACGAGAGGAAGCGCGCCCGCGGGGTCAGGCCCAGCTCGGACGCCTTCTTCTCCGAGGCGATCAGCACCGCCGCCGCGCCGTCGACGATCTGCGACGAGTTGCCCGCAGTCGTGCGGCCCTGCGGCGTGAAGACCGGCTGCAGCTCGGCCATCTTCTCGAGCGTCGTCTCGCGGCGCACGGCCTCGTCGGTGTCGAACGTGAAGCCGACGTGCGGGTTCGTCAGGTCGATCGGGACGATCTCCCTGGCGAAGCGGCCCTCGTCGATCGCGCGCGCGGCGCGCATGTGCGACTCGTACGCGTACTCGTCGAGCGACTCGCGCGAGAGCTCCCACTTCTCCGCGATCAGGTCGGACGAGATCCCCTGCATGACGATCTGGAAGCGGTCGTGCACCTTGTCCGACATCGACCCCGAGTTCGACCCCATCGGGACGCGGCTCATCATCTCGACGCCGCCCGAGACGACCAGGTCCTCCTGGCCCGACCAGACGGCGGCCGCCGCGTTGAAGTTCGTCTGCATCGAGGAGCCGCACTGGCGGTCGACGGTCGTGCCCGCGACCGACTCGGGCCAGCCGGCGGTCAGCGGCACGTTGCGGCCGATGTTCCAGGCCTGCTCGCCGATCTGGGTGACGCAGCCCCACTGCACGTCCTCGATCTCGGCGGGGTCGACGCCGCTGCGCTCGAGCAGGCCGTTGACGACCTGCGCGGAGAGCTCGTCGCCGCGGATCTTCGCGAGGGTGCCGTTCTTGCGCCCGATCGGGCTGCGGACGGCGTCGATGATCAGGGCGTCGGACTCCCAGGCCGGCATGCTCGCCTCCTTCGTCGACTGAGCAGTCAAGTCTACTCCGGGCGCCAGGGCCGAGACGAGTGCGCGAGGTAGACGAGGTGCGGCTCGAGCGCGTGGATCCGGTCGAAGTTCGGCTCGCCGCCGCGGCGGAGCTCGCCCATCGAGTAGGTGACGTCCCCGCCGAGGACGACCGGCCCCGAGCCCGTCTCGACGACGACGCACTGGTGGCCCGGCGAGTGACCGGGCGTCGACAGCACCGAGATCCCGTCGAAGAGGTCGGCGTCGCCGTCGAGCTCGCGGTAGTCGGCGCCCTCGAAGCGGACCCACTCGACCAGGTAGTCGGGCTCGGCGACGGCCGCGAGCTCCGCCCGCTGGACGTAGGTCGGCAGGCCCGCGAAGCGCCGGTTGCCGCCGCAGTGGTCGAAGTGCAGGTGCGTGTTGACGACGACGTCGACGGCGTCGAGCGCGGGCCAGGGCAGCAGCCGGACGCCCCATTCCTCGTCGAGCTCCGGGGTCGAGTCGACCATGCCCGTGTCGACGAGCACGTGCCCGTCGACGAGCCACGCGTGGACGGGCAGCGTCGTTCCGTAGGCCTGCACGTCGGCGAGGTGGAGCGGCCGTACGTCCTCCGGGCGGCGCATGCCGTCAGTCTCCTATGCTCTTCTCGTGGCGACAACCGTGCGCGAACGAAAGCTGCTCGTCGACGGCGAATGGATCGAGACGGGCGAGTGGATCGAGGTCCGCTCCCCCTACTCCGGCGAGGTCGTCGGCCGCGTCCCGAAGGGCGGTGCCGGCGAGACGCGCCGCGCGCTCGACGCCGCCGAGCGCGTGCTCGCCGAGCCGCTGCCCGCCCACGAGCGCGCGGCGATCCTCGACCGGGTCGCGGCGCTCCTGCGCGAGCGCGAGGACGAGGCGGCCGAGACGATCTGCGCCGAGGCCGGCAAGCCGATCAAGACCGCCCGCGTCGAGGCGCAGCGCGCCGTCTCGACCTTCACCTTCGCCGCCGTCGCCGCGCGGACGCTCGCCGGCGAGCAGGTGCCGATGGACGCGTCGCAGTCCGGCGAGGGCAAGCTGGCCTTCACGCTGCGCCTGCCGATCGGCGTCGTCGGCGCGATCTCCCCCTTCAACTTCCCGCTCAACCTCGTCGCCCACAAGCTGGCGCCGGCGCTCGCGGCCGGCTGCCCGGTCGTCCTGAAGCCGGCGACGCAGACGCCGATGTCGGCGCTCCTCCTGGCCGAGCTCGAGGCCGAGGCGGGGCTGCCCGCGGGCTGGCTCTCGGTCGTCGTCGGCCCCTCGAGCGAGATCGGCGACGTGCTCGTCGGCGACGAGCGGGTCAAGCTGATCACCTTCACCGGCTCCGGGCCGGTCGGCTGGGGCATCCGCGAGCGGGCGCCGCGCAAGCGCGTCAGCCTCGAGCTCGGGAACGCGACGCCCGTGATCGTGCTCGCCGACGCCGACGTCGAGGCGGCCGCCGCGAAGCTGGCGGCGAACGCCTTCTCCTTCGCGGGCCAGAGCTGCATCTCGGTGCAGCGGATCTACGTCGCCCGCGAGGCCTACGACCGCTTCGCAGCCGCGTTCCTCCCCCGCGTCGAGGCGCTCAGGGTCGGCGACCCGGCCGACCCGGAGACCGACGTCGGCCCGGTGATCGACGCCGACAACCGCGAGCGGATCCTCGAGTGGATCGGCGCGTCGGGCGGCGAGCTGCTGACCGGCGGCGACCTGACGGGCGACGGGCTGATCCGCCCGACCGTGATCGCGGGCGCCGCACCGGACGCGAGCGTCTCCTGCGACGAGATCTTCGGGCCGGTCGTGACCCTGACCGCCGTCGACTCGCTCGACGAGGCGATCGAGCTCGCGAACGCGACGCGCTACGGGCTCCAGGCGGGCATCTTCACGGCCGACGGGCGCACCGCCCTGCACGCGGCCGCACGGCTCGAGTTCGGCGGCGTCGTCGTCAACGAGGCGCCGACCTTCCGGGCCGACCAGATGCCCTACGGCGGCGTCAAGGACTCCGGCAACACCCGCGAGGGCCCGGCCTGGGCCGTGCGGGAGCTGACCGAAGAGCGGCTCGTCGTCGTCCAGCTCTGACGCCTCGCCGGTTTGCCGAGCGGAGGCGGCGGACACGAGGGGCGCATGATCGGACTCGCCATCGCCCTCGTCGTCGTCGGGCTGATCTTCCTGTTCGTGATCCCGTGGGTCGGCCTCGCCGTCGGGATCGTCGGCCTGATCCTGCTCGTCGTCTGGCTGCTCGGCTTCGGGCGCAGCGCCGCCGAGCCCCGTCCGTAGGACGCGCTGTCTACACTCGGCGGGCCGATGGCTCGCCTCCGCCTCCCGTTCCGGCGCGCCGGCTCGCAGCCGGCACCGCAGCCCGTACGGCTGCGCCGGCCCTCGCCGCCGGTCCTCAAGCGCGAGCGCCGGGAGCTGACCCGGCTGCGCGAGCAGCGGCTGCGCGACCTCGGCGGCCTCCTGCTCGAGATGTACCGCCGCGGCACCTTCCGCGAGGAGCTGCTCTCGGAGCAGTGCGCCGACCTCGTCGCGATCGAGACCCGGCTCGGCGAGGTCGAGGCGCTGCTGACGACGCCGCGGCGGCGGACGCCGCGCTGCACCTGCGGGACGCCGATCATCCCCGGCGCGCGCTTCTGCCCCGGCTGCGGCCGCGACCTGGCCCCGCCCGCGGAGGCCGGCCCGGGCGCCGGCGACGCCGACCCGGGCGGCGAGACCGTCGTCGAGGCGCCCGCGGAGGGCGCCGACGCCGACGCGGCGGAGGAGCGGGCGTGACGCAGCCGCCGCTCGACGAGGCCTGCCCGCGCTGCGGCGCGCACCGCGACCCCGGCCAGGAGTACTGCCTCGAGTGCGGCCTGAAGCTGCCGCCGACGAGCGGTCGGATCGCGCGCCTGCGCCGCGGCTGGGTGAGACGGGTCGGCTGGTACCCGGGCGACTGGTTCTGGACGACCTTGCTGGCGCTGGTCGTCGCGGCGGGAGGGGCGGCGGTGGCGATCGCGACCACCCGCACGGCGAGCGGCGGCAACACCGGCACGACGTTCGTGGCGACGAGCCCGCCCGTCCCGCTGACGACGCCCTCGACGAGCACGCCGGCCACGGTCGACACGAGCACGCTGCCGACGCCTCCCGAGCCCTCCTCCTCGACCACGACGACCGCCGCGCCCGCGAACGCCCTGACCCCGTGGCCCGCCGGCGCCTCCGGCTGGACCGACGTGCTCGTCTCGCTGCCGGCGACCAAGGCCGGTCGCGAGCGCGCGCAGGCGCAGGCGCGCAAGGCCCGGCAGGCGGGGCTGCCGGAGGTCGGGATCCTCGTCTCGTCGCGCTACTCCAGCCTCCATCCCGGCTACCTGGTCGTCTTCGCCGGCGTCTTCGACACGCAACGGGAGGCGGCGTCGTCGCTCTCCGCGGCGCGCGGCGCCGGCTTCTCGAGCGCCTACGTGCGCCAGATCACGCAGTAGCAGGCGGAGGTGTACGTCCTGCGCGAGCGGGTACGTGGGGCCGGCGTGGAGACCGCCCCGCAACGCCGCCGTTGCCAGATCGGCAATCACGGCCGGCGAGTTTGTAACAACGGCGCGAGCAGGTATGCTCGACACCCGGGGGACGAGAGGCAGGCGGCTTTTACCCGCGCTTAACAATGCTTTGCGTCAAACCAACACGGAGACAGCGACACTAGACATGGACGAGACAATTCTCCGGATCCAGGCCTGCATGTATCAGTACTCACGCGTCATCTATCGCACGATCAAGGACAAGATCGACCCGTACGTCGACGCCGGCACCCGGCTCGAGTACCGGCGCGAGGTCCTCGAGGCGTGCGAGCAGACGATGGAGCGGCTCGCCAAGGATCCCCACTACTTCGCCAAGCCGGACCGCGCGCTCTTCCAGGACATCCGGCGCTACTTCCCGATCACGGCGCAGGCGCAGGTCGCCTGGGCGGTGCGCGAGGGGGTCGGCGCGGCCGTGTCCTTCGTCGAGCAGCAGATCGAGGCCGGCGCGTTCGACGGCGGCGTCGCCCGCTGCCGCGCGACCACGCGCAAGGGCAAGCCGTGCCAGCGCACCCCGCTGCCGGAGCGCGACTACTGCCCGTCGCACCAGCATCTCGAGCGCTCCAGGGTCGCGGCCTAGCTCCCTTGCGGGCATCGGATAGGCTCGCGGTTCTCCCGTGAGCCACGACACGGACAAGCTGATCCGCCAGCTGTCGCTCGTCGCCTTCCTGATGGCGGAGCGGCGGCCGGTGACCGCCCGCGACATCAAGGGCAGCGTCGAGGGGTACCAGGAGATGAGCGACGAGGCCTTCGCCCGCCGCTTCTACTCCGACCGCGCCGAGCTGATCGCGCTCGGCGTCCCGCTCCACTCGCAGCGGGACGAGTTCACCGGCGAGGAGCTCTACACGCTCCGCTCCGAGCGCTACTTCCTGCCCGAGCTGAAGCTCGAGGAGGACGAGCTCGCGGCGCTGCAGACCGCGCTCTACCTGCTCGAGGGCCGCTTCGCCTACGCCGAGCCGCTGCGGCTCGCGCTCCAGAACCTCGCGCTCGGCCGGCCCGGCTTCGCCGAGGCGGGCACGCAGACCGAGGAGCGGGTGCAGGTGCGCGACCCGGACTACACGCCCGAGATGCAGGGCCGCCTCGCCAAGCTCGAGAACGCGATCTCGAAGGGCCGCACGGTCAGGTTCCGCTACTGGTCGATCTACAAGGACGCCGAGGAGGAGCGGACGCTGAACCCCTACGCGCTGCTGCCCGAGAACGGCTCCTGGTACGTGATCGGCCTCGACACCGGCCGCGAGGACATCCGCACCTTCCGCGTCTCGCGGATCCGCTCCGACATCCGCTTCGCGACCCGCCGGGAGCGCGACTTCCGGCTTCCGGACGACTTCGACATCGAGCGCTACCGCGGCCGCGCCAAGTGGCAGTTCGGCGACCGCGCCGGCGAGGCGCGGATCGAGGTCGCGCCCGACACCGCCTGGTGGGTCGAGCGCGTCTACGGACACCGCGACCGGCTCGAGGGCGACGTCTTCACGACGGCCTACGCGAGCCTGCCGCTGCTCGCCGAGTGGATCCTCAAGCAGGAGGGCCGCGCCGTCCCGCTCGAGCCGGCGGAGCTGCGCGAGCTCGTCGCCGGCGGCCTGCAGGCGGCGCGCGAGGCGCACGTCGGCGCACCGCGCGAGGTCGCCGCGGCGGCGCCCGAGGCGGACGGCGCGCTGCACGTCGAGCGGACGCCGAGCCCCGTGGCGCCGGAGCGCTTCGCGATCCTGCAGTCGCTGCTCGCCTACCTGCTCGCGGCCTGCGGCGAGGAGAAGGAGGCGGTCATCCCCGCCGCCGAGATCGTCGCCCGCTTCCACATCGCGCCGGAGGAGCTCGAGGAGCACCTCTCGCTGCTCAACCTCGTCAACTTCGGCGGCGGCTGCTACGCGGTCTACGCCGAGCTCGCGGGCGACGAGGTGCACGTCGACAAGGAGCTCTTCGGCGACACCTTCCGCCGCGCGCCGCGGCTGACGCCGCTCGAGGCGCGCGCGATCCGGCTCGCGCTCGAGTTCGTCGGCCCGATGGTCGCGGTCGGCGCCCACTCGCCGCTCGAGCGCGTGCGCCGCAAGCTCGAGGAGACCTTCGGCGAGTTCGAGCTGCAGATGACGCCCGAGCCGCAGGCAGGCCCCGAGGAGGAGCTGCTCGCGACGCTGAACCAGGCGATCGAGGAGCAGCGGCTGGTCGAGATCGACTACCTGAAGGAGGGCGAGACGAAGCCGGCGACGCGCCGGGTCGAGCCCTACCGGATCTCGCGCGAGCTGCCCCACTGGTACGTCCACACCTGGAGCCGCACCTCGGACGGCGAGCGCTCGTTCCGGCTCGACCGGATCCGCTCGGTGCGGCTGCTCGACGAGCGCTTCGAGCCGCGGGCCGACTTCGAGCCGCAGCTCTTCCGCGGCGCCCGCAGCGCCCGCGTCTGGTACTCGCCGGAGGTCGCGCGCTGGGAGGTCGAGAAGGGCGCGACGCCGCTCGCGGACGGCTCCGCGATCTCGGAGCGCGCCGTCGGCAGCGTCGAGTGGCTCGTCGGCGAGATCCTCTCCTTCCGCGGCGAGGCCGAGGTGCTCGAGCCGGCCGACCTGCGCACCCGGGTCGCCCGCCGCGCCGCCGAGCTCGAGAAGCAGCTCGGCCGCAGCCGGGCCCGGGCCTAGACCCGCGGGCGCCCGCGCCCGCGTCGAGCCTCAGTCCTCGACCGGCAGCGCCAGCGTGAAGATCGAGCCCTCGCCGGGCTTCGAGCGAACCTCGAGCGTGCCGCCGTGGGCCTCCGCGATCGAGCGGGCGATGAAGAGGCCGAGGCCGGTACCGGGCTTGCCGGCGCCGCCGTCCGCGCGGCCGAACTTCTCGAAGATCAGCCGCTGCTGCCCGTCCGGGACGCCGGGCCCGCTGTCCCGGACGGTCACGAGCAGCGACCCGTTCTCCGGGCGGGCGCGCACCTCGACCGGCGCGCCCGCCGGCGAGTACTTGATCGCGTTGTCGAGCAGGTTGGCGACGATCTGGCGCAGCCGCTCCTTGTCTGCCCGCAGGTGCGGCAGCGGCTCCTGCAGCTGCAGGTCGACCGGCACCTCGTCCTGGCCGAGCGCGGCCGTCGCGACCGCGTCCCGCAGGAGGGCCGCGAGGTCGACGTCCGAGAAGCGGTAGCTGAAGGTGCCCGCCTCGATCCGGGAGGTGTCGAGCACGTCGCCGACGAGCGTCGCCAGCCGGCTCGTCTCGTCGGCGATCAGGGCCAGGAAGGCGGAGCGCTGCTCCGGCGAGAGCTCCCGCCAGCGCTGCTGCAGCGTCCGCGCCGAGCCGATCACGGCGGCCATCGGGCTGCGCAGCTCGTGCGAGACGAGCGAGACGAAGTCGGCCCGCAGCGCCGAGAGCCGGCGCAGCTCCTCGACGGTCGCCCGCTCCGACTCGTAGGCGCGGATGTTCTGGACGGCGCTGCCGACGAGCCTGCCGAGCAGGGTCAGGAGCTCGACCTCGTGGGGCGAGAAGGCGGCCGGACGGCGGCGGCTGAGGGAGAGCATCCCGACCGGGCGGACGCCGGCGAGCACGGGCGCGGCGACGCGGCAGCGGAGGCCGAGGCGCAGGAAGTCCTCCTCCTCCGGGTAGCGGGGCGGGTCGAGGTCGGGTCGCTCGATCGTCTGCCCGGTGGCGACGATCTCCGCGAGCAGCGAGCCGGCGACCGGCGTGCGCGTGCCGGCCGGGTAGACCGCGGCCTCGCCGGCGCCCGCGCTCGCGAGCGTGTGGGCGACGTCGCCCTCGGCGGTGACGATCGCGACCCGCTCGAACGGCACGAGCCCGTTCAGCTCGCGGATGAAGGCGCCGAAGGCCTCGTCGAGGTCGAGCGACGACGACAGCGCCCGCGCGCAGCGGTTGACCGCGTCGAGCAGGTCCGCGCGCCGGCCGAGCTCGTCGCGCAGCGACTCGGCCTCGGCCGCGCGCGCCTCCGCGCGCTGCCGTTCCGCCGCGATCGCCGCGACGAGCCAGCCGACGACGAGGCCGAAGACGAGCTCGACGCCGAACTGGAAGACGACGTTGATCCAGCGGTAGGCAAACGGCGGCAGCGCCTCCTGTCGCAGCCACTCGAAGGCGGCGAGCGAGGGGATCGTCGCGATCGCGGCCGCGAGCGCGCCGCGGACGCCGTAGCGCACCGATCCCTCGACGACGACGAGGAACAGGAGCTGCCGCGCCGGGAGCCCCGGCTGGTGGGCGTAGACGAGCGCGTAGCCGCTCAGGATCAGCAGGTCGAAGACGAGCGAGGCGAGCCCGAGCAGCGGGGACGGGTGCCGCCGCGCCGCCCAGAACAGCGCCACCGCGCCCGGCAGGTACGCGGCGCCCACGAGCCAGCCCCACCAGTGCAGCCCCTCGTCGGAGAGGCTGATCGCGATCTGGTAGACGACGAGCGGCATCCCCGCCAGGCGCAGCCAGCCGATCCACCAGTCGAGCCGCAGCCCGCTCCGCTTCCCCCTCGTCATGCTCGCCCCGTTACCCACGACGGCGCTCGCGCAGGCGTGCCAGCGCCCACTCGGCGTGCTCGCGGAGCAGCGGGTCGTCGTCGTCGAGGTAGCGCTCGATCGCGGCCTCGTGCTCGGGCCCGCCGACGTTGCCGAGCGCGACGAGCGCGTTCCGCCGCAGGTAGCGCGGGTCGCGCCGCGGCACGTAGAGCCGCTCGTAGCGCCGGAGCAGGTCGTCGCCGTCGGCCTCGAGCCACGCGACCAGGTCGACGGTCGGCTCGCCCGCGGCCTCCTCTCCCGCGCGCCGCTTCTCGGTGCCGCGGTTCCACGGGCAGACGTCCTGGCAGATGTCGCACCCGTAGACGCTGTCCTCGAGCAGCGGACGGTGCTCCGGCGGGATCGGCCCGGGCCGCTGGGTCGACCACGAGAGGCAGCGGTTCGCGTCGAGCGTCCCCGGCTCGTCGAGCGCGCCCGTCGGGCAGGCGTCGATGCAGAGCCGGCAGGAGCCGCAGTCGAGCGCGAGCGGCGCGCCGGGCTCGACCACGGCCGCGGTCACGAGCGTGCCGAGCACGACCCAGGAGCCGAGCCGCGGCGTGATCAGCAGCGTGTTCTTGCCGTAGAAGCCGAGCCCGGCCCGTGCGGCGGCCTCGCGGTCGACGTGCTCGTTCGCGTCGACGAGGACGCGGTAGTCGCCGCCGAGCCGCCGGCCGAGCTCGTCGAGCGCCTCGCGCAGCTCGGCGTAGCGGTCGGCCCAGGCGTAGCGCGGCAGCCGCCCCTCCCCCGGCTCCGGCTCCGGCCCCGGCGCCCAGTAGGAACGGGCCGCGGAGACGACCGTGCGGGCGCCGTCGAAGAGCAGCTCGGGATGGCACGACACCTCGGGTCGCGCCGTCGTGAAGCGCATGCCCGCGAAGAGGCCGCGCGCGCGCCGCTCCCGGATCTGCCGCTCGGTCTCGGCGTACGGCTCCGCGGGAGCCGCCCCGACCGCGTCGAGGCCGAGCTCCCCGGCCCACGTCTCGAGCTGCGCCGCCGTCACCGTCGCCATGACAGGATTGTGCCGTGAAAGCGGTACGCATCCACGCCGACGGCGGTCCGGAGGTGCTCGTCTACGAGGACGTCCCCGACCCCGAGCCCGGCCCCGGCGAGGTGCTCGTCGAGCTGCGCGCGGCCGCGCTCAACCACCTCGACGTCTGGGTCCGCAAGGGGCTGCCCTCGGTGCCGAAGCCCCGCATCCTCGGCGCCGACGGGGCCGGGATCCGCGTCGACACGGGCGAGCGCGTCGTCGTCAACCCCGGCATCGACCACGGCGGCGGCCGGATCAGCGTCGTCGGCGAGCACATGGACGGCACCTGCGCCGAGCTCGTCGCCGTGCCCGAGCAGAACGTCTACCCGATCCCCGACGAGCTCTCGTTCGAGGACGCCGCCGCCTTCCCGCTCGTCTTCGAGACGGCCTACCGGATGCTGGTGACGAAGGCCGCGGCTGCGCGAGGGCGAGTGGGTGCTGATCTGGGGCATCGGCGGCGGCGTCGCGACCGCCGCGAACGCGATCGCGAAGGCGCTCGGCGCGCGCACGGTCGTCACCTCCTCGAGCGACGAGAAGCTCGCCCGGGCGCGCGAGCTCGGCGCGGACGAGACGGTGAACCACGGCAGCGACGACGTCGCCGCGCGCGTCAAGGAGATCACCGGCGGCGGAGCCGACGTGGTCGTCGACGACGTCGGCGAGGCGACCTGGAAGCACACGCTGAACGCGGTGCGGCAGGAGGGGCGGATCGTCGTCTGCGGCGCGACGAGCGGGCCGAACCCGCCGGCGATGCTGCACCGGCTCTGGTGGAAGCAGCTGACGGTGCACGGCTCGACGATGGGGACGAAGGCCGACTTCGAGGGCGCCTTCGAGCTCGTCCGGAGCGGCAAGGCGAGGCCGGTCGTCGACTCGGTCTTCCCGCTCGCCGAGACGCGGGCGGCGCACGAGCGGCTCGAGGCCGGCGAGCAGCTCGGCAAGATCGTGCTGCGGATTCCCGGCTAGAGCGGTCCGCGCGGGCTATTCGCCCGGCGGGCGCGGCTCTCGCCGCGCGGATGTCGCGCCGCCCGGCTCTGCCGTACGCTCGACCAGGAGGTGCACGACGTGCTGGAGCAGCTTCCAGGAGACGTCGCTGTCGCCCTTGACGAAGTCGCGGAAGTCCCAGGCGGTGATCTCCAGACACTCGAGCCGCGTCGCCGCCGTCACCGTCGCGGTCCGTTCGCGCTCGCCGATCAGCGCCAGCTCGCCGAAGTAGTCGCCGGGGCCGAGGCGGGCGACGTCCAGCTCGCGTGCCGTGACGATCGCCTCGCCGGCGGTGATCACGAAGAAGCCGACCCCGCTCATCGTTCCTTCCCGGACGACGACCACGCCGGCCTTGAACTGCCTCTCCCGAGCCTTCGCCGCCAGCCGTCTGAGCTGCCGCTGGCCGAGACCGCTCAGGAGCGGCACGCGCTTCAGTGCTTCGGCTTTCGCGTTCATCCGGCGCATCCTAGTTCCTGATCCACCGTCGAGCGTCCTTCGGAGCCGCCGATCGTCGCCCGGCGCCTCGGGCCGAGACCTCGGCCGGCGCTCGGTTCGCCGAGCCCCAAGCGAAGCGGCCCGCCCCCAGGGGAGAGGGAAGAGGAGGCGGGCCGCTCGCCTCTCCTCTCGCAGCCGGGACGCTACGCCGACGGACGCCGTCTGCCTAGTCCGGTCTGGGCGGAGTCCAGCGGTGCGCAAGTTTTGACCGGGTCCGGGATCGTCTGAACGGAGCGGGTTCTCGCAGCTCACCCCGACTCACCCTTCACGGGGAGAGGAGGGCGAAGCGGGACTGTCGGCGCAGCGCGAGAGCCCGCTCCAGCACCCCGCCCGAGCTTCCGCCCGCGCAGCCCGGAACAGGGGTCGGAACGGCTAGCCGAAGCCGAGGATGAACTTGGCGTCGTCGGACATCCGCTCGGGCGACCAGGGCGGGTCCCAGGTCAGCTCCGCCTCGACCTCCTCGACACCGGGCAGCTCCCTGACGACCCGGGTGATGTCCTCCTGGATCATCGGGCCGACCGGGCAGCCGATCGAGGTCAGCGAGTAGCGGACGTGCACCTTGCCGTCCTCGACCTCGGCGTCGTAGAAGAGGCCGAGCTCGACGATGTCCATGCCGAGCTCGGGGTCCTCGACCTGGCGCAGCGCCTCGACGACGTCGTCTCTCGTGGCCATGCCACGAGTCTACCCGTGGCTCAGAGGGCGAATCCGACGATCTCGGCCGCGCGCCCCAGCGAGGCGGCGATCGTGCCGCCGAGGAGGCCCAGCGTCAGCATGATGCCGGCGGTGAGCACGGTCAGGACGACGCCGTACTCGGCCATCGTCTGTCCGCTCTCGCCCAGGAGGCCGCGTGCGTGGGGCGCGCCGCTCTCGGCGGGCCGCCCGGTTTCGGTGGGATGGGTCATGACAGTTCCGACGCCGCAGCGCGCGGTTCCTTGCCGCGGTTCACCCGTTCGAGGGACGCCCTGCGCGCGGGCGCGCTACCAGCCCGGCATGCGCACCTCTTCGCGCCGCTCGCGGGCGAAGAAGTGGATGCCGTCGACGAAGCGGACCCAGTTGCAGCGGGTGCACATGATCAGCGAGTGCGTGCGGGCGCTGTCGGCCAGGTAGCGGACGCCGCGGAGCAGGTCGCCGCCGGTGACGCCGGTCGCGGCGACGACCACGTCCTGGGGCGCGAGGTCGTCGATCGTGAAGATCCGCTCCATGTCCTCGACGCCGTGCTCCTGCGCGTCGTTGATCTCGGCGCGGGAGGTCGGCCACAGCTGGGCCTGCAGCTCGCCGCCGAGGCAGCGCATCGCGGCCGCGGCCAGCACCGCCTGCCGGGTGCCGCCGATCCCGATCGCCAGGTGGTCGTTCGTGCCGCGGACCGCCGCGCTGATCGAGGAGACGACGTCGCCGTCCTGGATCAGCTTGATCCGCGCCCCGGCCTGGCGGATCTCCTCGACCAGGTCGTGGTGGCGCGGCCGGTCGAGCACGATCGCCGTCACGTCGCCGACGTTCCGGCGGAAGGCCTCTGCGATCGAGCGGACGTTGTCGGCGACGGGCTTCGCCAGCGAGATCGCCCCCTTCGCGACCGGGCCGACGGCCATCTTCCGCATGTACATGTCCGGGAGCGACGGCAGCGAACCGCGCGCCCCGACCGCGATCATCGAGATCGCGCCGGGCCCGCCGCGGGCGACGACGGCGCCGCCCTCCATCGGGTCGATCGCGAGGTCGACCTCGTCGCCGCCGGCGCCGACCTCCGAGCCGACCGCGAGCTGCTCGCCGTCCTCGGGCGCGCCGATCACGACCCTGCCCGAGATCGGCAGCTTCGCCAGCGCCTCCGAGGCGCCGAGGAAGGCGGCCTGCTCGGCCGCGGCCTGGTCGGCGCGCCCCAGCCAGCGTGCGCCCGCGAGCGCCGCCCGCTCGCTGACGCGCGCATAGCTCTGGCAGCTGCAGACGCCCCCGCTTGCTCCGGTCATGCGTGGACCAGGCTATCCGCCCCGGCGAGGACGAGCTCCATGACGGTGCCGACGGACCGCTCCATGTCCTCGTTCTCGATCACCGGGACGCCGCTCCGGCGCGCCCGCTCGACGATGTACTGCTGGATTCGCCGGATGTCGTCGAGCGACGACAGGTACTTCTCCATCGGGCGGACGCCGTCCGAGACCACGTCGCGGGTCGTGAAGTGGCTCGGCGTGCCGGTCCTCGCTCTCGATCGCGAGCACGCAGTGGACGACGAGGGCGCCCTCGATCTGCTGCGGCAGCATCCCGGGGACGAGGTGGACGCCCTCGAGCACCATCGACCACCCCTCCTCGAGCGCCCGCTCGATCGCCGCCTTGACGCCGGTGAGCACGTTGCGCGTCTGGTCGAGGAAGCCGAGCAGCGTCGGGTCGCCGGTCTCGGAGTCGGCGACGGCGTGGCCCGCGTCGAAGCTCGAGTAGTGGATCGAGGGCATGAACTCCTTCGAGAAGAAGGCGCGCATCGTCTGACGGACGAAGTCGGTCGAGGTGACGCGGGTGATCCCGAGCCGGTGAGCGGCCTCCGTCGCGACGGTCGACTTGCCGGTTCCGGTCGCCCCGCCGACGAGCAGGATCACCGGCTGGTCGAGCTGCTGCAGCTCCCCGTAGCGGCGGAGCCGGCGCATCGTCTGCTCCCCCTGGCCTCTGCCGAGCACGTCGACGGCGAGCTCGTGCACGCGGTCGAGGTCGACCTCGTCGGCGCCCGTCGCCTCCAGGTCGGCCTCGATCCGCCGCGCCAGCTCGTAGGCACGGAAGGTCGGGACGCCGGTGACCATCAGCGCGCGCGCCATCAGCCCCTTCGAGTACGGGAGCCCGGTGCGGCCGCCGAGGGGCAGCGGCTCGGTGTGGCGCCGCTCGGTCACCGCGCGGCCCCGTCGAGCAGGTCGAGCAGCAGCGCGTCGAGGTCGGGCTCGCCCGTGACCGGCACCACCTCGTTCTCGGCGAAGACGAGCGCCGCGCCACGCGCCCGCGCCGCCTCGGCGACGACGTCGATCGCAGCTGCCTTGATCTCGACCACGAACACCTCCGCGTCTGCCCGGCGTACATCCTCCCGCAACACGGCCCGGTCCGCGAGCGCCCGGGACACGAACCGGACGCCGTCGAGGTGGTCGACCGGCGCGGGCCCGGTGGTGAAGACGGCCGCGGAGCGCCCCGCGAGCGGCTCGACCGGCCGCAGCCGCAGGCCGAAGCGCACGACCGGCTTGCCGAGCGCACGGGTCGCCTCGGCGACCGGCTCGTGCATCGTCAGCACGAGGTCGCTGATCAGGACGCGGTAGGCGTTCAGCCCCGACTCGACGTCGTGCGCGACGAGGACCCTGGCGCCGGTCGCGATCGGCGGGATCGTCGCGCCGCTGCCGTCGAAGATGACCGCGTCCGGGCTCCGCGACGCGGCGAGCCTGGCCCCCTCGAGCACGTTCGAGACGAAGGGCGCGCCCGCCATGCCGCCCCCGCAGCGGCGGCAGCCGATCGTGACGACGCCGGTGAGCGCGGCCGTCTCCAGGTAGTCGGAGGCGGCGTGGTCGCCGCGCCGCGCGAGCTCGAGCAGGTCGTCCACGGTCGGCGCGACCTCGGCGACGACCGGCTCGCGCGGCCCGCCGCGGCCCATCGAGACGACGACGACGTCGCGGTCGCGGGCATAGAGGCGGGCCAGGTGCCCGGTGACCGCGGTCTTGCCGACGCGCTTGCCGGTGCCGATCACCGCGACCGACGGCAGCGCGAAGGGCGCGAGCTCCGGCGGGTCGAAGCGGAAGTCCGCGCCCTCGTAGCGCGCGCCCGCCGCGAGCGCGCGCGAGGCCCAGAGCAGCCGCTCGCGCGGCGAGAGCACCGGCTCGTCCGAGAGATCGACGACGACGTCCGGCGCGGCCTCCTCGAGCGAGCCGACCAGCGGCACGCCGTAGTCCTCCCCGCCGCGCAGCTTCTCCGTGCCGCCGAGCATGAGCGCGCCGACGACCTCGTACGGCAGCTCGCGGAGGGCGTCGCGGACGACCGGTGGGTAGTGCTCTCCGTCGATCAGCGCGACCGCGCGCGTCACTCGCGGCCCGAGACTTCCCGCTCGATCCGCGCCGTGTACTTCTCGTACGCGTAGGTCTCGGTGTCGAACTGGATGATCTTCTCCTGCCCGTGGAACGGGTAGCGGCGCCAGATGTCGACGTGCGAGCCGGAGACCTCGATCACGTTGTAACAGGGCCGCGTGTGGCCGCGGAGGCGCAGCGAGGAGACCGTGCCGGTGTTGACGACGAACATGTTCTCGAGCCGCCAGGCGTACGGCACGTGCTTGTGGCCGGAGAGGACGAGGTGGACGCCGCTCCGGAGCAGGCACTCGATCGCGTCGCCGGCGTCGTAGACGACGTTCCGCTCGCGACCGGTTCCCGGAACGGGCAGCAGGTGATGGTGGAGGACGAAGATCTTCAGCGTCGGCTCGCCGACCGCGAACTCCTCCTCGATCCAGGGGTAGCGGCCGCGCCCGATCTGCCCGTGGTCGAGGTCGGGCTCGGTCGAGTCGACGGCGACGATCGAGACGTCGTCCTTCCGCAGGACCGAGTTGCGCGAGCCGAACAGACCCTCGAAGTGGACGTAGCCGACGTTGCGCGAGTCGTGGTTGCCGGGGATGATCACGAGCTCGCGGCACTCGAGCCGGTCGAGGTAGGCCTTCGCCGCCGCGTACTCCTCCTTGTAGCCGAACGTCGTCAGGTCGCCCGAGCAGACGACGATGTCGGGCTGCATGTCGTTGATCTCGGCGATCGCCCGCTCGAGCAGGTTCGGCAGGAAGTAGGGGCCGCCGCAGTGGACGTCCGAGATGTGCGCGATCACGAACGGGCCGCCGTCACGTCCCTCGGGCATGGGGTGAGTCTAGAAGCGCGGCGTGTGTAGCGCCCGGCGGAGCGGGGACGAGAGGACTGTCCGAAGCCGTTGCTACCCTTGCTTTGGTGCCACCAGAAATCCCTGATTTCCAGGCATATCGTGGAACCGAGCCGCCGCGGTTCGCGCACGAGGCGGAGGTCGAGTACGCCAAGATCCTCGACTACCACGGCGTGCCGTGGCAGTACGAGCCGCGGACGTTCGTGCTCGAGCGGGACGAGGAGGGCCGCGTCGTCGAGGCGTTCACGCCCGACTTCTACTTGCCCGAGCAGGACCTGTTCATCGAGGTGACGGTGATGAAGCAGTCGCTCGTGACCCGCAAGAACCGCAAGCTGCGCAAGCTCCGGCAGCTCTATCCGGAGGTGCGGATCAAGCTCTTCTACAAGCGCGACCTCGAGCGCCTCGCGCAGCGGTACGGCCTGAAGCTGGCGAGCTGACGCGTGCGCGGGCGAGACGGAGCGCGGCGGGGCTAGTGCTGGGCGACGAGCGGATCGGCGAGATCTACCTCGGCGCGGACGAGATCGCGAGCCGCGTCGGCGAGCTCGGCGCCGAGATCGCCGCGGACTACGCCGACCTCGAGCCCCTGCTCGTCGGCTCGCTGAAGGCGGGGGTCGTCTTCACGGTCGACCTCTCGCGCGCGACCCCGATCCTGCACCACCTCGACTTCGTCGAGATCGCCGGCTACGGGCCGGGCCAGGACACGGGCGGCCATTCGCAGATCCGCTTCCTCAAGGACCTCGACGAGGAGATCCAGGGACGGCACGTGCTGCTCGTCGAGGAGGTCGTCGACACGGGGCTGACGCTCAACTACCTGACGCGCAGCTTCGGGCTCCGCGGCCCCGCGTCCCTCGGCGTCGTCGCGCTCTTCGACCGGCCCTACCGGCGCCTCGTCGAGGACCTGCCGCTCCGCTACGTCGGCTTCACGATCCCGGACGAGTTCTTCGTCGGCTACGGCTTCGACCTCGAGGAGCGCTACCGGAACCTGCCCGACCTGCACCTGCTGCGGGCGCAGGCGGCCTGAGCGCGATCTCCCGGCCGGTCTTTAGTCGGTCCTAACGGTTTAGGTTAGGCTAAAACGTGTGATGGCGACACGCGTGGCGGCGGACGAACGGACGATCGGGGCCGGCGAGCGAGTCCTGGGCGGACAGAGCCGCTTCCGGCTGCTGCCCTTCCTCGGGCCCGCGTTCATCGCCGCGGTCGCCTACATCGATCCCGGCAACTTCGCGACCAACATCGCCGGCGGCTCGAAGTACGGCTACACGCTGCTCTGGGTGATCCTCGCCTCGAACCTGATGGCGATGCTGATCCAGACGCTGTCGGCGAAGCTCGGGATCGCGACGGGCCGCAACCTGCCCGAGGTCTGCCGCGACCAGTTCTCGCGCCGCACCTCGATCGGGCTCTGGCTGCAGGCGGAGGCGATCGCGATGGCGACCGACCTGGCCGAGTTCCTCGGTGCCGCGATCGGCTTCAACCTGCTCTTCGGGATCGGCCTCTTCCCGGCGGCGATCCTGACGGCGATCGCGTCGTTCGCGATCCTCGGCCTGCAGCGCTGGGGCTTCCGGCCGCTCGAGGCGACGATCGCGGCGATCGTCGGCGTGATCGGCGTCTGCTACGTGGCCGAGATCTTCATGGCGAAGCCGCCGTTCGGCACGGTCGCGACGCACGCCGTCCTGCCGCAGTTCGCGGGCGGCGACTCGCTGCTGCTCGCGGTCGGGATCCTCGGCGCGACGGTGATGCCGCACGTGATCTACCTGCACTCGGCGCTGCTGCAGGACCGGATCGTCCCGGAGAGCGACGACGAGGCCCGGCGGCTGCTCCGCTACACGCGGATCGACGTCGTCGTGGCGATGACGCTGGCCGGCCTGATCAACATGGCGATGCTCGTGATGGCCGCGTCGACCTTCTTCGGCAGCGGCCTGCGCGACATCGACTCGATCGAGGGCGCCCACCGCACGCTCGAGCCGATCCTCGGCCCGGCCGCCGGCACGCTCTTCGCGCTGGCGCTGCTCGGCTCCGGCCTCTCGAGCTCGGCGGTCGGCACGCTCGCCGGGCAGGTCGTCATGCAGGGGTTCGTCCGCCGGAGGATCCCGATCTGGGTCCGGCGCGGGCTGACGATGGCGCCCGCGTTCGTCGCGATCGGGCTCGGCGCCGACACGACGAAGACGCTCGTGATCAGCCAGGTCGTGCTCTCGTTCGGGATCCCGTTCGCGCTGATCCCGCTCGTCGTCTTCACGAGCCGGCGCTCGATCATGGGCGTCCTCGTCAACCGCCGCGGGACGACCGTGGCCGCGGGCGCCGTGGCGGCGCTGATCGTCTCGCTGAACGTCTTCCTGATCGCCCAGACCTTCGGGATCTGATGCGGCTGCTCGTGCTGCACGGGGCGAGCTCGTCCGGCGCCGCCTACGCCGACCTCGTCGCGGCCGCCGCCGCCCGCGGCCTCGAGGCGGCCGCGCCGGACCTGCCCGGGCACGGCGCCCGGCGCGGGGAGCCGCTCGACGGCCGCGTGCTCGAGGAGCTGCGGCCGCTCGCCGGGCCGGACGTCGCCCTCGTCGGGCACAGCTTCGGCGGCTATCTGGCGCTTCGGCTCGCGGCCGACGTGCGACGTGGCCGCCGTCGTCGCCTTCGCGCCGACCGCCGACGAGCTCGTCGCGGAGCGGTTCCGCGGCTGGGACGCGACGGTGGACGCGGCCCCGTTCGCAGCCTGGCTGACGGAGCACGACACCTACGCCGCCGCCGCCGGGCTCGCCTGCCCGGTGCTCTACGTCCATGCCTCGGACGACGACCGGATCCCGCTCGCGCACGTCGAGCGCCTGCACCGGCTGACGCCCGGGTCGCGGCTCGTCGTCGCCGGCGCCGGCGGTCATTCCGGGCCGCCGCACGACCCCGCCTGCCAGGCGCTCGCACTCGACTGGCTGGGCTCGCCCGGCCTGCCGTATCCGGATCCCGGCCGGCCCCGTTTATGATTTGGAAATCGGGAACAGCCCTCCCGTTCCCGACCCATCGTCTCCCGACGACGCCGACCGCCTCCCCCCGGGGCGGTCGCGCGTTTGTAGGCCCCCTACAGGTAGCCGAGCGGGTCGCGCGCGGCGCCGCCGACGCGCACCTCGAAGTGCACGTGCGGCCCCGTCGAGTGACCGGTCGAGCCGGAGTAGGCGATCACCTGGCCCTGCTCGACCTGCTGGCCGAGGGCGACCGCGACGCTCGTGTTGTGCCCGTAGGCGGTCGCGACGCCGCCGCCGTGGTCGATCACGACCAGGTTGCCGTAGCCGCCCATCCAGCCCGCGTAGATGACCGTGCCGGCCGCGGCCGCGTGCACCGGCGTCCCGCTCGGAACGGCGATGTCGATCCCCTCGTGCATGCGTCCCCAGCGCCAGCCGAAGGGGCTCGTGACGGGGCCGACGACCGGCCACTGCAGCCCGCCCGGGTTCGGCGCCGGGCCGCCGCTCGTCTGCTGCTGCGCAGCGACGATCTTCGCCTGCAGCGCCGCGCTCTGGGCCTGGAGGGAGTCGATCTCCTCGGCCTCGGCGCGCTCCTGCGCCGAGAGCGAGTCGAGGCTGACCCGCTTGCGGTCGCGCTCGCCGGCGAGACTCGACTGCGTCGAGACGAGCTGGTCGTGCACCCGCCGCCTCTGGGCCGTGCGGACGGCGATCGCCTGCGCCTCGGCGAGGACGCTGCGCCGCGCCTGCTTCGTCTGCTCGCGCTCCAGCGTCACCTGGTCGCGCGAGCGGCGCACCTGCGTCGCGATCCGCCGGTCCTGGTCTGCGATCTGCTGGACGTAGTCGGCCTGGTCGAGCATCTCCTGGAAGCTGCCGGCCGAGACGACGACGTTGAGGAGGTCGGTCTGGTCGGACTCGTAGATGTCGACCAGGCGCTGGTTCAGCCGGTCGACGGAGGCCCGGTACTGCCTGCGCAGGAACTCGAGCTTCTGCGTCCGCTTCTCGAAGAGCGCGTTCAGGAGGTTCAGCCGCCGCTCGTGCAGCGCCAGGTCCTGCTGGAGCGTGTCGAGCTGCGCCGCGACGTCGCCGACCTGCACCTCGAGCGAGCGGATCCTGCCGCTGACCTCGTCGATCTGCGCCCGGAGGGCGCTCTCGCGCTGGCGGATCTGCTCGACGTGCCCGTTCAGGGAGGCGATGCGCGTGTCGATCTGCGTCTTCTGCCGGTGCAGGTCGTCGCCCGCCGCCGGGGAGGCGAGCAGCAGCGCGACTGCGAGCACGATGAGAAGACGGCGCGACATTCGGTCCGAGGGGTCGTTCTTCGGCGCGCGGCAGGTCGTCCCTGCCGGACGGCACAGGGTAGACGCCCCGGCCCGGAATGTCGCCCCGCTGTCTAGGGCTGCTGCGGGGGCTGCTGCGGCGGCTGCGTGCGGCGGCGAGCCCTCGTCGGGCGGCGGATACGGCTCCGGCACCGGCGCGGGCGTCGGCGGCGTCCCCTCGTCGGGCGGCGGATAGGGCTCCGGCACGTCCGGCTGCGGCGGCGGCTCGAGCAGCTCCGTCCGGCCGCCCTCGAGCCGCGCCTCGGCGATCCGCTCCTCGATCCGCTCGGCTACCTGCGCCATCTCGTCCTCCTCTGCCGCGATCCGGTCGTCGAGCTCGCGCACGGCGGCTCGCGCCTCGCTCGTTCCCGCTTCGTCCTCGCGGTACACCGCCTCGCCCAGCCGCCGGAGCGCCGCGCCCCGCTCTGCCTGGAGCCGCTCGAGCGCCGCCCGGCGGCGGAGGCTCTCGCGGCGAAGCTCCGACTGCGCCGCGAGCTGCTCGAGGAGCGACCGGCCGCGGGCGCGGGCGGCGACGAGCCGCGGCGAGCCGCGGCGCTCGTCGAGGTCGGCGCGCCCGATCGCGACGACGGCGGCCGCCGCGGCGGCGAGCGCGAGCATGACGGCGCCGGCGACCCAGGCGCCGGCCACGAAGAGGAAGACGACGACAGCGAGCACGACCACCGCCGCGACGAGGCCCGCATCCCGCGGCAGCGTGCCGAAGAACCGCACCGCGGCCGCGTCCCCGCCCTGCTCGGCCCCGGCGCGGCTGCCGCACTCCGGACAGAAGCGCGCAGCCGCAGGCAGCGGGCTGCCGCAGGTGCTACAGGTGCTCGTCTCGGGCGCCGACATGCTCCTTCGCCCCGGTGCCTGCCCGGGGCTCGAGCGCCCGTAACGCCTCGGCCGCGCGGCGGCGGAGCGGCCCGACGAGGCCGCGGTAGTCGTCGTCCGAGATCTTGCCGGTGCGGTGGTCGAACTCGAGCTCCTTCAGCGCCGCGAGCGCCCGGTCACGCTCCTCCGCCAGCGCGAGCTGCCGCTGCTCGAGCACGCCCGGCTCGTCGAGCCGGTCGCTGCGCGGGGCCGGGTCGCGCAGGAAGGGGCGGGCGACGAAGACGACGGCCGCGACGGCGAGCAGCGCCGCGAGCACGAGCGCGAGGGTCATGTCGCGGCCGGGACGCCCGTTTCGGCGTAGCGCAGCGCCAGCCGCCGTTCCTCGCGCGCGTCGGGCCAGAGCGTCACGAGCGAGCCGAGCACGAAGACGAAGCCCGCGAGCCAGATCAGGCCGACGAGCGGCTTCACGAGCACCTTGAAGTAGACGTCGCCGTTCGGCTGGATCTGGTCGGCGATCACGTAGAGGTCCTCCGCCCGCAGCCAGTTCGTGCGGATCCCGACCTCGCGGGAGGTGGACTGCTCGACGAGGTAGGTGTTCTGGCCGCTCGTCATCGTCCCGGACGCACGGCCGCCGAGCGAGAGGACGGCGCGCACGTCCTGCGAGTTCGCCGTTCGCCGCTGCTCGAGCCCGTCGTAGCGGACCGTGTAGCCGCGGATCGCCAGCGACTGGCCGGGGCTGAGCTTGCGCTCGACGGTGGTGCCGTAGGCGCTCGAGCCGGCGATCCCGACCGCGAGCAGCAGGATCGCCGCGTGGACGACGTAGCCGCCGTACCGGCGCCGGTTGCGGGCGACGAGCGACGAGAACGCGCGCGGCCACGACTCGGTGCCGAGCGCCTTCCGCGCCTGCGTCCCCTTCCAGAACTCGAGCACGATCGAGCCGAGCACGAAGGCGGAGAAGGTGTAGGTGACCATCCCCGGCGCCGAGGAGCCGCCGCCGAGCGCGAGCAGGAGCACGGCGACCGCGGCCGCGAACGCGGCGGGCCAGACGAACGTCCGCCCGAGCGCGCGCAGGGAGGAGCGCCGCCAGGCGACGAGCGGGCCGATCCCCATCAGCAGGAGCAGCGGCAGCCCGAACGCCTTCAGGAAGAAGTCGTAGTACGGCTTGCCGATCGTCATCGTCTCGCCGCGCACCGCCTCGGTCAGGATCGGGAAGGCGACCCCCCAGAGGATCGTCAGCGTGAAGGCGACGAGCAGCAGGTTGTTGTAGAGGAAGGTCGCCTCGCGCGAGATCGGCGACTCGAGCTTCGTCCTCGCCCGCAACTGCGGCAGCCGCCGGAAGACGAGCGCGAGCGACGCCGCGAGCACGATCGCGATGAAGCCGAGGAACCAGGCGCCGATCGAGCTCTGCGTGAACGAGTGGATCGAGCTGACGACGCCGGAGCGGGTCAGGAAGGTGCCGAAGAGCGAGAGCGCGAAGGCCATGATCACGAGCAGCATGTTCCAGACCCGGAGCATGTTCTTCTTCTCCTGCACCATCACCGAGTGCAGGAAGGCGGTCGCGGCGAGCCAGGGCATCAGGGCCGCGTTCTCGACCGGGTCCCAGGCGTAGTAGCCGCCCCAGCCGACCTCGACGTAGGCCCAGTGCGAGCCGAGCAGCTGGCCGACGCCGAGGAACGTCCAGGCGGCGAGCGTCCAGCGGCGGGTGACGACGATCCAGCGCTCGTCGGTGCGCCCGGAGAGGAGCGCGCCCATCGCGAACGCGAACGGCACGGTCAGGCCGACGTAGCCGAGGTAGAGCATCGGCGGGTGGGCGAGCATGTACGGGTTCTGCAGGCTCGGCGTCATCCCCGCGCCGTCCGAGGGCGCGAGCCCGGTCGCGAAGGGGCTGGCGACGAAGACGAGCAGGATCCCGAAGAAGGCGGCGACCGCGCCGAGCACGGGCACCGCCCAGACGACGATGTCCGTCGCGGCCCTGCGGTGCAGGAGCACGGCGGCGGCGCCGTAGCCGCTGAGGACGAGCAGCCAGAGGAGCAGCGAGCCCTCCTGGCCGCCCCAGAAGGCCGAGAGCGTGTAGGCGGTCGGCAGGTCGCGGCTCGTGTGCGCGGCGACGTACTCGAACGAGAAGTCGTGGCGCAGGAGCGCGGCGACGAGCACGCCGGCGGCGACCACGGTCGAGCCGAAGGCGGCGACGAGCGCGTTCTGGGCAGACAGCGCGAGCCGGCGGCGGCGCACGTGCGCGGCGTAGGCACCCGCGACCGCGGCGTAGACGACGAGCCCGAGGCTGACGACGAGCGCTGCGCGGCCGAGATCGGCCATTACGACGTGGTCGGGGTCTTCGCGTCCTGGTACTTCGACGGGCACTTGGTCACGAGCGAGCCCGGGACGGCGACGAAGACGCCGTTCCGGAGCTGCCCGTCGACGACGACGTGCCGGTCGGCCCGGAAGAGATCCGGGACCGTGCCCTTGTAGACGACCGGCACGGTCGCGCGCGAGCCGCCCTCGATGTCGCGCAGCTTGAAGCGGAGCCCGGCGCCGTGCGCGTCGCCCGTGACCGGCCCGATCACGTTGCCGGTCAGCGAGACGCGGCCGGCGTGGCCGGGGAGCTTGCTCGGCGAGAGCGCGGGCGTGGCGCTGCCGGCGATCGCGGTGTAGAGCAGGAAGACGGCGAGGAGGGCCGCGACCGAGAGGGCGACGACCAGCCGTGCGGGGCTTCGCTTGCGCGCCACGCCGCGGATTCTAGCCTCGGCGGCGCCGCGTCAGGCGTCGGCGTTCGCGTGCCGCCGCTCGGGGATGCGGTAGCCGTGCTCGGCGCACAGCGATCCCGGCGACTCCTCGGTCAGGGCGTCGCAGTAGCCCTTGCCGTAGGCGGCGCGCATGAAGGCGGCGACGACCTCGAGGTTCCAGTCGGTGATCGTCGACGCCTCGCGCCAGAGATCGGACAGGCGCAGGTCGATGTCGAGCTCGAGCAGATCGATGCGGGAGGGGTTCTTCGCCATGACGAAAAACACCGTAGAGGCCGCATCGGACGGACTCGCTGCCTACTCCGCTGCGAGCGAGCGGGCGGCCGCGAGCAGCTCCTCGACGTCGACCGGGAGGCGGAGCACCGCGTCGGCCTCGGGCTCGCCGAGCCCCGGCGCGACGAGGGCGAGCACGCGGCGGATGCCGTCGCGCCGGAGCCGCCTGCACGCCTCGAGCCCGTGTGCGTCCTCGACGTCGACGACGGCGAGCTCGGCGGAACCGGCGGCCGTCGGCGCGAAGCCGCCTCCCTCGAGCAGCTGGCCGAGCAGCGACTCGGCGAGCCGCCCGTCCGCGACGACGCGAACCGGCACCCGCGTCCGGCGGCGCTCGGCGAGCAGCCGGTGCGCCTGGGCGGGACGGCTGCCCCGCCCGACCTCGTCGCGGAGGAAGCGCAGCTCGTCGACCTGCTCCCGCGAGTAGAGCCGCTGGCCGCCGCTCGACCGGTGCGGCCGGACGAGGCCGTATCTGGCCTCCCAGGTGCGGATCGTCGCCGCCGGGATCTCGAGCATGCGCGAGACCGCGCCGATGCTGAAGATGGGCCGTCGCTCGCCCCTCACCCCGTGACGATACCCCCGACCTCGCCCGTTCTAGGCCGCTTTCGCCGCAAAACACCTCGCCAGATCCTCGTCAGCGACGCGGACCGCTAGCGTCGCCCCGATGGGAGACCTGCGCGTCGGACCCTCCGGCCTGCCCGCGGCCGACGACCTCGAGGAGTCGTTCGCGCTGCTCGCGGAGCGCGGCTACGAGGCCTGCGAGATCGGGTTCGTGGGCGGCTTCAAGCTCGACTACGACGGAGCCGCACGGCTCGGCGAGCTCGCCCGCGCCCACGGGGTCGCGCTCTCGGTGCACGCGCCCCTCGCGGCCTTCCTCGGCCACGCCGAGCGCGGCAGGAAGCTGAACATGGCCGTCGGGATGCTCGACCACTCCTGCGGGCTCGCGAAGGCCGCCGGCGCGGCGCCGATCGTCGTCCACCCCGGCTTTCTCCTCGGCCGTACGCGCGAGGACGCGGTCGACGCGGTCTGCGAGCAGCTCGAGGAGCTGCGCGCGCGGCTCGAGGCGAAGGACCGGCTCGTCCCGCTCGGCTTCGAGGTGATGGGACGCGTCCGCGACTTCGGCTCGGTCGCCGACGTGGTCGAGATCGCGCGGCGGGCGCCCTGGGTGCGGCCGGTGCTCGACTTCGCGCACATGCACGCGACCTCCGACGGCGCCTACACCGACGCGGGCCTCTTCGCCGAGGCCCTCGCGGCCGTCGACGCGGTGCAGGAGCCGGGCACGCCCTTCCACGTCCACTTCTCGGACATCGCCTACGCGAACCGCAACGAGACGCGGCACCTGCCCTACGGCGAGGGGACGCTGCGGGCCGAGCCGCTGCGGGAGGCGCTCGCCGGGTTCGAGCGGCCGGCCACGATCATCAGCGAGTCCCCGGACGAGGCCTCGACCCGCGCGATCCGCGCCCTCCTGCTCGACTGATGCGGCCGCAGGTCGGCATGGTCGGCCGATTCTTCCCCGGCAACTGGCGCCCGCCCGTCGAGGAGATCGTCTTCGCCGCGGCGGCAGGGTTCGAGGCGATCCAGCTGCGGAGCGACCGCGCCGGCACGATCGAGGAGCACCTCCGCACCGGGCTCGCCGACGTGCGCCGGGCGCTCGACGAGAGCGGGGTCGAGCTCGTGCTCGAGATGCTCGTCCGCGTCGACGCACGGGGCCGGACGCGCGACGGCGGCTCCCTGGCCGACGCGCTCGAGCTGAACCTCCCGGCGATCGACGCGCTCGGCTGCCGCCGCGTCCACGTCCATCTCGTCACCGCGGACCGCGACGACGTGCGCGGGCTGGAACGGCGGCTCGCCGACCCGCTCGCGAAGGCGGAGGCGCTCGCCGGTGCCGCCGGCTTCGCGCTCGGGCTCGAGCACAACTCGCCCGACGAGGAGCTGTTCGCCACGCCCGCCGCGTGCGCAGAGGCCCTCGCGGCCGTGCCGGGCCTCGGCTTCGTCTGGGACGTCAACCACACGCTGCCCGAGGACGGCGCCGCCTTCGAGCGGCTGCTCGCCAGGGCGACGCTCGTGCACGCCTCCGACACGCCGCTGCCCGCGACGAACCACCATCTGCCGCTCGGGCAGGGGTCGGTCGACTTCGACGGCGTGGTGCGGGCGCTCGCCGCGGCCGCCTACGACGGGCCGATCGTGCTCGAGATCGGCGGCCTGCCGCGCTCGGGAGGCTACGGCAAGGACACCGACGAGGCGTCGCCGCCTCGCGCGGCGGCTGCTCGAGGTCGCTCAGTAGTCGGAGGCGGGGCCGGCGAGGAGGTCGGCGCAGACGGCGCCGCGGCCGGCCGCGGCTCGCGCGCCGGAGGAGAGGTCGACGACGGCCACCAGCTCGCGTTGTCTGCACACGAGCGCGGTCGCCCCGGCGGCGTTCACCCACGTGTCGCGGCCGAGTGCGATGCGGAGCCGCTCCGCGCCCTGCCGGTCGTAGGCGACCACCGCCTCGTCGCCGCTGCGGACGAGCAGGAGCCCGCCGGCAGGGTCGAACCAGGCCGCCGACGGATCGATCGTGCGGCTGGTGCCGGACGCGACGTCGAGCAGGCGCAGACCGTACGGCTCGACGCGCGTGTCGAGCGTGCCGTCGGCGCGTCTCGAGGCCGAATTGGCGCCGCCGGCGACGGCGATCAGGCCGCCCCCGAGCCAGCGCGCGGTGCGGAAGGGGCCTTCGCTCGCCTTGGCGAGCTGCCGCGGCGACGACCGGTACGAGACGGCGAGCGTGACCAGGTCGACCTGGGCCAGCGCGCTCGCACCGACGACCCAGGCGGTGCGCGTGGCCGGATCGACGGCGAAGCCGGCGCTCGCCGTGCGCGCGATCTCGCCCTCGTCGACCTGGAGCGGCGCACCGATCGGGATCCGGTCGACGGCGGCGCGCCGGACGGATCCCGCGACATCGACGAGGGCGACCTGCGCCGGACCGATCCCGTCCTCGGGCCGGAGCAAGACAGCGACGCCGTCGACGAGCCTCCCGATCGCCTCGAGCTGGCCGCCGAGCGCGACGCGCCGAAGCACGCTGCGGCGCTGCGGGTCGACGACGACGGCGGTGGTATCGCCGGGCCGGCGCACGAACGCGATCAGCCGGTCTGGCCGCAGCCAGCTGACTCCCGCAACGCCGTTGCCTCCGGCCGCGAGGCGGACGTCGCCGAGGACGCGCATCCGGCGCGCGTCGACGAAGCGCAGGCTCGCCCCGGTGCCGCCGACCGCGAGCGTGCCGCGATCCGTCGAGAAGCTCCAGCTGCCGACGTGGAAGCCGAGCGGCGCCTTGCGCCCCGGCAGCGCGCGCATCGTCTGCGGGTCGAACCACGCGAGCCGCTGCCCCGCGACGCTCCAATCGACGCCGAGAACCGGGCCGGCCGCCGGACTCGCCACCGGCGCGATCGCGAGCGCGAGCAGGAGCGCGGCGACGAGCGATCTCACGCCGGTTCGACACCTCGCGCGGCTCGGCGGTTCCGTAGCATCGGCACCTCGTGCTCGATCCGACCGTCTTCAAAGCATACGACGTCCGCGGCCTCTACCCGGACGAGCTCGACGAGGCCGGCGCCTACGCGATCGGGCGCGCCTTCGGCGAGCAGTTCCGGCCGGAGCGGATCGCGGTCGGGCGGGACATGCGGCTCTCGTCGCCGACGATGGCGCACGCGGTGATCGAGGGCGCCGCCGACGCGGGCGTCGAGGTGGTCGACATCGGGCTGGTCGGCACCGAGATGGTCTACTACGCCGTCGGCGAGCTCGGCCTCGACGGCGGCATCGCCGTCACCGCCTCGCACAACCCGAAGCAGTACACCGGCATGAAGATCGTGCGGGCGGGCGCGCTGCCGGTCGGGGGCGAGTCGGGCCTCGACGACGTCCGCGACCGCGCGCTCGGCGACTTCGGGCCGGTCGAGCGTCGCGGCGAGGTGCGGCGGCAGGACGTCTACGCCGGCTTCGTCGAGAAGGTGCTCTCCTTCGTCGACGCCGGTGCGATCCGGCCGCTGCGGGTCGTCGTCGACGCCGCGAACGGCATGGCGGGCGCGATGCTGCCGCCGGTGCTCGAGCGGCTTCCGGTCGACGCCGTCCGCTGCTACTTCGAGCCGGACGGCTCGTTCCCCAACCACGAGCCGAACCCGCTCCTGCCCGAGAACCGCGAGTTCATCGTCGCGAAGACGCGCGAGCAGGGCGCCGACCTCGGCGTCGCCTACGACGGGGACGCCGACCGCTGCTTCTTCGTCGACGACACCGGCGAGTTCGTCCCCGGCGACTTCGTGACGGCGCTGCTCGCCGAGTCGATCCTCGAGAAGGAGCCGGGCGGCACCGTCCTCTACGACGTGCGCGCCTCCTGGGCCGTGCCGGAGACGATCGAGCGCGCCGGCGGCACCGCCCTCGTCAACCGCGTCGGCCACGCCTACATCAAGCACCGCATGCGCCAGGAGCACGCGGTCTTCGCGGGCGAGGTGTCGGCGCACTACTACTTCCGCGACTTCTCGCAGGCCGACTCGGGCGTCGTCCCGTTCCTGCTGATGCTGGAGCTGATCTCGAAGCGGGGGCGGAAGCTGTCGGAGATCCTCGAGCCGTACCGCTCGCGCTACTTCATCACGGGCGAGCTGAACTCGCGGGTCGAGGACGTCGCGGCGACGCTCGAGGAGCTGAAGGATGCGGTTCGGACGCGAGGGCCGCGTCTCGGAGCTCGACGGCGTCTCGGTCGAGGCCGACGACTGGCACTTCAACGTCCGCCCGTCGAACACCGAGCCGCTGCTCCGTCTCAACCTCGAGGCGCGCTCGCGCGAGCTGATGGAGGCGAAGCGCGACGAGGTGCTGGCGGTGATCCGCGGCTGAAAGCTGCCGCTCGAGGCTGCCCAAGTGACATCTCGTCACAAGGTGGAACGGACGCGAGCCCGGAAACCGCGGCGGCTTCGGCAGCGGCTGACCCACCAAGTGACATTTCGTCACAAGGAGGGGCGGAGATGGCAACCCGTGCGCATCCCGACCCCGTGTGTGTGACTTTCCGTCACGAGCGCCGACGGTACGATCGCGGACGATGCCGTCCGTCTACGAGCTCGGCCGCGTCACCGACCGGAAGCCGCCCTTCCGCTACTCGGCGCTGACGCGCGTCTGGTTCTCGGACACCGACGCGCAGGGGGTCGTCTACTACGGCCGCTACCTCCCCTACTTCGACCACGCACGGACGGAGTACCACCGCCACCTCGGCCTCTCGCTGGGGACGCCCGAGGGCGAGTTCGCGATGCGAGCCTCGTCGGTCGACTACGTCGCGCCCGCCCGCTTCGACGACCTGCTCGAGGTCTTCGTCCGCCTGCTGCGGCTCGGGACGACCAGCGTCACCTACGAGCACGCCGCCTACCGGCTGGCGGACGACCGGCTGATGTGCACGGCGACGCAGACGATGGTCTTCGTCGACCGCGAGCGGCGCGAGAAGGCGCCGCTGCCGGAGGCCTACCGACGCGCCGTCCAGGAGTTCGAGGCCGCGGCCGAGCGGTGAGCCACAGCGGCGCGCTCGAGGCCGTCGACCGGATCCTCAACCGGGGCGGGCCGGCCGGGGAGGTCGTCCCGGCGGTGCTGCAGGCGCTCCACGAGCGGCTCTACTCCTCGCTCGTCGTCGCGGCGCCCGGGCGGCGAGGCGCCGCTGTGCGTCCCGATCGTCTGGCGCGGCACGCGGATCGCCGAACTGCGGGCGACGCCGCGCCGGCCCTCGCCCGACGACCTGCCGCTGCTCGAGCGCGTCGCGCTGCTTCTCTCGGCCCACGTCCGCGACCTCGACGTCGGCGCCTCGCCCGTCCGCTGCCCCATGTAGCGGACGGGCGGGCCGCCGCATCGCCCTCTCCCCCTGCACCTCGTTCTAGGCCAGCGCGCGAACGGACGCCATCCCTCGATCGAGGCAAAGCTCCCGACCGCGGCGATCGATCCCCCGAACGAGGGAACCGGCGTCAGGACCCGGATCGAGCGCGGCCGCTGAAGCCCGGCGTCGTCGAGGCATGCGTCCTCGTCCCTGCCTCACGCTCCTCGATCGTAGGTAGGTTGACGGGCATCGCCGCGGCGACGTACACGATCGAGCCTCTGGACGAGATGAGCTGGGACGCCTCCGTTGATGCCAGACGGCCATTCCGCAGTCGAGCTTGGTCTGGGTCGACTACGACGGGCAGGACGCCTGTCTCAACACGACCCGCGAGCGAAGGCGAAGTGACTGGCATCCGCCGGTGTTCCCGAATGGCGGCCGAGCCTCCTACCCTTGCGGCGTGACTCCGAACGCCGGCCGGTACGTGGTCCTGCAGAGGATGCCGACGGGCGACTGGCGCCTCGTCCGGGAGGTGGACCGTCAGCCCGGCCTTCCGGCGCGCCGGTCACGCAAACAGGCAATCCGCGAGGCGCTCGGCCGTGAGCCCGTGGACGGCGAGGTCTTCGCGGTGCTTCCTCGCAGCGAGTGGATGCTCGGCCTGGACCACTGAGTTCGGGAATGCCCACCGACACGCGAGCCGCTCGACCGTCATCCGGTTCGAATAGTCGCTTCTCGCGAGTGCGCATCGCGTCGACAAGAAGCTCTGTGGGATGCTCGCGGAAGAGCCACACTCGAGAGAGCGTCAGGCTATGGACGCCCGTCCGACCCCTTCCGGATTGTCTGCACAGAGAGGAGAGCGCGATGAGCAACGAGGAGCCGGCACCCGAGACGAAAGGCGTTACGGCGGAGGTACTCGCAACCGTCGACCTCGGCCCCGAGATCGAGGGCATGGCAGGTCGCCGGCTCCGCATGCGCATGGTGACCATCGAGCCCGGGGGCGTCTTCGGCCCGATTCACGACCATAAGGACAGACCGGGCATCGTCTACGTCCTGCAAGGAACGATCACCGACCACCGAGACGGAGTCGCCACCGACTACGGGCCGGGAGTGGGCTGGCCCGAGGATCGGAACACCACGCACTGGCTCGAGAACAGAGGAGCGATCCCGGCGGTGGAGATCTCGGTCGACATAGTCACGCAGGCCTAGGCTCAGGCTCGGCAGCCAGCTCCAGGAGCGCCCGAGTCCGAGCAACCTGGGTTCGCGCCACGGCCGAGACCGGCCGGTCGGTGCTGCAGCGACCGTCCCGACGTGCGATTACGCGGAGACTTCAGCCCCACGCGACCAATACGATCGGATCTTCTCAGGAGGAGATCTCGCGGGTGTTTGCAGAGCGGCAAGCGATCATCGGTCGCGCGGAGGAGCTGAGGAACCTCGGCGAGTTCCTGGACGGGATCGAGGCCGGGCCGATCGCGCTCGTACTCGAGGGTGAGCTCGGGATCGGGAAGACCATGCTCTGGAAGGCGGGGCTTGCGGCGGCCGCGGATCGGTCGTACCGCGTGCTTGTCTGTCGCCCGATCGAGTCGGAGGCACAGCTGGCGTATGGCGCGCTGGGGGATCTGCTCGCCGAGATCCCGGAGGAGGCACTGGGAGAGCTTCCGGAGCCGCAGCGCCGGGCGCTCGAGGTGGCGCTGCTGCGGAGAGAGCCGGAGGGGCAGCCGTCGCAGCGGGCAGTGCCGCTGGGAACGCTGGGTGTGCTCCGCGCGATCGCGCGTGAAGGTCCGACCGTCGTCGGGATCGATGACGTCCAGTGGCTCGATCGAGCGTCGGAGGATGTGCTTGCGTTCGTCGCTCGCCGCTTGAAGGACGAGCGGATCGGCCTGCTCGTCGCACGGCGCTCGGAGAGTCCGTCCGCCGCTCCCGGCGATCTCGAGCGGGCCCTGGCGGATGGCCGCCTGGGCCACCTGCGGCTCGCGTCTCTCGAGCCGGCGGAACTCGACCGTCTGCTGGCCACGCGCCTGGATGCGCGCCTCTCCGAGCAATCGCTCGTGCGCCTTCACGATCGATCCGGCGGCAACCCGTTCTTCGCGCTCGAGATCGGTCGGGCGCTGCAGCAACGCGGCGATCTCTCCGATGCCGACGACGCGGTCCCGATCCCCGCAAGCCTGCACGAGCTGGTGCGCGACAGGCTCGTGCTGCCTGCCTCGACCTGCGCGCGAGGCGACGGAGATCGCCGCGGCGCTGATGAGGCCCACCGTGGAGCTGATCGACGCGGTCAGGGGCAGCGGCGACTCCGCAGTTGCGATCGAGGGGGCGGCGACGGCGGGCATCGTCGAACTGGACGGCGACCGCGTGCGGTTCGCACACCCGCTGCTCGCCTCGATCACCTATGCGCAGATCCCGCCGGGCCGAGGCGCGCCCTGCACGCTCGGCTGGCCGAGATCCTGGAAGACCCCGAGGAGCGGGGGCGTCATCTGGCCCTGGCGGCCGAGCACCCCGACGCCGCGGTCGCCGCGGTGCTCGACGAGGCCGCCCGGCGAGCACGAGCACGAGGCGCGCCGGGGTCGGCTGCGGAGCTCTGGGAGCAGGCTCGCAGGCTGACCCCGGCGGACGCCGGAGGCGAGGCAAGGCGACGGGGCGTCGAGGCAGCGGAACGACGCTTCGACGCCGGGGAGGTCGATCGCGCGCGGGCGCTGCTGGAGGAGGTCGTCGCCGAGTCGGCACCCGGCCGGGAGCGCGCCCAGGCGCTCACGCGGCTCGGCTGGGTGTCCGCTCATGCCGAGGGGTTCCGTGCCGCCGAGGAGATCTTCGCGGCCGCGCTGGCCGAGCATGCTGACGACGTCGCACTTCGCATCGAGATCGAGGAGGGGTTGGCCTGGTGCTTTCACATGACACGGGGACTGGCTGCAGCCGAGCTCCACGCGCGGAGCGCGCTCGAGCTCGCGGAGTCGCTCGGAGAGCCGGCGCTTCTGGCCGGTGCGCTGTCTCACGTCGCGTTTCTCGAGGCGTTGAAAGGCGAAGGCGATCCCGTTGGCGACGATCGAACGCGCCGTCGCCCTGGGCCAGGCGCCGGAGTGGTCGCAGATTCTCGGCAGGCCGGACTGGATCCACGCGATGCTCCTGGAATGGGCGGGCGAGTTGAGCGTCGCCCGCGCCCACTTCGACGCGCTCTACCGGGCCGCGGTCGAACGGGGTGACGAGCACTCGCTGCCGTTCATCCTCTATCACTTCGCGCGCATCGAGCTGCTGACCGGGGACTGGGAACGATCGAGGCGCCACGCGCGTGAGTCGCGCGAGTCGACTCTGCAGAGCGGGCTTGCGATGCACTATTCCTTCTCGCTCGTGGTCGAAGCGCTCGTCGATGCCCACCTCGGCCTCGTCGCCTCGGCGCGGGCGAAGATCGAGGAGGGGCTGAACGTGGCGGACGCGGTGGGCAGCCGGTCGGCCGGCTTCGAGCTGCTCGCGATCCTCGGCTTCCTCGAGCTCTCGCTCGGACACGCGCGTGAAGCCGATCGGGCGCTGAGCAGGCTGACGGCAGCGGTCGAGGAGACGGGCCTCCGCGAGCCGGCGCTGTTCCGCTTCCACGGCGATGCGATCGAGGCGAAGATCGCTCTCGGCCAGTGGGACGGCGTCGAAGCGCTGCTCGCCGAGCTCGACCGGCTCGAGGCGAGGCCCTGGGTGCTCGTCATGGCCTGCCGCGGCCGCGCACTTCTGGGCGCTGCCCGCGGCGACCTCGGCGCGGCACACCAGGAGCTCGAGCGCGCGCTCGAGCTTCACGACCGGCTCGAGGAGCCGTTCGAGCGCGCCCGCACGCTCGTCGTCCTCGGCAACGTCCTCCGGCGCGACCGGAAGAAGCGTGCCGCCCGCGAAGCACTCGAGAGCGCACGCGAGATCTTCGGTCGACTCGGGGCGGTCCTGTGGGAGACGAGGACGGACGCGGAGCTCGCGCGCATCAGCGGTCGTGCACCGGCGCCCGCGGGACTCACACCGACGGAACAGCGAATAGCAGACCTGATCGCGTCGGGGCTGTCGTATCGCGAGACTGCCGACGTACTCTTCATCAGCCCCAAGACGGTGCAGTGGAACCTGTCGAAGATCTACCGAAAGCTCGGCATCCGGTCTCGCGCGCAGCTCGCTGCGAGCCTCGTCGCGGTCGGCGGCGAGGGGTCAACCCCAGCCGAACCGCCGGTTCCGCCGCGCCGCGGCCCTGAAAGACCGGCCCGGGCGCCGATTTCGCTCATCCCGGCACCGCGTTAGCGTCGCAGCAGGCTACGACGCGACCCGAGAGGAGCGACCCATGTACCCCGCCGTCACCCAGTTCGAGACCCGCCACCGGCTGATCGTCGACGAGCTCCGGGCCCGGGAGGCGCGTAGGGTCGCCCGCCCGCAGAGCCCGCGTGCCCGCCGCGCCTCGGTCCTGCCGATCCGGCTCGCCCGGATGCTGAAGCTCGCGTAGGCCGGGCTGCACGGCTCCCGTTCAGGGGCTCGTGCGGCGCCGGCGAGGAGCGCCCCGGTTCGCCCGAACCGCGGCGCGCCAACGCAAAGCGGCTCGCGACGCCGGCCACGTGAGGCGACGGCGGCGTGCGCCCCTGGTCTGGAAGACCGCCAGAGCGACGGCCTTCTCCAGAGCGACGGCTTCTACGTGCGCCGGTAGCGGAGGTAGACGACGCGGCTGCTGAACGTGCGCGTCTCGAGGAGTTCGAGATCGACACGAGCGTGGTCTGCGAAGAACGGTTTGCCTCCGCCGAGGGCCACCGGGTAGACGAACACGTGGTACTCGTCGATGAGCCGGTGCGCCGTGAGAGTCGCGGCCAGGTCTGCGCCGCCGACGGCGATCGGCCCACCGTCCTCTTCCTTGAGCGCTCGAACGGTCTGCACAGGATCGGCACGGGAGAGCCGCGCATTTCCCTCGACTGCCTCGAGCGACTTCGAGAAGACGAGCTTCGGTAGCTGCTTCCAGATCCGCGCGAACTCGAGCTGGACGACGTCGAGCTCGGAAGCGCCCGCGAGCGCGGCGGGGTTGCGTTCTTCGGCGGTCTCCCAGAAGGCCATCACCTCGTAGAGGCGTCGTCCGAGAACATGCAGGCCGAGCTCGCGTGTCTGCTGGTTGTGGAAGCGGTGCAGCTCGGCATCGGGGATGCCCCAGTCGTTCCCGTCAGGTCCCGCGATGTAGCAGTCGAGCGAGACGCCCATCGAGTAGATCGCCGTTCTCACGCTGTCTCTCCTTGTGTCGTCGGAACCCGGGCATCCGGTCTGACTCGCCGAGGGGCCGGAATCATCGGGTGCAGCCGGAACCTCCGCTCGGCTGGACCGGCGTGCCGACGCGGGGCTCCCGCGTCGGCTGCGAAGCACCGGCCGTGCTCAGGACGGGGTGACGCGGTACGCGTCGAAGACGGCCTCGAGGTTGCGCAGCGCCGTCAGCAGCGCCCGCAGCTCCTTGACGTCGCCGACCTCGGCCGTGTACCAGTTCTTCGCCAGCTGGTCCTCGACCATGCCGCCGTAGGCGACGATGTTCGCGCCGTGCTCGGCGAAGGTGCGGGCCACGTCCTCGAGGAGGCGCGGTCGATCCCACGACTCGACCCGGATCTGGACGCGGAAGCTCGACGTCGTCGCGCCGCCGTCCCAGTCGACCTCGGTCAGCCGCTCCGGGTTGCGCCGCAGCGCCTTCACGTTCGGGCAGTCGCCGCGGTGGATCGTGATCCCCTTGCCGAGCGAGACGTAGCCGACGATCGCGTCGCCCGGCACCGGCGTGCAGCACTTCGCCAGGCGCACGAGCACGTCCTCGACGCCGCCGACGCGGATGCCGACGCTCGAGCCGTCGACCGCGTCGCGCGCCTTCGGCGCCTTCAGGATCACCGGCTCCTCGGTCGCGACCTCCTCGGTCTTCAGCCGCTGGATCACCTTGTTGACGATCTGGCCCGAGGAGAGCTTCCCGGAGCCGAGCGCGACGTAGAAGTCCTCCGCCTTCTTGAAGCCCGTCTCGCGGATCACCTGCGCCAGCACCGCCGAGCCCTGCAGCTTCCGGTAGGGCAGGTTCTGCTGCTTGAGCGCCTGCTCGAGCGACTCGCGGCCCTTCGCCTCGGCGTCCTCGCGCGTCTCGCGCGAGAACCACTGGCGGATCTTGTTGCGGGCCCGCGACGACGCCGCGAGCGACATCCAGTCGCGCGACGGCCCCCGGCCCGACTTCGAGGTCAGGATCTCGACGAAGTCGCCGTTCTTGAGCCGGTAGTGCAGCGGCACGATCCGCCCGTTCACCTTCGCGCCGACCGTGCGGTGGCCGACGTCGGTGTGGACGGCGTAGGCGAAGTCGATCGGGGTCGCGCCCTGCGGCAGCGTCTTCACCTGCCCCTTCGGCGTGAACACGTGCACCTCGTCCGAGAAGAGGTCGGTGCGGAAGTTCTTCATGAACTCGCGCGGGTCGGCCTCGTCGGCCTGCCAGTCCATCAGCTGCGTCACCCAGGCCGTCCACTCGACGTCGCGGGTGCCGTCCTTGCCGCGCTTGTAGAGCCAGTGCGCGGCGATCCCGAACTCGGCGGTCTCGTGCATCTCGCGCGTCCGCACCTGGATCTCGAGCGGCCGGCCCTGCGGCCCGATCACGGTCGTGTGCAGGGCCTTGTAGTGGTTCAGCTTCGGCATCGCGATGTAGTCCTTGAACCGGTTCGGCATCGGCTTCCAGAGCGAGTGGATCAGCCCGAGCGCGCCGTAGCAGTCCCGCGTGCCCTCGTCGCCCGACCGCTCGACGATCACGCGCATCGCGGTCAGGTCGTAGATCTCGTTGAACTCCTTGCCCTTCTTCGCCATCTTCTCGTAGATCGAGTAGAAGTGCTTGGCGCGGCCGGAGATGTCGGCCGGGATGTCGACCTTCTGCAGCTCCCGCTCGAGCACCTCCGCGCCCTCCTTGACGTGCTCCTCGCGGTCGGCGCGGCGCTCGGCGACCATCTGCTTGATCTCCTCGTACTTGCGCGGGTGCAGCGTCTGGAAGGCGAGGTCCTCGAGCTCCCACTTGAGGGCGTGGATGCCGAGGCGGTGCGCGAGCGGCGCGTAGATCTCCAGCACCTCCTTGGCCTTCTGCACCTGCTTCTGCTTGCCGAGGTACTCGATCGTGCGCATGTTGTGGAGCCGGTCGGCGAGCTTGATCAGGATCACCCGGACGTCCTCGGCCATCGCCACGATCATCTTCCGGTAGTTCTCGGCCTCGGCGTGCTCGCGGCTCCTGAACTGGATCCGGGTCAGCTTGGTGACGCCCTCGACGAGCTGCGCGACCTCCTCGCCGAACTCGGCCCGCAGCTCCTCGATCGAGACGCCGGTGTCCTCGACGACGTCGTGGAGGAGCGCGGCCGCGATCGAGGTCTCGTCGAGGTGCAGCTCGGCGACGATCTTGGCGGCGCCGAACGGGTGGTAGATGAACGCCTGCCCGGAGCGGCGCTTCTGGCCGTCGTGCGCCTTCTCGGCGTAGAGGAACGCCCGCCGCAGCAGCTCGCGGTCGGCGTCCGGCATGTAGGCCTCGACGTCGGCGAGCAGCTCCTCGAGCAGATCCTCGTGCGGCGAGGTCCTCTCGATCGTCGTCGCCATCCGTTCAGTGTACCCCCGGCCCCTCCGGCTCCCATCCCCCGCCCGGACGCTTCACGGGGCCGTAACGAACGGGCAGGGAGACGCGTTCCGACGGAGAACCATGCTGCCCGTGCTCCGCCGCCGCCGCACAGAACGCAGGGCCCGCCGGCTCGCCCGGCTGCTCGCGACGCTCGACGCCCAGGGCGGGCGGGTGCCCGCTACGCGGCGGCCGCGAGCGGCGGTTCGGCTAACAGCATCCTGAACCGCTCCGACTCGAGCAGGCTCCGCCAGACGGGGTCGGGGCCGTCGAGGCCGAGCTCGGCGAAGATCGCCGCCGCCTCGGGGCTCCACGCCTCCCGGCCGCGCCGGAACTCCGCCGCGAGGCGGTCGCGCAGCGCGGCGTAGCCGGGCGCCGAGGGGAAGACCCGTCGGACGACGAGCTGCGGGCTGACGGTGCCGTTCCAGCGGTTCTCCTGCAGGCGGAAGGCGACGTCCCAGCGGCCGGGCACGCGGAAGCGGTCGAGCTGGCCGCCGAGCCCGAAGGCGATCGCGCTGCCCGCGTCGGCGCCCCCGTCGCGGACGCGGAAGCGCAGGTGCCGGCCCTCGCCGACGGTGGCGAGCTCGCCGAGCTCGCAGCCGCCGAGCAGGAGGACGACGCCGGGGTTGCCGAGCCCGAACGGCGCCAGCCGCTGCAGCTCGGCGCAGAGGTCGAGCGACAGCGTCCGGCCCGGCACGACCGCGTCGACGGAGGTCACGGAGGCGAGCTCCTCGTCCTCGATCGTCGCGTCGGCGTGCGCCGCGAACGCGTCGGCGAACGCCTCGACGTGCTCCGGCAGGATCGAGAGCCCGGCGGCGGCGCGATGGCCGCCGTAGCGCTGCAGGTGCTCCGAGCAGGCGCCGAGCCCGGCGTGCAGGTCGAAGGAGGCGATCGAGCGGCCGGAGCCCTTCCAGGCGGGCTCGGCGCCGGCGATCAGGACGACGGGCCGGTGGTAGCGCTCGACGAGGCGCGAGGCGACGATCCCGATCACGCCCTCGTGCCAGTCGGCGCCCGCGACGACGTAGGCGCGGCGGCGGCGCGTCGCCTCGGGCCAGGACTCGATCTGCTCGACCGCCTCGCGCAGGATCCGCTCCTCGACCGACTGGCGGTCGCGGTTGACCTCCTCGAGCTCGCGCGCGAGCAGCGCGGCCTCGCGCGGGCTCTCGGTCAGGAGCAGGTGCAGGCCCGCCTCCGGCTTGCCGAGCCGGCCGGCGGCGTTGATGCGCGGGGCGAGCCGGAAGCCGATCGCGCCCTCGTCGACGGTCGCGGGGTCGACGCGGGCGGCCTCCATCAGCGCCCGCAGGCCGGGCTTCTGCGTCCGGGCGAGCCGCCGCAGGCCCGCGAGGGCGAGCGCGCGGTTCTCGTCGACGAGCGGGACGACGTCGGCCACGGTCGCGAGCGCGACCAGGTCGAGGTGCTCCTCGAGGAACGGGTGCCCGCGCCCGAGCAGCGCCTCGGCGAGCTTCCAGACGACGCCGGTGCCGCAGAGGCCCGGGAACGGGTAGTCGCCCTTCAGGGTCGCGACGACGGGGCAGTCGGGGAGCTCGTCGCCCGGGCGGTGGTGGTCGGTGACGACGACCTCGAGGCCGAGGCCGCGGGCGAGCGCCACCTCCTCGACGGCGGTGATGCCGCAGTCGACGGTCAGGACGAGGCCGACGCCCTCCTCGGCGAGCCGCTCGATCGTCCGGCCGTTGAGGCCGTAGCCCTCCTCGAAGCGGCTCGGCAGGTGGCGGCGCGCGTCGACGCCGAGCTCGCGCAGGAGCAGGACCGCGAGCGCGGTCGCGCAGATGCCGTCGGCGTCGTAGTCGCCGTGGACGCAGATCGTCGTGCCGGCCGCGACCGCGGCGCGGATCGTCTCGACCGCGGCGGCCATGTCGCCGAGCAGGAGCGGGTCGTGGCCGGGGAGCGCGCCCTCGAGGAACGCGCGGGCCTCCGCCGGGTCGCGATGGCCGCGGCGGACGAGCACCGCCGCCGTCGTCTGCGAGATCCCGAGCGCCTCCGCGAGGACGGCCGCGTCCGCGGGGTCGCAGTGCTCGATCGTCCAGCCGCCGTCCACCATGGGCGATCCACGTTAGGTCCAGGGTCGGACGGCATCGCCCGGCGCATGAGCCGCGGCCGCAGCGGGTAGAGGCCTTGCCCGTCGATGCCCGACCGCCCAGACTTCGACCCGTGCCACTTCGCATCCTCGGCTCGCTCGTCCTCGCCGCCGCGCTCGCGGCCGCGCAGGCTCCCGCCTCGAGGCAGTCGCCGGCGATCGCGCCCGGCGTCCGCGTCGGGCCGGTCGCGGTCGGCGGGCTCACCTCCGAGCCGGCCCGGGCCGCGGTCGGGGCCGCCTACGCGCGGCCGCTCGTCGTCGAGGCCGGGAACCGAAGCTGGACGGTCGACCCGGCCGCCTTCCGCGTCCGCGCCGTCGGTCGACCGGGCCGTCAGCGACGCGCTCGCCGCGCCCGCGGGCACGAAGGTCGACGTCGAGGTCGGCGTCTCGCACGCGGCCGTGCGGAGATTCGTCACGAAGCTGGCGCACTCCGTCGAACGCCGCCCCCGCGACGCGCGGCTCGTCGGCTTCGCCGGCAAGCCGCTGATCGCCGAGCGCGAGGCCGGGCGTCGCGGTGCGGGCGCAGGCCGCGGTCGCGGCCGTCGAGCGGGCGCTCACCGCCCCGGACGGCGAGCCGGTGTCGCTCCCGACGCGCGCGGTGCCGGCCGTCCGGACGCGCGCGCGCTTCGGGCCGGTCGTCGTCGTCGACCGCGCCGCGAACAGCCTCCGCCTCTACGCGGGCACGCGCCTCGTCCGCAGCTTCGGCGTCGCCACCGGCCGCTCGATCTACCCGACGCCGTCGGGGCTCTTCGAGGTCGTCGACATGCAGCGCGACCCGTGGTGGTACCCGCCGGACTCGCCGTGGGCCCGTGGCGAGAAGCCGGTGCCGCCCGGCCCCGGGCAACCCGCTCGGGACGCGCTGGATGGGCATCTCGGCGCCGGGCGTCGGCATGCACGGGACACCCGACGACGCCTCGATCGGCTACTCGGCCTCGCACGGCTGCATCCGCATGCACATCCCGGACGCGGAGTGGCTCTTCGCGCACGTCCGGATCGGGACGCCGGTGCTGATCCGCTAGAGCCGCTGAGGCTCGAGGCCGTCGAGGCCCCAGCGCGGCACGGCGAGCCCCGCCGGCACGACGGCGTCGACGGGGCCGTACGCGAGCACGTTGTCGACCGCCCAGCGCATGTACGCGCGGAGCGCCGCCCGGAGCTCGGGATCGTCCGGGAGCCCCGCGTCGTCGATCGCCGCGACGAAGCAGTCGAGGAACCGCTCGCCGAGATCGCCCATGTCGCCGTTCCCCGCGTGCAGGCGGAGGACGCCCGACTCGTCGCCGCAGCTCTGCGAGTACGCGGGCGGGCCGCCCAGCACCTCGGCCCAGTAGGCGGCGAGGCGCTCGACGTGCCGGGGGTGCTGGCCCTCGTGCGAGAAGGGGTGGTTGAGCTCGGGATCCGCGAGGCAGCGCGCGTGGTGGGCCCGCGCGAGGGCGAGGAAGGCCTCGTCGCCGCCGGCGCGCTCGTAGAGGGTCGGCCGCGCGGCGCTCATCCCTCGCGCGGCAGCTCGACCCCGAGCAGCGAGAGCCCGGCGATCACGACGCAGGCGACGCCGAACCAGACCCAGAACCGCCGCGGGTTGCGCAGCTCGCGGGCGCTCTCGATCGCGGCGCGCACGAGCAGGAGCGCCGTCATCGCGACCACCCCCGCGCCGGCGACGATCACCGGGCTGAGCACGAACGCCCGCTCGAGCGGCAGCGAGTAGAACCAGGCGACGAGGAAGGCGAGGCCGACGGAGACGGCCGCTGCGGCCGCGGCGAGACGGACGTTCACGCCGCCAGTGTAGAGCCCGCGCGCCGGGGCCGGGGCTATCCTGCGGGACAGTGCCGGAGCCGAACTACACCTCGGGCGACGACTACGTCGTCGAGTTCCTGGGCTACCGCTTCTCGTTCAACGAGGACGACTTCGAGCAGCGCGTGATCGCCGCGGCGGTCAAGCTCGGCCTGCTCGAGGCGAACGAGCTCGACGAGGACGAGACCGCCGACCTGGTCGAGCTGGCCGCGGTCGGCGCGATCGAGCAGCCGCGCAGCGCGCTCGGCGCCTACCTCGTCCGGCACTGGGAGCGGATCGCGCTCGTCGACGGCGAGTCGCTCGTCTACTGGCTCCGGAAGCTGATCTTCCGCGGCGCCTGGCTCGACCACCGCGTCAAGGAGGGGCTGCTCGAGGTGGTCTGGGACGAGCAGGCCGCCGAGTTCGCCTACCGCGACCCGAACGGCGGCCGGGCGCTGCTCGAGCTCGCCCCGACCCCGAGTTGGCACGACCTGCAGTTCCGCCGCTAGCGGCCGCCGGCGCGGGCGCGGCCTTCGTCGCCGCCCTGCTCGCGGTCGACACCCGGGCGAGCCCGGCCGAGCAGCTCGGGCTCGGGGCGCTGACCTGGCTCGTGCTGGCCGGGGCGCTGTGGCTGCTCGCGCCGCTGCGACGGGCGCAGGTGGTCGGCGTCGTCGCCTTCGCGACGGTCGGCGAGGTGACCGGCTCGCTCGTCTGGGGCGTCTACCGCTACCGGCTCGAGAACCTGCCGCTCTTCATCCCGCCCGCGCACGGGCTCGTCTACCTGACGGGGCTCGCGCTCGCGGTCGCCCTGGCGCGGCACGCCCGGGCGCTCGTGCTGACGGCTGCCGTGATCGCGGCCGCCTGGGCGCTGCTCGGGCTGACGGTGCTGCCGCAGCGCGACGTCGCGGGCGCGATCGGGGTGCCGCTCCTGCTCGCGTTCCTCTGGCGCTCGCGCTTCCGGGCGGTCTACGCCGGCGTCTTCCTCGTCGTCGCCGCGCTCGAGCTCTACGGGACGGCGATCGGCGTCTGGCGCTGGGCGCCGGCGCTGCCGGGGCTCGGGATCCCGGACGGCAACCCACCGTCGGGCGTCGCCTCCGGCTACGTCTGGTTCGACGTGATGGCGCTGCTCGTCGCGCCGTACCTTCTGCGAGCGGCTTGCGCGGCTCGTCGCGGCTTGGCTCGCGCATCGACCGAGACGGCGATCGCGTCCACGGAGCCGGCGGGAGCGCTCGGAGACACACCGGGAGCGCTACAGGACGCCGCAGGATCCAAGCACGATGTACGCGATGAACGCGATCGTGATGAGGCCGCCCACACCTCTGATCCTGCTGTCCCAGCGCTCGCGGTTCGCGCGGCAGTCGGGGCACAGGTTGACGCGCTGCCTGCGGCTGTAGACGCGGACGCCGCGGCCGCCGTAGCCGGTCGACCAGCGTGATACCTGGTAGGGAGTCACGCCTTCGCCCGGGATCGGCTGGCCGCAGTCGCAACACCGATCCGTACTGCGAATGCGCCATCCACTCCGATCATGTGCGCAGCCGCGCCGACGAGGCGCGCGCCAGCCGAAAGTCGACGGTCGGCCGGCGACCCGCGCCCGTTGTCGGATCAGCTTCCGGACGAGATCCGCCGTCCGGCGTCGCCTCGGGCTACGTCTGGTTCGACGTGATGGCGCTGCTCGTCGCGCCCTATCTGCTCGCCGCGGCGGGCCAGGTCCACAGGCTCGCGTCCTCGGCGTCCCGCTCGGCGCCGCAGGAGGCGTAGAGCGCGTTCGCCGGGCCGTTCGAGACCTCGGTCAGCACCCACGTCTCGAACGCTCCCTGCTCGTCGGCGAAGGCGAGCGCCGCCTCGACGAGCATGCCGCCCGTGCCCGCGCCGCCGGAACCGCTCCGCGACGTCGACCTCGTAGAGGAGCAGCGTCGTGCCGCCGCCGAGGTGCGGCAGCAGGTGCGCGTAGGCGAAGCCGGCGAGCTCGTCGCCCTCGAACGCCGCGAGGACGGCGAGGCGGGGATCGGCGAGCAGCTCCGCCGCCCGAGCCGGCTCCGGCGCGCGCCTCCTTGTGACGATTCGTCACAAGGACGAGCAGCCGCTCGTCCCCGGGCCCGAGCCGGCGGATCACGTCGCGAAGCCGAGCGGATGCTCGTCGCTTCTCGGCCGCAGCGTGATCCGGGCGAAGGCGCCGAGCGGGACGATCAGCTCGACGTCCTCCTCCCCGTGCGGTACGAGCGTGACGAAGCCGAAGCCGGGCTCGGGCTCGATCGTCGCGACGGCGTGGGCCGAGCCGTCGCGCAGCTCGATCTCGACGACGGCCGCCCCGTGCTCCTCCGCGAAGGCCTCGATCCGGTTGCGCAGCCGGCGGACGAACTCCTCCGGCGCTCCGACTCCCGGCACCCAGAGCTCGGACATCTAGAAGAGCGAGCGCTCGGGCTCGGGCGCCGGCGCCGCGCCGAGGTGGCCGCGGCCGAGCGCGGTCACGATCCGGCCGCGCGGCGTCCGCTGGATGAAGCCGAGCTGGAGCAGGTAGGGCTCGTAGACGTCCTCGATCGTCTCGGGCTCCTCGCCCAGCGCGACCGCCAGGGTCGAGAGGCCGACCGGGCCGCCCTCGAACTTCTCCGTGATCGCGTGCAGGAGCTCGCGGTCGATCCGCTCGAGCCCGAGCGCGTCGACCTCGTGCAGCGCGAGCGCCTCCTCGGCCACGGCGGCCGTGATCTCCCCGGAGTGCCGCACCTGGGCGACGTCGCGGACGCGGCGGAGGATCCGGTTGGCGATCCGCGGCGTCCCCCGCGCGCGACGCGCGATCTCGGCGGCGGGCTCGTCCTCGATCGCGACGCCGAGGATCTCGGCCGAGCGCCGCACGATCCGCGCCAGGTCGTCGGCCTCGTAGTACTCGAGCCGGAAGGTCATCCCGAAGCGGTCGCGCAGCGGCGTCGTCAGCAGGCCGCTGCGGGTCGTGGCGCCGACGAGCGTGAACGGCGGCAGGTCGAGCGTCAGCGTCCGCGCCGCCGCGCCCTGGCCCATGACGATGTCGATCCGGAAGTCCTCGAGCGCCGGGTAGAGGATCTCCTCGGCGCTGCGCGAGAGCCGGTGGATCTCGTCGACGAAGAGGACGTCGTGCGGCTCGAGCGAGGTCAGGATCGCGGCGATGTCCTTCTTCTCGAGCGCGGGCCCGGCGACCGTGCGGATCCCGGAGCCGAGCTCCTGGCTGAGGATGTGCGCGAGCGAGGTCTTGCCGAGGCCGGGCGGACCGGCGAAGAGGACGTGGTCGAGCGCCTCGCCGCGTGCCTTCGCGGCGTCGAGCGCGATCCCGAGCTGCTCCTTGACGCGCGGCTGGCCGACGAAGTCGTCGAGCCGCCGCGGCCGCAGCGTCTGCTCGACCGCGTCGTCGTCGTCGCGGAGCGCCGGCGCGAGGAACTGGCTCACGCGGCCCTCCGCAGCGCGGCGCGGATCTGCTCCTCGACCGGCAGCTCGGGGTCGACGCCGCGCAGCGCGGCCTCCGCGTCGAGCAGCGAGTAGCCCAGCTCGACGAGCGCGTCGCGCGCCGAGAGCTCCTCTCTGGCCGCCGGCGCGGCAGCCCCGGCGGCAAGCTTCTCGCGCAGCTCGAGGACGACGCGCTGCGCGGTCTTCTTGCCGATGCCGGGGATCGCCTCGAACCGCTTCGTGTCCTCGAGCGCGATCGCGCGGCGCAGGTCGGCCGGCGTCGAGCCGGAGACGATCGCGAGCGCGACCTTCGGGCCGACGCCGTTGACCGAGAGCAGGTGGACGAAGAGGTCGCGCTCCTCGGCGGTCGCGAAGCCGTACAGCTGCAGCGCGTCCTCGCGGACGTGCAGGTAGGTCTCGACCGTCAGCTCCTCGCCGAGCCGCAGCACCGAGGGCGTCGCGTGGACGAGGTAGCCGACGCCGCCGACGTCGATCACGGCCGCGCCGTCCTGCAGCGCGACGCGCCTGCCGGTCAGCCGCGAGATCACGAGGCCACCTCCGCCTCCGGCTCCGGTGCGGACGAGGCCCTCCGCAGGAGCGGCGAGGAGAGCGCGTGGCAGATCGCGACCGCGAGCGCGTCCGCCGCGTGGTTCGGCTGCGGCACCTCGGCGAGCCCGAGGATCGCCTTGACCATCTTCTGCACCTGCTGCTTCTCGGCGCGGCCGTAGCCGCAGACGCTCTGCTTGACGGTCGCGGGCGCGTACTCGGAGCAGGCGCACGCCGGCGTTCGCGCCGGCGACGAGCACGGCCCCGCGGGCCTGCCCGACGGAGAGCGCGATGCGGGCGTCGGCGCCGACGAACGACTCCTCGAGCACGAGCGCGTCCGGCGCGTGCTCTGCGATCAGCCCGCTGACGCCGTCGTAGATCTGCTTCAGCCGCTGCGCGGGCCGCTCGCGCGGGGACGTCTTCCACCAGCCGTGGACGACCGCCTGCAGGCGCCCGCCGCTCTCGTGGACGATCCCGTATCCGCACGCGGCCGTTCCCGGGTCGATGCCGAGGACTCTCACGCCAAGAGGTTAGGCGCGGCCCCGGACGACTCCTGCCCGGGATTCACCGGGCGCGTGGCGGAGAACGCCGGCGCCGGCGCAGTCGGGCGCTACGAGGACGGCGAGCTCGACGTCCCCGCCGGCCGCGGGTCAACTTCGCCCCGGCGCGGCGAACACCGGCTCGGAGGGGGCGCTCGGCTCCCTCGCTGCCGTCGCCGAGACCGGCGCGAAGACGGTGCTCAGCGGCCGGCGTGAGCCCTGGCCCGACGGCGCGGAGGCGATCGCCGAGGCCGCGCGCCCCCGGGGGATCACCTGAACGGGTGGCGTTCGACCGTGCCGGCGTCGCCGCCCGGACGGCGATCGTGCCGGATTCGTGTCAACTCACGACCGCCTCGAGCACGCGCTCGGGGATGTCGAAGTTCGCGTAGACCTCCTGCACGTCGTCGTTGTCCTCGAGGGCGTCGATCAGCCTGATCACCTTGCGCGCCGTCGACTCGTCCTCGATCTCGACGGTCGTCTTCGGCACCATCGTCGCCTCGGCGGAGTCGATCGTGAAGCCCGCAGCCTCGATCGCGTCGGCGACGGCCGAGAGCGCCTCGGGGTCGGCGGTCACCTGGAAGCTCGTGCCGTCGAGCTCGACGTCCTCGGCCCCGCCCTCGGCCGCGGCCAGCATCAGCTCGTCCTCGTCGGCGCCGTCTGCCGGGACGAGCACGACGCCGCGGCGCTCGAACAGCCACGCGACCGCGCCGGTCGTCCCGAGCGAGCCGCCGTTCTTCGAGAAGGCGTGCCGGACGTCGGCCGCGGTGCGGTTGCGGTTGTCGGTCAGCGCCTCGACGAGCACGGCGACGCCGTCGGCGGCGTAGCCCTCGTAGACGACCGTCTCGAACGCGGCCCCGTCCGCGCCCTCGCCGGTGCCCTTGGCGATCGCGCGGTCGATGTTGTCCTTCGGCATCGAGTAGGAGCGCGCCTTCTCGATCGCGTTCTGGAGCGCGAGGTTGTTCGCGGGGTCGCCGCCGCCCTCCTTGGCCGCGACGATGATCGCGCGCGACAGCTTCGAGAAGAGCTTGCCGCGCTTGGCGTCGGCCGCCCCCTTCTTGTGCTTGATCGACGACCACTTGCTATGCCCCGACATGCGACTCCTCCCGTACCAGTTCCAGAAAGCGCTCGTGCACGCGCGGGTCGTCGGTCAGCTCCGGGTGGAACGACGCGACGAGGAAGCGCCCCTCGCGCGCGAGCACCGGGTGCCCGTCGACCTCGGCCAGCACCTCGACGCCCGGCCCGACCTCCTCGATCCAGGGCGCGCGGATGAAGACGGCCCGCACGGGACCTGCGATCGCCCTCGACGTCGAGGTCGGCCTCGAAGCTCGCGACCTGGCGCCCGAAGGCGTTCCGCCGCACCTCGACGTCGACCAGCCCGAGGTGCGAGCGCGAGAGCACGATCATCCCGGCGCAGGTGCCGAAGACCGGGCGCTCGAAGCGGCGCAGCGCCTCGTCGAGCCCGTAGAGGCGCGCGAGGCGCATGATCGCGGTCGACTCGCCGCCCGGGACGACGAGGCCGTCGAGCCCGTCGAGCTCCATCGGCTTGCGGACGAGGACGACGTCCGCGCCCAGGCGCCGGAGGACCGCCGCGTGCTCGCGGAAGTCCCCCTGCACGGCGAGAACGCCGATCCGCACCGGCTCGTTCACGCCGTCAATGCTACCCGCGGGCTACTGCAGGTCGATCTCGGCCCGGCCGACGAGCGTCGAGCCGTCGCGCACCTCGACGAAGCCCTGCAGGAACCGCCCCGCGCCGGGCGAGCCGGGCGCGGACGCCGTCGCGTGGACGACCCACGGGGTCGCCGAGACGGGGTCGACCGAGACGCTGCCGAGCGCCGGCGACGACCAGCTGTCGAGGTACGAGTAGCCGGTCGAGCCGGCCGGGACGAAGGCGCCGACGACGACCACCTGCCAGTGGCCGGGCGCCGGGCCCGCGACCGAGACGGACTCCTCCGAGGTGCCGCCCGCGCTCTTCGCCGCCTGGACGCAGGTGCCGCTCGTGCAGTCGAAGAGCAGCAGGTCGAGGTCGGACGACGGCGCCGTCGCCTTGCCGATCCGCGCCGAGATCGCGCTCGCGCCGGCGGGGACGGAGACGTCGTAGGTCTGGGTCTCGCCGTCGGCGATCGTCGGCTGCTCGCTGCGGGCGCTCGCGAACGCCGTGCCCGAGACCGCCGGCGCGAGGAGCGGCGCGAACAGGCTCTCGACCGTGAAGTCCTGCGGCAGCGCCGTCGCCACGGCGGGCTCGACCGAGGCGCCGAGCACGGTCGCCGTCAGCGTGTAGCTGCTCGACTGGGGCCCGCCGAAGGAGGGCGGAGCCTGCGTGCCCTCGACGTCGAGCTCCCAGGTGCCGGGGCCCGGCGCGGGGACGGTCAGCGTCGTGCCCGCGCTGAAGCCGGTCACGGCCGCCTCGACGCCGTCGGGCGAGACCGCGTGCACCTTGACCCTGCCGCCCGGCGCGGCGAGGACGACCCGGAGCGCACCCGCGTGCTCGGGCACCCGGACGACGAGCGCCGTGTGCGCGTCCGCGCGTCCGACCGTCCCGGCGGCGCTCGCCGACCAGTCCGGCGCGGCGGGCACGGCCGCGGCGACGACCGTCGCCATCGTCTCGTACTCGACGCCCGGCGTCGACGGGTCGTCGAGCTGGACGATCGCGCTGTGGACGCCCTGGTCGAGCGGCGCGACGTTCACCTGCAGCGTCGCCGCGCTGTTCCGCCCCAGCGAGATCGAGCCCGCGCTCGAGAAGGCCGGGTCGCCGAGCCAGCGGACGTCGTAGGTGCCGGAGCCCTTGCCGCCGCCGCGGACGAAGCGGATCGTCTCGGTGCCGGACTGCCCCGCCTCCCAGCCCTCGCGGACGTAGAGCCCGGGGCCCTGGCCGGGCGTCTCCAGGTACGACGAGAGCGACGAGGCGACGCGCGCGATCGAGCCGAGCTCGACCGGCTGGACGCCCTGCCGGAGCACGTCCCAGGAGGCGCCGACGTCGACGACGCCGTTGCCCTGGGCCTCCGGGCCGTAGCCGGGGACGAAGCGGGCGCCCGAGACGAGCGCCACGCGCAGCTCGGCCGGCGAGACCTTCAGGCGCTCCTGCTTCGCGGCCGAGAGGAGCAGCGCCGCCGCGCCCGCCGCCTCCGGCGCGGCCATCGAGCTGCCGCTGAGGCGCTTGTAGCCGACCGGAGCGAGCGGCAGCCACGGGAAGTCGACGGTCTGCGGCTCCCACGCCGGCCAGGTCGAGAACGCGCCGCCCGGCGCGGAGAGGGTCGGCGCCAGCGCGCCGTCCTCGCGCGGGCCGCGCGACGAGAAGGCCCAGAAGGTGTCGGCCGCGGTGTCGGCGCCGAAGAGCGCCGACCAGGTCTCGCCGCTCTGGTAGGCGGCGACCGAGACGACGTCGTCGCAGACGCCGGGGTCGGTGACCGTGTTCAGCCCCGGCCCGCTGTTCCCCGCCGAGACGACGATCTGGGCGCCGGTCCGCCGGATCAGCCGCGCGTAGAGGTCGCAGCGCGGCGTCGCGCCGTCGTTCAGGAGCGGCAGGCTGCCGACGGAGAGGTTGACGACGTCCACCTTCGCCTTCTCGGTCAGGTAGATCATCCCCTCGATCAGCGCGTGCGAGGTGCAGCCGCTCGGCCAGCGGCAGGCCCGCGCCGAGACGAGCTGCGCCCCCGGGGCGACGCCGTCCATGGCGCCGCCGAAGAACCCGTTGCCGGCGGCGATGCCGGCGAGGTGGGTGCCGTGGCCGCCGGAGACGATGCCGATCGAGACGTAGCGGTCGCGGCCGTCGCGCTCGACGTCGACCGTGTAGGGCACGCGCGCCGCTCTCGACGGCGGGGTCGCCGAAGAAGTCGACGTCGTGCCGGACGCGGTACTCGCGCATCTCCTTCTGGTCGGCGAAGGAGCCGTCCTGGTTCGTGTCGACCCAGACGCGCGAGCCGTGGCCGGCACGGGCGACGACGACGCCGAAGGAGTCGGTCGAGTCGCCGTCGCGGTTGACGTCGTTTCGCATCTCGCAGGTCGACGCCGCCGCGTCGGGGCAGAGCGCGCCCTCGCGGAAGACGCCGAAGCCGAAGCGGCCCTTGCCGGGCGCGGTGTAGGTGGTGCCGTCGACCGTGAAGGTGCTGTCTCGCCCCTTGACGGTGACGTCCTCGAGCTTGACCCAGCTGCCGTCCGCGTCCGTCTCGGGGTCGGTCGAGACGACCGAGTCGACGAGCTTCGGCACCTGCCGCCCCCCGAGGTCGTAGGCGGTCTGCAGCTCCGGGCGGGTCGGGTCGACCCCCGTGTCGAGGATGCCGATCGTCGTGCCGCGGCCGTCGTAGGTCGGGTGCGCCTGCACGAACTGCGGGGCGCCGATGTCCTGCGTCGGCAGGTACGGGATTGAGCGCGGGGGTCGTCGCGTCGGGGTTCGAGGCCGCGAGCGGGATCACCTGGTCGAGCCCGACCCCGTCGAGGCCGGGGAGCGAGGCGACCGCGTCCGCCTGCTCGGGCGCGACGTCGACGCGGACGTAGCCGAGGTCGGCGTCGCTGTAGCGGACGGTGCCGCCCAGCGCCTCGACCGAGCTCGCGAGCGTCGCGGCCTGCCCGTCCGCGGCCGCGAGCAGCAGCGTCACCGACTTCTGGCCCTTGACCGGTCGCGCGCGATCGCGGCGCGGTCCTCCTTCGAGAGCTTCGAGCCGTGGCCGCGGTCGCCCGAGGCCGTGCCGACCGAGAGTACGAGAGCCGCGACGATCGCCGCGGCGGTCCAACCAGTGCGCCTGACCATGGCTCCTCCGCGATCTAGTTCGCATGCGGCCCGGACCGCTCCACGGCCGCCGCTCTCATTGAAGCGGTGTTCGCCGTCCCGCCGCCGCACCCTTTCGGGGGATCAGCTGCGGCCGGCTGCGACGTAGCGATGACCGTCGAGCCGGTCGACGCGCCCGAGGCGGACGAGCCGCTCGAGGTGCGAGAGCGCCTCGGTGAGCGCGAAGCGGCGCTGCGCCGGCGGCACGCTGCCCCAGAGCCGGAGCGAGACCTCGTAGGCGCTCAGCGGCCCCTCGCCGACGGCCCGGGCCGCCAGGTCGAGCCGCTCGGCGTGGTGGAGCGCGATCTCGCGCGCCCGGCCGGCGGCGTCGGCGAGCTCGGGCCCGTGGCCGGTCAGCGCGAGCCGCGGGGCGAGCTCGGCGATCCGCTCCAGCGAGGAGAGGTAGTCCGCGAGCGGGTCGGGCCGGCACTCCGGGTAGAGGCCGACCTGCGGCGTGATCCCGCCCAGGATCGTGTCGCCGGCGACGAGCACGCCGTCGCGCCAGAGCGCGAGGTGCCCGTCCGCGTGCCCCGGCAGGTGCAGCACCCGCCAGCCGTCGAGCTCGTCGCCGGGCTCGAGCAGCACCGGGTCGAGGGCGATCCGGACCCGGCCCGCGAGCAGGTCCGAGCCGCCCGACAGCTCGTCGGGCAGCCCGTGGTCGCGCATCCAGGCCTCGACGCGGCCCGCCCGGCGCTGCGGCCCCCAGACGCGGAGCGCCTGCTCGTGGTCCGCCCTCCCCTGGTGGACGGGCGCGCCCGGTCAGCGCCGCGACGTCGGCGGCGCCGCCGACGTGGTCCGGGTGCATGTGCGTGACGAAGATCCGGCCGACCGGAGCGTCGAGCTGCGCCAGCACCGGCGCCCAGACGGCCTCGGGGTCGGTCGCCCCGAGGCCGGTGTCGACGAGCGTCCAGGAGCCGTCGCCGGCGCGCAGGAACCAGCAGTGGACGTGGTCGATCCCCAGCGGCAGCCGGAAGGTGACGCGGCGGACGTCGTCGCGGAGGGGGTGAACGATCACGGCTTGAAAACCAGGCGCACTTGTGCAGAAGCTACTCCCCGTGGGGCTGCTCGAGCTGGACAAGGTGACCCGTCGGTTCGGCGGGATCGTCGCGTTGGACGAGGTCTCCCTGGCCGTCGACGAGGGGACGATCGTCGGCTTGATCGGCCCGAACGGGGCCGGCAAGACGACGGCGTTCAACGTGATCACGCGGCTGTACACGCCGAACGGCGGCAGCGTCCGCTACGACGGGCGCGACCTGCTCGGCAGCCCGCCCCACCGGATCGTGCGGCTCGGGATCGCGCGCACCTTCCAGAACCTCGAGCTCTGCGCGCACATGTCCGTGCTCGACAACGTGCTCGTCGGCGCCCACATCCACGGCGGCCCTCGCCGCGAGTCGGCGCTGCGGGCGCGGGCGCGCGAGGCGCTCGAGTACCTCGAGCTCGGCGCCGTCGCGGAGCATCCCGCCGCGGGCCTCCCGTTCGGGACGCTGAAGCGGATCGAGATCGCCCGGGCGCTCGCCGCGAAGCCGAAGCTGCTGCTGCTCGACGAGCCCGCCGGCGGCCTCAACCACGAGGAGGTCTCGGAGCTGGCGGAGCTGATCCGCCGGCTGCGCGCCGACTACGCGCTGACGATCCTGCTCGTCGAGCACCACATGAACCTCGTCATGTCCGTCTCGGACCGGGTGACGGTGCTCAACTTCGGCCGGACGATCGCGGCGGGGACGCCGAAGGAGGTCCAGGCCGACCCGGCGGTGATCGAGGCCTACCTGGGGGCGGGAGCCGCGCATGCCTCTGCTTGAGCTGGAGGACGTCGACGCGCGCTACGGCCAGGTGCAGGCGCTGCACGGCGTCTCGCTGACCGTCGACGAGGGCGAGATCGTCTCGCTGCTCGGCGCCAACGGGGCCGGCAAGACGACGACGCTGCGCGCGATCTCGGGCACGGTCGCCCGCGGCGGCACCGTCGTCTTCGACGGCCGCCCGCTCGGCGAAGAGCCCCGAGGGCGGTCGCCCGCCGCGGGATCACCCACGTCCCCGAGGGCCGCGGCATCTTCGCGCGAGCTGACCGTCTGGGAGAACCTGCAGATGGGCGCCTACCTGCGGCGCGACCGCACGGCGGTGCAGGCGGACGTCGAGCAGATCTGCAGCGAGCTGCCCTGGTTCCGCGACCGCCGCAACCAGCAGGCGGGGACGCTCTCCGGCGGCGAGCAGCAGCTGCTCGCGCTCGGCCGCGCCCGGCTCGCGCGGCCGCGCCTGATCCTGCTCGACGAGCCCTCGCTCGGCCTGGCGCCGCTCGTCGTCCAGGCGTTCTTCGCCGTCGTCCGCCGCCTCAACGAGGAGCAGGGCACGACCGTCCTCGTCGTCGAGCAGAACGCGTCGATCGCGCTCGAGTCCTCGCACCGGGCCTACGTGCTCGAGGTCGGCCGCGTCGCGCTCGCCGGCACGAGCGCCGAGCTCGCCGCCGACGAGGGAATCCGCTCCTCCTACCTGGGCTACTAGAGGCCGCCGTGCAGCAGTTCTTCCAGCAGGTCGTCTCGGGGCTCGCGGACGGGGCGATCTACGCCAGCCTCGCGCTCGCGCTCGTCCTGATCTACCGCGCGACGCACCTGATCAACTTCGCCCAGGGCGAGATGGGCATGTTCACGACCTACATCGCCTGGTCGCTCGTCACCCACCACGGGTTCTCGTACTGGCCGGCGTTCGTGCTCACGCTCGCGATCGCGTTCGTCGGCGGCGCGGCGACCCAGCAGGTCGTGATCCGCCCGCTGCAGCGCGCGCCCGAGCTGACGGTCGTGATGGCGACGATCGCGCTGCTCGTGATCCTGAACGGGCTCGCCTCCTGGATCTGGGGCCCGGACGAGAAGATCTTCCTCGGCCCCTTCCCGAACACCGCCTGGGACGTCGGCGGGGTCCAGATCTCGAAGCAGGACGTCGGCGTGATCGGGATCGTGATCGCCTGCGTCGTCGTCCTCTGGCTCTTCTTCCGCTTCACGAAGCTCGGGCTCGCCCTGCGCGCCTCCGCCGTCAACCCGGCCGCCAGCCGCCTGCTCGGCGTCCGCGTCAACCTGATGCTCGCGCTCGGCTGGGGCCTCGCGGCGGTGCTCTCGGCGATCGCGGGGATGATGGCGGCGCAGAGCCTGTTCGTGATCACGCCGAACTTCATGCAGGCGGTGCTGATCTACGCCTTCGCGGCCGCCGTCCTCGGCGGGATCGAGAGCCCGGTCGGCGCGGTCGTCGGCGGCCTGACGCTCGGCGTCACGATCAACCTGCTCGGCACCTACGTCGACGCGATCGGGGCGACCCTGCAGCTGCCCGTGGCGCTCGCGATCCTGCTGCTCGTGCTGCTCGTCCGGCCCGGCGGCCTCGTCGGCCGCGCGGTCGTGAGGCGCGTATGAGCCGCCTGCGCCCGCCCGTCCTGCCGCTCGTCGGGCTCGCCGTCGGCGCGGCCGCTGATCGTGCTGCGGCCGCAGCTCGTCAGCGACTTCCGCCAGTTCCAGCTCGCCTACGTCGGCGTCTACTTCATCGCCGCGATCGGCCTCAACGTCCTGACCGGCTACAGCGGCCAGATCTCGCTCGGCCACGGCGGCTTCATGATGATCGGCGCCTACGCGACCGCGATCCTCAGCGTCCACCACGGCGTCCGCGACGTCTGGACGATCCCGCTCGCGGGCCTGATCGCGGGCGCGTTCGGCTTCGCCTTCGGCTTCCCGGCCCTGCGCCTCCGCGGGGTCTACCTCGCGCTCGCCACCTTCGCGATCCCGGTCGCCCTGATCGCGGTCGCGAAGAAGTACCAGGGCTTCGCCGGCAACCAGACGCTCGACCGGATCATCAGCGGCAACGAGGTCTACTGGCTGACCTGGCCGATCGCGGGCGTGCTGCTCGTCCTCGCGTGGCTGCTGATGCGCGGCCGCTTCGGCCGGGCGCTGCGGACGATCCGCGAGTCGGAGGTCGCGGCCGTCTCGATGGGCGTCAACCTGGCGCTCTACAAGACGCTCGCCTTCGGGATCTCGGCCGCCTACGCCGGCGTCGCCGGCTCGCTCTACGCGCTCGCGGTCGCCTACGTCAACCCGGACACGTTCCCGATCAGCCTCTCGATCCTGCTGCTGACGGGCGTCGTCGTCGGCGGGCTCGGCGCGATGAGCGGGATGATCTTCGGGGCGCTCTTCATCGAGTACGTGCCGCTCTACTCGCCGAACATCCTCGACGGCGTCCAGAAGGTGGTGCCGCTCGGCCTCGACCCGAAGGCGGCCGGCGCGCCCGCGGTCGTCTACGGCGTCATCCTGCTGCTCGTGCTCTACCTGCTCCCGGACGGCGTCGCCGGGCTGCTCCGGCGGGGCGCGGCGCGCGGCCGACGGCTGCTCGCGCCGCCGCGACGCCGGCGCGACGGCGCCCGCCCGGCAGAGCTAGCGCGACTCGTGCAGGTGGCCGAAGCCCTCCCAGAGGAGGGTCGTCAGCTGCTCGACGAGGCGCTCGCGCGGGCAGGTCCGCGTCTCGAGCCACCAGGCCGCGACGAACTGCATCATCCCGACGATCCCGTGCGCCCACGGCTCGGCCGCGTCGGCGTCGAGGCCGAGCCGCTCGAGGTCCTGGCGCGTCACCTGGGCGATCGCCGCGGCGTGCCCGGCGACGAACGCGCCCGCGGCCTCGGCGCCGCGTCGCTGCTCGGTCGTCAGCCGCCGGACGAAGCGGAAGACCTCCGGCTCGCGCTCGACCGCCTCGAGGAACGCGTCGACGGCGGCGGCGAGGCGCAGGCGCGGGTTCGGCTCGCGCAGCGCCCCCTCGGCCTCGCGGTAGAGCTCCTGCAGGTAGCGCTCGGCGAGCGCCGCGTAGAGACCGTCCTTGTCGCCGAAGTGCCGGTAGAGGATCGGCTTCGCCACGCCGGCCTCGGCGGCGATCTCGTCCATCGAGGCGTCCGGGCCGCGGCGCCGGATCACCCGGTCCGCGGCCGCGAGCAGCTGGGCCCGGCGCTCGTCGCTCCGCGCCGCTGCGGCCGTTCCGGCGCTTCGGCTGCTCGAGAATCCCCATCCCCGGCCCTGCATGTTACTGCGGCAACTTCTCCGGTTGAAATTCGTCTACGACAGTGGTACGAAAGCTCAGTTACCGGCGGTAACGCAGTCGCGCGCCGCTTCCATCGGTTCCCCGGTCAGGGACATCTCGGCAAGGAGAGCGCATGAGCAGAAGGCTTACTACGGTCGCCACGGTCGCACTGGTTGCGCTGGTGGCGGCGATCGGCGCCTTCGCGGCAGGCACCGCGGACAACACCGGCGTCACCAAGCGGACGATCAAGCTCGGCGGGACCTATCCGCTCAGCGGCCCGGCGTCGTCGTACGCGCCGATCCCGGTCGGCCTCAAGGTCTACTTCAGCTACGTGAACGCGACGCGCACGAAGGGGCAGCGCGGCGTCAACGGCCGGCAGATCATCTGGAAGTACCTCGACGACGGCTACAACCCCGCCAACACCGTCCAGCAGACGCGCGCGCTCGTCGAGCAGGACAAGGTGTTCGCGATCGTCGGCGGCCTCGGCACCGAGCCGCAGGAGGCCGTGCGGGCCTACATGAACCAGCAGAAGGTGCCGCAGCTCTTCGTCTCGACGGGCGCGACCGAGTTCGGCAGCCAGTTCGCGCAGAACCCGTGGACGATCGGCTGGCAGCCCGACTACCAGGCCGAGGCGGCGCTGTACGGCAAGTACATCGTCAAGAACCAGCCGAACGCGAAGATCGCGGTCATCTACCAGAACGACAGCTACGGGCTCGACTACATGAACGGGCTCAAGGCCGGTCTCGGCGCCAAGACCTCGAACATCGTCACGGCGCAGAGCTTCGACGTGACGGCCCCGAGCGTCGCCGCCCAGGTCGTGGCGATGAAGGCCTCCGGCGCCGACATCGCGATGATCTTCGCGACGCCGGCGAAGACGATCCAGACCTACGCGACGATGGCGAAGCTCGCCTACAAGCCGGCCAACATCTACGTCAACTCGGTCTCGGCGACGGACACGTTCATGAAGCTGGCGGTCGCGAACGCGGGCGCCGACGAGGTGAACGGGTCGATCAGCGTCTCCTACGCCAAGGACCCGGCCAGCCCGAAGTACGCCAAGGACGCGGCGATCATCCTCTACAAGAAGCTGATGGCGAAGTACGCGCCGAAGGCGAACCCGAACGACGGGCTCTACCTCTACGGGATGGCGAAGGCGTACGACACCGTCATGCTGCTGAAGGCCGCGGGGAAGAACCCGACCCGCTCGGCGCTGATGAAGGCGGCGGAGCACATGAACTGGGTCAACCCGTTCCTGATCCCCGGCGTCAAGGTGCAGACGACGACGAAGGACCACTATCCGGTCCAGCAGATGAAGCTGATCCGCTTCAACAACGGGGTCTGGACGGAGTTCGGCTCGCTGATCAACGGCCGCGGCAAGTAGTCGCAGCCGGAGAGGCGCTTGGCGTGAGGCCGGCGGGAGACCGCCGGCCTCACGTCGTTCTTCAGGGCCTCCGGCGGCGCTCGGCCCGGACCGGGACGGGCACGGGGGTGAGCTCGTCCTGCCGGCGGAAGAGGGGCTCGAGCGCCTCGGCGAGCGCCCGCCGGGCGGCGAGGCGCTGCAGCCGGAGCGTGCCGAGGATGCGGTTGCGCGTGCGGCCCATCGAAGGGTCAACGCGCGAGCGGGCTCAGCGGTTGCGCGCGGGCAGGTACTGCTCCCAGAGCTGCTCCATCGTCGTCGAGCGGGCCGGGTGCAGCGGGTCGTACGGGATCCAGTTGACGGTGCGGACGACGGCGTCCGCCGGGCCGAGGTCGAGGACGTTGACGCAGGCGGGCGCCTGCTCGAAGGCGCCGAAGTAGCTGCGGCCGCCGGTGAGCGCGTGCGAGATGACGACGCGGTTGACGCCGCCGTGGAGGACGGCGAGCGCGGTGTCCCACTCGCGCGCGAGCAGGCGCTCGTAGGCCGGCAGGACGCGGTCGTAGAGCTCGCCGAGCGACTCGCCGCCGAGGAAGCGCGCCTCCTCGCCCTCGACCCGCAGCGCCCCGACGAACTGCCGCTCCGCCTCGTCGTCGGCGAGGTCGCGGAGCCGGCCGCCGCGCCACTCGGCGAGCTCGGCCCACTGCTCCGGCTCGTGCCCGGGCGCGACGATGCGGGCGGTCTCGACCGTGCGCGGCAGGTCGCTCGTGACGACGAGGTCGAGGCGGACGCCGGCGAGGGCGCGGGCGGCGGCCCCGGCCTGCTCGCGGCCGCGCGGGGTCAGCGCGACGGTCTCCGGCGCCACCGGCGTCCCGTCGGGCCCGAAGTAGGCGACCTCGGCGTGGCGCAGCAGGTAGAGGCGCCGGCGGCCCTGCCGCCGCGGGCCCGCGTCCCCGGTCACAGCTCGCGGACGACGTCGTACTGGCCGCGGATCATGTCGCCGACCGCGGCCCGCGTCAGCGGCGTCAGCGGCTCGGGCAGGTCGGCGGGGTCGAACCAGTCGCCGGGGAGCTCGTCGCCGTCGACCGGCGCCACCCAGACCTCGTCGCCGCCGTAGCGCCCGACGAGCTTGTCCTGCCGCGCCTCGAGCTCCGCGGCGGCGGGCAGCCGCCAGCCGCCCTCGCCGGGCAGCAGCAGGACGTAGCCCATGTCGTCGACGGCGATCAGGTGGGTCACGAGCGCTCCAGGTAGCCCGGGTTCGAGACGCGCAGCTTCGCGGCCACGGCCTCCTTGAGGTCGGGCAGCGCCTCGACGCCGACCTCGCCGGCGCGGATCCGCCGGGCCAGCTCGGCGTCGGCGGCCCGGTCGGGCGGCGGCGCCGCCGTCTCGCGCTCGACCATGCCGAGCGCGTTCATGGCGACGAGCGTGCGGAACCGCAGCCGGTGGTCGTCGAGCACGGGCAGGAGCTCCGTCTCGAGGAACTCGCGCACCGCGGCGGCGAGCTCGGAGGCGGCCGGCCTATCCATGGGCCGATCCACTGTGCTCGATCAGGGTCAGCAGCTCGTACTCCATCTCGGCCGCCATCCTGCCGAGGACGGCGTACTCGACGCTGCGGTCCTGCCCGCTCAGGTGCCGGCGGGACTGCGTCAGGCAGCCGACGGCCCACTTGACGTTGCCGAAGACCTCCCAGACGGCGAGCTCGTCGAGGGTGAGGTCGCGGCCGGTCAGCTCGTTGTAGCGCTCGAGATAGGGCTCGACGTCGCCGACGCCGCCGAGGCGGCGCTCGTCGGCTCCGAAGCGCCAGGCGCGGACGAGCGGCCAGGCGACGTCGTCGGCCGGATGCGAGATCCGCGCGAACTCCCAGTCGAGCACGGACTCGAGCCCGCGCTCCGAGACGACGAGGTTGCCGACCCGCCAGTCGCCGTGCGTGAAGACGGGCTCGCGGTCGGTCAGCCGCTCGCGCACCCAGGCGATCCCGAGCTCGATCGCCGGGTGCGGCTCCTCGACCGAGTCGAGCTCGGCGAGGATCGACTCGACGCCGTCGCGGCGCTCGAGGAACGGGAACGCGTCGGCCGGGATCGCGTGGATCTTCGCCAGCTCCTCCGCCAGCTGGAGCTCGAGGCCGGGAGGCGGCCGCCGGACGATCCGCCGCCCGATCGTCTCGCCGCGGACGCGCTCCATCGCGAAGGCCTCGCGGCCGCCGAGGTCCGGGTAGTAGGCGATCGGCTCGGGCACCTTGACGCCGGCCTCGTGCGCGACCTCGAGGACGCGGAACTCCTGCTCGAGCGTCAGCGTGAACGCGTGCATGACGGTCGCGGCGGCCCGCCGGAGGAGCAGCTCCCGGCCGTCGACGTCGACGGCCCAGGCCTCCTTGGACGCACCGCCCGGAAGGAGCACTGCCTGCCGCACGTTCCCGAGCGCCGACAGCCACTCGGGAAAGTGACTATTCGTCACAAGGCGACCTCGGCCAGCGCCCGCAGCGAGGCGACGTCGCGCGTCGAGGCGAGCAGCGTCGTCGCGCCCGCCTCGCGGAAGGCCTCGAGCCGGTCGGCGATCCGCTCCTTCGGCCCGACGAGGGCGACCCGGTCGACGAACGCGTCCGGCACCGCGGCGGCCGCGTCGCGCTGCTTGCCGTCGAGGAAGAGCTCCTGGATCCGCTCCGCCTCGGCCTCGAAGCCGTAGCGGCGGAAGAGGCTGTTGTAGAAGTTCGTGCCCCGCGCGCCCATGCCGCCGACGTAGAGCGCGTAGTACGGCTTCAGCGCCTCGCGGCCGGACTCGACGTCGTCGGTCAGGACGACCGGCACCGACGGCGCGACGTCGAAGCCCTCCCGCTCGAACGCGGGGAAGACGTCCCGCGCCGTCTCGGGGTCGTAGAAGATCGGGATCCAGCCGTCGGCGATCTCGGCGGCGAGCTCGACGGACTTCGGCGAGATCGAGGCGAGGTAGATCGGGATCTCGCCGCGCAGCGGCCGGGCCATCAGCTTCAGCGGCTTGCCGAGCCCCGTCGAGCCCGGCCCCGTGTAGGGGATGTCGTAGTGCTCGCCGTGGTGCTCGAGGGTCTCGCGGCGGAGGATCCGGCGCACGATCTCGACGTACTCGCGCGTCTTCCCGAGCGGCTTCCCCCACGGCTCGCCGTGCCAGCCCTCGACCACCTGCGGCCCCGAGGTGCCGAGCCCGAGCAGGAAGCGGCCGCCGGAGAGCAGGTCGAGCGTCGCCGCGGTCATCGCCGTATTGGCCGGCGTCCGCCCCGGGATCTGCATGATCGCCGAGCCGACCTTGATCCGGTCGGTCGTCGCGGCGAGCCAGGCGAGCACGGTGACGGCGTCCGTTCCCCACGCCTCGGCGGCCCAGGCGGAGTCGTAGCCGAGCCGCTCCGCCTCGCGGGCCAGCTCGATCAGCTCGAGCGGGCTCGTGCCCGGCGGCGCGTAGCCCATGTAGAAGCCGAGCTTCATTCCGTGCGTATGCTAACCCGATGACGATCGCCGAACTCGCGCCGTCGGACCGGATCGCCGAGCTGCGGGGCCGCTACCGCGCCTTCATGGAGGCGCACGTCTACCCGAACGAGGAGGCGATCGGGCGCGAGGACGACGACGCGATGACCCTCGTCGAGGAGCTGCGCGGCCGCGCGAAGGCCGAGGGGCTCTGGGCGCCGCACCTGCCGCCGGAGGCGGGCGGCACCGGGCTCGGCTTCCTCTGCTACGCGCACCTGAACGAGGAGATCGGCCGCTCGACCTACGCGCAGCTCGTCTTCAACTGCCAGGCGCCGGACGCCGGCAACGGCGAGATCCTGCACCTCTTCGGCACCGAGGAGCAGAAGGAGCGGTTCCTGCGGCCGCTCGTCGAGGGGACGGCGCGCTCGTTCTTCTCGATGACGGAGCCGGAGGTGCCCGGCTCCGACCCGACGACGCTGCGGACGCGCGCGGTGCGCGACGGCGACGAGTGGGTGATCGACGGGCACAAGTGGTTCTCCTCGGGCGCCGAGGGCGCCGCCTTCGCGGTCGTGATGGCGGTCACCGACCCCGACGCGGAGCCGCACCGCCGGGCCTCGCAGATCCTCGTGCCGGCGGACACGCCCGGCCTCGAGGTCGTGCGGGCGGTGCCGACGCTCGGCCACCGCGGCCGCGGCTGGTCGACGCACTGCGAGGTCACCTACAGCGGCGTCCGCGTCCCCGTCTCGAACACGCTCGGCGAGCCCGGCGACGGCTTCAGGATCGCCCAGAAGCGGCTCGGGCCGGGCCGGATCCACCACGTGATGCGCTGGCTCGGGCAGATGCAGCGCGCCTTCGAGCTGATGTGCGACTACGCCCTCGAGCGCGAGGCCTTCGGCGAGGCGCTGGCGCGCAAGCAGACGATCCAGAACTGGATCGCCGACTCGGCGGCCGAGATCCAGGCCTGCCGGCTGATGACGCTCGACGCGGCGCACAAGATCGACGAGGGCGACGAGGCCCGCGTCGAGGTCTCGCTGATCAAGTTCTACGCCGCCCGCGTCCTGCACGACGTGATCGACCGCGCCGTCCAGACCCACGGCGCCCGCGGCCTCACCGACCTCTCGCCGCTCGGCCAGATGTACGCGATGGCCCGCGGCGCCCGGATCTACGACGGGCCGGACGAGGTGCACCGGATGGTCGTCGCCCGCCGGATCCTCAAGGCCGCCGCGGCCGGCGAGCGCTGGCAGTTCTCCTAGGGCCGTCCACTGCGCATCGAGCCTCGCCCGTTCGGGGCATCGAGCCGCCGCGGGCGCCGCCGATACAGCGGGCATGACCCGCGACCACCGCCCGACGCCCGCCGAGCTGCGGCGCCGCCGCCGCGCCTCGCGCAGCGAGCGCCGGCGCGTGCTCGCGCTCGCGTCCGTCCTGGCTCGCCTGACGGCGCGATAGCGTTCTATCGTTCGGGCGTGGAGCCCGACGACCTCTACGGCCTGCCGCTGGAGGAGTTCACCGCCGCCCGGAACGCGCTCGCGAAGGAGCGCCCGGAGGTGAAGGAGCTGCGGAAGCCGTCGATCGCCGCCTGGGCGGTCAACCAGCTCGCGCGCCGGCACCGGCGCGAGCTCGAGGCCTTCCTCGACGCGGCCGCGCGCCTGCGCGCCGCGCACCGCGGCGAGGGCGAGCTCGCGGAGGCGACCCGCGGCGAGCGCGAGGCGCTGCGCCCGGCTGCTGCAGATCGCGGGCGAGTACAGCGGCCGCGCGCAGGCGGAGCGCGTGCGCCAGACGCTGCAGGCGGCCGCGGTCGACGAGGAGGCGGAGGAGCAGGTGCGTGCGGGCCGGCTGGAGCGGGAGCTCGAGCCCGCGGGGTTCGGGACGCTCGTCGCCGGCGCGCCGCCGAAGGGCCGCGACCGGGAGCGCCGGCGCCGGATCGCGGCCGCGGAGGCGGCCGAGGAGCAGGCGCGGGCGGCACTCGAGCGGGCCGAGGCGGCCGAGCGGCAGGCGCACGACGACTGGCGGCGTGCGCGCGAGGCGGCCGAAGAGGCGCGGCGGCTGGCCGACGAGGCGGCGCGGCGCCTGCGGAAGGCCCGCGGCTAGGCCGGCACGGGCTGCTCGAGCCGCGGCTGCACCGGCTCGGCCGCCCCGACCAGCTCCGCGACGAGCTCGTCCAGGTCGAGGCGCTCCTCGAGCTGGACGACCCGCCCCAGGTTGGCGCGTGTCTCTGCGACCGGGCTCGCGAAGAGCGTGCAGCAGTCGTCGGCGGGGAGCGTCGAGACCTCGAAGGTGCCGATCGCCTCGGCCTCGCGGACGATCTCGGACTTGTCCCAGCCGATCAGCGGTCGCAGGATCGGCAGGCTCGCTGCCTGCTCGACCACCTGGAGGTTGTGCAGCGTCTGGCTCGCGACCTGGCCGAGCGCGTCGCCCGTGACGAGCGCCTGGCAGCCCTCGCGGCGGCCGAGCTCCGAGGCGACGCGCACCATCAGCCGGCGCTGCGCGAGCACCTGGTAGCGGCCCGCGCCCGCCGCCGCCAGCTGCCGCTGCGCCCGGCCGATCTGGACGACGTACAGGCGCGAGTCGTACTGGAAGCGGTCGAGCCGCGCCACCTGCGCGTAGGCCTTGTAGATCGACTCGGGCCCGGTGAAGGGGCGGCCGCTGAAGTGGACGAAGTCGCAGCGGAGGCCGCGCTTCAGCATCCGGAAGGCGGCGACGGGCGAGTCGATCCCGCCGGAGAGCAGCACGAGCGCCCGGCCGCTCGTCCCGACCGGCAGGCCGCCGCGGCCGGGCAGCTTCTCGGTGTAGGCGAAGATCTCCTCCCGGTCGACCTCGAGGTGGATCTCGAGGTCGGGGTGCGAGAGGTCGACGCCGAGGCCGAGCGCGGCCTGCACCTCGCGGCCGACGAGCACGGCCAGCTCGGTCGAGTCGAGCGGGAAGCCCTTGTCGCGCCGCCGCGGGCGGACGGCGAAGGTCGCGCCGGGACGGCCCCGCAGCAGCTCGACCGCCGCGTCGACCGCCGCCTGCGGCGTCTTCTCGACGCTGAAGGCCGGATGCACGACCGAGGCGCCGATCACGTCGCGGGCCCGCTCGTAGAGCTCGTCCGGGTGCTCCTCGCAGGAGAGGACGAGCAGGCCGCCGCGCTGCTGCAGCCGCACCGGCCCGAGCTCCCGGGTCGCACGGCGCACGTTCTCGTGCAGCTGCTGGTAGAAGCGCCAGCGGTTCCGCCCGCGCAGGACGATCTCCCCGAACTTGAGCAGGACGCACGGCTGCATCTGCCTATGAAAGCACCCGTTTACGAGGGGCGCCGCCGGGGACGAGCCGGACATGACATCCGAACGGAAGCCGCCGATGCGGCACAGCGAGGAATCGGACGCGCAGCAGCTCGAGCGCGCCCGCGAGCAGGGCGAGGCCTACGCCCGCGCGATGGAGGCGATGGACGAGGAGTCGGACTCCGGCGTGCTCGTGCAGCGCGCCGGCGACTACGAGGTCGCGATCGCGGTCGAGGAGGCCGAGGGCATGTGGCACCCGGACGGGGACGACCTCGTCTGGCGCGACCCGACCGACGAGAACTGCCACGTCGAGGTGGCCGTCCGCGACGGCGCCGACGGGCGCTTCGTGCCGGGCCTGACCGTGCACGTGACCCTCGTCGGGCCGGACGGGGACGAGGTCGGGACGCACGAGCAGCCGTTCCTCTGGCACCCGTGGCTCTACCACTACGGGCGCAACTGGCAGGTCCCGGGAGAGGGCGAGTACCGGATCCGGGTGCGGATCGACCCGCCGACCTTCATGCGCCACGACCACGAGAACGGCCGCCGCTACCGCGAGGCCGTCGAGGTCGAGTTCGAGGGCGTCGAGATCGAGCCCGACCAGAAGACGGTCGAGTCGTAGCCGTGGAGAGGCTCGATGCGTGGTGTCCGCGGCCGCGGACACGGCGCATCAAGCCTCGAAGGGCAGCGTCTGCACGTCCGAGCGGTCGACCTCGACGAGGTAGACCGTGCCGCTCCGCAGCGGGAAGGGCGCGCCGATGTAGGCGTCCGAGATCCGGTCGATCACCGCGAGCGCGTCGTCGCCCTCGAGGGTGGCGGCGACCCGCCCGCGCGCCCAGGCGCGGCGGTACGGGTTCGCGCGGTCCGTGACCGACAGCGCGACCCTCGGGTCGCGGGCGAGATTCCGCGCCTTCCGGCTCGCCGCCTGCGTGAAGAAGGCGATCCGGCCGTCCTCGACGATCGTCCAGAGCGGCACCGAATGCGGCGCGCCGTCCGGCAGCACCGTCGCGAGATGGGCGAAGTGACCGCCGGAGAAGAGCGCGCTGCGCCTCGTCGGACAGGGCCATCGCCAAAAAGCCTACTCTGCGCGGGTGGAATCGCTCCGGGGACAGCTCCTGATCGCGGCGCCGAGCCTCGTCGACCCGAACTTCCGGCGGACGGTCGTCCTGATCGCCCAGCACAGCGAGGAGGGCGCGATGGGCCTCGTCCTCAACCGCCCGGCCGACACGAGCGTCGCCGAGGCGGTGCCGCCGCTCGCCGAGCTGGTCGGAGACGACGAGCCCGTCTGGTCGGGCGGCCCGGTCGAGCCGGGCGGCGTGATCGTGCTCGGCGCCTTCACCGAGCCGGACGCCCCGGCCGAGGTCGTCTTCGGCGACGTCGGCTTCATGGCGGCCGAGGCCGACCCGGACGAGGTCGCCGGGACGACCCGCCGCGCCCGCGTCTTCGCCGGCTACGCGGGCTGGTCGGCCGGCCAGCTCGAGCAGGAGCTCGAGGAGGAGGCGTGGTTCGTCGAGCCCGCGGTCGAGGAGGACGTCTTCAACGCCTCCGACGACCTCTGGCGCGACGTGCTCGCCCGCAAGGGCGGCGCCTACGCGGTGCTCTCGAAGATGCCGCCCGACCCGTCGCTGAACTAGCGGCGCCGCCACGCCGCGCGAGCCGCTAGAGCGGCGGGCGCTCGCCCTCGTGGCCCTCGACGCGGGGGCCGGGGACGTTCGGGAAGCGGAACTGCACCGGCTCGCGGCCGGGCTGGACGGCCCACGCCTGGCCCGTCTCCTCGCTGCGGGCGGCGAGCAGCACCGCGGCGGCGACGTCCTCGGCCTCGAGCAGCGGGAAGCGGGCCGCCGCGAAGGCCTCCCGCTGCCCGCCCTTGTCCAGCATCGGCGTGTCCGCGATCCCCGGGCAGACGCAGTTGATCCGGATCCCGCGCGCCTCGAGCTGCGGCGCGACCGCGCGGACGAAGCCGACGACCGCGTGCTTGGTCAGCGTGTAGACCGGGTCGCTCGGCATCGCGGTCAGCCCCGCGAGCGAGGCGGTGACGACGAAGGCGCTGCCCCGCTGCATCAGCGGCGCCAGCTGGCGGACGCCGAGGACGACGCCGTCGACGTTCGTCCGCCAGGCGCGGCGGTACTCCTCGTCGCCGAGCAGCCGGATGTCGCTCTCGCCGGTGAGGACGCCCGCGTTCAGGCAGACGAGGTCGGCCGGCAGCGCCCCCTCCCAGTCGCGCGCGTCGCCGACGTCGAAGCCGTCCTCGAGGTCGAGCACCTCGACGTCGACCGCCTCCGCCTCGAGCGCGGCCACGATCGCGGCGCCGATCCCGGAGCGGCCGCCCGTGACGAGCGCGGTCTCAGGGAACGAGGACGACCTTGCCGACACTCTGTCTCGACTCCAGGTGCTCGAGCGCCTCGTTCGCCTGCTCGAGCGGGAACTCGGCGCCGACGACGGGCGCGAAGGCGCCGTCGCCCCAGAGGCCGAGGATCTCGGCGGCCGCCTCGCGGACGACGTCCGGCCGCAGCTGCGTCAGCCGGCCGAGGTAGAAGCCGTGCACGCTGACGTTGCGGCCGACGAGGAACTGCGGGCTGACGTCCTGCCAGAGCCCGCCCGCGAAGCCGATCGCGACGATCGAGCCGAGCGGGCGCGAGCACTCCGAGCGAGTCGGCGAACACCTGCCCGCCGACGGGGTCGAGGACGTGGTCTGCCTTGACCTGCCCGGCGAACTCGTCGTAGGCGTAGGCCTCCTCGGCGCCGTGCTCGAGCGCGAAGCGGCGCTTGGCCTCCGAGCCGGCGGTCGCGACGACGCGGGCGCCGAGGTGCCGCGCCACCTGGATCGCGGCGCTGCCGACGCCGCCCGCGGCCGCGTGCACGAGCACGGTCTGGCCCTCGCGGACGCGCGCCTGCCGCGTCAGCGGGATCCAGGCGGTCAGGTAGGTGAGCAGGAACGCGGCGCCCTCGGCGTAGCTCGCCGATCCGGGCAGCTCGAGCAGCCAGTCCGGCTGGACGACGACGCGCTCGGCGTAGCCGCCGCCGCTGCCGCGCACGAAGCCGAGCACGCGCCGGCCCTCGAAGTCGCCCGCGACCTCGGAGCCCGGCACGAACGGCAGCTCGGGCATCTGCGGGTACTGCCCGCGCCGGATCAGGACGTCCGCGAAGTTGAGCCCCGCGGCACGCACCTGGAGCGACGGGCCCTCGGGCTCGGGCACGTCCTCGATCGCCAGGCGCCCGCCGACCTCGCGCAGGACCGCGGCCCTCACCTCAGCGTCCCGTCCAGCTCGGCTCGCGCTTCTCGAGGAAGGCGGCGACGCCCTCCTGCCCGTCCTCGCTCTGCAGGCAGGCGGCGAAGGCGTGGAACTCGCGCTCGTAGTCGGGCTGCGCGCGCGTCTCGGCGAGCAGCTGCTTGATCCGGCCGATCGCGTGCGGCGACTGCTTCGCGAGCGTGCCCGCGATCTGCTCGATCCCCGCCTCGAGGTCGTCGACGAGGGCCTCGACGAGCCCCCAGCGCTCGGCCTGCTCGGCGGAGATCCGCTCGCCGGACATGATCAGCCAGCGCGCCCTCCCCTCGCCGACGACGCGCGGCGCCCGCTGGGTGCCGCCGCCGCCCGGCAGGAGGCCGAGCTTGACCTCCGGGAAGCCGAACTGCGCGTCGCGCGTCGCGATCCGGATGTCGCAGCCGAGCGCGATCTCGAGGCCGCCGCCCAGGCAGTAGCCGTGGATCGCGGCGACGATCGGCACGGGCAGCGTCTCCATGAACTCGGCCAGCGGCGTGATCCCGGCCGGCCGCTCGCCCTCGCCGAGCCCGCCGAAGCCGGTGATGTCCGCGCCGGCGGAGAAGGCGCGGTCGCCCCGGCCGCGGACGACGACGGCCCGCGCGTCCCCGAGGTTCTCGAGCTCCTGCCAGAGGTGGTCGGTGACCGCCTGCGAGACGGCGTTGACCGGCGGGTTGTCGAGCCAGATCGTCTTCACCTCAGACATCGGCCTCGACCCCCGCGAACATCTCCCGCAGCTCCGTCTTGCGGAACTTGCCGACCGAGGTCTTCGGGATCTCCTCGACGAACTCGATCCGCTCGGGCAGCCACCACTTGGCGAACTGCGGCGCCAGGAACTCGCGCAGCTCCTCCGGCGTCGTCGACTCGCCCGGCTTCAGCGCGACCGCGGCCAGCGGCCGCTCGTCCCACTTCGGGTCGGGGATCGCGATCACCGCCGCCTCGGCCACCGCCGGGTGGGCCATCAGCGCGTTCTCGAGCTCGACCGACGAGATCCACTCGCCGCCGGACTTGATCACGTCCTTGGAGCGGTCCTTGATCTGGATGAAGCCCTTCGGGTGGATCGAGACGATGTCGCCGGTCTTGAACCAGCCGTCGTCCGTCCAGCGGTCGGCCTGCTCGGGCGTGTCGTAGTAGCCGGCCGCGACCCAGGGGCCGCGCACCTCGAGCTCGCCCATCGTCTCGGCGTCCCAGGGGACCTCGTCGGTCGCGACCCGCGCGCGGATCTCGACGAACGGCAGCGGCAGCCCCGCCATCGCGGCGAAGTCGAACTGCGTCTCCTCGTCCGCGTGCCGCAGCTCGCCCGGGTAGTCGGTCACCGAGGCGACGGGAGAGGTCTCGGTCATCCCCCAGCCCTGGACGACGGTGAGCCCGTGCCGCTGCTTGTAGGCGGCGATCAGCGCCCGCGGCACCGCCGAGCCGCCCGCGAGCATGCCCTTCAGCTTCGAGAGGTCCCAGCGGTCCGGGTGGGCGTCGAGCGCCTGCAGGATCCCGAGCCAGATCGTCGGCACGCCCGCCGTCCAGGTGACGCCCTCCTCGACGAACGCGTCGAGCAGGCTCTCCGGGTCGAGGTACGGGCCGGGGAAGACGAGCTTGGCGCCGAGCATCGCCGCCAGGTACGGGTAGCCCCACGCGTTCGCGTGGAACATCGGCACGACCGGCAGCACCGCGTCCGCCTCGTAGACCGGGTTGCCGAGCGGCGTCGTGCAGGCGACGCCCATCGCGTGCAGGATCGTCGAGCGGTGCGAGTAGACGACGCCCTTCGGCTGGCCCGTCGTCCCGCTCGTGTAGCACATCGCCGCCGCCTCGTCCTCGTCGAGGCCCGGGTCGCGCCAGTCGTCGGCCGAGCCGGACGCGAGCAGCTCCTCGTAGGAGTCCTCGACCACGAAGACGTGCTCGATCTTCGTCCGGTCGCGGAACTGCTCGAGCAGCGGCAGCAGGCTCCTGTCGACGATCACCGCCTTGTCGTCCGCGTGCGTGGCGATGTAGGCGAGGTCGTTCGGGTGCAGGCGCAGGTTGAGCGTGTGCAGGACGTAGCCGCCGGACGGGATCCCGAAGTAGGCCTCCAGGTGCTGGTAGTGGTTCCAGCAGAGGGTGGCGACGCGGTCGCCGCGCTCGAGGCCGGCCCCGCCGAGCGCGACCGCGAGCTGCTTGGCCCGCCTGGCCATGTCGGCGTAGGTGTAGTGGTGGAAGCTCCGGTCGGGGAGCCGGGTCGCGATCTGCTTCTCGCCGAAGAACGTCGCCGCCCGGTCGAGCAGCGGCGGCAGCGTCAGCTGGTAGTCCATCATCAGCCCGTTCACGACATGTCTCCTCTCGACATGGCTTGCCGCTTCTCGAGGTCGCCCTCGTCGACGAGGTGGCCGTCCCGCTCGACGTAGCCGCCCTTGCCGCCGACGATCAGCAGCACGAGGTCGGTCTCGCCCGCGTTCGCGAACAGCCGCGGCGTCGTCGACTCGACGTGGACGAGCCCGCCCTCGCCGACGAGGCGCTCCTCGCCGTCGACGACGACGCGCGCCGTGCCCCGGTGCACGAAGTAGAGCTCGTCCTGGAGGTCGTGGTAGTGGTTGACGCCCGCCGTGCCCGGCGGGTAGACGAGCGCGTTGACGCCGAAGGCGGTGACGCCGAGCGGCGCCCGCAGCTTGCGGAAGCCGTACCCCTCCCCCAGCTCGTCCAGGGAACTGACCGTGTAGCCCATCGCCGCTCCTTCTCGAGAGACCCTGTGAGGACTCTAAAGCGCCCGGGCCGCCGGCAGGAGGCGAGCGGACGGCGGCGAGGCCTCCGCACGGAGCGGCGGCCGTACACTCCGGCGCATGTCCCACTGGCACGATCCTCGGCAGGCGGCGGCCTGGGACCGGGCGGCTGCCGAGAGCCCGTCTCGCGGTGTCCAGCTCGAGCTGCTGCTGGCGGTGCTCGAGCGGTTCGCGCCGGCGTCCGTGCTGGAGGTGGGGATCGGCTCCGGCCTCGTCGCCGAGCGGGTGCTCGAGCGGCTGCCGGAGGCGCGGCTCGTCGGCGTCGACGACGCGGCGCCGATGCTCGACCTCGCGCGAACGCGGCTCGGCCGGTTCGCCGACCGCGTGACGCTGGTACGGGGCGACCTCCGGCGAGCGGAGGCGATCGAGCTCGGGCCGGCCGCGTTCGACGCCGCGTACAGCGTGCAGACGCTCCACCACCTGCCGGATCCCGCGAAGGAGGACGTCTTCCGGTGGCTGGGCCGCACGCTCCCCCGGGACGCGCTCTTCCTGCTGCGCGACAAGGCGACGGTCGTGCCGAGCCTGTTCGACGCCTACGTCACCGTGTGGGAGCAGCTCCGGGTCGAGATGCCGCCGACGGCGCCGGAGCTCGCGGGCTCGCTGGCGGCCAAGGGCGACGACCCCGCGTCGCTCGCCGACCAGCTCGGCTGGCTCGACGCCGCCGGCTTCGACACGGGCGTCCTGCACGCCGAGGCGCACTACGCGCTCGTGGCCGCGCGGCGCCGGTAGAGGCCTCGTCCGCTGCCGCTAGTCGAGGATCGCGCCGGCGACCTCGGCCCGCAGCTCGCCCGGCGTGCCGGCGAAGTGCTCGATCCAGAGGGCGCGCTTGTAGTAGCGGTGGAGGACGTGCTCCCAGGTGAAGCCGGTGCCGCCGTGCACCTGGATCGACCGCTCGCAGGCCGCGACCGCCGCCTCGGACGCGTAGGCCTTCGCCGCGGCCGCCGCCGTCGCCGCCTGCTCGTCGCCCTCGGCGACCGCCCAGGCGGCCCAGTAGGCGAGCGACCGGGCGAGCTCGGTCTCGACGAAGGTGTCCGCGAGCGGGTGCGAGACGGCCTGGTAGACGCCGATCGGCCTGCCGAACTGCTGCCGCGTCGAGGCGTGCTCGACCCCGAGCTCGAGCGCCCGCTGGGCGACGCCGACCGCCTCGCAGGCGAGCGCGGCGCGGGCCCGGGCGAGGTCGACGCCTTGTGACGAATCGTCACGATGTCCCTCGAGCCGGGACAGCGTCCTCGACGGGTCGATCGACTCGAGCCGCTCGCCCTCGGCCGCGACCTGCTCGCCGCCGGCGAGCACCGCGTCGACCTTGTCGAGGTCGGGGACGAGGCCGCCGACCGCGGCCGACCAGCGCCGCCCGCCCGCCGCGACCTGCTCCTGCTCCTCCGGCGGCAGCCCCGGCAGGGCGAGCCCGACCGTGGCGAAGTACGGGCCCGGGTAGAGCGCCCGCCCCAGCTCCTCGAGGAGCACCGCCTCCTCGAGGAAGCCGAGCCCGGCGCCGCCCGCCTCCTCCGGCACCGAGACCCCGAGCCAGCCGAGCTCGGCCAGCTGCTGCCAGTCGTCGGCCCACGGCTCCTCGGAGGGATAGCGCTCGCCGAGCCAGCGCCGCGCCTCGTCCTTCAGGGTCTGCTGCTCCTCGGTCAGGGTGAAGTCCATCGGCGGCTCCGCTCAGCGGCTCTTGGGCAGGCCGAGCACGCGCTCGGCGATGATCGTGCGGAGGATCTCGGACGTGCCGGCCTCGATCGTGTTGCCGCGGCTCCGCAGCTGCTGGTGGTTCCAGTAGCCGTCCTCGACCAGGCCGTCGGCGCCGCGGAGGTCGCGCGCGAGCTTCGTCAGCCGCTGGTTCTGCTCCGACCAGTGCAGCTTCGACGGCCGAGCCCTCGGGGCCGGGGATGCCGGTCTTGACGAGGCCGGAGAGGGCACGGTAGTTCGTGTAGCGGAGCGCCTGCAGCTCGATCCACTCGCGCGCGACCCGCTCGCGGTGGACGTCGCCGGCGCCGCGCTCGCGGGCGAGCTCGACGAGCGCCTGGACGTTGGCGTCGAGCGCCGCCGAGAGCGCGAAGCCGAGCGTGCCGCGCTCGTGCAGCAGCGTCGTCATCGCCACCTGCCAGCCGCCGCCGATCTCGCCGAGGACGTTCTCGACCGGAACCTCGACGTCGGAGAAGAAGATCTCGTTGAACTCCGCCTCGCCCGTGATCTGGCGCAGCGGCCGCACCTCGACCCCGGGCGCGTGCATGTCGACGAGCAGGTAGGTCAGGTTCCGGTAGCGCGGCCCGTCCGGGTCGGACTGGGTGACGAGGATGCACCAGTCGGCGATGTGGGCGAAGCTCGACCAGACCTTCTGGCCGTTGACGACGAAGCGGTCGCCGTCGAGCTCGGCCCGCGTGCGCGCCGCGGCGAGGTCGGAGCCGGCGTCCGGCTCGGAGAAGCCCTGGCACCAGATCTCCTCGGCCGAGAGGATCTTCTGCAGGTAGCGCTCCTTCTGCTGCTCGGTGCCGTGGACGATGATCGTCGGGCCCGCCATCCCGAGGCCGATCACGCCGACGTGCGGGGGCGCCGCGACGCGGGCCATCTCCTCGTAGAAGATCGCCTGGTGGCTGTAGGGCGCGCCGGCGCCGCCGTACTCCTTCGGCCAGGTCAGCCCGGCGTAGCCCGCCTCCTGGAGCTTCCGGCTCCACTCGCGGCCGAACTCCTCGAACCGGCGCGCGCCGCCGCGGCCGCCGCGGTGCTCCTGCGGGAGGTTCGCCTCGATCCACGCGCGCAGGTCGGCCCGGAAGCGCGCCTCCTCGGGGCTGTCCCTGAGCTCCACGACGCCAACCATACTGCGAAGTCGAGCTGCGAGACCAGGGCATCGCCAGTACCCTCAACACGACCGTCGAAGGGTCTCGAGGCCGCACGAGACGTTGAGCTTCCATCTCACCGAGCAGAAACGACCTCGCCCGCGCCGCCGGGCGCTCCTGGACGCCGTCTCGGCGGTCGACGGCCCCTTCCACCAGAGCGCAGGCTTCTACGCGCGCGCGGGCGCGCTCGGGCTCGTCGCGATCGTCGCCTTCGGCGTGCTGGCGCTGCGGCTCTGGTCGCTGCAGGTGCTGCAGGGCCCGCGCTACGAGAACGCCGCCTCGCAGCAGAGCTACCGGACGGTCGAGCTGCCGGCCCCGCGCGGCGCGATCGTCGACGCCGAGGGCAGGACGCTCGCCTCGACCGAGGGCCGGCTGGCGCTGACCGCCGACCCCGAGGGCCTCGGCCGGCTCGTCGACGGGCGCTGGACGCCGACCGCCGAAGGACGGCAGCTGCTCGGCACGGTCGCGCGGCTGACCGGCGACGACCTCTCGACCCTCGTCGGCCGCGTGCGGCGGTCGCTCCTGCGCGCGCCCTATGCCCCGGTCCAGATCGTGCCGCGGCTGAAGCGCACGGTCGCCTTCTACCTCGACGAGCGCGCCGACGAGTTCCCCGGGTTCGCCGTCGCGGCCGTGCCGACGCGCAGCTACCCGCAGGGAGCGCTCGGAGAGGAGTTCCTCGGGCTGCTCGGCGAGGTGAGCGAGCAGCAGCTGGCCGAGAAGCGCTTCGACTGGGCGAAGCCCGGCGCGGTCGTCGGCCAGTCCGGGATCGAGTCGTCGTACGACGCGCTCCTGAACGGCGGGCTCTCGAAGGGTCGCGTCCGCGTCGACTCGCTCGGCCGCCAGGTCGGGCGGCTGACGGTCTCGCCCGCCGCGGCCCCGCGCAGCCTGCAGCTGACGATCGACGCACGGATCCAGCGGACGGCCGAGAAGGCGGTCCGCGACGGGATCGCCGCCGCGCAGGGAAACGGGCACTCCGACGCGCACGCGGGCGCCGCGGTCGTGCTCGACGCGCACACGGGCGGCGTGATCGCGCTCGCCAGCCAGCCCGGCTACAGCCAGGTCGCCGCCGCGCGCGACCCCGGCTACCTCTCGCGGCTGCTCTCGGGCGGCGGCAGCGTCTGGAACCAGGCGACGCAGGGCGCCTTCCCCTCCGGCTCGACCTTCAAGCCGATCGTCGCCGAGGCGGCGCTGCAGGCCGGCCTGCTCGGGCCCTACTCGACGCTCGCCTGCACCGGCTCCTACACCGTCGGCGGCTTCACCTTCCGCAACGTCGAGGCCGGCGTCAACGCGGTCATGAACCTGCCGACGGCGCTCGCCGAGTCCTGCGACACCTGGTTCTACCGGGTCGGCTCGCTCCTCTACGGCCGGCTCGCCCAGGGCGACCAGGTGCTGCAGCGGTGGGCGGGCCGCCTCGGCTTCGGGCGCCCGACGGGGCTCGACCTCCCGGGCGAGTCGAGCGGCGTGCTGCCGACGCCGGCCTGGGTCAAGAAGACCTACGGCGAGGGCTGGTACGAGGGCACCTCGATCAACCTCTCGATCGGGCAGGGCTACCTCGCGGTGACGCCGCTGCAGCTCGCGGTCGCCTACGCGGCCTTCGCGAACGGCGGCACGCTCGTCCGGCCGCACGTGGCGAAGGCGGTGCTCGACCCGGCCGGGCACGCCGTCGAGCAGATCGCCGTCAAGCCGCGCGGGACGGTCAAGCTCGTCGGCCTGCAGGAGATCCGCGACGGCCTCTACCGGGCCGCGAACGAGCCCGGCGGCACCTCCTACTCGGTCTTCGGCGACTTCACGCCGCAGATCGCCGGCAAGACGGGCACGGCCGAGGCGCCGCCCGGCTCGGACCACTCCTGGTACGCGTCCTGGGCGCCCGCGGCGCACCCGAAGTACGTCGTCGTCGTCCTCGTCGAGCACGGCGGCTTCGGCGCGCAGGCCGCGGCGCCGGCCGCGAAGGAGATCTACCAGGCGCTGTTCAGGAAGCGCTGAGCCGCATCACCGTCGACGACGCGCGCGCGACGAGCTTGCCCTCGCCGTTCCGGACGTCGCACTCGGTCAGCGCCAGCGTCCGCCCCGCGTTGACGACCCTGCCCTCGGCGACCAGCTTCGCGCCCGGGAACGCGGGCCGCAGGTAGTTGATCTTCAGCTCGACCGTCGTCCACGTCTCGGAGTCGTCGAGCAGCGTCCCGTAGGCGCAGCCCATCGCGGCGTCCGCGATGTCGCAGAGGATGCCGCCGTGCACCGACCCGGGCGGGCTCGTGTGCCGCTCCTCGATCTCCAGCTCCATCACGAGCCGGCCGTCGCCGACCTCGGTGATCGCGAAGCCGATCAGCCGCGAGACGGGCGGCGGCTCGGCCTCACCGCGGACGATCGCCTCGAAGTGGTCCTTCAGCGGCGTCACAGCAGCACCACCGAGCGGATCACCTCGCCGCGGCGCATCTCCTCGAACGCCTCGGGGACGTCCTCGAGCGCGATCGTGCGCGTGACCATGCCGGCGAGGTCGAGCTCGCCGGCGAGCGCGCGGCGCGCGAGCGCGGGGAAGTCCTCCGAGGGCAGGTGGTCGCCCCCGTGCGAGACGGTGATCGTCAGGCGGCGGTCGAAGAGCAGGTCGAGCCCGGCCTCGACCGCACCGCCGTTCGGGACGCCGACGAGCACGGCGGTGCCGTTGTGGGCGAGCGCCTCGACCGCGGCGCCGAAGGTCGCGGGCGCGCCGACGACGTCGAAGACGAAGTCGAACTCGCCCTCGAGGCTCTCGGCCGCGGCGGTCGCGCCGAAGCCGAGCGCCTGCTCGCGCTTGCGCCCGTCGAGGTCGACGGCGAGGATCTCGGCGGCGCCGGCGATCCGGGCGCCCTGGACGACGGAGAGGCCGACGCCGCCGCAGCCGACGACCGCGACGCGCGCGCCGGGCCAGACGCGGGCGGTCTCGAGCACCGAGCCGACGCCGGTCGCGACGGCGCAGCCGAGCAGGCAGGCCTGCTCGACCGGCAGCTCGGCGGGGACGGCGACCGCCTGGCGCGCGTGGACGACGGTCCGCGTCGCGAAGGTGCCGGTGACGAGGAACTGGTTCAGCTTCTCGCCCTGCCAGCGGAGGCGCCGCCCGGGCCGGAGCGCGCGCTCGCAGCGGCGCGGCTCGCCGCGGCGGCAGGGAGCGCAGTCGCCGCAGGCCTCGCGCCAGCCGAGCACGACCCGCTCGCCGACCCTGCGCTCGTCGACGCCCTCGCCGACCGCCTCGACCTCGCCCGCGCCCTCGTGGCCGAGCAGGAGCGGGTAGCGGGCGGCGAAGCCGTGCTCGAGCGCGTGCAGGTCGCTGTGGCAGACGCCGCTCGCGAGGATCCGGACGCGGACCTCGCCCGGGCCGGGGTCGCCGACCTCGATCTCCTCGAGCCGCAGCTCGCCCGGGGCGGGGACGATCAGCGCGCGATCCACGTCCGGTCCAGCTCGGCGGGCGAGTGGGCGCCGACGAGCGCCATCGTCAGGTCGGTCTCGGCCATCAGCTGCCGCAGCAGCTCCTCGACGCCCTCCCGGCCGCCGGCGGCGAGCGCGTAGGCGTAGGGGCGGCCGAGCATCGCCGCGTCGGCGCCGAGCGCGATCGCCTTCAGCACGTCGGAGCCCGTGCGGATGCCGCCGTCGACGAGGAGCGGCACCTCCGGCCCGACCTCGTCCCGGACCTCGACCAGGGCGTCGAGCGCCGCGACGGCGCCGTCGACCTGGCGGCCGCCGTGGTTGGAGACGCAGATGCCGTCGACGCCGCGGTCGAGCGCGAGCCGCGCGTCCTCGGCGGTCAGGACGCCCTTGACGAGCAGCTTCAGCGGGGTCTGCTCGCGCAGCCAGTCGAGGTCGTCCCAGGTCAGGCCGAGGTTCGGGAACATCGAGAGCATCGTCGCCGCCGCGGTCAGCGGGTCGTCGGCCGGGGCCTGCTCCAGCCGCGAGCAGAAGACGGGGTCGCTGAAGTACTGGCCGCAGCCCTCGCCCTCGATGAAGGGCAGGTAGGCGAGCGAGAGGTCGCGCGGCCGCCAGGCGAGGATCGAGGTGTCGAGCGTGATCACGACGGCGGCGTAGCCGGAGGCCTCGGCGCGCCGGAGCCAGCTCGAGGCGACCTCGCGGTCGTTGACCCAGTAGAGCTGGAACCAGCGCGGCGCGTCGCCCATCGCCTCGGCGACGGTCTCGACGCTGGTCGAGGCGGCGCTCGAGAAGACGAACGGGATCCCCGCGGCCGCGGCGGCGCGGGCGGCGGCGACCTCGGCCTCGGGGTGCGCGATCGAGAGGACGCCGACCGGCGCCAGGAAGAAGGGCGCCGCGGAGCGGGTGCCGAGCACCTCGACCGAGAGGTCGCGCTCCGCCGTGCCGCGCAGCATCCGCGGGCGCAGCCGGTTGCGCTCGAAGGCCTCGCGGTTCGCCCGCATCGTCGCCTCCGAGCCGGCGCCGCCCGCGATGTAGTTGAAGTTCCCTGCCGGGATCGCCTCGCGCGCCCGCTGCTCCCAGCCCTCCGGGGTCAGCGGCCAGGGGTGCTCCTGCCGGGCGATGTAGATGGCGTTCTGGACGAGAGTTCCGTCGAAGCTCACCGTGCACGCTCCTCCGCGGGTAGAACGTCGGGGATGCACGATCATAAGCCGCTGCTCCGCGAGGCCACCGCCGCCGACGCCGCCGCGGTCGAGCGCGTCCACCTCGAGGCGTTCGAGGGCGAGGCCGAGGCGCGGATCGCGCGCGAGGTGCCGGCGGAGATCTCGCTGGTCGCGGAGGCCGGCGGCGAGGTCGTCGGGCACGTGCTCTGCTCCCGCGCCCACGTCGAGTCGGAGCCGGTGCTCGCGCTCGGGCCGATCGGCGTCCTCCCGGCCCGGCAGCGACAGGGCGTCGGCTCGCTGCTGATGGAGGCCGCGATCGCCGAGGCCGACGCGCGCGGCGAGCCGCTGATCGCGCTGCTCGGCCACCCGTGGTACTACCCGCGCTTCGGCTTCCGCCCGGCGCCGCGCGCTCGGGATCGAGCCGCCGTTCGACGTCGCCGACGAGGTCTGGCTGGCGCTGCCGCTCGCCGCCTACCGCGACGACCTGCGCGGGCGGTTCCGCTACCACCCGGGGTTCGGGGCGTGACGGAGGCCTCGGAGGTGCGTCGCCGGCGAGTCGCCGTCTACGTGGAGCGGGGCGAGGAGCTGCTCGTCTTCGAGCACGCGACCGAGCCGGCGGCGGGGACACAGGTGCCTGCGGGCGGGATCGACGAGGGCGAGACGCCGGCGGCCGCGGCGGTGCGCGAGGTCTTCGAGGAGACGGGGCTCCGGCTCGAGACCGAGCCGTCGCTCCTCGGCACGCACGACCATCTCGACGGCCTGGGCCGACCGGCGCGGACCTGGTTCTTCCGCGTCGACGCGCCGAGGGGCGCCCCCGCCCGCTGGGAGCACCGCGTCGGCGGCCGCGGCGAGGACGAGGGGCTCGTCTTCGCCTGCCGCTTCGATCCCTCGCCCGACCTCTGGCCCGTCCAGGCGGTGTTCCGCCCGCGGCTCGGATGACGTGACCTTCAGGCGTGGTTGCGGAACCGGTTGCCGCGCTCGAGCGTGAAGCCGGCGGCCTCGGCGGGCTCCCGCAGCGAGCGGTCGCCGACCACGAGCCGGGCGCCCGGCCGGAGGATCCTGCGCAGCTCGGCGAAGTCGGTCGCGCCGAGCACGTAGGCGCCGTCGAAGCTCCCGGCCTCGAAGGAGGCGCCGTCGACCAGGGTGACGCTCTCGAGGCCCTGCGCGTGCGCCTCGTCGGCGGCCGTGTCGGGGACGTCGACGAGGACGAGCTCGCCGCCCGGCCAGAGCCGCTCGGCGACCGCGGCCGCGACGAGGCCCGCCGGCGCGCCCGCACCGAGCAGCCGCTCGCCCGCCTGCGGCTCGAGCGCGCGCACGATCCCGCCCCGCAGCTTGACGAGCGCGAAGGCGCCGGCGCCGAAGGCCGCAGCGGCCGCGCCGCCGGCGACGAGCGCGCGGCGGCCCGGCAGCCTCAACGCGCCCTCGCGAACCGGTGCACGGCCTGGAGCAGCTCCTGCGACTTCTCGGCCGCGACCGCCTCGTCGCCCGAGGCGAGCGCCCCCGCGACGCAGTGGTTGACGTGCTCGTCGAGGATCTTGAAGGCGACCGACTCGAGCGCCGTCGTCGCCGCCGAGATCTGGGTCAGGATGTCGATGCAGTAGCGGTCCTCGGCGACCATCTTCTCGATCCCGCGGACCTGCCCCTCGACGCGGCGAAGCCGCTTGGCGAGCGCCTCCTTGTCCTTCGAGTAGCCGTGCTGGTGGCTCATCTGAGGCTCCTGAACCTGCGCAGCCGCAGGGAGTTCGTGACGACGAAGACGCTCGAGAACGCCATCGCCGCCGCCGCGACGATCGGGTTCAGGAGACCGGCCGCGGCGAGCGGGATCGCCGCCACGTTGTAGGCGAAGGCCCAGAAGAGGTTGCCCTTGATCGTCGCCAGCGTCCGCCGGGCGAGGCGGATCGCGTCGCCGGCCGCGCGCAGGTCGCCCGAGACGAGCGTCAGGTCGCTGGCCTCGATCGCGACGTCGGTGCCGGTGCCGATCGCGAGGCCGAGGTCGGCCTGCGCGAGCGCCGGCGCGTCGTTGACGCCGTCCCCGACCATCGCCACGACCTCGCCGGCCTCCTGCAGCCTGGTGATCTCGGCCGCCTTCCCGTCGGGCAGCACCTCGGCGAGGACGCGCTCGATCCCGACCTCGGCCGCGACCCGGCGGGCCGTCGCCTCCGCGTCGCCCGTCAGCAGCACCGGGGTCAGCCCGAGCCGCTTCAGCTCGGCGATCGCGGCCGCGCTCGTCGGCTTGACCGTGTCGCGGACGTCGAGCCCGGCCGACGCGCGCCCCGTCGACGGAGACCCGTCGCGGTCGACGACGACGCGCCGGCCCTCGACGAGACCGCTGACGCCGCGGCCGGGCAGGTTGCGGAACTCCTGCACCGGCGGCAGCGTGCCGAAGCGGGCGCGGGCGGCGTCCGCGACCGCTCGCGCGACCGGGTGCTCGCTCGCGTCCTCGACCGCGCCGGCGAGCCGCAGCACGTCGTCGGGCAGCTCGTTCGCCAGCGTCAGCTTCCCCTCGGTCACCGTCCCGGTCTTGTCGAGCACGATCGTGCCGACGCGCCGGGTCTGCTCGAGGATCTCGGGCCCCTTGATCAGGATCCCGAGCTGCGCGCCGCGGCCGGTGCCGACGAGCAGCGCCGTCGGCGTCGCCAGCCCGAGCGCGCAGGGGCAGGCGATGATCAGCACCGCGACCGAGGCGGTGAACGCGGCGCTCGCGCCCTGGCCCGCGAGCAGCCAGCCGGCGAGCGTCGCCAGCGCGATCGCGATCACGACCGGCACGAACACCGCCGAGACCCGGTCGGCGAGCCGCTGCACGGGCGCCTTGCCCGACTGCGCGGCGGCGACGAGGCGCGCGATCTGCGCGAGCGCGGTCTCGGCGCCGACGCGGGTCGCGCGGACGACGAGACGGCCGTAGGTGTTGATCGTCGCGCCCGCGACCTCGCTGCCGGGCCCGACCTCGACCGGCACCGACTCGCCCGGTCAGGAGCGCCTGGTCGACGGCCGACTCGCCCTCGACGACGGTGCCGTCCGTCGCGATCTTCTCGCCGGGGCGGACGACGATCAGGTCGCCCGGCCGGAGCGCCTCGACCGCGACGACGACCTCGGCGCCGTCGCGAAGCACGCGCGCGTCCTTCGCGCCGAGCTCGAGCAGCGCCCGCAGCGCCTGGCCGGCGCGGCCCTTCGCGCGCGCCTCGAGGAAGCGGCCGAGGCCGATCAGGGTGACGATGACGGCGCCGACCTCGAAGTAGGTGTCCGCCTCGAGGCCCGCGGCGAGGACGACGACCGACCAGGACCAGGCCGCGAGCGTCCCGACCGAGACGAGCGTGTCCATCGTGGCGGCGCCGTGCCGCAGGTTGACCGCGGCGGCACGGTGGAAGGGCCAGCCGCTCCAGCCGACGACCGGCGTCGCCAGCGCGAGCGCGAGCCACTCCCAGCCGCCGAAGCGGACGCCCGGCGCCATCGTCAGGACGACGAGCGGGATCGACAGCGCGATCGCGACGAGGAGCCTGCGCCGGAGCGGCCCGACCTCGTCGGCCGCCGGACCGGCGACGTGGTAGCCGGCGGCCTCGACGGCGCGGACGAGGTCGTCGTAGGCGACCTCCGGCGAGCGCAGGTCGACGGTCGCGGCCCCGGTCGCGTAGTTGACCGTCGCCGCGACGCCCTCGAGGCGGTTGAGCCGCTTCTCGATCCGGACCGCGCACGAGGCGCAGGTCATTCCCTCGATCGGCAGCTCGAGCTTCTGCTCTGCCCTGGTCGCCATCGCCCGCCCGCTCAGGCGGCCTCGTAGCCTGCGTCCTCGATCGCGGCGCGAAGGGCGCCGTCGTCGAGCTGCGCTCCGGTGACGGCGACGAGCTTCGTCTCGAGATCGACCTCGACGGCCTCGACGCCCTCGACCGCGGAGAGCTCCTCCGACACGGCCGCCTTGCAATGGCCGCAGCTCATGCCGGGAACGGTGTAGGTGCGCGTCTCGCTCATGAGACGCACTCTATACCCCTAGGGGGTATGAGTCAAGCGGGCTCTTCGCGCGGCGGCAGCTGCAGCTCCCGCTCCGCCGGCTCGCCGAGGCGCAACTCGCGGCTGCGCTCGACCTCGGCGTTCACCTCGGCCGAGAGCGCGAGCACGAAGCCGACGACGGTCATCGGGATCGTCTGGCCGGGGTTGCCGCCGAGCCGCTGGATCGCGCCGCCGAGGAACTCGTTCGCCTGGCCGGGACCGATGCCGGCGAGCTTGGTCGCGATCGTCTGCAGCGTGCTCTCGGGGGCGAAGAGGCCGAGCAGCCCGAAGACGGTCAGCAGCGCCGCCGGGATCGCGAGGAACGAGTAGTAGGCGAGCGCCGCGGCCAGGTCGGTGATGCTGTGCTCGAGCGACTGCTTGCCCGCGCGCTGCACGATCGCCTTCCAGTCGTCGCGCGAGAGTTGGCGCGGGTCGTCGACGGGACGCTCGAGCCGGCGTTCCTCCCGCTCCGGCTGCGGCGTCGGTGCGTCCTCGAGCTGCGCCTCGTCGGGCGCGGGACGTCCGCCGGATCGGGTGCGTCGTGTCTCCCGGGACATGGGTTCGCCCTGCCTCGAGCCTGCGGATCCGAAACGTCCCCGCGCCCGGTTTCACGCGCGGCGCGGACGGACAGAGCGTGCGCGGATGGGTCGGGAAGACGACGCGCGCCGCAGCTCGGACAGGGAGCTCGCGTACCTGGTCGCACGCAGGCGCCGGGCGCGGTTGCGCGCACGTCAGCGCGCCGCCTCGCGCCCGCGCCGGCTCCGGATCGCCGCAGCCGTCGCGGTCGTCGTGCTCGCCGCCGTCGCGGCCGCGCTGCTCGGCGCCGCGGCCGCGCCGAGCGTGATCGCGTCGCAGTGCTCGCTCGCGGACATGAAGCCGCTCAGCCTCGGCGCCAACTCCTTCGTCTCGGCCGCCGACGGCCGGCTGCTCGGGGTGATCCCGGCGAAGAAGAACCGGCAGACGCTGCCGCTCGAGGCGATGTCGCCGTGGCTGCCGAAGGCGACGGTCGCGGTCGAGGACCGGCGCTTCTGGGAGCACGGGGCACTCGACTACATCGGCATCGCCCGCGCCGCCTTCAGCGACCTCCAGGCCGGCAAGCCCGTCCAGGGCGCCTCGACCCTGACCCAGCAGCTCGCGCGCAACCTCTACATCGGCGAGCCGAAGGACACGCTGACGCGGAAGCTGCACGAGGCGTGCCTGGCGATGCGGATCGCCGACCGCTGGTCGAAGCAGAAGATCCTCGCCTCCTACCTCAACCTCGTCTACTACGGCAACCAGGCCTACGGCGTCGAGGCCGCCTCGCAGACCTACTTCTCGAGGCACGCCTCGAAGCTCTCGGTCTGGCAGGCGGCGCTCCTCGCCGGGCTGCCGCAGGCGCCGTCGATCTACGACCCGTTCCGCAACCCGAAGGCGGCGACGGCGCGCCGGAACGAGGTGCTGGCGTCGATGCGCGACGCGGGCTACCTGAAGCCGGCGGCCTGGAACTGGGCGCGGCAGCAGCCTCTCGACCTGCGGCCCGGCTCGCTCTACAAGACGATCCGCGAGCCGTACTTCTTCAGGTACGTGACGCAGCAGCTCGACGCGCGCTTCGGCCACCGGCTGGTCGAGAGCGGCGGCCTGCGCGTCAAGACGACGATCGACCAGCGGCTGCAGAACCTCGCGCAACGGACGCTGAAGGACGTGCTGCGCCGGCGCAGCGACCCCGCCGGCGCGCTCGTCGCGATCGACCCGCGGAACGGCCGCGTCAAGGCGATGGCGGTCGACGTCCCGAGCGGCGAGCGGCTGCAGTTCAACCTCGCGACGCAGGGCAAGCGGCAGGCGGGGAGCTCGTTCAAGCCGTTCACGCTCGCGGCGGCCCTGAACGAGGGCGTCTCGCTCTACTCGAGCTACAACGGCCCGCCGGCGATGCTGATCCCCGACCCGCGCTGCTCGACGAACCTCCAGCCCTGGGACGTGCACAACAACGCCGACGAGACCGCCGGCTACATGAACCTCGTCGACGCGACCGCGCACTCGGTCAACACGATCTTCGCCCAGCTCGTCTCGAAGATCGGGCCGGAGAAGGTCGTCCGGATGGCGCACCGGCTCGGGATCCGCTCGCCGCTGCAGGCGGTCTGCTCGATCACGCTCGGCACGCAGGCGGTCAGCCCGCTCGAGATGACCTCCGCGTACGCGACGCTTGCCGCCCGCGGCGTCCGGCACGACCCGCGCGCGGTCGAGTCGGTCTGGACCGCGTCCGGGCACAGGGTCGACTACGCGACCTCGAAGCCGCGGCGGGCGCTCTCGCAGAACGTCGCCGACCAGGTCACCTACGCGCTCCAGGCCGTGACCTCGCGCGGGACGGGGACGGGCGCCTACTTCGGGCGGCCGATCGCGGGCAAGACCGGCACCGCCGAGCGCTACGTCGACGCCTGGTTCTGCGGCTACACGCCCCAGCTCGCGACCTGCGTCTGGATCGGCTACCCGCACAAGGAGGTCTCGATGACCTACGTCGAGGGCTACGCGCCGGTCTACGGCGGCGGCATCCCGGCGGCGGTCTGGCGGGGCTTCATGTCCGGCGCCCTCGCGAACGCCCCCGTGCTCGACTTCGCGGCGCCCGACCTCTCCTCCTCGACGAGCACGTCCTACTCGAGCGCCGGCTGAGGCGGGCCGGAGCGCCGCGCAGCCGCGACGAGCACGGCGGCCGCCGCCAGCGCCGCGCAGCAGGCCGCGACGACGAACATCGCCGCCGGGCCGGCCAGGCCGTAGATCAGGCCGCCGCCGAACGATCCCGCCACCGGCGCGAGCCCCTGCGCGACCGCCTTCGACGCGGCCTGGCCGGTCGCGCGAAGCCGCCGCGGCACCAGGTCGTCGACGACGAAGACCGCGCCGACGTAGGTGAGCGCGAAGCCGATGCCCGAGACGACGCGGAGCGACGCGATCACGACCGGGTCGGACACGAGCGCCCAGGCGACGAAGACGGAGAGGAAGACCAGGCAGCCGGCCGCGAACAGCTGCACGTGGCCGATCCGCCTCGCGACCCGCGCCGTCGCCCCCATCGTCGGCACCTCGGCGGCGGCCTGCAGGCACGCCGCCGCACCGATCAGGAAGGCGCCGCCGCCGAGCGCGTCGATCCGCAGGGTGACGAAGTTCCAGGTCGCGTTGAACGACGAGTTGACGAGGAAGAGCGCCGCGAGGAAGGCGAGCAGCGCCGGCGCGGCGACGATCCCGCGGCCGACCCGAAGCGTCCCGGCCGGCGGCAGGAGCGCCCGGCGGCCGCGGACGACCCTGCCGGTCACGAGCGCGACGCTGCCGATCACCGCCGCGTAGACGAGCGTCATCGGCCGCAGGCCGGCGAACTGGTAGAGCGCGCCCCAGACGAGCGCGCCCGCAGCCCAGCCGGCCGAGAGCACCGCGCGGATGCGCCCGTAGAGACCGCGCCGGTCGACGCCGAGCCGCTCGAGCGCGATCGCGTCGAGCAGCGCCATGTTCGGCGCCCGCAGCGCCCAGGCGCCGGTCGCGACGACTGCGGTCGCGAGGGGGTCGGTGACGAGGAAGAGCGCGACGAGGACGGCCGAGGTCGAGCCGAGGCTGGCGACGAGGGCCCGCTCGCGGCCGAGCCGGCGGTCGGCCGCGTAGCCCCAGAGCGGCCCCGTCGCGAAGCCGACGAGCGCCATCGCCGCGAGCACGCCGCCGATCTCCTGCGGCGAGAGACCGCGCTCGCGCAGGAGCAGCGGGAAGAACGGGATCAGCGCCGACTCGCCGAAGCCGATCCCGGCGAAGAGCAGGTAGAGGCGCCGGAGCGGCGCCAGCCTGACCGGCTCCTGCGCCGTCGGGACCTGCACGGCCGCCGATCCTAGCCACGGCAGCGGCCGCCGCAGCTGCGGCTAGGCTCGGGCCGTGAGGAGCCGGAAGGCGGCGATCGCACGAAGGCTGCCGCCGGTGCTGCGGCGGCGCGACTACGCGCTCTTCTCCACCGCCAACCTGCTGCGGACGCTGCCGACGCAGATGATCGCGGTCGCCGTCGGCTGGCAGGTCTACGCGATCCACCGCCGCCCCTTCGACCTCGGGCTGATCGGCCTCGCCGAGTTCGTGCCGCTGCTCGTGCTGGCGCTGCCCGCGGGGCAGCTCGCCGACCGGATCTCGCGCCGGCTCGTCTTCGCGCTCTCGATCGCGCTCTCGGCGGCGACGGCGGCGCTCCTGCTCGTCGTCACGCTGGCCGGCGCCGAGCGGCTCTGGCCGTTCCTGGCGCTCGCGGCGCTGAGCGGGGCCGCGAGCGGGCTCGGCAACCCCGCCTCGCGGGCGCTGCCGCCGGAGCTCGTCGGCGCCGACCTGCTCGCCAGCGCGATGGCGGTCCGCTCGGTGGCGGCGCAGATCGGCGTCGTCGGCGGCCCGGCGATCGGCGGCCTCCTCTTCGCGGTCGACCCGGTGCTCGTCTACGCGGTCGCGGTCGGCTTCCTGCTCGTCGCGCTCGCGTGCGCGCTCGCGCTGCATCGCCTCGGCGGCTGGACGCCGCAGCCCGGGACCGCTCCGGGGCTCGAGAGCCTGCTCGGCGGGATCCGCTTCCTGCGCCGCTCCCGCGTCGTCCTCGGTGCGATCGCCCTCGACCTCTTCGCGGTGCTCTTCGGCGGGGCGGTCGCGCTGCTGCCGGTGTTCGCGCGCTCGATCCTGCACACCGGTCCCGCCGGGCTCGGGCTGCTGCGGAGCGCGCCGGCGGTGGGCGCGCTCGCGGCGGGCCTCCTGCTGACGCACCGGCCGCTCCGCCGGAGAGCGGGCCCGCTCCTGCTCGGCGTCGTCGGCGTCTTCGGCGCCAGCATCGTCGTCTTCGGCCTCTCGCGGTCGCTGCCGCTCTCGCTGGCGGCGCTCGCGGTGGGCGGCTTCGCCGACATGGTCAGCGTCACGATCCGCTCGACGACGGTCGCGCTCGCGACCCCGGACGAGCTGCGCGGCCGCGTCAACGCCGTCGAGGGGGTCTTCATCAGCGCCTCGAACGAGCTCGGCGCCTTCGAGTCGGGCGTCGCCGCGGCGCTCGTCGGCACGGTGCCGGCGGTCGTCGCCGGCGGCGCCCTGACGATCGGGCTCGCCGTCGTCTGGCCTCGCCTCTTCCCCGATCTCTCGCGCCTCGACCGGCTCGAGCAGCTCGGGCCGGAACCGGTGCGGGCGTAGGCGCGGCACGGACCGCCTCAGCACTAGGATCGGGGTAAGGAGGTGACCACGATGTCCCGCGGCACGCCCTTCGTGCTCGCCGCAATCGCGGCATCGGTCCTCGCTTCCGTCTCGACCGCCGGGCTCGGCACGGCACGCCCGGACGACCGCACCGGTCTTCGCGGACCGGGCGGCGCCGTGGCGGCCGGTGCACCCGACGTGATCGACCGCTACCTCGCCAGTCACGAGCAGTCGCCAGAGGCTGCCGGGGCGTCGACCGCCCGGCCGGACGACCGAGCCGGACCGCTCGGCTCCGCCACGGCCGAGGCGACGGTGTCGAGCCCCGACACCGGCGGTGGCTTCGACTGGCGCGACGCCGGCATCGGCGCCGCCGCGGCTGCGGCGGCGCTGCTCGTCGGAGGCTGGCTGGCGAATCAGGTGCGACTCCACCGAGGCGGAAGAGGAGGGCTGCTGACGCACTGAGCGGCAGCAATCTCGTCGGCCCCGGGCCGGCGGCGAGCCGACCCGGGGCCCGCACTGGAGCCCGCCTAGACTCAGCCCGTGGAGCAGCCCGGCAGCCCCGTCAGCATGCGCCAGCTCGCCTGGGCCGGCGGGGCGTTCGCCGCCCTCGTCGTCGTCGGCACGGTCGGCTTCCACCTGATCGTCGACGAGAGCTACTTCGACGCGCTCTACCGGACGGTGATCACCGTCTACACCGCCGGGCTCGTCACCGTCCCGCACGGGTTCGCGGCGAAGCTCTTCACGCTCGTCCTCGTGATCTGGGGTGTGGCAGTGTTCCTCTACGTCTTCGGCCTCGTGATCGAGCTGACCGTGCGCGGGACGGTCACGGGCGCCTGGAACGAACGGAGGATGCGCCGGCGCGTGGAGGGACTGCACGACCACTACGTGATCTGCGGCTACGGCCGGGTCGGCCGCCGCGTCGGCGAGGAGCTCCGCGAGGCGGGCGTGCCCTACGTCGTGCTCGACTTCAACCCGCAGTCGCTCGCGATCGCGCGCGAGCGGGGCGAGCTCGCCGTCGACGGCACGGGCACGAACGACGACGACCTCGCCGAGGCGGGGCTGGCGGCGGCCCGCGGGCTCGTCGTCTCCTCCGACTCGGACATCGACAACCTCTACATCACGCTGTCGGCGCGGACGCTGCGGCCGGAGCTCTTCATCGTCGCCCGCGCCTCGAACGACGACGTCGCCGAGAAGCTGCGCCGCGCCGGCGCCGACCGGGTGATCCAGCCCTACGACACGGCGGGGCAGGAGATGGCGAAGCTGGTGCTGAAGCCGCAGGTCGCCGCGTTCCTGGAGATGGTCTCGACCCGCGGCGGGCCCGACCTCTCCTTCGAGGAGATCACCGTCAGCCGCACCTCGGGGCAGGCGGGGATGAGCCTGGCCGAGATCAGGGTGCAGGAGCGCACGGGCGCGGTCGTGATCGGCGTCCGCCGCGTCGAGGGAGCCTTCGACGCGACGCCGACGCCGGAGACGCGCCTGCAGGCGGGGGACGTCGTGATCGCGATCGGCTCGCCGCCCGAGCTCCGCGCGCTCGAGGATCTCTTCCGGGCCGAGTCGTTCGACACCCCAGGCGGCCCGGGAGCCTGAGCTCCCGGACCGGCGGGCGCCCGTCTAGTACCGCTCGCCCGAGCCGACGCGCTCGCGCGACACGGGCTCGTCGGCGGCCACGCGCTCGCGGTCGCGCGGGCGGGCGGTCGTCTCGGGCACGTGCAGGAACGAGCCGGCGAAGCAGGCGAGCCCCGCGGCGAGCAGGCCCGCGGCGGTCGTGGGCGTCCACGCGCCCCAGTAGATGATCGCCGAGATCACGAACAGCCCGACGGCCGCGAATCGCAGCAGGGCGGCGGTGCCGGCGCTCAGCATGTTCATCTAGAACCCCTTTCCTCTGGTTTCCGTCAGAAGTGCAACGGGGCAACGCGGCCGGCCGATCACCGGCTAGCCGCCGACCCGCGGCGTCACCTGGCGGATCTCGGTCGGGGCGCCCGGCGGGCCGCCGCGGGCGGGCGCGTACTCGGGGACGCCGACGCAGGTGAAGAGCAGCGGGTCGAGCGGTTCGCCGAGGAGCGCGGGCACCTCGCTGTCGACGAAGGTCATCCCGGAGGCGCTCGCGCCGAGCGCGTAGGCGAGCAGGTGCAGCCTGCCCTCGACGAGGCCGGCGGCGAGCTGGGCCTCGCGGTAGGAGCGGTCGTCGAGGGCGCCGACGTCCGCGGCGCCGACGACGACGAAGGCCGCGTCGCGGGCGAGGCCCTGCTCGAGCGCGATCCGGTAGAGCTCCTCGCGCAGCCCGGCGCGGCGCACGGGCTCCGCGAGGTCGGGCCAGCGGTAGACGCCCGGCGCGAGCCCGTCGACGTCGTGGACGACGACGAAGTGCGGGATCCCGACGCCGCGGAGCGCGGCGGCGAGGGCGGTGCGGAGCAGCTCCTGGGAAAGGCCGCGGCTCGGGTCCATGCGCCGCTGCGAGCTGCGCGCGAGCACGACGGCCTCGACCGGCTCGTCGCTCGCGACCGAGACCTCGCTCGGCGCGCCGGCGGCCCACGGCTCGCCGAGCGCGTCGCCGTCGCCGGCGCGCTGGGCGGCCGTCGCGAGCGGGAACTCGACCGGCTGCGGCGTCGACGGAGCCCGCCGCGCCCGGCGCCGAGGCCTCGAGCGCGGGAGCACCGCGCCCGAGCGCGACGACGGCGACCGGCCATTCGTGAGCCCCGTCGGCACCGACGAGCGCGGTCGCGGCCCGGTCCGGGAAGCGCGTGAAGAGCCGCTGCGAGAGGCCCGCGGACTCGGCCGCCGCCAGCAGCTGGGAGAGCATCGTGCCCGCGTCCCAGTAGACGTGCCGGAAGCCACGCTCGCGGTAGCGCCAGCCGGTGCGCCAGGGGACGCCCGTGACGACGACCGCGGTCGCGCCGGCCGCGGGCGGCGGCCCGACCTGCACGAGCGCGTGCGCCCGCGGGTCGTACCAGTGCACGCCGGCCGGAAGCGCCGTCCCGTCGGGCACCGCGACGTAGAGCTCGAGCGGGAAGCGGCCCCCGGCCGACCCGGCGGCGCGGAAGTACCACGTCCCGTAGGGGCGCTCGGTCGTCCGCACGACTCCCGCGGCCAGATGGAGCAGGCGCGAGAGCTGCGGCAGGTCGAGCTCGGCCGGGGCGACGTCGGCCCTGCCCGCGAGCACGGCGACCGCGGAGGCGCTCGTCGAGGGCAGCTCTCGCGGCAGCGGCAGCCGCGGCAGCTCCTCCGGGTAGCGCTTGAAGAACCACGGCAGCCGCGCCAGGTCGTTCGGCTCGAACCCCCGAACCGCGCGCGGGTCGTCGGGCGCCTCGTCCCACTCGCGCCCGGGCGCGTACGAGGTGACGCGGTGCAGGATCTGCGACGCCGTCTCCACGACGGCCGATTCTTCCCGAAAGAGAGGCGCGCGGCGGAGTCGAACCGCTGTTCCGCGAGAACGCGACGGGAAAGGCGCAAGATCCGCAGTGGTTCAGCATCGGAACCGGAACCGCCGGTCGAGCTCCCGGCGCGTGTCGGGCAGCACCGTCCGCTCCGCTAGATGCGTCGGCGCCAGCGACTGTAGACGTCTTCGAGGACGGCGCGGTCGTTCTGGGGGACGAGGACGAAGAGCCGGTCGCCGGGCTCGACGATGGTGCTGCCGCGCGGTGGGATCGAGTCGCCCCGACGGGAGATGACGGCGACGAGCGCGCTGCGGGGCAGGCCGAGCTCGCGGACGGCCGAGCCAGCGATCGCGTGATCCGGGGCGACGCCGAACTCGACGAGCTCGAGCGCGCCGTCGGCGCCGACCTCGAGCGGCGGTGCAACCTGCGCCGACGCCGGCGCGACGACGCCGAGCCTGCGTGCGATCCGCTCGAGCGTGGTTCCCTGGATCAGGACGGAGATGACGACGACGAAGAAGACGGCGTCGAAGATCGTCTCGCCTCGCGCGACGGTGGACGAGAGCACGAAGGTGCCGAGCACGATCGGCACGGCGCCGCGCAGCCCGGCCCAGCCGAGCAGCGCACGCTCGGCGCCGGTGAAGCCGGCGAATGCGGTCGTGACCCAGACGGAGATCGGGCGGGCGACGACGACGAGCACGGCGGCGAGGGCGACGCTGGGGAGGGCTACGTCGGGCAGGTGGGTCGGGAAGACGAGCAGGCCGAGCACGATGAAGAGCGCGACCTGGGCGAGGAACGCGAGGCCCTCGTGGAAGGCGACGAGCTGCCGCCGGTACCGGGAGGGCGTGCTGCCGACGGCGAGGCCGACGAGGTAGACGGCGAGGAAGCCGCTGCCGCCGAGCAGGTCGGCGGCGCCGTAGGCGAGCGCAGCGGCGGCGACCGAGGCGACGGCGGCGAAGGCGCCGATCCGATGCGGGAGCCGCGCGAACGTCCACGTGGCGAGCCCGCCGAGCAGAACCCCAACCGCGAGCCCGAGCCCCAGTTGGCGGACGACGACGAGCAGGAACTCCGGCAGCGACGCGTCGCGATGCTCGATCCAGTCGATCAGGCCGAGTGTGAGGGCGATCGCCATCGGATCGTTGACGCCCGTTTCGGCCTCGAGCGTGCGAGCGACACGCCGCCGGATCTGCGTGAACCGGAGCGTCGAGAAGACGGCGGCCGCATCGGTCGAGGAGACGACGGCTCCGAGCAGGAACGCCTGCAGCCAGGTCAGGCCGAACAGCGGCTTCGCCGCGACTCCGACGACCAGCATCGTCAGGACGACGCCGAGCGTGCTCAGCGCCGCGGCCGGCGCCGCGACCTCGCGCAGCCGCCGCCAGGACGTCGCCAGCCCGCCCTCGAACAGGATCGCAGCCAGCCCGACGACACCGACGTTCCGGGCGAGCTCCGCATCGTCGAAGGTGATCCCGCCTGGGCCGTCCGAGCCGAGCAGCATCCCCAGGCCGAGGAATGCGACGAGCGCGGGCACGCCTGTGCGGGAGGCGCCGAGCGCCACCAGCAGGCTCGCTGCCAGCACGAGGCCGACGAGCAGCAGCACGAGGCCGATGTCCACGGCGCCATCTTCTCAAGCCGGCGAGCGGGCCCAGACGCCGCAGACCCGGACACGACTCAGGCCTCGTCGGCGCGTACCGGTTCACGCTCGCCGGTCTCTGCTCCGGTCTGTCGTCGGCCGAGCTCGACGAGCCACTTCGCCGGTGGAGAGAGCGATCGTGAGCACGGCGGGGGCCGGCCGGCGCCCGGCGCACCCACGCGTCAGCGGGGCTTGCCCTCGCCCCGCTCGGGCTAGGCGCGGTCGCCGGCGTGATAGCGCGACTGCGTGATCGACGATCTCCTGAGAGAGCGTGAGAAGAGGGAGCTGAAAGACATCTCAGCTCCCTCTTCTCCGATCAGGTGTGCGATTTCGGATTCATGGTCGGCATCGACGAGGAACCTGGCCGATTCCCGTTGTCTCCGCAAACCGCTTGCCGGCAACTACGCCCGTGGGGGTGTGCCTTCCGCGTTTGCCACGACTGCTTCGATCTGGACCAGCGCATCCTTCGGGCAAGGCCGATACGCCAACTGTTCTTCGTGCAGGAACGCCGCCCGGGAAGAATGCGGCGTAGACCTCGTCCACAACAGCCATGTCGGCGATATCTCTCAGGAAGATGTTCACCTTGACGACATCGTCCAGAGCGTGGTCGATGCTTTCGACAATTGCCTTGATATTCTCCAGGCACTGTCCAGCCTGCTCCTTCACGCCACCAGTCACCAGTTCGCCAGATTCTGGATCGAGAGGCAGCTGGGCCGAAATATGGTTGTAGTGGGAGAACGCCACCGTCTGGGTGGACAGAGAGCTCTTTGGCGCGTTTTCGGTGTCGTGTGCCCAGATGACGAGCCCATGCCTGTCTTCGACAGCTTGCGGGGGCGTACCATCTCCGTGTGAGACGACCGCTTCGACTTGCACCAGAGCATCCATGGGCAAAGCGGAAGCAGCGACAATCGTCCGCGCAGGAACATAGGCTGCGGTCCTGGCGATGGCCGAGTCCGGGAAGAACGTCGTATAGACCTCGTCTACGACTTCGACATCCGAAAGGTTCTTCAGGAAGATGGTGATCTTGACGATGTCGTCAAGAGGAACGTCGATACTTTCCAGAATCGCCTTGATATTCCTGAAGCACTGTTCGGTCTGCTCTCGTACACCACCGGCTACCAGCTCACCGGTTTCTGGATCGAGAGGCAGCTGGGCCGAGAGATTGTTGTAATGAGAGAAGGCCACGGTCTGTGTCGATAGGGGACTCGTCGGTGCATGGTCCGTGTTTCGTGCGACTTTGACGAGATCGCCGGCCTGTGGTGCGTCGGGAATCGTACCTTCACCGTTGGAAACAAGTGCTTCGATTTGCACCAACGCGTCCAGAGGCAAAGCCGAGACTGCGACTGTCGTCCGCGTAGGGACATAGCCCGGGAAGAACGTTGCATGGACTTGGTCTACGGCGTCGAGATCCGAGATGTCCTTGAGGAAGACGGTGATCTTGACGACGTCGTCCATGACATGGTCGATGCTTTCCACGATCGCCTTGATATTCGTGAGGCACTGTGCGGCCTGCTCTTTCACCCCACCGGCTACCAGCTCGCCGGTGTTCGGGTCCACGGGCAGCTGAGCGGAGAGATTGTTGTAATGCGAGAAGGCTACGGTTTGTGAGTAGGGGCCTATGCTTTTTGGAGCATTTGCCGTATTTCTTGGCAATACTGCGTTATCGGCCATCGACGGTATCTTCCCCTTTGTCGGTGATTCAGGTCGAGAGGCAGGTCATTCTGCTGACCATGCCAACAGGCATTCACAGAGCTTGCTCGAGCGCTCACCCTCGATCCTGATCGCGTTTGCTCCGAGGGCTCGAGCCAGCCGCACCATGCGGGAGTCGGATTTCAGCTCCACCGGTCGGGCGGGGCTGCGGTCGCGCTCGTACGGCTACGTCGACGATCTACCTGCGCCGCTTCAACCGCGAGCAGGCCATGGAGCGCGTGCGAGGCATCTCGTGGGGCAGCGAGCTCTTCGATGCCTCACAGGTAGAGAGAGGAGACGAAAGGCGCCTAGCGGAGTCGAACCGCTGTGCACGGCTTTGCAGGCCGCTGCCTAACCACTCGGCCAAGGCGCCTTGACGTGACCATCCTAGCCGCGGCGGGTAAGGGCCCTTCGTGGACACGCCCGAGTCGGCCGAGCCCTTCCTGCCCGCGCGGCGCACGCTGACGTCGCTGCGCGCGGCCGTGCAGGAGTGCCGCGGCTGCCCGCTGCACGCTCCCGCGACGCAGGCGGTCTTCGGCGAGGGCAGCGCCGGCGCCGAGGTCGTGCTGCTCGGCGAGCAGCCCGGCGACCGCGAGGATCTCGAGGGGGCGCCGTTCGTCGGGCCGGCGGGCCTCGAGCTCGACCGCGGGCTCGAGGCGGCCGGGATCGACCGGCGCGCGGTCTACGTCACGAACGCGGTCAAGCACTTCAAGTTCGAGCCGCGCGGGAAGCGGCGGATCCACCAGAAGCCGAACTGGTCCGAGCTCGCCGCCTGCCGGCCCTGGCTCGACGCCGAGCTCGCGGCCGTGCGGCCGACGGTGATCGTCTGCCTCGGGGCGACGGCCGCGCAGTCGCTGCTCGGGCGGAGCTTCCGCGTCACCCGGCAGCGGGGCGAGCCGATCGAGGCGGAGCCGCTCGCATCCTGGATCGTCGCGACCGTGCATCCCTCCTCGATCCTGCGCCAGCGGGACGACGAGTCCCGCCGCGCCGAGCGCGAGTCGTTCGTCCGCGACCTCGAGGTCGTCGCGACCCTGCTCTGACCGCGCAATGCGCACCCGATCCGGCCTGGAGGGTCGAAACGCGCAGCCGATCAGCCGTGCCCTTCACGGATCGCGCGGGAGCGGTATAGAGTCGCGCCGATGTCGTTGCAGGAGCGCAGCGCCGCCGAGCGGGTCTCCGAGGCCCGCGCCCGCTACGTCGCCCGGGGCGTCTCGACCCCCGCGCTCGTCGTCGACCGGGCGGCCGGCGCGCGGATCTGGGACGTCGACGGCAACGAGTACCTCGACTTCGCCGGCGGGATCGGCTGCGTCAACCTCGGCCACTGTCACCCCGAGACGGTGGCGGCGATCCACGCGCAGGTCGACCGCTACCTGCACCAGTGCTTCATGGTCGGCACCTACGAGCCCTACGTCGAGGTCTGCCGGCGGCTCGCCGAGCTCTCGCCCTGCCGCGGCAGCGGCGTAGGCTCGCACGGAGCCGCCGAGAGCACGGCGCAGAAGTCGATCCTGCTGAACTCGGGCGCCGAGGCGGTCGAGAACGCCGTCAAGATCGCGCGCGCGGCGACCGGCCGGCCCGCCGTCGTCGTCTTCGACCGCGCCTTCCACGGCCGGACGCTGCTGACGCTGGCGATGACCGAGAAGGTCGGCTACAAGGCCGGCTTCGGGCCGTTCCCGTCCGAGGTCTACCGCGCGCCGGCGCCCTACCCCTACCGGGGCGTCTCGACCGACGACGCGATCGCCGGGCTCGAGCGGCTCTTCAAGGCCGAGGTCGACCCGCAGTCGGTCGCGTGCGTCGTGCTCGAGCCGGTGCAGGGCGAGGGCGGCTTCATCCCGATGCCGGCCGACTACCTGCCCCGGCTGCGCGAGCTCTGCGACCGGCACGGGATCCTCTGGGTCGACGACGAGGTGCAGTCCGGCGTCGGCCGCACCGGCCCCGTCTGGGCGGTCGAGCACTACGACGCGCACGGTCCCGAGTCGGGGCCCGACCTGCTCGTCTCCGGCAAGTCGCTCGGCGGCGGGCTGCCGCTCGCGGCGGTGACCGGGCGGGCCGAGCTCCTGGACGCGCCGGCCCCGGGCGGGCTCGGCGGCACCTTCGGCGGCAACCCGGTCGCCTGCGCGGCGGCCGTCGCGACCCTGGACGCGCTGCCCGGGATCCGCGGGCGCGCAGAGGCCGTCGGCACGGCGGCGCGCGAGCGGCTCGAGCGCATCAGGGGCCCGCTCGACGACGTCCGCGGGCTCGGCCCGATGCTGGCGCTCGAGCTCCACGAGCAGACGCCCGAGCTCGCCGCCGCCGTCGTCGCGGCCGCCCGCGCGCGCGGGCTCGTCCTGCTCGCCTGCGGGCTCTACGGCAACGTGATCCGGCTACACGTCCCCCTCGTCATCTCGGACGAGGACCTCGAGCGCGGGCTCGGGATCCTGGAGGAGTCGATTGGCGACGCGCGTCGAAGCAGCGCCTGAGCTCGGGCTCGCCGACGTCGAGGTCGCGGGGGCCGCCAAGCGCTACGGCGACGTCGTCGCGGTCGCGGGCGTCGACCTCTCGGTCGGCCGCGGCGAGTTCTTCACGCTGCTCGGCCCCTCCGGCTCGGGGAAGACGACGACGCTGCGGATGATCGCCGGCTTCGAGCGGCCGGACGGCGGCGCGATCCGGCTCCAGGGCCGCGACGTCACCCGGCTGCCGCCGAACGCGCGCGACGTCAACACCGTCTTCCAGGACTACGCGCTCTTCCCCCACATGACCGTCGCCGAGAACGTCGGCTACGGCCTGAAGGTGAAGGGCATCCGGCGCGCCGACCGCGCGGCGCGGGTCGCCGACGTGCTGCGGATGGTGCAGCTGGAGGACTTCGGCGGCCGCAAGCCGATCCAGCTCTCGGGCGGGCAGCGTCAGCGTGTCGCGCTCGCCCGCGCGATCGTCAACCGGCCGGCGGTGCTGCTCCTCGACGAGCCGCTCGGCGCGCTCGACCTGAAGCTGCGCCAGCAGATGCAGGTCTTCCTGAAGCAGCTGCAGGGCGACCTCGGGATCACCTTCCTCTACGTCACGCACGACCAGGAGGAGGCGCTGACGATGAGCGACCGGATCGCGGTCTTCAACCACGGCCGGATCGAGCAGGTCGGCACGCCCGCGGACGTCTACGAGCGGCCGGCGACCGAGTTCGTCGCCGATTTCGTCGGCGTCTCCAACATCGTCGAGCGCGACGGCCGGCGCGTCAGCATCCGGCCCGAGCGGATCCTGCTCGACGACGCCGGCGAGCCCGCGCGGGTCGCCGACGTCACCTACGTCGGCGCCTTCATCCGCGTCGGCGTCGAGCTCGACGGCGGCGGGCGGCTGACGCTCGTCCGCCCGAACGACGGCAGCACCCTCGAGCCCGGCACCGCGGTGCAGGTCGCCTGGCGGGACGAGGACGCGTACGAGATCCAGGCGGCGACGAAACCCCCCGACGAGGAGGACCGATGAGGAAACCCGCATGGGCGGCGCTGGCCGCCCTCGCGGTGCTGCTCGCCTTCCCGGCGACCGGCACGACCAAGTCCCAGGCCGGCACGCTGAAGCTGATCGCCTGGGAGGGCTACACCCAGCCCCAGTGGGTGAAGCCCTTCGAGAAGCAGTCCGGCTGCAAGGTGCAGGCGAAGTACGCCGGCTCCTCCGACGAGATGGTGACGCTGATGCGCTCCGGCGGCGGCGGCCAGTACGACATGGTCTCGGCCTCCGGCGACGCCAGCCTGCGGCTGATCTACGGCAAGGACGTGCAGCCGGTCGACGTCTCGCGGATCCCGGACTACAAGAACTTCAACCCGGCGTTCAGGAGCCCGCCGAACAACACGGTCGGCGGCAAGCACTACGGCGTCTCGCTGCAGTGGGGGCCGAACACGCTCCTCTACAACACGCAGAAGGTGAAGCCGGCGCCGAAGAGCTGGAGCGTCCTCTACTCGAGCAAGTACAAGGGCAAGATCACCGTCCCCGACAACCCGATCCAGATCGCGGACGCGGCCCTCTACCTGATGAAGACGAACCGGTCGCTCGGGATCAAGGACCCGTACGAGCTGAACTCCAAGCAGATGGACGCGGCGGTCGCGCTGCTGCAAGAAGCAGAAGCCGCTGATCAAGAAGTACTGGGCGCTCGCCTCGGACGAGATCGACCTGTTCAAGAACGGCGACGCCGTCCTCGGCGCCTCCTGGCCGTACCAGACGAACACGCTGATCGCGGCGAAGGCGCCGGTCAAGGACCTGGTGCCGCGTGAGGGCGCGACCGGCTGGCTCGACACGTGGATGCTCTCGGCCAAGTCGAAGAACGTCGACTGCGCCTACAAGTGGCTGGCGTGGATCTCGACGCCGAAGGTGCAGGCCCAGCAGGCGGTCTACTTCGGCGAGACGCCCGTCAACAAGCTGGCGTGCAAGGAGATGGACAAGATCGCCAAGGGCTCCTGCAAGCAGTACCACGCGGACGCGCCGCTGGCGTACTTCAAGAAGATCTACTTCTGGAAGACGCCGATCGCCGACTGCGGCAACGGCAGGAAGAACTGCATGGACTACACCAAGTGGCAGCAGGCCTGGACCCAGGTCAAGGGGTAGCCCTTTCGCCTCCGGCGAAACGGCGAGAGGGCCTGCTGCGCAGGCCCTGGGTACGGGCGGCGGCGCTCCTGTCGCCGCCCGTGCTCGCCTTTCTGCTTCTTCTACGTCGCCGCGCTCGCGGCGCTCTTCGTCTCGGCGTTCTGGACCGTCGACTCGTTCACCGGCGAGCTGATCCGCCACTGGACGACGGACAACTTCCGCACGCTCTGGGACGCTCCGGCCTACCGGACGATCGCGCTGCGGACGATCGGGATCGCGGCCGCGGTGACGATCACGGACGCGCTCGTCGCCTTCCCGGTCGCCTACTTCATGGCCCGGGTCGCGCGGCCGCGGACGCGGACGGTGCTCTTCGTCGCGGTGACGCTGCCGCTCTGGTCGAGCTACCTCGTCCGCGTCTACGCGTGGCGGCTGATCCTGGCCAAGGACGGCGCGCTCAACTGGACGCTCGGGAAGCTGCACCTGCCAGAGCTCGGCGTCGCCTACTCGAACACGGCGATGTGGATCGTCTTCTCCTACATCTGGCTGCCGTTCATGATCCTGCCGGTCTACGCCGCGCTCGAGCGGCTCCCCCACTCCTACATCGAGGCCTCGCGGGATCTCGGCGCGCGCGGCTTCCGGACGCTCCGCTCGGTGATCCTGCCGCTGGCGCTGCCCGGCGTCGTCGCCGGCTCGATCTTCACGTTCTCGCTGACGCTCGGCGACTACATCACGCCGGTGCTCGTCGGCGGCGCCTCGTCGCAGTTCATCGGCAACGTCGTCTTCGAGTCGGTCGGCGTCTCGAACAACGTGCCCTTCGCGGCGGCGTTCGCGACCGTGCCGCTCGTGGTCATGGGCGTCTACCTGGTGCTGGCCCGGCGGGCCGGCGCCTTCGAGGCGCTGTAGTGGAGACCCGCGCGACCAGGCTCGGGCTCGGCGTCGTCACGGGGCTCGTGCTCTGCTTCCTCTACGTGCCGATCGCGATCATCTGCCTCTACGCGTTCAACTCCTCGAACGTGCAGAGCTGGCCGATCGCCGGGCTGACGACGAAGTGGTTCTCGCCCGCGATCCACGACGAGGCGATGCAGCAGGCGCTCTGGCTCTCGTTGAAGGCCGGCGCGCTCGCGACGCTGACCGCGCTCGTGCTCGGCTCGATGGCCGCGTTCGGCGTCCACCGCTTCCGCTTCTTCGGGCGCGAGTCGATCTCGTTCCTGCTCGTGCTGCCGATCGCGCTGCCCGGGATCATCACCGGGATGGCGCTGAACTCGTTCTTCGTCTTCTGGCAGACGAACTTCGGCCTCTACACGGTCGTCGTCGGCCACGCGACCTTCTGCGTCGTCACCGTCTACAACAACGTGCTCGCACGGCTGCGGCGCGTGCCCGGCTCGCTGACGGAGGCCTCCTCCGACCTCGGCGCGAGCGGGCTGCAGACGTTCCGCTACGTGACGCTCCCGACCATCTCGACGGCGCTGATCTCGGGCGCCGTGCTCGCGTTCGCGCTCTCCTTCGACGAGGTGATCGTGACCACCTTCACGGCCGGCGCGCAGAACACGCTGCCGCTCTGGATCTTCGGCAACATCCGGCTCGGGCAGGAGCTCCCGCAGGTGAACGTGATCGTCCTGATCGTCCTCGCCGTCACCATCGTCCCAGTCGCACTCGCGCAGCGGCTGACCCGCGAGAGCGGGCTGCTGCGCTCGGAATAGGAGGTACGCATGAGCACCGTCGTCGAATCGAAGAAGACGTTCATCGCCGGCGAGTGGGTGGACTCGGCGACCGGCGCCACGATGCCGGTGCTGAACCCGTCCACGGGCGAGACGATCGCCGAGGTGCCCGCCTGCACCGCGGTCGACGTCGACCGCGCGGTCGAGGCGGCGCAGAAGGCCGCGCCGGAATGGCTCGACGCGACCCCGCGCGAGCGCTCGGAGCTGCTGCTGCGGCTCGCCGACGTGCTCGAGGACAACAAGGACGAGCTCGGCAGGCTCGAGTCGCAGAACGTCGGCAAGCCGCTGCAGGGGGCGGTCGAGGAGATGGAGTTCTCGGCCGACAACCTCCGCTACTTCGCGGGCGCCGCGCGCAACCTCGAGGGCAAGTCGGCCGGCGAGTACATCAAGGGCTACACCTCGATGATCCGCCGCGAGCCGCTCGGCATCGTCGGCGGGATCTGCCCCTGGAACTACCCGTTGATGATGGCCGTCTGGAAGCTGGGGCCGGCGCTCGCGGCCGGCAACCTGCAGATCCTGAAGCCGTCCGAGCAGACGCCGCTCTCGCTGCTCCGCTTCGTCGAGCTCGCGCAGGAGGCGATCCCGGCGGGCGTGCTCCAGGTCGTCACGGGCGACGGCGTCCCGGCCGGCGAGCGGATCGTCACCCACCCGGCCGTGCGCATGGTCTCGATCACCGGCGACGTCGAGACGGGCAAGGCGATCGCGCGGAACGCCGCCGACTCGGTCAAGCGCGTCCACCTCGAGCTCGGCGGCAAGGCGCCCGTGGTCGTCTTCGACGACGCCGACCTCGAGGCGTTCGCCGAGTGCATGAAGGTCGCGGGCTACTGGAACTCGGGCCAGGACTGCACCGCGGGCTCGCGCGTGCTCGTCTCGGCGAAGGTCTACGACAAGGCGCTCGAGACGCTCGTGCCGGCGGTCGAGTCGCTCGTCGTCGGCGACCCCTCCGAGGGCGAGATCGACATGGGGCCGGTGATCACCTCGGCGCAGCAGGAGCGGGTGCTCGGCTTCCTCGACCGCGCGAAGGGGGCGACCGTGCTCACCGGCGGCGAGACCGGCGGCGAGCGCGGCTTCTTCGTCAAGCCGACGGTCGTCGCGGACGTGTCCCAGACGGACGAGATCGTCCAGCGCGAGGTCTTCGGCCCGGTCGTGACCGTGCAGCGGTTCGCCGACGACGCCGAGGCGATCGCCTGGGCCAACGACGTCCGCTACGGCCTCGCCGCCTCGGTCTGGACGCGCGACGTCGGCCGGGCGCTGAACGCGGCGAAGCGGCTCCAGTTCGGCACGGTCTGGATCAACGACCACCTGCTCCCGATCGGAAGCGAGATGCCGCACGGCGGCTACAAGGAGTCCGGCTACGGCAAGGACATGTCCATGTACTCGCTCGAGGACTACACGCAGATCAAGCACGTGGCGGCCAAGCTCGACTGAGCCCGTGCGCTCAGGCCAGGGCCGGCCCTCGGGCCTCGAGGGCCGGCCCTGGCCGTGGCCCGGACTGATCCGAGGTCTCCGACCGCGCCCGCGGACCAGCCGTGGCTTCGCCGGTCTACCATCGCCGCATGCGGATCGAGCACGTCGCGCTCTGGGTCGCCGACATCGAGCGCTCGCGGGCGTTCTACGAGCGCTGGCTCGGCGGGCGCGCGGGCGAGCGCTACGAGAACGAGGAGCGCGCGTTCGCGTCCTACTTCCTGACCTTCGTCGAGGGAGCGCGGCTCGAGCTGATGCAGATGGAGGGCGTGCCGCCGCAGCTCGGGGCGCACTTCGCGGTGCACGTCGGCTCCGAACAGGACGTCGACGAGCTCGCGGCCGAGCTCGCCGCCGCCGGCGTGCCCGTCCCCGAGGGGCCGCGCCGCACCGGCGACGGCTACTACGAGGCGGTCGTCCTCGACCCGGACGGCAACCGCGTCGAGCTGACCGCCGGCTAGCCGAGCACGAACGGCGCCGGCCGGATCTGCCGGATGCAGCCGGTGGCGAGGCCGGAGGCGGTGCCGCGCCGGAGGAAGTCCGCGACGAGGTGCGGCAGGCAGCCGTACTCCCCGATCGCATGCCCGAGCCCCGGCACGACGAGGAGCCGCGCGCGCGGCATCCCCTGCCGGATCGCGGCCACGTTGCCGATCGGGTCCTTCGGGTCGGCGCCGCCGACGAGCACGAGCGCCGGCAGGTTCGAGCGCACGTCCGTCCACTCGGCCGGCGCCTCCGTGCGGCGTGGGAAGACCGAGCAGGCCGCGCGCCACGCGGCCATATCCGCGGCGAAGGAGTGGCCGAGGTAGGAGCCCGCGCCGTCCTCGGCCACCGCCTCGAGGCCTGCGCGCGCCCACGGCTCGTCGCAGAGGATCGAGTAGCGCATCACCTGGCGGCCCGCCGCCTCGTCGCGGGTGGCGATCACCTCGCGCGCGACCGGCGCGAGCGTCCCGGCCGCGGCCCCGTCGACGAGCTGCGGGATCCGCGCCGCGCCGGCGTCCGAGGCCGAGAGGTTCCCGACCACGTTCGCGAGCGCGTCGCCGTCGATCGTCAGCGTCTCGCCCGCCGCGATCACCCGCCGTGGCTCTGCCTCGAGCCGCAGGATCGTCGCCCGCAGCGCCTCGGGCCAGCGCGGGAAGGCGGTCGCGCAGAGCCGGTCGGCTGCGCAGCGCACCGCGATCTGGTCGAGCGTCCGCTGCGCGTTCGACGACCAGCGCTCGAAGATCGGCACCGAGAGCAGCGTCGCGCCGTCGAGCACGACCGAGCGCACGGACGACGGATGGCGCTTCAGATAGACCTGCGCCGCCGTCGCGCCGTAGGAGACCCCGTAGAGGTTGATCGTGCGGTAGCCGAGCGCCGCGCGCACCGCGTCGAGGTCGTCCATCGCCGCGGCGTGCCGTACTGCGTGAAGTCGGCGTCGAGCGCAGCTCTGGCACGCCCTCACGTAGGCGGCGCCCGCGTCGAGGCCCTCGATCGGCCCCGTCGGCGCCGGGCAGAGAAGCGGGTTCGACCCGCCCGTACCACGCTGGTCGACGAGGACGATGTCCCGCGTCCGGTTCAGCTCCGAGAAGACCGACTGGAGCCCCTGCGCCATCTGGGCTGCGGCGCCGCCCGGGCCGCCCGTGAGATAGACGAACGGGTCGGCGGCGGTCCGCTTCACCGTCGCCGGCAGCACGACCACGTTCAGCGAGATCGTGCGCCCGCCGGGGAGCGCCCGGTTCTCCGGCACCGCCAGGCGGCCGCATTTCGCCGTGACGCCGCCCGGATAGCAGGCGCGCAGCTTCGGCCGCTCGGCGCCCCCGGACGGCAGGGCGAGCGCGGTCGCCGCGACGAGCGCCGCGGCGAGGAACGCGATCATCCGCAGTCCCGTGAGCATCGCGTGCGCCGCGCGCAGGCGAAATCAGCAGTTGCTACGGGCCGATCGCGGCGAGCCGGCCGGCGACGGAGAGATGGCCGGGGTGGTCGTCCATCCCCCACGCGAGCGCGTGCACGATGCCCCAGCCGCGGGCCCGCTCCCGGTCGACGCCCGTCGCCTCGACCAGCACGTCGAAGCGCCGCCGGAGCGTCGGCTCGTCCAGCTCCCAGCGCCGGTCGCGGAGCAGCGAGGCGAGGTCGAACGCGCGGTCGCCGGCGAGCGGCTTCGGATCGATCGCGAGCCAGCCCCGCTCGGACAGGAGCACGTTCGAGCCCTGGAAGTCCTGGTGGAGCAGGTACTCCTCGTCGATCGACCCGCCCAGCTCGCGCGCGAGCGTGACGGCTTCGTCCACGAGCGCCCGCGGGCACGGGCGGCCTGCCTCCTCCCAGTCGCGCGGGAGCTCCTCGCCCCAGCGCGCGGCCTCGTCCGCGAGCGGCCGGAAGACGTGTCCCGCCGGCAGCGGGCCGCCAGAAGCGGGCGAGCACCCCGGCCGCGACCCGGTTCGACTCGTCCTCGCCGCGCGTCCAGAGCTGCGTTCCCGGGTGCGCGCGCTCGATCAGCATCGCCCAGAGGTCGTCGGCGCGCGCCAGGAGGCGCGGCGAGCCGTCGCCGTCGAGCAGCTCGAGCGCGTCCGGCTCCCGCTCGGCCTCGTCATGCGGGAAGGCGACCTTGAGCACCGCCTCGTCGGAGACCGGCGCGACGAAGCCGCCGGCGCCCGGGTCGAACCGCGTCCCGGCGCGCACGCCGAAGCGCTCCTCGGCCGCCGCCACCCGCTCGGGCAGCTGCGCCTCGAACTCCTCGTAGCTCAGCTCCGCCACGTCTCGCGCAGGACGCGCAACCAGTTCTCGTGGGTCAGCTTCGCGAGCGCCGGCTCGTCCCAGCCGCGGCCCGAGAGCGCCTCGAGCACGCGTCCGTAGCCGGCGACGCCGCCGATCGCCTCGGGGACGACGGCGCCCTCGAAGTCCGAGCCGAAGGCGACGTGGTCGATGCCCATCCGCTCGGCGAGGTGGTCGGCGTGGCGGCAGACGTCCGTCGAGCGGCGTGTCCGGGTCGAGGCGGCCGTCCTCTCGCAGGAAGGTGACCGCGAAGTTGATCCCGACGACGCCGCCCGAGTCGCGGATCGCGTCGAGCTGGTCGTCCTCGAGGTTCCGCGACGCGGCGCAGAGCGCGTGCGCGTTCGAGTGCGTGGCGACGAGCGGCGCGTCGGAGACCGCGGCGACGTCGAAGAAGCCGCGGCGGTTCAGGTGCGAGCAGTCGACGAGGATCCCGCGCTCGTTGCAGGCGCGGACGAGCGCCCGGCCCGCCTCCGTCAGCCCCGGCCCGGTGTCGGGCGAGGCCGGGAAGGCGAAGGGCACGCCCTCCGCGAACGCGTTCGCGCGCGACCAGACGAGGCCGAGCGAGCGCAGCCCGCGGTCGTACCACTCGTCGAGGTCGGTGAGGTCGGACGCGAGCGGGTCGGCGCCCTCGAGGTGGAGGATCGCGGTCACCTCCCCCGGCTCGAAGTCGTCGGCCGAGCGCGCGAGCCGCAGCCGCCCCTGCTCGACGAGCCGCTCCAGCACCTCGACGAGCGCGAGCGCGGTCTCGCGGGCGGCCGCCTGCGGGATCGGCTCGGGCAACGGCAGCCGGTACGGGATCGCCGGCGGGTCGAGGAGCGAGCTCCGGGCTCGGGACGAAGACGGCGAAGAAGCCGCCCGAGAAGCCGTTCGCGCGCGCCGACGTCGAGGTCGAGGTGCCGCGGCTCCTCGCCCCGCCAGAGCCGCAGGAGCAGGTCGTTGTGCCCGTCGAGAAGCACGTGCGTAACCTACTGCGATGCTCTACTACGAGGACCTCGACTCCGGCCAGGCGCTCGAGTTCGGCGACCACACGGTCACGCGCGACGAGATCGTCGAGTTCGCCCGGCAGTTCGACCCGCAGCCGTTCCACCTCGACGAGGAGGCGGCGGCGGCAGGCCCGTTCGGCGGCCTGGTCGCGAGCGGCTGGCACACGGCGGCGATCTTCATGCGGATGTACGTCGACGCGGTGCTCGGCCGTACGGCGAGCATGGGCTCGCCCGGGGTCGAGGAGCTGCGCTGGCTCGTGCCGGTGCGGCCGGGCGACACCCTCCGCGGCCGCGCGCGGCTGCTCGAGGCGCGACCCTCCTCGACGAGCCCCGAGCGCGGCACGATCCGCTCGAAGCTCGAGTGCCTGAACCAGGACGGCGAGGTCGTGATGACGATGACGGCGCGCGGCTTCATCAGGCGGCGACCCGCCGGCTCCTGAGCCGGGACGCCGCTCGGGTTCGGCCGCCACCTCGACGGGCCGGCGGCGGTCCTCGGTCGCCCGGCCTCGAGCAGGGGCTTGATGCGTACTGGACGTCCCCGGCGGAGCCGTTCCAGACCGAGCCGGCGTCTGCCGGCGTCAGCGGCGCCTGCTGGTTGCACGTGTGAGGACGCCGGTGCGGCCTGGCGCCGCGCCGGGGCGGCGGCCGAGGCCGCTGCGCATCGGCCTCTACGTGTTCGCGCGCCTCAGGCCGCGGCTCGAGCGCGTGCCCGGGGCCGAGCCGGCCGACACGATCTTCGTCGCCAACCCCGCGGCGGCCTTCTCGTTCGAGCCCCGCTGAGTGGCGGCGAGGTTCTGCAGCACCCCGGAGAACGGACGCCACGCGTCGTGCTCCCAGCTCGTGCCGCGGCACATCGGGCACGTGACCGGCGCGACGCGCGCGCTCACGCCGTAGCCGCAGTCCTGGCACCGCAGCCGTACCAGCGTTCTCATCTTCCTGATCCCCCCTCGGATCGGGTCGATACTCCAGGGTACCGCCGCCGGCCGTGGGCGCAAGCCAAGATTTCCTCACACGCTCCCGCGGACCGGGACAGGACGCCGGCGGCCGGCGGGCCGGAGCGCGCGCTTCGGAAGGGCGTTTGCCGCGAGCCGCCGGCGCTGTTAGGTTGCGATAGGTCTATACCTCTAGACAGCTTCTCTCGTTCCCTGTGCCTCCGACATCCTCGTTCGACCTGGACGGCCGGCGCGCCGTCGTCACCGGCGCCGCGCGCGGGATCGGCCGCGCGATCGCCGTCGCGCTGGCACGGGCGGGTGCCGACGTCGCCGGCCTCGACCTCGATCCGGCCGACGAGACGGCACGCGGGATCGAGGCGTCCGGCCGGCGGGCGGTGCTCCTTCGGGGCTCGACCGGCGAGCCTGCCGACGTCGAGCGCCTCGCCGACACGGCGGTCGCGGAGCTCGGCGGCATCGACGTCTGGGTCAACAACGCGGCACGGATGCTCGCCCGGCCGCTGCTCGAGACGAGCGACGAGGACTGGCACGGGCTGCTCGCCTCGAACCTGCACGGCTACTTCTACGGCTGCCGCGCCGCCGCCCGGCGGATGGTCGCGCAGGGCTCGGGAGGCACGATCGTCAACGTCGGCTCGATCTCCGGGATCGTCGGCGTCGGCGGCATCGGCGCCTACACGGCCGCCAAGGGCGCGATCACGGCGCTGACGAAGGCGCTCGCGGTCGAGCTCGCCCCGCACGGGATCACGGTCAACGTCGTCGCCCCGGGCGCGGTCGACACGCCGCTGAACGCGACCGTCTACACCGACGAGGTGCGGCGCACGTACGAGGAGCGGATCCCGCTCGGCCGGATCGGCTCCGCCGAGGAGGTCGCCGACGTCGCCGTCTTCCTCGCCTCCCCCGCCGCGCGCTACGTGACCGGCCAGCAGGTCGTGGTCGACGGCGGCATGGTCGTCAACGGCACGGTCGGCCATGCGACGAGCTGAGACGCTGCTCGACGGGCTCGACCACTTCGCCTTCGTCCGCCCCGCGCTCGACCGCGCCGTCGCGGCCAACCCCGGCCGCCGGCACCCGACGCTGCTCGACCTCGGCCTGCGCGGCGCGCTCCTCGACCACCCCGAGCGCCGGGCGGCGGACGCATGAGCTTCGTGCCGCGCTACTACGAGATCGAGCAGGAGCTGCGGACGAGGATCGCCGCGCTCGAGCAGGACGAGCCGCTTCCGTCGGACGCGCAGCTCTGCGAGGAGTTCGGCGTCTCCCGGATGACCGCGCGGAACGCCGTCCAGCGGCTCGTCCAGGAGGGGCTCGTCTACCGCGTGCCCGGCCGCGGCACCTTCGTCGCGGGCGCGGAGTCGCACCGTCATGCGGGCAAGCTCGTCGGCTTCTCGGACGAGATGCGCCGGCGCGGCCGCGAGCCGAGCTCCTCGCTGCTCGAGCGGCGCCTCCGCGCGGCGACCGAGCTCGAGCGGCGCCGGATGTCGCTGCCCGCCGGCGCGAAGGTCGTCGTCGTCCGCCGCGTCCGCCTGGCCGACGGCGAGCCGATCGCGGTCGAGCAGGCCGTCCTGCCCGAGTCCGCCGCCGAGGCGGTCCTGGCGGCCGACCTCGAGCAGGGGTCGCTGCACGCGGCGCTGACCGACGCGGGGATCGTGCCGACGTCCGGGCGCGCCACGATCGGCGTCGAGGAGGCGACCGCGGAGGATGCGCGCCTGCTCGGCGTCAAGCGCGGGGCGCCGCTCCTCGTCGAGCGGCGGCTGATCACCGACCAGGCGGAGACACCGCTCGAGCTGACCGAGAGCCGCTACGCCGGCGGCCGCTACGGGATCGACGTCGACTTCGTCGTGATCCGGTGATCGAGCTCGCGCTGCGCCCCGACCGCGGCCTCGACGTCGTCTCCGCCCGCCTCGGCGGCACGGTGCTCGGCCGGCGCTCGCCCTGGCAGGAGGTGGCGCGACGGACGACGACTACCCGACGTTTCGCGACGGCCGCCAGGAGAACGTCCTGGCCGACGCGGTCCTGCAATCGACGAGCGAACGACGCTGGGTGGAGGTGACCGGATGAAGCTCGGCCTGCTGACTGCAGCCTTTCCCGACTTGTCCCTGGAGCAGGTGGCCGAGTGGGCCGCGGGCGAGGGCTACCAGGCGCTCGAGATCGCCTGCTGGCCGGCGGGCGGCGGCGAGCGGCGCCGCTACGCGGGCGTCTCGCACATCGACGTGACCTCGTTCGACCCGGACGAGGTGCACGAGATCATGGCGCGGCACGGCCTCGAGATCTCGGCGCTCGCCTACTACCCGAACAACCTCCACCCCGACGACGCGCAGCGCCGGGAGGCGAACGGCCACCTGAAGGCGGTCGTCGAGGCGGCGCAGCGGCTCGGCGTCTCCACGGTCGGCACCTTCGCCGGCAACGACAAGGACCGGCCGCTGCCGGAGAACCTGGAGCGCTTCCGGGAGATCTGGCCCGAGCTCGTCCACCACGCGGGCGAGCGCGGCGTCCGGATCGCGATCGAGAACTGCCCGATGATCTTCGGCTACGACGAATGGCCCGGCGGCACCAACCTCGCCTGGTCGCCGGCGATCTGGGACGAGATGTTCTCGGCGATCCCGGACGAGAACTTCGGGCTCAACCTCGACCCCTCGCACCTCGTCTGGCTGCAGATCGACTACGAGCGGGCGGTCTACGACTTCGCCGACCGGATCTTCCACGCGCACGCCAAGGACCTCGAGATCCGCCGCGACGGCCTCTACCGGCACGGCACCTTCTCCGGCGGGATCGGCTGGCAGGTGCCGCGGCTGCCCGGGCTCGGCGAGGTCGACTGGTCGCGCTTCTGCGCCGCGCTCCACGGCGCCGGCTACGACGGCGTGCTCTCGGTCGAGCACGAGGACCGGCGCTTCGAGGGCGAGCTCGAGCTCGTCAAGCGAGGGTTCCTGATCGCGCGGGACGTCCTCCGTCCCTATCTGCACTGAGGAGAGCGCTCAGGCGGCCGCGACCGGGACCTGCGCGGGCGCCGACTCCTCCTCGCCCTGGTCGAGCCTGAACGGCGGGTACTCGTCCGTCATCAGCGCCGCGTAGGCGACGACCCGCGCGACCCAGCGGTCGAGCCCGATCACGAGGTCGAAGATCGAGCGCGGGAAGCGGCCCTTGAAGAGCAGGACGACGCCGCCGATCACGACGAGCAGGCCGACGAGGCCGCCGCCGCTGCCGCCGCCGCCGCGCGATGAAGCCGACGATCAGGTAGTGCGGGATCGCGAGCAGCCACCACTTGACGAGCACGAGCCCGCGCGACAGCCGCTCGGGGTAGGCGACGTCGAGGCGCGCCGGGTAGTCGGGCTCCTCGCCGAGCGAGAAGGGCGGGTAGCGGTCGGTGCCGAGCGCGCTCGTCGCGTAGAACGAGACGCGCCACGACCAGCGGAGGACGCCGAGGTTGAAGTCGAAGATGCCGCGCGGGTAGCGGCCGGTGAACAGGATCGCGAAGAAGGCGACGACGGTGAGCAGGACGAACGCGATCCAGAGGAATACCAGCACGAACCAGTGCGGCAGCGCGAGCAGCCACTTGACGAGCCAGAGCCCGCGCGAGAGCTGCGGGTCGAGGCGGCCCTCGAGCCGCACGGGGTAGGGCGAGGTTTCCATGCCCCGAGACTATGCGCCCGGCCGGAAGAAGCCAAGTCGTACGATCCTCGAGGTGGCCCGCCTCGTCGTCAGCACGACCGACTACCACACGGCCGGAGAGCCCTTCCGGATCGTCTCGGGCGGCGTCGGGCCGATCCCCGGGGCGACGATGCTCGAGAAGCGCCGCCACTGCGCCGAGCGGCTCGACCACGTCCGCCGGCTGCTCGTCCACGAGCCGCGCGGGCACGCGGACATGTACGGCTGCTTCGTGACCGAGCCCTGCGCGCCCGGCTCCGACCTCGGCGTCGTCTTCTTCCACAACGCGGGCTACTCGACCGCCTGCGGGCACGGCACGATCGCGCTCGCGACCTGGGCCGTCGAGTCGGGGCTCTTCCCCGGGCGCGACCGGCTGCGGGTCGACGTCCCGTCGGGCACGGTCGAGGTCGAGCTGCGCGGCCGCGAGGTCGCCTTCCGGAACGTGCCCGCGTTCGTGCTCCTGCGGGACGTCGAGGCCGCGGGCCTGCGCACCGACGTCGCCTACGGCGGCGCCTTCTACGCCTCGGTCGAGTCGCCGCTGCCGCTCGAGCCGGCCTCCCTCCCCGCGCTGATCGAGCTGGGCCGTCGCATCAAGGGCGAGCTCGAGGTGGCGCACGAGATCGTGCACCCGGGCGAGCCGGAGCTCCGCGACGTCTACGGCGTCGTCTTCTTCCGGCGCGAGGGCGAGCGCGTGCAGCGCAACGTGACCGTGTTCGCCGACGGCGAGGTCGACCGCTCGCCCTGCGGCTCGGGCACCTCGGCGCGGCTGGCGCTGCTCGACGCGAGCGGCGAGCTGCCGCGCGGCGAGACCCTGCGGCACCTGAGCGTCCTCGGCACCGAGTTCCGCGGCCGCGTCGTCGACGAGACGCCCGAGGGGCTCGTCACCGAGATCGCCGGCTCGGCCAGCCCGACCGGCTACCACACCTTCGTGCTCGAGCCCGACGACGAGCTCGGGGACGGCTTCCTGCTCCGCTAGCGTGGCGCGATGGGGTTCGTCCCCTCGTACGCGGTGCTCGTTGCCGCGCAGGCGGCGCTCGTGCTCGCGCCCTGGCGGCCGCGGCAACTCGCCTCCTCGCGCCTGCTCGGGCTCGGCGTGCCGGCGGCGGCGCTCGTCGCGGGGGTGACGATCGCGCGCGTGCACGGCGGCGCCGACGCGCTCGCGGCGCTAGCGGCGGTGGCGACCCCCGTGCTCGCGGCCCTCTGCGGCTGGGCGCGCGGCTGGCCGGCGCCGCTCCTCGCCGTCCCGCTCTCCGGCGGCCTCTACGCGCTCGCGTGGCTGCGCCCCGGGACGCTCGCGGGCGACGCGGCCGGGCTGCTCCTGATCGCGGGCGCGTGCCTCGCGATCACCGGGCTCGTCGCCGCGCTCGCGCCGCAGGCCTGGCTCGTCGCCGGGCTCGTCCTGCTCGTCGCCCTCGACTGCACGCTCGTCTGGGGCGACCGGCAGGTTGCGCCGACGATGACGGCGCTGCAGGCCGCCGCACCGCCCGCGCCCGCGGGACGGCCGCTGCCCTCGCTGCAGCAGATCGAGTTCGGCTCGGCCTTGATGGGCTGGCTCGACTTCGCCGCGCCCGCGCTCCTGGCGACGCTGACGGCGCGGCGGCTCCTGCCCGCGCTCGCGACCGGCGCCGCAGCGGGGCTGTGGGGGCTGCTGCTCGCCGTCACCTCGCCGATCGCTGCGACGCCGCCGGTGCTGGCCGGGCCTCGCCGTCTCATTTCTGGCGCAGCGCCGAGAGACAGCCCTCGCGGGCCGCGGCGCGCAGCTCCGGCCGGACATTCGAGGCGAGCCCGGCGGCGACGTCCGCGTCGCCGCCGTCGACTCCCGCGAGCTGCGCGATCCGCGTCACCGGTAGGCTCGCGCAGAGGTCGTGAGCCTCCTGGCGCGCGCCCCGGCGACGCGCCTCGAGCTGCGAGGACGGTGCCGCGGGCGCCGTCGTCACCGCCTCGAAGGACGCCGTCCGCTGCGAGTCGACGCCCCCGCCGCAGCCGGCGGCAAGCGCCGTGAGTCCGATGCCGAGGATCGTGCGCACGCTGCGGGCCTACCCCGCACCGGCGCCGTCAATCGCCCGTGTCGGGGTGCTCGGAGAGAGCGCCACCCCGGCCCCGGCGCCTGCCTGGTCACGGCCCGCAGAGCGCCTCGACCTCCTCCTCGGTCGGCATGTCGTCGGCGCAGCCGAGCCGCGAGGCGACGAGCGCCCCGGCAGCGTTCGCGAAGCGGATCGTCCGCCCGAGCTCCCAGCCGGAGAGCAGCCCGTGGCAGAGCGCGCCGCCGAAGGCGTCGCCCGCGCCGAGGCCGTTGACGACCTCGACCGGGATCGGCGCCTCGGTCACCTCCTCGCCGGCCCGGTTCGCCGCGAGGACGCCCTCGGGGCCGAGCTTGACGACCGCGAGCTCGACGCCGAGCTCGAGGAGCGCCTTCGCCGTGTCCGACGGTGACAGCTCGCCGACGAGCGGGACTGCCTCGGTGCGACCGCCGACGGCGACCGTCGCCCGCCGCACGGCCTCGCGCCCGTAGCGGCCCGCGTCGGCCTCGGCGCCCCAGAACATCGGCCGGTAGTCGAGGTCGTGGACGGTGATCGCCCGGCGGCCGCGCGCCTCGAGCGCCGCCAGCGTCGCGGCCCGCGACGGCTCGGCCGAGAGCCCGGTGCCGGTCGTCCAGAAGAGCGGCACCGACGCGATCTCGTCGAGGTCGAGCTCGCCGGGCTCGAGCGTCATGTCCGGCGCGGTCGGCTCGCGGTAGAAGAGGAGCGGGAAGTGGTCTGGCGGGAAGATCTCGCAGAAGACGACCGGCGTCCGCAGGCTCGGGTGCGTGCCGACCCGCGACGGGTCGACGCCGAACCCCTCCATCGCCTGCCGCACGTAGGGGCCGAACGGGTCGTCGCCGACCTTCGTGATCACGCCGCTCCGGCGCCCGAGCCTCGCCGCGGCGACCGCGACGTTCGTGGCGGAGCCGCCGAGCAGCTTCCTGAACGTGCGCACCTCGGCGAGCGGCACGCCGATCTGCTCGGGGTAGAGGTCGACCCCGACCCGGCCCATCGTCAGAACCTCGACCGCGCTCACGAGACGAGGGTGACCCTATTGCGGTTCCGCCGCCCGTGCAGGGGTCATCGTGTCGAAGGTCCCGTTCGGGCCGATTCACGGCGTCGTCACGGGTTCCGGCACCGAGACGCGAGCACGTCGACCTCATGCGTCGCGAACATTCCTGCAGGGCCGCCGCTCATCTGTGCCAGGATGAGCACGTATGAGCGAATCGACGCTCGCGCACGTCGCGCGCCTCTACTACGTCCGCGGCCTGACCAAGCTCGAGATCGCCGAGTGGCTGGGGATCTCCCGCTTCAAGGTGGCGCGGCTGCTCGACCAGGCCCGCGACGAGGGGATCGTGCGGGTCGAGATCGCCGACCCGGTGCCGGTCGACGACGAGCTCTCGCACGCGCTCGAGCAGGCCTTCGACCTGCGGATGGCCGTCGTCGTCCCGGAGGAGCTCGTCGCCCAGGCCGCGGCGGCGTGGCTGCCGGAGCTGCTCCACCCCGGCGACGTGCTCGGCGTCGCCTGGGGCCACACGCTCTCGCAGGTCGCGGAGCACCTGGCGGTGCAGGACTTCGAGCTGCCCGTCGTCCAGATCTGCGGCGCGATCGCGGGCTACGGGCGCGGCACGAGCCCGGCCGAGGTCGCGCTCCGCTTCACCGAGAAGCTCGGCGGGCCGCTCTACCCGCTCCCCGTGCCCGCGCTGACCAGCAGCCAGACGCGTCGCGACCTGCTCGCCAATCCGGCCGTCGAGCCGACGATCGAGATGTTCGACCAGATCTCGGTCGCGATCGTCGGCATCGGCGTCCGCCCGAAGGGCAAGGGTCATGTGCTCGTGCACGTCTTCGACGAGCAGGGTCGGTTCGAGAGCGATCTCGACGCGATCGCGCTCTCGATCGACCAGCTCGCGAGCGTGCGCCTGATGGCGGCCGCGGGCGGCTCCCGCAAGCAGAAGGCCGTGCTCGGTGCGCTCCGCACCGGCTTCGTCGACGTGCTCGTCACCGACGAGAGCTGCGCGAGGTACGCGCTCGGGTGAGGTCACCGGCCGCCGCGGCGGCCCTCCACGGGCTGAGCCCGCGCCTCCCGGACGTCGGCTCGGCCGTCACCGACCCGTGCGGCCGGGGAGCTCGAGCCCGGAGTCTGCCTGGAGGGCCGGTCGCACCGGCCCTCCCGGCTCGACTCAGCAGGCGCCCGGCTTGTCGCCGTGCCGAAGGTGGGCCTTCACGGCCGGCTGGGCGATCCGGATCGTGTGCCCCTTGTGGCAGATGACGACCTTGTGGCGACCGTACTGCTTGCCACCGGAGCCGTACTGGTACTCGGCCGAGCTCGGCGACGAAGCCTTCGCGTGCGTCTTGGCCGTCTTACCGAGGGCCTTTCCCTTCCCCTTGCCCGGGTTCGCGGCCGAGACTCCGGCGAGCGCCGCGACGCAGATCGCGACCACCACTGCCAGCGCCACCACGGCTCCCGTCCTCAGCTTCCTGTTCGGCATCGGTTCCTTCCTGACGTCGGGTCGTTCCCCCAGAAGATGCCGCCGGCGGCCGAAACTTGCGCTCCCGTGGCCCGGCGGCCGCGGCCAGGCAGGCGAGGCCGGCGACGGTGACCGCGGGCATCTCCCAGTCCCAGTCTAGGCCGGCGTGGAGGAGGAAGGTGGTCGCCCCGCCGAGCGCGGCCGCCCGGACGACCGTGCGCGGCGCCGTCACCGCCGCGACGACGGGCGGCACGAGGGCCGCGAGCACGAGCAGCAGGCCGACCGCGCCGAGCTCGGCCAGCGACTCGAGGTAGAGGCTGTGGGCGTCGAGCGCGCCGCCCCAGCGGGCGAGGTCGCCCCACTGCGCCCAGGCGAGGTCGAAGGTGCCGGCGCCTCCGCCGAGGAGCGGGTGCGCGAGCGCGGCGCGCCAGGCGGCGTGCCAGTAGTCGCCACGCGCCTCGAGCGACGCGGGCGCGGAGACGGCTGTCCAGGCCGACAGCGCCAGCAGCCCGAGTGCGGCCGCACCGACCGCCGCCGCTGCCGCACGCCGTCCACGGCATGCGGTCGCCACGACGACGAGGCCGGCGGCGGCCGCCGCCCACGACGCACGGCTCTGGGTGAGCGCGAGCGCCGTCGCGAGCACGACGACGGCCGCGGCCGGCAGCGCGAGCGCGGTCCCGCGAACCGGCCTCGCGAGCCCTGCCGCGACGACGAGCCCGATCGCGCAGAGGACCCCGAGCGCGTTCGCGTAGCCGAGCGGGTGGGCGAGCAGCGAGCCCTGCGCGTCCGAGGCGTGGACGCCGACGAGCGCCCGGTCGGCGAGGCTGTAGGCGGCGACGCCGGCCGTGCCCGCGGCGACGCCGAGCAGCAGGCCCGCCGAGCCTCCCGCCGTCGCGAGGACGACGAAGGCGAGCGCGGCGGCGAGGTAGACAGGCGTTCGCACGGCCTCTTGCAGGGATGTCTGCGGCTCGCCCGACCACGCCCACGAGAGCGCCGTCCAGCCCGTCGAGGCGGCGAGCCCGGCCACGAGCGCGACAGCGGCCCGCGCCGGGCGCCCCCGGCCGCACAGGAGCAGCGCCAGCCCGGCGACCGCCGCGAAACCGGCGGCGGCCCAGGGCCAGCTGCGCGGGAAGAAGCCGCCCTGGTCGGCGGCGAGCAGCGCGGTGCCGGCGGCCGCCGTGAGCGCCGCGAAGACCTGCCTGCGTGGACTGTCTCGGACCCGCTGCAGCGGATCGCGAGAGACGGGCGACGTCGTCGACATGGTCGCGATTCTTCACCGCGGCTAGGCTGTCGCGCGGGAGCAGCGGCGTTCGCAGAGCGAGCCGGCCGTGATCGTCCTCTACAGCGCTGCGGGGCTCGCGGTCGCCTTCGCCCTCGTGATCGCGTCCCCGCCCTCGCGTTCCTTCGGGCGGCCGACTCGGGGACGAGTCCGGCGGGCGTTCTCTGGGCGCTGCTCGGCCTCGGCTGGATCGCGCTCCTGCTGCAGGGCGTCGTCCGCAGCCGGGAGCTGCGTGGTCGGTTCGGGTTTCTCCTCTTCGGGTGGCTGCCGCCGCGTGCCGCCGCCGTCCGTCGCGTCGCCGCCCGGGTGCGCTGACACTCATGGGTCGCGGCAGGCGGCGGCCGCAGAGGGTCGGCGCCTGCCGGTCGACGCCGGGGACGTCGGGGGCGGCCCGTGCGGGCCGCCCCTCCGGATGTCTGCTTCAGGAGCCGACGACCGGCGTCGCCATGCTCCAGATCCTCCCCGACACGGCCGCGCAGTTGAAGGTCAGCTGCGGAAGCTCGACCTCGATCGCCTTGCCGGCCGCGACCGCGTCGTCGATCTGCGTGTCCGTCACGAGGTGCTCGTTCGCGGCCGCCGCGCTGGTGAAGAGCACCAGCACGGGCTCCCACGCGAAGTTGAAGTCGGCGCCGCCGGGAAAGTCGCCGACGTGGTCGTGGCCGAGCACGCCGCTGTCGTAGGTGTCCCAGCCGTTCGCCGTGGCGATCGATGCCGCCGCACCGGCGACCTCGTCGCCGTGGCTGGGGCAGTTCTCCGCCGGGTAGTGCATGCAGTTGAGCGTCGTCGCCGCGGTCGTTCCGCGGGGGTAGACGACGATGTACAGCGGCGACCAGGCGCGCGGATTGGCCTTCATCGGCGCCTTGCCGGGCGTGAGCAGGTAGCCGATCTGCCCCGCGTTCTCCGCGTTGTAGAACGGCTCGAGCGTTGCACCGTGGAAGCTCCGCTCCCCCGTCGGAACCGACGGGTCGGCCGCAGCGATCGCGCTGCTCGCGAGCACCGCGATCGACGCCAGCAGGACCAGCATCAGAATGCGCCGCAACGTCTTCACCCTCCTTGGTCTGCTCCGCCGCCGCTGCCCCCCGGATTTCACGACCGGGCCGACGTCGCGAAGCGAGCAGTCTCTCAAGCCACGGAATGCGATGCAAGTCGGTGTGGCGGGCGGGAGAACCCCCGAACCGGCGCCTCACTCCGCTCCGGCCGCCACGCGCGCGCAGGCACCGCGAGAGGCGGGTGGCGCACCTACGGCGCGCCGATGGCCCTCCTTCGAGCGTGAACGCAGCCCGCTCGGGTGCTGCGGCCGGCGCCGGCGCCGCCTGTCGTCGTCGCGGTCGTCGACACCGGCATCACGGCCCTCCCCGCACTCGCGGACCGGCTGCTGCCGGGCTGGGACTTCGTCGGCGGCGACGGCGACGCGGACGACGACAACGGGCATGGGACGGCCGTGGCGAGCGTGGTCGCAGCCGGCCTGACGTCCGCGGGCCCCCTGGCGCGTGCGCCCGCTGCCGGCTGCTGCCGGTGAAGGTGCTCGACGCCGGCGGCACCGGCGACTGGGGGACGGTCGCCGCCGGCATCACCTGGGCCGCCGACCACGGCGCACGGGTGATCAACCTCTCGGTCGGGCTTCCGCATGTCCTCGACCTCGTCGGCGCAGCGGTCGCCCACGCCGTCGGCAAGGGCGCGATCGTGGTGGCTGCGGCCGGCAACGACGGCGCCGACGAGACGTTCTACCCCGCCGCCTACGCGGAGCGTCGTCTCGGTCGCCGCGGTCGACCAGAGCGGGCGCCGCTACCCCTGGTCGAACTTCGGCCGCTGGGTCAGCGTCGCCGCGCCGGGCTGCGCGCGGAGCTCCTGGCTGGTGGGACTCGCCGCGGCCGACTTCTGCGGCACCTCGGCCGCCGCGCCGCAGGTCACCTCGCTCGCGGCGGTGGCGCTCGCCCTGCATCCGTCGCTGACCGCGCCGTCGTTCGCGGCCGCCCTCGCCGCCTCCGGCGCGCCGCTCCCGGACGCGGGCACGGCAGCCGGCGGAGTGCTCGACCCGGCTCGCCTGCTCACCGCGCTCGACACCGCAGACCGGGCGCCCGCGACGGGGCGCTGAGCGCAGGCGCCGAACGCCGCCGCCTGAGCCCCGCCGTCCGCCGGCGGCGCTCGCCACAGCCGGATTCACTGAACGTGAAACCTGCAGGCGCTGACCTAGAGATTCCGCTGCTGGACAGCTGCGTGATTCGACGCCACGCGGGCAAAGTAAAAACCCCGCGTTCTGCGGGGCTTTTGATGGAGCGGCTGATGGGACTCGAACCCACGACCTTCTGCATGGCAAGCAGACGCTCTAGCCAACTGAGCTACAGCCGCCCGTCGGTTCGGGCCGCAGTATAGCGAGGGTAGAGTCGCGCTCGGCCGTGCCCGCCTCCCCGCCCGCCCGAGACTCACGCGCGTTCGCGGGCCCGGCGCTCGTGCTCGGAGCCGCGGTGTCGGTGCAGGTCGGGGCGGCGATCGCCGTCCATCTCTTCGGGCGGATCGGGCCGCTCTCGGCCGTCTGGCTGCGGCTCGCGTTCGCGGCCGCGATGCTGCTCGCGGTCTCGCGCGCGCGGCGGCGCGGGCAGGCTCCGCACGTCGAGCTGCGGGTGGTGCTGCTCTTCGGCGCCGTCGTGGCCGGCATGAACGCGTGCTTCTACCAGGCGATCGACCGGCTGCCGCTCGGGGTCGCGGTCACGATCGAGTTCCTCGGGCCGCTCGCGGTCGCGGCGGCGGCCTCGCGCCGGCGGCTCGACCTGCTCTGGCTCGGCCTCGCCGGCGCCGGGGTGGCGGCGCTCTCGTCGCCGACCGCGGACATCGACGCGGTCGGGGCCGTGTTCGCGCTCGCCGCCGGAGCCGGCTGGGCGGCCTTCATCGTCCTCGGCCGGCGGCTCGGCAGCTCCGGCTCGCTGCTCGACGGGCTCTCGCTCGCGCTCGTCGTCGGCGCCGTCCTGCTGACCCCGGCCGGGATCCTCGGCCGCGAGGGCAGCCTCCTCTCCCCCGTCTCGCTCGGCCTCGGCGCCGCCGTGGCGCTGCTCTCGGCGGCGCTCCCCTGGGTGCTCGAGCTGTCGGCCCTGCGGCTCGTCTCCTTCACCGCCTACGGCGTCCTCGTCAGCCTCGAGCCCGCCGTGGCGGCGGTGATCGGCGCGCTCGCGCTCTCGCAGCGGCTCTCGGCGGCCGAGCTCGCGGCCGTCGTCGCCGTCGTGGTCGCCTCGACCGGAGCCAGCCTGACGACGAGCGCGCCGCGCGCGCAGCAGCCCTAGAGCTCGATGCGTACGGACGTCCCCAGCAGGCGTTCAGGCCAGCCAGGGCGTGTGGCATGCTGGTTGCACGTGTGAGGACGCCGGCGCGCCTGCCGCCGCGCCGGGCGGAGTCCGCGGCCACGGCCGACGCGCAGCAAGCCTCTGTACCCGGCGGCGTCGAGCGCCTCGTTGACGAGGCGGTCGGCGAGCTCGTTGTGCTCGCGGCGCACGGCCGTGTAGGTGACCGAGCCGAGGCGGCGGGCGCGACGCGCGGCCTCGAGCGAGAGCTCACGCAGCGCGTCGTTCTTGACCTTGTAGACGCCGGTCATCTGACGCACCATCAGCTCCGAGTCGGAGACGACCTCGAGCTCGTCGACCCCGAGCTCGGCGGCGCGCTCGAGACCCGCCAGCAGCGCCGAGTACTCGGCGACGTTGTTGGTCGCGATCCCGATCGCCTCGCCGTGCGCCGCGAGCACGTTCCCGTCCGCGTCCTCGAGCACGTAGCCGTAGGCGGCGGGGCCGGGGTTGCCGCGGGCGCCGCCGTCGGTGAAGAGGCGCGCCTTCACGGCTCGAGCAGCTGGTAGACGTCGAAGGCGGGCTGCTCGTAGGGGTGCGACTCGCGCAGGGCCGAGACGACGGCGTCGCGGGCATCGTCGGGGAAGACCGTCTCGAGCCGGAGCTCCGACGACCCGCTCCTCACGACCGACCTCGCCGATCGCCGGGTCGGTGCCGGCGCCCGCGAGGAAGGTGCCCGTGCCGGCCGTGTACCAGGAGCAGCGCTCGTAGTCGCCGATCCGGCCCGCGCCCGCCGCGAAGAGCGCGTCGCGCACCTGCTCGAGCGCCTCGCGCGGCACGAAGACGACGAGCTTGCAGGTCACGTTTCCATCCCCGAGCCCGCGGGCACGCCCGATGCATGGCGACTATCAACGTCTCTCCGAGGAACACCCCCGCCGAGCGGGCCGGCGACCGGATCGAAGTCGAGGTCGACGAGGCGATCACGGTGCTCGCGTCGACCCTCGAGGACTGGGCCGCCCAGCGCGGCGACTGGGAGTTCGAGCTCCGCGAGGGGCACGAGTTCGACCGGGCCAACAACGTCGAGGCGCGCCTGCTCTACGTCGACGGCGCGCAGACCTCGTCGCTGTCGTTCCGGCTCGAGCAGCTCGACACGGCCGACGACACCGGCCAGGAGCTGGTGCTCCGCTTCGAGGAGCGCGACGGGATCGCGAAGCTCGCGCGGCTGACCGCGAACGGGCTCGACGTCGAGCTGCACCACATCCTCACCTACACCTAGCGGCCGGCGGAGCCGGAGGCGCGCCGGCGCGGCCGGGGATGGCCCGCATGGACATGTCCGTGTACCCCCCACCCTGGGTGGGGCTTCAGACCCGCCTCCCTCACGGTCGAGCCTAGCGGCGAAACCGTGACGGAGGTGTGACACGGTCGTGCCGATTTCGTGCCGATCGGTCACCAGGCGTCTGCGGCTAGCCCTGGGATTGCTCGGCGTTGTCGATCTGGGCCCGCTGGAGCTTGCCGGAGTAGTCGACGTAGAGCGACTTCCACTCGGTGAAGACGTCGAGCGCGGCCTGGCCCGCCTCGCGGTGGCCGTTGCCGGTCTGCTTGGTGCCGCCGAACGGCAGGTGAACCTCGGCGCCGGTCGTGCCGGCGTTCACGTAGGTGATGCCGGTCTCGAGGTCGCGCATCGCCCGGAAGGCGCGGTTGACGTCGCGCGTGTAGATCGAGGACGAGAGCCCGTACTGAACCGAGTTCGCCGCCGCGAGCGCCTCGTCGTAGTCGGCCACCGGGATCAGCGCGGTCGTCGGCCCGAAGATCTCCTCCTGCGCGATCCGCATGCCGATCTCGACGTCGGCGAAGACCGTCGGCCGGTAGTAGAAGCCGCCCTCGAGCCCGTCGCCCGAGGCCGGCTCGCCGCCGGTCAGCAGGCTCGCGCCCTCGTCGCGGCCGACGCCCGTGTAGGCGTGCACCTTCTCGAGCGCCGCCTCGTTGATCAGCGGGCCGACGTCGGTTCCGGGCTCCCAGCCGGGGCCGAGGCGCATCTGCTCGGCGCGGGCGACGAGCTTCGACTGCAGCTCGCCGTAGACCCGCTCGTGGACGATCACGCGGCTCGCGGCCGTGCAGCGCTGGCCCGTCGTGCCGAACGCCGACCAGAGGATGCCGTCGACGGCGAGGTCGACGTCGGCGTCGTCCAGGACGACGATCGCGTTCTTGCCGCCGAGCTCGAGGTGGACGTGCTTGAGCCGGTCGGCGGCCGCCTTCGTGACCGCGACGCCCGTCTCGCGCGAGCCGGTGAAGGTGATCACGGGCACGTCCGGGTGGCGGACGAGCGCCTCGCCGGCCTCCTCGCCGAAGCCGTGGACGACGTTGACGACGCCGTCCGGCAGGCCCGCCTCGGCGAGCAGCTCGACGAACCGCTCGGCGAGGAGCGGCGTGTCCTCGGCCGGCTTGAGCACGACCGTGTTGCCGCAGACGAGCGCCGGCGCGAGCTTCCACGCGGGGATCGCGATCGGGAAGTTCCAGGGCGTGATCGCGCCGACGACCCCGACCGGCATCCGCACCGACATCTGGAACTTGTCGGGCATCTCGGACGGCGTCGTCTGCCCGAACAGGCGCCGGCCCTCGCCGCCCATGTAGTAGCTCATGTCGATCGCCTCTTGGACGTCGCCGCCCGCCTCGGCGAGCACCTTGCCCATCTCGCGGCTCATCAGCTCCGTCAGCGCCTGCTTGTCGCGCTCGAGCAGCTGCGCGAAGCGGAAGAGGATCTGCCCGCGGCGCGGCGCCGGCACGAGCCGCCACTCCTCGAACGCCGCCTTCGCCGCCGCGACCGCGCGCTCGACGTCCTCGGCGCCGGAGCGCGGGAAGCTGCCGAGCGCCTCGCCGTTCGCCGGGCTCCGCGTCTCGAAGGTCTCGCCGGAGGCGGCGTCGACCCACGCGCCGCCGATCAGGTTCTTGAAGCTCGTCGTCTCGGTCGTCGCCATGCGGCGACTCTAGCGAGCGCCGCTACTCGGGCGCGTCGGTGTCCGGAAACGTGCCGGTGACGCGCCGTCGCCGGCGGTCCTTGAGGACACGCTGGCCGCCGTACTCCTTGCCCGCGCGCCGGTCGGGGCCCGAGCGCCGGTCGATGATCACCTGGACGTTCGGGTTGTCGGCGTAGTACTCGACCAGCTTGTCGAAGAGCTGGTCGGCGAGCTCGCGCGGGATCACGCAGTAGATCACGCCTCTCAGTGTACGGAGCGGATCGGTCGGGTCTAGAGGGGCTCGATCGCAGGCACGACGCGACCGGAGCCGTCGAGCTGCGCGTTCCAGGCGAGCACGGACGCCTCGAGCTCCGCCGGGATCGTGGCCGCGGCCCTCGAGCCGCACCGGCTGGGCCGACTCGAAGCTGACCCGGTACTGGTACCAGGAGATGTCCCAGCAGACGGTGATCACGACCTCGGGATTGACGCCCGAGAGCGGCACGATCGACACCTGCGGCTCACCCAGCGACTTGGCGATGCCCTCGACCGTGCGCCGGTACTGGCTGCCGTTGAACACGTCTGCGGCCTCGACGATCGCGAGCTCCGACTCCGAGAGGCGACGCAGGATCGGCTCGGACACGACCGGCTCGTCGCCGGGCCGCTGCCTGCCGACGAACATCTGGAGCAGCGGCCGCCGGCGTCGGCGCCGGCCCTCGGCGAAGGTCGGAGTCGTCGGGCTGCCCTCCTTGACCCACCCGTGCTCGAGCGCGGTGTCGACGCAGAGCGGGCAGACGTCGACGTACTCGGGGCCGCCGTCGGGCGAGAACCGCGTCGCCCGCTCGCCCATCAGCAGCGTCCGTTCGCAGATCGCGCAGGCCCGGGCCTGTGCCTGGCGCGTGATTCGCATGGCGGAAGCGTAGCGCCCGCGGGCGCGCGCTCAGACCTTCGCCTCTTCGCGCTCGCGGCGCGTCTCCTCGATCAGCTTCTGGGCGATGTGCGCGGGAACTTCCTCGTAGCGGGCGAAGTGCATGTGGTAGTCGCCGCGCCCGCCGGTGAGCGAGGTCAGCGACTGCGCGTAGGTCAGCATCTCCGCCATCGGCACCTCGGCCTTGATCGTCGTCACGCCTCCCCGGGGCTCCATCCCGTGCAGCCTGCCCCGGCGGGAGTTGAGGTCGCCGTTGACGGCGCCGACCGCGTCGTCGGGGGTCGCGACCTCGACCTCCATGATCGGCTCGAGCAGCACCGGCTGCGCCTTCTCGTAGGCCTGCCGGAACGCCATCGAGCCGGCGATCTTGAACGCCATCTCGGAGGAGTCGACGTTGTGGTAGGAGCCGTCGACGAGCCGGACGCGGACGCCCTGGACCGGCGCGCCGGCGAGCTCGCCCTGCTGCATCGCCTCCTGGATCCCCTTGTCCACCGCCGGCCGGAAGCTCTGCGGGACGACGCCGCCGACGATCTCGTCCTTGAACTCGTAGCCGGTGCCGCCGTCGATCGGCTCGATCACGATGTGGCAGTCGCCGTACTGGCCGCGGCCGCCGGTCTGCTTCTTGTACTTGCCCTGCGCGCGGGCGCTGCCGCGGATCGTCTCGAGGTACGGGACGCGCGGCTGGTGCAGCTCGATCTCGACGCCGAAGCGGCGCCGGGCGCGCTCGACGGCGACCTCGACGTGCACCTGGCTCATCCCGGAGAGGAGCTCCTCGCCGGTCTGCGCGTCTCGGCGGAGATGCAGCGTCGGGTCCTCCTCGCCCAGCCGCCGCAGCGCCGAGGCCATCTTCTCCTCGTCGCCCTTCGACTTCGGCGTCACCGCGAAGCTCATCACGGGCTCCGGCAGCTGCAGGTCGGGCGCCTCGAGGTCGTGGGCGGCGTCGACGAGCACGTCGCCCGTCATCACGTCCTTCAGCTTCGCGACCGCGCCGAGGTCGCCGGCGCCGAGCGCGTCCACCGTCTCCGTGTCCTTGCCCTGCAGGAGCAGCGCCTGCCCGATCCGCTCCTTGGCGTGGTCGCCGCCCTTGACCAGGTTCGAGTCGGCCGAGACCTCGCCCGCGAGCACCCGGAAGACGTTGATCCGCCCCGCGAAGGGGTCGGCGAGCGTCTTGAACACGAAGGCGGCGGTCTCGGCGTCGCCGAGCTCGATCGGGATCGGCTTGCGCGCCGGGGACGGGACGCCCTCGACGAGCAGGTCGAGCAGCGCGGTCGTGCCCAGGTTCTTCGTCGCGACGCCGCAGGCGACGGGGTAGAGCTCGTCGCGGGTGACCGCGTCCTTGAGCGCCTCGGCCACGTCGTCGGCCGGCAGGTCCTCGCCTTCGAGGTAGCGCTCCATCAGGGCCTCGTCGGTCTCGACGACGGCGTCGAGCAGCTTCGTCCGGTACTCCTCGACCGTCGCGGCCATCGACTCCGGGATCGGCACCGGCTTGCCCTCGCGCTGGGCCTCGGGGCTCTCGTAGGCGCACATGTGCAGCAGGTCGACGATCCCGGTCAGCTCGTGCTCGGCCCCGATCGGCAGCTGGATCGCGACGCAGCGGTCGGAGAGCTGCTCGCGGCAGGCGTTCAGCGTGCGGTAGAAGTCGGCGCGCTCGCGGTCGAGCATGTTGACGACGACGACCCGCGAGAGGCCGAGCTCCTCCGAGCGCGCCCAGACGCGCTGCGTGTTGACCTCGACGCCCATGACCCCGCTGAGGACGACGATCGCGCCCTCGACCACGCGGAGGGCGGCGGCGGTGTCGGCCTGGAACCCGCTGTCGCCCGGGGTGTCGACCACGTTGATCTTGCGGTCGTGCCACTCGAGGTGGCAGACCGACGAGGCGAGCGACATGCCGCGCCGCTGTTCGTCCTCGTCCCAGTCCGAGACGGTCGTGCCCTGTTCGACGGTGCCGAGCCGGTTGACCGCGCCGGCCTGGAAGAGGAGCGCCTCGGTCAGCGAGGTCTTCCCCGTGCCGCGGTGGCCGACGACGGCGACGTTGCGGATCTTGCCGGGCTCGACTGCAGCCATGCGGAGCTCCTCCTCGGGACGGTCTGGGCGTGTCGCGTGATCTTAACCCGGCGGGGAAGTCACATTTCTGCCACGAAGCCGCGAACCACGTGCGCGGATTTCACGGATAGGCTCAGCAGCGGGGAGGAGGAGTGGTGGCCTCCCAGGACACCGAAGAACGACATGTCCGGCGCGGGCCTGTTCGAGGCGGGCACGAGCGACGGCCTGCGCACGGTGCGGGACTGGGCGGCGCGGGCACGGCCGCGCAGCGAGCCTCTAGATGCCGGCGCGGGCCCGGGCGCCCGAGCAGCCGGGCCTTCAGGCGCAGGATCGCCTTCGTGTGCAGCTGCGAGACGCGGGACTCGGTGACGCCGAGCACCTCGCCGATCTCGCGCAGGGTCAGCTCCTCGTAGTAGTAGAGGGTGACCACGAGCTTCTCGCGCTCGGGCAGCCGCGCGATCGCCTCGCCGAGCGCCTCGCGCAGCTCGGTCTGGGCGAGCGCGTCCTGCGGGTTCGGCCCGTCGGTGTCCTCGATCGTGTCGAGCAGCGAGACCTGGTCGCCGCCCTCGCCGGACATCGTCCAGAGCTCGTCGAGCGCCGCGATCGAGGACCGGGAGATCTCGGTCAGGCTCTCCTCCAGCTCGTCCGGCGAGATCCCGACCTTGGCGGCGATCTCCTCGTCGGACGGCGCGCGGCCGAGCTTGCTCTCGAGCTCGGCGATCGCACGCTCGATGTCGCGGGCGCGGGCGCGGACCGAGCGCGGCACCCAGTCGAGCGCGCGCAGCTCGTCGATGATCGCGCCCTTGATCCTCGAGATCGCATAGGTCTCGAACTTGATGTCGCGCTCGGGATCGAAGCGCTCGATCGCGCCGATCAGCCCGAGCAGGCCGTACGAGACGAGGTCGCCCTCGTCCACGTGCGCGGGCAGGCCGCTGCCGAGTCGCCCGGCGACGTACTTGACGAGCGGCGCGTAGGTCAGGATCAGGCGGTCGCGGATCGCCTGGTCCTTCGTGCGCCGGTAGTCGAGCCACAGCCCCTGGACGTCGTCCTTCGCCACGTGCCCAGGATACGCGCTCGGCGCCCGTTTTCCTCAGTTGCGGCTGCGGCGGAGCATCTGCCAGGCGAGCGAGCCGAGCCAGAGCGCCAGCAGCGCGGCCGCGGCGGCGATCACCCAGACCCCGGCCACGGCGGCCGCGTAGGCGACGCCGGCGAAGGCGAGGAAGAGGAGCAGGAACAGCGTTCCGAGGGCGCGGCGCTGGGAGGAGGCGGCCACGCCGCGATGGCTACTCGTCGGGCAGCGACGGGTCGCGCTCGCCCTCGTCGTCGCCGTAGCCCTTGCCCTGCTGCTCCTCGAGCAGGTCGTCGTCGGGCTCGGGGCGGTCGGCGGGATCGCGCTTCGTCTCGGGCTCGTGGTCGGGCATGCTCCGGATCTACCCGCGCGGCGCCGATACAATCCCGGCAGCCCAGGGGCGTAGCTCAGTTGGTAGAGCGGCGGTCTCCAAAACCGTAGGCCGGGGGTTCGAGTCCCTCCGCCCCTGCTCGCTTCCACGGCTTGCGCGAGCCGTTCGGCGCCGGTGCCGCTCGGCTCTCGCGGCCGACGGAGGTCGACGGAGGAGCGCGTCGCACGGCTCGGCCGCCGTCGCTCCCGCGAGACCACGAGGCCGGGCGGCCGAGCCCGCGTCGCGACGACGCGCGCTGCCCGAGGGCAGCCGACCCCTCCCCAAGCGGACGAGGACGCGATGATCGACAGGGAGGCCGGCGTCCGCTAACCTGCCGCGCTTCACCGCAACCTCAGACCAGCCGCGCAGGCGGCAAGGTCGCGCACTCGTTCGGGAGACCAGCGGCGCGGCGGCGATCGAGGCAGTCGAGAGGCAGATCGCCTCCGCGCGGGAACTCGGGGCTTCGGCCGCCGCTGGCTGCTGCGTGGAAATCCCGTGTTCGACGTGTTGCGACTGCGACGGAGACCCGACCGCCACCGGCGCGCTCGTGGTGGGACACGACAACCGAGGAGACGCACGATGATCCCCTGGGACTCGACCGAAATCTGGCGCGACGAGGAAGGCCCGAACCACGACCGCACGGAATGGTGGCGGGAGCGCCTGCGAGACGGAACCGCGTCGGCCCACTGTGACCGCATCGTCCGCGAACGCCCCGGCACGATCCCGCCCGAGTTGATCGACGTGCTCTACGCCCGGCTCGTGATCTACGAGGCCGAGGCGGCGTGACGCGATGCCGCGCGGAGCTTCCTCCACCCGACTGCGCTGCGCGGGGCGGACCGGCTAGCGGCTGGGAAGCGCGGAAAGCGCCGCCCGCCGCAGCTCGAGGTGCCGGCGCGCGCGCTCGGCTGCGGCCAGGAACTCGTGCCCGACGCCGTCGTCGGGTGCCGGCTCCGGCTCGCGCGGCGGCTCCGGAGCCCGCTCGTGAGGCGCCGTCGCCCGCTCGTCCGTTGTCGGCGCCCGCTGCTCGTGTGACGCCGCGGTCTCCTGCGCGCGGTCGAGGAGCGAGGCGTAGGGATCCGTGTCGTCGCCCGTCGCCACCTCCCCTTCCGCGGCGTGCGGTCGCCCCCGCACCGCGCGGTGGCGGCGCTCGATCTGGCCGCGCAGGCCGGATCCGAAGCCGCGCTCAGGCTCGAGCAGCAGGCCGGCCTGCTCGGCCAGCGCGTCCATGATCGAGACACGCGACGCGTAGCCCAGCGCGATCAGGATCTCCCCGAGCGGCCCGCCGTCGCGCTCCTGCTCGGCCAGGGCCTCCTCGACCTCGGCCGACGACACGACGCCCTGGGCCACGAGCAACGAGCCGAGCGGCCGCCAGACCTGGCGCATGGCTTCCATGTCGTCATCTATCGGCAGGGTGGGCCGCGAGGTTGAACAGGTCCGGGCCGGCGGAGGGGACGCGCCCGTCGCACGCCCGCACGCGAGGATCACCGCGCGAGGTGCGCGGTGGAGGCGTGCCCCGCCCCGCACCGCGCACCTCGAGTTCCGCGGGCTAGCCGATCCGCACCGAGACGAGGCGGCGCGTCGAGACGCCCGCCAGCGTGCTGCCGCCCGGCTTGCGGGCGCGGACGAAGAGCACGAGCAGGTTGCCCCGCCGGAGGGTCAGCGTCGACTTGACCGAGAAGCTGAGCGTCGCCCAGCCGTTGCCGTCGGTCGCGACCTCCTTCGCCGCCGAGATCCGGTTGAAGGGGACGCCGACGACGTAGACGAGCGCACCCGAGACCGGCTTGCCGTCGGTCGTCGTGATCCGGGCCTTGACGACGAGCGGCTTCACGTGCGAGGTGATCCTGCTCGGCGAGAACGAGACCTTCGCGACCGTCAGCCGCGCCGGCAGGGCGAGCCCCGCGACCGGGACGGCGGGCCCGGCGGAGGACGTGCTGCCGACGACGCCGGTCTGCGCCGAGTTCGCGAAGCTGTCGCCGCTCGCGTTGTGCGCCTTCACCTGGACGAAGAGCCGGTGGCCGCTGTCGACGTTCGTGACCGTGTAGGTCGCGGCGCCCGCGTTCTGGATCGGGGCGCAGCTCTTGCCGTTCGCGTCGCAGCGCACCCACTGGTAGTAGATCGTCAGCTTGGTCGCCGACGCCCACGAGCCGGCGCTCGCGGTCAGCTTCTGGCCGATCTGGGCGGAGCCGGAGATGGTCGGCGGCTTGACCACGGCCGGCTTGCCCTGGACGAGCCCCGTCTGCTTCGAGACGGCCGTCGAGCTGCCCGCCACGTTCGTCGCCGTCACGGCCGACCGGATCGTGTGGGCGACGTCCTCGCTGCGGACGTTGTAGGAGCTGCCGTCTGCGCCGCCGATCGTCTCGCAGTGGTTGCCCTTGCTGTCGCAGCGCTGCCAGGCGTACTTGTACGCGAACGGCGCCGTGCCGTTCCAGCTGCCGGTGCTGGACTTCAGGGTCTGGTTGACCGCCGGCCGTGCCGGTGAGCACCGGCGCCGCCTTGGCGGCGGGAGCCGACCCCTGCGCCGCGACGACCGCGCTCTGGGTGGAGAGGGCGCTGGCGGCGCCGGCCGAGTTGGTCGCGGTCACGAGCACCCGCACGGTGTGCCCGACGTCGGCGCTCGACAGCGTGTAGGTCTGGCCGTTGGCGCCGCCGATCGCGGCGCAGGAGGCGCCGACGTTGTTGCAGCGGCTCCACTGGTAGGCGTAGGCGATCGGCTGCGTGCCGGTCCAGGTGCCCGCCGAGGCGGTCAGCGGCTGGGAGGCCCGCGCCGTGCCCGAGATGGTCGGCGGCGAGCTGTTCGTCGGCGAGTTCGCGGCCGCGACCGGCGCCGTCTGGGCGGAGGTCTGCGTCGACGAGCCCGTCGAGTCGGTCGCCGTCACCTTGACCGCGATCGTCGAGCCGATGTCCGCGGCGGTGAGCACGTAGGTCTGCGCCGTCGCCCCCGAGATCGAGCCGCAACCGGGCGAGCAGCGCTGCCACGAGAAGGCGAACGTGATCGTGCCGCTGCCGCTCCAGGAGCCGCTCGAGGCGGTCAGCGCCTGCCCCTGCTGCGCGGTGCCGCTGATCGTCGGCGGCGTCGTGTTCGCCGGACCGCTGATTCGACTGACGCCGGCCTCGCCGACGGTCGTCCCGACCACGACGACGGCGAGCGCAGCCAGCGCGATCGTGAGCATTCGTGCCTTCCGCATCTTCCCCTCCTTGGCCGTTCCCCTGGGCGTACCTGAACCGAGCTTATAGAGCGGAATGCGATGCGACTCGAAGATTTACGAGGACCGAAAGCGCACGGAACGGAACGCTTACAAATGCGCGTTCAAACATATAATCTCCGCGCGGAATCGCGGCCTCTCGGTGGGTGGGCGGGCCTCGCGAGCGCTAGAGGCCCGGCCGCGCGCGCGACCGCCCGCACGGCCTCCGCCGAGGCCTGCAGCCCGACGACCTCGTCCTCGGAGAGCGGCACGCTCGGCAGCGGCTCGACGCCGTCGCGGCCGACGACGGCGGGCAGCGACAGGCAGACGTCGTCGATCCCGTAACGGTCGCGCAGGAGCGCGCTGACCGGCAGCACCGCACGCTCGTCGTCGAGGATCGCGCCGACGATCCGCGCCGCGGCGAGGCCGACCGCGTAGTTGGTCGCCCCCTTGCCGGCGATGATCCGCGCCGCCGCGCCCGTCACCTCGGCCGCGATCTCCGCCCGCGCGGCCTCGTCCAGCCCGGGCCAGTCGGCCACCGGGACCGCGCCGATCGTCGCGCTCGACCAGAGCGGCAGCTCGGTCTCGCCGTGCTCGCCGGCGATCGTCGCGTGGACGCTCTGGACGCCGACGTCGCAGCGGCGGGCGAGCAGGAAGCGCAGCCGGGAGCTGTCGAGCACCGTGCCCGAGCCGAACACCCGCGACGGCGGCAGCCCCGAGAACCTGAGCGCCGCGTAGGTGACGACGTCGACCGGGTTCGTGACGAGCAGCAGGATCGCGTGCGGCGCGACCTCGACCAGGCGCGGCACGAGCCGGCGGCAGAGGTCGATGTTCGCCTCGGCGAGGTCGCTGCGCGACTGCCCGGGACGCTGCTTGGCCCCGGCGGTGACGACGACGACGTCGGCGCCGCCGCAGACGGCGACGTCGGCGCCGCCGACCACGTCCGCCGGCGGCACGAACTGGAGCCCGTGCCGGAGGTCGAGCGCCTCGGCCCGGACACGCGGCTCGTCGATGTCGTAGAGCGCCAGCTCGCGGGCGATCCCGCGCAGGAGGCAGGCGTACGCGATCGTCGTCCCGACCGCGCCCGCGCCGACGATCGCCACCTTGGCCATCGACCGGACGCTAACGGGCGGGAGCGGGCTCCGCCTGCACGAAGGCGCGCGCGACCGCCGCGAGCGTCAGCAGCGCCAGGATCACGTCGCTCGTCAGGCACCAGCTGCACCAGGCGTCGAGGATCCAGCCCTGGACGTAGACGAGCCAGAGCGAGAAGGCGAGCCCGCCGAGCGCGAGCAGCGCGCCGAGGAGCGCCGCGGCGGTCGCCCGGGGAAGCGCGGTCGCGCCGATCGCCACGTAGCCGGCGAGGCCGAGCACCGCGACCGGCAGCGGCCCGAGCTCCGCGTAGCTCGACCGCTGCACCTTCTCGCAGCTCGAGCCGCCGAAGCAGAGCAGTCCCTGCGGCTGGTAGTGCACCCAGGTCAGGTACGCCGCGACGCCTGCCCCGGCGAGCGCGAGCACGCCGATCGCCGTCCGCAGCGCGCCGGCGCCGCTCACCCGAGCAGCGGGTCGATCGCCTGCCGGAAGGCGTCGAGGTCGAGCGCCGTCAGCTGCAGCTGCTGCCCGTCGAAGACGAAGGTCGGGGTGCCCTGGACGCCCGCGTCGACGGCGGCCGCGTTCGCCTCCGCGATCAGCGCGTTCGTCCGCTTCGCGTCCCAGTCGGACTTCCACTGCTCGACGTCGAGGCCGGGGATGCCCGCGCCGACGTCCGTCAGGAGCTGCTCGGTCACCCAGCCCTGGTTCTCGGCGCCCTGGCGCGCGTAGACCCGCTCGGCCACGTCCCAGAGCCGGTCCTGCTGCGCCGCGGCGTCGATCGCCTTCAGCGCGGTCAGCGACTCGGGCCCGATGAACGCGAGCCCGTGCCAGACGAGCTTCACCTTGCCGGTCTTGACGTACTGCTCGACGATGCCCGGGATCAGCTGCGCGGCGGCGTCGGCGCAGTAGGGGCACTGCGGGTCGCCGTACTCGTAGAGGGCGGGCGCGCTCGGGTCGCCGAGCGTGATCCCCTGCTGCGGGCACGCCGACGAGGAAGGCGGGCCGCGAGGCCGGGCCGGAGCTCGTCGTGGCTGCTCCGCCCGAGCCCGTGCTGCCGCCGCTCGTGGCGACGACGACGCCGACGACGACCGCCGCGACGGCGACGATGCCCGCGAGGGCGATGGCGAGAGTGCGACGGGAGATGGTCATGGCGCGAACCGTGCCGGGGCGGTCGTGACGCCGCATCCGCGCGCGTCCGCTCTGCCGTGCGGCTTTTCCGCAGGCTAGCGAACCCCGGCCGGACGGCGCGCTAGGCTCCCGGCCGATGGCGCTCCTGGAGTCCCAGGTCGACCGCGGCGGCGAGGAGTTCGCCCGGCGGCGCAGCCGGATGGAGGCGCTCGTCGCCGAGCTGCGCGAGCGGACGGCTCTCGTCGCGGCCGGCGGGGGCGAGCGCGCGCTCGAGCGGCACCGCTCGCGCGGCAAGCTGCCGGCGCGCGAGCGGATCGACCGGCTCGTCGACCCGGGCTCCGCGTTCCTGGAGCTGAACGCGCTCGCCGCCTGGGACTGCTACGACGGCCAGGCCCCGTCCGCGGGGATCGTCACCGGGATCGGCGCCGTCGAGGGACTCCCCTGCGTCGTCGTCGCCAACGACGCCACGGTCAAGGGCGGCTCCTACTTCCCGCTCACCGTCAAGAAGCACCTGCGCGCGCAGGAGGTGGCGCTCGAGAACCGGCTCCCGTGCCTCTACCTGGTCGACTCCGGCGGCGCCTACCTGCCGCTCCAGGCCGAGGTCTTCCCGGACCGCGAGCACTTCGGCCGGATCTTCTACAACCAGGCGCGCATGTCGGCGCTCGGCATCCCGCAGGTCGCGGCGGTGATGGGGTCGTGCACCGCCGGCGGCGCCTACGTCCCGGCGATGAGCGACGAGACCGTGATCGTCCGCGGCACCGGCACGATCTTCATCGGCGGCCCGCCGCTCGTGAAGGCCGCGACCGGCCAGGACGTGTCCGCGGAGGAGCTCGGCGGCGCCGACGTGCACGCGCGGCGGTCGGGGGTCGCCGACCACTACGCGACCTCGGACGAGCACGCGCTCGCGATCGTGCGCCAGATCGTGCGCGGGCTCGGCATGACCGCGCCGGCCTCGCCGCCGTGGACGACCGCCGAGCCGGAGCCGCCCGTCGCCGACCCGGCCGACCTCTACGGGCTCGTCCCCGACGACCACCGCTCCCCGCTCGAGGCGCGCGAGGTGGTCGCGCGGCTCGTCGACGGCTCCCGCTTCGACGAGTTCAAGCGCTCTACGGCGAGACGCTCGTCTGCGGCTGGGCGCGGATCGAGGGCCACCCGGTCGGGATCCTCGCCTCGAACGGCGTCCTCTTCGCCGAGTCGGCGCAGAAGGGCGCCCACTTCGTCGAGCTCGCCTGCAAGCGCAAGGTGCCGCTCGTCTTCCTGCAGAACATCACCGGCTTCATGGTCGGCGCCGAGTACGAGGCCGGCGGGATCGCACGCGACGGCGCCAAGCTCGTGACCGCGGTCGCCTGCGCCGAGGTGCCGAAGTTCACGGTCGTGATCGGCGGCTCGTTCGGCGCCGGCAACTACGGCATGTGCGGCCGCGCCTACTCGCCGCGGCAGCTCTGGATGTGGCCGAACGCCCGCATCTCGGTCATGGGCGGCGAGCAGGCCGCGACGGTGCTGACGATGGTCGGCGACGCCGACCCCGACGAGATCCGCGCGAAGTACGAGGCCGAGGGCAACCCGTACTACTCGACGGCGCGGCTGTGGGACGACGGCGTCATCGACCCGCTCGACACCCGCCGCGTGCTCGCGCTCGGCCTCGCCGCGGCGGCCGGGGCGCCGGTGCCGGAGACGACCTTCGGCGTCTTCCGGATGTAGCGGCTCTGTTCGGCGCGGCGCGATCCTCTAGCCTCGGGCGATGATCTGCGCGAGCTGCGGCCGCGAGAGCGCCGCCGCCTTCAAGTTCTGCCCCGAGTGCGGAGCGGCGGCGGCCGCGCCGATGCCGACGCGCGAGCAGCGGAAGGTCGTCAGCGTGCTCTTCTGCGACGTGACCGGCTCGACCGCGCTCGGCGAGCGCCTCGACCCCGAGACGCTGCGGGCGCTGCTCGCCCGCTACTTCGAGCGGATGAAGGCGATCGTCGAGTCGCACGGCGGCACGGTCGAGAAGTTCATCGGCGACGCGGTGATGGCGGTCTTCGGCGTGCCGGTGCTGCACGAGGACGACGCGCTGCGCGCCTGCCGCGCCGCGGTCGAGATGCGCGACGCGCTGCCGGAGCTCGGGATCGCCGGGCGGATCGGGATCGCGACGGGCGAGGTCGTGACCGGGACGGAGGAGCGGCTCGCGACCGGCGACGCGGTCAACGTCGCGGCGCGCCTCGAGCAGGCGGCGGCGCCCGGCGAGGTGCTGATCGGCGCCCGAGACGCTGCAGCTCGTCCGCGAGGCGGTCGAGGTCGAGCCGGTCGAGCCGCTCGCGCTCAAGGGCAAGGCCGAGCCGGTGCCGGCCTACCGGCTGCACGCGGTCGCGGGCGCGGCCGAGCGCAGCCACGCCTCGCCGATGGTCGGGCGCGAGCGGCAGCAGCGGCTGCTCGCCGAGGCCTTCGCGAGCGTCCGCGACGACCGCTCCTGCCACCTGTTCACGATCCTCGGCGCCGCCGGCGTCGGCAAGTCGCGGCTCGCGGCCGAGTTCCTCACCGGCGTCGAGGCGCGGGTCGTCCGCGGCCACTGCCTCTCCTACGGCGACGGGATCGCCTACTGGCCCGTGGTCGAGGTGCTGAAGAGCCTCGGGACGCGGCCCGAGGACGAGCGCGCGGCCGCCGTGATCGAGGCGCTGCTCGGCGTCGAGCGACGGCGACCGCGAGCCCGCCGGAGATCGCCTGGGCGGTGCGGAAGACGCTCGAGCAGGTCGCGCAGGAGGCGCCGCTCGTCGTCGTCTGGGACGACCTCCACTGGGCCGACCGAGACCTTCCTCGACCTGATCGAGCACGTCGCCGACCTCTCGCGCGACGCGCCGATCCTGCTCCTCTGCATGGCGCGCCCCGAGCTCCTCGACCGCCGCTCCGGCTGGGCGGGCGGGAAGCTGAACGCGACGACGGTGCTGCTCGAGCCGCTCTCGGCCGCCGAGACCGAGCAGCTGATCGACGAGCTCGGCGACGTCGACCCGGAGCTGCGCGCCCGGATCCGCGACGCCGCCGAGGGCAACCCGCTCTTCGTCGAGGAGATGCTCGCGCTCGCGGCCGAGTCCGGCGGCGACGTCGTCGTGCCGCCGTCGATCCAGGCGCTGCTCGCGGCGCGGCTCGACCAGCTCGACCGCCCCGAGCGCGAGGTGCTCGAGCGCGGCGCGGTCGAGGGGAAGCTCTTCCACCGGAGCGCGGTCGAGGCGCTCTCCGACGGCGCGCCGGAGGTGCCGCTGCGGCTCGTCGCGCTCGTCCGCAAGGAGCTCCTCCGCCCCGACCGCGCGCAGCTCCCCGGCGACGACGCCTTCCGCTTCCGCCACCTGCTGATCCGCGACGCCGCCTACGACGCGCTGCCGAAGGCGGTGCGCGCCGACCTGCACCTGCGCTTCGCCGACTGGCTCGAGGCGCACGGGCGGCGAGCTCGTCGAGCAGGACGAGATCCTCGGCTACCACCTGGAGCAGGCGCTACCGCTACCGGCTCGAGCTGGGCGAGGACGACCGCGAGGTCGCGGCGGCGGCGCGCGAGCGGCTGCTGACGGCGGCGCGGCGCGCGTTCCGGCTGCAGAGCGCCGCGATCGCGCTCTCGCTGCTCGAGCGCGCCGGCGCGCTCGGCGCCGAGCGGGCTCGAGTTCGAGCTCGACCGGCTCGAGGCGCTGCTTCGTCACGGGGCAGGGAGAGCGCGCCTGCGACGAGGCCGCGCGCCTCGCCGAGGAGGCGGACGAGCGCGTCGTCCGGCTCTGCGCGCGGATCCGCGGCGCGACCTACGCGGCCTTCTTCCGCCCGGGCGAGGGACTGGCCGACGCTCGAGTCGGCCCTCGCCGACGCGGCGCCGGAGCTCGAGGCGCGCGGCGACGACCTGGCGCTGTACGTGCTCTGGTCCGGGCGGGCGGCCCACGACCACGCCCGGCTCGCCTTCGACGACCAGCGGGTGGCGGCTGCGACCGCGCGATGGAGCACGCGCTGCGGCTCGCCTCGCCGCACCATGCGCACCAGCTGCTTCCCCACCGCGGCGGCAGCCGCGCCCACGGGAGCACGCCCTGGCCGGAGGTGCTCTCGTGGATCGACGAGCAGGAGCGGCTCGGCTGGACGCACACGGCGTTCCAGAGCCACCGCGCGAGCGCGCACGCGGCCATGGGGCGATTCGACGAGGCCGAGCGGCTCTTCGACGAGGTGGTCACGGGCCTGCGCGAGCGCGGCGCCGTGCTGCACCACGCGATGCTGACCGCGCACCTCGGCATCGCCGTCTTCGAGGCCGCCGGCGACCTCGAGCGCGCCGAGGCGCTCGGCCGCGAGGGGTGCCGGATGCTGGAGGAGCTCGGCGAGCGAGAGCTGGCTCTCGACCGCGTGCACGATGCTCGCCGACGTGCTCTTCGCGCGCGGCGCCGTCGACGAGGCGGAGGCAGTGGGCGCTCCGCGGCAGCGAGCTCGGCGCGCAGGACGACGTGACGACGCAGGCGCAGGCGCTCGCGGTGCGCGCACGCGTCCAGGCGCACCGGGGCGAGCACGACGAGGCGCAGCGGCTGGCGCGCGAGGCCGTCTCGTCGCTTCGCGAGACGCAGTCCGTCGAGCTGCAGGCGCTGGCGCTGACCGCACTCGGCGACGTGCTCGCGGCGGCCGGCGGCCCCGACGACGCGGCCGTTGCGGCCTACGAGGAGGCCGCCGCCCTGCTCGAGCGCAAGCAGAGCCTCGTCCGGCTCGCCGCCGTCCGGGCGCGGCTCGCCGACCTCCGGGCACCGGTCTGAGCCGACGAGGTAGAACTGCGGGAGATGGGCTACAGCGTCGTCAACGTCGACGAGATCGAGGGCGCCGGCCCGGGCGGGCCGTCCGGTTCGTGCGCCGGCGAGCTCGGCGTCGAGGCGTTCGGGATCAACTGGTTCGAGCTGCCGGCGAACGCGGAAGGGCGCGAGCACGACGAGCGGGACTCGGGCCAGGAGGAGGTGAACGTGATCGTGCGCGGCAGCGGCGTCTACGAGATCGACGGCGAGTCGGTCGAGGTCGCGCGAGGGCACGTTCGTCCGCTTCGACCCCGACACGACCCGCAAGCTCGTCGCCGGGCCGGACGGGATCACGATGCTGGCGATCGGCGCCCGACGCGGCAGCTACGAGCCGCGCGGCCCCTTCTAGCCCCCGCGGGATATCGTCCTCCCGTGATCGTCCGGATCCTGCTCTGGAGCCTCGCCGAGGCGGCCGTCTCGCTCGAGGAGGTCCGCGACGCGCTCGACGAGCAGCCGCCCGAGGCGCCCGGGCGGCGCTTCGGCGCCTGGATGTCGGACGAGTCGTCGGAGCGCTTCGGCGAGGTCTCGGTCTGGGACTCGCTCGAGGACTCGGACGCTCGCCGGCCCGGGGCCGCTGCGCGAGCTGATCGGCCGCGATCCCGACCTCTGGGAGCAGTTCGACCTCGACGCCTGGACCGGCCGCGTATGAGCGCGCTGCGCGTCGAGCGCGACGGCCCGTGGCTGCGGGTGACGATGGCGCGGCCGGAGCGGCGGAACGCGTTCGACGCGGCGCTGATCGCGGAGCTGACCGACGCCTTCGCCGACGTCGGCGACGCGCGCGCGGTCGTCCTCGCCGGCGAGGGGCCGAGCTTCTCCGCCGGCGCCGACGTCGACTGGATGCGCTCCTCGGTCGAGCTCTCCTACGAGGAGAACGTCGAGGACGCGCTGCGCCTGCACCGGCTGCTCGAGACGATCGACTCCTGCCCCGCGCCGGTGGTCGCCCGCGTCCAGGGCCACGCGCTCGGCGGCGGCTGCGGCCTCGTCGCCTGCGCCGACGTCGTCATCGCCGCCGACGACGCGGAGTTCGGCTTCTCGGAGACGAAGCTCGGGATCGTGCCGGCGGTGATCTCGCCGTTCGCGCTCGCGAAGATCGGCCCCGGCCCCGCGCGCCGCTTCTTCCTGACCGGCGAGCGCTTCGACGCCTGGACGGCGCTCTGGATGGGCCTCGTCCAGGAGGTGACGATCGACCTCGACCGCGCCGTCGAGGACGTCCTCGCCGAGCTCGGCACCGCCGGCCCCGAGGCGACGCGGGCGGCGAAGCAGCTCGCGCGGCGCGTCCACGCTCCCGGGGAGACGGCGAGGCTGATCGCCGAGCGGCGCACGAGCGCCGAGGGCCAGGAGGGGCTGCGCGCGTTCCTCGAGAAGCGCCCGGCCGCCTGGCGGCTCGGTCTAGCGCGTTAACGCGCGCTCAACCTCGCTCTCATGCCGCTCTTACCTGCGCCCGCTTTCATGGGTCTCAGTCGCCGTTTCCCCTGCGGCGCAGGTGCACTCTCTCCCCTGACTCGCGAGGCCCGCTTCGGCGGGCCTTCGCGTTGCGGGCGCCAGCAGGTAGTGGCCGACGAGCCACTCGTCGCCGCCGCGGTAGCCCCAGAGCTCCGCGCAGGCGAGCAGGAACGCGCGCCAGCGCAGGTAGCCGCGCCGGCCGACGAGGCGGATCGCCTCCGCGCGGGCCGCGTCGAGGTTCTCGAGCCACGCGTTCGCCGTCCGCTCGTAGTGGCGGCCCGAGACGGCCCAGCGCCGCTCGACCAGCAGGTCGCGCTGGAAGCGGAGCAGCTGGTCGTGCGCGGGCATCTGGCCGCCGGTGAAGAACCTCCGCGCCATCCAGCCGTCCTCGTAGGGATAGCCGAAGCGGCGGTGCGTGAAGACGTGGACGAAGGCGCGCCCGTCCGGCTCGAGCCAGGAGGCGACCCGGCCGAGCAGCGACTCCCAGTTGCGCGTGTGCTCGAGCATCTCGACCGAGACGACGCGGTCGAAGCGGCGGCCGGGGTCGAAGACGTTCGCGTCCGCCGTCACGACCTCGACGTTCGGATGCCCGCGCGCCTCGATCGTCTCGCGCTGCGCCCGCGCGTTCGAGACGGCGAGGATCCGCGCGGACGGGTAGCGCTCCGCGAGCCAGCCCGTCAGCGAGCCCCAGCCGCAGCCGAGGTCGAGGATCTCCATCCCGTCCTCGATCTCCGCCCGCGCGCAGGTCAGCCGCAGCATCGCCTCCTCGGCCTCGGCGAGCGTCTCCGTCCCCTCCTGCCAGAGGCAGCACGAGTACTTGAGCCTGCGGGCCGAGGAAGGCGCGGAAGAGCGCCGGCGGCACCTCGTAGTGCTGCGCGTTCGCGGCCGCGGTCTCGATCGCGATCGGCGAGCGGCGCAGCTCCTCGATGAAGGCCTCGAGCCGCTCCTCCTGCGCCTCGACGCCGCCGCGGCCCTCGCGGCGCAGGCGGCGGCGGCAGGCGAGCCGGATCCCGGCCCGCAGGAGCGGGTCGGTCAGCGCTTCGGGAACCACGGCACGAAGGCGCTCGTCTCGGCCTGGTAGCGCCGGTAGTCCTCGCCGCGCGAGCGGAGCGCCTGCGCCTCGCTGGGCGGGATCCCGGTGACGAAGAGAATCAGCACGAGCAGGAACGGCCGGCGTCAGCCAGGCGACGAAGCCCCACGGCGCCGCGGTCGCGACCAGGGCCATCCCGATCCAGGTCACCCACTCGAAGAAGTAGTTCGGGTGCCGCGAGTAGCGCCAGAGGCCGCCGCGCGCGGTCACGCCCGGGTGCTCCCGCTTCCAGCGCGAGAGCTGCCGGTCGGCCGTCCACTCGCCGGCGACGCCGACCGCCCAGACCGCCGCGCCCGCCCACTCGAGCGGCTCGATCCCCTCCGAGCCGTTGAAGGCCGCGAGCAGCGAGGGGATCGAGAAGCAGACGACGAACGCCGCCTGCGCCTGGAAGAAGACGAAGAAGTTGCGGTCGGCGCGCGGGCCGTAGCGCTCGCGCATCTCCGCGTAGCGGCGGTCCTCGCCGTCGCCGCCGAGCACGCCGCGCCGCAGCACGTAGGTGCCGAGCCGCAGGCTCCAGAGCCCGACGAGGACGGCCTGGAGCACGCGGTGCTCGAGGGTGCCGCCGCCGAGGACGGCGTAGAGGACGGCGACGAGGCCGATCCCGTAGGCCCAGCCGACGTCGACGTGCGTCGCGTCGCGGGTGCGCACCTGCAGCGCCCAGAGCGCGAGCATCGCCAGCGAGGCGAGCGCGACGCCGAGCCCGAAGACGGCCCAGACGCTCACGCCCCGCTCCGCTCTCCGGTCGCTCCGCCGAGCCGACGCTCGCCCAGCGCCTCGACGGCGGCGGCCGCGCGCTCGGTCAGCTCCCGCGCGGCGGCGATCGTCGGACGGGCGGCGGCGACCTCGAGCGGCGCGCCGACGACGACGCGGACGCGCCGGCGCGGCAGCAGCTGCCGCGTCCGCTCGAGCCGCACCGGCACGAGCGGGACGCCGTGGGCGAGCGCGAGCCGCGCCGCACCCCGGTGCCAGCGCCGCGACGCCGCCGGCTTCGACGTCCCGCGCGGGAACATCCCGAGCAGCTCGCCCTCGGCGAGCAGCCGGCCCGCGCGGCCCATCGCGCCGGTGTCGCCGCTGCCGCGCTCGACCGGGAAGCAGCCGTAGGCCTCCATCCCCCAGCGCACCGGCGGCAGGCGCCACAGCTCCGCCTTCGCCATGAAGCGGACGCGCCGCCGCGTCGCGAGGCAGAGGAACCACGGGTCGAGCACCGACTCGTGGTTGGCGACGAGCAGGCAGGGCCCGGCGGCGGGCACCTGCTCGGCGCCGACGACCTCGACCCGGTAGAGGGCGGTCAGCGCCTCGCGCAGGCGCAGCCGCTCGGAGAGCTCCCAGAGGATCATCCGCCCGGCCGCTCCAGCACGAGCTGCGCGTCGCGCAGCCACTCGGTCGCGAAGCCGGCCTCGCAGGACGGCGAGGTAGAAGTCCCAGACGCGCTCGAAGCGGCGGTCGTAGCCGAGCGCGCGCAGCTCCGGCAGCGCCGCGTGGAAGCGCTCGCGCCAGGCGCGCAGGGTCGGCGCGTAGCTGCCGCCGATCTCCTCGACGCCGTAGAGGCCGAGCCGCGTCGTCGCGAGCGCGGGCGCGAGCGCGGCGAGCGAGGGGATCAGGCAGCCGGGGAAGACGTAGCGCTCGATCCAGTCGGGCGTGCGCCGGTAGCGCTCGAAGCGGTCGTCGGGGATCAGGATCGTCTGCACGCAGGCGCGGCCGCCCGGCGCCAGCACGCGGTCGATCGCGCCGAGGTACCCGGGCCACTGGTCGTCGCCGATCGCCTCGAGCATCTCGATCGAGGCGACCTTCGTGTAGCTCCCCTCGACGGCCCGGTAGTCCTGCTCGCGGATCTCGACGCGGTCCGCGAGCCCCGCGGCCTCGACCCGCTCGCGCGCGAGCGCCGCCTGCTCCCGCGAGATCGTCAGCCCGGTGACGCGGGCGCCGTACTCGCCGGCGGCGACGAGGGCGAACGAGCCCCAGCCGCAGCCGAGCTCGAGCACGTGGTCGCCGGGGCCGAGCCCGAGCTTCTCGCAGATCGTCCGCAGCTTGCGCAGCTGCGCCTGCTCGAGCGGCTCGTCCTCGCGCTCGAAGATCCCGCAGGAGTAGGTCATCGTCTCGTCCAGCATCCGCCGGTAGAGCTCGTTGCCGAGGTCGTAGTGGTAGGCGATGTTGCGCCGCGCCCGGACGAGGCCGTTGCGGCGGCGGAGACGCGGCCGGGCGGTCGTCAGCCGGTGCCAGCGCGGGTGCCGCTCGCGCGCGGCGGCCGCGTTGCGATAGAGGAGCGCGAGCAGGCCGGGCAGGTCGTCGGCGTCCCACTCGCCCGCGACGTACGACTCGCCGAAGCCGACCGAGCCGCGGGCGGCGATCCGCGAGGCAAGGCGCGGCGAGTGCACGCGCAGCCGCTGCTCGGGGCCGCTGCCGTAGCGCCGCGTCGCGCCGTCGGGCGACTCGACGAGCAGGCTGCCGCCCTCGATCCCCGGCAGGACGCGGTCGAGGGCCGCCAGGGCGACGCCTCCGAGGAAGCGGGCGCGGGGCGCCGGGACGTCGCGCAGCGAGACCTCGGTCACCGGACGCTCCCCTCCCCGGGCGAGAACGGCGGCTTGCGGTGGAACGGCACCCGCTTGAGCCAGAGCCGCAGCGCCTGCCAGTGGATCAGCGCGATCACCTGCAGGGGCATCAGCGGGTAGCGGAGCAGGAAGCGCACGAGCGTCCGGCGCGTCAGCGGGCGGCGGTGTCCGTGCAGGACCGCCGTCAGCGGCCGCCGCCCGCCGCTCGCGCGCACGTGGATCCGCGCCCAGACCTGCTCCCCCGGCTGCGAGAACGCGTACTCGTAGCTGTGGTCGAGGCCGAAGAACGGCGAGACGTGCAGGCGCTTCTCGTGCTCGTAGCGCAGCTCCGGCCCGCGCAGCACCTCGGGCAGGCGCTCGCCGAAGGTGTTGTTCAGCTCCGCGACCATCGCGACGAGCGCTCCCTCGCCGTCGTAGCACCAGTAGAAGCTGACCGGGTTGAAGACGTAGCCGAGGACGCGCAGCTGCGTCAGCATCAGCACCCGCTCGACCGACGGGTCGCCGACGAGCTCGAGCACGGACCGCTTCAGCGGCCCGCCCTCGAAGTGGTCGCGGTCGCGGAGCTGGACGAGCCCGGGGCGGTTGACGGCGACGGGCAGCCGCTCGAGCTCGTCCAGGTCGAGCAGGAAGTAGGCGACCGGGTAGCGGAACACGTGCCGGACCGGCTCGCGGCGCACGTGCAGCAGCGTGCCCTCGTAGAGCGCCGACCTCACCAGCCGGCTCCCAGCTCGGCGGCGGCCGCGACCCCGGAGGCGAGCCCGTCCTCGTGGAAGCCGTTGCCGAGGTGCGCGCCGGCCCAGTGCGTGCGGCGCTCCCCCGAGAGCAGCCGCAGCTCGCGCTGCGCGGCCGGCGTCCCGCCCGTGTAGAGCGGGTGCGCGTAGGCGAAGCGGCCGAGGACGTGCTCCTCGGCGACGGCCGCGTTCAGGCTGACGCAGTACTCCGTCTCCGTCTCGAGCCGCTGCAGGCTGTTCAGCCGGTAGGTGATCGTCGGCCGGCCGCCGTCGCCGAGCAGGTAGTTCCACGAGGCCCAGGCGCGCCGCGTCCGCGGCAGCAGCGTCGTGTCGGTGTGGAGGACGGCCTCGTTGCGCGTGTACTCGAACCGGGAGAGCAGCCGCCGCTCCTCGGGCGAGGCGTCGCCGAGCAGCGCGAGCGCCTGGTCGGCGTGGACGGCGACGACGACGCGGTCGAAGCGGCGGAGCTCGCCGTCGTCGGTGCGCAGCTCGACCCCGTCGGCGCCGCGCCGCAGCTCGCGGACGCCGAGGCCGAGGTGGAGCCGCCCGCCGAGCCGCTCGGCCAGCCGCTCGACGTAGACGCGGCTGCCGCCCTCGACCGTGCGCCAGCGGAAGCGGCCGAAGCCGAGCATGCCGTGGTTGCGGAAGAAGCGGATCGCGGAGGCGGCCGGGAACTCGAGCGCGCGCCCGGGGGCGGTCGACCAGAGCGCGGCCGTCAGCGGGACGAGGAAGTGGCGGCGGAAGCGCGGCGAGTAGCCGTGCGCGTCGAGGTAGTCGCGCAGCGCGAGCGACTCGTCGACGCCGTCGTCGTCGGCGCTCCGCAGCCAGCGCGTCACCTCGCGCAGGAGGCCGAGGAAGCGCGGGCTCGCGAGGTTGCGCCGCTGCGCGAGCGGCCGCCGCCCCGACCACTCGAGCCCGCAGGCCGCGCAGCCGACCGAGAACGACATCTCCGACTCGATGCGTGGCAACGCCGAGCTCCGCGAATAACCGGCCGAGCAGCGGGTAGTTGCGGCTCGTTGTGGACGAGGAAGCCGGTGTCGAGCTGCAGGCCGCCGTGGTCGACCGTGTGCGCGTGCCCGCCCGCGCGCGGCTCGCGCTCGAAGAGCTCGACCTCGTGCGCCCGCGAGAGCACGTGCGCCGCCCCCAGTCCCGAGATCCCCGCTCCGATGACCGCGACCCGCATCGTCCTCCTCCCCGCTTCAGGCAAGCTTTCCGTCTGCGCACCTCGTGTCCGTCCAGCACGGTAGCACAGTTCGTCCAGGTATTGTCCAGACTCTAGGAGCCCATGTCCACGCCCGCCACGTCCTCGAAGTCCCAGCGTCCCCGTCGGCACCGTCCGTACGCGGACGAGCCGGACAGCCAGGTCGTGACGCTGGTGGCGGTCGTCGTCCCGCCCGCTCGGCCTGCTCTCGGCGATGGGGATCCTCTGGGGCGTCGCCTTCCGCCCCGTCGACCTCGGCCTGCTCGTCGGCCTCTACGTCGTCTGCGCCTTCGGGACGACGATCGGCTTCCACCGCTACTTCACGCACAAGGGCTTCGAGGCGCGGACGCCGGTGCGCGCCGCGCTCGCCGTGCTCGGCTGCATGACCATGCAGGGGCCGCTGATCCAGTGGGTGACCGACCACCGCAAGCACCACGCGCTCTCCGACCAGCCGGGCGACCCGCACTCGCCCCACGTCGGCCACGGCGAGGGGCTCGCCGGCGCGGTCAAGGGCTTCGTGCACGCGCACGTCGGCTGGCTCTTCTCCAACCTCGGGCTCGAGCACGGCCGCGTCTACGGCAAGGACCTCTACGACGACCGGCTGATCCGCTGGGTCGACCGGCTCTACCTCGTCTGGGTCGTGCTCACCTTCGGGATCCCGTTCGCGGTCGGCTTCTGGATCACCGGCGGCTGGGAGGGCGGCCTCGAGGCGCTCGTCTGGGGCGGCCTCCTGCGCGTCTTCCTCTACCAGCACGCGACCTTCTCGGTCAACTCGATCTGCCACATGTTCGGGCGGCAGGACTACCGCTCGCGGGACGAGGCCCGGAACAACTGGCTCGTGGCGCTGCTCGTCTTCGGCGAGGGCTGGCACAACAACCACCACGCCTTCCCCGCCTCGGCGCGGCACGGGCTCGACCGCTTCCAGTTCGACGTCTCCTGGTGGGTGATCCGCGGGCTCGAGCGGCTCGGCCTCGTCTGGGACGTGAAGGTGCCCGGGCCGGAGCAGCGCGCGCGGCGGCGGGCTCAGCCGGCCTGAAAGCGCCCGAGCCGCTCGGCGACGAGCCGCGCCCAGGTTCCCGCCCGCGGCAGCGGCAGCGGCGCGCCCCAGTGCGCGCGGAGCGCGATCCCGTGCACGGCGCCGGGGATCAGCCGGTACTCGCCGGTCGCGCCCGCGGTGCGGGCACGCTCGAAGCCGCGGCGCGAGAGCGTCGGGCTGACGCCCGGGATCCCGGGCAGCCAGCGGTCGAGCGAGCCGTGCAGGACGTCGAGCCGCTTGCCGCGCAACGGCGAGACGTCGAGCCGGTCCGGCAGCCAGGGCGCCAGGCCGAGCACGCCCGCGACGCCGTTCCCCGCAGCGGTGCGGACGGCGACGGCGCCGCCCATCGAGAAGCCGAGCAGGAGCGTCCGCGCGGCGCCGGCGGCCTCGACCGCGGCGCGCGCGTCCTCGACGCAGAGGTCGAGCCGCTCCCACGACTTGATCCGGTAGCGCACCTCGACGAACGTCAGCTCCGGCAGACGGGCGGCGAGCCGCCGGACGAGCCACTCGAGCGAGGCGCTCCAGGTGCCCTCGACCTGGGCCCGCTGGCCGCCGTTGACGCAGACGACCGCGGCGGGCGCGCCGGGGTTCCAGACGCGCGCCTCGGCTCCGCTCGCGAGCGGGCGCGGGGGCGGGGCTGCTGGACTATTCATGGACACGACGGTAGCGCGCCGCCCGCCGGCGCCGGTCGATTGACCTTCGGCGCGGCGGGTAGAGGCCGAGCATGCAACCGACCAGGACGAGACGGCGCAGCGCGCGGCTTCGACCCCGGCGCCACCGTGGAGCCGGGCCCGCGCGGCCGCCACTACGCGCTCGGCGCCGCCTGGGTGCTCTTCGCCCTCTCGCTGCTCGGCCTCTTCGCCGCCGCCAGCGTCCAGGGGATCGACTTCGGCGGCTGGTGGTGGGCGCTCGCGGCCGTGCCGGCGGCGCTGCTCGCGGCGGCGATCCTCCTGACCGGGCGGGTGCTGCTCAGCCGCGAGTCGCCCGGGCGACGCTGACGGCCGGGCTCGTCGAGGCGAGGTAGCTCGACCCCGCGGGTGCCGCGGCGCGGTAGCGGCCCGGCCGCGGGAGCTGCGCGCGGAAGGCACCCGAGGGCGCCACCGGCGGCGCCGCGACGGGCCGCCAGCGGTCGCCGACACGGCGCTCGATCCGCACCGGCGCGGCGGGCAGCACCTTGCCCGCGAGCACCGCGCCGGACGCGCGCACCGCGATCCGGCGGGCGACCCGCACCTCGACCGGGTCGCCGCCCGCGCCGTCGACCGACAGCCGGTACCACGTCGTCGCGCGCGGCCGGAGCCGGGCGAGGAAGCGCCCGTCCGAGCCGGTCCGCACCCGCCGGACGTCGCGCCAGCCGCCGCCGGGCCGACGCTCCTGGAGCACGACGCCGCTCGCGTTCCGGAGGAAGCCGCCGAGCGCGAGCGGCCGCCCGTAGACCGCGCGCCCCGGCCGCTCGAGCGAGAGCACGCGCAGCGAGAAGAAGGTCGAGCGCAGCCCGAGCCGGCGCCGGAACTCGTTCGCCGCGATCGTGCGGACGCGGTGCGGGCCGACGAGCAGCACCCGCTCGACGCGCCCCGAGGCGTCCCGCTCGAGCCGCAGGTCCCGCACGTCCCAGCGGAACCGCCTCGCGAGCCCCTGCGGGCGGACGACGGCGTGCCAGCGGTGGTACGGCGAGATCGTGTCGAACGGGTCGGCGACCGGGACGAGGTACGGCTCGGGATCCTGCCCCGGCCAGGCCTCCTGCACCGCCGCGGTCCGGCCGCCCGAGCTCGAGTGGTAGTAGGCGACGATGACGCGCCCGTGGTAGGTGAGGACGCGGTTCGCGGTCTGCCCGAGCGCCCGGCTCGTCTCCGGGCGCTCGGCGGGAATGCCGCCGTAGACCTGGCTGCGGGCGTCGGCGAAGAGGTCGAAGTCGGCGCCCGGGTGCATGACCGCGAGCGCGTAGGAGCGGGCGACGACCGCCTGCGCCTCGTAGGCGGCCGCGTGCCAGCCGGTCGGCATCTCGTAGGGGACGACGCCGCGCAGGTAGCGGTCGAGCGCGACGTGGTTGACGACGAGCAGGCCGCCGTCGCGGACCTTCAGCTCGAGCTCGCCGCGGTAGCCGGTGCCGCCGAGCGTGACCGGCTGCGCGCCCGGGACGACCCGCACGGGCGGGACGAGCCTGCGCCCGCCCAGCTCGAGCTGCGGGCCGAAGCGGAGCGTCCGCGGCTGCACGTGCACCTTCCGCCCGCGCGCGTCGACGAGCAGGAACGGCGCTGCCGAGCCGATCGCGACCCGCCGGGCATCCTCGGCGAGGAGCACGCGCACCGGCCGCGGCCTGACGATCTCGATCGCGGTGTGCGGGTAGTAGTGGCCGAGGATGCGCGTGGTAGCTCCAGCCGGCGCGGGCGGCTCCCTCGGCGCCCCACTGGCCGAGGCCGACGCCGTGGCCCCAGCCGCCGCCGGCGAGCACGAAGACGGGCCCCGCGAGCGCGGAGCCGGGCGCGGCGAGGGCCGCCAGGAGTGTCGCGAGCACGACTCTGCGCATGGGACGCACCGTAGGTCCGGCGCGCGAAGGATAGACGCGCTCAGCCGGACCGGCGCGCGATCTGGAGCCCGCCCCGGCGCCGGTGCACGGTCGCGTAGCGGATCCCGTCCGGCCCGGCCGTGACCCGGCGGCTGCGCCCCTTCTCGATCACGACGACCTCCCCCGCGCGGAGCGGCCGCGTCTCGCCGTCGAGCAGGAGCTCGCCCGCGCCGCCGAGCACGAGCAGGGCGACGTCGCGCGCGTCGTTGACGTGCTCCGGCGGGCCCTGCCCCGCCGGCCACTCGAGGATCGTCGCGTTCAGGTCCTCGCTCTCGGTTCCCCAGACGGGGCCGCCGCGGCCCGGGGGCGGCCGGGACGAGCGCCTCGAGCCGCTCCGGGGGGACGACCTCCTGCAGCAGCTCGAAGAGCTCGCGCTCCTCGAGCCGGACGTGCGCCTCGAGCAGCTCGCCGAGCTGCGGGCCGGGCGGCAGCGCGCGGATCCGCTGGTGGTCGAGCAGCGCCCGCGCCAGCAGCTCGGGCGGCTCGGCGCAGAACTCGGCGAGGAGCGGGAAGACGCGGTCCTCCTCCTCGCGGAGGTGAGGCAGGACGTGGCCGGCGAGGAAGGCGTCGAAGCCGTCGGTCTCGCCGCGGCGGAGCCGCCGCGCCCAGACGAGCGTGTGGTGGTGGTCGTGCGAGAGGTGGACGAGTGCCGGATGGCGGCGCACCCCTCGACTCTAGACTCGGCCGCGTGCGGAGGCTGCTCGTCCTCGTCGGCGCGATCGTCTTCGTCGACACGATGTTCTTCGCGGCGCTGACGCCGCTCCTGCCCCACTACGAGGCCGAGCTCGGGCTGGGCAAGACCGGCGCCGGCGTGCTGCAGGCGGCCTATCCGGCGGGGACGTTCCTCGGCGCCGTCCCGAGCGGGATCGCCGCCGCCCGCTTCGGCGTCCGCCGGACGGTGCTCGGCGGGCTCGCGACGATGGCGGCCGCGAGCCTCGCCTTCGGCTTCGCCGACAGCGCCTGGCAGCTCGACGCTCGCCCGCTTCGTCCAGGGGCTCGCGAGCTCGCTCTCGTGGACCGGGGCGCTGACCTGGCTCGTCGCCGCCGCCCCGGCCGGGCAGCGGGGGCGGCTGATCGGGACGGCGCTCGGCGTCGCGATCGGCGGGGCGCTCTTCGGGCCGGTGCTCGGCGGGGTCGCGGCGCTGGCGGGGTCGCTGCCCGCCTTCGCCGCCGTCGCCGGGCTGGCGCTCGCGCTGCTCGTCTGGGCCGCCCGCACCGAGGGCGTGGAGACGGGCCCGCCGCAGCCGGTCTCGGCGCTGCGGCGCGCCGTCGTGACGGCCCCCGTGCTCGCCGCGGTCTGGCTGGTGACGCTGCCCGCGCTCCTCTTCGGCGCGCTCTCGGTGCTCGCGCCGCTGCGGCTCTCGCACCTCGGCTTCGGCGCGGTCGCGATCGCCGCGACCTGGATGACCTCGGCCTCGCTCGAGGCGCTGACCGCGCCTCCGCTCGGGCACCTGTCCGACCGGATCGGGCGGCGGCGGCCGCTCCTCGGCTCGCTCGCCGCCTCCGCCGCCGTCCTCGCCGCGCTCGCCCGGCCCCACGGCGCCTACCTGCTGGCGGCGCTCGTCGTCTGCGGCGGGATCGCCTTCGGCTCCTTCTGGACGCCCGCGATGGCGCTCCTCTCCGACGCCGGCGAGGCGGCCGGGCTCGGGCTCGGCTACTCCTTCGCGCTGATGAACCTCGCCTGGGCGCCGGGCCAGGCGGCCGGCGCGGCGGTGAGCGGCGGCGTCGCGGCCGCGACGAGCGACGCCGTCCCCTACCTGGCCCTCGCGGCCGTCTGCGCGCTTACGCTAGCGGGCCTATGGCGATCCGCAGACTCCTCGTAGCCAACCGCGGCGAGATCGCCCGCCGGATCTTCCGCAGCTGCCGCGAGCTCGGGATCGCGACGGTCGCCGTCGCCGCGCCCGACGACCGCGGCGCCCTGCACACGCGCGAGGCGGACGCGACGGTCGAGATCGCCTCGTACCTGCAGCCGGAGGAGCACGTGCGCGCGGCGAAGCAGTCGGGCGCCGACGCGATCCATCCCGGCTACGGGTTCCTCTCGGAGAGCCCCGACTTCGCCGCCGCGGTCGAGGCGGCCGGCCTCGTCTGGGTCGGCCCGCCCGTCGAGGCGCTGCGCGCGGGCGGCGACAAGCTCGCGTCGAAGCGGCTCGCGCGCGAGGCCGGCGTCCCCGTCGTCGAGACCGGCGAGCCCGACGAGCTCGGCTTCCCGCTGCTCGTCAAGGCGGCCGCGGGCGGCGGCGGCCGCGGCATGCGGGTCGTGCGCGCGCCGGAGGAGCTCGAGGAGGCGCTCGAGGCGGCCCGCCGCGAGGCGAAGGCCGCGTTCGGCGACGGCACCGTCTTCTGCGAGCGCTACGTCGAGCGTCCGCGCCACGTCGAGATCCAGCTGCTCGCGGACGCCCACGGCACGGTCGTCTCCCTCGGCGAGCGCGACTGCTCGGTCCAGCGCCGCCATCAGAAGGTGCTCGAGGAGTCGCCGTCGCCGGCTCTCGACGAGGAGCTGCGAGCCGGGATGAGCGAGGCGGCCGTCGCCTTCGCCCGCGCGATCGGCTACGTCGGCGCCGGCACCGCCGAGTTCATGCTCGCCGGCCGCGCGTTCTTCTTCCTCGAGCTGAACGCCCGCATCCAGGTCGAGCACCCGGTCACCGAGGCGGTCACCGGCCTCGACCTCGTCGCCGAGCAGCTGCGCGTCGCGGCGGGGGAGCCGCTCTCCCTCCCAAGTGACATTTCGTCACGAGGTCACGCGGTCGAGGTGCGGCTCTACGCCGAGGATCCGCGCTCGTTCCTCCCCCAGACCGGACGGCTCGAGCGGCTGCGGCTGCCGGCGGGGATCCGCGTGGACGCGGGCGTGGCGGAGGGCGACGAGGTCGGGACGGCCTACGACCCCCTGCTCGCGAAGCTGATCGCGCACGGGTCGACGCGCGACGGAGGCGCTCGCCCGCCTGCGCGAGGCGCTCGACGAGACCGAGGTCGCGGGCGTGACGACCAACCTGCCCTTCCTGCGCTGGCTCGTCGCGCACCCGGTCGTCCGCGCCGGCGAGGCGACGACGGCCTTCCTCGCCGAGCACCCGCCGCTCTCGGCGCCGCCCGGGCCGCCGCCGGCCCGGCCCTGGGGCGAGCCCTTCCGGCTCAACCTGCAGGCGCCGCCGCCCGTTCCCGCGCCGGACGTCGACGCCGCCGCGCACGCGCACGGCCCCGGCGCCGAGCAGAGCGCGCTGACCGCGCCGATGCCCGGCACCGTCATCCGCGTCCTCGCCGCGGCGGGCGACCGCGTCGAGGCCCGGCAGGCGCTCGTCGTGCTCGAGGCGATGAAGATGGAGACGCCGCTCGTCTCGCCCTACGAGGCGACGGTCCGCGCGGTCCACGTCTCCGAGGGCGACGCGGTCGCCGCGGGGACGCTGCTCGTGGAGCTCGAGGAGTGAACCGGGCGGCAGGCTAGAACAGCTTCTGGAGCTTCATGGCGGCGCCCATGTCGCCCTTGATCTTCAGCTTGCCGGTCATGTAGGCGGTCGTCGGGTTGAGGTCGCCGGCGACGACCTTCTCGAACGTCTCCTCGGACGTCTGGATCGTGCAGTCCGCCTCGCCGGCGCCCTCGCCGACCGAGACGTCGCCGTCGGCGACCCGCACGGTCCAGGTGCCGGCGCCGTCGACCTCGAACAGGTACGTGGTGTTCATGCCTTCCGTCTTCGACGGGTCGACGCGCGACTCGAGGCCTTCGAAGAACTCGCTGACGGTGGACACGGATCTCCCCTCCGGCGGGTGCGATTGACTGGTCGGTCGACGTTACCCGATCCCGGCGCGGCGGGCCGTCGTCGAGGCTCGCTCAGGCCGCGGGCAGGTAGCGCGCGATCAGCAGGCGCGAGAGCTCGCGCTGCGCCGTCACGAGCTCGAGCCGGTTGCGCTCGAGCTCCGCCGCGCCGGCCGACGCGGCGCGCAGCCGCTGCCGCTCGGCGACGAGCGCAGCCGATGCGCTCGACCAGGGTCCTGGATGTCGATCTCGTCCATCGTCAGCTCCCGTACGAGCACTATCGGCATCTGTTCGCCGCGCCCTGAGATCCTCCTGGGTTAGCATCGCCGCGGATATGGAAGTCGAGATCTCCACGGCGTCGCCGCCCGAGGTCGAGGCAGACGTCCTCGCGGTCGCGCTGCTCGAGGGCGCGGCCGCGCCCGCAGCCCTCGGGGAGCCGCTCGCCGCACGGTTCGCGCGCCTCGTCGGCCGGGGCGAGCTGAGCCCGGAGGCGGGCGCGGTCGCGATGCTCGACGTCGACGGCGACCTGCGGGCGCACGCCGTCGCCGGCGCCGGGGTCGGCCTGCCGGAGCGGCTCGACGCGGAGACGCTGCGGACGGCCGCCGGCGCGGTCGGCCGCCGCGCCGCCGAGCGCCACGCCTCCGTCGCCTGGCTGCTCGACCCGTCGCTGCCGCTGCCGCTCGAGGAGCAGGCGCGCGCCGTCGTCGAGGGGGTCGCGCTCGCCGCCTACGACCCCGGCGGCTGGCGCTCGGCGCGGTCGCGTCACGAGGTGCCGCGGCTGACCGTCCTGACGGGCGACGCGGCGGCGGCGGCCGCGGCGGAGCGCGCCGGCCGCGTCGCCGGCTTCGTCGTGCTCGCCCGCGACCTCGTCAACGCGCCGCCGAACCTGCTGACGCCCGCGGCGCTGGCCGAGCGGGCCGCCGCGGATCGAGCACGTCGAGTGCGAGATCCTCGAGCCCGACCGCCTGCGGGAGCTCGGCCTCGGCGCCTTCCTCGCGGTCGGGGGCGGCAGCGTCAACGAGCCGCGGCTGATCGTCCTCCGCTACGAGCCCGCCGACGCGAAGCCCGGGACGACGCTCGGGCTCGTCGGCAAGGCGATCACCTTCGACTCGGGCGGCATCTCGATCAAGCCGCGCCTGCGCATGTCGGACATGAAGGGCGACATGGCCGGCGGCGCCGCCGTGATCGCCGGCATCGGCGCGATCGCCGCGCTCGGCCTGCCCGTGCGGACGCTCGCCGTCGTCGCGGCCGCCGAGAACCTGCTCGGCGCGGGCGCCTACCGGCCCGGCGACATCGTCACGGCCGCGAACGGGAAGACGATCGAGATCGTCAACACCGACGCGGAGGGGCGGCTCGTCCTCGCCGACGCCCTCTGGTACGCCCGCGAGCAGGGTGCGACCCACGTGGTCGACTTCGCGACGCTGACCGGCGCGATGGTGCTCGCGCTCGGCGACCTCTACGCCGGCACCTTCGCGAACGACGACGACTGGCGCGACCGGCTCGCCGCCGCCGCGGCCGCGAGCGGCGACCACGCCTGGCCGTTCCCGCTCCACCCGCGGTACCGTCGCTACATCGACTCCGCCTTCGCCGACATGACGAACGGCTCCGAGCTCAGGGAGGGCTCGCCGGTGCTCGCCGCCGAGTTCCTGCAGGAGTTCGCGGGCGACGGCCCCTGGGCCCACGTCGACATGGCCGGACCGGGCTACCTCGCCCGCTCCCGCGGCGACTACCTCTGGCAGAAGGGCGGCACCGGCTACGGCGTCCGCCTGATCGTCGAGCTGGCGGCGGGGCTCGCGTGAACCTCGACCTCGAGCCCGAGCACGAGCTCGTCCGCCGGACCGTCCGCGAGTTCGCCGAGCAGCGGGTCGCGCCGGTCGCCGAGGAGCTCGACCGCGAGAAGCGCTTCCCCTACGAGCTCGTCGAGGGCCTGGCCGAGCTCGGCGTCATGGGCATGACGATCCCGGAGGACTACGGCGGCGGCGGAGCCGACACGGTCTCCTACGCGATCGCCGTCGAGGAGCTGACGAGGATCGACTCGTCGGTCGCGATCACCGTCGCGGCGCACCACTCGCTCGGGACGCTGCCGATCTGGAGCTTCGGCTCCGAGGAGCAGAAGCGGCAGTGGCTCCCCGACCTCGCCTCGGGCAGGCGCCTCGCCGCCTTCGGGCTGACCGAGCCGGACGCGGGCTCGGACGCGGGCGCGACGCGGACGACCGCGCGGCTCGAGGACGGCGCCTGGGTCGTCGACGGGTCGAAGATCTTCATCACGAACGCCGGCACGGACATCACCGCCTGCGTCACGATCACGGCGCTGACCGGCGAGGGCGAGATCTCGAACCTGATCGTCCCGAACGGCACCGACGGCTACGTGATCTCGGCGCCGATGCAGAAGCTCGGCTGGCGCGCCTCCGACACGCGCGAGCTCTCGTTCCAGGGCGCCCGCGTCCCCGAGGAGAACCTGCTCGGCCCGCGCGGCCAGGGCTTCTCGCAGTTCATGACGATCCTCGACGGCGGCCGGATCTCGGTCGCGGCGATGGGCGTCGGCCTGGCGCAGGGTGCCTACGACCTCGCGGCAGCCTACGCCGGGGAGCGGCAGCAGTTCGGCAAGCCGATCAAGGAGTTCCAGGCGGTCCGGTTCGCGCTCGCCGACCTGGCGACCGAGCTCGAGGCGGGCCGCGGGCTCGTCTACCGCGCCGCCTGGCTCAAGGACCGGGGCCGCCCGTTCGCCCGTGAGGCCGCGATGGCGAAGCTCTACACCGGCCTTCTCTCCAACCGCGCCGTCAACGTCGCCCTGCAGGTGCACGGAGGCTACGGCTTCATGGACGAATATCCGATCTCGCGCCTGTACCGTGACCAGAAGATCCTGGAGATCGGAGAGGGCACGAATGAGGTTCAGCGGCTGGTCATCGCGCGGCATCTGGGTCTGTAGCGGGGCGCTCGCGGCGCTGACGCTCGCCCCTGCGGCGCTCGCCGACCCCGGCGTGAGCCCCGACGCGGGTCGACCCGGGCTCCTCGCCGAGGCTGGTCTTCACGGTGCCGAACGAGGCGAAGGTCGCGATCCGCCGGGTCGCGATCGGCTTCCCCCCCGACTTCACGCTCGACCAGGCGGAGATGAAGGGCGGCTGGAAGACCGAGGTGCGCGAGCGGACCGTCGCCTGGGAGGGGAACAGCATCCTCCCGGCCCAGCTCGCGACCTTCACCCTGCAGGTGAAGGCCCCCCGGGTGCAGGAGCACGCGCTCTTCCCGGTGCTGCTCAGCCTCGCCGACGGCCGCACGTTGACCTACCAGGTGCTGCTGACCGTCGGCCCCGCGCCGTCCCCGCGCGACTCCGGCGCGCGGACGCTCGCGACCGCCGCGCTGATCGTCGCCTCGGTCGCGGTCGTGCTCGCCCTCGCCGGCGCCCTGCTCGCGCTCTGGCTCTGGCTCCGGCGCCCCGAGCCGTTCTAGACGCTGCCGCACGGCCGCGGCTGCGACACATCACGCCTCTGGGCGCCCGGGCAGCCGCCGCGACTCGACGAGCTGGGTGTCGTGCAGGTCGACGGTGCAGCCTCCGACGACGTAGAGCCTGCCCGCGCCGGCGAAGAGGGAGAGCGCGTGCCGCGGCACCTGCGGCTGCGGCCCGGCGCTCCAGCGTGCGCCGTCCCAGATCTCGTAGGTGCGCTCCCAGATCGCGTGGATCCGGCCGCCCGTGACCACCGCGGCGAGCAGCTCCATCGGCTCGGGGAGGCGTGGCCCCGCGCGCCAGCTGTCCGTCTTCGGGTCGTAGATCCAGACCGAGCGGAGCACCTGCTCGCCGCGCCGGCCGCCGATCGCCCAGAGCTCGCCGCGGTAGGCGACCGCGGCGAGCGCGTGCGCGGGCCGGGGCAGCGGCGCCGCGGTGCTCCAGCTGTCGGCGGCGGGGTCGTAGACGAAGACCGTGCGGAGCTCCCGGCCCCGTTCGTAGCCGCCGACGACGTAGATGCGGCCGCCGAGCGCGACCGCGGCATGGTTGAAGAGCGGCCGCGGCAGCGGCGCGCGGCGGTGCCAGATCCCCGAGGCGACGTCGTAGGCGAACACCTGCCGGCCGCCGCCGGCGGGCGTCGAGCCGCCGATCACGTAGACGCGCCCGCCGAGGGCGGCACCGGCGCCCGCCCTGACCGGCTCGGGCAGCGGCGAGAGCGTCGTCCAGGCGTTCCGCACCGGGTCGAAGCGGGCGAACGTGCGCAGGAAGCGCCCCGTCTCCCCCACCATGCCGCCGGCCGCGTAGAAGAAGTGCGCCGTCTGTGCGCCGGCGACGTAACTTCGCCGCTGGGACATGGCCGCGTCGAACGACCAGACACGGCCACCCGGGGCGGTCCGCTGGAGGTGTACACCTACATCACCCACCTGCTCGCCGCCACAGGCGGACAGGGCCGCGAGGAGCGCGGCCGCCGCGACCAGCAGGCGAAGGGCGCTAGACGCCTTCCGCGAGCGCGTGCTTGAGCCCACGCCGCTCCTGCTTGCGCTCCTTCATCCGCCGCGGGTCCGGGACGGGCACCGCCGCGAGAAGGGCCTTCGTGTAGTCGTCCTTCGGGTGCGAGTAGACCTGCTCGGCCTCGCCGATCTCGACCAGCCGGCCCCGGTTCATGACGGCGATCCGGTCGCTCATCGTCCGCACGACGGCGAGGTCGTGGGCGATGAAGAGGTAGGTGAGGCCGAAGTCGCGCTGCAGGTCCTTGAGCAGGTTGAGGATCTGCGCCTGGATCGAGACGTCGAGCGCGGAGACGGGCTCGTCGCAGACGATCAGCCGCGGGTTGAGCGCGAGCGCGCGGGCGATCCCGATCCGCTGCCGCTGGCCGCCGGAGAACTCGTGCGGGTAGCGGTTGACGTAGGAGGGATCGAAGCCGACGACGTCGAGGAGCCGCCGCACGGTCTCCTTGCGGCTCTTGCGGCTGCCGATCCCGTGCACGAGCAGCGGCTCGCCGACGATGTCGCCGACGGTCATCCGCGGGTTGAGCGACGCGTAGGGATCCTGGAAGACGATCTGCATCTCGCGCCGCATCCGCCGCAGATCCTCCCGCTTCAGGCGGGTCAGCTCCTGGTCCTGGAAGCGGATCGAGCCGCCGGTCGGCTTCAGCAGCTGCAGGATGCAGTAGCCGGTCGTCGACTTGCCCGAGCCCGACTCGCCGACGAGGCCGAGCGTCTCGCCCTCCTTGATCTCGAACGAGACGCCGTCGACCGCCTTGACGTGGTCGACCGTCCGCTCGACCAGGCTCCCCTTCTTGACGGGGAACCACTTCTGCAGGTCCTCGACCTCGAGCAGGTTGCCGTTCGCGCTCATCGGGTCGCGACCTCCGGCCTCGCCGCCGTCCGCTCGCTCGTCGGGTGGGAGGAGCGCACGAGGTGGCCCGGCCGGATCTCGCGCAGCTCGGGCATCTCGTGCGTGCAGGCGTCGTCGGCGGACGCGTACGGGCAGCGGGCGGCGAAGCGGCAGGTCTCGGGCGGGTCGACCATCCGGGGCGGCCGGCCGGCGATCGCGGTCAGGCGGCCCTCGCGGACGCCCTCGCCCTCGATCTGCGGCAGCGCGCCGAGCAGCGCCTCGGTGTACGGGTGCTCCGGCCGGTCGAACAGGTCGAGCGCGCTCGCGTGCTCGACGATCTGCCCCGCGTACATGACCGCGACCTCGTCGGCGGCCTCGGCGACGACGCCCATGTCGTGCGTGATCAGGATCATCGCCATGTCGTGCTGACGGCGCAGCTCCTCGAGCAGGTCGAGGATCCCCGCCTGGACGGTGACGTCGAGCGCCGTCGTCGGCTCGTCCGCGATCAGCAGCTTCGGGTTGCACGCGATCGCGATCGCGATCATCACGCGCTGGCGCATCCCGCCCGAGTAGCGGTGCGGGTAGTCGTCGAGCCGCGAGGCGGCGTTCGGGATGTGCACCTCCTCGAGCAGCTCGACCGCGCGCCGCCGCGCCTGCTCCTTCGACATGTCGAAGTGCCGGCGCAGCGTCTCCGTGATCTGCTTCCCGATCGTCAGCGTCGGGTTCAGGCACGTCATCGGGTCCTGGAAGATCATCGCGATGTCGTTGCCGCGGATGTCCTCGAGCTGGCGGTCCTTCAGCTTCGTCAGCTCGCGGCCCTCGAAGAGGACGGAGCCGCTGACGATCTTCGCCGGCGGCCGCGGGATCAGGCCCATGATCGAGAGCGCCGTCACGGACTTGCCCGAGCCGGACTCGCCGACGATCCCGAGCGTGCGGCCCTTCTCGACCGCGAAGGAGACCCCGTCGACGGCCTGGACGGCGCCCTCGCGGGTGTAGAAGTAGGTGCGGAGGTCGTCGACTTCCAGCAGCGCCATCTGGCTAGGTCTCCCTGGTGCGGGGGTCGAGGGCGTCGCGGAGCCCGTCCGCGATGAAGTTGGCGCAGAGGATCAGGTAGCCGATCGCGACGCTCGGGATCACGATGATCCACGGATGGCCGAGGAAGACGTCGCGGCCCTCCTGGGCGAGCGCGCCCCACGAGGACTGCGGCGGGCTGATCCCGAGGCCGATGAACGAGAGGAACGCCTCTCCGAGGATGACGCCGGGCAGCTCGAGGAAGACGAAGACGATCATGACGCCGAGCGTGTTCGGCAGCACGTGCCGGCCGAGGATCCGGTACCAGCGGGCGCCGACCGCCCGCGCGGCGCGGACGTAGTCGTTCTCCTTCAGCGTGATCACCTGGCCGCGGACGACGCGGGCGGCGGTCAGCCAGCTGACGATCGTCAGGGCGACGACCATCGTCCAGAAGTTGACGATCCCGAAGACCTGCAGCGTGATGATCGCGAACGGCAGGTACGGCAGCCCGTAGATCGCGTCGATCAGCCGCATCATCGCGTTGTCGAGCTTGCCGCCGACGAAGCCCGAGATCGAGCCGTAGACGATCCCGATCAGCAGGATCACGAAGGTCGCGACGAAGCCGATCCCGATCGAGACGCGGCCGCCGAGCGCGACCCGCGTCATCAGGTCGCGGCCGAACTGGTCGGTGCCGAGCGGGTGCGCGGCGGTCGGCAGCAGGTAGGCGTCGCCGAAGTCGACCGCGTTCGGGTCGTAGGGCGAGACCCACGGCACGACGACGACGTACGCGCACATCAGCAGGAAGAGCACGCCGGCGACGACGGCCGCGCGGTTGCTCAGGTAGCGGTGCCAGGCGTCGCTCCAGAGGCTCGTCGTCCGGACCGCGGCGCCGGCGTCGGTGCCGCCGGAGTCCGCGCTGCGCTCGGCGACGTCCTCCCTGACCTCTTCCGGGTTGATGATGCTCATGTCCGCGCGTCCCGCGTGCGCGGGTCGAGGACGCCGTAGAGCAGGTCGACGACGAGGTTGCCGCCGATCACGATCGCGGAGTAGAGCACGGTCAGCCCCATCACGACCGAGTAGTCACGGCCGGTGACCGCGGTCACGAAGTAGCGGCCGATCCCGGGGATCGAGAAGATGTTCTCGATCACGAACGAGCCGGTGATCACGGCCCCGAGCAGCGGCGCCGCCGCCGTCACGACCGGGATCAGCGAGTTGCGGAGCACGTGCAGGAAGACGATCCGGCGCCAGCGCAGCCCCTTCGCCTGCGCCGTGCGGACGTAGTCCTGCTGCAGCGTCTCGAGCATCGTCCCGCGGACGAGCCGCGCGAAGTAGGCCATCGGCAGGAAGCCGAGCGCGATCGACGGGAGCACCTTCGACTGCCACGTGTCCCAGCCGGAGACCGGTAGGCCCGTGACGTCGCGCCACTTGAACGCGAAGTAGTAGATCAGCAGGGTCGCGACGAGGAAGCTCGGCACGGCGAAGCCGACGTTGCCGAGGAACTGGGCGCCGTAGTCCCAGACCGAGTTCGCGCGTAAGCGCGGAGAGGACGCCGAGCGGGATCCCGACGAGCGCCGCGAAGACGAAGGCGTAGAAGCCGAGCTGCGACCGAGACCGGGAAGTGCTGCCGCACGATGTCGTTCACGTCCTGGTTGCGCAGCACGAGCGACGGCCCGAGGTCGAACGTGAAGACGCCCTTGACGTAGTAGGCGTACTGGACGTACCAGGGCCGGTTCAGGTGGTACTTGCGCTCGAGGTTCTGGAGGATCGACGCCGGCACCGCCCGCTCGGTCTTGCGGAACGGGTTCCCCTTGATCTGCCGCATCAGCAGGAAGGTGAACAGGATCACGATCAGGAGCACGGGGATCGTCCAGATCAGCCGCCGAAGCACGAATGTCGTCATGCCTGTCCTCTTCCCCCGGGGGTCGCAGGGTCAATCCGGTGCAGGGTCGATCCGGTGCCGGCCCGGCGGGACGCGCCCGCCGGGCCGGCTCCGGGTACGGCTCTAGTGCTGCTGGATCTTGACCTTCGAGAGGTCGAACTGATCGAGCAGGTTGATGTTGAACGTGTCCGAGACCCACGGCTTCTCGAGCTGGACGTACGTGTACCAGTAGATCGGCGCGATCGGCATGTCGCCGTTCGGGCCGGTCAGCATGTCCTCCAGCTGCGCGTAGATCTGGTAGCGCTGGTCGTCGTTCTCGGTCTGCTTCGCCTTCGCGACCAGCGAGTCGTACTTCTGGCTGCAGAAGTTGGTGTCGTTGTTCCCCGACTTGCAGGTCCAGAGCTCGAGGAAGTTGATGTCGTCGACGAAGTCGCCGATCCACCCGAGCCGGTACGCGTCCACCGACTTGTCCGGCGGCGGGCCCAGGAACTGCAGGAACTGCGCCCACTCCTGCTGCTTGATGTTGGTCGTGATCCCGAGCTTCTTCCACATCGACTGCACCGCGACCGCGATCTCCTTGTGGCCCGGCGAGTTGTTGACGTAGAGCGTGATGTTCTTCTTCGGGTTGGCGACCTTGTCCATCAGCTTCTTCGCCTCGTCCATGGCGTCGCCGGTCGGCAGGTACGTCGGTCTTGATCTGGTCGAAGCCCGGCATCCCCTTCGGCGTGAAGCTCTGCGCCGGGGTCTGGCCGGCCTTGGCGACGTTGTCGATGATCGACTGCCGGTCGATCGCGAACGCCATCGCCCGCCGCTGGTTCACGTCGGTGATGTTCTTGACGTTGAACCCGTAGTAGTAGGTGCCGAGGCCGTCGTACTGCTGGTAGTCCTCCGTGCCCTTCCAGCGGTCGATGTCGGCGACCGGGATCCCGGTCGTGTCGACGTCGACGTCACCGGCCTCGTACGCCTGCTCGGCGGTGGTGCCGTCGGTGATGATCTTGCCGTTGACGCGCGTGAGCGTCACGTCGGACGCGTTGCGCCAGCCGTCCCACTTGACCAGGTCGAGCTCGGAGTCGTGCCGCCACGCGGCGAGCTTGAAGGCGCCGTTCGTGATGATGTGCCCCGGCTCCGTCCACTTGGCGCCCCACTTGTCGACGGCCTTCTTGTTGACCGCCAGGAACGACGTGTGCGCGACCTGCTGCACGAACCACGGCTGCGGGCTCGTCAGCGTCACCTTGAGCGTGTGGTCGTCGGTCGCGGTGATCCCGACCTTGTCGCGCAGGGCGTTGCAGTCCTGCTTCTTCGGGTCGCAGGAGTTGTACTCCTGGGCGCCCTGGATCCCGTAGAACTGGTACGCGTAGTCCGCGGCCAGCTCCGGCGAGATCGTGCGCTTCCAGGACCACTCGTAGTCCTGCGCGGTCACGGGGTCGCCGTTCGTCCACTTGCCGTCCATGCGCAGGTGGAAGGTGACGACCTTGCCGTTGACGTCCCAGCTCTCCGCGATGCTCGGCTGCGGCTCGAGGTTCGGCCCCAGCGTGACCAGCGGATCCATGATGTTCCGCAGGACGTTCGACGAGGTCGTGTCGGTCGCGAGGCCCGGGTCGAGCGACGGCGGCTCGGCACCCCAGGTCATCGTCAGGACCTGCTGGGCGGCGAGGTCGTTCGAACCGCCCGCGTTCCCGGTCGTGGTGTTGCCGCCGGTCGTCTCGTTGCTGCTGCCCCCTCCGCCGCCGCAGCCTGCAGCGGCGATCGCGAGAGCAGCGGTCGCGAGCGCGACGGCCGCCAGCCTCAGGTTCTTCGTCATGTTCCTCCTCCCAGGTCGTGCCCGTCCGCGCTCGAGACGCAGAGAGCCTGCCCCAGTGGTTGCATGCCCATGCCATTTCGAAACGCGCACCTCCTTGAAAAATGCCGGAACCCTATGTAAAGACGGTGCTAGTACCTCTTAAGGATCTGTAAACCGGCTGCAGCGCCGGTGGCTCCGACAGGCCCGCTGTTAGGGTGCGCCGGACGTGCTCTTCCGGCAGTTCGTGGACGGGGACCTGGGTTGCGCCTCCTATCTCGTCGGCGACGAGCAGGCGGGGGTCGCGGTCGTCGTCGACCCGGCCTACGCGATCGAGCCGTACCTCGAGGCGGCGGCCGAAGCAGGCGTGCGGATCGTGCGCGTGCTCGAGACGCACACGCACGCGGACCACGTCTCCGGGCACGGCCGATTCGCGCTCGAGCACGGGCTCCCGGTCGCGGTGCACCCGCTCGCCGAGCCGGAGTTCCCCTTCGAGCCGCTCGCCGACGGGCAGGAGCTCCGGGTCGGCTCGGTCGCGATCCGCGTCCTGCACACGCCGGGCCACCGGCCCGAGCACTGCTCCTTCCTCGTGCCGGGGCGGCTCGTGCTGACCGGCGACTCGCTCTTCGTCGGCGACGCCGCCCGGCCGGACCTCGCCGTCGCCGCGCGTGAGGGCGCCGAGGGGCTCTTCCACTCGCTCCGCCGGCTCGGCGAGCTGCCCGACCCGGTCGCCGTCTACCCCGGCCACGTCGCGGGGTCGCTCTGCGGCGGCTCGATGTCGAGCGACCCCTCCTCGACGATCGGGGCCGAGCGGCGTTCGAACCGGATGCTCGCGATCGCCGAGCTGCCAGGCGTTCGTCGCCGCCTCGGCCGGGATCGCCGCGCCGCGCCCGCCGACGGTCGAGCGCTGCGTCGCCCTCAACCGCGGGCCCTTCCTGGGAGCGCCGAGCGCCGCTCGAGCGGCTCGAGGAGCCGGGCGAGGCGACGATCCTCGACGTCCGCCCGTTCGCCGCGTTCGCCGCGGGCCACCTGCCGGGGGCGATCGCGCTGCCCGTCGACGGCTCCTCGTTCGCGACCAAGGCCGGCTTCGTCCTCGACCCGGACGAGCGGCTCGTGCTGCACGCGTCCTCGGCCGAGGAGGCGGAGCTGTCCGCCCGCGGCCTGCGTGCGGTCGGGCTCGTCGAGCTGCCGGCCGGCTACGTCGTCGAGCCCGCCGGCGCGACCGAGCCGCTCGCGACCGTGACCGTCGACGCGCTCGCACGGCTCGTCGAGGCGGACGCGGTCACGGTGCTCGACGTCCGCGAGCCGGACGAGTACGAGGCGGCTGCGATCCCCGGCTCGCGCAACCTCCCCTACCGGCTCGTCCGCCGCGAGGGCGCCGGCGCGACCGACGGCAAGCCGGTCGTCACCGTCTGCGAGAGCGGGCCGCGCGCCGCCCTCGCGGCGAGCCTGCTGGCGCGCGCCGGCGTCGACGCGCGCGCGGTCGTCGACGGGGGCGTGGCGGACTGGCCTCCGTCGTGAGCGGCCGCGCGAATCCGGCGCTCGTCGCCGCCCCGGCTGCGGGCGGGCTGCTCGGCGCGCACGCGCTCGCCTACCGCCTCGTCGGCGCCGGCGCGCACGTCGACCACGGCTACCTCGCGCAGGCGCCCTTCGCGCTCGCGCTCCTCGCCGCCGTCGCGCTCGCGGCGCTCGGGCTGCGGGCGGCCCGCGGCCGGCCGGCCGGCCGGGTCCCCGCCTGGCCGTTCGCCGCCCTGCCGCCGCTCGCGTTCACCCTGCAGGAGCACCTCGAGCGGCTGCTCGCCGGCGGGCACCTGCCGGCGCACCTGCTCGACAGAGCCCGTCTTCCTCGTCGGGCTGGCGCTGCAGCTGCCGTTCGGCCTCGCCGCCTGGCTGCTCGCGCGCGGCCTCGCGGCGGCGGCCGACGCGCTCGGCGCCGCGCGCGCACGCCCGCGTCCGCGCCTGCCGCGCCCCGGAGCGCTTCCCCGGCCGCAGCTCGCCCGGGTGCCGCGGCCGGCTCTCCTGGCCGGAACGAGGGCCGCCCGCGGCCCGCCGCAGGCCTCCGTCGGGTAGTCCACACTCGATCAGGAGGTTCTCATGCGACGCACGCATCGGGCTCGCGGCGCTCGCCGCCGCGGCCTTCCTCGTCGTCGCCGGCTGCGGCGGCGGCTCGGCGACGACCGCCGGCACGGCGACCGGCACCGCCGCCACGACCACCGCTGCCGCGACGGCGGCTCGGCAGCGCCGACGAAGGAGATCGACCTGACGGTCGCCGGCGGCAAGATCGACGGCGACGGCCCCGTCCGGGTGACGATCGACAAGGGGACGAAGGTGACCCTGAAGGTCGACGCCGACGTCGCCGACGAGGTGCACGTCCACGGCTACGACCTGCACGGCGACGTCGCGCCCGGGAAGCCGGCGACGATCCGGTTCACCGCGGACGTGCCCGGCCGCTTCGAGGCGGAGCTCGAGTCGCGCGGGCTGCAGATCCTGCAGTTCACCGTCAACCCATGACGACGTCGACCCCGAGCGGCGAGGAGGGACGCGCGTGAGCCCGCTGCCGCTCGCGCACGGCATCGGCGGCGTCCAGGACCTGCCGGTTCCGGCGTGGCTCTTCTACTACGGCGGCGCCGCCGTGCTCGTGCTCTCGTTCCTCGGGCTGGGCGCGCTCTGGAAGCGGCCGCTGCTCGACCGGGCCCGCACGCGGCCGCTCGCCCCCGTCCTCGTCCCGGCGCTCCGCGTCCTCGTCGGCCTCGTCGGCGTCTTCCTGCTCGGCGTCGTCGCCTGGGCCGCGGCGGCGGGCCTCGACTCGCCCGACCGGAACCTCGCGCCGACCTTCGTCTACGTGCTCTTCTGGGTCGGCCTGCCGATCGTCAGCGTCCTCGTCGGCAACGTCTGGGCCTGGCTCTCGCCCTGGCGCGCCGCCGCCGACGCGGTCGCGTGGGCCGCGCGGCGCGCGGGCCTGCCGGCGGAGGCGCCCTTCGAGTACCCGGCCCGGCTGGGGCGCTGGCCCGCGGCGGCGCTGCTCTTCGCCTTCGCGACGCTCGAGCTCGCCTACTTCGACCCCTCGAACCCGCGGGCGCTCGCGCTCGGGATCTTCGTCTACAGCACCGTCACCTGGTTCGGGATGCTGACCTTCGGGCGCGAGGCGTGGACGGCGGGAGGCGAGGCGTTCGCCGTCTACCTCGGTCTCTTCGCACGGATCTCGCCGCTGGCGCGGCGGGGGCGGCAGCTCGCGGTGAGGCCGCCGCTGACCGCGCTGACGCGGCTCGACTCCCGCACGCCCGGCACCCTCGCCGTCGTCGCCGTCATGCTCGGCTCGACCGCGTTCGACGGCTTCAGCCGGACGCGGATCTGGCAGGACCGGCTCTACTCGGTGCAGTCGCACTGGGTCGTCTCCTCGCCCACGACCGCCGACTGGGTCGGCGTCGGCCTGAACCTGCTCGGGCTGCTCGGCGCGGTCTGCCTCGTCGCGCTCACCTACTCGGTCGCCGTCGAGCTCGGCGGCGTGCTGCGGGAGCACGCCCCGCGGAGCGCGTTCCTGCCCAGCCTCGTCCCGATCGCCTTCGCCTACGTGCTCGCGCACTACTTCTCCCTGCTGGTCCTGCAGGGACAGGCGGCGATCGGCCTCGCCTCGGACCCGTTCGGGCGCGGCTGGGACCTGTTCGGGACGTCCGGCTACCGCGTCGACCTGACGCTGCTGCAGCCCCGGCTCGTCTGGTACGTGCAGGTGGTCGCGCTCGTCGTCGGGCACGTGCTCGGCCTCGTCGTCGCGCACGACCGGGCGCTCGCGCTGGCGGGGTCGGCGAAGCGGGCGCTCCGGAGCCAGTACGCGATGCTCGCGCTGATGGTCCTCTACACGGTCGGCGGGATGTGGATCCTCTCGCGGCCCTGACGCCGCTGCTCGCCCACGGCGGCACCTACGGCCTGATCGCCGAGCTCGCGATCGGCCTCGCGGTGCTGCTCGTCGCCGGCCTCGCCTGGCAGGCGAGCCGCGCGGAGGAAGACGAGCAGGGCGACGACCGCTAGAGGCTTGATGCGTATTGGACGTCCCCAGCGGGGCTGTTCCAGGCCAAGCCGGGGCGTGCCGGCGTCCGTGGCGCATGCTGGTTGCACGTGTGCGGACGCCGGTGCGGCCCGGCGCCGCGCCTGGGGCGGACGTCCGCGGCCACGGCCGATGCGCATCAGCCTCTACACCAGCCGCTCGGCGGGGTAGCCCCACTCGCGCAGCCGCGTCAGCATCGCCTCGCAGTGCTCCTCGTCGCGGGTCAGCAGCGTCAGCTCGACGCCCGTCTCGCCGACGTGGACGTCCGCCCCCTCGCGCTGGTGCTCGACCGAGACGACGTTGACCCGCTCGCGGGCGACGAGGTCGAGCAGCTTCAGCAGCTCGCCGGGCCGGTCGGGCACCTTCGTGCGGACGACGAGGAAGCGGCCCGCGAGCGAGAGGCCGTGCCGCATGACCGAGATCAGGAGCGTCGGGTCGATGTTGCCGCCGGAGAGGACGGCGCAGGTCTCGCCCGCGCCCTCGACGCGCCCGGCCAGCATCGCGGCGATCCCGACCGCGCCCGCGCCCTCGACGAGCAGCTTCGTCCGCTCGAGCAGGAGCACGATCGCCTGGGCGATCTCGTCGTCGTCCACCTGGATCGTCTCGTCGAGCGCGTCGTCGAGGATCGCCGTCGTCAGCTCCCCCGGATGCTTGACGAGGATCCCGTCTGCGATCGTGAAGCCCGAGCGGCCCGCCTGGACGCCGACGAGCCGCACGTCCGGGAGCCGTTCGCGCAGCGCCAGCGCGATCCCGGCCGCGAGGCCGCCGCCGCCGATCGGGATCAGCACCGTCTCGACCCCCGGGAGCTGCTCGGCGAGCTCGAGGCCGATCGTGCCCTGCCCGGCGATCACGACCTCGTCCTCGAAGGCGTGCACGAAGGTCGCGCCGCGCTCCTCCGCGAAGGCGAGCGCGGCGGCGAGCGCCTCGTCGAAGACCGAGCCGCCCATCTCGCAGGAGGCGCCGTAGCCGCGGGCGGCCTCGACCTTCGCCATCGGCGCGTCCTGCGGCACGAAGATCGTCGCCGGAATCCCCGCCTCGCGCGCGGCCCAGGCGACGGCCTGGCCGTGGTTGCCGGCGCTCGCCGCGACGACGCCGGCGGCCTTCTCCCCGTCCGAGAGCGTCGCGATCTTGTTGACGGCGCCGCGGATCTTGAAGGAGCCGGTGCGCTGCAGGTTCTCGGCCTTCAGCTGCACGGGCCGCCCGCAGAGCCGCGAGAGCGTCTCGGACGAGTAGACCGGCGTCACCCGCGCGATGCCGGCGATCCGGCCGCGGGCGGCCTCGATGTCGCTAGTCGTCGGCGCCAACGTGGAACACCTTCTCCATGATCTCGCGGACGGCGGTGAGCGGGTCGAGCTGCCGCCGCTCGACCTCGCCGAGCAGCCGCAGCAGCTCGGGATCGTCGGCGACCGCCTGCTCGAGGTGCTGCTTGGCCCGGGCCGAGGCGACCGCGAACACCTCGCCGGCGAGGTTGCGGCGGCGGCGCTCCTCGAGCTGCCCCTCCGACTCGAGGTGGGCGCGGTGGGCCTCGACCTGCTGCCAGAGCTCCTCGACCCCCTCGCCGCGGACGGCCTCGGTCAGCACGATCGGCACCTTCCAGGCGCGGTCGCGGTCGAGCGAGAGCACCTGACGCACCTCGGAGACCATCGTCCTCGCCGCCGGGTGGTCGGACTTGTTGACGGCGATCACGTCGGGGATCTCCATGATCCCGGCCTTCAGCGCCTGGATCGCGTCGCCGGACCCCGGCATCAGCACGAGCAGGATCGTGTCCGCGGTCGCGATCACCTCCACCTCGCTCTGCCCGGCGCCGACCGTCTCCAGGAAGAGCACGTCCTTGCCGGCCGCGTCCAGCACGAGCATCGCCTGCAGGGTCGTCTCGGCGAGGCCGCCGAGGTGGCCGCGGGTGCCCATCGAGCGGATGAAGACCTCCGGGTCGAGGAAGTGGTCGGTCAGCCGGATCCGGTCGCCGAGCAGGGCGCCGCGCGAGAAGGGGCTCGACGGGTCGACCGAGATGACGCCGACCGCGAGGTCGCGCGCGCGGACGTGGCCGACGAGCATCGAGATCAGGCTCGACTTGCCGACGCCGGGGGGCCCGGTGACGCCGACGGAGTAGGCGCCGCCGGTCTCGGGATAGACCTCGCGGACGAGCTCGTACGCGAGCGGGTCGCCGTTCTCGACGAGCGTGATCGCCCGTGCGAGCGCGCGCCGGTCGCCGTCGCGGACGCCGGCGGCGAGGGTGTCGGAGGTCCAGTCGCGGCGCGCGGCCATGCCGCGCGGACTCTAGCTCGCCGTCGCCCGGGGGACCGCCGCGGCGGCGACGGGAGCGGGCTCGCCCTCGGCGAGGAGCGCCCGGCACATGACCGCCGCGACCGCGGCCGAGGCGGCGAGCAGGGCGGCGCTGCCGCCCCAGATCCAGCGGGCGCCGAAGCGGTCGGTCAGCGGCCCCGCGGCGAACATGGCCGCGCCGAGGACGACGAAGTTCGCGCTCATGATCAGCGTGAAGGCGCGGCCCCGGAGGTTGTCCGGCGAGCCGCGCTGGACGAGGGTGATGTTGGCGACGACGGCGACCCCGTTGCCGAGCCCCGAGGCGACCATCGCGACCGCGGCGACCCAGATGTTCGGCGCGACCGCGGTCGACGCCGATCGCGAGCGCGAAGAGGGCGATCGAGGCGGGATAGATCGCGCCGATCGAGCTGTGCACGGCCCGGCCGACGAAGACGGAGCCGCCGAGCACGAGCCCGATCCCGGTCGTCGCCCACATCAGCCCGAAGCCGAACGCGCCCGCGTCGAGGGTCTCCTTGGCGAGCACGACCTCGGAGACGTTGATCGCTCCCTGGGCGACCATCGCCAGGTTCCAGACGACGAAGACGACGAGCAGCGCCGCGGAGCGGCGCACGAGCGAGATCCCGTCGACCACGTCGCGCCAGTGCCCCCGCGAGAGCGGCTTGTCGCTCTGGAGGAGCGGCGCCGCGACGCGCGCGAGCAGGAGCGCCGAGACGCCGAAGCTGACCGCGTTCACCCAGTAGGCGAGGTGCGGGCCGGAGGCGGCGACGACGACCCCGCCGACGAGCGGGCCGGCGGCCGTCGTCACCCACTGCGCCGCCTGGAGCAGGAAGTTCGCCTGCGGCAGGTCGTCGTCGGCGACGAGGTTCGGCACGCCCGCGAGCAGGGCCGGCCGGAAGAACGCGTCGCCGACGCCTGCGACGAGGGCGAGCCCGACGATCGTGCCGGGGGCGTCGGCGAACGGCAGGGCGGCGAAGACCCCGAGCCGGAGCACGTCCGAGCCGACGAGCAGGAGCTTGCGCGAGAGCCGGTCGACGAGCGGGCCGCCGAGGAGGCCCATGAACGCCGACGGGATGATCGCCGCGGCGTTCAGAGCCGCGAGCCAGAGCCCCGAGCCGGTACGGTCGAGGATGTCGACGTTGAGGGCGACGATCGCGAACCACGTGCCGGCGCCCGAGCCGAGGCTCGCGAGGAACACCAATCGGAACCCGGCGGCTCGATGCACGAGCGCGAGGGGGCGTGCGGCGCGGCGGAGCAAGGACTCCGAGCGTAGCCGAGCAGGAGGCGTCGAACAATCCCTCGATTGACAATGGTAGGCGACGGTAATAGACACTCTGCTATCGAGTGGCGGACCTACACTCCTGACGGCAGGGTCCTGACCGTGCGGCAGAGCTCGAGCGGCTGGATCGTGGCCTGTGACGGCGACGAGTTCGAGGGCGCCGAGCTGGCCGACGCGATGCGCGAGGCGGTCGGGCTCGAGCGCGGCGCCTCGCTGCAGCTCGGCGTCTCCGCCTACGACTCGATCGGCGCCTGGATCGCCGAGCAGTCGGCGCGGATCGAGCGCGAGGCCCGCTAACCGGCGCGCGCGACGACGCGGCCGAGCGCCTCCGAGAAGAAGGCCAGCTCCTCCGGCGTGCCGACGGTGACGCGGATCGCGCCGGGGGCGCCGAAGCCTCCGAGCGGGCGCACGATCACGCCCTCGTGCAGCAGCGCGTCGAAGCAGGGGCGTGCGTCCTCCCCCACCTCGACGTAGACGAAGTTGCCGACCGCGCCCGGCGCCGGCTCGAGCCCGTGCCCGCGCAGCACGCCCTCGAGGACGACGAGGCCGTCGGCGTTGACGGCCCGGCGGCGCGCCAGCTCCGCCTCGTCGCCGATGCTCGCGAGCGCCGCCTCCTGCGCGGGCGTCGTCAGGTCGAACGCGCGCCGGACCTTGCCGGCGGCGGTGACGACGTCCGCGGGGCCGATCCCGTAGCCGACCCGCAGCCCGGCGAGCCCGTAGATCTTCGAGAAGGTGCGGAGGACGAGGACGTCGACGCCGGCACGGAGATAGTCGAGGCCGTCGGCGTAGTCCGGGTCGTCCACGTACTCGAAGTAGGCCTGGTCGAGCACGGTCAGGACGTGGCCGGGGACGCGCTCGAACCAGGCGTCGAGCTCGGCGCGGGTGTTGCGCGTCCCGGTCGGGTTGTTCGGGTGGCAGAGGAAGGCGAGCTTCGTCCGCGGCCCGATCGCGTCCAGCATCGCGTCGAGGTCGTGGACGTGGTCGCGCAGCGGCACGCGGGCGACCTCGGCTCCGAGCTTGAGCGCGTCGATCACGTAGCTCGGGAAGGAGGGCCAGCCGCAGACGATCCCGTCGCCCGGCTCGAGCACCGCCTGCGAGAGCCCGTCGATGACGCCGTCCGCGCCGGCGCCCACCGCGACCTGCTCGAAGGCGACGTCGTGGTGCTCCGCGAGCGCCGCCCGCAGCCGGTAGGCGCCCCCGTCGGGGTAGCGGTTCAGCTCGCCCGCGGTCCGCTCGAGCGCCTCGAGCGCGGCCGGGAACGGGCCGAACGGGCCCTCGTTCGAGGCGAGCTTGACGACCCGCTCGAGGCCGAGCTCGCGCTGCACCTCCTCGACCGGCTTGCCCGGCTCGTAGGGGACGAGCGCGTCGACCGATGGGCGGAAGAAGCCGTCGCGGGCCACGGCAGTACTCTAGACGCGTGATCGAGGAGATCGGTCTCTTCCCGCTCCCGCTCGTGCTGGTGCCGACCGAGCGGATCCCCCTCCACATCTTCGAGCCGCGCTACCGGGAGCTGATCGAGGAGTGCGTGCTGGAGGGCCGCGAGTTCGGGCTCGTGCTCGAGCTCGAGGAGGGAATCGCCGAGACGGGCACGCGCGCCGCGGTCACCGACGTGCTCGAGCGGCTCCCCGACGGGCGCATGAACATCGTGGTCGAGGGGCGTGAGCGCTTCCGGATCGTCGAGCTGACCCGCGGCCGCGCGTTCCGGACCGCCGACGTCGAGCCGGTCGAGGACGAGTACGACCCGCCGGCCGCGGAGGAGTCGGAGCAGGCGGTCGAGGTCTTCCGCCGGCTCGTGCGGCTGACCGAGACCGAGGTCGAGGTGCCGCCGCCCGACACGCCGGAGCTCTCCTTCCGGCTCTCGGCCCACGTCGACTTCGGCAACGAGCTGAAGCAGGAGCTGCTCGAGCTGCGCTCGCCGCGGGAGCGGACGCTGCGGCTGACCGAGCTCCTGACCCTCGCCGCGGAGGCGCTCGAGCGCGACGCCGAGGTCCGGGACCGCGCCTCGGGCAACGGCAAGGTCGAGCCGCTGGACGGAGACCACACGTGACCGTCCGGCGCGTGCGCCTCCGCGTCGGCGAGCGGGCGTTCGCGGACACGCTCGCGTTCTACGACCGGCTCGGGCTGCCCGTCGACGGCGGCGACGTGGCGGTCGGCGAGACGCGGCTCTCGCTCGCCGCGGCTCCCGGCGAGCCCTTCTACCATTTCGCGCTGCTCGCGCCCGGCGACCGCTTCGAGGCGGCGCTCGCCTGGGCGCGCGCCCGCATCGAGCTGCTGCGTGAGCCGGATCCGGTCTTCGACTTCTCGAACTGGGGCGCGCAGGCGTTCTACTTCCACGACCCGGCCGGCAACATCGTCGAGGTGATCGCGCACCGCGGCGTCGGCGAGCGCGGCGGCGCGGGCGCGTTTCGCGCCGAGGAGCTCGTCGGCGTCTCGGAGCTCGGCCTCGTCGGCGACGTGCCCGAGCTGCACCGCGCCCTCGCGGGCGCCGGTCTCGAGCTCTGGGACGGCGAGGCGGACGCGCCCGGATCGCTCGCGTTCGTCGGCGAGAAGGCGCGGACGCTGATCCTCTGCCCGGCCGGCCGCGGCTGGCTGCCGACGGGAAGGCCGGCCGAGCCCCATCCCGCGGAGGTCGAGCTGTCGGGGCCGCCGGCCGAGGTGCGGGTGGGCGGACACGTCGTGCGGCGCGGCTAGAGCAGCCGCGCCATCAGGATCGCGTCGACGATCTCGCCGCCCGCGCGGCGGTAGTGGGCGCGCCGGTAGCCCTCGCGCTCGTAGCCGCAGGACTCGTAGAGCCGGATCGCCGCCTCGTTGTGCGGGAAGACGTGCAGCTCGAGCTTGCCGACGCCGGCGCTGCGGGCCCACTCCTCGGCCGCGAGGAGGAGCGCGCGGCCGACCCCGCGGCGGCGGTGCCCGGCGGCGACCATCAGCCCGAGGTCGGCGACGTGCCGGCTCGCCGGATGCGGGTCGCGCGAGATCGAGAGCCGGCCGACGAGGCCCTGCTCCGACTCGGCGACGAGGACGGCCGCGTCCGGGTGGCGCCGGATCGCGCGCAGGTAGCGGCGCTCGTCGCCGACGCTGCGCCAGGTCGCGTCGGAGATCAGCCAGCCGCCGGGCTCCGAGCCGACCGCGCTCGCGAGCGCGACCAGCTCCGCCGCGTCGCCCGGCTCGGCGGCGCGGACGCGGACGCTCAGACGACCACCCCCGCCCCGCCGCGACGCGGGTCGCCGGCGGCGGCGAGCGTGCCGTCGGCGAGCAGCTCGACCGCGGCGGCGCCGCCGAAGTAGAGGTTCCGGCCGCGCCAGCGGACGACCCGGTCGCCGCGCGCGGCCAGCCGCTCGGCCTCGCCGCGGTCGAAGCCGCCCTCGAGGTGCACGACGGCGTCCTCGACGTGCAGGCGCGGCCGGTCGATCGCCTCGCGCACGCCGAGGCGCCGCCCGACGGCGTTGACGACGATCTGCATGATCGCCCCGCGCAGCCTGGCCGAGCCCGCGCTGCCGACGACGAGCCGCGGGCGCCCGCCGCGGCCGAGCACGAGCGTCGGCGCCATCATGCTCGTCAGTCGCGAGCCCGGCCGGCGCGCGCCCGCGACGAGGTCGGCCTCGCCGAGCATGTTGTTCAGGTGGAGGCCCGTGCCGGGCAGGATCACGCCGGAGCCGGAGCCGGTCGAGGACGAGAGGGAGGCGGCGTTGCCGGCGGCGTCGACGACGGAGATGTGCGTCGTCCCGGCGAGCGGCGGCGGCTCGGTCGCCGTCCCGCCGTCTTCGCAGCCGCCGCAGCCCCGCGGCGACCATGCCGGGGTCGAGCAGCCGCGTCGCGAGCCCGCCGCGGTGGAGGCTGCGGGCGAAGCCGGGATCGGCACGGACGCGCGACTGCTCCCGCATCACCTCGACGAGCGTCGCCGCGTCCTCGGCGCCGCGTCGCTCGAGCAGCGCCAGCCCGTAGCCGATCAGGACGCCGCCGGCCGAGGGCGGCGGGTTCGAGACGAGCTCGTGCTCCCGGTAGGCGGTGCGGACCGGGCGGCGGCGGACGACGCGGTACTCGCGCAGGTCGTCGAGCGTCAGGCCCGGGACGAGGTCGACGAGCGCCCGGCCGAGCTCGCCGCCGTAGAGGACGCCGGCGCCGCGCTCGGCGACGAGCTCGAGCAGGCCGCCGAGGTCGGGCAGGGCGAAGCGGTCGCCGGCGGCGAGCCCGCCGTAGACCCGGCGGCCCTCGCCGGTCGCCTCGAGGACGGGCGCCAGGATCCGGTGCAGGAACGCCTGCTCGCGCGTCAGCTTCAGGCCGCCCCGGGCAAGTGCGATCGCCGGCCCCGCCAGCTCGCGCCACGGCAGCGAGCCGAAGGAGCGGTGAGCGGCCTCGAGCCCGGCGAGCGACCCGGGGACCGCGCACGACGCGGTGCCGACCCGGAACGTCTGCCGGCCGCTGTCGCCGAAGTCGACGACGATCTCGTCCAGCGGCTCCGCCGGCCGGCGGGCCCGTCCGATCCCGGGCACCGCGGCGAAGAAGTCGAGCAGCCGCGTCGTGCGGTCGCGGGCGCGGTGGACGAGCAGGAAGCCGCCGGCGCCCGGCCCGGTCAGCGGGCTCTCGGTCACCCAGGAGGCGAAGGCGGCGGCGATGCAGGCGTCGACCGCGTTGCCTCCGGCGGCGAGGGTGTCGGCGCCCGCCTGCGCCGTCAGCGGGTGCCCGGCGGCGACGGCCCCGTGCATGGCGCAAGCGTACTGCGGCCGCGCTTAACAGAAGCTTGACCGTTTCGCCACAACCTCCCCGGCAAGATGACGTCAGAGTAAGGCATGCGGGCGCTGCAGGAGATCACGACGCGGAGGGCCGTCCTCAGCCTGGCGCCGCTCGCCGCCCTGATCGTCGCGGCCGCGACGCCGCAGCTGCTCGGCCGGCAGGTGAGCTCGGCCTGGGCGCAGCTCGGCGAGGCCTCGCCCGGCTGGCTCTGGCTCGGCGTCGCCGGCTTCCTCGGCTCGGTGCTCTGCATCGCCCTCTCCTGGCGCGCGGCGCTCGCCGCCGCGGGCGCCCGGATCTCGCGGCTCGACGTCGCGACCCGCTACGGGGCCGGCTGCCTCGTCAACTCCGTCGCGCCGGGCGGGGTCGGCGACGCCGTCCGGGTGGCGCTGCTGAGCCGGAAGCTGGAGGGGCCGGGCAGGCTCTGGACGACCGGCGGAGCCGCCGCGGCCGGCGCGACCCTGCGCGGGATGGCCGTCTCGGTGCTCGTGCTCGCCGCGGCGCTGCTCGGCGCGCTGCCGCTCTGGCCGGTGCTGGCGCTCGTCGGCGGCGGCGGCGCGGCGGCCGTGGTCGCCTGGGCCGCCGCACGGCGCCGTCCGCACGGCAGGTTCGGGCTCTTCCTCGCAGGCTTCACCGCCCTCGCCCGCTCGCCGCGCGCGGCGGCCGCCGTCGTCGGCTGGGCGCTCGCCGCGCAGGCCTCGCGCGTCGCGGCCGCCACGGCCGTCGCGGCCGCGCTCCAGGTGCCGCATCCGCTGCTGGCGGCGCTCGTGATCGTGCCGACGCTGCAGCTCGCGACGACCTTCCCGCTGACGCCGGGGAACATCGGCATCGCCACGGGGGCGGTCGCGCTGGCGCTCCAGACGCGCGGCGTCGGCGTCGACCGGGCGCTGGCGACGGGGATCGCCTACCACGCGGCCGAGACGCTCGTCGGCGTCGGCTTCGGCGCGGCGAGCGCGCTCGCGCTGATCGAGCTGCCCCAGCTCGCACGCCGGCTCGCCGCCGCGGCCGGCGCCGCCGTGGTCGCGGTCGGCCTCGGCGTCACCGTGCTGAACCTCGTCTAGCCGCGCAGGAAGCTCGGCGGCTCGAGCGGGTCGTCCCCGCGCGGGCTCGGGGAGCTGAAGTCCGGCGCGGGCTGCCTGCGGCGGCTGCCGCCGAGGCCCGTCGCGACCACGGTCACCCAGACCTGGCCGTTCAGGCGCTCGTCGATCGTGGCGCCGAAGATGATGTTCGTGTCCTCGGTCGCCGTCTGGCGGACGAGCTCGGCCGCCTCGTTGACCTCATAGAGCGACAGGTCGTCGCCGCCGGCGATCGAGAGCAGGATCCCGCGCGCGCCGACGAGCTCGGTGTCGATCAGCGGCGAGCGCAGCGCCCGCTCGGCGGCTTCCTTGGCGCGGTTCTCGCCGTCGGAGGCGAAGCCGATCCCCATCAGCGCCGAGCCCGCGTCCTTCATCACGGTCCGGACGTCGGCGAAGTCGAGGTTGACGATCCCGGGCACCGTGATCAGGTCGGTGATGCCCTGGACGCCCTGGCGGAGCACGTCGTCGGCGATCCGGAAGGCGTCGAGCATCGAGGTCGACTTGTCGAGCACCTCGAGCAGCCGGTCGTTCGGGATCACGATCGTCGTGTCGCACGCCTGCCGGAGGCCCTCGATGCCGGCGTCGGCCTGCTGCTTGCGGCGCGAGCCCTCGAACTTGAACGGCAGCGTCACGATCCCGACGGTCAGCGCGCCGAGCTCGCGGGCGATCTTGGCGACGACGGGCGCGGCGCCCGAGCCGGTGCCGCCGCCCTCGCCGGCGGTGACGAAGACCATGTCCGCCCCGCGCAGCGCGCGCTTGACCTGGTCGTAGCTCTCGACCGCGGCGCGGCGGCCGATCTCGGGGTCGGAGCCGGAGCCGAGCCCCTCGGTCAGCTCGGCGCCGATGTGGATCTTCGTCGGCGCGTCCGACATCTGCAGCTGCTGCATGTCGGTGTTGACGGCGACGAACTCGACCTGCGAGATGCCCGCGTCGATCATGCGGTCGACCGCGTTCAGGCCGGCGCCGCCGACGCCGACGACCTTGATCACGGCGAGATACGAGCCGGCGGGGCCCGCGGAGGCGCGGTTCAGCCGCGGCGCGGCCTCGGGGAGCGGCTCGACGTAGCGCGACGCGGGCGGCTCGGGCGCAGGCTCGTAGTGCCGCTCCGGCGCGGGTGCAGCCTCGACCGCCTCCGACGAGATCTCACTGCTCGGGCTCGGGCTCGGCGCGCGGCGGCTCCTCGACGACGGCGTGCTCGACCGTCTCCTCGAGCGGCTCGTAGCGGCGCTCCTCGGGCTCGGTCGGACGCGACTCCTCGCGCACGGCCTCCTGCTCGGCGGCCGCGGGCTCCTCGGCCTGCCGCTCGCCCTGCCGCTGCGCGGCCTCGGTCGCGCGGAAGAGCTCGGCGAGCGGGCCCTCACGCATGCTCGCGCGCTTTCGCGCCATTGAGCACCTCCTTCGCCAGGTCGCGGTAGAGGTGGGCGGCGTCGCCGTCCGGCTCGTAGGCGAGGACGGACGAGCCCTTGACGGGGGCCTCCGCGTACCGCACCGTCTTGCGGATCTTCGTGTTGTAGACGAGCTCGCCGAAGTTCTCCTGCAGGATCTCGACCGCCTCGCGGGCATGCGTCGTCCGCTTGTCGAACATCGTCGGCAGGATCCCGATGATCTCGACCCCGGGGTTCAGGTTCTCGCGCACCATCGTCAGCGTGTTCTCGAGCTGGACGAGCCCGCGCAGCGAGAGGTACTCGCACTGCACCGGCACGATCACCCCGCCGGCCGCGACGAACGCGTTGATCGTCAGCAGGCCGAGCGACGGCGGCGTGTCCATCAGGATGAAGTCGTAGCGGTCCTTGATCGGGACGAGCGCCTTCTCGAGCGCCCGCTCGCGGCCGATCTGCGCCGAGAGCGCGAGCTCGGCACCCGCGAGGTCGATCGACGAGACGGCGAGGTCGATCTCGCGCTCGACGATGATCTCCTCGATCGGGATCCGGTGGACGAGCACGTCGTACATCGAGCGCTCGATCGTGTCCGGGTTCAGCCCCTGGCTCATCGTCAGGTTGCCCTGCGGGTCGAGGTCGATCACGAGCACCTTGAAGCCGCGCTCCTTGAACGCGACCGCCAGGTTCAGCGTGGTCGTCGTCTTCGCGACCCCGCCCTTCTGGTTCGCGAACGCGATGACCTTCGCCAGTTCTGGTCCTTTCGAAGCGGAAGCCCGGGTGTTCGGGCGCGGCAGCAACCGTGTGAGGCCCATGTGAGGCCTCTCTTTCGCGCCATGGTACTCGGTTCCTTCACGACCTCCGAATCCGCGCCAGCAGCCGTTCCGCGGCGGCCTGCGCCTCGTCGTCCGCCTCCGCCGCCGCCCAGCGCTCCGCCTCGGGGGCGAGCGCCTCGAGCTCCGCGAGCAGCCGCCGCTCGAGCGCCTCGATCCGCGCCAGCCGCGCGAGCACCGTCCGCGCCTCCTCCACCCTTCGATGATGGCGCGCGAGCTGTGACGTCTCAGTGCAACTTGAAGGACGTGTTCGTGACGAGCGTCAGCGCGAACGCCGCACCCGGCTCCGCGAACTGCCCGACGCCGACGTAGACGTCCGTGCCGTGCGGGATCGGGCCGGGACCGGCGAAGGAGCCCACCCAGGCCCCGTCCGGCGGGAGCGACGACGGCAGCGGCGGGTCGAACGCGACCGCGGGCGAGGCGACGAAGCCGTGGATCTTCCGCGGGCCGATCGTCGCGTCGCCCACGTACTGGAGCGAGAACCCGGCGGCGCGCGGATCGACGGCGTCGGGCGCGGGCGGAACGAGGTCGACCGGCTCGCTGCGTGGGATTCGCGACGCGCGCGCGGACGACCCAGCCGTTCGACCCCACGTCGACGCGTCCGGATCTCGAGCCGGAGCGAGCCCGCGCCGAAGTGGAGCCACTCGCGCCAGGCGCGCGCGACCCGGTGCGCGCCGGCGCGCGAAGGCCGCGACCCGGGGCTGATCCGCTCCGTGCGGCCGCTGCGCGAGCGCGACGCCGCCGCCGACGGCGAGCGCCGCGGCGGCCGCCGCGATCACGACCCGCCGCCGCGCGATGCCGCCGTCGTCCGTCCGCCAGAGGCCGCGCCGGCCGGACCTGCCCGTGATCCGCGGGTCGACGGCGAGCAGGACGAGATCCGCGACCAGGTTGAGGACGACCACCGCGACCGCGACGACGAAGACGACCTGCATGATCGCCGCCAGGTCGTAGGTGCCCGCGTCACCCGAGAGGGCGCCGATCGCGTACGTGCCGAGGCCGTGGACGTCGAAGATCGCCTCGATGTAGATCGCGGTCGTGATCGCGGTGCCGACGTCCATCGCCAGCATCGGCACGATCGGGACGATCGCGTTCCGGAGCACGTGCGCGCGGACGACGCGCGCCTCCGAGGCCCCCTTCGCGCGCGCCGTTCGCACGTACGGCTCGCCGAGCGCGCCGAGCACGCGCGTCCGGAACATGCGGGTGTACATCGGCAGGAAGAAGAGCGCGAAGCAGATCCACGGGAGGTAGAGGTGGTACGCCCAGGCGGCGAGCCCGCCGCAGGCCACGCCGCCGAACGGCCCCGGCGCCGTCGCGCCGCGGATCGGGCAGTAGCCCGAGTAGGGCGCGACGCCGAGGTCGAGCGAGAGCAGCCGCCGCAGCAGCAGCCCGACGACGAACGGGTGCAGCGCGATGCCGAGAAACGACACGGTCAGGATCCCGCGGTCGAGCAGCCCGTGCGGCCGCAAGCGCCGAGATCGCGCCGAGCGGCAGCGCGAGCAGGACGAGCAGCACCGCGCCGCCCGCGACGATCGAGAGCGTCGCCGGCGTGTAGGTCGCGAACGCGTCCGTCACCGGCGTCTCGAAGACGCGGAAGACGGTCAGCGAGCCGTGCCGCACGAGCTGCCAGACGAAGTCGGCGTACTGGACGAGGAACGGCCGGTCGAGCCCCATCCGGTGCTCGGCGGCGGCGAACTCGGCCGGCGACGTCCGGTTGTGCGGGCCGCAGTCGACGAGCAGGCAGGCCGGGTTCGTCGGGATCAGGAAGAAGACGCCGTAGGTGAGGAAGGTCAGCAGCAGGATCAGCGCCGACGCCCGAGGCGAGCCGCCGCAGGAGGTAGCGCGTCACTCCTCGACCCCCACCTGGAGCCTCCGCCGCAGGCCCTCGCCGAGCAGCGCGAGCGAGAGGACGGTGACGAAGACGGCCCCGGTCGGCAGCCAGAAGACCCACGCCGTCCGCTGCGTCCTGTCGACCGTCTGGTTGAACGAGAGCAGCGTCCCCCAGTTCGACGAGAGCAGGTTCCCCCAGCGTCGGCGTCGGCGGCCGCACCCCGAGGTTGAGGAACGAGACCGCCGCCTCGAGGATCATGTTCGTCGCCACGATCAGCGTCCCCCAGACGACGAGCGGCCCCGCGAGGTGCGGCAGCACGTGCGTTCGGACGATCCGCAGCTCGCCCGCCCCCGTCACCCGCGCCGCCTCGATGAACTCCCGCGACTTCAGCGACAGCACCTCCGCCCGGACGACCCGCGCCGGGTAGAACCAGGTGAACGCGGCGACGACGAGCGCGAGCGCCGGCACGCCCTGCGGGACGAAGCTGCCGAGCCGGAGGACGTCGAGTCGGTCCGCGACCGTCTGCCCGAGCGCGATGATCAGCAGCAGGAGCGGGAACGCCATCACGAGCTCGGTCAGGCGCGACACGGCCGCGTCGAGCACGCCGCCGAACCAGGCGGCGAGCGCGCCGAGGGCGCCGCCGGCGGCGACGGCGAGCGCGGCCGCGCCGATCGCCACCTCGAGCGAGGCACGGCCGCCTGCGAGCAGCCGCAGCAGCTCGTCGCGCCCGAGCGAGCTGTCGGATCCGAGCACGAAGAGCGTCCGCGGCGTCTCCGGCCCCACGTCCCCCGCGAAGGGGAGGGCGGGCACCCAGGTCCACGGGCCGACCGGCTTCGGGAGGCCGACCGTGGAGCTCGCGACGGCGTACGGGAAGAGGTCGTTCGGCGTGCGGCCGAGCAGGATCTCGAGCAGCGGCTCGACGACGAAGCACGCGACGAGGACGAGCGCGAAGACGGCCCCGGCCGCGAAGGTCAGCGGGTCGCGCGGCCGCCAGCGCACGGCCCGACGCTAGCGACGGCGAAGGGAGCTTCGCAAGATCTTCCGGCTACGCGGCCTTCGAGTAGACGCTCGCCGGCCGGGGGCCGAGGCCGAGCAGCGCCTCGTCGAGCGCGGTCACGAGCGTGCCGCGGTCGCCGTGCATCAGCGTCTCGACGAGCGCACGCCGGACGTCGTCGCGCGAAGGATGCTCGCGCAGCTTCTCGAGCAGGGCGGCCCGCTCCCGGGAGGTCTCGCCGAGGAGGAGCGCGGTCCGGAGCGCGGCGGCCCAGAGCCCGTCGCCGGCTCCGAGCAGCGCCTCGAGCGACTCGCGCAGGTGGCCGCCGCGGAACGGCTCCTCGGCGAAGAGGGCGAGCTCCCAGCGGTCGAGCGCCTCGGCGAGCTCGCGGTCGTCGTCGGCCAGCGGCAGCCGCGCGCGGAGGTCGCGGGCGAGGCCGCCGCGGAACGCGTCGAGCCGCGTCGGCTCGCCCGGCGGCTGCGTGCCCGCGATCGGCAGCAGCGGCCGGATCCCGAGCGGACGGAAGTCGAGCCGCTCGAACAGCACGGGCCCGGCGGCGACCGGCCCCGCCGTCGCGAGCCGCAGGGCGCTGACCGCGTCGGCGAGCTCGCCGGGCGCGTCGGGCGGCTCGGCCTCGCCCCGGGGCAGGTCGGCGCGCAGCTCGAGCACGCAGAGCCGGTCGGGCGCGCGGCCGAACTCCGGCGGCAGGAGCCCCTGCGCCTCGGGCCAGAGCTGGGAGATCTCGCCGGCGGCCATGTGCCGGACGCGGACGCCGGCGCCGAGCTCGACCTGCTCGGACGCGGAGAGGCCGACGAGCGGCGCCACGGCCGCGTAGGCGCGGTGCTTGCCGAAGAGCGAGGTCTCGAGCTCTCCGTAGGCGCGGTCGAAGGCGTCGTCGTGCCAGTCGAAGCCGGCGCAGGCCTCGGCGACGGCGACGACGAGCGGCAGCAGGACCGTGCGGAAGACGGCCTGCTCCTCGGTGGGCCCGGCTCCGGCGTGCGCGCGCGCGAAGATCGCCGCGGACGGCTCGCGCCGCAGGTCCTCGATCGCGTTCCGCGCGTCCGGGAGCGCCCGGAGCATCGACCCGCGCTCCTCGACGAACCCGCGGACGAGCGGCCGGTACTCGTAGAGCGCCGGCGCCCCCGGGGTCGGGTGCTCCTCGAAGGCGAACGGCAGCTCGGCGCCGCGCTCGACCTCGCGCTCGAGCGCGTGGAAGGCGCCGAGGCAGAAGTTGCGCAGGGTCGAGCGGAGGTGCGGAGCGCGGACGTCCACGGCACTCCTCTACGCGCTCGGCGCCTCCTCTCCTCCGCGGGGCGGAGCTCCGCACGGAGTCGGCGCAGGCGCGTGCCGTCGTCAGCCGGGGCTCGGGCCGCGCTGGCAGCGCGGGCACCAGTAGGCGGTGCGGTTCTCGTCGCCCTGGCCGCGGGAGCGGACCGGCTCGCCGCAGCGCGGGCAGGGGCGACCCGCGCGGCGGTAGACCAGTCGCGGCGGCCGGGCGCCCGCGACGGAGCCGCGCATCAGCGAGGCCGTGTCGGCGAGCAGGTCGCGCAGCTCCTCGTCGGAGGCCCCGGCGAGCGGAAGCCAGGGCGAGAGGCCGGGCGCGCCAGAGGCCCTCGGCCCGCCAGAGGTTGCCGATCCCGGCGACCAGGCGCTGGTCGAGCAGGGCATCGCCGAGCGCGCGCGTCGCGGGCTCGCCGCGGAGCCGGGCGACCATGCCGTCGACGTCCGGCGGGTCGGCGACGACGTCCGGCCCGAGCCGCGTCGCGAGCATGCGGTCGAAGCCGGCGCGGCCGAGCTCGAGCACGGGGCCGTTCCAGAGGATTCCCTCGTGCGTCTCGCCGCGCAGCACGAGCCAGGGGCGGCCCGAACGGGGCGCGCCGCGCGGGCGCAGCTGCCAGCGGCCGCTCATGCGCAGGTGGCTGCGGAGGACGAGGCCGCCCTCGAAGGCGAGCAGCAGGTTCTTGCCGTTCGCCTCGACGCGCTCGAGCCGCCGGCCGTCGAGCCGCTCGGCGAGCCGGAGCGAGGCGGCGCGCGGGTGCGGCGTCTCGACCTCGAGCCGCTGCCCGACGAGCGGCTGCAGGCGGGCCGCCGCCCGGTGGAGGCTGTCGCCCTCGGGCACAGCGGCAGCGTACTTCCCTACAGTTGGCATGTGGCGTCCCGTCTGAACATCGCCGCGCTGGCGCGGCGCACCGGCGTCCGGCCCGACACGTTGCGGAAGTGGGAGCTGCGCTACGACGTCCTCCGGCCCGAGCGGACGAAGGGCGGCCAGCGCCGGTACACCGAGCGGGACGTCGCCCGGGTCGAGTGGCTGCAGGCGCGGCTGTCCGAGGGCTATCGGATCGGCGAGGCGGTGGCGCTGCTCGGGCCGCGCGAGGAGGAGCCCGCGCGCACGCCCGGGCGAGCTCGCGGACGCCCTCTACGCCGCGGTCGCGGACCGCGACGCCCGTCTCGATCGGGGCGCTGGTCGACCAGGCGCTCGCGCTGCACGGGACGGCGACGGGCCTCGTCGACGTGGTCGCGCCCGCGCTCGCCCGGGTCGGCGACGGCTGGGCGACCGGCGAGCTCTCGGTCGGGCAGGAGCATCTGTTCAGCGGCGTCGTCCGCAGCCATCTCGACCGGCTGCTCGCCGACGCGCGGGGCAGCGTCCGCGGCCTCGCGGTGCTGGCATGCGCGCCCGGCGAGCGGCACGAGCTCGGCCTGATGATGCTCGCCGTCCTGCTCGCGGCCGACGGCTGGCAGACCGCCTATCTCGGCTCGGACACGCCCGCAGCCGACGCGGCCGGGCTGGCGGAGTCGCTCTCCGCGCGCCTCCTCTGCGTCAGCGCGAGCGCGCCCGAGCGCCTGGCCGAGGTGGCGCCGGCGCCGGCGGGAACGACGCTCGTCGTCGGCGGTCGCAGGCTCCTCCGTCGCGGCCGCCCGCCGGCTCGGCGCCCGCCACGAGGGCGCCGCCCTGCCCGCGGCCGTCGAGGCGCTCCGCTCGCTCGCCGGTTAGCCGCGCGCGCCCGGTTAGCCGGCCCGGGGCGGGTAGACGCGTCCCCGTGCCGTCCGAGCCTGCCGTGCAACCCGATCCGTCGACCGTGCGGGTCGTCGTGCAGCCGTACGGCAGCTCGCTCCCGCTCGGGTTCTTCTCGTTCGGCGTCGGCATGCTCGTGCTCGGCGGGATCGGCCTCGGCTGGGTGCACGGCGGCGACGTCCGCACGGCGGGCATCCTGCTCGCGGCCTTCGTCTTCCCGCTCGAGTTCCTCTCGACCGCGGTCGCCTTCCTCGCCCGCGACACGGCGAGCGCGGCGAGCCTCGGGATGTTCTCCACCTCGTGGCTCGCGCTCGGGCTCGTCCACCTGACCGCGGAGCCGGGCCGGCGCAGCGCCGCCGTCGGCCTCTACCTGGTCATGTTCGGGCTGATGGTGCTCGCGCTCGCGACGGCCTCCTTCTACGGCAAGCCGCTGCTCGGCGTGCTCCTGACGATCGCGGCGGCCCGCTCCTTCCTCGCCGCCGCGTGGAACCTCGGCGCCGGCGCACGTGCTCCTGAAGGCCGACGGCGCGACCGCGATCGCGATCGCCGCCTTCTCGCTCTACGGCGGGCTGGCGCTGCTGCTCGAGGATGCCCAGCGGCGCGAGGTGCTGCCGCTCCTGCGCATCGGCGCCGCCAAGGAGTCGCTCGAGGGAGACCTCGGCAGCCAGCTGCAGCGCGTCGAGACCGACCCCGGCGTCCGCCGACAGCTCTAGCGCGGATCGCCGTCGCCGGCCGGCTCGCGGACGATCAGCACCCGGTGCGGGAAGGGGATCTCGATCCCCTCGCGGTCGAACGCCGCCTTCAGCCGCGCGCGCAGCTCGCCGGCGACCGCCCACTGCGTCGTCGGCCTGACCGTCCCGAGCACCTTGATCGCGATCCCGGAGTCCTCGAAGGCGTCGACGCGGAGGACGGCGGGCGCCTCGAGCACGCGGTCGGCCCACTCGGGGTCGGCGGCGAGCTCCGCGCCCGCGGCGTCGATCACCGCGCGGACGCGGTCGAGGTCCTCGCCGTAGCCGACCGAGACGTCGACGTTCACGCGGGCGAAGCCGCGGGTCATGTTCGAGGAGACGCGGATCTCGCCGTTCGGGATCGAGTGCAGGATCCCGTCGAGGTCGCGCAGGATCGTGCGGCGCAGGTTGACGGACTGCACCTGGCCGGCGATGCCGGCGACCCGGACCGAGTCGCCCTGGGCGTACTGGTTCTCGAACAGGATGAAGATGCCGGAGATCACGTCCTGGACGAGCGTCTGCGCGCCGAAGCCGATCGCGATCCCGGCGACGCCCGCGCCGGCGATCAGCGGGCCGAGCTCGAAGCCCGCCTCGCCCAGGATCAGGAAGCCGACGAGCAGCGCGACGGTCGCCTCGGCCGTCCGCACGAGCGCGTGGGAGAGCGTCGAGGAGCGCTTCGCCTGCTCCTCGAGCGCGATCGTCTCGTGCGCCTCCTCGTCCGCGTCGAGCCGCTGCCGCGCCAGCGCGAGCCGGACGCCCGCGGGATCGTCCGCCGCGCCGCCCAGCTCGCCGCCAGGGCGATCAGCACGAGGACGCCGATGCGGATTCCGTGTTCCAGCAGCCAGTCCATCCGCTCGGGCGAGCCTACCGGGCGGGCGAGCGGGCCGCGACACCGGCGGCGCCGACAGCGGCTACGGGCGGAGCACGGCGCGGCGCGGCCCCGCGAGGAAGCCCGCCTCGACCAGCAGCTCGAGCACCTCGCTGTCTGCGATCGGCCTCGAGTCGAAGCGCTCGACCGCGAGCCGCCCCACCTTCAGATTCCTGGCGCCGCCCGCGCGGACGAAGCCGACCAGCGCGGCGAGCGCCGGCCGCAGCCAGGTCTCGTCCGGGTCGCGCAGCGGCACGAGCGACCGGCCGCCGCGCTCGACGTAGAGCGCAGGCTCGCCGCCGAGCAGGACGACGTGGGCGCCGGCGACGCGGGCGGCGCGCCCGTTCGCCCGCGCGGGCCACGGGAGCGCGGCGCCGTAGGGCTGGGCCGGGTCGGCCGAGGCGAGCACGACCGCGTCCGGCTCGTCCTCGTCGCGGTCGCGCAGCTCGCGGAGCCGCTCGACCGCGCCGCCGAGCGCGAACTGGGCGCCGCCGAGGCCCTCGACGAAGTAGCCGCGGCGGCAGAGCCCGAGCGTCTCCAGCGCGCGGAGCTCGCCGTAGACGGCGCCGTAGCCGCCAGGGATCCCCTCGGCGCGGACGCCGTCGCGCGTCACGATCCCGTGCCGCTCGAGCAGCAGCTCGGCGAGGGCGCGGCGGTCCGGCGTGCCGGCGAAGAGCCGCTCGGTGCGCGACCAGCGGCCCTGCGTCGAGGTGATCGCGGCCGCCCGGCGGCGGGAGAAGCGCCGCGGCCGCCGCTCGGGCCGCGGGACGCCGTAGCGGCGCCCGGCCCGGAGCGGCTGCCAGGCGTCGTTCGTCACCTCGCCGGCCCAGACCAGGTCCCAGAGCGCCGGCAGCGCCTGCTCGGCCTCGAGCCCGGTGGCCGCGAGCAGGTCGAACCAGAACTCGGCCGAGCGCGCGAGCGCCTCGCGGATCCGCTCGTGCGCCTCGCCGTCCGGCGCGGGCGCGGCGGGGACGCGGCCGATCGCCGGCGCGTCCTCGCGGAAGTAGAGGGCGACCCGGTCGAGCCCGGCGCCGACCCAGACGACCTCGCCGGTGGCGCAGAGCTGGTCGAGCTGCTCGGGCCGGTACCCGGTCACCCGCCGCGGCAGCAGCTCCGACTCCCAGAGCGGCACCGGCAGCGCCAGTCCCTGCAGCGGCACCAGCGCCTCGCGCAGGGAGCTCCGCCTGTCGATCCCGTGCCAGCCGGGCAGGAAGCGCGCGAGCGCCGCCTGCTCGACGGGCTCGACCTCGCGCCGCAGCGCCGCGAGCGAGGCGCGCCGCAGGCGGCGCAGCACGTCGGGGTCGCACCACTCCCGCTCGCTGCCGCCGGGCCGGAGCTCGCCGCGGACGAGCAGCTCCTGCCGCTCGAGCTCGTGCAGGAGCGGGCCGAGGTCGAGGCCGAAGCGGCCCGACGCTTCGTCGGTCGTGAACGGGCCGCGGCCCTTCGCGTAGCGGAGGACGAGCTGCCGCAGCGAGTCGGGGCCGCCGTCGAGGTAGGCCTCGGGCAGGCCGCCCGGCGGCATCACGCCGAGCGCGTCGCGGTAGCGGCCCGCGTCCTCGACGGCGATCAGCCGCTCCTCGCCCGCCACCCGGACGCGGAGCGCCCGCCGCTCGTCGAGCAGCGGCCCGGCCAGCGCGGGGTCGTACTCCGGCTCGCGCAGGTCGCCGCGCAGCCGCAGGACGTCGTGCAGCTGGTCGGCCGTCGTCGGGTCGCCGCGCAGCGAGCGCTCGACGTCGGCGACCGCGTCGGCGTCGAGCAGGTCGCGCAGCTCCTCCTGCCCGAGCAGCTCCCGCAGCAGCTCCCGGTCGAGCGAGAGCGCCTGCGCACGCCGCTCCGCCGGCGGCGTGTCGTCCTCGTACATGTACGTGGCGATGTAGTCGAAGAGCAGCGAGGCCGAGAAGGGCGAGGCGGTCGCGGTCTCGACCTCGACGACGTCGACCTGCCGCGTCGCGATCCCCTGCAGGAGCCCTTGTCAGCGCCGGCAGGTCGAAGACGTCCTGCAGGCACTCGCGATAGGTCTCGAGCACGACCGGGAACGAGCCGTAGCGGCGCGCGACCTCGAGCAGGCTCTGCGCCTTCAGACGCTGCTGCCACAGCGGCGTCCGCTGCCCCGGGCGCCGGCGCGGGATCAGGAGCGCGCGCGCGGCGTTCTCGCGGAAGCGGGCGCCGAACAGGGCGGTCTGACCCACCTCCGCGACGACGAGATCCTCGATCTCGCCCGGGTCGATCGAGAGCTCCTCGAGCGAGGGCGCCGCGTCCGCGTCGGGGAAGTGCAGCGCGATCCCGTCGTCGGACCAGATCGACTGCGCGTCGATGCCGAGGGACTCGCGCAGCCTCGCGGCCAGCGCCATCGCCCAGGGCGCGTGCACCCGCCCGCCGAAGGGCGAGAGGATGCAGACGCGCCAGTCGCCGATCTCGTCGCGGAACCGCTCGACCACGATCGTGCGGTCGGAGGGGACGGCGCCGGTCGCCGCCTGCTGCTCGCCGAGGAAGGTGAGCAGGTTCCGCGCCGCGCGCTCGTCGAGGAAGTGCTCGCCGGTCAGCCGGGCGATCGCCTTCGGCTCGGAGAGCGCGGCGAGCTCGCGCGAGGCGCGCCCGATCTTCTCCCCCAGCTCGTACGGGCGGCCGACGCCCTCCCCCTTCCAGAACGGCACCGCGCCCGGGCACGCCGGGCGCCGGCGAGACGAGCACGCGGTCCCGCGTGATCTCCTCGATCCGCCAGGTCGAGGCGCCGAGCAGGAAGGTCTGGCCGGCGCGGGCCTCGTAGACCATCTCCTCGTCGAGCTCGCCGACGCGGCCGCCGCCGTCGACGAGGTGGACGCCGAAGAGACCGCGGTCCGGGATCGTGCCCGCGTTCGTGACCGCGAGCCGGCGCGCGCCCTCCCGGCCGCGGATCACCCCCGCCGTCCGGTCCCAGACGATCCGCGGCCGCAGCTCCGCGAACTCGTCCGAGGGGTAGCGGCCGGCCAGCATGTCGAGCACGTTCTCGAGCTGCACGCGGGAGAGGTCGGCGAACGGGTAGGCGCGGGTGACGAGACCGTGCAGGTCGTCGACGGCGATCTCCTCGTCGGCCGCGATCGCGACCACCTGCTGCGCGAGCACGTCGAGCGGGTTGCGCGGGATCCGCGTCTCCTCGATCTCGCCCTCCCGAATCGCCCGCGCGACGACGGCGCTCTCGAGCAGGTCGGAGCGGAACTTCGGGAAGATGCGGCCCTTCGCGACGGCGTCGAGCGTGTGCCCGGAGCGGCCGATCCGCTGCAGCCCGCGCGCGACCGACTTCGGCGACTCGACCTGGATCACGAGGTCGACGGCGCCCATGTCGATCCCGAGCTCGAGCGAGGAGGTGGCGACGAGGCAGGGGATCCGCCCCGCCTTCAGGTCCTCCTCGACGCGCGTCCGCTGCTCGCGGGCGAGCGAGCCGTGGTGGGCCCAGGCGATCTCCTTCTCGGCGAGCTCGTTCAGGCGCAGCGCCAGCCGCTCGGCCAGACGGCGGTTGTTGACGAAGACGATCGTCGACCGGTGCTGCTCGACGAGCCGGACGATCTCCGGGTAGATCGAGGGCCAGATCGACTGCGAGTTCCGCTCGGTGCCCGAGTCCATCTCCTGCCCGTCGGCCGGCGCCGGGTAGGAGAGCGAGCCGGTCGACGGCAGCTCGCGCATGTCCTCGACGGGCACGACCACCTCGAGGTCGAGCTCCTTGCGTCGGCCGGCGTCGACGAGCCGGATCGGCCTGCCGCCCGAGACGAAGCGGCCGATCTCCTCCAGCGGTCGCTGCGTCGCCGAGAGCGCCACCCGCTGCAGCGGCCGCTCGAGCAGCCGCTCGAGCCGCTCCACCGAGAGCGCGAGATGGGCGCCGCGCTTGCTGCCGGCGACGGCGTGGACCTCGTCGAGGATCAGCGTCTCGACCGAGCGGAGGGTCTCGCGCCCCTGCGAGGTGAGCAGCAGGAACAGCGACTCGGGCGTCGTGATCAGGACGTCGGGCGGCGAGCGCAGCAGCTGCCGCCGCTCGCGCGCGTCGGTGTCGCCGGTGCGGACGCCGACCCGGAGCTCGGAGCGGAGGCCGGCGAGCGGCCCGCGCAGGTTCCGCTCGACGTCGTAGTTGAGCGCCTTCAACGGCGAGACGTAGAGCAGCCGCAGCCCCGCGCCCGGCGACTCGTTCAGCCGGTCGATGCCGTAGAGGAAGGCGGCGAGGGTCTTCCCCGAGCCCGTCGGGGCCTGGACGAGCACGTGCTCGCCCGAGGCGATCGCGGGCCACGCGAGCTCCTGCGCGGGCGTCGGCGCCGCGAAGGCCCCCTCGAACCAGCCGCGCGTACCGGGACTGAAGACGTCGAGCGGATCCACGGCGGGAAGCGTACCGCCCGAACGTCCGTTCGTGTGTGCCGACTTCGTGACTTCTGCCGCCGGCCCAGCCCGGCGCGGCGGCGTCAGCGCCGGAGGACGCGCAGCGTCGCGTACATGCCCCGCTCCTCGTGGTCGCCGACCGCGCACCAGAGCCGGTAGGCGCCCGGCGCCAGCCGGACGGTGCGGACGGCCCGCCCGCCGGGGCGGACGAGCGGCAGCCGCACCGCCGTGCCGCCCGGGCGGCGCAGCTCGAGGTCGTGCGGGTCCTGGCCGAAGTCGACGACCTCGATCCTGACCGGCCCGGCGGGGACGCGGAGGCGCGAGAGCCGGAACTCGAACTCGGTCGCGACGACGAGCAGCCGCGCCGGCTTCGGCGCGGGCGCCGGCGACGCGGCGAGCGCCGCGGCGGCGGCGACCGCGAGCGCCGCGGCGAGCGCTGCAGCAGCGGCGAGGGCGGCGCTCCGGCTCATGCCAGCAGCGCCGGCCGCTCGAAGCCGCGCGCCCCCGGGATGATCGCGTCGGCGTCGGCCCCGAGCCACTGCTCGAGGATGGCCGCGTAGAGGCCGCGGAAGTCGGACGTCGCCCGCAGGTTGCCGCGCGCGTCGAGCGTGTCGAGGCCCGGGTACTCGCCGATCATGCCGCCGCGAAGGCGCGAGCCGATCAGGAAGCCGGAGCCGGCGGCGCCGTGGTCGGTCCCGAGCGACCCGTTCTCGGCGGCGCGGCGGCCGAACTCGGACCAGACGTGGACGAGGACGCGGTCGGCGAGCCCGCGCGCCTCGAGGTCGCGCTGGAAGGCGAGCAGCGAGTCCGAGGTCAGCTTCAACCCGCTCGCGAGCGCGTCCGGCTGGTTCGCGTGCGTGTCGTACATGCCCGGCGCGGTCAGGGCGACGCAGCGGAGCGGCAGCCCGGCGCCGAGCATCGCCGCGAGCCCGGCGAGGCGGCGCGGGAAGGAGTCGCGCGACGCGGGGTAGGCGACCGGCGGCGAGATCCCCTTCGCGAACGGCGCCAGGGTCCTGCGCAGGCGCGCGGTCTGGAGCGCCGCGTCGGCGGCCTCGGCGAGCGCGGGGTCGGAGTGGCGGACGGCGCCGATCGGCTCGAGCGCGTCGAGCATCCGCTCGGCGACCTCGCCCCAGACACGGCCGGCGGAGAGGCCGAAGCTGTCCGGGGCGTCGATCGACGCGACGGGCATCGTCTTCGTCGCGAGCGCCGGCTGCAGCCGCCCGTCCAGCGAGAGCCCCTGCAGCGGGTTGTCGGACGTCCCCACGCGGTCGAGGTAGCGGCCGAGCCAGCCCGACAGCAGGCGCGGGTCGGTGGCGCCCACCTCCCAGTAGTGGCGCGAGGTGAAGTGCGACTGGTCGGGGTCGGAGTAGCCGACCGCCGGCAGGACCGTGAGCGTGTTCTCGGCGTGCAGCGTCGCGAGCGGCGCCGCGGCGGGGTGCCAGTAGAGGCGCGCGTCCTCCGCGAACGGGGTGCCGGTCGCCGGGTCGAGCGCCAGCTTCGGCCGCAGCGCCGCGTAGCGCGGGTCGCCCGCCGGGAAGAGCAGCGAGAGCGCGTCGAGGCCGCCCGAGAGGAAGACCGAGACGACGACGCGCCCGGCGGGGGCGGCGGCGGCGCGGGCGATCCCCGCCTCCAGCGCCTCGAACGGGAGCCGGGTCGCGCCGTAGACGGAGAGCGCGAGCCCGAGCGCGCGGGTCGACGAAGGTCCTGCGGTCGAGGCCCGTGCCGGCCGGCGCCGGCATCCCCGGCTCGACCGCGGGCAGGCCCGAGCCGGCGCGGGCGTACTCGCCGCAGCTGCACGCGTCGCCGGTCATGCCGCCTGCAGCTCCGGCACGACGGGGATCAGCTGGCGGAGCCCGTTCGCGACCAGCACCGGGTAGGTCTTCGCCTTCCAGGTGCCGCTCGTGCCCGCGAGGCCGCGCGCCGCGAACTGGACGAGCGCGCGGTGCGTGCCCGGCTCGAGCGGCGGGCGGCCCCAGAAGTCGAGCGCGCCGCGGACGAGCCGCTCCGGGTCGCCCGGCACCTTGCCGGTCCAGCTCTTCTCGTCGAGGAGATAGGGGCGGAGGGCGGTCTGCGCGAGCGTCCAGCGGCCGCGGAAGGTGCCGGTGTCGAGCCAGCGGGTGTCGTCCCAGCCGGCGACGCTCGGCGGGTAGAAGAGCCGCTGCCCCGCCTGGTCGAGCTGCCAGACCCACGAGGTCGTGTCGACGCGGCGGCGCAGCCGGCGGAGCAGGCCGGCGACGTAGACCGCCGGCGGCTTCACGAGCCGCGGCCCCTCGTAGAGCGCGGGATGCTGCAGGATCGCCTCGAGCAGCGGCCGCACCTGGTAGCGGCTCTCGACGTACAGCCGCTCGAGCGCGGCCTGCGTCGCCCGGTCGGGCGGCACCGGCACGAAGTAGCTCCAGAGCTTGCGGACGAAGAAGGACGGGTGGGCCGTGCTCCGCAGGCAGAGGTGGCAGGAGTCGCGCCAGTCGAAGGTGCCCGCGTGCCCGAGGATCCGCTTGCCGCCGCCGTCGTGGCGCGCGCGGTCGTAGCGGAAGTTCGTCGGGCCGACGCCGCGCGCCCAGTCGTAGCGGAACCCCGTCAGCGCCCGGGCCTGCTCGCGGACGTCCGCCTCGCCGTAGCCGCGGCCGGCGCCGAGGGTGAAGAGCTCCATCAGCTCCCGCGCGTAGTTCTCGTTCGGCGACCCCTTGCGGTTGTCGGCGCCGTTCAGCCAGAGCAGCATCGCGGGGTCGGCGGTGACGTCGAGCAGCAGCCGGTCGAAGGGCCCGAGCGCCCGCCGCCGGAAGAGCTCGTTCTGGCGCAGCATCAGCCGCTGCGAGCCGACGCCGGCGTTCGAGGTCGCGAACCAGTCGTGCCAGACGAGGGTCATCCGCTCGACGAGCGGCCGGCTCGTCCGCACCATCCGGTCGAGCCACCAGAGCAGCTCGTGGCCGTAGGCGTCGTAGGGCGCGAGCGCGCGGCCCTTCTCGTCCACCGGCGGCTTGCCGACGAGCCGCTCCGCACCGGGACGGGTCAGCGAGCGGACCGCGCCCTCGAGCCCGTGCTTCGCGAGCCTGCCCGCCTCGCCGGGCCGCGGTCCGAAGCCGGCGCGCCAGAGCAGGCGCTCGGCCTGGGGCGCGTGGAAGGGTCCGCGGTAGCGCGGCACCGTGGTACGGGCGGCGTCCACCGACGCATGGTCGTGGACGGCCCGGACGGCCGTCATCCCCCTTTCGTGGCGGCGGGAGCGGGCCGGGGCCCGCTCCCGCGCGCCGTTCTAGAGGATGCCGCGGGCCTCGAAGGCCGCCGTCACCGCGTGCGCGGCGCTCGGCCCGTAGAGCGACGACGCCGCCGCGACGGTCCGCTGCGCGAGCTCGGTCATCGTCGTGCCGTCGAAGTCGAACTGGCCCTGCAGGATGATCGTGTCGGCCCTGGCGTGGCCGAGCGCCCCGCGGATGTCCCAGAGCGCCCGCGACCAGATCTCGCCGTCCGCGTGCACCTCGCCGACGAGGTCGGCGGGGTAGTGCTTGTCGCCGTCGACGCGGCGCAGGCAGTGCGGCGTGTTCCGCGTGTAGGAGACCGAGTCCCAGTCGGCGACGCAGGCCGGATCCGGGGTCGGCGCGACGATGTTCGTGACGTCGGCGGCCCAGTAGTCGCCGAAGCCCTCGCTGATCGCGCCGGCCTCCTCCGAGGCGAAGGCGAACCCCTGCGAGAAGTGGATCGCGTGCCCGTACTCGTGCAGGATCACCTCCGCGTCCTCGGCGTCGTCGACGCCGCCCTTCCCGAAGCGGAGCTCGTCCTTCGGGTGGTCGGTCGCGAACGAGTTGTCGTAGCCGAGCTGGTTGATCCGCACCCGCTGCGACTGCTTGTTGACCGGGCGGTAGCGGCTCCCGAAGCCGAGGCTCTGGATGTAGGTCTGCGCCTCGGTGATCCAGTAGTAGGCCATCACCTGCTCGAAGCGGTCGTCCGAGCGGTGGTAGAGGAACGTGTTCGTCGGCGAGTAGGCGGGCGGGCCGGTCTCGCTGACGACCTGGGCCCAGTCGCCGGTCAGGAAGCCGCTGCCGTCCAGGTTGGTCAGCGTCACGTCCCGGTAGGCGGGCTGGAGCGCCGCGTAGTCGGCGTCCTTCTGGTCGGTCAGGGTCTGGTCCTGCAGGCTCGCGACGGGGTTCGGCCAGAAGACGGTGCCGGTCCCCGTCGAGCTGCCGGACGGGCCCTTCCTGGCGGCGGCGGTCCCCGCGAGCGCGGCGACGGCGCACGCCAGCAGTGCGGCAAGGGCGATACTGCGGTTCATGCTCCTCCCCTCCGGAAGACGAACGAACGAGGAGGCTATATCGAGATGACGACCGTGAACAGGCCCACGCACCTCCACTTCACCGGCGACGACGAGGCCGACCGGCTGCTCGCCGCCGACCCGCTCGCGCTCCTGATCGGCTTCGCCCTCGACCAGCAGGTGACGGTCCAGAAGGCGTTCGCCGGGCCGCTCGAGCTGCGCCGCCGGCTCGGCTCGCTCGACGCCGCCCGGATCGCGGGCATCGACCCGGACGAGCTGCGGCGCGTCTTCGCCGAGAAGCCCGCGATCCACCGCTTCCCGGGCTCGATGGCGACGCGCGTCCAGGAGCTCTGCCGCGCGGTCGTGAGCGAGTACGGCGGCGACGCGGCGCGCGTGTGGGCCGACGCGGCCGACGCGGCCGACCTGAGGCGGCGGCTCTCGTCGCTGCCCGGCTTCGGCGAGATGAAGGTGAAGTCGCTCGGCGCCGTGCTCGCGAAGCGCTTCGGGATCGAGCTGGCGGCGCCCCTCGCCCCCGCCCACCCCACGCTCGGCGACGTCGACTCGCTCGAGGCGCTCGAGGCCTACCAGGCGGCGAAGCGGGAGCACAAGGCGGCGGTGCGCCGCGGCGAGAAAGGCGCCTGGAGCGAGCTAGACGAAGAGCGGGTCGAGCGCGAGGCCGCGCATCGCCTCGTCGTCGGGGCGCCCGCCGGGCCGCTCCGCCGCCGCGAGCACGTGCGGCAGCAGGTCGACGTCGCCGACCGTGTTCAGGAAGACGCCGTCGCGCGCGAGCGCCCAGCCGACGGCGAGCCCGATCTGCGCCGGGTCGGTCAGCGGCTCGTACCAGGTCGCCGCCGTCTGCCCGCGCCCTTCCCAGCCGCGCAGCGCGATCGACTTGATCGTCTGCAGCGCGACGCCGCGCTCGGCGCAGGTGGCCGCGAGCGCCTCGAACTCGCGCGCGTAGGCCTCGTTTCGCATCTGGATCCAGTTGTAGGGCAGCAGCACCGAGTCGAAGGGGAAGCGCTCGAGGCTCTTGCGGTGCATCGCCGCGACCGAGACGCCGTGGCCGGTGACGCCGACGAAGCGGACGAGCCCCTCCTCGCGCGCCTCGACGGCCGCCTCGAGCGCGCCGCCCTCGCGCAGCGCCGTCTCCCACTCGATCGGGTCGACGAGGTTGTGGAGCTGCAGCAGGTCGACGCGGTCGACGCCGAGCCGCTCGAGCGAGCGCCGCAGCTCCTCCTTGGCGCCCGCGTAGTCGCGCCTGCCCGTCTTGGTGGCGACGAAGAAGCTGCCGGGGTTGCGCGCGAGCCAGGTCGCGACGCGCAGCTCGGAGTCGCCGTAGGAGGCGGCGGTGTCGACGTGGTTGACGCCGTGCTCGAGCAGCAGCTCGAGCGTGCGCTCGGCGTCCGCGCGCGAGACGCTGCCGAGCGCGGCGGCGCCGAAGATCGTGCGGCTCGACTCGTGGCCGGTCGAGCCGAAGGGCGCCCGGGCGATCATGGCTCCGAGTCTAGGCCAGATCGCGGAGCGCGAGCCGCGCCGCCGCCCAGCCGCAGATGCCGTGGACGCCGCCGCCCGGCGGGGTCGAGGCGGAGCAGAGGTAGACGCCGGGGAGCGGCGTCCGCCACGGCAGCGCCCGGCGCGCCGGCCGAAACCAGAGCTGCGCCAGGTCGAGGACGCCGCCGTTCAGGTCGCCGCCGACGAGGTTGCGGTCGTGCCGCTCGAGCGCGGCGGCGGTGAAGACGTGGCGGGCGAGGATCCGCTCGCGGAAGCCCGGCGCGAACCGCTCGACCTGCGCCTCGACGCGCCCGGCGACGTCCTCGTCCGAGCCGTTCGGGACGTGGCAGTAGGCCCAGGCCGTGTGCCGCCCCGCCGGCGCGCGCGTCGGGTCGAAGAGGCTCGGCTGCGCGAGCAGGACGAACGGGCGCCCGGCGGCGCGGCCCTGCCAGGGCGCTCGCTCGGCGGCCGCGATCTCGGCGAGCGTGCCGCCGAGGTGGACGGTGCCGGCGCGCGCGACCGCGGGGTCCGCCCACGGGATCGGCCCCGAGAGCGCCCAGTCGAGCTTGCAGGCGCCCGGGCCGTGGCGGAAGCGGGCGAGCTGCCGCGCGTAGCGGTCGGGCAGCCGGCCGCGGGCGAGGCGCAGCAGCTCCCGCGGGGACACGTCCGCGAGGACGACGTCCGCGCGGGGCAACTCCTCGACCGGGCTCGAGGTGCGGAGCTCGCCGCCGAGCGCCTCGAGCCGGGCGGCGAGCGCCTCCGCGAGCCGGCCGGCGCCGCCGCGCGGGAACGGCCAGCCGACCGCGTGCCCCATCGTCGCGAGCGCGAGCGCCGACGCCCGCGCTCGGCCGCCGCTCGAGCGGCAGCAGCGAGTGCGCCGCCTGGCCGGCGAGGAGCGCGCGGGCGGGCTCGCCGCGGAACGAGCGCTCGGCGAGCGGGCCGGCGGCGGCGAGCGTCCGCAGCAGCGCGGCCGGCCGCGCGCGGCGGAGGGCGCCGAGCGGGTGCAGGCCGCTCAGCTCCCGCCAGGCGCCGACGAGCGGGCCGACGAGCCGCCGGTAGGCCGCCCCGTCGGCGCCGAGCTGCGCCGCGGTCGCCTCGAGCGAGCGCTCGAGCAGCACCGCGGGCCCGTCGTCGAGCGGGTGCGCGCACGGCGCCTCCGGGTGCACCCACGCGACGTCGAGCTCGAGGCTCGCGCAGGAACGGCGAGGCGAGCGCGAGCGGGTGGACGGCCGAGCAGGTGTCGTGGACGAAGCCGGGCAGCGTCAGCTCCTCGGAGCGGAGGCCGCCGCCCGCGACCGGGGCCGCCTCGTGGACGACGACCTCGAGCCCCGCCTGCGCGAGCCGGATCGCGCCGGCGAGCCCGTTCGGGCCGGAGCCGATCACGACCGCGCGCGTCACGGGAAGCGTCGTCCAGGTCAGCGTCGCCGTCCAGCGGCGCGAGGTACGACGGCCGGTCGAGCGCCGCCTCGACGCGCGCCATCGCCTCGCGCCGCTCGTCCGGCGGCAGCGACGTGATCGGGCTGATCGAGGCGAAGTAGTCGACGAGCTCGGCCCGCGGGACGTCGCGCTCCACGTCGACCGTCGCCGTGCGCACCTCGCCGGCCGAGCGCGCGCTCCCAGTCGCCGTGCTCGAGCAGGCGCTGCTTCGCGGCCGCGGGGGTGCGGCGGCAGGACGTCCGGCCCGAAGACGTCGGTCGTAGCGGTCGAAGCGGTTCCAGAGCAGCGCGAGGATCGCCGCCCGGCCGCAGCACGCGCCGGATCTCCGGCAGCGCGCGGTCGAGGTCGAACCAGTGGAACGCCTCCGCGGCGAAGACGGCGTCGACCGACGCGTCCGGCAGCGGGATCGCCTCGGCCGTTCCCGCGAGCGCCTCCCCGCGCGATCAGCGCCCGCATCGCGTCGTCCGGCTCGACCGCGACGACGCGCGCGTAGCGCCGCGCGAGCAGCCGCGTCAGCTTCCCGGTCCCCGCGCCGAGGTCGAGCACCTCCGCGTCCGGCCCGAGCGGCAGCGCGTCGAGCAGCTCGCCGGGCCAGTCCGGCCGCCCGCGCTCGTAGGCGGCGGCCTCGGCGCCGAAGGAGAGGCCCGGCTCAGACGGAGGCAAGCAGGAAGGCGCGGCTCTCGCGCGCCATCTCGCGGGCGATCACGAGGCGCTGGACCTCCTGCGTGCCCTCGTAGATCTGCGTGATCTTCGCGTCGCGCATGAACCGCTCGACCGGGTACTCCTTGACGTAGCCGTAGCCGCCGAGGACCTGCACCGCCTCGCGTCGCAGCCCACATGGCGACGTCGCCGCACTTCAGCTTCGCCATCGCCGAGGCCTTCGTCAGCTCCGGCCCGTCGACCCCCGCGTCGACCATCTGCCCGAAGCGGTAGAGGAGCCCGCGCGCGGCCTCGCACTCGGTCTCCATGTCGGCGAGCTTGGCCGCGATCAGCTGGTGCTCGACGATCGGCTTGCCCATCGTCTCCCGCGTCTTCGCGTACTCGAGCGCGTAGTCGGTGGCGCCCTGCGCGATCCCGAGCGCCTGCGCCGCGACGCCGGGGCGCGAGCGGTCGAGGATCCGCATCGCCAGCTTGAAGCCCTCGCCCTCGGCCCCGAGCAGGTTCGCCGCGGGGATCCGGCAGGAGTCGAAGGCGAGCTCGCCCGTGGTCGAGCCGGAGATGCCGAGCTTCGGCTCCAGGCGCGTCACCTCGAACCCGGGCGCGTCCGCCTCGACCAGGAACGCCGAGATCCCCGCGTGCCCCGCCTCGGGGTCGGTCTTGGCGAAGACGGTGTAGAGGCCGGCGACGCCCGCGTTCGTGATGAACCGCTTCGACCCGTCGAGCACGTACTCGCCGCCCTCGCGGCGCGCCGTCGTCCGCATCGCCGCCGAGTCCGAGCCCGAGCCGGCCTCGGTCAGCGCGTAGGCGGCCAGCACCTCGCCCGAGGCGAGGCGCGGCAGCCAGGCACGCCGCTGCTCGTCCGAGCCGGCGAGCTTGAGGCCGAGCGAGCCGAGCTCCTGGACCGCGAGCAGCAGCCCCGAGGTCGCGCAGACCTTCGAGATCTCCTCGATCGCGACGAGCGCGAGCAGCGCGCCGGTGCCCGCGCCGCCCCACTCCTCGTCGTAGAGGAGGCCGAAGAGCTCGTGCTCGCGGTAGAGCTCGACCACGTCCCAGGGGAACTCGTGCGACTCGTCGATCTCGGCGGCGCGCGGCGCGATCCGCTCCCGGGCGAGCGCCCGCACGAGCTCGCGGATCTCCCGCTGCTCCTCGCTGAGGACGTCGTACGGCACGGCCGCAGTCTATGCGGGGAAAGCCGCAGGGCCGTTCAGGGAGGCGGCGGATGGATCGCAACCCGGCCCAGTCCACGCTGCAGGTGGCGCAGGCAGCACCGGAGAACGGAAAGGACCACCCCCATGAAGCGCACGATCCTCCTCCTCGGCACGGCCGCGGCCTGCCTCGGATTCGCCGCGACCGCGTCGGCCGCGGCAGGCCCCACGCTCGTCATCCGCCACCAGGTCCGCGGCTGCCATTCGTGGTCGCTGAACGGCGGGCCCTCCAGGGCTGCGACCACCCTCCACGTCAGGCGCGGCGCGACGCTGAAGGTCGTCGACGACGACATCATGCCCCACCTGCTCGTCCAGACCCGCGGGCCGAAGGCCGTGCTCCGGAAGGTGCGGAGCTCGACCGCCGACGTGAAGACGCCGCTCCACGGCGCGGGGCTGATGGCGCATCTCGGCGCGTCGGTCACCGTCGGGTTCCCGAAGGCGGGCGTCTACCGGTTCACGACGAAGGCCGGCGAGGACTACGTCGAGGCGAAGACGATCGGCGAGGACAACGTCCTCCGGCTGACCGTCGTCGTCTCCTGAGCCGACCGGGCGGGGCCGGGCCGCTCTCACGGCCCGGCCCCGCGGCTTCGCGTCAGTCGAGGAAGCTCTGGATCCAGGCGAGCGTCTCTGGGACGTCCACCCGGGCCGAGTAGCCGACGCCGCTGCAGTTCGAGTTCGTCACGTACGAGTTGACGCCGAGGATCACGTTCGTGCCGCCGAGCAGGTCGGGCCCGCCCGAGTCGCCGAAGCAGGTGCCGCCGGAGCCGCCGCCCGGGTTCAGCGCCAGCTTCAGGTAGTCGGGGCTGTGGACGAACTTCCCCGAGACGAGCTCGCTCGGCGCGTACATCCGGATCCGCGGCCCCGTCCAGCGGTCGTACGCCGGCGAGAAGACGTCGCAGGCGCTCGAGTGGGCGGTCGAGACGGTCGCGAAGGCGGGGACGATCTCGATCATCGGCGTCTACCCGCCGGACGTGGAGACCTTCCCGATCGGCCAGGCGATGATGAAGAACCTGACGATCACGATGGGCAACTGCAATCACCGGAAGTACATCCCGCGGCTGATCGAGCTCGTCCGCACGGGCGCGGTCGACCCGACGACGCTGGTCACCCGGCACGAGCACGTCGCCGGCGCGATCGAGGCCTACGAGGCCTTCGACCGCCGCGAGCCCGGCTGGCTGAAGGTGGCGCTGGAGGTGGGTGCGCAGGTCTAGAGGATCGTTGCGCGGGCTACTCGTCGTTCCGGGACTTCCAGAACCACCAGACGACGGCGCCGAGCACCGGGAAGGGCGCCACGAGCGCCGAGAGCACGACGATGCTCGTCGCAGTCTGCCCCGACACGCGGGGATCGTAGCGGCCGGGTTCTTCCCTCGCGGGGCACTAGCCCGAGTGGCAGACCGCCTCGACATTGGCGCCGTCGGGGTCGAGCACGAAGGCGGCGTAGTAGGTCGGGTGGTAGTGCTCGCGCAGGCCGGGGGCGCCGTTGTCGATGCCTCCGGCCGCGAGCGCGGCGGCGTGGAACGCGTCGACCTGCTCGCGCCGCTCGCAGTGGAAGGCGACGTGGACGCCGGCTCCGACGGGCTCCTCCTCGCGGATCCAGAAGAACGGCTTGCCGTCGACGCCGAAGCCGGCGCCGCGGCCGAACTCCATCTGGACCGTCAACCCGAGCGGCTCGAGCGCCTGCCGGTAGAAGCGCTTGCTTGCGTCGAAGTCGGTCACGTTCAGGCCGATGTGGTCGATCATGGTCGAGCCTCCTGGTCGCTGGTCGAAGTCTAGGAGCCGGTCGCGGCCGGGAGCTCCTCGGCGACCGGCCCGGGCAGCCCCTGCGGGCGGCAGAGGTAGAGCTCGTGCCCCGGTCGGCCGACGACTCGAGCCCCGCCGAGCGGGCCATCGCCTCGACGCAGGCGCCGGTCGGGACCCACCACGGCGACGAGCAGATGCCGGACGCCGCGGATCGGCGCGGCGACGTAGCGCTGCGGCCGTCCGTGAGGACGACTCTGCCGTCCGGCGCGCCGGCGACCGGAGGAGGCGGTCGCGCCTGGCCGTCCTCGAGCTCGAGCTGTCGCTCGTATACGCACTCGATCTCGGCTGGCACCCCGGAGCCCTGGCCGCGTAGATTCAGGCCGTGATCCTCGAGAACGGGCTCGTCCGCACGCTCAGCTCCGACCTGCCCGTCGTGCGCGCGCTCGCGATCGCGGGCGAGCGGGTCGCGGGCGGCGTCGGCGTCCACGAGCAGGCGCTGCCCTCGCCCGACGTGGTCGACCTCGGCGGCCGCTGCGTCCTGCCCGGATTCGCCGACGCGCACGTGCACTTCCCGAGCTGGGCGCTCGCGCAGACCGAGGTGCGGCTCGAGGACTGCGGCTCGGTCGAGGAGGCCGTGGCCCGGATCGCGGCGGCGCCGCGGGTCGAGGGCCGCTGGCTGCGCGGCTTCGGCTGGCGCAGCGCCGACTGGCCCGGCGGCGACCCGACGCGGGCCGACCTCGACGCGGTCACCGGCGCGACGCCGGCCGCGTTCCTCGCCAAGGACTACCACTCGCTCTGGCTCAACTCGGCCGCGCTCGCGTCCGCGAACGGCGACCTCGAGGTGGACGGCGGCGTCGTCGAGCGGGACGAGCGCGGCGAGCCGACCGGGATCCTGCGCGAGCAGGCCTGCTGGGAGTTCCGCGACCGCCACCTGCGCGCCTCGGCGGACGAGTACGTCGAGGCGATGCGCGCCGGCCTGCGGCTCGCCGCCTCCCGCGGGGTCACCTCGGTGCACGACAAGGACGGCTGGATCGGCTCCTTCGGCTTCTGGCAGCGGCTCGAGCGCGCCGAGCAGCTGACGCTGCGGGTCTGGCAGTCGCTGCCCTGGGAGCAGGTCGACGCGCTGCGCGAGTCGGGCATCCGCAGCGGCTTCGGCAGCCCCCTGCTCCGGCTCGGCTACCTGAAGGCGTTCATGGACGGGACGCTCGGCTCGCAGACGGCCTGGCTGCTCGACGGCTCGGGCGTCCGGATCACGAGCGGCGAGGAGCTGCAGGAGATCGTGCGGCGCGGCGCCGAGGCGGGCTTCCCGGTGGCGGTGCACGCGATCGGCGACCGCGCCAACCGCGAGGCGCTCGACGCGTTCGAGGCGACGCAGGAGCTCTGGCGGCCGCTCGGGCTCCGTCCGCGGATCGAGCACGCGCAGCTGCTCGCCCCGAGGACGCCGGGCGCTTCGCCGCCCTCGGGGTCGCGGCGTCGGTCCAGTTCTCGCACGCGCCCTCGGACCGCGACCTCGCCGACCGCTTCTGGGCCGGGAAGACGGACGGCGCCTACGCCTACCGCTCGCTCGTCGACTCGGGTGCGGTGGTCGCGAACGGCTCGGACGCCCCGATCGAGGAGCTCGACCCGCTCGCCGGCGTCCGCGCGGGCGTCCGGCGCTCGCTCGACGACCGGCCGGCCTGGCACGCCGAGCAGGCGCTGACCGTGCAGCAGGCGTTCGAGGCGACCTGCGTCGCGCCCGCCTGGCTCGCCGGCGACGAGCGCCGCCGCGGCACGCTCCTGCCGGGCCGCTACGCCGACCTCGTCGTCCTCGACCGCGACCCGTGGGACGACCTCGACGCGCGGGTCGTCGCGACCATGGTCGGCGGCCGCTGGGTGCACGACCCGCCTCCCTGGGACTAGGATCGCCTGGACGCCGTGACCGACCACCGCATCGGGCGAGACCAGGTCGTCTGGGCGTTCGGCCCCGACCTCGAGCCGGTGCTCGAGGTCGACCCGGGCGCGACGGTGACGTTCGAGACGAACGACTGCTTCACCGGCCAGATCCGCTCCGAGGACGACCTCGTCACCGAGATCGACCTCGGCCGGATCAACAGCGCGACCGGCCCCGTCGCGGTGCGGGGCGCGGAGCCGGGCGACTCGCTCGTGGTCGAGATCCTCGACGTCCGGCCGATCGAGTGGGGCGTCGCGACGCTGATCCCGGGCTTCGGGCAGCTGATCGAGCAGGTGCGCTCGCCGCTGACGAAGCTCTTCTCCGTTCGCGACGGGACGATCGAGATGAACGAGCGGATCCGCTTCCCGGCCCGGCCGATGGTCGGCGTCGTCGGCGTCGCGACGGGCGGCGACGAGCTCTCGAACGGGCTCGCGGGCCGGCACGGCGGCAACCTCGACGACCACCTGCACGGGCCGGGCGCGACGATCTACTTCCCGGTGCGCCGTCCGGGCGGGATGTTCGCCGTCGGTGACATGCACGCGTCGATGGGCGACGGCGAGATCTGCTTCACCGGCGTCGAGATCGCGGGCGAGGTGGACGTGCGGTTCGACCTCGTCAAGGGGAAGCAGGCCGAGTGGCCGGTCACGGAGCTCGCGGATCGCTGGGTGCCGCACGCGACGGCGGACCGCGTCGAGGAGGCGCTGCAGCTCGTCTCCGAGGAGGCGGCGCGGCTCCTCGTCGACCAGTGGGGCTTCACGCTCGAGGAGGCGTTCGTCTTCCTCTCGGTCGCGTGCGACGCCGGCGTCGCGCAGGCGTGCAGGCCGGCGGAGGGCTTCGGGACGATCGCGCGCTTCTCGATCCCGAAGATCGACGCCTGCCCGGCGCCGTTCCGCGCGGACTGAGCCGGCGGCCGGCGAGAAGCCGCGTCAGAGCTCGCCGAAGGCGAGGAAGAGCTCGCGCGCGACCGCGACCCCGAGCGGGAGGTGCTCGACGGGGATCCGCTCGTTCGGCGAGTGGACGTTCGAGTCGGGCAGCGCGAAGCCGGTGACGATCGTCGGGATGCCCCGGTCGGCGAGCGCGGGCACGATCGGCAGCGTGCCGCCGGAGCGGACGAGCAGCGGCCGGATCCCGGCGACCCGCTCGAACGCGTCGAGCGCGAGCTGGATCGCGGGCGCGTCGGGCGAGACGAGGCCGGCGCGCGCGTCGGAGAGGCGGACGACCTCGAGCTCGGCCCCGTCGGGCAGCGCCTCGCGGACGAGCCGCTCGAAGGCGGCCGCGATCGTGTCCGGGTCCTGGCCGGGGGCGAGCCGCAGCGAGACGTTCGCCTCGGCCTCGACCGGCAGCACCGTCTTCTGCAGGATCGGCTCGCCGCCGACGATCCCGTTCACCTCGCAGGTCGGCTCCGACCAGGTGCGGAGGTAGAACTCCTCGGCGGCGCGGTCGTCCATCGGCCGCGCGCCCGCCTCGCCGAGCTCGTCGGCGCCCGGGCGCAGCGTCTTCCACGCCTCGCGCTCCTCGTCGGTCGGCGCCGCGATCCCCTGGCGCAGCGGCTCCGGCAGACGACCGTCGCGCGCCAGCACCGGGGCCAGCGCCTGCACGAGCGCGTGCACCGCGTTCAGCGCCGCGCCGCCGTACATGCCCGAGTGCAGGTCGCGGTCGCCGCTCCGCAGCTTCAGATGGAAGTAGACGAGCCCGCGCGTCGCCAGGTTGAAGGCCGGCTTGCCGCGCTCCTGGTAGCCCGAGTCGAAGATCACGCACGCGTCGCCGCCGCGCTCGTCGGCCGCGAGGAAGTCGACGATCGAGTGGCCGCCGGTCTCCTCCTCGCCGTCGCAGCAGAAGCGGAGGTTGACGGGCAGCTCGCCGGCGGCGGCGAGGTCGGCCGCGGCCCGCAGGAGCATGTACAGCTGGCCCTTGTCGTCCGCGATCCCGCGCGCGTGGAGCCAGCCGTCGCGGACGGACGGCGCGAACGGCTCCGAGTCCCAGAGGTCGAGCGGCGCCGGCGGCTGGACGTCGAAATGGCCGTAGCAGATCACCGTCGGCGCGGAGTCGGCGCCGGACGAGGCGCGCAGCTCGCCGATCGCGAGCGGCTGCCCGTGCCAGTCGACGAGCTCGCACGCGCCCCCGGCGGCGCGGACGAAGGCGCAGACCCACTCGCCGGCCGCCTGGACGTCGGCGCGGTGCGCCGGGTCGGCGCTGACCGAGGGGATCGCGAGGAACGGGGCGAGCTCGTCGATGTAGCGCTGCGGGTCGGCCACGAGCGCCGAGTCTACTGACGGCGCCCGCACGGACGCCGCCTGAACGGAGGCTTAACGCGGCAGTCGTGGACGGTCAATCCGCGCGAGGTAGGAATGGGGCCGTGAGCCACCGCTGCGTCGTCGAGGCACCGGACGCCTTCGCGGCCTTCGTGCTCGCGCACCGGATCGACCCGCTCGGCGCCGGGGCGGAGATCGAGGCGGACGGCCGCGGCTACCTCGTCTCGCTCCAGACCGCCGCCGAGGGCGCTGCCGCACGTGCTCGAGATCGTCCAGGCCTGGCTGGTGGAGGAGCGGATCGGGCAGACGACGGTCCGCTTCGGCGGCCGCACGCAGCTCCTGCACGCCGCCTAGGGCGGGCTACGCGGCGACGTCCTTCAGCTTCGCCGAGTCGGCCAGCGCCCGCAGCTTCTTCAGGCTCTGGTTCTCGATCTGGCGGATCCGCTCGCGCGTGACGTTGAAGGTGCGCCCGACCTCGTCGAGCGTGCGCGGGTGCTCGCCGTTCAGGCCGTAGCGGAGCTCGAGCACGCGGCGCTCGCGCGGCGAGAGCGCGCCGAGGATCTTCAGCAGCGCCTCCTTGCGCAGCGACGTCTCGGCCGCCTCGTCCGGAAGCGGCGCCGTCTCGTCGGTGAGGAAGTGGCCGAACTCCGACTCCTCCTCGTCGCCGACCGGCTTCTCGAGCGAGACCGGCGTCTGCGCGGTCCGGCGGATCGTCTCGACCTCGTCCAGCGTCAGGTCGAGGTCGACCGCGATCTCCGCGGAGGTCGGCTCGCGGCCCAGCTCGGCGCGCAGCTTCCGCTCGGAGCGGACGATCTTGTTCAGCTTCTCGACCACGTGCACCGGCATCCGGATCGTGCGCGCCTTGTCGGCGAGCGCGCGGGCGACGGCCTGCCGGATCCACCAGGTCGCGTAGGTCGAGAACTTGAAGCCCTTGCGGTAGTCGAACTTCTCGGCGGCGCGGACGAGGCCGATCGTGCCCTCCTGGATCAGGTCGAGGAAGGGCAGGCCCTGGTTGCGGTAGCGCTTCGCGATCGAGACGACGAGGCGCAGGTTCGCCTCGACCATCTCCTGCTTGGCGCCGTGGTCGCCGCGCTCGATCCGCTTCGCGAGCTCGACCTCCTGGGCGGCGGTCAGCAGGTCGACCTTGCCGACGTCGCGCAGGAAGAGCTGCAGCGAGTCGGTCGAGATCTCGCGCGCCTCGGCGGTCGGCTCCTCGTCGGCCGGGACGGCGCCGTCGACGACGTCGATCTCCTGCTCGCGGAGCGCCTGGTAGAAGTCGTCGAGCTGGCCCGCGTCGAGGTCGAGGTCGCCGAAGGCGAGCGCGATCTCCTCGGTCGTCAGCGAGCCGGACTCCTGCGCGGACTCGAGCAGGCCGCGCGCCTCCTCGGTCTCGAGGACGTTCCCCGACGTGCTCCCAGCCCCTGCAGCTTCCCCTTCGCCCACTGCGCCCCCTCTGGCTCGAGCTTTGTCTCAGCTTACCCCTTGTTGCAACCCCTACGACCTCGCGGGGATGCGGAAGTGTTACCGAGGAAGCGGACGGCGTCGATAGGCCGTTCGGCTCATTGTCGTCCTTACTTGGTCCTAACAGTTCCGAGCCGATCGAGCAGGCGCCCGGCCTCGCCGCCGAGCAGGCCGCCGGGGATCCGCTGCGACGGCCTGCGCGAGCTCCTGCTTCGCCTGCGCGACCTGTCCGATCCAGACGAGCATCAGCCCGAGGTGGTAGCGGATCGTCGCCGTGTGCGGAAAGCGCTTCGTCAGCGGCCCGAGCTGCGAGAACGCCTTCGACGGATTCGACTTGTCGAAGAGGCCGACGGCCCGCGCGGTCAGCGCCTCCGGGTCGTTCGGCGCCGCCTTCGCCGCCCGCGCGAACTGCCGCTCCGCCGAGACGGGCCTGCCGAGCCGCTGCAGCGCCGCGCCGTAGAGGAGCAGGTCGCGGGCCTCGCCGCCCGCCGCGGCCCGCCGCAGCGCCTCGAGCTGCTGCGCCGGCCGGAGCTTCGCCAGGCGCGGGGGCGTCTCGAAGCTCGGCGTGAAGGGGGGCAGCCCGGGCGCGTACTGCGGGTGCAGGAGGCCGTCGGCGCGGATCGCGTAGCTCGAGTCGGGGCTCGCCGCCCGGGCGGCCTCGAAGGCGGCGACCGCGGCGGGGACGCGCCCGTCCCAGTAGCGGGCGAGGCCGAGGTTGAGCTGGACGACGGCGCTCTTCGGGTACTCGCGCCCGAGGCCCTCCAGGGTCGCGAGGCTCCCGTTCGGCCAGCGCGCGAGGGCGGCGCCGATCTGCGCCTCGACCGAGCCGTGCCGGAGGAAGATCGCCTCCGCCCGGCCGCGCTTGCCCGACTCGTAGAGCTGCAGCGCCCGCCGCAGGTCGTCCGCCTGCGCGTCGGAGCGCACGCCGAGGTCGAGCGCGAGCGGCGGCGCGCCCGGCTGCGTGCGCGCCGTCGGCGTCGGCGTCCGCGTCGCCAGGGTGACGCCGACGGCGCCGCCCGCCGCGAGCAGCGCCGCGGCGGCGACGAGGGCGATCATCCGCACGCGCGCCGTCACGGATCCGAGGGTAGCGCGGGCGTCGTGGCCCGAAGCGGACAGGGCGCATTGGTACACTTCGGATACCGATGCGCACGATGAACCCCGTCCACGACCGCACCTGCTCGGTCGCCCGCTCGGCCGAGATCATCGGCTCGAAGTGGACGGCGCTGCTCGTCCACGACCTCTCCGAGGGCGCGCGGCGCTTCTCGGAGCTGCGGCGCGCCTGCCCCGGGATCAGCCCGCGGACGCTGTCCGAGCGGCTGAAGGAGCTCGAGGCCGACCGGATCGTCACCCGCCGGAGCTACGCGGAGACGCCGCCGCGGGTCGAGTACGAGCTGACCGAGAAGGGCGAGGCGCTGCTGCCCGTGATCGAGGAGATGCGCCGCTTCGGACGGGCCTGGCTGGACGACGAGCACGCGGTCGAGCACGACTAGCGACCGCCGCCCGGCGCTCTCGCCTCCGTCGCTATACTTTCTGAACCAATGACCAGCTACCGCGATCTCCTCTCCCGCGTCAAGGCCGAGATCTCCGAGGTCGACTCGACCGGCGCCCAGGCCCTGACCGGCAACGGCACCCTCTTCGTCGACGTGCGCGAGCGCGACGAGTGGGAGGAGGGCCACATCCCCGGGGCCGTGCACGTGCCCCGCGGCTACCTCGAGCAGCGGATCGAGCAGCTCGCGCCCGAACGCGACGCGCCGATCCTCCTCTACTGCGCCGGCGGCTCCCGCTCGGCCTTCGCGGCGAAGACGCTGCAGGAGCTCGGCTACCGGAACGTCGTCAACCTCGCCGGCGGCTACACCGACTGGAAGCGGAACGGCTTCGAGACCGTCCTCCCCCGCTCGCTCGGCCCGGCCCAGCGGACGCGCTACAGCCGCCACCTGCTGATCCCCGAGATCGCCGAGGCGGGGCAGCTGAAGCTGCTCGAGTCGCGCGTGCTGCTGATCGGCGCCGGCGGCCTCGGCTCGCCCGCGTCGCTCTACCTGGCGGCGGCCGGCGTCGGCACGCTCGGGATCGTCGACGCCGACATCGTCGACGAGACGAACCTGCAGCGGCAGATCGTCCACTCGCTCGACTCGCTCGGCGAGCCGAAGGTGGACTCCGCCAAGCGCGCGCTCGAGGCGCTCAATCCCGACGTCGAGGTCAAGACCTACCGCGAGCGGCTGACGTCCGAGAACGTCGACCGGATCCTCGCCGACGGCTGGGACGTGATCGTCGACGGCGCCGACAACTTCCCGACGCGCTACCTCGTCAACGACGCCTCCGTCTGGCACGACATCCCCGTCGTGCACGGCTCGATCTACCGCTTCGAGGGCCAGGTCACCGTCTTCAAGCCGCACGAGGGCCCCTGCTACCGCTGCCTCTTCCCGCAGCCGCCGCCGCCCGAGCTGGCGCCGTCGTGCGCCGAGGGCGGCGTGCTCGGCGTCCTGCCCGGCATCGTCGGCTCGATCCAGGCGAACGAGGCGATCAAGCTCGCGGTCGGGATCGGCGAGCCGCTCGTCGGCCGGCTGCTGCTCTTCGACGCGCTCGAGGAGTCGTTCACCGAGGTCGCCCTCAAGCGCGATCCGGCCTGCCCGGTCTGCGGCGAGAGCCCGACGATCACCGAGTACGTCGACTACGTCGAGTTCTGCGCGGGAGGTGTCCACTAGTGGCGAAGGTCCGGGTCCCGCCGGTGCTGCGCGCCGAGGCGGGCGGCAACCGCGAGGTCGAGGCGCACGGCGGCACGGTCGGCGAGCTGCTCGCCGACCTGCGCGAGCGCATCCCCGCGCTCGGCTCGAAGGTCTACGACGGCGTGCAGATCAAGCCGTTCGTGAACGTGTACCTCGACGGCGAGGACGTGCGGACGCTGGACGGCGTCGACACGCCCGTCGCCGAGGGCGCGACCGTGATCCTCCTGCCCGCGATGGCAGGGGGCCGTGGCTAGGCCGACGCTCACCCCGTCCCTGCTCGACCTCGTCGGCTCGACGCCGCTCGTCGAGCTGCCGCGGATCGCGCCCCGCGAGTCGGTGCGGATCTACGCCAAGCTCGAGGGGCAGAACCCGACGGGCTCGATCAAGGACCGCGTCGCCAAGAAGATGATCGAGGACGCCGAGGCCTCCGGCGAGCTCGAGCCCGGCCGCGAGCTGCTCGAGCCGACCTCCGGCAACACCGGCATCTCGCTGGCCCTGGTCGCGAAGCTGAAGGGCTACCCGATCACCTGCGTCATGCCCGAGAACGCGACGCCGGAGCGGATCAAGCTGCTGCGGCTCTTCGGCGCGACGGTCGTCTTCTCCCCGGGCGAGCTCGGCACGAACGGCTCCGTGCAGCTGGCGCTCGAGCTGGCGGAGGGCGACCCGCGCTACTTCATGCCGTTCCAGTACGCGAACGCGGCGAACCCGCGCGCCCACTACGAGGGCACCGGCGCCGAGATCGCCGAGGCGCTCGACCGCGTCGACGTGCTCGTCGCGGGCCTCGGCACGGGCGGCACGCTGATGGGCACCGGCGAGCGGCTGCGCGAGTCGTTCCCCGACGTCGTCGTCGCCGCCGCGGAGCCGATGCCCGGCGACCCCGTGATGGGGCTGCGCTCGCTCGAGGACGGCTACACGCCGCCGATCCTCGACGTCTCGAAGCTCGACCGGAAGGTGCTCGTCTCGAACGCGGAGTCGGTCGCCGCCGTGCACGCGCTGCTCGAGCGCGAGGGGATCTTCGCCGGCGTCTCGGCCGGCGCGGTCGTCCACGTCGCGCGCAGGCTCGCCTCCGAGCTCGAGGACGGCGCGGTCGTCGTCTGCGTCCTCGCCGACGGCGGCTGGAAGTACCTCTCCGCCTCGTTCTGGGACGAGCCGGGCGCGGGCGGCGACGAGCTCGACCGCACGATCTGGTGGTAGTCCCCGCCGCGACGCGCCGGGCACTCGTCGAACACGCCCGGGCCGAGCAGCCGAACGAGGCCTGCGGACTGCTGCTGCTGCAGGACGGCGTCGCGGTGGAGTACCGGCCGGGCCGCAACGTGCTCGGCTCGCCGTACCGGTTCCAGCTCGAGCCGGGCGACCCCGGCGACTTCTTCGCCGAGGACGAGGGCTACGAGCTCGCCGTCTTCCACTCGCACCCGGAGACCGAGGCGCGCCCCTCGCGCACCGACGTCGCCAACATCGGCCTCTGGCAGGGTCGGCCGTACCTGATCCTCTCGCTCGCGCGGGACGAGCTGCGCGCGTGGCGGATCGAGGACGGCGAGGCGGTCGAGCAGCCGCTCGATTGAGAACCGCCCGCCGGGGCACGAGCCGGGTGTGGTCCGGCTGCCGACGACGCTCGACTCGAAGACCACGATCCGGCTGCTCGACGGGCTGCTCGTCGCCTGGCTGCTGCTCTGGATCGGGATCGGCTACCTCGTCTACCACTACGTCAACGGGCTCGCGTCGCTGTCGAACACGGTCGTGCTGGCGGGGCGCGCCGTCGACGCGACCGCCTCGGCGCTGACGCTGATCTCGAACATCCCGTTCGTCGGCGGGCAGGTCGAGAACCTGACGAAGACGGCGCACGACGCCGCCCAGAGCGCGCTCTACAACGGGCAGCAGAGCCGCAGCGACGTCCACAACCTCGCCGTCCTGCTCTGGGTCGCGCTCGCCGCCGCGCCGACGACGCCGCTGCTCGCCCTCTACGCCCTGCTCCGGCGCAGCTGGCACCGCGACCGGCGCTCGCTCGAGGACGCCGTCGCGCTCGCCGGCGACGACGAGGCGCTCGAGCAGTTCCTCGCCCGCCGCGCGCTCGACCACCTCCCCTACCGGCGTCTGCGGCGCCTGAGCGAGAACCCCTGGCGCGACTACGAGGACGGGCACACGGCCGCGCTGGCCGACGCCGAGCTCGCCCGCGTCGGGCTGCGGCGTCCACGCCGGGTCGAAGCCTGACCGCCGGCCCCGCCCGCGCGGGGAGGACGGCGCGGCGGCGTTGCCGATACGCTCGCACGGTGGCGACCCTCGAGCGCGACCTCGCGACGCTGCTGCCCGCGGGCGCGGTCGTCGCCCCGGGCCCCGAGCACACCACCGACCTGCTCGGACGCGGCCTGCACGGACGAGCCGACGCGGTCTGCTTCCCCTCGACGACGGCGGAGGTCGCCCGCGTCGTCGCCTGGTGCTACGAGCACGACGTCCCGATCACGCCGCGCGGCGGCGGCACCGGCCTCGCCGGCGGCGCGATCCCCGACGGCGGGGTCGTGCTGGCGCTGGAGCGCCTCGACCGGGTGCGCTCGTTCGAGCCGCTGCTCTGGCGCCTGCAGGTCGAGGCGGGCGTCACGACCGGCACGGTGCACCGGCTCGCGCGCGAGAACGGGCTCCGCTTCCCGCCCGACCCGGGCGCCTGGGAGCAGTCGCAGATCGGCGGCAACATCGCCTGCAACGCCGGCGGGCCGCACGCGTTCAAGTACGGGGTCACCGGCCGCTGGGTGACCGGGATCGAGGCGGTCGTCCCGCCCGGCGAGGTGGTCTCGCTGGGCGGCGCGATGCGCAAGGACGTCGCCGGCTACGACCTGCGCTCGCTGCTCGTCGGCTCGGAGGGCACGCTCGGGATCGTCACGGCCGCCTGGCTGCGCCTGATGCCGGCGCCGGAGGCGGAGCTGCCGCTCGTCGCGTTCCTGCGCGACACCGCCTCCGGCTGCGCCGCGCTCGAGGCGGTGCTCGGCAGCGGCACCTACCCGGCGGCGGTCGAGTACCTCGACGGCCGCACGCTCGAGGTCTCGGGCGGCGCGTTCCCGCAGCCGGTCCCGCCGGACGCGGGCTTCGTCGTCCTGGTCGAGGTCGACGGCTCGCGGGCCGAGGCCGCCTGGGCCCTGGACGAGCTGCAGGAGGCCCTCGCGGGCGAGGCGGTCGGCCTCTGGGCGCCGGCGACGCCGCCCGAGGTCGAGGCGCTCTGGCGCTGGCGCGCGGGCGTCGCCTTCGCGATCCTGGCGCAGAAGGGCGGCGCGATCTCCGAGGACATCGCCGTCCCGCTCGACCGGCTGCAGGAGGCGATCGAGGCGACGCTCGCGATCGGCGCCGCCCGGGAGGTCGACAGCCTCTCGTTCGGCCACGCGGGCGACGGCAACATCCACTCGACCTTCCTCTTCTCGCCCGACGACCCCGCCGAGGCCGCACGGGCGCGCGCGGCCTGCGAGGATCTCTTCGAGCTGGCGCTCCGGCTCGACGGCACCGTCACCGGCGAGCACGGGATCGGCCTGCTGAAGGCGGGCCAGCTCGAGCGGCAGCTGGGCCCGGCCGCGTCCGGGCTCCACCGCCGCGTCAAGGACGTCTTCGACCCGAAAGGCCTGCTCAACCCAGGGAAGAAAGTCTGAGCCCCTTGCCCTTACCTCTTCAAACGGATAAGACTTGCCGGTGACCTCTCGCATCGCCCTCGTCGCGCTCGCCGCGCTGCTCGTCCTCGTGCCGCTCCAGCGGCGCGTCGCCGACGCGGCGGCGCCGGGGCCGAGCGGCAAGATCGTCTACGTCTCCGGCACGATCAGGCTGATCGCCGCCGACGGGACCGGCGCCGTCGACACGGGCGTCACGCGGCACCTCGCCGTCCCTCTCCCCCGCCGCCGACCGGATCGCGTTCCGCGACGGCAGCGGGAACCTGGCGACGATGCCCGCGACCGCCTCGTCGACGCCGACGGAGATCACCGGCTCGGGCGGCGCGCTGGCCGCCCGCGCGGGCAGCGCGATCGCCTGGTCGCCGAACGGCGCGCTGATCCTCTACGCGCCTTCGGGCGGCGCGATCTCGACCGTCCCGGCCCCTGCGGCCGGCTCGGGCGGCGGCGTCGCCCCGACGCAGCTCGTCTCGGGCACCTCGAGCTACGACCCGACCTGGTCCCCCGACGGCGCCAAGATCGCCTTCGTCTCGACGCGCGACGGCAACCCCGAGATCTACGTGATGAACTCGGACGGGACGAGCCAGACCCGCTTGACGAACAGCGCCGGCGACGACATCGAGCCGAACTGGTCGCCGGACGGGTCCCACATCGCCTTCGCGACCGACCGCGGCCAGACGGGCACCTACCAGATCTACTCGCTGCCGGCGGCCGGCGGCTCCGAGGTCCGGCTGACGAACGACTCGAGCAGCGACCGGGCGCCCGCGTGGTCGCCGGCCGGCAGCTCGATCGCCTACACCACCGACGGGAACCTGGCGACCATGAGCCCGCTCGGCGCGGGAGCGGCGGCCCTGTCCCCCGCGGTCCCGGCCGCGGATCCGGAATGGGGGCTCGCCTTCGGCGTCACGACGGCGCCCTCGATCACGCCGACGAGCTCGCTGTCACCGGGCGTGACGCTGACGGCGAACGACGGCGTCTGGAGCGGCAGCCCCACGTTCGCCCACCAGTGGCTCCGCTGCAACAGCGCCGGCGCCGGCTGCGTCTCGATCTCGGGCGCGACCGCGGCGACCTACACGCTGACGACCGCCGACGGCGGCTCGACGATCCGCGTCACCGTGACCGCGAGCGGCTCCGACGGCACGTCGTCCGCGACGTCGGCGCAGGTGCCCTCGACGGGCGTCGTCAGCTCGGCCGGGCCCGTCAGCACCGGGCTGCCGAAGGTGACGTTCTTCGGCGTCGCGCCGATCCAGGGCACCTCGATCTCGGCGACGGCCGGCACCTGGAGCGGCTCGCCGCCGATCACGTTCGCCTACCGCTGGGAGCAGTGCGACGCGGGGGGCAACAACTGCTCGCTCGCCGGCGGGACGGCGTCGACCTACGTCCCGACCGCGGCCGACGTCGGCCACACCCTGCGGGTGCGGGTGACCGCGACGAACGCTCGCCGGCTCCACGGCCGCCGAGTCCGAGCCCACGCGCGTCGTCCGCGGGCTCCTCCCCGCGCCGGTGCTGCCGCCCACCGTGACGAGCGACAAGCCGCTGGTCGGCCAGACCGTCGTCGGCCGGGGCGGGAGCTGGAGCGGCCAGCTGCCGATCACCTACCGCTACACGTTCGAGAAGTGCACGGCGAACGGGTCGACCTGCCTGCCGATACCGACGCCGGCGCCCGAGGTTCCCACCACCTTCACCCCCTCGGCCGTGATCCCGGTCGGGATCGACCTGGTCGGCTGGCGGCTCGCGTTCCACGTCTGGGCGACCAACAGCCTCGGCGAGGAGAACGCCCGCTCCGAGCTGACCGAGCCCGTCCAGATGAACCCGCCCGTCGTCTCGGTCCGGCCGCTCATCAGCGGCGTCAACGCCGTCGCGCAGCAGCTCCAGGCGACGAGCGGCACCTGGAGCTCGACCGCCGGCGCGATCTCCTACTCCTACGTCTGGCAGCGTTGCGACACGCTCGGCAACGGCTGCAAGCCGATCCCGGGAGCGACCGGCACGACCTACGTCCAGACGCAGGCGGACCTCGGCTTCACGATCCGCGTCTACGTGACCGCGACGAGCAACGGCGGCACGGCGACGGCGCCCTCCGACCACACCTTCCCGACCCGGCCGAAGCTGAAGCTGAAGCCGGCGACCACGACCGCGCCGAAGATCCTCGACGCGCCGGCGGTCGGCGCGAAGCTGCGGCTCTCCGACGGGGTCTGGACGGGCGACCGGCCGATGCGATTCACCCGCTACTGGCGCCGCTGCGACGCGACCGGCGCGCACTGCACGGTGCTGAAGCACCGCGGCAAGACCTACTTCGTCGGCAACGGACGACCTCGGCTCGACGCTGCGCGCGGTCGTCGTCTCGAAGAACGCCAACGGCGCGACGAGCGCGATCTCCGAGCAGACCGAGGTCGTCCTCCTGGCCAAGCCCAAGCCGCGAGGGCGCCGGCTCGTCGGCTCCGCCGGGCCGAACTACCTCGCGGGCGGCGGCGGCGACGACACCGTGCTCGGCCGCCGCGGCAACGACACGCTGCTCGGCGGCGCGGGCGACGACCTGCTCGACGGCGGCCCCGGCAACGACGTCCTGATCGGCGGCGCGGGCAAGGACACGCTGAAGGGCGGCGCCGGCAGCGACACGATCATGGCCGACGACGGCGAGGCGGACACGATCGACTGCGGCCCCGGCCGCGACCGCGCCGTCGTCGACGCGCTCGACAAGGTCGTCGGCTGCGAGGTCGTCCAGACCGTGGCGACGCCGACTCCGCCGCCCACGACCACGACGACCCCGACCACGACGCCGACCACGACGCCGACGAGCACGGGCACCTCGCCCTCGACGACCTTCTTCACGACGACGACGGACGCGAAGACGACGTCGTCGACGACGACCGCCCCGGCCGGCCGCCGCTAGCGGCGGCGGCTACGCGTCCTCGTCGGCCTCCGGCGGCTCCTCGGCGTGCTCGGGCCGCCGGAAGGTCACCGTCAGCCGGTCGATCCGCGTCCCCTCGACGCCGTCGACGTGGAACCGGACGCCGTCCGAGTCGACCACGTCGCCCGGCGCGGGCATGCGCCCGAGCTGCCCGAAGACGAAGCCGGCGACCGTGTGGTAGTCCTCGACGGGCAGCTCCGTCCGGAACTGCTCGTTGAAGTCGTCGATCGGGAAGGTGCCGTCGATCCGGACGGTGTCGTCGTCCACGCGCTCGATCGACTCGTCCGGCAGGTCGAACTCGTCCTCGATCTCGCCGACGATCTCCTCGAGCAGGTCCTCGAGCGTGACGATCCCCTCCATGCCGCCGTACTCGTCGACGACGATCGCCATGTGCTGGTTCGTGCGCCGGAACTCGGTCAGGAGCGCCGCCAGGTCCTTCGTCTCGGGGACCATGTAGGCGGGCCGGACGAGCTCGTCGAGGCGGACGTCGGCGAGGCCGCGGTCGTGCAGCGCCGTGAACAGGTCGCGCACGTGCAGGATCCCGACGATCTCGTCGAGCGACCCGGTGTAGACCGGGTAGCGCGTGTACGGCGAGTCGAGCGTGACGGCGAGCGCCTCCTCCGGCGGCAGGTCGATCGCGATCGCGACCACCTCGGGCCGCGGCACCATCACGTCCGCGGCCTCCTTGTCGGCGAAGTCGAAGACCTTGTAGAGCATCTCCTGCTCGCCCTGCTCGAGCTCCCCGTACTGCGTCGCCGAGGAGACGAGCATCTTCAGCTCGGGCTCGGAGTAGACCTCGATGTCGGCCCCCGGCGGCTCGATCCCGAAGAGGCCGAGCACCCACTCGGTCGAGCGCTGCAGCACCCAGACGAGCGGCCGCGCCAGCCAGAAGAAGCCGCGCACCGGCGCCGCGACCGCGAGCGCCACCCGCTCCGGGTAGCGCAGCGTCGCGCCCTTCGGCACGAGCTCGCCGACGACCACGTGCAGGAAGGTGATGATCAGGAAGCCGAGGACGACCGAGAGCAGCGCCGCGAGCCACGTCTCGAAGACGTGCGCCAGCGCCGGCTCGCCGACCGCGCCGATGCCGAGCGAGGTGAGCGTGACGCCGAGCTGCATCGCCGCGATGAACTGCGGCGGCTGGGCGGTGATCTTCAGGACGAGCCGGGCCCGGCGGTCGCCGCCGTGGGCGAGCTCGTGGATACGCGTCCGGCGCGCCGTCACGAGCGCGTACTCCGCCGCCACGAAGAAGGCGTTGAGGAGGATGAGCACGCCGACCGCGGCGAGCTCCCAGGCAAGTGTCACGTCCGCGTTCCCGCCTTTGCGGGGGGACGTCTAGGAATCTCGTCTTCCAAGGCTACGGCCCAGTATAAGTCACCCTCCCGACGCTTCCGCGCCGACGGGCCCGCTCCTCCCGGACGAGCCGCTCCAGGTGCGAGAGCGTCTCCGCGACGGCGAAGCGCCGGTGCGTGGGCGAGAGCGGCTTCCCGAAGAGGGCGTGGGAGATCTCGAAGGCGCTGCGCGGCTCGGCGGACAGCGCCGCGGCGGTCGCGTCGAGCCGCTCTCGGTGGTGCTCGACGAGCGCCCGGGCGCGGGCGGCGGCGTCGTCGATCGGCCCGCCGTGGCCCGGGTAGACGAGCCGCGGGCGCGAGCTCGGCGAGCCGGTCGAGCGTCGCCAGGTAGTCGCCGAGCGGGTCGGGCCGGCTCTCCGGGTAGAGCCCGACCGCGGGCGTGATCGGGTCGAGCAGCGTGTCGCCGCCGACGAGGATCCCGTCCCGCAGGAAGCCGAGGTGGCCGTCGGCGTGGCCCGGCAGCTCCAGCACCTGCCAGCCGTCGAGCTCGCTGCCCTCGTACAGCAGCTCCGGGTCGTGCGAGTAGCGGACGAACGGTGCGAACGCGTGCCCCTGCTCGATCAGCTCCTGCGCGGACTCGGCCGGGACGCCGTGGCGCAGGAACCACTCCGCCATCCGCTCCGGCCAGTCCCGCGAGCCCCAGACGCGCTCGCACTGCGCGTAGTCGAGGCCGCCCTGGAAGACCGGCGCGCCGGTCGCCTCCGCCGCCGCCGAGGCGCCGCCGACGTGGTCCGGGTGCATGTGCGTGATCGCGATCCGCTCGACCTCCGGCCAGGCGACCTCGCCGATGCCGAGCCCCGTGTCGAAGAGCGTGCCGTCGACGACGTAGCAGTGGACGTGGCGCGGTCCGGTCGGCAGCGGCAGCGTCAGGCGCGTGATTCCCGGGGCGAACGTATGTTCTATGATCTCCACGGTGCGCGTCGAGTATCGCGAGGAACCCTGCCGTGCGGCGCTGAACCGCGTCAGCGGGATGGGGTTCGCGTGGTCGCTGAACCCGTACATGGGCTGCGTCCACCGCTGCACCTTCTGCTACGTCCGCGCCTTCGAGCGCCGCGCCGACCGCCCCGCCGACGACCGGTACGGCCGCTCGATCCGCGTCAAGACGAACGTCGCCGAGGTGCTCCGCGTGGAGCTGCGGCGACCCTCCTGGAAGCGGGAGCACGTCGCGATCGGCGCCGCCACCGACCCGTACCAGCCGGCCGAGGGCCGCTACCGGCTGACGCGGGCCTGCATCGCGGCGCTCGCGGAGGCGCGCACGCCCTTCCACGTGATCACGCGCGGGCCGCTCGTCGTCCGCGACCTCGACCTGCTCGTCGAGGCCTCGACGCGGGCCGAGGTCTCGGTCACCTTCTCGGTGCCGACCCTCGACCGCGAGATCTGGCGGCTGACCGAGCCGGGGACGGCGCCGCCGGAGCAGCGGCTCCGCGCCCTGCGCATGCTCGTCGACGCGGGTGTCAAGGCCGGCGTCGGCATGGCGCCGATCCTGCCCGGCCTCTCCGACCGGCCCGACCTGCTCGCCGACGTCGTCCGCGCGGCCCGCGAGGCCGGGGCGACGGGCCTCTGGGCGAACCTGCTCTACCTGAAGCCGGGCACGCGCGAGCACTTCCTGGACGCCCTCGCCCGCGACTGGCCCGAGCAGCTCGACCGCTACACGCGGCTCTACGGAAGGCGCGCGCATCTGCCGAAAGAGGAGGCAGACCCGGTCCGCGCGAAGGTAGCGGAGCTACGGCGGGCCTTCGGGATCCGGGACCGCCGTCGCGTCCGGCTCGAGCCTCCGTCCGAGCCGGAACAGCTGAGCTTGACGATGTGACACATAGAATCGGGGAGCCATGCCGGACGAGATCTCCTGTCTGATCGTCGACGACCACGAGGTCGTGCGCGAAGGGCTGCGCCTGTCGCTCTCGCGGGCGCCCCACATCCGCGTCGTCGGCGAGGCCGCGGACGGCGCCAGCGCGGTCGACCTGGCCCAGCGGCGCAAGCCGGACGTCGTGATCATGGACGTGCGCATGCCCGGCATGGACGGGCTCGAGGCGACGAAGCTCCTGACCGAGCAGGTGCCCGACTCGAAGGTGCTGATCTTCACCGCCTACTCGGAGAAGAGCCTGCTCTCGCGCGGGCTCGAGTCGGGCGCGAAGGGCTACATCCTCAAGGAGGCGCCGCACCAGACGCTCGTCCGCGCGATCGAGAAGGTCGCAGGCGGCGAGGGCTACGTCGACCCGGCGCTGATGCCCGCCTTCCTCGCCGGCAAGGACCGCGACGAGATGCTGACGGGCCGGGAGCGCGAGATCCTGCAGCTGCTCGCCGACGGCATGTCGAACGCGGACGTGGCCGGCCGGCTCTTCATCAGCCAGGAGACGGTCAAGAGCCACGTGCGGCACATCCTGACCAAGCTCGAGGCCGACACCCGCACGCATGCGGTCGCGATCGCGCTGCGCGAAGCGATCATCGACTAGTGCCCCCGGACGACCGCGCCCGGCTCCAGGACCGGCTGATCGCCGCGGAGCAGGACGAGCGCCGGCGGGTCGCGCTCTTCCTCCACGACGGCCCGGTGCAGAGCCTGGCCGGGATCGCGCTGATGCTGGACGCCGTCGTCTCCTCGCTCGAGTCGGGGCGCGTCGAGGAGGCGCGCGAGGTGCTGCGGCGGGCCTCGGAGCGGCAGCGGACGACGATCCGCGAGCTGCGCGACCTCTCGTTCGCGCTCGAGCCCGTCGTCCTCCGCGACCAGGGCTTCGGGCCGGCGATCGCCGCGCTCGCCGAGCAGCTCGGGATCTCGCACGAGCTGAGGATCGAGCTCGACGTCGAGGCGGGCGACCGGCTCGGCGAGAAGGCCCAGATCGCGCTGTACACGATCATCCGCGAGTCGCTCGAGCTCGCGATCCGCCGCGGGCCGCGCACGCGGATCTCGGTCGCGATCGCCGAGCTGCCCGACGGCTCGGTCGAGACGCTCGTCACCGACGACGGCGCCGGCGAGCGCCGCCGCCGCGCCTTCGAGGCGATCGAGGAGCGCGTCCGCCAGCTGCACGGCACCGTCTCGCTCGACGCGGGCGCCGACGGCGGCACCGAGCTCCGCATCGTGCTGCCGCCGTACACCGCCCGGCGCTAGCATCCCGCCCATGTCCGAAGACGGCCACGTCGCCTTCGTCTGGCGGACGAGCGGCTACGAGCTCGAGGAGCGCGAGGGCGAGGCGCCGGCGCTCGGCAGCGAGGTCGACGCGGGCGGGCGCACGCTCGTCGTCACGAAGGTCGGCGTCTCGCCGCTCCCGGGCGACCGCCGCCGCTGCGTCTTCCTGGGCCCGGCCTAGACGTCCCGCCTCGAGGCGGCGTCCTCGGCGGCGGCGAGCCCGAGCACGAGCGCCGAGGCGAGGCCGCTCGCGTAGCCGCCCGTCGCGATCCCGCCCGCGTCGGCGCCGGCCGCCCAGAGCCCGTCGACGCCGGTGCGGGCGCGGGTGTCGACGCGCAGGCCGCCGACCGTGTGCGTGATCGCCGCGGCGACCCGGACGGCCACGACCGTCCCCGCGGGTGCCGGGAAGGGCAGCTCCGACGGCTCGACGCGCGTCGGGGCGGCGGCGACCATGTCGGCGACGGTCCGCTCGCGGACGCGCTGCTCGAGCGCGGCCTCGTCGAGCAGGTACCAGGCGCGGGCGCCCGGACGCCGGGCGGTCGCCTGCACGAGGTCGGCCTCGGACCACGACACCTCGCCCGGGAAGAACGCGACGCCCTCGTCGTCGACGACCCGGGCGAAGCGGCCGTACAGCTGCGAGAGCGGCACGAAGTCGGCCTCCGCCGAAGTCGGCGTCGGGCATGTTGCGCCCGTAGAACTCGTCGAGGCCGGAGGAGAGCGCCGCGCCGCGCGCGAGCCCGAGCCGGAGGCCGTCCCCGGCCGACCACGGGTTCGCCCGCAGCCGCAGCGGCGCCGCCGGGGCGACGTAGCGCGCGACGAGCTCCGGCGAGCCCTGGAACCCGCCCGTGGCCAGCAGCGTCGGCCCTTGTGACGAATCGTCACATGAGGCTCGGGCCGCACCGCCGCCGGACCCAGCTTGTGACACATCGTCATTTGCGGTCGAGCCGAGCCGCACGTCAGCCGCCGCCCGCACGAGCACCTTCGTCAGCTGCACGGGGTCGAAGCGCTTGCCGACGGTGCGCGGGTTGCCCGTCTCCTGCCAGACCGGCTCGGCCCCGAGCGACTCGAGCCACGCGATCGCCTCGTCGAGCCGGTCGACGACGAGCTCCTGCAGCGCCGGGTCGCCGCCGGGGCACTCCTCCCGGAACTGCGCGGCCGAGCGGTAGCGCCAGATCACGCACGACGAGAGCAGCATCGAGCCGCCGGCCCGCGTGCCCTTCTCGTGCACGACCGCCGGCAGGCCGAGCTCGCGCGCCCGCGCGGCGGCGGCGAGGCCGGCCATGCCCCCGCCGAGGATCGTCAGCACGGCGCGCTAGACGAGCGAGAAGGTCGGCTTGTGCTCGACGTACTCGACACGCACGCGGTCGGGCCCCCAGACGAAGACCGCGATCGTGTTCGCCGCGTCGACGACGCTCTCGACGATCCCGAGCTGCTGGGCCTCGTCGATGTGCTCCTGCGCGGAGTCGACGAGGACGGCGACGTGGTTGAGGAGCGGCTTCTCCGGCTGCCCGGGCTCGCCCAGGTGCAGCTCCAGGAACGCCCCTCCCACCTCGACGCGCGGCACGCCCTCGGCGCCGGGCTCGACCTCCTCGAAGCCGAGCTCCACGTACTCGGCGGCGGCCGCCTCCGGATCCGTGGCGAAGAGGGCGCAGTGGTCGAGGTCGTACTCGACCGCGGTCTGCGCCTCGACGAGCCTGATCCGCAGCCCCTCGGCGACCTCGAACTCCTCGCCCGTCCCCTCCGGCAGCCGCCGGAGCGCCGCCGCCGAGGTCGGAGACGCGCAGCCCGACCCGCTTCAGGGGCCCCGGCTCCCGCGGCCCCTCGGCGTCGAAGAGCGTCAGCTTCCCGTGCCGGGCGTCGGAGCCGACGAGCGTGAAGTTCGCCTCGCGCGCGATCTCGTGCATGCCGAGGTGCGCGTAGCAGAAGTCCGCGATCCGGTCGCGGTCGGCGACCCAGAGGGCGACGTGGTCGAGTGTCTTCGGCTTCATCCTGGGCTGGAGACTAGCGAGCGGGCTGCAGGCGGCAGCGGCGGTACGGCGCGGCGACCTCCCCGGTCGCCGAGGGAGGAAGATGCCGCGAGGAACCGCTCCGGAAACGTCTACTCGAGCGGCTGGTTCTGGACGTCGTGCTCGGTCGCGTACTCGTCGACCAGCTTGTTGATCACGTCGAAGCCGTCGCTGTAGGCGAAGTTGATCTTCACGAACGGGTCCCACTTCTCGGGGAGCGCGTCCTCGGGGAAGATCGCCTCGACCGGGCACTCCGGCTCGCAGGCCCCGCAGTCGATGCACTCCTCGGGGTCGATCACGAGGATGCGGTCGGCCTCGTGGATGCAGTCGACCGGGCAGACGTCGACGCAGGACCGGTCTTTGATGTCGATGCAGGGCTCGGCGATGATGTAGGTCACGGGGCCTACTCTATCGACGCGAGCAGCGGGTCGATCAGTTCCCGGGTGCGCTCGAAGAGGGCCGACTTCGCGCAGACCTGGTCGAAGCCGGCGGCGTTCGCGCGCCGCAGGCCGGCGGTGTCCGTGTGGTTCGTGAAGCCGAGCAGCGGCACGTCCGGATAGGCGTCGGCGACGTCCTCCGCGTCGAGGCGGGCGATGTCCGCGATCACGAGGTCGGGCGGGTCGATGCCGTCCGCCGTGATCAACCGGTGCTCGGGCAGCAGGGCCTCGAGCTTGCCCCGGATATAGAGGTCGACCCCACACAGCAGGATCGTCGCCACCGGGAAAAGGTACCCCCTCCGCCCGAGCGTGCAAAGTCTCCCCATGCACCTCGATCGCGGCCTCGAGCTGATCCGCGCCGGACGCTACTTCGACGCGCACGAGGAGCTCGAGCTCGCCTGGCGCGCGGCCCCGGCGGCCGAGCGCGACTTCTACCAGGGGCTCGTCCACGTCGCGGTCGCCTGGTACCAGGCGGGCCGCGGTCGCCGGGTCGGCTGCGAGCGCCAGCTCGAGAAGGCCCGGCGCCGGCTCGCGCCGTACGCGCCCGCGCACGGCGGCGTCGACGTCGCCTCGCTGCTCGGGCAGCTGGACGCGGCCGCGGAGACCGTCCGCGGCGGCTCGCTCGAGCTAGTCCAGCCCGACGTGTGAGAACAGCCGGTTCAGCCCGACGTAGAGCCACCAGTTGCGGTCGAAGAAGAGCAGCAGCCCGAGCGCGAGCAGCGTCACGCCGCCGGCGACCTCGAGCACGCGGTAGTGGTCGCGCAGGAAGCGGAAGGTCGCCATCGCCCGCGTGAACGAGACGCCGGCGAGCAGGAACGCGAAGCCGAGCCCGGCGGAGTAGACGACGAGCAGCAGCACGCCGCGCGCGACGGCGCCCGCGCTGCCGGCGAGCACGAGGATCGAGCCGAGCACGACGCCGATGCACGGCGCCGCGCAGACCGCGAAGGCGCCGCCGAGCAGCACGCTCGAGCCGCGCCGGCGGGCGCCGGTCAGAAGGCCCGGCGCCAGCGCCCGCTCGGGCACCGGCAGCAGGCCGACGAACATCAGGCCGATGACGACGAGCAGCAGCCCGGCGAACTCCGCCTGCAGCCGCCGGTCGAGGACGCTGCCGATCGCCGCCGCGCCCGCGCCGAGGACGACGAAGACGACGGTGAAGCCGAGGATGAACGGCAGCGTCGCGAGCGCCACCCGCCGCGCCGTCCCCCGCTCGCCGAGCCGGCCGGCCTCGACCGCCGAGACCGCCGAGAGGTAGCCGGGGACGAGCGGCAGCACGCAGGGCGAGAGGACGGAGACGAGGCCGGCGAGGAACGCGACGGGGATCCGCTCGGCCATCCGGCTGCTAGAGGTCGAACGCGCGCAGCTCGTCGTCGAGGCGCCGCTCGAGCTCGGGGTCGAGCGGCGGGCCGCGCCGCCGCCGCGGCCGCGGGCCCGCGACCGCGGCTCCAGCGCCAGGCGCCGTAGGCGAGCGCCGCCGCCCCCGCGAGGATGCCGCCGAGCGGCAGCAGCCACGCGAGCAGGCCGAAGCCGCGCTTCGGCGGCGCGGCGAGCACGCCCTGGCCGAACTGGGCCACGAGCCTGGACTCGATCTGGCTCTTCGTGTCGCCGGCGGCGATCCGCTGCTTGATGAAGACGCGCATGCGGGCCGCGATCGGCGAGCTCGACATGTCGAGGGTGGTGTGGCAGGTCGGGCACATCACCTCGCCCTCGAGCTCGGCCAGCGTCGGCCGGGACTCGCTCGCGCGGGCCGGGGCGGCGAGCGCGCCCAGACAGACCGCCCCCGACACGACCGCGAGTACCGCGGCGGCGAGCAGCGGCCTCACTGCAGCGCCTTCCGGATCCCGCTCGCGAGCTCGTCCGCCGACAGCTCGCCGGGGGCGTGGTCGACGACGCGACCCTGCCGGTCGACGAAGAAGGTCTCGGGGAAGCCGGTGATGCCCCAGTGTCCGAGCGTCGAGCCGGAGCCGTCCTCGAGCATCGTGAAGCCGAGGTCGTGCTTGGCGACGAAGCGGCGGCCGTCGCTCGTGAAGTCGTTCGCGTCGACGCCGAGGAAGACGACTCCCCGGGAGCCCCACGTGCCGTAGGCGGACTGGAGCAGGCCGGCCTCCCGCTTGCACGGGTCGCACCAGGAGGCCCACCAGTTGACGACGACGGCCTTGCCGCGGAAGGAGGCGAGGCTGACCTTGCCGGGGCCGTGGTCGAGCCGGCGCAGCGAGAAGCCCGGCGCGGCCGGCTTCTGCCCCGCCTTGACCTCGTTGACGAAGCCCTTGGCGCTCTCCTGGTGGACGACGCGGTAGACGAGCAGCGCCAGCAGCCCGGCCACGAGCGCGAGCGCGAGGACGGTGCCGAGGCGCCGGAGCTGCCTGCCGGCCGAGCCCTCGTCGACGGGCCGGGCGTCCTCGGTCATGCCGCGACGATGTAGACGGGCGTCCCGATCCGGACGTGGTCGAAGAGCCACTCGGCCTGCGGGATCGCCATCCGCACGCAGCCGTGCGAGGCCGAGTAGCCGAGCGAGGCGGCGTCGGGCGTGCCGTGGATGCCGACCCCGGGCGAGGAGATGCCCATCCAGCGGGTGCCGAGCGGGTTCCCCGGGCCGGGCGGCACCGGCTGCTCGCCGGCGGCCCAGGCCGAGTTCGGCGGGTACCACCACGGGTTCTTCCACATCGTCACGACCTGGAAGCGCCCGAGCGGGGTCGGGTAGATCGCCTGGCCGGTGGCGACGGTGAACGTCCGCCACGGCTTCTGGCCCTTGAAGAGCTCGAGGCGGTTGTGGCCCCGGTGGATGACGATCACCGGCCCGAACCCGGCGCGGGTCGCCTTCGGCTCGAGCACCCGGACCGGCAGCTCGACCGGGTCGGTCGTGTTCGCCTTCAGCGCCTTGACGATCGCGGCGGCGGCGGCGACCTTGCGGATCCGCAGGCCGGCGCGCTCCTTGCTCAGGAGCGGCTTCGACCCGCGGAAGCGCAGCGTCGCGTCGACGGCGGCGCGGTCGTACCGCTTCGCGAGGCCGTCGACGTAGCGGCGGACGGCGGCGCCCTTGACCGAGACGAGCACGTCGACGTCGCCGCCGGCGGTGCTCGAGCGGGCGCGGCTGATCGCGCCCCAGAGGTAGGTGGTCGCGCCGAGCCGCTCGCGGCTCGGCGCCAGGCGCGTCCTGCCGACGACGACGTGGAGCGGCGTCCGCGCCCAGGTCTGCAGCGCCAGGTAGGCGGCGGTCGGGGTGAGGCCGCCGACGGGGACGCCCTCGATCGTGACGCCGTCGGGCAGCACCTGCGCCGGCGGCGGCGCGGACGTCGTCGTCGTCGGCTCCGTCGTCGTCGGTGTCCGTCGTCGTCGGGCTCGGGGTCGTGTCCGCGAGCACGGCGCCGGAGAACCCGCCGGCAAGGGCGAGTCCGGCCACGACGAAGGAAGCGAGGACGGCGCGCCTCACCCCGGGAGTGTAGCCGCGAGCATGCGCGGGTCGTCGCTGACGACCGCGTCGACGCCGAGCGCGGCGAGCTCCCGCACGCGGCTCGCGTCGTTGACGGTCCAGACGACGAGCGGGACGCCGAGCGCGCGGCAGCGCTCGACCAGCTGCGGGGTGACGACCGCGTGGTTGACCGAGGCCACCGTCGCCCGCGCCCGGGCGAGGATCGCGGCGATGCGGACGGGGAGCGTCAGCCGCGCCAGCGCGAGGGCGGCAGCGACCGCCGGCGCCGCCAGCGGCGTCCGGGAGAGCCCGAGCCGGTCTTCCGGATAGGTGAGCGCGCGGGGCAGCTCGGGCGCCAGCTCGGCGAAGCGGCGGAGGCTGGGCGCGCGCGTGGTGGAGACGAACGCACGCGCGAGCACGTCGTGGCGCTCGAGCGCCGCCACGATCTCCCGCTCCAGCCCCGGCGACTTGACGTCGACGTGCAGCCCGCAGCCGGTGCCCGCGAGGTACGCGAGCGCGTCGTCCAGAGAGACGCGGGCGACCGGCACCTCCCCGGCCGAGTGGCAGAGCGCGAGCGACCCGTCCAGCTCGAGCACGTCGAACTCGACCGCGTCCGCGCCCGCCGCGACCGCCGCCTCGAGCGACTCGAGCGTGTTCTCCGGCGCGAGCGCGGCAGCTCCCCGGTGGCCGATCCGCAGCGGCCGGTCGGTGCGGCGTCGGGACGAACATCAGCCGGTGCGCCTGATCGCGACCACGGCGACGTCGTCGGTCAGCTCGCCGCCGTACGCGCGGCAGTCCTCGACGACGCGGGCGACGAGCTCGTCGGGCGAGAGGCCGCGGCAGCCCGCGAGCACCGCGTCGAGCCGCTCGGTGCCGTAGAGCTCGCGGTCGCGCCGCGCCTCGATGACGCCGTCGGTGTAGAGGACGATCGTCGCGCCCGGCGGCATCGCCACCTGGACCTGCGAGAACTGCTGGCTCGGCTCGATCCCGAGCGCGATCCCCGGCGCGGTGATCGCCTCGACGGTGCCGTCCGGGAGCACGAGCCGCGGCTCGGGGTGGCCGGCGCTGGCGCAGGAGATCTCGCCGGCGGCGGCGTCGACCGCGATGTAGGCCATCGTGATGAACTTGCCGAGCGCGATCTCCTCGGCGATCACGTCGTTCGCGTGCGCGAGGAAGTCGGCGGGCTCGGGATGCTCGCGCGCGAGCGAGCGGAAGGTGAAGCGGGCCATCGCCATGTCCGCCGTCGCGTCGATGCCGTGGCCGGTGACGTCGCCGAGCGCGACCGCCAGCCGCCCGTCCGGCAGCTCGAGGAAGTCGTAGACGTCGCCGCCGACCGCGACCGTCGCGGCCGACTCGTAGACCGCGCCGAGCTCGAGCCCCGGGACGGTCGGCTGCGTGTCGGGCAGGAGCGACCGCTGCATCGTGTCCGCGAAGTCCTTCTGCTGCTGGTAGAGCCGGGCGTTGTCGATCGCGAGGGCCGCCTGGGCCGCGATCGAGAGGGCGGTGTCGATCGTCTCCGCGTCGACGGGCCTGGCCGGGTCGAGCGAGAGGATCGTCAGCGAGGCGAGCACGTCGGTGGGCGTCGCGATCGGGAGCACGGCCGCGGTCGAGCCCTTGCTCAGGAAGGGCGCGAGCAGCGCGTGCGAGCCGCCGAGGCGTGTCGCCGTCTCCGGGTCGAGCAGCAGCGGCCGGCGCGTGCGGAAGAGCCGCTGGATCGGGCCGACCGACCAGGGCTGCGGCCGGGCCAGGATCGTCCTGACGGCCTCGGCGAGCCTGACGTCGGCGACGTGGACCGCGTAGGGGATGAGCAGGTCGCGCCGCTGGTCCGGCAGGCGGATCGCGGCCGCGTCGACGCCGAGCACCTCGACGACCGTCCGGGTCACCGCCTCGAGCGTCGTCTCGAGCGAGAGGCTCTGCGCGAACGAGCGGGAGATCTCGTAGAGGGCGCGGATGCGCTGCGACGACTGCCGCTCCGACTCGAGGGCCTCGCCGAGCGCCTCGCCGAGCCTGGTCGCCTGCTCGTGGAGCCGGGCGTTCTGGACGGCGACCGCGAGCTGGCCGGCGAGCGACTCGAGCAGCTGCAGCTCGTTCTCGCTCGGCGTCCCCCGCGCGGGGTAGGCGGCGAGCAGCCCGATCGACTCGCCGCGGATGCGCAGCGGCACGGCGACGGCCGACTGCAGGCCGGCTGCACGCAGCTCACTGCGCACCGGCTCGAAGGTCGGGTCGCTGCTCCCCGCGGGCACGACGACGAGGCCGCGCGCGCGATAGGCGCCGAGGGCGAGCTCGAGCAGCCGCTCGGCGAGCGCGCCCTCCGTCTCGGGCACGCCGCGCCCGGCCGCCGGCAGCAGCGCGTCCCCCTCGCGGAGGTAGATGCCGACCCGCTCGATCGAGAGCCGCTCGCAGATCTGCTCGACCGCCGTCTCGAGCGTGTGCGCGAGCGAGAGCTGCGCGATCGCCTGGCCGACGACCGCGAGCAGCGCCCGCGTCCGCTCGAGCTCGACCCCGAGGTCGCGGGCCTTGCCGCTCGCCCGGAGAGCGTGGGCGCCGCGGACGACGAAGCTCGTCAGCCGCCGCAGCTCCGCCTGGGACGGCACGGTGCCGGCCGCGTAGAAGAGCTGCAGCGCCCCGAGCGGCGGCGCGCCGAGCCGGAGCGTCACGGAGGCGGCGGCATCCGCGGGCAGGCCGTCGCCGTCCTCGACCGCGAGCGGCTGCCACGCCTCGACCGCACGCTCGGCGAGCTCGCGCGCGTGCTCGAGACGGGGGTCGCCCGGCGCGACGCCCTCGCGCGCGACGAGGCGCAGCGGCGGGCCGAGCAGCCAGAGCGCGGCGGCGGCGGCGCGCGTGGCCGCGGCGGCGATCCGCACGATCTCGTCGGCCGCGCGCTCCTCCTCGACGCCCGCCGCCAGAGCCTCGCCGGCGAGCTCGAGCGCGGCGACCGCTGCGTCCTCCACCGCGGCGGCCGGGCCGGAGCCGCCCGCGGCGACCGCGAGCTGCGCCGCGGCCAGCCGTGCGACGGCGTGCTCGGCGGGGCCGAACGGCTCGCCGCTCCGCAGCAGCTCGAGGCTGCCGACGAGCCGGTCGCCGGCGCGGGCGGGCGCGAAGAGCGCCGCCGAGGCCCCGACGCGGCGGGCGACGCCGCGGACGCCGTCCGGCAGGAGCGCCGTCTCGAAGACGGTGTCGGCCGGCACCTCGTCGAGCGGCAGCCGCGAGCCCTCGAGCTCCGCGGCGAGCGCCGACGCGGCCGGGGCGACGGCGCGGACGCGCAGCGTGCCCTCGCCCGGGTCGAGCACGCGCACGACGGCGACCTCGGCGCGGGCGGCGTGCACGGAGGACTCGGCGACGGCGGCTGCGACCGCCGGTAGCGGCGCCCCGGCCGCGAGCAGCCCCGACACGCGCGAGAGCGCGTCGAGCGACTCGACCGTCAGCTGGAGCTCGGCACCGACCTCGACCGCCACCCGGTCCCCCTTCGTGCGTCGACCTTCCGGAGGCTAAGTATGGCCTCGGAGCAGGCCGCGGGCAGCGCGACGGGATTAGACTGCGCGGGTGGGACAGCCAGCGAGACGCCGGTCGGCGGGACGGCAGCGGACGGCGACGCACCCGGTGGAGGAGCCCCCGGCGCTCGACGCGACCGCCGTCGACCGGGCCTACCGGCAGCACCGCGCCAAGCGGCGTGCCCGGGTCGAGCACCGGCGCCGGGCCCGCTGGGCGAGCGTCCGCTTCTGGGTCGTCCTCTGGATCCTGCTCGTCCTCTGCGTGATCGCCGCGTTGACGATCTGGGCGCAGATCCAGCAGCTCTTCGGACTCTAGAGGCGGCGCTAGAGCGGCTCGCGCGCGGCTCGGGCGAGCGGGCTCCACGGGCTCTGCTCCCAGAAGCCGCCGGCGCACATCGGGCAGAGCGGCAGCGTCGAGGAGATCGTGACGCCGTACCCGCAGCCGGCGCAGTGGAACTCGCCCTTCGCCCGTGCCCCGGCGGGGAGGTAGGGGACGAAGTCGGCGTCGTCCGCGCCCGTTCTCGCCCCAGCTTCGAGCACCCCGAGCTCCTCGATCTCACAACACCTGCAGCCGATATGCCCTAAGGTCTGGGCGTGCAAACTCCCGAGTCCCTGCCGCCCGATCCGGAGCCGTTCGAGCCCGACCCGTACGAGCGCGAGGGCTATCCGCGGCCGGCCGGCCTGCTCCCCGGCCTCGGCGAGCGGCTGACGTGGATCTCCGGGCTCGTGCTGGCGCTCTCGGCCCTGATGGGCTGGTACGTCGGCTCCGGCGAGGGGCTGCAGATCGCCGTCGTCGGCTGGCACACGGGGGTGCTCGGCAAGCTCGTCTTCTTCATCGGGCTGGCGCTGATCGCGCTCGTGCTGCTCCGCGAGGCCGGCTTCGAGCTGCCGGCGACCGTGCCCGAGAGCCTGGTCGTGATCGCCCTCGGCGCCCTCGCGACGATCTTCGTCCTGCTCCGCCTGATCACGATCCCGCAGGACCTGCTGCCCGCAGACGGGCGCGGCGTCGGCCTCTGGGTCAGCCTGGTGGCGGCGCTGCTCGCGATCGGCGCCGGGATCGTGCGAGCAGGCGAAGAGATGTGAGCACGAGCAGGGCGACCGCCGTCCCGAGGACGGCGCCGCCGAGCACGTCGAGCGGCCAGTGGACGCCGACGTAGATCCGCGAGAAGCCGATCGCCGCCGCCAGCAGGTAGAGGAACGGTGCGAGGCGCGGCGCGAAGCAGGCGAGCACCGCCGCTCCCGCGAAGCTCGTCGCGGTGTGACCCGAAGGGAACGACCCGTCGGGCGGCAGCCCGACGAGCGGACGCAGGTCGGGCCGCGGCCGGCCGATCGCGAGCTTGAGCCCGTAGGCGCAGAGGTCGGCGACGTAGACGGCCGCGACGACCGCGAGGAAGATCGCCGCGCGGCGGCGGTGCAGCGCCAGCACGAGCGCGATCGCGACCCAGACCGCGGCGAAGGTGCCGATCCGCGTCAGCCAGACGAAGAGGTGGTCGAGCGGCGGCGTCCGGTGGTCGACGACCCACCGGGAGAAGCCGTGGTCGATCGCCGTGAACGCTAGCGAGGCAGGAGCTGCTTGGTCGACTCGATCAGCTGCTGCGGGTCGAACGGCTTGCCGATGAAGCCCTGCGCGCCGCGGGCGGCGACGTCCGCCTCGTCGACCTTGCCGCTGAACATGATCACCGGGATCGAGCCGACGCCGTGCTTCGCCTGCACCCGGCGCAGCATCTCCCAGCCGTCGACCCCGGGCATCATCACGTCGAGCAGGATCAGGTCGGGCGGCCGCTCCTCGACGGCGGTCAGGCCCTGGTCGGCGTCCTGGGCCTCGATCACCGAGTAGCCCTCCATCTCGAGGTTGACCCGGACGAACTCGCGCAGGCGGTCGTCGTCGTCGACGATCAGGACGACGGGGCCCGCCTCCCGCCCGCCCGGGCCGGAGCGCTCCAGGAACGTCTCCAGGTCGCGCCGGCGGTAGCGCCGGTGCCCGCCCGGCGTGTAGAACGCCGGCACCCGACCCTGGTCGGACCATTTGCGAATCGTACTCTGGGCGACGCCGAGGAACTTGGCGGCCTGCCCGAGCGTCAGCCAGTCGGGCTCGCCGGCCGGTGCCCTTCTCGCATTGCGGTCATAGCTCATCGTGAAACAAACCTATCCAAAGCTGTCGGTTCCTGAAACGCGCGGAGGGGCGATCCGGTTACGGGCGCGTGCTCGTGACCGTGACCGTCCGGCACGCGGGCGGCAGCGGCAGCGGCCGCAGCGTCCGCACCCGGGTCTGGGTGCCGCCCGGGGACGGGGTTGTCGTGCAGCGCCTGCCCGACCGCGATGCCCGCCGCGAAGAGCAGGGCCCCGAGCGCCGCCGCGAGCAGCGGCCGCCGCAGCCGGCCGCCGCGCGGTCGGGGTCTCCGGCCGCGGAAGCCCGCTCACGGCCGGTAGTCGGTCGCGCCGCGGGAGTAGAGGTCGAACGACGCGTCGAGGACGAGCGCGACGTGCCGCTGCCAGCCGGGCTCGTCGTCGCGCTCCTCGACCGCGTCGAGCACCCAGGGCTCGGCCGCGCGGTAGGCGTCGGCGAGCTGCCCGAGCGAGAAGGTGCGACCGACGCGGCGCCGCAGCTCGGCCGTCACCGCGTCGACCTGGACGTGCAGGCGGTGGTAGAGCGCCGGGTCGCCCCGCAGCCCCTCGAGCCGTCGCCCGCCCTCGCGCCACTGCTGGCGCGCCATCTCGATCTCGGGCGACGACACCTCTCGATCATACGGACGTGCAGCAGCCGTCCCCGGGCCAGAGCGGCGTCACCTCGGCGAGGATCCGCTCGCCGAGCTCGTAGCCCGGCCGGGCGAGCGCGAAGGCGGCGTGGGCGTGCAGGCACTTGAGGCTGCCGCTGCGGCCGGCGCCGCCGACGCCGAGGTCGAGACCCGGCCCCTCGACGCCGGCGGCGAGCTCCCGCCGCAGCCGCCGCTGCTCCTCGTCCGCGCGCTCCAGGCTCGCGGCGAGCGCCGCGTCGTCGCGGGCCGCCTGCGTCCAGCGCTCGACGCCGCCGGCCGCCTCGACGCGGGCGATCGCGGCGGCCAGGTGCCTGCAGGTGACGTAGTAGGTGGTCGGGAACGGCTCGCCGCGCTCGTCGAAGGGAGCCTGCTCGGTCACCGCCGGCCGGCCGTACGGGCAGCGGACGGCGACCCGCCGGAGCGCCCGCGGCGGCCGGCCGAGCTGGCGCTCGACGACGGCACGATCGTCCATGCGCGGAAGGCTAGACGCCGCCGCCCGGGAGCGCCGGCGGGGATGCGCGCAGGCGGTCTAGCGACCGGCGGCGGCGCGCTGCGCCCTCCGCCAGACGTCGATGTTCTTGACGATGTAGAGCCGCTCGCCGGGCTTGACGAGCGAGAGCTGCATCCGCGCCTGGCGGGCGAGCGCGGCCGGCGTCTCCGAGCGCCGCAGCTGCCGCTCGAGCCGCGCCTTCTCGGCGCTGAGCGCCCGCACCTCGGCCTGCCGCGCGGCGACCCGGCGATGCGTGTCGACGTAGGTGCGCAGCGGGTGGTAGTAGAGGAAGCCGACGAGCGCGACCCCCGCGACGAGCAGGCCGCGGCGGAGGCTGATCCGCGAGCTGGAGGGGCGTCGCCGGGCCATCGGCCCTAGATTCGCCGCCGTCCGCGCCGGGTCCTGCCCGCGTCAGGCGAGCGCGTCGACGAGCTCGTCCTTGCTCATCGACGAGCGGCCCTCGAGCTCGCGCTCGCGCGCGACCTCGAGCAGCTCGGCCTTCGTCAGCGCCTCGAGCTCGGCGCGGTCGCCGCGGCCGTTCCCGTCGCGGGAGCGGCGGCCCGAGCGGGCGCGGGCGACGCTCTCGCGCAGCGCCGCGAGCAGGTCGGGCGTCTCCTCCGGCTCGGCCTCCGGCGCGGCGGCGTGGATCTCCTCGCCCTCGATCTTGCGCCGGATCAGCGCGCAGAGGGCCTCGTGGTAGCCGTCCTCGTAGCGGTCGGGCTCCCAGGCGCCGGAGACGCTGTCGATCAGCGAGCGCGCCATCTCGAGCTCGCGCTCCGAGACCTCGGGCAGCTCGCCGGGGACGACCTGCTCGGGCGGGTCGACCTCGTCCGCGAAGTACATCTGCTCGAGCGTCAGGATCCCCTTGCGGATGCGAAGGCAGCCGAGGTACTGGCGGCTGCGGAGCACGAACTTGCCGATCGCGGCGACGCCCGCGTCCTCCATCGCGCGGACGAGCAGCGCGTACGGCCGCTCGGCGCCCTCCTGCGGGCCGACGAGGTAGGTGTGCGCGAAGAAGGACGGGTCGATCTCGTCGTAGGGGACGAAGTCCTCGAGGTCGATCGTGCGCGAGCCCTCGACGCGGGCGGCCGCGAAGTCCTCGTCGGTCAGCTCGACGTACTCGCCGTCCTCGTACTCGTAGACCTTGACGATCTCGTCGTCGCGGACGGGCTCGTCCTCGAGCTTGCAGACCTTCCGGTAGCCGATCCCGCCGCCGTCGGGCCGGTGGCGGAGGTGGAAGCGCACGCGGTGCTCGTGGACGGCGCTGTAGACGCGCACCGGCACGCTGACGAGCCCGAAGGCGATCGACCCGGTCCAGACGGCGCGCGGCATGAGTGCCGGTTTCCACCCCGCGACACGTCCAAAACGGCGACGACCGACCCGGCGGGGACCCTGAAGCGTCACCCGGACGCGGCGAGCGTCGCGCCGAACCGTCCCTCAGGCGATCTCGACCTTGATCACGTTGGTCGAGCCGGGCATGTTGACGGCGGTGCCGGCCGTGATCACGACGCGGTCGCCGGCCCGCACGGCCCCGCTCTCGCGGGCGGCGCGGATCGAGCGCGCCCAGAGCGCCTCGACGTCGGACATCTCCTCGATCAGGAGCGGCGTCACGCCCCACTCGAGCGCCATCTGCTGCACCGACCAGACGTGGTGGGTGAGCGCGATCACGGGCCGCCGCGGGCGCAGCCGCGCGACCGCCGAGGCGGTGCGGCCGGTGAAGGTCGGCACGAGGATCGCGGTGGCGTGCAGCGCCTCGGCGAGGTCGCAGGCGGCGTTCGACATCGCCTGCCCCACCGTCGGCTCCTCGCTCGCCTGCGGCAGCTCGTGCCGGTAGTCGAGGCTCGGCTCGACCGCGATCGCGATCCGGTCCATCGTCTGCACCGCCTCGACGAAGTAGCGGCCGACGGCGGTCTCGCCCGAGAGCATCACGGCGGAGGTGCCGTCGAGGATCGCGTTCGCGACGTCCGAGGCCTCGGCGCGGGTCGGCTCCGGATGCTGGATCATCGACTCGAGCATCTGCGTCGCCGTGATCACCGGCTTGCCGCGCTCGAGCGCCCGGCTGATGATCCGCTTCTGGTGGAGCGGCACGAGCGCCGGCCCGACCTCGACGCCGAGGTCGCCGCGCGCGACCATGACCGCGTCGGTCTCCGTGAGCACGTCGTCGAGCGCGTCGAGCGCCTCGGCCTTCTCGATCTTCGCGATCACGTGCGCCGGCGACCCGGTCGAGCGGATCAGCTCCTTCAGGTCGCGCACGTCGGCGGCGGCGCGCACGAACGAGAGCGCGACGAAGTCGACCCCGAGCTCGAGCGCGAAGTTGAGGTCGTCGAGGTCCTTGCGCGTCAGCGACGGGATCGGCAGCGGCACGCCCGGCAGGTTGACGCCCTTGTGCGAGCTGACGACGCCGCCGACGAGGACGGCGCAGGTGGCGCGGCCCTGCTCGACGTGCTCGACCTTCAGCCGGACGTGGCCGTCGTCGATCAGGACGTCGTGGCCCGGCTGGAGCACCTCGCCGATCACCTCCGGCGCGACCGGCAGCTCGGAGTCGTGGGCGGCGCGCTCGCCGCAGACGACGACCTCGTCCCCCTGGATCAGCGTCCGCGGCTCGGGCAGCTCGCCCACGCGCAGCTTCGGCCCCTGCAGGTCGGCGATCACGGCCAGCGGCTTCTGCAGCTCGCGCTGGACCGCCCGCACGAGCCGGAACCCCTCGGCGTGCTGCTCGTGGGTGCCGTGCGAGAGGTTGAGGCGGAACGCGTCCACCCCGGCATGCGCCAGCGCCAGGATCCCCTCTCGCGACGACGAGACGGGGCCGAGCGTGGCGACGATCTTCGTCCTCCGGGGAGCCTCGCTCACGCCGCCCAGATTACCGGCGGGCCCGCGGGAAGGCGTCCCAGCCCGGATACGCGGCCCGGTCGCCGAGCTCCTCCTCGATCCGCAGCAGCTGGTTGTACTTGGCGACGCGGTCGGTTCTCGCCGGGGCGCCGGTCTTGATCTGGCCGGTGCCGAGCGCGACCGCGAGGTCGGCGATCGTGACGTCCTCCGTCTCGCCGGAGCGGTGCGACATGACGACGCTGTAGCCGTTCGCCTGCGCCAGCCGCACCGCCTCGATCGTCTCGGTCAGCGTCCCGATCTGGTTGACCTTGACGAGGATCGAGTTGGCGACGCCGCCGTCGATGCCGCGCTGCAGCCGTTCCGGGTTGGTGACGAAGAGGTCGTCGCCGACGAGCTGGACCCGCTCGCCGAGCTCGGACGTCAGCTGCGCCCATGCGTCCCAGTCGTCCTCGGCGAGGCCGTCCTCGAGCGAGACGATCGGATAGCGGTCGAGCCAGTGCCGCGAAGAAGGCGGGCATCTCCGCCGAGGCGAGGTCGCGGCCCTCGAAGCGGTAGCGGCCGCCGTCGAAGACCTCGCTCGCCGCCGGGTCGAGCGCGATCGCGATCGCGTCTCGGCGGCCGGCGCGCTCCGCCGCCTCCAGGATCGCCTCGATCGCGGCCTCGCTCGACTCGAGGTCGGGCGCGAAGCCGCCCTCGTCGCCGACGCCCGTCGCGAGCCCGCGCCCGCCGAGCACCGCCTTCAGCGCGTGGTAGACCTCGGCGCCGACGCGCAGGGCCTCGGCGAAGCTCGCGGCCCCGACCGGGACGACCATGAACTCCTGCAGGTCGATCGAGTTGGCCGCATGCGCGCCGCCGTTGATCACGTTCAGCATCGGCACGGGCAGCGTCACGGCCGCGTCGCCGCCCAGATAGAGGTAGAGCGGCTTCCCCGCCTCGGCGGCCGCCGCCTTCGCGTTCGCGAGCGAGATGCCGAGGATCGCGTTGGCGCCCAGGCGGCCCTTGTTCGGCGTCCCGTCGACCTCGATCAGGCGCCGGTCGAGCACCTCCTGGTCGAACCCGTCGAGCCCGCGCACCGCGTCGGCGAGCTCGCCCGCGGCGTTCGCGACCGCCTGCTCGACGCCCTTGCCGCCGTAGGCCTCGCCGCCGTCGCGCAGCTCGACGGCCTCGTGCTCGCCGGTCGAGGCGCCGGAGGGGACGGCTGCTCTCCCCCGCGCCCCGGACTCGAGGCGGACGTCGACCTCGACGGTCGGGTTGCCCCGCGAGTCGAGGATCTGGCGGGCGGTCACGTCGACGATGCGGGTCATCCGGTTTGCTCCTTGGCCTGGTCGAAGTAGCGGTCCTGCTCCCCGAGCGGGAGCGTCGTCCAATCCTTGCCCTCGGCGGCGGCGAGCGCCTCGGCGGTTTCCACGCGCCCGCGGAAGCGCCGCGCCGCGGCCCGCAGCTCGAGCTCCGGGTCGACGTCGAGCTTCCGGGCGACGTTGACGACCGAGAAGAGCACGTCGCCGAGCTCCTGCGCGCGCCGCGCCGGGTCGTCGAGGTCTGCCCGCAGCTCGCGGAGCTCGTCGTCGAGGTCGGCGAGCGCGCCGGCGACGTCCGGGTACTCGAACGACGCCTCGGCGGCGCGCCGCTGCAGCTTGCGCGCGTAGAGCAGCGCCGGCAGCGCCTCGGGGACGTCGTGGAAGACGCCCTCGCGGCCCTCCTGCTCGCGCTTGATCCGGTCCCAGTTCGCGCGCACGCGCCCGGCCGTCTCCGCCTCGACCTCCCCGAAGACGTGCGGGTGGCGGCGGACGAGCTTCTCGTGCACGAGCCGCGCGACCGCGGCCAGGTCTCCCTGCCCCCGCTCCTCGAGCAGGAGCGCCAGGAAGTAGACCTGGAAGAGCAGGTCGCCGAGCTCGTCGAGCAGCTTCGCGTCGTCCCGGGCGAACGCGGCGTCGGCGACCTCGTAGGCCTCCTCGACCGTGTGCGGCACGATCGTCCGCTCGTCCTGCTCGCGGTCCCAGGGGCAGTCGCGGCGCAGCCGCTCCGTCAGCGTCTGGAGGTCGAGCAGCGCGCGTGCGAGGTCGTCTGCCACGGGCGCCAACGGTAACGAAGGCGCGCCCGGAGGCGCGCCTTCGTCTCACGCGGAGCGGTCGCCGAGGCTACTGCGCGGTCGTCGCCGCGGTGGAGGTCGTCTTCGCGCAGGGATCGGGGCTCGGGGTGAAGCCCGTCTGGAACTTCAGCTGCGAGCCGCCGCAGAACTCCTTCTCCGTCTCGAGACCCACTTCGTCATCTCCTCGTTCTTCTTCGTCTGGAGGAGCTGCTGGCGGATCGAGTCGGCGACCTGCTTCTCGGGCGTCGTCTTCGCGGGCTTGATCGCGGAGAGCGCCTGGATGATGTGCCAGCCGTAGGTCGTCTTGACCGGCTTCGAGACCTCGTCGGTCTTCAGCTGGAACGCCATCGTGTCGAACTCCGGCACCGTCTGGCCCTTCGAGACGGTCAGCTTGCCGCACTGCGCCTTCGAGCCGGTGTCCTGGGAGAACTGCTTGGCGAGCTTGCACCAGGTCGCGTCCTTGCCCGACTGGAGCTGGGCGTAGAGCTGCTGCGCCTTCGCCTTGTCCTTGACGAGGACGTGGCGCACGTCGCGGCTCTCCGGCTGCTTGTACAGCGCCGGATGCCCCTTGTAGTAGGCGTGGACGTCGGCGTCCGAGACCTTGACGTCCTTCGTGACCTTGTTGAAGAGCTGCTCCGAGACGAGCTGCGCGCGGATGTCGCGGCGCACCTGCTCGTCCGAGAGGCCCTGCTGCTTCAGCTGGTCCTTGTACTTCTTCTCGCTGCCGCCGAAGTACTGCTTCTTGATCTGCGCGAGCCGGTCCGCGACCTGCTTGTCGGTGATCGTGATCCCGAGGTCGCCCGCCTTCTCCTCGCGCTCCGCCTGCTGCACGAGCAGCGTCACCGCCTGGCTCTTGATCGTCGCGTACTCCTGCGTCCCCTGCTTCGGGAACGTGCGGCCCTGCGACTGGAAGCTGCGCTTCGCCGTCGCCAGCAGGTCCTCGTACTGCGACTTCGAGATCTGGGTGCCGCCGACGACCGCGACGTCGGTCGTCCCGAGCTCGGCAGTGCTGCTACCGCCCCCGCAGCCCGCGAACGCGACGGCCGCGAGCACCGCGGCGGCAGGAATCAGCGCAAAACGAAAACTCTTCATCGACAGGAAACCTTCCGGGGGAGTCATCCAGCTTGACGGGCGGCCAGGATAGCATCGGTCAATTCCAGGGCCCCCCTGAATTCTTCGGTTCTTAACGTCAGTTCACGTTTGGCCGAGACGTAGACGGCGCGCGGGGAGGTCTCCTTCAGGTCGCGCAGCTCGCCGGAGCCGAGGACGAGCGGCCCGAGCGACGCGCGGCCGCCGCGGAAGACGAGGTAGTCGGCCCCGAGCCGGGCGAGCTTCAGCTTCGCGTCCTGGATCGCGAACAGGTTGAGGACGGGCTCCGGCAGCGGCCCGTAGCGGTCCTCGACCGCCGCCTCGAGCTCGCGCAGCTCGTCCTCGCCCTCGGTCAGCGCCAGGCGCCGGTGCAGGTCGATCTTGAGCGCCTCCGACTGGATGTACGGGGCCGGGACGTAGGCGTCGACGCGGGCGTCGACGCGCACCGGGCGGGCGGCGGCGCGGTGCTGCCCGGTCAGCTCGGCGACGGCCTCGTGCAGCATCTCGACGTAGAGCTCGAAGCCGAGGGCGGCCACGTGGCCCGACTGCTCGGCGCCGAGCAGGTCGCCGGCGCCGCGGATCTCGAGGTCGCGCATCGCGATCGCGAAGCCGGCGCCGAGCTCCGTATGGTCGGCAAGGGTGGCGAGACGCGCGCGCGCCTCCGGGGTGAGCTCCGAGTGGTCCGGATAGAAGAGGTACGCGTGCGCGGTCACGTCGGATCTGCCGACACGCCCGCGGATCTGGTAGAGCTGCGCCAGCCCGAGCTGGTCGGCGCGCTCGACGATCAGCGTGTTCGCCTGCGGGATGTCGAGGCCCGACTCGATGATCGTCGTCGAGACGAGCACGTCGGCGTCGCCGGCGAGGAACTGCATCATCTTCGCCTCGAGCTCCTTCTCGGCCATCTGGCCGTGCGCGACGACGTAGCGCAGGTCGGGGCAGAGCTGGCGCAGCTTCTCGGCCGCCTCCTCGATCGTCTCGACGCGGTTGTGCAGGTAGAAGCTCTGGCCGCCCCGCTCGTGCTCGCGGGCGAGCGCCGACTGGACGAGCTCGTCGTCGTACTCGCCGACGAAGGTGCGGATCGGGCGGCGGCCCTCCGGCGGCGTCTCGATCACGGAGATGTCGCGCAGCCCGGACATCGACATGTGCAGCGTCCGCGGGATCGGTGTGGCGGAGAGCGCCAGCACGTCGACCTCGAGCCGCAGCTGGCGCAGCAGGTCCTTCTGCGCGACGCCGAAGCGCTGCTCCTCGTCGACGATCACGAGGCCGAGGTTCTTCGCGAGCACGTCGCGGCTGAGGATCCGGTGGGTGCCGATCAGGACGTCGACCTTGCCCTCGGCGAAGCCGGCGAGGATCTTCTTGACCTCGGCCGGCCTGCGGAAGCGGGAGACCATCTCGACCTCGACCGGGTAGTCGCGGTAGCGGGCGCGGAAGGTGTTCCAGTGCTGCTCGGCGAGGATCGTCGTCGGGCAGAGCATCAGCACCTGGCGGCTGTTGACCGCGACGGCGAAGGCGGCCCGGATCGCCACCTCGGTCTTGCCGAAGCCGACGTCGCCGACGACGAGCCGGTCCATCGGCCGCGGCGCCTCGAGGTCCTCCTTGACCGACTCGATCGCGACCCGCTGGTCCTCGGTCTCGCGGTAGGGGAACTCCGCCTCGAGCCGCTCGAGCCACTCGGCCGAGAGGTCGTAGGCGACGCCCGGCCGCGTCTGCCGCTGCGCGTAGAGGCCGATCAGGTCCATCGCCAGCTCGCGCAGGCCCTCCCGGGCGCGGGCCTTGATCCGGTCCCAGGCCTTGCCGCCGAGCTTCGAGAGCGCGGGCGCGGTCGCGTCGGCGCCGATGTAGCGCGAGAGCTTGCCGATCTGCTCGTGCGGCACGTAGAGGCGGTCGTCGCCGCGGAAGGCGACGAAGAGGTAGTCGCGCGTGACGCCCCCGACCTCCTTCGTCTCGAAGCCGAGGAGCCGGCCGATCCCGTGGTCCTCGTGGACGACGTAGTCGCCGGTGCGGAGGTCGGCGAACGACTGCAGCGCCCGGCCGGCGGTCATCGTCGTCGCGCGCGGGGCCCGCTTGCGGAAGACCTGCGTGTCGGGCAGGAGCACGAGCCCGAGCTCGCGCCAGACGAAGCCGCGGCGGGCCGGCGCGACCGCGAAGGCGAGCTCCGGCTCCTCCGGCAGCGCGCCGCCCTGCTCGAGCAGCCCGGCCTCGACGCGGCGGAGCATCCCCTGCGTCCGCAGCGCCTCGCCGCGGTGCGGGAAGGCGACGACGACGCGGTTGCCGGCGCGGAGCAGCCCGCCGAGCTCGGTCTCGGCCTCGGAGAGCCCGCGCGCGGCGATCGCCGGCCGCTGCGCCTCGAAGGCGAACGGCTGGCCCTGCGGCAGCGGATCGAGGAAGGTGGCGCCGTCCAGCGGCAGCTCGGTGCGGTACTCCTCCCGCCAGAGCTGGCGCACCTCGTCCGCCTCCCAGACGAGGTCCGGCGCGCCGTCGAGCACGGGCACGAGGTCGTCCGGCGCCTGCGGCGGCTCCTCCTGCCCGTCGTCCCGGTCGTGCGGAAGCTCGACCTCGACCAGCTCGACGCGACGCTCGGCCGCCGGGAAGATCGTGCAGGCCTCGACCTGGCGGAGCGCCCGCTGCGTGAAGGGCGAGAAGGCGCGGATCTGCTCGACCTCGTCGCCGAAGAGCTCGATCCGGAGCGGCTCGCGTCCCGTCGTCGGGAAGACGTCGACGAGCCCGCCGCGCACGGCGAACTGGCCGCGCTCCTCGACCCGCTCGACCCGCTCGTAGCCCGCGAGCGCGAGCAGCTCGGCGAGACCGTCGATGCCGGGCTCGTCGCCGGGCGCGAGCCGGATCGGCTCCGGCCGCTCGGCAGCCGGCGGCACGCCCTCGGCGAGCGCGGCGGCGGAGACGCAGACGAGGCCTCCGCGCGCCAGCACGTCGAGCGCCCGCGCCCGCTCGCCGACGAGGTGCGGCGGCGGCTGCAGGCCCGAGTCCCAGCGGACGCCGCGGCCGGGCAGGAGCCCCACGAGCTCCTCGCCGAGGTACCAGGCGGCGGCCTCGGCGGCGTCCCGCGCGTCGGCGTCCTCGGGCAGAAGCAGCGTCAGCGGGCCGCCGAGCAGCTCGTGCAGGGCGGCGGTGACGAGCGGCAGGACCGGCTCGGAGACCCGTGCGCGGCGTCGGCAGCGCCTCGGCGAGCTGCCGGAGCCGCTCGAGCTCCTGGAGCTCGCGGACGAAGGCGTGGAGTACGGGTCGGTCCATGACGGCGGCCCGGAACGCGCGTCCCGAGGCCCCGCCAATCTAGCGGCCGGCGTCAGTCGAGCCGGGGGCTCTGCTGGCGCTCGCGGCCGTGGAAGCGGTCGCGGTGGCGTGCGAACGGGCTCAGCTCGAAGAGCGCGTAGGCGACGACGGCGAGCACGGCGACCACGAAGACGGTTGCGACCAGTGCGGAGAGCGCGACGCTCATGCAAGTCCTCCTTCCTTCAGCGCACGCTCCCTCGGCGGCGGCTCGTGCACATCCGCGCAAACCCCGACGGGCGGTGCGGGACTACGCGGAGAGCCGGCGGGCGCCGTCGTAGGCCGAGCCGTAGGAGGCGAGCGTCGAGTAGGAGACGCGGGTGCCCGCGTGCGGCGCGTGGATGAACCTGCCGTGGCCGACGTAGATGCCGACGTGGCCGAGCCCGTGGAAGAAGACGAGGTCGCCGGGCTCGAGCCGGCGGCGCGCGACGCGGCGCCCGAGCGCGAAGTCCGCGTAGGAGCTGTGGGGCAGGCTGAGCCCGAGCCGGGCGTAGACGAAGCGGACGAAGCCGGAGCAGTCGAAGCCGCTGCCGGGCGAGGAGCCGCCGTAGCGGTAGGGCACGCCGAGGTAGCGCCTGGCGACCCTGACCGCGCGGAGGCCGAACGCCGCGGCGGTCGTCTTTCCGGCTCTGGTGGTCGAGGTGGTCGACGCGGCGCCGGCGCGCCCGGGGGCGAGCGCCAGCAGGCCGGCGGCGGCAAGGCAGAGCGCGAGCAGGCGCACGAGGCGCAGGGGGGTCGATGTCATCCGCGGTGGCTCCCTCGAGCGGACGTCGGCGGCCGAATGCGGGGAGGCACGCCGACTCGTGGTGGGGGACGGCATGGAAGCAGCCGGCGGCGCGCCCGTCATGGCCCCTCCGGGGGGTTCGCGCCTCCCCCGATCGGGCTAGGACCCGGCGCCTTCCGCCCTGGGCCCCGCCGCCGCACACCGGGCCGCCCGAGACTGCTCGTGACAACTTCGTCACAAGAGGATCGCGCTGACCGCTTGTGACGATTCGCCACAAAGAGAGTCGCGCAGAGAACGCCTCGTGACAATCGTCACAAGGAGGATCGCGCGGGCTCTGCTCACCGGCCAGGCTCTCGCCGATGTTCCGGCGGCGACCGCGAATCCCTGGACGGCCGTCGTAGAAACGCTCGTGACAGATCGTCACTAGCGGCTGCACCGGCAGGCGGGGCCGGGAGCCGCCCTCGCGGCCGGAGGCGGGGATCAGTTGAAGCTGCGCTGGGCCTCGTCGAGACCCTCGGCGACGAGCGTCTCGACCGCGTCGGCGGCGCGCGCGACGATGCCCTCGACGTCCTCGTGCGGCTCGAAGTCGGCGAGCACGTAGTCGGCGAGGTCGCGCGGATCGCCGCGCTCGGGCCGGCCGACGCCGATCCGCAGGCGCAGGAAGTCCTGGGTGCCGAGCCGGCTCGCGATCGAGCGGAGGCCGTTGTGGCCCGCGAGGCCGCCGCCGTGGCGGGCCTGAAGCCGGCCGAGGTCGAAGTCGCCCTCGTCGTGGACGACGAGCACCTCGTCGGGCTCGAGCTTGAAGAACCGCGCGGCCGCGGCGACCGAGCTGCCGGACTCGTTCATGTACGTCTCGGGCTTGAGCAGGACGACCCGCTCGCCGCCGATCCGCACCTCGGAGACCCGCCCGGAGAACTTCGAGCGGAAGGAGCCGTCGTGCCGCCGCGCCAGCTCGTCGACGACCATCTGCCCCGCGTTGTGCCGGTTGCGCGCGTACTCGCGACCCGGGTTGCCGAGCCCCGCCACCAGCACGGGGAGCTACCCCTCGGTCGTCTGGTGCTCGCCGGCCGCGTCCGCGCCCGGCTCGGCGGGCGCGTCGGCCGCACCCTCGGGCCGCTCGTCCTCGGGCACGCCCTCGCCCTCGAGCTCCTCGCCCTCGACCAGCTCGGGCTCCGGCTCCTCGACGCGCGTCGGGAGGGTCACCGAGGCGATGGTCGACTCGGGGTCGTCGAGGATCGTGACGCCCTCGGGCGGGGCCAGGTCGGCCACGCGGACGGCGTCGCCGACGTGCAGCTCGGAGATGTCGATCTCGATCTGCGGCGGGATCTCGAGCGGCAGCGCCTCGATCGCGACCTCGTTCAGCGACTGCTGGAGGACGCCGCCCTCCTTCGAGCCTGCGGCCTCGCCGACGAGGACGATCGCGACGGCGGTCTGGATCGGCTGGTCGAGCCGCACCTCGTGCAGGTCGATGTGCGTGATCCAGCCGCGGACGACGTCCTGCTGGTAGTCCTTGAGCACCGACGCGTGCGACGACTTCGCGCCCTCGATCACGACGTCGAGGATCGTGTGCAGCCCGGCGTCGCCCGTCAGCGCCGAGCGGAGCGTCCGCTCCTCGACGCAGATCGCCTTCGGCTCGCCGCGCCCGTAGAGCACGCCCGGGACGAGCCCCTGCTTGCGCAGACGCCGGGTCTCGGCGGAGCCGAGCTTCTCCCTGGGATGGACCACGAGTTGGACGCGCTCTCCAGCCACGGCGGCGGATTGTAGCGGAAGCTCCTCGGCGCGCCGCCGCTGGCGGGATGCGAGGAGCGCCGCGTTCTTCTCGACGGCGCGGACGGCACGCCGACGTGAGCGCAGGCCCGGCCACGAGCAGCTCCGGTTGCCGTCCTCCTAGGGCGCCGGCTCGGCGATCTGCAGCCGCCCGATCGCCTCGCCGTACGCGGCCCAGTCGATCTCGGTCGCCTCGGCCGGGTAGAGGGAGAAGCCGACGGTGCCGGCACGTGCGAGCTGCGCCGCGTAGCCGGCGGGCGGGACACGGCCGTAGGGGCCGCCGTAGACGCCGAGGGTCGGGTGGATCGCCTCGCGCGGGAAGATCCCCGCGGCCGCGGCGACGCACGCCGCGGGCGCCAGCTCGGGACCGTGCTGGTTGACGTAGGCCTGCGGCAGGAACTCGAAGCCTGCTCCGGCCCACGCCTGCCAGTCGAGGTCGTGCTGCGCCGGGCGGCAGTAGGAGGAGACGGCCGCGGGCAGGTCGGGCTCCGCCTGCCGGAACGCCGCGACGAACGCCGCCGAGCGCGCGAGCCGGGCCGGGTCGCGGACGCCGTCGTTCGTCTGCTCGTACTCGAGCTCGGCGTTCGCGACGTAGAAGTCGAGCCCGTTCGCCGCGACGAGGTCGGCGGCGAGCCCGGCCTCGCGCGCGGGGTCGTCGCGGAGCACGGTCCAGCCGCCGACGGGCAGCCCGCTCGCGGCCCGGAACCGCGTCACCCAGGAGCGCACGTCGGGCCCGCGATCGAGGCCGTCGGCGAGGAAGACCGCCACCCAGCCGAAGCGGGCGGCGCGCATCTTCTTCCCGAGGACGGTCGGGTCGATGCCGTCGAGGTGCCAGACGAGCCCGCCGGCCCTCCGCCAGGACATCGGCACCGCGGAGGGAGCCGGAGGCGGCGCGGTCGTCGTGGTCGCGGGCGCTGCGTCGTCGTCGTCGGCGGCGGCCGCGGTCGTGGTCGTGGTCGGAGCGAGTCGTCGCGGGCTCGGTCGTGCGCGCCGTCGCCGGCGCGGCCCGCTCGTGCCCCGGGCGGAGCGCGAGCGCGGCGAGGACTCCGGCGAGCAGGAGCGTGCCGGCGACGAGCGAGAGCCACGGGAGGATCCTCCGCACCGGCCGCGGCTAGGAGGGCTCGCCCCCGCACGGCCGTGCTGCGAGGCGACCGGGTCCCGGCTCCTCACAGGTGCGGGGCAAGGCGGAGTGGCGGCTCGCGACGATGGTTCATGGTGGCAGCCGTCCGCCGCTCTCCGCGGCCCGAGCCGAACGGCCTCGGCTCGCCCGCCGTCCGCTCCACCGGTCCTCAGGGGCGATAGCCGCTCAGGAGGGCGCGCCAGGCGTTCCGGATGTCGCTGTCCTCGGCCACGGCGAACACTGCCGGCTGTCCGAGCGCGGCGGCGATCTGCCCGAGGCCGTCGCTGGTCGGGTCCGCGACGGCGACGAGGATGCTGCCGTTCGAGAGGAACCGGATCGGGATCGCGCAATGACGCTGGCCGATCTCGGGGTTCAGCAGCGCCGCTGCGCGGATGTCCACCGACGAGTACTGGATGTCGACGTACTCGAGCCCCTGCTGCTCCGCGAGCGCGCGCGCGAGCTCCGGCGGGAAGATCCACCCGCGCTCGAGCAGGATCTGCCCGAGCCGCTTCCGCGTCCGTGCCTGCTCGCCCAGCGCTTCGTCGAGCTGCTGTGGCTCGAGCAGGCGGCTCTTGAGCAAGACGGCGCCGAGGTACGGCCGCACCTCGTCCTCGAAGTAGCTGTGATCGAGCCTCGCCGACGACGGGCCGTCTTCAACCCGCTGCTGCATCACGTTCTCCCTCGCTGGAGGCCACAGAACTGCGAGGGGAATCGGACGTTTCCGGGGGTGGCCGGATCCCCCGGCCGGGGGAGGCCCTCGCCTTTCGACGGAGGGGCGGGGCGGTGCCGCGCCTTGGCCGTGCCCGGCGAGAGTGATACGTTCGGCTCCCCCCGGCCCAAGGAGGATCGCCGTGAGCGCGATCGCAGCGTCCCGTCCCGCCAGGCTTGCCGCGCTGGTCTTCCTCCTCGCCGCGCTGGCGGCCGTCGCCGCGCTGGCCGCGCAGGGCGCGCACGGCGACGCCGGGCGCGCGGGGCGGCCCCGCCCGCTACGTCGCGCTCGGGGACAGCTTCTCGTCGGGCGTGGGCACCGGGAGCTACACGCTCGACGGCGCCTGCAAGCGCAGCGTCTACGCCTATCCGTACCTGGTCGCGCAGAAGCGAAAGAACACGACGCTGAACTTCGTCGCGTGCTCGGGTGCGACCACGACGGATCTGATGGCGAGCCAGATCCAGGCGGTGACGGGCACGACGTCGATCGTCACGGTGACGATCGGCGGCAACGACATCGGCTTCGCCGACCTGATCTACCAGTGCACGGTCGCCGACTGCTCCTCGGCGCTCGACAGCGCCCGGACCAGCCTCGAGAGCACGCTCGGAGCACGGCTCGACACGGTCTACGGGGCGATCAAGGCCCGCGCCGCCGCCGGAGCGAAGATCGTCGTCCTCGGCTATCCGCAGATGTTCTCGGGCGCGAGCTGCTTCGGGACGCTCGGCATCACCTCGACGGAGCAGGCGAAGGCGAATCAGCTCGCCGACGCGCTCGACCAGGTGATCGCCACGCACGCGACCGCCGACGGCGTCACCTACCAGAGCGCGATCGGCGCCTTCACCGGCCACGCCGTCTGCTCGTCGAGCCCGTGGCTGAACGGGCTCAACCTGGCGAACACCGGCGAGAGCTACCACCCGAACCGGAGCGGCCACAGCTCCGGGTACGTCCCCCTCGTCAGGGCGATCGTCGGCTAGAAGAGCTGGTTCTCGCCGCCGAAGATCGCCGAGACCGAGTCGTCGGCGAAGACGTTCATGATCGTCTCGGCAAGCAGGCCGCCGACCGGGAGGACCGTCACGTTCTCGGGCTTGGCGAGCGCGTCGATCGGCACCGTGTCGGTGACGACGATGCCCGCCACCTCCGCCGCGCCGAAGCGCTCGAGCGCGTCGCCGACGAAGAGGCCGTGCGTCGCGAAGAGCCAGACGTCGCCGGCGCCGTTCGCCTTCAGCGCCTCCACGTTCGCGAGCAGCGTGTTGCCGGTCGTGATCACGTCGTCGCCGACGATGCAGGTCTTGCCGCGCACGCGGCCGGTCACCTCGGTCACCTCGACGACCGACGCGGAGTGCCGCACCTTGTGCATGAGCGCGAAGTCGGCGTCGAGCATCTCGGCGAAGCGGACGGCCATCTTCGCGCGGCCGGCGTCGGGCGAGACGGAGACGACGTTCTCGCCGTGCAGGCCGAGGTCGCGGAAGTGGCGCGCGAAGAGCGGCATCGCGGTCATGTGGTCGACGGGGATCGTGAAGAAGCCCTGGATCTGCCCCGCGTGCAGGTCCATCGTCAGGACGCGGTCGGCGCCGGCGAGCTGGAGCATGTCGGCGACGAGCCGCCCCGAGATCGGCTCGCGCGGCTTCGCCTTCCGGTCCTGCCGCGAGTACGGGAACCACGGGATCACGGCGGTGATCCGCTTCGCCGAGGCGAGCTTCGCCGCCTGGATCATCAGCAGCAGCTCCATCAGGTTCCGGTCGATCGGCTCGCAGCCGGACTGGACGAGGAAGACGTCGGCGCCGCGGATCGACTCGTCGTAGCGGCAGTAGGTCTCGCCGTCCGGGAACGTCGTCAGCGTGATCTCGCCGAGGTCGACGCCGAGATGCTCGGCCATGTTGTGCGCGAGCTCCGGATGCGAGCGGCCGGCGAAGACCATCAGGCGCTTGCCGCCCGGGCGCTCGATCCAGTGGCCGCCGGTCGGCTTCGTGCTCACCTCGATCTCCCCGAGGCCGGGGAGCCGCGCCGGCTCAGTCGTCGTCTCGGGCGGTGGCATGGCCTTCCTTGTTGACCTGCCGTGCACGCGCGATCGCCAGCGCGCCGGGGGGCACGTCGTCGGTGAGCAGCGATCCGGCGGCGATCCACGCATCGTCTCCCACGGTCAGGGGCGCGACGAAGCCATTGTGGATCCCGGTCCTGACGTTGCTGCCGATCGTGGTGCGGCTCTTCGGCTGCCCGGGCCGGTGCGGGAGGTTCGCCGTGATCGCGCCGGCGCCGACGTTCGTGTCCTCGCCGATCTCGGCGTCGCCCAGGTAGGAGAGGTGCGGCACCTTCGTGCGCGCGCCGATGTGCGAGTTCTTGATCTCCACGAAGGTGCCGGCTTTCGCCTGCTCGGACAGGACCGTGCCGGGCCGAAGGTAACAGAACGGGCCCACCGACGCGCCGGGGCCGACGCGGGCGTCGATCGCCACGACGTGCGGGTGGATCTCGGCGCCGCTCCCGACCCGCGTGGCGCCGCGGAGGACGGTGAACGGATGGACGACCACGTCCTGCTCGAGCTCGACCGTCGGCTCGATCCAGGTCGTCTGCGGGTCGACGATCGTGACGCCGGCGAGCATGTGGCCGAGGTTGATCCGGTCGCGCAGGTAGGCCGCCGTCGAGGCGAGCTCCGCCCGCGTGTTGATGCCCTCGGCGTCGCGCGGGTCCGGGGCGACGTGCACCGCGACCGTCTCGCCGTCCTCGACCAGCAGGCCGAGCGTGTCGGTCAGGTAGAGCTCGCCCTGGGCGTTGTGCGGCCGGAGCCGCTCCAGCACGGGCCAGAGCCGGTCGGCGCGGAAGACGTAGATGCCGGAGTTCACCTCGGTCAGCTCGAGCTCGTCGGGCGAGGCGTCGCGCGCCTCGACGATCCGCGCCAGCCGGCCCTCGGCGTCGCGGACGACCCTGCCGTACGCGAGCCCGTCGGGGGGCTCGAACGAGAGGACCGTCGCCGCCGCCCGCGCGCGTCGGTGGGTCGCGACGAGCTCGCGGACGAGCTCCCCGGTCAGCGCCGGCACGTCTCCGTTGAGGACGACGACGTCCCCGTCGAACCCCTCGAGCGCGGCGCGCGCGCTGCGGACGGCGTCGCCGGTGCCGAGCGGCTCGGCCTGGACGGCGACCTCGACGCCCTCGAACAGCTCGGCGGTCGTCGGCGAGGCGACGACGACGACCCGCCCCGCGCCGCCCGCACGCGCCGCCTCGACCACCCAGTCGACCAGCCTGCGGCCGAGCAGCCGGTGCAGGTGCTTCGGCACCGAGGAGCGCATGCGCGTCCCCAGGCCTCCGGCCATGATCACTGCTGCGATGTCGTGGTCGGTCATGGGCACGATGGCTGGGCCGCCAGGATTCGAACCTGGGATCGCGGGACCAAAACCCGCTGCCTTACCACTTGGCTACGGCCCATCGAGTCCGGGAGGCCGAGTATAGGCGCTACCCCCGCCCCGCGCGCCCAGGCGCGCACGCGGCGGCGGCTCCCGAGCGCTGCTCGCGGGCGCCGGCGAGCCGTCGCCGATGACCACGGCGGCGGCGAGCCGACGACACGCGCGCACGGCCGATCGGGTGCTGCGGGATCAGGCGCCCAGGATCCTGGCTGCGGCAGAACGACGCCGCGACATGCGCCGGGCGGGCGCGGGCCGGTCGCTAGACGCGTCCGCGCTCGCTGAAGAGCACGAAGAGCGCGATCGCGCCGAGGATGACGACGGCGACGAGCGCCACCGTCCAGAAGAGGAGCGCGAACACGGGGATCAGCAGCACGAAGGCCTGGGAGACCGCGAGCGTCCAGCCGGCCTGCCGCACGAGCCCGCTGCGCGTCGAGCGGCCCGGCCCAGAGGTAGACCGCGATCAGCGCGACGGCGACCGCGAAGGCGGGCCAGCGCGGGATCGCGTGCACGAGGACGAGGACGCCCTCGACGAGCGCGATCCAGACGGCGAGCCGGGTGCGCCGCTCGCGGAGCCACCGCGCCGGACGGCTGGAGCCGTGCTCGATCACGTTCGTGGACATCGGCTCAACCGTACCACGCTGGAACCGTGATCCAGGTGCGCCCGCGGGCCTCCAGAGCGCGCCGCGCGGCCTCCGCGTCGCGGCGCCTCGCGAAGAGCCCGTAGACGGTGGGGCCGGCGCCGCTGACGTCGGCGCGGAAGGCGCCGAGCGCGCGCAGCTCGTCGGCGAGCGGAGAGGAGGCGAGGTCGTTCGGCGGCAGGGCGGCGAGGTCGCGGGGCCGACGGACGCCGGCGAGGGCCTCGGCGAGCGCGGCCCGCCGCTCGGCCCAGCCGTCGGCGCCGCCGCGCGCGTCGAAGGCGGCGTAGACGGACGCGGTCGAGGACTTCTCGGCACCGTGCGGCAGGAGCAGCAGCACGACGTAGTCCTGCGGCAGCTCGAGCGGCGTCAGGAGCGAGCCGTCGTCCTCGCCGAGCTGCGGACCCCGGGCGAGGAAGAAGGGGCAGTCGGCGCCGAGGCCGCGCGCGAGCTCGTGCAGCCGCTCCGGCGCGAGCGGCTGCTCGAGGGTCTCGTTCGCGAGCCGCAGCGCCGTCGCCGCGTCGGAGCTGCCGCCGCCGAGGCCCCCCGCGACGGGGACGTGCTTGTGGATCGTCGCCGCCCAGCGCGGCTCGACGCCCGCCGCCTCCGCGAGCGCCTCGAGCGCGGCGCGGACGAGGGTGTCGCCGGAAAAGCCCGTCGACCCTCAGGGACGGAGCCGCGGCGAGCTCGATCCGGTCACCGAGGTCGAGGCGCTGCAGCACCGTCGCGACGTCGTGCTTGCCGTCTTCCCGGAGCGGGCCGACGACGAGCGCCAGATTGATCTTCGCGGTCGCGGGAGCACGCCTCATCGCCGGGCTCCGAACGGCCCGGTGCGGCGGCCGGTGCGGCGCCTCCCGGCGCCGGGTGGGCGATCCGCTCACGCGAGCTGCTCCGCGAGGGCGACGAACTCCTCGGGCGCGAGCGCCTCGGCGCGCGTCGCCGGATCCCGCCCGAGCGCGGCGAGCGCGGCGACGGCGTGCTCGCGGTCCGCGACCCCGGCGAGCTGGAAGGAGTTCGGCAGCGTCTTGCGCCGGTGGGCGAAGGCGGCCTCGACCACGCGCCTGATCCGCGGCCAGGCCGCCGGGAGCGGCCCGCGGCGGCGAAAGGCGACGAGCGCCGAGTCGACGTTCGGGCGCGGCCGGAAGACCTCCCGCGAGACGGGATGCAGGCCGGTGCGCTCGGCGGCGAGCTGGACCAGCACCGAAACGGCGCCGTAGGCCTTGGTCGACGGTGCGGCGAAGAAGCGGTCGGCGACCTCGCGCTGGACCATCACGCACCACGACTCGACCGCGGGCAGACCGCTCAGGCTCTCTGCGACGAGCGGCGTCGCGACGTTGTACGGCAGGTTGGAGACGAGCTTCCCGGGCGCCGGCTCGAGCTCTGCGAGGTCGAGCCGGAGCGCGTCGCCGAAGTGGAGCCGGACGTTCCCGCCCTGCGGCAGCTCCGGCTCGAGCGAGCGGTCGATCTCGACGGCGTGGACGAAGGCGACGCGCTCGGCCAGATAGCGGGTCAGGACGCCGAGCCCCGGCCCGATCTCGAGCACGACGTCCTCGGGCTCGAGCCGCGCGAGCCGGCCGATCACGCCGAGGATGTTCTCGTCGACGAGGAAGTTCTGCCCGTACTTGCGCTTCGGCAGATTCACGGGAGCCGGAACGCCACGGCGGCGTTGGCCTCGATCCGCGCCTCGAGCTCGGCCGCGTCCTCGCCGCGCGCCTCGGCAAGCGTCTCGACGGTGTGGACGACGAACGCCGGCTCGTTCGGACGGCCGCGGCGCGGCTGCGGTGCGAGGTACGGGGAGTCCGTCTCGGCCAGGATCCGGTCGGCCGGGACCCGCGCCGCGGCCTCGCGGAGCTCGGGCGCCTTCGGGAAGGTGACGTTGCCGGCGAACGAGACGTACCAGCCGCGCTCGAGCGCCGGCTCGAGCAGCGGCGGCGAGGAGAAGCAGTGGAGGACGACGGTGCCGTCGAAGCCCTCGAGCACGGCCGCGGTGTCGTCGTCGGCGGCACGCGAGTGGACGACGACGGGGAGGTCGAGCTCGCCGGCCAGCTCGAGCTGGTGCTCGAAGAGCCGCCGCTGGGCGTCGTGCGGTGCGTAGTCCCGGAAGTGGTCGAGGCCCGTCTCGCCGAGCGCGACCACCTTCTCGCTCGTGCACAGCTGCGCGAGGTCGCGCAGCTTCGACGCGTCCGGCCCGCCGGCCTCGTGCGGATGGATGCCGACGATCGCGAAGACGTCCTCCTCCCGTTCGGCGATCGAGATCGCCGTGCGACAGGTCTCGAGCGTCGTCCCGACGGTCAGGATCCGGCCGACGCCGGCGGCGCGGGCGCGCGCGACGACCGCGCTCGGGCGGTCGGAGCAGGCGTCGAGATGGGCGTGGGTGTCGATCACGCGGCGGCGGGTGCCGCGTCGACCCGCGGGAAGAGCGGCTGTGCGGGCTCGATGCCCTCGACGTCCCGGGTCCGTCCCGGCCCGACGTTCTCCCAGGCGAGATCGCCCGGCTGACGCAGCGCCTCGAGGATGCGCGGCGCCGTCTCGGGCAGGTAGGCCGACACCGCGACTGCGACGGCACGGAGCCCGTCGGCGAGATCGAAGAGCACCCCGCCGCAGCTCGTCCCTGCGAGCCTCGTCCTTGGCAAGCTCCCACGGCTTCGACTCCTCGACGTAGCGGTTCAGCCGCCGGACGAGCTCCCAGATCCGCTCGATCGCGCCGGTGACGTTCCAGCCGTCGAAGTCGCCAGGCACTGCAGCGTGTACGGCCGCGATCGCCTCCGCGATCTCGGGTGAGGCGCCGGGGCCCGTCAGCGCCCCGCCGCGATAGCGGGCGATCATCGCGGTGGTCCGGGAGAGCAGGTTCCCGAGGTCGTTGCCGAGCTCACGCTCGTAGCGCTGGTGGATGTCCGCGAGCGAGGCGTTGCCGTCCTGACCGAAGGACACGGCCCGCGCCGCCCAGAAGCGGACGGCGTCGGCGCCGTAGACGTCGACGAGGTCGAGTGGGTCGATCACCTCGCCGAAGGACTTCGAGATCTTGCGGTTGTCGAGCAGCAGGTAGCCGTGGATGAACAGCTGCTGCGGCAGCTCGTAGCCGGCGGCGAGCAGGAGGCCCGGCCAGTAGACGCAGTGGAAGCGGAGGATGTCCTTCGCCATCACGTGCCTGACCGAGGGCCAGAACGTCTCGACGAGGTCCTCGCCCGGTCGCGCGTAGGTGAGGGCGCTCAGATAGTTGACGAGCGCGTCCGCCCAGACGTAGGCGACCTGGCTCTCGTCCCACGGCAACGGGATGCCCCAGTCGGTGCTCGAGCGGCTGATCGAGAAGTCCTGCAGGCCGCCGGCGATGAAGCTTCGTGCCTCGTTGTAGCGGAACTGCGGCAGCACCAGGTCGGGCCGCGCGTCGTAGACCGCCAGCAGCTGCTCCTGGAACGAGGAGAGCCGGAAGAAGTAGTTCTTCTCCTCGATCCACTCGGGCTCGCGGTCGTGGTCGGGGCACTTCCCGTCGACGAGCTCGTCCTCGGTCTTGAAGGCCTCGCAGCCGACGCAATAGAGCCCGGCGTAGACGTCCTCGTAGATGTGCCCGTTGTCGTAGATCCGCTGGAGGAAGTCGCGGACGAACGCCTTGTGCCCCTCATCGCTCGTCCTGATGAAGAAGTCGTTGCTCGCGTTCAGCCGTGCAGGCAGTGCGCGCCACACCTCCGAGATGCGGTCGACGTACTCCTGCGGCGACAGCCCCTGCGCCTCGGCGACGCGGGCGACCTTCGTCGCGTGTTCGTCGACCCCGGTCAGGAAGAAGGTCTCCTGGCCGCGCTGGCGCTGATGCCGCACGAGCATGTCCGCGAGCATCGTCGTGTACGCGTGGCCGATGTGCGGCTTGTCGTTGACGTAGTAGATCGGCGTCGTCAGGTAGTACGGCATCGCCGACCATGATACGAGCGCGCCTTCGGACGAGCGCCCACGCCGCCCCGCCGACGAGAGGCAAGCCGCCGGCGAGGACGAGCAGCGGCAGCGAGCAGCAGCGGTGGGCGTCTGTTTCTCGGGCTCGCCGCCTCGGCAAGCGGCGCCCCACGTCCGCGGCCAACGACAGGCATGCGTGCCGGGCCGTGCAGGCGAACCGACGGTGGACGCTGCGCCTGCCGGCCCGAGGAGGACGTGACCGGCGGCCCCGCGGGGGATGCGTCGCGGCTGGCAGGGCTGCCCGACCCGGCGGGCTGGAAGGCCTTCGTTTCGTGCGCGGCGACGCGCCGCTCCGGTCGGGGCGCCTTCCTCGCCCCCGGCACTGCTCGTCTCTTCCCGGGCCTCGCCCGAGGCGCCGCCGCCGCGACACGGTGCGGCATGGGCGCAACCTCGGGCTGGGGCCGCGCCGGCGGCGCCTGCACCTCGTCCGTCGGCGGCGGCGCAGAGTCGACCAGCGGCGGCCGGCGAAGCGGCACGGAATCTGCTGCCGGCGCCGCTCCCTGCGTCGCCTCCGGGGCCGCCGCGGGCTCGTCGGCGACCGGCTCCGGCACGGGCCGCCCGCCCGGGGCAGAGAGCGGCGTCGGCTCGGGCTGCGGCTCGGCTTGCGGCCGGGGCGCCGGCTCTGGCGCCGGCCGCGATGCCGGTGCCTGCTCCGGGCCGGGCTCCGGCTGGGGCGCAGGCGCGCCGGGCGAGGGCGCCGGCTCCGGCTCGGGCAAGGGCTCCGGCGCGGGCCTCGGGCTCGGGTGCGTCGGCTGCCGGGGCGCCGGCGGTTCCCGTCTGCTGCCCCGACGGCTCCGGGAGGGGCCCGACGGGCGGCTCGGTCACGGACACCCGCCCGGGCAGCAGCGATGCGGGATCGACGTAGCCGTTCTCGTCGGCGCTCAGCCGGATGCCCAGGTGCACGTACGGCTCCGCGACCTCCGCATCGCCGCTGGGCCCGATCGTGCCGACGACCGATCCCTCCTCGACGTCAGCGCCCTTCGCGACCAGGATCGAGCCGAGGTGGAGCAGCGTCACGGCGTAGCCGTCGGCGGTCCGGATCGTGATCGTGATCCCGTTCCCGGGCAATGTGCCGGCGTAGGAGACCGTTCCGGCGGCGGGCGCGCGCACGGGGCTTCCCGCGGCGCCCGCGACGTCGATCCCGCGGTGCTGGCCACCGGCGTACGGGTCGGCGCCGGTGAGGAACGGTCGCAGGACAAGCCCGTCTGTGGGCCAGGTCCAGGCGGCGGCCGCGGGCACGGACAGGAGCGCCGCGAGCAGCACCGCGGCAAGGGCGAGTCGCATCGTTCGTCCACCTCGATCGTGTTGTCAATTTCGGAAACAGCTTCGAAGGTAGGGCCGCGGAGTGGGCGGTGTCAAGGGATGTGGACGTCTCGTCACAGAGTCGGCACAGGTCGGAGATCGCCTCGATGCGCGAGCCGGGACGGAGCGCGACCGCGCCTCCGGAAGGAGCACCCGACGGCGACCGCGAGCGCGCACCGTGATCGCGTCGGCGCGACGACGCGGCCGCGAGGGGCTGCGGAAGGGGCGCTGCTCGACCTCGCCCGGGTGCGAGCTCCGCGTCCGCGCCGCTCTACCCGGCGTCGACGGTGCGCCGGCTGCTCCGACGGCTCGTCCTGAGACAACGTGCGTCTGGTTCCGGTGCCGCTCCGTCCGCTCGTCGGCGCGGGAACGGCCGGCCGCTTCAGCGCCTGGAAGCCAACACGCCGCAGCACCGACGCGAAGATCGAGCACGGCCGCTCGGCCGCTCGCTGAGCGCCGTCGTGTGCTCTGGCCCCCGCCGGGGCTACAGGGACGTGCGGTAGAGCCGGCTCTTCGGGACGCCGGTGAGCCGGGCGACGAGGCGGGCCGCCTGGTTGCGGCCGACGCCGGCGGCGACGAGCTCGGCGACCGCCGCGGCCGCCTCCGTCTCGTCCACCGAGACGCCGGCGGCCTCCGCCGGCCCGAGCACGAGCGCGATCTCGCCCTTCGGCGGCTCCGGGAAGCGCGCGGCGAGCTCCACCGGCGTCCCCCGCGCCACCTCCTCGAAGCGCTTCGTCAGCTCACGACAGACCGCCGCGGGCCGCTCCGGCAGCGCCTCCGCGAGCGAGCGAAGCGTCGCGGGCAGCCGCTGCGGCGACTCGAACGCGACCGCCGCGTGCGGCCAGGCTCGGAGCTCCTGCCAGAGCGCCGCCAGCGCCTTGCCGCCGCGCGGCAGGAAGCCGAGGAACTGCCAGCGGTCGGCGGCGAGGCCGCTCGCGACCAGGGCCGTCTCGACGGCCGAGGGCCCGGGCAGAACCGTCACCGCCACCCCTGCCGCGAGCGCGGCGGCGACCAGGCGGGCGCCCGGGTCGGAGACCGCCGGCATGCCCGCGTCGGTGACGAGCGCGATCCGCTCGCCGGCCTCGAGCCGCGGCACGAGCTCGGCGACGCGGGCCGCCTCGTTGTGCTCGTGGTAGGAGAGGAGCCGCGCAGGGACGCCGTGGCGGTCGAGCAGCACCCGCGTCACCCGCGTGTCCTCGGCGAGGACGACGTCCGCCTCCGCGAGCTCCCGGAGGACGCGCAGGGTCACGTCCTCGAGGTTGCCGATCGGCGTCGCGCAGACCGAGAGCACTACGCCACCGCGTCGAAGGCGATCAGGCCCGCGCCGACGAGGCCCGCGTCGGGCCCCAGCGCCGCCCGCACCACCGGCACCTCCCCGGCGGGGTCGAGCGCCTCGCGCCGCAGCACCTCGCGCGTCGCGGGCAACAGCAGCTCGAAGGCGGCGATGCCGAAGCCGCCGCCGATCACGACCAGCTCCGGGTCGAAGATGTTCACGAGCGTCGCCAGGCCCGCGCCGAGGTAGCGGCCGATCCGTCCGAGGGCCGGGTGCCGTCGCTGGATCAGGTCGCTCGCGTCGGCGCCCTCCCCCAGCTCCGCACGGGCGACGCTGTCGGCTGCGGTGCCGGACGCGTACGACTCGAGGTGCCCGCGTCCGGTGCAGGCGCCCTGGCAGGGGGCGCCGTCGAGCTCGACGACGATGTGCCCGATCTCGGCCCAGCCGTGGTAGGGCCGGCCCCCGAGCACGAGGCCGCCGCCGACACCGGTGCCGAGCGTCAGCATCACCATCGTCTGCGTGCCGCGCGCGGCGCCGTGCCCCCACTCGGCGAAGGCCGCGACGTTCGCGTCGTTGTCGACCGCCACGGGCAGCCGGAGCCGCTCCGCCATCAGGCTGCGGAAGGGGATGTCCGCCAGCGGGATGTTGACGGCGCGTCCGAGCGTGCCGGTCCGCTGGTCGATCTGGGAGGGAACGCCGAAGCCGACGGCGCGGACCCGCGGGTCGAGCAGGTCCTCGACCGCGCGTGCGATCCCGTCGACGAGCTCGTCCTGGGAGGCCGTCGGGGTCGGGTGGACGACGCTGCGCTCGATCCGCCCGGACCGGTCGAGCAGCCCCGCCAGGATCTTCGTCCCGCCCACGTCCACCCCGATCACGCGCTCGTCGGCCACCGGACAACTATCGCAGCGACCGACTGCCGTTGCCGGGCTAGAATCCGCGCACTCGATGACGCCTGCGCAGGGCTCCGATCTTCCTCCTCGAAGCGATGGACGCGGCTCCGGTGCTCGTCTTCGTCGCAGACGACGAGATGCGCTACGTCGCAGTCAACCGGCGCGCGTGCGAGGTGCTCGGGTACACCCGCGAAGAGCTGCTCGAGCTGCGCGTCCCGGACATCGCCGAGCCGGTCGAGGCGCGGCACCTCTACCCGAAGATGCAGCGCGAGCACGGGCACTCCGGCAGCGCGCACATCCGCGACAAGGGCGGCCGCACGCACCTCTTCCACTACTGGGCCGGCCCGGCGGGCGACGGCCTCTGGATCTCCTGCGGCGTGCTCGACCACGAGCTGCCGAGCTTCGGCCGGCCGCTCGCCTAGCGGACGGGTCGAGCCGCTACCATCGCGCCGCATGGCCGGCGAGGAGAAGCCCTACCGCGTCTACCGCGGCGGACGCGTCAAGGGCAAGGTGCCGGCGCCGCCGAAACCGGCGAAGGAGCCCCGCCGCCGCGCGGCGCCCGGAAACGGCCGCGGCGGCCGCTCCGACTACAAGGGGCCGGGCCCCAGGAGCCGCGGGCGGACGCCGGGACGGCACGGCCGGCGCCGGATCGTCCTCCTGACCCTGCTCGGGCTGCTGCTCCTCCTCGTCGTCTGGGCGGTCGCGAGCTACCTCTCCTTCCGCGGCGGGGTCGCCGACGCCAACAAGCGACTCGACCCGACCGTGCGCAGCGCGCTCGCCGACCAGCAGGGGCTCGTGCTCTCGCACCCGACGACGATCCTGCTGCTCGGCACCGACCACGCGTCCACGAACGGGCGCGAAGGCGACCGCCACTCCGACTCGATCATGCTGGTCCACACCGACCCGAAGCGGCACCGGCTGATCTTCCTCTCGATCCCGCGGGACCTGCGCGTGCCGATCCCCGGGTACGCCGACCAGAAGATCAACGCGGCCTTCCAGATCGGCGGGCCGGCGCTGGCGCTGAAGACGGTGCGCGCCTTCACGGGGCTCGACGTCAACCACGTCGCGATCGTCGACTTCGCGGACTTCCGCGACCTGATCGACGCGATCGGCGGGGTGACGATCCGCAACCCCGCCCCGATCCTCTCGAACCGCTTCGACTGCCCCTACTCCACGCAGGAGCGCTGCTCGCAGTGGCAGGGCTGGAGCTTCGAGAAGGGGACGATCCACCTCGACGGACACCAGGCGCTGATCTACAGCCGGATCCGCGAGAACCGGTTGAACACGGCGGAGACCGACGTCACCCGGGGTGAGCGCCAGCAGCGCGTGCTCCAGGCGATCGCGGGGCAGCTGACGTCGATCGGCACGCTCGTGAAGCTGCCGTCGATCGGCGGCGACCTGCTGAAGCCGCTCTCGACCGACCTCAGCGCGGGCCAGTTCCTCCAGCTCGGCTGGCTCAAGTTCCGCTCCTCGTCGTCGAGCACGCTGCACTGCCGGCTCGGCGGCGACGCCTCGACGATCGGCGGCCAGGCGGTGATCGAGCCGACCGAGGAGAACCGGAACGTGATCGCGATGGTCGTCGGCAACTCGGCACCGCAGCCGCCGCCGCCCGGCTCGGGCCTCTACGGCCCCGGCTGCGTCGTCGGCGACTCGACGCCGTAGAGCTCGAACCGGATTCGCGCTCGCCGGCCGGGCTGGCTCTTCAGATGTCGTCGAGCAGCGTCCGCTCCTCGGGCGCCTCCTGCAGCACCGTCTCGGCATACGACTGCGCCGCCTCCTCGAGCCCGACGTCGCGGCCGCGCGACTCGGAGAGGAACCAGCGGTGGACGAGGATCTCGTGGAACATCTCCGCAGGCTCGAGCTTGCCGCGCTGGGCCGCCGGCACCGACTCGATCGTCGGCTCGTAGACCTCCCGCAGCCAGCGGTAGCCCGCGACCGCCTCGGGGACGGCGACGCCGGCCCGCTCCTCGAGCGCCGCCCGGTAGCGGGCGAGGTCCTGGAGCAGCCGCCGCGCCTGGTTCTCCTGCACGTCGAGACCGGTCATCGAGGCCAGCCGGCGCCGGTGGTGCCCGGGCTCGACGACGCGCGGGTCGAGCCGCAGGCGGTAGCCGCCCGTCGACGGCCACGAGCTCGAGCTGGTCGACGTCGAAGCCGAGCTCGTTCAGCCGGTGGAGGCGCTCGTCGATCCGGTAGCGCTCGTCGGGGCCGAAGATCACCTCGTGCGTCAGCTCCGTCCAGAGCGACTCGTACCGGCTCGTGACCGCGGCGGCCGCCTCGAACGGGTCGAGGCCCGGCGGCAGCCCGAGCTCCGCGTCGACGTCGAGCAGCTCGCCGGCGACGTTCTCCTCCGCGACCAGCAGCTCGTGCGCGCGCTGCCCGTCCGAGAGCGAGGGGTGCAGCTCGCCGGTCTCGGCGTCGACGAGGTAGGCGGAGAGCGCACCCGCGTCGCGCCGGAAGAGCGCGTTCGAGAGCGAGCAGTCGCCCCAGAAGAAGCCCGCCAGGTGCAGACGGACGAGCAGCTCGGCGAGCGCGTCCAGCAGCCGCTCGCGGATGTCGGCGAAGCCGCGTCCGCCGAACAGGGCGCGGTAGGGCAGCGAGAACTCGAGGTGGCGCGTGATCAGGACGGCCTCGAGGTGGTCGGGCCGGTCGCCGACGACGGCGACCGCCTCGACCACGGGCATCCCCTCCGCCCGGAGGTGCGTCAGCAGCGCGAACTCGCGCTCCGCGAGCGGGCGCGGCAGCTCCTTGAGCGCGTAGATCGCGTCGCCGTAGGCGACGAAGCGGACGACGTGGCGGCTGATCCCGCGGACGACGCGGACGAGCCGCTCGGACTCCCACTCCTCGAGCGGCGTGCCCCAGGGCAGGTCGAGGAAGGTCGGATGGCCGGTGCGGGTGACGAGCTGGAAGGAGTCCACGGCGCCGCCTTCGTCAGCTCCCGGCGGCGATCCGCGCGCGCGGGCTGCAGGTTGACCCAGGTTGCAGTGGAGATTCGCATAGGTTTACGATCGGCCGGGATCCCGCATGGTTGCATTAGCGGGACAGCGTCGCGGGATCGAGGGAGGGAATGGCTTGGCCGCCGTCACGTTCGACCGCATCAGCAAGATCTACGACGACGGGACCCGGGCCGTCAACGCGATCGAGCTCGAGATCGTGGACGGCGAGTTCATGGTCCTCGTCGGGCCGTCCGGCTGCGGCAAGACGACCGCGCTCCGGATGGTCGCAGGGCTGGAGGAGATCTCCGAGGGCGTGCTCCGGATCGGCGAGCGCGTCGTCAACCACGTGCCGTCGCGCGACCGCGACATCGCGATGGTCTTCCAGAGCTACGCGCTCTACCCGCATCTGTCCGTCTACGACAACATCGCCTTCGGCCTGAAGCTGAAGAAGCTGCCGAAGGCCGAGATCGAGCGGCGCGTCGCCGACGCGGCCCGCATCCTCGGGCTGGACGAGTACCTGAAGCGGAAGCCGCGCGCGCTCTCGGGCGGGCAGCGGCAGCGCGTCGCGATGGGCCGCGCGATCGTGCGCGAGCCGGCCGCGTTCCTGATGGACGAGCCGCTCTCGAACCTCGACGCGAAGCTGCGCGTGCAGATGCGCGCCGAGATCTCGACGCTCCAGCGCGACCTCGGCGTCACGACGATCTACGTCACCCACGACCAGGTCGAGGCGATGACGATGGGCGACCGCGTCGCCGTCATGCGCAAGGGCGAGCTGCAGCAGGTCGACGACCCGCAGACGCTCTACGACCACCCGGTCAACCTCTTCGTCGGCGGCTTCATCGGCAGCCCGGCGATGAACATGATCGAGGCGAAGGTCGAGCGGGAGAACGGGCGCCTGGCCGCACGGATGGGCGACCAGAAGATCGCGCTCGGCGAGGAGACGCTCTCGGCGCGCCCGGCGCTGAAGGCCTACGAGGGCAGGCCGGTGATCCTCGGCATCCGCCCGGAGGACCTCGAGGACGCCGTGCTCGCCCAGGACACGCCCGCCGACCAGCGGCTGACCGGCAAGGTCGAGCTGCGCGAGGCGCTCGGGCGCGGAGCTGATGGCCCACTTCAGCGTCCCGGGTGCGCGGCCCGCGTTCACCGAGGACGTCAGGGAGCTCGCCCGGGACGCCGGCGACGACCGCGCCGCCGAGACCGAGGGCAACGCGCTGCTCGTCGGACGCTTCGGCGCGCGCTCGCGGATCCGCGAGGGAGAGGCCGTGGAGGTCGCCGTCGACACGCGCGCGCTCCACTTCTTCGACCCGGAGACGAGCCTCGGAATTTACGACGAAGACCCCCAAGGGAAAGGAGCAACCACGTGAGCAGGCGATTCAAGCGCCTTGCGCCGGTGGCGGGCCTGATCGCCGCGCTGGCGGTCGTCGCAGCCGGCTGCGGCGGCAGCAGCAGCTCGAGCGGCGGCGGCGGCAGCAGCTCGACGAACGAGAGCGTCTCCGGCACCGTCTCGGTGATGGCCGTCTGGACGGGCCCCGAACAGAAGGCGTTCCAGGCCGTCCTGGACGGCTTCAAGAGCGACAACCCGGACGTGACCGTCAACTACACCTCGGCCGGCGACCAGCTGCCGACGCAGCTCTCGACCGCGGTCCAGGGCGGGAACCCGCCGGACATCGCGGTGCTGCCGCAGCCGGGCCTGATGAAGGACTTCGTCCAGAAGGACGCACTGCAGCCGATCACGTTCGCCAAGGACGACGTCATGTCCAATCTCGGGCAGTCGGCGGTCGACCTCGGCTCCGTGGACGGGACGCTCTACGGCTTCCTCTTCAAGGCGGCCAACAAGTCGACGGTCTGGTACAACGTCGCCGCGTTCAAGGACGCCGGCGTCGACCCGCCGCAGACCTGGGACGACCTGATGTCGGCGGCGAAGACGATCAAGGCCTCCGGCCTGCCGCCGTACTCGATCGGCGCCGCGGACGGCTGGACGCTCACCGACCTCTTCGAGAACATCTACCTCCGCCAGGCGGGGCCGGACAAGTACGACCAGCTGGCCACGCACGACATCCCCTGGACGGACCAGTCGGTCAAGGACGCCCTGACGACGATGGGCGACGTCCTCTCGAACAAGGACGACATCGCCGGGAACATGCTGCAGACGGACTTCCCGACCTCGGTCGCGAACGTCTTCTCGCAGAGTCCGAAGGCCGCGATGGTGATGGAGGGCGACTTCGTCCCCGGCGCCGTCAAGACCCAGCTGAAGCCGGAGACGGGCTACAACGTCTTCGCCTTCCCGTCGATCAACGGCTCCGAGCAGATGGTCGTCGGCGGCGGCGACACCGTCGTCATGTTCAACGACAGTCCGGCGGCCGAGGCGCTCGTCACCTACCTGACGACCGCCAAGGCGGCAGAGGCCTGGGCCAAGCTCGGCGGCTTCGCGACGCTGAACAAGAACATCGACACGAGCGTCTACCCCGACCCGATCCAGCAGGAGACGGCGGGCGCGATCAGCAAGGCGTCGGTGTTCCGGTTCGACCTCTCCGACCTGCAGCCGGCCGAGTTCGGCGGCACCGTCGGGCAGGGCCTGTTCAAGCTCTTCCAGGACCTGGCGGCGAACCCCTCGAACGTCGACGGGATCGCCTCGCAGATGGAAGCGGCCGCCAAGAAGGCCTACGGCGGCTGATGTCGGGCTCCGGTCACGCGACGGCTGCACCGCCGCCCGTGCCGGCGTCCGATGCGGGCGACGCCGGCCGCTGGCGCAGGCATGCGCTGGCGGTCGGCTTCCTCGCGCCCGCGGCCTTCTTCCTCGGGCTCTGGATCGTCTACCCGACGATCCGCACGATCATCCGGAGCTTCTTCGACCGCTCCAACACGAACTTCGTCTGGTTCCACAACTACGCCCAGATCTTCCGCAGCGACATCCTGCTGACGGCGGTCGAGAACAACCTGATCTGGGTCGCCGTCGTGCCCGCGCTCGTGACCGCGATCGGCCTGATCTTCGCCGTCCTGACCGAACGGGTCGGCTGGGCGGTCGCCTTCAAGACCGCGGTCTTCATGCCGATGGCGATCTCGGCCTTCGCGGCCGGCATCACCTGGCGCATCGTCTACATCCAGGACCCGAACCAGGGAGCGCTGAACGCGGCGGTCAAGTCGGTCAAGGACGTCTTCGGCGAGCAGGGCGTGCTCTCCGGCGCCTCGCCGTCGACGAGCAGCCCTGAGCGGCACGCCGCAGGGCGGCCTGACCCTGGCCCAGTCGCTTCGGCCCGGCCAGGTCGCGCGGCTCGGCCTGACCGGCATCTCCACGAGCGACGTCCCGTCGAGCGCGAAGCAGGCGGTCGTGCCGCAGGCGGGGCCCGACCAGATCGCCGGCGTCGTCTGGCGCGACTTCAAGCCCGGCGGCGGCACGCCCGGCCAGGTCGAGCCGGAGGAGCTGGGCCTGCCCGGGGTGACGCTGCAGCTGCGCGACGCGAACGGCAAGACGCGTCGAGACGACGAAGAGCGGCGACGACGGCACCTTCGCCTTCGACGGGGTCTCGTCCGGCAGCTACAAGGTCGCGATCGGCGCGCAGACGTTCGCGCAGCCGTTCAAGGGCGTCTCCTGGCTCGGCCAGAGCCTGATCACGCCCTCGATCATCATCGCCTACATCTGGATCTGGGCCGGCTTCGCGATGGTCGTGATCGCCGCCGGGCTCTCGGCGATGCCGCGCGACGTGCTCGAGGCGGCGCGGACCGACGGCGCCTCCGAGTGGCAGGTCTTCCGGCGCGTGACCGTGCCGCTGCTGGCGCCGGTCCTCACCGTCGTCTTCGTGACGATGCTGATCAACGTGCTCAAGGTCTTCGACATCGTCATCTCGATCGCGCCCGGGTCGGTGCAGGACGACGCGAGCGTGCTCGCGCTCGCGATGTGGCGCGAGTCGTTCGCCGGCGCCAACAACTTCGGCGTCGGCTCGGCGATCGCCGTCTTCATCTTCCTGCTCGTGATCCCGATCCTGATGCTGAACGTCCGCCGCTTCCGGAGGGAGGTCTGATGGCCGTCGTCGAGATCGACGCCCGCGGCACCCCCGTGGTCGAGGAGCGCGCCTCCGCCAAGGTGCTGCGCGCGGTCGGGAAGGCGCCGGTGCACCTGATCCTGCTCGCCGTCGGCCTGATCTGGCTCGTGCCGACGCTCGGCCTCTTCTTCACCTCGCTGCTCGCGCCCGAGGACTTCCAGGACAAGGGCTGGTGGCAGGTCTTCACGGACGCCGAGCAAGCTGACGTTCTCCAACTACGACGCGATCTTCTCGAACAGCGCGATCACGGACGCGCTCGTGACGACGATCATCGTCGCCGTCGGCGGCACCGTCCTGCCGATCATCGTCGCGTCGCTCGCCGGCTACGCCTTCGCCTGGCTCGACTTCCCCGGCCGCGACTGGTGGTTCATCCTCGTGATCGCGCTGCTCGTGGTGCCGCTGCAGATGGCGCTGATCCCGATGTTCCAGGTCTACACGAGCCTCGGGATCTTCGACACCAAGCTGGGGCTGATCCTCTTCCACACCGCGTTCGGGCTGCCGTTCGCGATCTTCCTGCTGCGCAACTTCTTCATCGGGATCCCGAAGGACATCCTCGAGTCGGCGCGGATCGACGGCGCGTCCGAGATCCGCATCTTCCTGCGCCTGATCCTGCCGCTCGGGCTGCCCGCGATCGCCTCGCTCGGGATCTTCCAGTTCCTCTGGACGTGGAACGACCTGCTCGTCGCGCTCGTCTTCGGGCGCTCGACGCAGCCGATCACGGTCGCGATCTTCTCGCAGATGCGCCAGTTCGGCGCCAACATCGAGCTGATCGCGCCGGCGACCTTCGTCTCGCTCGCGATCCCGCTGGTCGTCTTCTTCGCCTTCCAGCGCTACTTCGTGCAGGGGCTGCTCGCCGGCTCCGTGAAGTAGGCGTGCCGAAAGAGGTTGCAATCGTCGGAGGCGGGTTGGCCGGCTTCGTCGCGTATGCAACCCTCGTGCATGGGGGGCTCGAGCCGGCGGACGTGACCGTCTTCGACGCGTCCGGGCCGGACCCGGCCGCGGTCTGGCGGGAGCGGGCGGCGGCGATCCGGCAGCGGCGGATGCGCTCCGAGAGCGACGGCCACTGCCTCCCCACCACGTTCCCGGGCCTCGCGGTGCGGGCGGCGCGGCGCTCCGGCTCGCCGCTGCCGCTCCTGCAGACGCTCTTCGACCGCTACCACCCGAGCGTCGCCGAGTTCCTCGAGCACGTCGAGGAGCTGCGCGCGCGGAGCGGCTGGGACGAGCGGGTGGTCGCGGCGACGGTCGAGGAGGTGCGTCCCGACGGCGAGGCCTTCGCGCTCGGCGGCGTGGGCGCCTTCCGGCACGTCCTGCTCGCCCCCGGGCACCCCGGCCTGAACCTGCCGGAGGAGCTCGCGGGCGACCCGCGCGTCGTGCACGCCTACGAGCCGCACGACTACGCCGACGACGTCGCCGTCGTCGGCGCCGGCATGGCCGCGGCGACCGAGTGGCTGAACGCGCTCGCCGCCGGCGCGCGGGTGACCTCGGTGCGGCGGCGCGACCCCGTCCGCCGGCCGCTGAACGTGCGCCGCTCGCTCTTCACGCGCCGCGGCCTCGCCTCGTTCCACGCAGACGGGGCCGGCGGAGCGCGCGACGCTGCTCGACCGGCTCTCGGAGCCGTCCTTCCCGCCGGGCCGCGCCTGGGACGTCGCGCTCGGGCGGGCCGAGGTCGAGGGGCGCTTCCGCGTCGCGGCGGCGCCGAACGGCGAGGCGCAGGTGATCTGCGCGACCGGCTTCCGGCGCGGCTACCGCCACGACGCGCTGCTGCGGCGGCTCGTCGACGAGCACGGCGCCCGCGCGGAAGGTCGCTGGCTCGTCCTCGACCCGGACTGCTCCGTGCCGGCGCTGAGCGACGAGCGGCGGACGCTGGCCGTCGCCGGCGCCCCGGCCCAGTGGGCCTATCCTGCGGCCGACACGCTCGTCGGCGCGAAGTACGCTGCCCGGGGGTTCCTGCGGAGGGTGGTCGCATGTCGTACACGCTGAGAGGACGGATCGACTCGCGCCTGGCGGCGTCGCTCGGGCCGGCGCTCGCCGCGGCGGCGCTCTCGCTCGTCCTCCACCGCTGGTGGCCGCTCGAGCTGGCCGGCCTGATGCTGGCGGTCGGGGTCGCGCTCGACCTCGTCGCCTACGACCGGCTGCTCGACTACCAGCCCGGCTGGGCGGCGCTGCCGCTCGGCGCGCTCGAGCTCGGGGTCGTCACCGCGCTCGCGTACGGCCTCGGGCTCGGGGCCCCGCTCGCCTCGGCGATCGCGTTCTTCGCGGGCGCCTGGCTGCTCGCGCAGGTGCTCGGCCACGCCGTCTACCCGCTGCTGCGGCTCTCCTACGGCGACGACGGCGGCGAGCTCGGGCGCCCGGGAGCATCGGCGGCGGCCGGCGCTGGCGGCGCTCTTCCTCGCCGCGGGCGGCGTCGCCTGGGCGACGAAGCCGCCCGTCGTGACGCTGAAGGCGGGCGTCCACCAGGGGCCGCTCGTGCTCGACCGGGAGCAGACGCTCGTCGGCGAGGACGGCGCCGTCGTGCGCGGCGGCATCGTCGTCAAGGCGCACGGCGTCACCGTCCGCAACGTCACCGTCGTCGGCGGCCGCGACGGGATCGACGTGCAGAACGCGAGCCGGGTCGTCCTCGACCGCGTCCGCGTCGTCGGCGCGGCGATGGACGGCATCCACGCCCGCCAGAGCCAGGTGCACGTGCGCGACTGCACGGTGGTGACGCGGGCGCCGCACGGCCAGGGCATCGACATCTCGTTCTCGATGCACCGGCACATGAGCATGGTCGAGCGCTGCGACGTCTCCGGCGGCCAGGAGGGGATCGTCACCCACTCCTCGATGGCGACGGTCGAGGACAACACGGTCCGCGGCACCTCGATGCGCGGGATCGCGATCACCGAGATGTCGATGGGCGAGGCGAACCGCAACCACGTCTCGGACGCGCGCGGGATCGGGATCTACTGCGGCGACTCGTCCGAGTGCGGCTTCGCGGACAACGTCGTCGTCGGCGTCCGCCCCGACCCGTCGACCGACGACGAGCTGCGGCACGGCGTCGGGATCGAGGCGCTCTTCCACGCGGTCGCCGAGCTCGAGGGCAACGTCGTCGTCGACACGCCGATCTCGACGCTCGCCTGGGACGGCTCGCGGTTCGAGTGGCGCTGAGGCGTCCGCGCGCTAGGCCTCTGCGGCCTTCTTCGGCTCGGCCGGCTTCTCGGAGCCGCCGCCGCCGCCGTCCGACGAGGACGACTCCTTGGCCGCGTCGCGCTTGCGCGAGCCCTTGCCGTAGTCGGTCGAGTAGAAGCCCGAGCCCTTGAAATGCACCGCGACCGGATGCAGGACGCGCACGAGCGGCGTGCCGCCGCACTCGGGGCAGGCCTCGGGGCCGGGCTCCGTCATGCCGTGGATCTCCTCGATCAGGTGACCGTTCGGGCACTTGTACTCGTAGATCGGCACGACCGGCGAAGGCTAGCATCGAGCCGCGGAGCGGCGACCCAGCCTTGACCCAGACGACACGACCAGCACCGGAACGGCCGGCCGCCCCGCGGCGGCTGCCGCGCGCCCTGCCGCGGCGCGCCGGCGCCGCGCGACCTCTCGCCGCGCCTCTTCGCCGCCGGCGTCGCCGCCTGCACGGTCGCGGTCGCCGTCTTCCTCGCCTACGCGGTCACCGCCTGGCCGCCGCACGAGGACGAGACGCTGGCGCTCTTCGCCGGCCGCGGCTCGCTCGGCGACCTCTACGACACGGTCTTCGCCCGCGGCGGCGCCCCGCTCCACTTCACGCTCGCCTGGGTCGTCGCGCACCTCGGCCTCGGGCTCTACGGGCTGCGGGCGCTGTCGGCGGTCTTCGCCGTCGCGAGCGTGCCGGTCGTCGCGTGGCTCGGCGTCCGGCTCGTCGGCCGGCTGCCGACGCTGATCGCGACGGTGCTCCTCTCCGCCAGCTGGACGCTGCTCTTCCACGGCGTCTACGCGCGGATGTACAGCCTCTTCCTGGTCACGAGCGCGCTCTCGTACCTGGCGCTCCTGCGCGCGATCGAGCGGGGCGGCCGCCGCGACTGGGCCTGGTGGGTGCTCGCGATCCTCGCGACCGCCGCGACGCACACCTACGGCGCGATCGTGCTCGTCTCGCAGGGCCTCTACTACCTCGCGATGCGGGCGCCCGTGCGGCGCGCGCTCGTGCCGGTCGCCCTCGTCGCCGCCGTCGGCATCCCGCTCTGGTACTCGGACATCGTCCTCGCCGGGCGCTACGACGTCGGCGTCGGCGGCGGCGGCTCGAAGCTGAGCGGGCCGGGAGACGTGTTCCGCTACTTCTTCCACGTCGCGGGCAACTTCACGGCCGGCTGGGCCTGGGCCGTCTGGCTCGTGCTCGTCGGGGTCGCCGTCGGGGCCTGGCGGCTGGCGCGGGTCCGGCGGCGGACGGCGCTGCTCGCGGGCTGCGTCTTCCTGACGCCGGTCGCCGTCTTCCTGGCGGCGAAGGTCGGCAGCTCCGCCTCGCCGGAGACCCGGCACATGATCTTCGCGCTGCCGTTCTTCCTGCTCCTGCTCGCGGTCGGGATCCTGCACAGCTTCCGGCCGCCGCTGCTCGTCCTGCTCGCCGTCGGGGCGCTCGTCTGGGGCGAGGTCGCGTGGGGCATGCAGCGCAACCCGGAGCTGTACAGGGCGGAGTGGCCGTACCGCGAGGCGGCGAGGAACGCGGGCTCTGCCTGGCTCGCGCAGGTGATGCGGCCGGACGACGTGCTGCTCGGCTACGACCCGCTCTTCCTCGGCGCCTGGGAGCAGGGCGGCGACGTCTCGCGGACGGTCGTGCCGCGCGCCGACACGAAGCTGGCGCTCGAGGTGCTGCGCGGGGTGCAGAAGCCGCTCGGGCGCGCCTACTTCGTCTTCGACGCGAGCGACAACAACAACTGGCGGCGCCGGCTCTACGTGCCCGCGATCGTGCCGCCCGGCGGCGGCTTCGAGGCGCACGCGTTCGGGCCGTTCCTCGTCCTGCGGACGACCGGGCCGACGCGGACCGCGCGCGGCTTCCTCGAGCGCGCCGTGCAGGCGGAGCTGCTCGGCAAGGACATCTACGCCGGCGACGCGGACGTCAACTACGTGACGGTCGCGCAGGCGCTGCACGCCGTCGAGGAGGCCGGCGGCTAGCGCCGCTCGCGCTCCTCCTGCTCGAGCGTCTCCTCGAAGCAGGGCGCGTCCTCGAAGGCGGCGAGGCCGGCCGGGGTGTCCCGCCGGCGGCCGTGCGGGCGCAGGCGCCGGGCGGCCGCGATCGCCGCCGAGGCACCGACGAGGCCGCCGATCACGAAGGAGCGCAGACGGCCCGAGCGGCGTTCCTCGTCCATGCGAGGATCGTAGACGCATGGCGGTGATCTGCACCCTCGGGGACGCCGTCCTCGACGTCGTCGTCCGGCTCGACGAGCCGCTCCAGACGGGCGACGACGTCACGGCCGCGACCCGCACCGGCGCCGGCGGCCAGGCGGCCAACGTCGCGGCGTGGGCGGCCGCGCTCGGAGCCGAGGCGCGCTGCATCTGCAAGCGCGGCGACGATCCGGCGGGAACGCTGCTCTCGGGCGAGCTCGAGCGGCTCGGCGTCCGCCTCTGCGGGCCCGTCGCGCCGGGACGGACGGGCGTCGTCGTCTCGCTGGTCGCGGGCGGCGGCGAGCGCTCGATGGCCTCCGACCGCGGGGTCGCGCGCGACCTGCGCCCCGAGGAGGTCGAGCCGGCCTTCCTCGAGGGCGCGGGCTGGCTGCACCTCTCCGGCTACGCGCTCGTCGTCGAGCCGGCGGGACGGGCCGCCGAGCACGCGGCCGGGCTGGCGCGCGCGGCGGGCGCCCGCGTCTCGGTCGACCTCTCGTCGTGGACGGTGATCCGCGACTTCGGGCCCGCGCGGCTGCGCGAGCGCCTCGCCCGGGTGGCGCCGGACGTCGTCTTCGCGACCGAGGCCGAGCGCGAGACCCTCGGCGCTTGTGACATATCGTCACTTTGTCTGAAGCGCGGCGCCGAGGGAATCGTCGTCGACGGCACCGCGTACCCGGCCCTGCCGGCCGAGGCGGTCGACGCGACCGGAGCCGGCGACGCGCTCGCGGCGGGCTTCCTGCTCGGCGGCCCCGAGCTCGGCCTCGCCGCCGCGGCCCGCTGCGTCGCTCGGCTAGGGTCGATGCCGTGATCCGGGTCGCAGACGAGGTCGGGGACGCGCTCGCGTCCGGACGCGGCGTCGTCGCGCTCGAGACGACGCTCGTCGCGCACGGCTTCCCGGCGCCCGAGGGCGTCGAGGTCGGGCTCGCGTCCGAGCAGGCCGTCCGCGACGCCGGCTCGGTGCCGGCGACGATCGGCGTCCTCGACGGCGAGGTCCGGGTCGGGCTGAGCCGCGAGGAGCTCGAGCGCTACACGCCCGACGCGCGCAAGCTCGGCCCGCGCGACCTCGGCGTCGCGGTCGCGCAGCGCGCGCTCGGCGCCACCACCGTCGGCGGCACGCTCGCGGTCGCGCACGCCGTCGGGATCCGCTTCCTCGGCACCGGCGGGCTCGGCGGCGTCCACCGCGGCTTCCCGCACCCGCCGGACGTCTCCGCCGACCTCGGCCTGCTGGCGCGGACGCCCGCGCTCGTCGCCTCCTCCGGCGTCAAGTCGCTGCTCGACGTGCCCGCGACGGCCGAGCTGCTCGAGACGCTCGGCGTGCCCGTCCTCGGCTTCGGCGTCGACACGCTGCCGCTCTTCTACGCCGCCGCCGGCGGCCCGCCGGTCTCGGCGCGGATCGAGACCGAGCAGGAGGCCGCCGCGGCCGCGCGCGCCCACTGGGAGCTCGGCGGCGCCGGGCTGCTCGTCGGCCGGCCGCCGGACGAGAGCCTCGACGTCGAGGAGCTGATCCGGGCGGCGCTGCTGCGGGCCGAGGAGCAGGGCGTGCGCGGCGGCGAGGTGACGCCGTTCGTGCTCTCGTTCCTGCACGAGGCGAGCGGCGGCGAGACCCAGCGCGTCAACCGCGACCTGATCGTCGCCAACGCGGGGCTCGCGGGCCGGATCGCGGCCGCCTTCGCGGCAGCCGCGGACTGAGGAGGCTCGCCGTGCCCGCCCCCTCGCGAGCGTCGTCGAGGAGCTCGCGGAGATCGCACACGAGCGCGGAGCCCGGCTCGGCGTCGCGGTCGAGCTCGTCTGCGTCGACGCCCCGGGCGTCCTTCGAGGCGACGCGGCGGGCCACGCGCGCGGCGAGGAGGGCGTCGCCGTCTTCCGCGAGCACGAGCTCGAGGTCGCCGCCGGCAACCGCCCGCCGGGCTAGAGACCTCGGATCAGCCAGCGGCCGTCCGCCTGGACGACCTCGCCGTCGCACTCGATCCGCGTGCCCTCCATGCGCAGGTCCTTGACGAGGTCCCAGTGGATCGCGCTCTCGTTCGTGCCGCCGTTCGACGGGTAGGCCTTGCCGACGGCGCAGTGGACGGTGCCGTCGATCTTCTCGTCGAAGCCGACGTTCTTCGTGAACGCCTGGATGCCGGGGTTGCAGCCGATCCCGAACTCGCCGAGCCGGCGCGCCCCCTCGTCGGTGTCGAGCGTCGCCAGCAGGAAGTCCTCGCCTCCGGTCGCCGAGGCGTCGACGACGCGGCCGCCCTCGAAGCGGAGCCGGGCACCCGTCACCTCGCGGCCGAAGTAGACGGCCGGGAACTCGGCGAACGTGACGACGCCCTCGGTCTCGTGCTCGTGCGGGGCGTAGAAGACCTCGCCGCCCGGCATGTTGATGTGCCCGTCCTCGACCGCCCCCTCGCGCCCCGCGAGCGAGAGCCGCAGGTCGGTCTCGGCGCCGACGACGCGCACCTCGTCGGCGGCGTCGAAGCGGTCGGCGATCCGGCGCATCCGCTCGCCCTCCGCCTGCCAGTCGCGCAGGCAGGCGCCGAGCACGAACTCCTCGAACTGCCGCAGGCTCATGCCCGCGTCCTGGGCGCTCGCCGCGGTCGGGTACTCCGCGATCGTCCAGGGCACCTCCATCGCCATCGTGCGCCGGCGCAGCGGCGCGCTCGCCTGCTCGAGCAGCGCCTTCCGGTCGGACGGCAGGTCGGCCCCGTCGCGGGTGTTCTCGGGCGCGAAGATCGTCACGAACGCGTCGCAGCTCTCCCAGAGCGCCCAGCTGCGCCGGGCTCACCTCGCCGAGCAGGTCGAGCGGCGCCGCGAGCGCCCAGGGGCCGCCGAGGTACTCGAACAGGAGAGCCAGGTGGACGTAGGCGCCGCGGCGGCCGATCTCGGCCTGCAGCGCGTCGACGAGCGGCCGCGCCAGCGGCGTGCTGCGCACGTGCACCGTCCAGCCGGGCTGCACCCCGATGCAGTGGTCGCAGATCAGCTCCGCGTACTCGCGGATCCGCGCGTCCATCAGAGCAGCCACTCCCCGTCGCGCTGGACGAGCTCGCCGTCGCACCAGATCCGGCCGCCCGGGCGCAGGTCCTTGACGAGGTCCCAGTGCACCGTCGACTCGTTGGTGCCGCCGAGGAACGGGAAGCCCGCGCCGACCGCGAAATGCACCGTTCCCTCGATCTTCTCGTCGAAGAGCGTGTTGCGCATGTGCTCCCGGATCCCCGGGTTGCAGCCGATCCCGAACTCGCCGAGCCGGCGCGCGCCCTCGTCGGTGTCGAGCACCGTGTTCAGGTACGCCTCGTTCGTGCCCGCGGTCGCCTCGACCGCCCGGCCGCCCTCGAAGCGGAGCCGGACGCCCGCCAGCTCACGGCCGCCGTAGCTCGCCGGGTACTCGCAGAAGCAGACGACGCCCTCGGCGCTGTCCTCGACCGGCGAGTAGAAGACCTCGCCGCCCGGCATGTTCGCGCCGAGCGCGTCGACCATGCCCGAGCGGCCGGCGAGGCTGAAGGTGAGGTCGGTCTCGGCGCCGACGACCCGGACCGTCGTCGGCGGCGTCGAAGCGCTCCGCGATCCGCGTCATCGTCCGCCGCATCTCGTCCCAGTCGAGCAGGACGGCGCCGTAGAGGAACTCCTCGAACTGCCGCAGCGTCATCCCCGCCTCCTGGGCGAGCGCCGGGCACGGGTACTGGCAGCCGACCCAGGGCAGGTCGCCGCCGAGCATGCGCGGCATCACCGGCGCCATCGCCTGCCGCAGCAGCTGCTGGCGCTCCGGGGACAGCTCCGAGCCGTCGCGCGCGTTCTCGGGGGCGACGACGACGACGAGCGCGTCGGCCGTCTCGAGCGCGTGGCGGTCGATCGGCGGCAGCGTCGAGAGCAGCTCCTCCGGCGCCTCCTCGGCCCAGATCCCGTCCCCCGGCCCGCCGCCCGTGGAGATCCGCGGCAGCGCGTAGGCGCCGGCACGGGCGATCCGGCGGATCACCTCCTCGACGAGCGGCCGCGCGAGCGGGGTCGAGTGGACGAGCACCTGCCAGCCGGGCCGAACGTCGAGACAGCCGCCGACGAGCAGCTCGGCGTAGCGTTCGGTCCGCTCGTCGCGCACCGGAATACCCTATGCGCTATTCGGCTCTCTGCCTATTCGCTCAGCGACGCGAGCAGCTCGTCGACCGACAGCGCCGGCAGCGTCTCGATCTTGGTGCTGCCCCGGGCGGCGAGCGCGACCGAGACCTTGGCGATCGTGGCGAGGTCGGGCGCCTCGACGACGTTCACGAAGTCGAACTTGCCGAGCGTCGCCCACTGGTGCAGGACGCGTGCGCCGAGCTCCTCGACGTCACGGTTGACCTCCCGCAGCCGGTCGGGGTTCGACTTCAGGGTCTGCACGCCCTGGGTCGAGAGGCTCGAGAGCAGGATGTAGATCGGCATCGCGGCTCCTTCGGTTGTGGCGAGCCGCCTGATCGTAGTAGAGCAGCGCCGAGCCGACGTAGAGGAGCGGGCTGAGGACGACGTCGGCGAGGAAGAGCGCCGCGCGGACGGTGACGTCGGCCTGGTTGCGGAGCAGGAAGACGAGCACGAACTTCGTCAGCGCGAAGACGATCGTCAGGGTCGCGAGGCCGCCGAGGGCGTGGACGTAGTCCGCGGTGCCGAGCCGCCGGCCGCGGCCGAGCGCGTCGCGGGCTCCGAGCCCCTCGATCGCGGCGGCCGGCACGGCGAGGCCGACGAAGGCGAGCCAGGCGACGGCCGGCAGCGCGTAGACGAGCATCAGGAACGGCGCCGGCAGGAAGATCAGGACGCCGATGCCGAACGCCGTCCACGACCAGGCGACGCCGGCGACGATCTGGACGGCCCGGAGGTACGACGCGGTCAGCAGCGGGGCGCCGGCCGCGAGCACGAGCGTCTGGACGCGGGTGTCGAGCCCGGCGGTCACCTGCTCGATCGCGGCGAGCGAGAGCCCGAGCGGCACGACCTGCCAGAAGTGGTGCTGGTAGAAGCGGATCGACTCGGCGACGAGCTGGCCGACGGTGCGCGTCTCCGGCGGGAGCGGCGGCGGGAGGTCCTTCGCCATCGTCAGGACAGGCTAGCGAGCACGCGCGGCAGCGCCTCGCGCAGGAGCGCGAGCGCGTCGTCGAAGCGCCAGAGCGCGCGGTCGGGCTCGTCGACCTCGTTGGAGAGCACGCGCAGCTCGAGCGGCGGGGACGCCCGCGAGCTCGGCCGCGCGCAGGACCGCGAAGCCCTCCATCGCCTCGACGTCGCAGCCGCTCGTGCCGCCGACGCGGGCGCTCGTTCCGATCGGGAGCACCCGCGCCTCCGGCAGCGCGCGCCGGGCCGCGGCGAGGAGCGCCGGGTCGGGCCGGACGCTCGGCGGGCACGAGCGGCTCCGCCGCGTCGCAGTAGAGCGCCTCGGAGCCGAGCACGAGCTCGCAGCGGCCGAAGCCGCGGCGGCCGGCGAGGCCGACGTGGAGGAGCGGCGTCCGGGCGGCGGGACGCGAGCGCGGCGGCGGTCGCGACGGCGGCCTCGACCGGCCCGATCCCGCAGGCGAGCGCGGCGGCGCCCTCGGCGCCCTCGAGCTCGCGTTCGGTCGCGGCGACGACCAGGATCATGGCCGGCCGAGCGTAGCGGCTTTCCCGCGCCGCGCGGGCGGCGCGCCCCGGACGCGCGCCGCCCGGCGCGAACCGTAGGCTCGAGCCGTGATCGACCTGCTCGCCGACAACGACCTGCTGCTCCTCTTCGTCGTCGCGGCGGGCGGCTACCTGCTCGGCAAGGTGCGCGATCGGCGGCTTCCAGCTCGGCGTCGCGGCCGTGCTCTTCGCCGGGATCGGGATCGGCGCCCTCGACCCGGCGCTGAAGCTCCCCGACGTGCTCTGGAACCTCGGGCTCGTGCTCTTCGTCTACACCGTCGGGCTCGCGACCGGCCCCGGCTTCGTCGCCTCGTTCCGCCGGCGCGGGATCGCGGCGAACGGCGGTCTGCTGGCGGCGGTCGGCCTGGCCGCCGCGGTCGCGGTCGGAGCCGAGCTGCTGCTCGGCCTCTCCGCCGCCGCGGCGGCGGGCGTCTACTCGGGCAGCCTCACGAACACCCCGGCGCTCGCCGCGGTGCTCGAGTACCTCCGCGACGACGCCGGCCACCCCGTCTCGACGCCCGTCGTCGGCTACTCGCTCACCTACCCGATCGGCGTCCTGCTGCCGCTCCTCGCCGTCTACCTCGTCCTGCGCGGCACGCACGGCCGGGCGCTGCCGCCCGGCGAGTCGGGGACGCTGCTCTCGCAGACGATCCGGGTCGACCTCGAGGGCCTGCCGAGCTTCGGCGAGCTGCGGGCCGAGCTGCCGGGCATCACGTTCGGCCGGCTGAAGCGGGACGGCGCGACGGTGCTCGCCGCGCCCGAGCTCCTGCCGCGGCACGGCGACCTCGTCAGCGTCGTCGGCGACGCCGAGCACGTGCGGCGCGCGACCGAGCGGCTCGGGCACGAGAGCCGGATCCACATCGAGCTCGAGCGCGAGAGCTTCGACGTGCGCCGGGTGCTCGTCTCGAGCCGGGCCGCCGCCGGCCTGACCGTCCGCGAGCTCGACCTCCCCCGCCGCTTCGGCGCCGAGATCACGCGCGTCCGCCGCGGCGACGTCGACCTCGTCGCGACCCCCGAGACCGTGGTCGAGCTCGGCGACCGCGTCCGGGTGCTCGCGCCGCGGCGCGCGCCTGCCGGTCGTCAGCACCTTCCTCGGCGACTCCTTCCGGCGGATCGGCGAGATCGACGTGCTGACGCTCAGCCTCGGGGTCACGGCCGGCCTCCTGCTCGGCCTGATCCCGATCCCGCTGCCGGGCGGCGGCACCTTCGAGCTCGGCTTCGCCGGCGGCCCGCTGCTCGTCGCGCTCACGCTCGGCGCGCTCGGCCGGACGGGGCCGCTCGTCTGGCAGCTGCCCTACACCGCCAACCTGACCCTGCGCCAGCTCGGCACCGTCCTCTTCCTCGCCGGGATCGGCGTCCGCTCGGGCCAGTCGTTCGCCTCGACGGTCGTGACCGCCGAGGCGCTCCGGCTCGCCGCGGCCGGGCTCGCCGTCACCGGCGTCTGCGTCGGCGTGACCGTCCTGATCGGGCGCCGCTGGCTCGCCGTGCCCCCGGCCGCGCTGGCGGGGATCGTCGCCGGGACGCAGACGCAGCCTGCCGTGCTCGCCTACGCGACGTCGCAGGTCGCCGACGAGCGCGAGGTGAACCTCGGCTACGCGACCGTCTACCCGCTCGCGGTGCTGGCGAAGATCGTGCTCGCGCAGCTGATCGTCGCGCTCGCGACCTAGGACCGTTCCAGGGCGCTAGCCGGCGGCGGGACAGGGGCCGGCCTGCGGCGGCGAGACACCGGGGCCGAGCTCGTGCACGGGCGAGGAGGCGCTGCCGCCCTCGAGGCAGAAGGCCGCGTCGGTCGCCCAGGCGAGCCGGACGGCCGCGGTCGGCGCGAGCTCGGCGCCGCTGAAGCTGCCGGCGGTGCGCTGGTAGGCGAGCAGCTGGCCCGAGGCCTGCGCGAAGCCGGCGGCGAGGGCGATCGGGGTGACGCCGTCGCCGGACGCGCCGGAGGCGAGGTCGAGGCCGGGGATCGCGTTCTTCCAGCCGCCGACGGCGACCGCGGCGAGCGTCAGCCCGACGGTGAACCAGGCGCGGGAGGTCATTCCGCCTCTATCGGCAGCGAGGCGCCGCGACCCGACCCCCGTGTGGGATGATCGCCGCATGGGACACCACGCGATCGACGCCGGCGAGCACCGGTGGGAGGAGCGGGCCGGGGTCGAGGGCCAGGCGGCACGGCTCTCGGCCGACGTGACCGTCCCCGCCGGCCTGACCCGGTCGCGGGCGCGGCTCTGGCGCTACCCGCCGCACACGCGCGGCCGCCGGCACCTCGACCACGGTCAGGAGGAGGTCTTCGTCGTCCTCGCGGGGACGCTGACGATGCTGCTCGGCGAGCCGCCGGAGCGGGTCGAGGTCGGCCCGCGCGGGCTCGTCGCGGTCGAGCAGGGCACGCCGCTGCAGGTCAGGAACGAGAGCGACGAGGAGCTCGTGCTCTTCGTCTACGGCGCGCCGCCCGTGACGGGCGAGGCCGAGTTCCTGGACGACGTTACGGTTTCCTGACACGGGCAGGAGCGGGTCGCCGGCCGCCGAAGCCGGTCGGCGATGGTGGTGGCGGTGGAGCACGAGGTCGAGCTCTTCGGGGTCGGCAGCAGCCTGCGCGAGGCGCGGCTGCGGCGGGGGATCGAGCTGCGCCAGGTCGAGGCGGCGACCTGCATCCGCGCCGTCAACCTCGAGCTGATCGAGCAGGAGCGCTTCGACGAGCTGCCCGGCGACGTCTACACCGCGGGCTTCGTCCGCAGCTACGCCGACTTCCTCGGCCTCGACGCCGACCGCTTCGTCCTCCTCTTCCGCGAGTCGCGCGTCCCGGAGCCGGGCCCGATCGTGCACGAGGCGGTCACGCTCGGCCCGCCGGCGAGCCGGGCGCCGCTGCTCGTGCTCGTCGCGCTGCTCGCGGTCGCCGCCGCGGCCGGCGCCTTCCTCTTCCTCCGCGGCTCCGGCGGCGCGAAGCCGGTCGCGCCCACACCCGCCGCCGCACCGGCGCCGAAGCCCGCCGCGAAGCCGGCGCCGACGCTGTCCGGGGCGCTGACGATCCGCGCGGTCCGGGGCGACTCCTGGATCGTCGTCCGCTTCGGCAGCTCCAAGGGCCGGCTCGTCTGGCAGGGGACGCTGACGCGCGGCCACCGGCTCCGGTTCGGGCTCGACCGGCCGCTCTTCGTCGGCTTCGGCAAGCCCGAGGCCGTCGCCGTCGCGGCGGGCGGCAAGCGCCTCCGCCTGGCGCGGTCGCACAGCCTCTTCGTCTTCGGCCGCGACGGCGTCAGGACGACGCGGGCCTAGTCCGCGGGCTCGTCGCCCAGGAAGGTCAGCACGTGCCGGGCGAAGAGCTCGGGCACGAGGTCGATCGCGATGTGCTGCTGGCCCTCGAGCACGACGACGCGTGCGTCGGGCAGCGCGGCCGCAAGGGCGTCGGTGCCGGCGCGCATGGACGCGGGGCTGTCGCCGCCTGCGAGCAGGAGGGTCGGTGCGGCGACGCGCGCCACCCGCTCGAGCGGCAGCGCCGCGTCGACGTCGGCCGCGAGCTCGCGCGGGATCGTCCCGGCGGCGGCGACGCGCGCCGGCCACGGCGGCAGCGTCCGGTAGACGACGAGCTCCTCGTCGGGCATCCGCACGACCTCGCGGAGGAAGGTCTCGAGGACGGCCTCGTTCCGTCCGTCGGCGAGGAGCTCCTCGAGCCGCGCGAGCACGCCCGGCGCCGCCTGCCGGACCTCGCGGAACGGCGGCTCGTAGAGGACGAGACGGCGGACGTTCGCCGTCGCCGCCGCGGCGCCGAGCGCGCAGACGCCGCCGAACGAGTGGCCGAGGAGGTCGACGGAGGTGCCGGCGGACGCCGCGACGTCGTCGACGACCGCCGCCACGTCGTCGAACTCGCGGGCGACGTCGTAGGCCGGGCCGTCGCCGCTCGCGCCGCGACCCCTGCGGTCGACGGCGTGCACGGTCACGTGGGGCTCGAGGTACGGCAGCAGCGGCGTCCAGCGCCCCCGGCCCGCCGTCGTCCCGTGCACGAGCACGAGCGGCGGCCCTTCGCCGCTCGTCTCGTAGGCGATCTCGGTGCCGTCGCGCGAGGCCACCCGCGTCACCGCGGCGGCCCGGACGGCGTCGGTCGCGTCCTTGCGGGGCATCGATCCTTCCCTCCTCCGCCGGTGCTCCGAGTATCGCAAACCGCGCCGCGAGGCGCCGCGGTCGTCTAGCCGGCGGGGGCCGGCGCCTCGTCCCGGGCCCGCTCGAAGACGAGCTCGCCCTCGCGGGCCTCGACGCGGACCGTGTCGCCCTCGCCGAACTCGCCCTCGAGCAGCCGCAGCGCGAGCGGGTTCTCGACCAGGCGCTGGATCGCGCGCTTCAGCGGCCGGGCGCCGTACGCCGGGTCCCAGCCGGTCTCGGCGAGCAGCTCCTTGGCCGCCGCGGTCAGCTCGAGCGAGAGGCCGCGCTCGGCGAGCCGTCCGCGCAGGCGCTCGAGCTGGAGCTCGACGATCTCGCCGATCTGCTCGCGCGAGAGCGGCGCGAAGACGACCAGCTCGTCGATCCGGTTCAGGAACTCGGGCCGGAAGTGGTCGCGCAGCGCCTCGGCCGAGCGGATGTTCGAGGTCATGATCACGACGGTGTTGCGGAAGTCGACGGTGCGGCCCTGGCCGTCGGTCAGCCGCCCGTCGTCGAGGATCTGCAGGAGCACGTCGAAGACCTCGGCGTGCGCCTTCTCGATCTCGTCGAGGAGGACGACGGAGTAGGGCCGCCGCCGGACGGCCTCGGTCAGCTGCCCGCCCTCCTCGTAGCCGACGTAGCCGGGGGGCGCGCCGACGAGCCGCGCGACGGTGTGCCGCTCCTGGTACTCGCTCATGTCGAGCCGCACCATCGCCCGCTCGTCGTCGAACATGAACTCGGCGAGCGCGCGGGCGAGCTCGGTCTTGCCGACCCCGGTCGGGCCGAGGAAGACGAACGAGCCGATCGGCCGGTTCGGGTCCTGCAGCCCCGTGCGGGCGCGCCGGAGCGCGTTCGCGACGGCCGAGACGGCCTCGTCCTGGCCGACGACGCGCCGGTGCAGCCGCTCCTCCATGTGGATCAGCTTCTCGGTCTCGCCCTCGACGAGGCGCGAGACGGGGATGCCGGTCCAGCGGCCGACGACCTCGGCGACGTCGTCCTCGTCGACCTCCTCCTTCACCATCGGGTCGACGTCGGCCTGCTCGCGCTCTGCCAGCTCGGCTTCGAGCGCCGGCAGCTCGCCGTAGCGGATCTCGGCGACGCGCTGCAGCTCGCCCTGGCGCTCGGCCCGCTCGGCCTCCATCCGCAGCTCGTCGATCCGCTGGGTGATCTCCTTGACGCGGTCGAGCGCCTCCTTCTCCTTCGCCCAGCGGGCGGCGAGCGCGTTCCGCGCCTCCTCGGCGTCGGCGAGCTCGCGCTCGACCGGGGCGCGCACCTCGTCGGACTCGCCGGCCATCGCGGCCAGCTCGATCTGCAGCTGCGTCACCCGCCGGTTCGCCTCGTCGAGCTCGAGCGGCGAGGAGTCGATCTCCATCCGCAGCCGCGAGGCGGCCTCGTCGACGAGGTCGATCGCCTTGTCCGGCAGCTGCCGGTCGGCGATGTAGCGGTCGGAGAGGACGGCGGCGGCGACGAGCGCGGCGTCGCGGATGCGGACGCCGTGGTGGGCCTCGTAGCGCTCCTTGAGCCCGCGCAGGATCGCGATCGTGTCCGGGACGGTCGGCTCGCCGACGAAGACGGGCTGGAAGCGCCGCTCGAGGGCCGCGTCCTTCTCGACGTGCTTGCGGTACTCGTCGAGGGTGGTCGCGCCGACCGCGTGCAGCTCGCCGCGCGCGAGCATCGGCTTCAGCAGGTTCCCCGCGTCGACCGCGCCCTCGGCCGCGCCGGCGCCGACGACCGTGTGCAGCTCGTCGATGAAGAGGATGATCTTCCCGTCGGACTCCGCGATCTCCTCGAGGACGGCCTTCAGCCGCTCCTCGAACTCGCCGCGGTACTTCGAGCCGGCGAGCAGCGCGCCGATGTCGAGTGCCCAGACGCGCTTCCCCTTCAGCCCTTCCGGCACGTCGCCGGCGACGATCCGCTGGGCGAGCCCCTCGACGATCGCGGTCTTGCCGACGCCCGGCTCGCCGATCAGCACCGGGTTGTTCTTCGTCCGCCGCGAGAGCACCTGGATCACGCGCCGGATCTCCTCGTCGCGGCCGATCACCGGGTCGAACTTGCCCTGCTCGACCGCCGCGTTCAGGTCGCGGCCGAACTTCGAGAGCGCCTGGTAGGTGCCCTCGGGATCCTGGCTCGTGACGCGCTGGCCGCCGCGGACCCGGCGGATCCACGCGAGGATCTCGTCGCGCGGCACCGGCTCGAGCGCGAGGAAGAGGTGGTCCATCGAGACGTAGTCGTCCTCGAGCGTGCGCGCCTCCTCCTCGGCCTGGTCGAGCACGCGCGAGAGCGCGGTCGAGGCGATCGGCTGGCCCTGCGCGCCCTGCACGGCCGGCCGCTCGGCGAGCCGGCGCTCCGCGTCGGGGCGCAGGTGCCGCCAGTCGGCGAAGAGCTCGTCGTCGAGCAGGGCGAGCAGCAGGTGCTCCGGGTAGACCTCGGGATTGCCGCGGCGCCGCGCCGCCTCCTGGGCGGCCGCGACCGCCTGCTGGCTGCGGACGGTCAGCTTCTGGAAGTCCATCTAGCTCCTGCCTCTCGGGACGGGGTGCCTGGGAGCCTCGTAGAGGACGAGCTCGCGCCGGTACTGGCGGTGCACCTGGGCGACGGCGGCGCGCGCCTCGCGCTCCAGCCGGTCGAGGCGCGCGCGCAGGCGCTGCAGCTCGTCCTCGAGCGCGAGCACGCGCTCGACGCCGGCCAGGTTGAGCCCGAGCTCGGTCGTCAGCCGCTGGATCAGCCGCAGCCGCTCGAGGTCGGCCTCCGAGTAGAGCCGCGTGTTCCCGGCCGTGCGCCGCGGGCGGACGAGGCCCTTCGCCTCGTAGATCCGCAGCGTCTGCGGGTGCATGCCGACGAGCTCGGCGGCGACCGAGATCATGTAGCGCGGGTGCGTGTCCGGGGTCACCGGCGCCTCCGCAGCAGGTCGAGCCCGGCGCGCGCCGCGAGCAGCGCGACCGAGACGGCGAGCAGGGCGACCGCCCACGCCGCCCACGCCTGGGCGAGCGCGACCGCGAGGACGACGACCACCGCCGCGAGCAGGATCACGTCCCGGCCGACGTCGACGACGCGACTCACGAGGCCAGGCCCTCCCTCGGGTTGTGACGGGTCGCCTTCGCGAGCGCCTCGATCGCCTCGCGCTCGGCCTTGCCGACCTTCTTGGGGACGCTGACGCGGACCCGCGCCAGCAGGTCGCCGCGCCCCGAGCCCTTCAGCCGCGGCGCGCCGCGGCCCTTCAGCCGCAGGAGCTTCCCGTCCTCGGAGCCGGCCGGCACCTTCAGGGTCACCGGCCCGTCCGGGGTCGGCACCTCGACGTTCGCGCCGAGCGCCGCCTCCGGGTAGGTGACCGGCACCTCGACGACGAGGTCGGCGTCGCCGCGGCGCTCGTAGAGCTGCGAGGCGGCGACGCGCGTGACCACGAAGAGGTCGCCGGCGGGGCCGCCGCCGTAGCCGGCCTCGCCCTTGCCGGCGAGCCGGATCTTCGAGCCGTCCTTGACGCCCGCCGGGATCTTGACCGTGTAGGTCTTCGTCCGCCGCTCGCGGCCGGAGCCGTGGCAGCTCGGGCACGGCTGCTCGATCACGGTGCCGTTGCCGCGGCAGCGCGGGCACGGCTGCTGCAGGGCGAAGAGGCCCTGGCTCTCGGCCTTGACGCCGCGGCCCTTGCACTCGGGGCAGATCGTCGGGGCCGTCCCCGGCCGCGCGCCGGAGCCGCCGCACTCGTGGCAGGCGGTCTCGAGCTCGACCGGGATCCGGGTCTCGACGCCGTGGAGCGCGTCCTCGAAGGAGAGGTTGACGGCCACCTCGACGTCGCTGCCGCGGCGGCCGCGCTGCTCGCGCGGGCCGGCGCCGCCCCGCCCGCGGCCGAAGAGGCCGCCGAACAGGTCGCCGAGGTCGCCGAGGTCGAAGTCGCCGAAGTCGGGGCCGCCGCCCGGGCCGGGCCGGCCGTTCGACTGCCCGAAGCGGTCGTACTGCTTCCGCTTCTCCGGGTCGGAGAGGACGTCGTAGGCGGCCTGCACCTCCTTGAACTTCGCCTCCGCGGCGGCGTCGCCCGGGTTTCTGTCCGGGTGGTGCTGCCGGACGAGCTTCCGGTAGGCCTTCTTGATCTCGTCCTGGGAGGCGCCCTTGGCGACGCCGAGGCTGTCGTACAGCGTGCTCATTCCGCGACGATCACCCTCGCGGGTCGCAGGACGCGGTCGCCGAGCCGGTAGCCCTTCTGGAGCACCTCGACGACGGCGCCCGACTCGGCCTCGGACGGCTGGGCGAGCAGCGCCTCGTGGACGTGCGGGTCGAACCGCCCGTCCGTCTCGATCTCGTGCAGGCCCTCCTTGCGGAGCAGGTCGGCGAGCGAGCGGTGCACGAGCGCGACGCCCTCCTCGAGCTTCGCCTCCTCGTGCGCCCGCGCGGCCTCGAGCGCGCGCTCGAGGTCGTCGAGCACCGGCAGCAGCTCCCGCACGAGCCGCTCGCCGGCCCGCGCGACGAGGCTCTCCTCCAGGCGCTGGACGCGCTTGCGGTAGTTGTCGAACTCGGCCGCCGTCCGCTGCAGCGCCTCGAGGTACTCGTCGCGCTGCCGGGTGACGGCCTCGAGCTCGGACTCGCCCGGCGCCGGACTGCTCCGGGTCGGGCTGCTCGGGCTCGCGCTGCTCGGTGTCACGCTGCTCGGGCTCCGGCGGCGCCGCGGCCTCGTCGGGCTGCGGCGCCGCCTCCTCCTCGATCTCGATGCGGGGCTCGTCGGCCATCAGGTGGTCGGAGCCTCCTCGTCGACGACCTCGGCGTCCTCGATGACCTCCTCGTCGGAGCCGGCGTCGCCGCCCCCGCTCGAGGAGGACTGGGCCTGCTGGGCCGCCTGCGCGTAGACCGCCTCGGCCAGCTTCGTCGAGGCCTCCTGCAGCGCCTCGGTCTTCGCCTTGATCTCGTTCACGTCGGCGCTCTCGAGCACGCCCTTCAGCTCCATGATCCGGCCCTCGATCGTCGAGGCGTCGGACTCGTCGAGCTTGTCGCGGTGCTCGCCCAGCGTCTTCTCGGTCTGGTAGGCGAGGCTCTCCGCCAGGTTGCGGGCGTCGGCGAGCTCGCGGAGCCGGTGCGCCTCGGCGGCGTGCGCCTCGGCCTCCGAGATCATCCGCTGCACCTCGTCGTCGGCGAGGCCCGAGCCGCCCTCGATCCGGATCTGCTGCTCGTTGCCCGTGCCCGTGTCCTTCGCCGACACGTGGATGATCCCGTTCGCGTCGATGTCGAAGGTCACCTGCACCTGCGGCATGCCCCGCGGCGCCGGCGGGATGCCGACGAGCTGGAACTTGCCGAGCGTCTTGTTGAAGGCGGCCATCTCCGACTCGCCCTGGAGCACGTGCACCTCGACCGACGGCTGGTTGTCCTCGGCGGTCGTGAACGTCTCCGACTTCTTGGTCGGGATCGTCGTGTTCCGCTCGATCAGCCGCGTGAAGACGCCGCCCTTCGTCTCGATCCCGAGCGAGAGGGGCGTGACGTCGAGGAGCAGCACGTCCTTGACCTCGCCCTTGAGGACGCCGGCCTGGATCGCGGCGCCGACGGCGACGACCTCGTCCGGGTTGACGCCCTTGTGCGGGTCCTTGCCGATCAGCTCCTTGACCTTCTCCTGCACGGCCGGCATGCGGGTCATGCCGCCGACGAGGACGACGTGGTCGATGCCGGAGGCCTCGAGGCCCGCGTCCTTCAGGGCCTGCCGCGTCGGCGCGACCGTGCGCTCGATCAGGTCGTGGGCGAGCTCGTTCAGCTTCGCGCGCGTCAGCTGCAGGTCGAGGTGCTTCGGGCCCTCCTGGGTGGCGGTGACGAACGGCAGGTTGATCTGCGTCGTCATCGTCGAGGAGAGCTCGATCTTCGCCTTCTCGGCGGCCTCGTAGAGCCGCTGCAGCGCCATCCGGTCGGCGGCGAGGTCGATGCCCTGGTCGCGCTTGAACTCCGCGACCATCCAGTCGACGATCGCCTTGTCGAAGTTGTCGCCGCCGAGGTGGTTGTCGCCGGCGGTCGAGTGCACCTCGAAGACGCCGTCGCCGAGCTCGAGCACCGAGACGTCGAACGTGCCGCCGCCGAGGTCGAAGACGAGGATCGTCTGCTCGGCGCCCTCCTTGTCGAGGCCGTAGGCGAGCGCGGCCGCGGTCGGCTCGTTGACGATCCGGAGCACGTTCAGGCCGGCGATCTGGCCGGCGTCCTTGGTCGCCTCGCGCTGGGCGTTGTTGAAGTAGGCGGGCACGGTGATGACCGCGTCCGCGACGGACTCGCCGAGGTAGGCCTCCGCGTCCGCCTTCAGCTTCGCGAGCGTCATCGCGCTGATCTCGGGCGGGGCGTACTGCTTGCCCTCCGCCTCGACGCGGACGTCGTCGTTCGGGCCCTTGACGACCTCGTACGGGACGATCGTCATCTCCTCGGTGACCTCCTCGAACTTGCGGCCCATGAAGCGCTTGATCGAGAAGATCGTGTTCTGCGGGTTCGTCACCTGCTGGCGGCGTGCCGGCGCCCCGACGAGCCGCTGCCCGTCCTTGGTGAACGCGACGACGGACGGCGTCGTGCGGCCGCCCTCGGCGTTCGGGATCACCGTCGGCTCGCCGCCCTCGAGCACGGCCATGCAGCTGTTGGTCGTGCCGAGGTCGATACCGATGGTCTTCGCCATGATGCTGGGTCTCCTTCCGGTGGTGCTGAGAAAATCTCAGTCGCTTTATAGCAGATCCGACCGCGCGTGCCGGCCGGCTAGCGGAAGACGCCGATCAGCGCCGCGCCGGCGACGAGCAGCGCCGCCCCGGCGAGGAGCCGGCGGCCGACGAGCTCCTGGCGCAGGAAGACCGCCGAGAGGCCGACGCCGAAGAGCGTCTCGGTCGCGACGAGCGGCGAGACGACCGAGACGCGGCCGCGGTAGTAGGCCTCGAAGAGCGCCAGGTAGGAGAGGCCGAAGCAGACGCCGGCGGGCGCGAAGGCGCCGAGCGTCCTCCGCGACGGAAGCCCGCGGGCCCAGGCGGCGGCGACGAGCGCGCCCGAGAGCAGGGTCGCCGCGGCGGCCGCGGTCGGCGGCACGGCGCTCGTGCCGGCGAGGTGCCGGACGAGGTTGTCGCGCGCGGCGAAGAGCACGGCCGCGAGGGCCGCGAAGGCGAGGCCCGCCGCGCGCAGGTCCTCGGGCCTGCCCCGCTCCAGCGCGAGCGCGACGCCGCCGCCGACGACGAGCACCGCGCCGAGCACGAGCGGGGCCGAGACGGGCTCTCCGAGCGCGACGAGCGCGATCGCGACCGCGGCCAGGGGCGCCGCGCCGACGACGACGGAGCTGCGCGAGGCGCCGGCGGCGCCGATCGCGAGCGTGAAGAAGATCTGCGAGCCGCCCGGCGCGAGCAGGCCCGCGAGCAGGAACGGCCAGGCGGCGGCCAGGTCGTGCCGGCCCGCGACCGCGACGCCGACGAGCGCGACGAGCAGCGCCGGCAGGATCGTCGCCGCGGCGGCGGCCGGCGCGGCGGAGGCCCGGCGCAGGCCGAGGCGGACGAGCACGGTCATCGCGCCGAAGAGCGCCGCCGAGGCGAGCGCCAGCGCGACCGCGGTCACGCCGCCCTCCGGCCGACGAGGCGCAGCAGCGTCGTGCCCGCGGCGGGCTCGGCGAGCACGATCCCGGCCATGATCACGGCGCAGCCGGCCCAGCCGACGGCGCCGAGGCGGTCGCCGGCGAGCGTGTAGCCGAAGAGCGCGGCGAAGACGGGCTCCATCGAGAAGGCGAGCGCCGTCCGGGTCGCGCTCGTCCGCCGCTGCGCCCACATCTGCGCCAGGAAGGCGAGCGCGCTCGCGAAGACCCCGGTGACGAGGAGCGCACCCCAGACCGTCCAGCCGCGCGGCGTCTCGAGCTGCCCGAGCGCGAGCGCGACGACGCCGAGGCAGGCGAACGCGGCCGCCATCTCGCAGGTCGTGAACGCGACCGGGTCGAACCGCGGCGCGAACCGCTCCATCAGCACGATCTGGAGCGCGTAGACCGCCGCGCCCGCGAGCACGAGCAGGTCGCCCGCCGTCGAGCCCGCCTGGATGCCGGAGAGCATCGCGAGCCCGGCCGTCGCGACCGCGACCCCGGCCCACGCGGCCGCGCCGGAGCGGATCCGGAAGAGGACGAACGCGAGCACGGGCGTCAGGACGACGTACATGCCGGTGACGAAGCCGGTGCTCGAGACCGTCGTCCGCTCGAGCCCGGCCGTCTGCAGCGCGTAGCCCGCCGCGAGCAGGGCGCCGAGGAAGGCCGCGGCGGCGACGCCGTCCCGCGGCAGGCGCCGCAGGCGCGCGGCCGGCGCGAGCGCCAGCGACGCGATCGCGAAGCGGAGCGCCAGGAAGGCGAAGAGCGGGTAGACCGCCACCGCGTCCTTGACCTGGACGAAGGTGACGCCCCAGACCGCGGTGACGAGCAGGAGGAGGACGAGAGCCGGCACGCGCGCGAGCGTACTCGGCGCGGCCGGCTCCGTCCGGTGCTCGCTCTAGGCGCGCACCTTCGCCAGCTCGCGGCCGGCCTTGCGCAGGGCCGGCGAGCGGACGACGGTCCGGCCCGCCTTGCCGACCGCGCGCCACGTCGCCGGCCTGGTGGCGAGCTTCCAGCCGTAGCGGAGCCGGTCGTCGGGCCGGCGGCGGTCGCCGGGCTCCGTCCGGGTCGTCAGCGCGAGGCCGATCTCGGTGACGCCGACGAGCAGGTGCGGCAGCCAGTGGCGCGGGCCCTTCCTCGCGGTGCCGAGCGCCCAGGGCGCGGCGGCGAGCAGGGCGCCCGCGGCCGCGTCCATCGCCAGGTGCGCCTTCATCGGCAGCAGCCGCTTGACCGCGAGCTCGTAGTCGGTCAGGTTCGAGTAGACCGCCTGGGCGGCGCCGGCGGCCCGCGGGACGATCGGCTCGCTGCGACGGCCGTTCTTGAGGCCGAAGAGCTCGGGCGCGAGCACGAGCGTCGGGCCGACGACGTGGTCGACCGCGGCGTGGGCCTTGGTCGGGACGACTCGCATCTTCATCTGTGTCCTCCTTGCTGCTCTCGGGGGCAGGCTTCGGGTTTCCGCCCGGTTTCCGCCGCAAACCGAGCGGCTACGCTTGAGCGGATGACCGCGCTCGACACGCTCGGACGGCCGCTGCGCGACCTGCGGATCTCGGTCACCGACCGCTGCAACTTCCGCTGCGTCTACTGCATGCCCAAGGAGGTGTTCGGGCGCGACTACCGCTTCCTCGACCGCCGCGAGCTGCTCAGCTTCGAGGAGATCGCGCGGCTCGTCCGCGTCGCGCGCGGGCTCGGGGTCGAGAAGGTGCGGATCACCGGCGGGGAGCCGCTCGTCCGGCGCGACCTCGAGCGGCTCGTCGCGCAGCTGGCGGCCCTCGACGGCCTCGACCTGACGCTGACGACGAACGGCGCGCTGCTGCCCCAGAAGGCGCCCGCGCTCGCCGCCGCCGGGCTGCGCCGGGTCACGGTCAGCCTCGACGCGCTCGACGACGCCGTCTTCGGCGCCATGAACGACGTCGACTTCCCGGTCGCGCGGGTGCTCGCCGGCATCGACGCGGCCGCCGCGGCCGGGCTGCCCGTGAAGGTGAACATGGTCGTCAAGCGCGGCGTCAACGACGCGGGCGTGCTGCCGATGGCCGAGCACTTCCGCGGCACGGGCCACATCCTGCGCCTGATCGAGTACATGGACGTCGGCTCGACGAACGGCTGGCGCCTGGACGAGGTCGTCCCCGCCGACGAGCTCGTGGCGGCGATCGACGCCGTCCATCCGCTCGAGGCCGCTCGAGCCGAACTACCCGGGCGAGGTCGCGCGCCGCTTCCGCTACCGCGACGGCTCCGGCGAGATCGGCGTGATCGCCTCGGTCACGCGCCCCTTCTGCGGCGCCTGCAGCCGCGCCCGCGTCTCGGCCGAGGGCCGGCTCTACACCTGCCTCTTCGGGACGCGGGGGCACGACCTGCGGGCACTGCTGCGCGACGGCAGCGGCGACGAGCAGGTCGAGGCCGCGCTCGCCGCGATCTGGCGGCGTCGCGACGACCGCTACTCGGAGCTCCGCTCGGCCTCGACGGTCGACCTGCCGCGGGTCGAGATGTCCTACATCGGCGGCTGAGCGGCGGCGGGCCCGGGACGTGCCGTACCCGCGTCGGGCGCTCGGTCTACACTAGGCCGGGTATGCGGGCTGTCGTCGCAACGGGCCGGCGCTATCTGCCGCGCGGCTGGTCGGATCTCGGGCTCCAGATGGGGATCTGGTTCGCGTTCCTGCTCGCGTACCAGGTCGCGCGCGGGATCGCCGACCGCGACCCGACGCTCGCCTTCGGCAACGCCCTCCGCGTGATCGACTTCGAGCAGCGTGCGGCCGGCCTCTACGAGCTGACCGCGCAGCGCCTCGTCGACTCCTCGTACCTGCTCGAGAAGCTGGTCGCCTGGACCTACTGGAACTCCGAGTTCACCGTCATCTCGCTGACGATGCTCTTCGTCTACCTGCGCCGGCACGCGCACTTCACGCGCTTCCGCGACGCGATCCTGGCGACGAACGTGCTCGGCCTGATCGGCTACGTGCTGATGCCGACGGCGCCGCCGCGGATGTTCCCGGGCGTCGGCTTCGTCGACACGCTCGCGAAGGTGAACCCGAGCTTCAGCCACGAGTCGAGCCTCGTCCAGCTCGCGTCGAATCCCTATGCGGCGATGCCGAGCCTGCACGCCGCGGACGCGCTGATCGTCGGGGTGCTGATGGCGACGGCCTGCCGCCACCGGATCTCGAAGCTGCTCTGGACGATCTGGCCGGCCTGGGTCTGGTTCGCCGTCATGGGCACCGCCAACCACTACTGGCTCGACGTGCTCGTCGGCGTGGCCGTCGCCCTCGTGGGGCTCGCCCTCGCGTCCGGGCGCGAGCACCGCCGCATCCGTGTCCCGGCCGAAGCGACCGCCTGACGAGCGCGGCGAGCGCCGGCTCGCCGCGACGCCGCGACGACGCCGCGACGCGACGCGTCAACGTCGCGCAGGTGCAGGAGCGCTACACGACCGGCGCGCGGCGGCTCGCCTCGCAGTCGGTCACCGGGCTCGCGCGCACGCGCGTGACGCCGAACGCGCTGACCGTCTCCGGGGTCTCGCTCTGCATCGCCGGCTCGGTCGTCGTCTGGTTCGAGTACCGGGCCGAGCTGCTCGCCTTCTGGCTCGGCGCCGCGCTCTTCCTCGTCGGCTCGATCCTCGACATCCTCGACGGCGCGCTCGCCCGCGCCGGCGGCAAGACGACGCCCTTCGGCGCCTTCCTCGACTCGACCACGGACCGCGTCGGCGAGGGCTTCCTGCTCGGCGCGATCGCGCTCGTCTTCGCCCGCGACGGCCTCGACTGGGCGATCGCGCTCGCCTTCGCCTCGCTGGCCGGCTCGTTCCTCGTCTCCTACACGCGCGCCAAGGCCGAGAACATGGGGCTGAAGGGCGACGTCGGCATCGGCGGCCGCGCCGAGCGCGTCGTCGTCCTCGTCGGCGGGCTCGTCTTCGCCCCCTGGGGCGGCCTGCCCTGGGCGATCGTCTTCCTGACCGCGTTGACCTGGCTCACCGTCGGCCAGCGCGTCTGGGGCGTCCGCAGCCAGATGCTGCGCGGCCCGGCCGGCTAGCACTCGGCAAGGCACAACTGATAGCACTGCGTGTGCTATCACTGTTCGCGATGGCACGGGAGCGTCGCAGCGTGCTGGTGCGGGTGCCCGCAGGGCTGAAGCGCCGGCTGAGCGAGGAGGTCGCCGCACGCGGCGGCAACCTCAACGACCTCGCGGTCGGCATCCTCGCCTCCCGCTTCGCCGTCCCCTTCGAGCCGACCGGCCGCAGGAGCTTCACGCCGCGCGCCAGCGGCGACGTCCTGCTCCGGATGCCCGGCGAGCTGAAGGACCGGCTCGCGCGGCGGGCGGCGGAGCGCGGACGCAACGTGAACGAGCTGATCGTCGAGACCCTGTCGGAAGGGCTCGGCCTGAAAGGAGAGACGCGAATGGCTTCTGCCAACGGCGCAAGCAACGGCAAGGCGCGCGGATCGGACACGGTCCGCGTCGCGATCATCGGGATGGGCAACTGCGCCAACTCGCTGCTGCAGGGTCTCGAGTACTACAAGGACGCCGACCCGGCGGCCTTCGTCCCCGGCCTGATGCACGTCGACCTGGGCGGCTACCACGTCCGCGACGTCGAGGTCGTCGCCGCCTTCGACGTCGTCAAGGGCAAGGTCGGCGTCGACCTCGCCGAGGCGATGTGGGCGCACCCGAACGACACGATCAAGTTCGCCGAGGTCGGCAAGACCGGCGTCACCGTCAGCCGCGGCATGACCCACGACGGCATCGGCAAGTACCTCTCCGAGGTCGTCGAGAAGGCGCCCGGCGAGACCGACGACGTCGTCGGCATCCTCAGGGAGCGCGAGGTCGACGTGGTCGTCAACTACCTCCCGGTCGGCTCCGAGGAGGCGGCCAAGTGGTACGCCGAGCAGATCCTCGCCGCCGGCTGCGCGATGGTGAACTGCATGCCCGTCTTCATCGCCCGCGAGGCCTACTGGCAGCGGCGCTTCGAGCAGGCGGGGCTGCCGATCATCGGCGACGACATCAAGTCGCAGGTCGGCGCCACGATCACCCACCGCGTGCTCACCTCGCTCTTCCGCGAGCGCGGCGTCCACCTCGACCGGACGATGCAGCTGAACGTCGGCGGCAACTCCGACTTCCTGAACATGCTGGAGCGGGAGCGGCTCGAGTCGAAGAAGATCTCGAAGACGAACGCGGTCACGTCGATGCTCGACTACGACCTCGGCGCCGGGGAACGTGCACGTCGGCCCGTCCGACCACGTGCCCTGGCTGACCGACCGCAAGTGGGCGTTCATCCGGCTCGAGGGCTCGTCCTTCGGCGACGTGCCGCTGAACGTCGAGCTGAAGCTCGAGGTCTGGGACTCGCCCAACTCGGCCGGCATCGTCATCGACGCCGTCCGGCTCGCGAAGCTGGCGCTCTCGAACGGCATCGCCGGCGCGCTCGAGGGCCCGAGCGCGTACCTGATGAAGTCGCCGCCGAAGCAGATCGTCGACGACGAGGCCCACGAGCTCTCCGAGCGGTTCATCAAGCAGAACGCGAAGAAGGCCGCCAAGGCGGCCCAGCGAAGGCCTAGCCGCCCTTCCGGGGGCCGGCCGTTCGCCGGCCCCGCGTTCTCCTCTTCGACCCGGGGGAGCGCTCCGCTGTCCGTCGAACGACAGCAGGGGTCGAACACGAAGAACGGCCGCGGCGCGGCACATAGGTGGGAGGCTTGCGGGCCTCCCACCGGTGCCGTCCGCCCGCTCGGGCATGCTCGGAAGCGTGAACGGGAGGCGCAGCGAGCTTCTGGCGAGGCTCGAGGACTACTATCGCAGCTGCGGCTGGCAGGTCGTGCGAGCGTCGGACGGCACGGTGCGGGCCACGGGCACGGGCGGTGTCACCTGGATAGCCCTCGCCGTGGTCGCCGACGACGTGCGCGCGCCGGAGTGCCCGGAGCGGCTGCGCGAGCTGAGCGAGCAGCGGATGCCGGACGGCAGCGAGCGCTGCCCGTTCGAGCTGCTGCCGGACGCGGCGTGCGAGGCGGAGGTCCGCGGCGTCCTCTCCGACCTGCGGCTCGCCGACCGGGTCTCGGTCTACTCGCTCGCGGCCTGATCCTCGGGCTCCGCGCGGCCGACCGTCCGATGGAAGCGACGGATCGCCTCGCGCGAGGCGCGGATCTCGAACAGGTCGAAGATCAGGTCGTCGATCTCAGCGCGCAGCGGCTGGATGTCGGCGTCCGGATCGTTCTGGAGCATCGTGACGACACGCTCGATTCGCTCGACCACGGCCGCCTCTACCTCGGGAGCCGGGCGTCGGTACGGGAGCTTCTCGACGTAGCCCACGTCGGCCGTGGCGGTGGTGTTGACGAGCTTCTTCATGAAGTAGGTGGCGAGCGCCGAATTGAGGTAGGCAAGGAGGAAGCGCTCGTCCTGCGAGTCGTCCTCGACGAAGAGCGCGCTGCCCTTGTGGCCGAAGATCCAGCCCTCGGGCAGCAGACGCACGGAGACCCGGCCGCTCGAAACCACCGAGTAGGTGAGACCTGGGCGGAAGTAGTAGTCGCGATTTTGGAAGCGAGGCCGCCGTGGGGTACCGGCCGGAAGCCTGTCGCGTCGCGTCAGCTCAGCGACGGCTTCCCGTGACCAGTCGATCACCGTCTCGACCGGCTTCCAGTAGTCGCCGAACCCGCCGCCCTTCGCGAAGGGGACGAAGTACGGCTTGTTCGACGAGATCCCCGTCGCCTTCTCGTCGTCGTCGACCGCCGGCGCGATTCCCGCGGCAACCACGCGCGGATCGTCCGGAGCAGCGAGGAAGCGCCCGTCGTCTGCGGTCGCAAGCCCCTGCCGTCCCCGCGCCACGTCCCGGACCCGCTCGGACGCCTTCGCCGCCTCGAACACCTCGCGCGGGACGCCGACGAAAAACGGCGTCTCCTGCAGCGCCTCGTACTCCTCCTGCCGCAGCTCGAAGACCTTCTCCGGCGACGGCGCCCGGAAGTCGTCCGGCTCGCGCAGGTAGTCGACGAGACGCATCGTGTGGCTGCGCCGCGCCTCCGCGTCCGAGCATTTCTCCAGCGTCGTGATCGCCATGCCCGCGAACTGGAAGCTGACGCCTTCGAAGTGCCTGGTGTCTGGGAGCAGGATCTCGACGATCCTGCACGGTCGAGGATGTGCCGGCGCAGCGCCGCGTGCCTCGTCAGTGTCCGGAAGCTGTCGTTCGTGATCAGACACAGGCGGCCTCCCTCGCGGAGTCGCTCGATGCCGTTGGCGAAGAACATCGCGTACGTGTCCGCGTCGCCGGGCCGGCGCTTCCGGCGCGGAGATCCGCCGGCGGCGGCTCGTAGAGGCGGGCGTAGACCCTCCGCTTCCACTCCGGCTTCCGCGCGCCGTACGGCGGGTTGCCGACAACGGCGTCGAACTCGATCAGGTCGACCGGGCCGAGCGCGTCGACCGCCTGGTCGAGCCCCGTGACCCGCTCCGCCTCCGTGAAGAGCTCTCCCTGCCGCTCGGGCGAGTGCAGCAGCATGTCGTGCACGTACAGGTGCGGCCGCGCCTCGATCGCCTCGTCGCCGAGCAGGAAGAGCCTGATCGCGGCCAGCGAGAGGGCGAACGATTCCACGTCACCGCCGAAGTTCTGGTTCTCGACGATCTGCCGGTAGGCCTCGGCCGGCGGGACGCCCTCTGCGGCGTAGAGCTCGTCACCCGCGCATAGATGCCGGCGAGGAAATGCCCCGACCCCATGCACTGGTCGAGCACGCGCGACGTCGCTTCAGCACGAGCTTCGAGACCATGTACTCGACGTCGCCGTGCGGGGTGTAGAAGGCGCTGAGCCGCGACCTCGGCGGCGGGCGGACAGCATCGACTAGAAGTTGTCCCCGACGTGCCTGTTGGTCAGGCGCGAGAAGCTCTTCGTCGAGAGGTCGTAGACGAGCTCCGCGAGCACGTCCTTCTACGGGCGGAAGTAGTCGAGGCGACCGCTCGGTAGACGAGCGGGAAGTGCTCGGCGGCGAGGTCGAAGGCGACCCGGATCAGGTCGCGCCAGTTGTTCTGGCCGATCACGTGCGTCTGGATCGCGGATGCGAGCTCGAGCCGCAGGCTTCGATAGGCCGCCTCTTCCGCGGGATCCGACGCCGACCGTGTCACGGATTCGCCGGCGGAGGAGCCCGAGGAAGACGGCGGCCTGGGTGGGCGTCGTCTCCGAGCGGCTGCGCGGCAGGAACTCCCGCATGATCCGATAGAAGCCGGCGAGGTGCCTGTCCTCGCAGAGGTTGAGGAAGAAGACCTTGTTCAGATAGTTGAGCGCCGCCTGCGTGACGATCCACCGGCGACCTGCGCCTCGTAGTCGGGCTCGACCTCGGCGACCTTGCGCTCGTAGAGCTCGCGCATCCGCCGCGCCGCCTCCGGCCGCGCGAGCAGCCAGGCGCCGAAGTCGCCGATCAGCGCCGGCGGCCGGTCGTCCCTGACGACGCGGATCGCCTGCGCCACCTGGCCACGAAGGCTGTCCTCGATCCGATCGAGGTGGTAGAGCAGGATCTCGCGCAGCCGGTCACGGTCGACCTCCTCGATCGCGAACTCGCCGCGGAGCTGGAAGTCCTTGACGCGCTCCCACGACCAGATCTCGTCGAGCTCCTCGTAGGCGTCCTCGTCGAGGAGCGCCCCCTCAGCCATCGCCCGCAGCCGGAAGAGGCGGTTCCGCTCCGGCTTTCCGCAGTAGAGGACGAGGAACGGCGGTGGAGCGGCGAAGTCGTCGCTCAGCGCGTACTGCTTCAGCTGCCGCTTCGCTCGTTCCCACTCCCCCGCGGCGTCGAGCGTGTCGAAGCGCTTCAGCTCGCAGAGGACGATCGGCGCGTTCCCGATCAGGTACAGGCCGTCGTACCGGCCGGTGCTTCTCCCGGAGCGAAGGCGGCGCGTCGCGAGCGTGCGCTGCTCGACGAAGTGCTCGCCGTCCGCCTGGGTCGACGTCCGCGGCGGATACCCGAGCGCGAGCATGTCGGGCTCGAAGAGCGACGAGTGCACGTCCGCTTCGCTGAACGAGCGCTTCTGCTCGAGCGGGACGTCGAGGCTCGGAGGCCGGTGCTGGACGCTCAGCTGTCACCTCCCACGAGCGTGCGCCCGGCCGCGTGACGTGTCTGTGCCGACATCGGGCCGATTCTCGCACCGGCGTCGAACGGAGCCGAGCGTGCGCGTCCGGCCCGACCAAGCCGGGCCGGGCGGCTACTAGGGTCCGTTCTCGGAGATCCGGATACTCACGTCGGCGTCCATGCCGCCGCCCGTCTCGCACCGCGGCTAGACTCGGCCAGGGATGGGGCTCCGGATCTCGCTCGTCACCCCGTTCGACTGGTCCCGGCCGCACGACGTCAACGACCACGTCGCCGGCGCCGCCGCGGCCCTGCGGGACCGTGGGCACGAGGTGACGGTCCTGACGTCGTCGGTGCGCGCGGCGGACCTGCTCGCGGGGCGCCGCGCGCTGCTCGAGGGCGCCGACGCGCCGGTGATCGCGCTCGGCGCCGCCGTGCCGATCTCGCGCCGCAGCCGGCTCGGCGTCCCCGTCGGCGTCCGCGCCAACCTCGCGCTCGCGCTCGCCCGCGGCCGCTTCGACGTCGTCCACGGCTTCGAGCCGGCGCTGCCGAGCCTCTCCTACCTGGCGCTGCGCGACACCGAGGCGCTCGCCGTCGCCACCTTCCTCTCGCCGGAGCGGCTCGCCTACCCGCCGGCGCGGGCGCAGCGCGAGCGGCTGCTCGGCCGCCTCGACGCGCTGCTCGCGACCTCGGAGCGGACGGCCGCGGCCGCCGCCGCACGCTTCCCCGGCGACTACACGGTCGTGACGCCCGGCGTCGACCTCGAGCTCTTCCGGCCCGAGGCGAAGCAGCGGACGATCGTGGTCGAGCTCCGCCAGAGCTCGCGGCCGGTCGTGCGGGCGCTGATGCGGGAGCTGCGCGCGCTCGAGGACTGGCAGCTCGTGCTGCTGCGGACGAAGCCGCTCGAGTGGCGGCCGGCGATCCCGCGCGACCTCGTCGGCCGCGTCTCGGTGCGGACGCTCCGCTCGAGCGCCGCGCGCGCCGACCTGCTGCGCGGCGCGGCCGTCTTCGTGCCGGCGCCGCTCGGGCTCGAGCGGGTCGCGCTCGAGGCCGCCGCCGCCGGCGCCGCGGTCGCGCGGGCTCCGGGCGTCGAGGAGCAGCCCGAGCTGGCCGCGGCCGCGGCGGCGCGCCTCGCCGAGGACGACGCGCTGCGGGAGCGCCGCGGCGCCGAGGGTCGCGTCGAGGTCGGAGCAGCACGGCTTCGACCGCCTCGCCGACGAGCTCGACCGGCTCTACACGCGCCTGGCCGGGCGCCGCCGCACCGCGCGGGCCCGCCGGGTCGACCCGCTCGCCGACCGCTCCTTCGTCGTCGCCGACCTGCACATGCACACGAACCACTCGCACGACTGCTCGATCGACCCCGTCCTGCTCGTCGAGCATGCGCTCGAGCAGGGCCTCGGCGCGATCGCCGTCACCGACCACAACGTCTTCGACGGCGCCCTCGAGGCGGTCGAGGCGGCCCGCGGCACCGGCCTGACCGTGATCCCCGGCGAGGAGGTGAAGACCGACGTCGACGGCGAGGTGATCGGGCTCTTCCTGCGCGAGGCGATCCCCCGCGGCATGTCCTTCGAGGACACGATCGGCGCGATCCGCGAGCAGAACGGCCTCGTCTACCTCCCCCACCCCTTCGACCGCATGCACGCGATCCCGAGCCCGGCGACGCTCAACCGCCACCTGGCCGACGTGGACGTGCTCGAGGTCTACAACGCCCGCCTGCTCTTCGAGGCCTACAACGACGAGGCGCTCCGCTTCGCCCGCAAGTACAACCTGACGATGGGCGCCGGCTCGGACGCGCACGTGCTCCAGGGCCTCGGCACCGGCGCGCTGCGGATGCGGGCGTTCCGCGGCCCCGAGGAGTTCCTGATCAGCCTCCGCTCGGCCGAGATCCTGCGCCGGCCGAAGTCGCTCGCGTACCTCCAGTCGCTCAAGTGGGTGGCCCAGGTCAAGGAGAAGGTCCGCTAGGAGAGAAATGGACCCGGCTCCGTCCCGGGGTCTCCCGATGACAACCGTGCCCACAGACGAGATCTACGACCGGTACCTGAAGAAGGCGATCGCCGAGATCAACGAGCTGTGGACCGAGATGACCCAGGCGGGCACCGCGCACGGCGCCGACGGCCGGCTTCCCGTCGTCGGGACCGGGCACCCGCTCGCCGACGTCTTCATGCTCAAGCACCGGCCGCAGCCGGCGGAGCTGCAGGAGGGCGTCGCCTTCTACGGCCGCGCCGGCGACGCGATCATCAAGTCGCTGCGGCGGCTCGGCGTCGACCCGCTCGCCGTCTACGGGACGAACTGCCTCAAGTTCGCCGGCGAGCCCGAGCAGGAGGCGCGCGTCTGGCTCGAGCGCGAGCTGCACATCGTCCAGCCGAAGCTCGTCGTCGTCATGGGCCCGGAGGCGCTCGCGTTCCTGAACGGGCTCGAGTTCCCGCTCGCGCGCCCGCTCGAGGCGACGGAGGGCGAGCTGCAGCGCCTGACGCCGACGACCGAGGCGCTCGTCGTCCCGGACATCGACGCCTCGCTCGACGAGCAGGCTGCGAAGACGCGCTTCTGGAACGCCTTCAAGCTGCTCGGCCCGTGGTGGGCGGAGCTGCCGCCGTACTAGGCCGGCGCGGTGCGGCGCTGGCCGCGCTCGCCGCGCTGCTCGCCGCCTACTACGCGCTCGACTCGGATCTCTGGCAGGCGTCGCTCTGGTGGGACATCGCCTGGCTGGCGCTGGCGCTCATCCCCGCGGTCTTCGGGCTGATCTGGCTGGCGCTGCCGCTCTGGCGCGGGCCCGGGCTCGTGCTCGCGGCGATCGGCTTCGGCGCCCTCGCCGCGATCTTCCACCTCGCCTCGCTCGAGATCGCCGCGAACTTCTCGAAGCTGGCCGCGATGACGTTTGCCGCCTGGTGGTTCCTGACCTTCTTCGAGGCGCTCGCGTGGGTCGTCCTCGTCGCCTGCATCATCCCGTTCGTCGACGCGTACTCGGTCTGGCGCGGGCCGACCAAGCACATCGTCGAGAACCGGCAGGATCTCTTCTCGACGCTCTCGATCGCGTTCCCGGCTCCCGGCGGCGGCGGCGCGGCCCACCTCGGCCTCCCGGACGTGCTCTTCTTCGCCCTCTTCCTCGCGACCGCCGTCCGCTTCCGGCTGCGGCCGTTCTGGACCTGGGTCGGGATGACCGCCTCGATCGGGGCGACGATGGCGCTCGCGGTCGGGTTCGACGTCGGCGGGCTGCCGGCGCTGCCGCTGATCTCGGCCGGCTTCCTGCTCCCGAACGCCGACCTCCTCCTGCGGAGGCTGCGGCGGCGCCCGAGCATGAGGACGGCGCGGAAGCTCGTCTTTCGCGCCGCGCTCGTCGTCGTCTCGCTGCTCGCGCTCCTCGCCGCCGCCGCGGCCGCCTACGACGCGGCCGTCCCCTTCCACACGGCGCCGGCGACGGAGCTCTGGCAGGGCCGGACGGTCGAGCTCGACGGCCGCCGCGTCGCCTACCGCCGCTGGGGCACGAGCGGCTCCCCGATCGTGCTGATCCCCGGCTTCGCCGAGTCGACCTGGGTCTTCGAGCAGGTGGCGCCGATCCTCGCCCGCCGGCACCGCGTCTACGCGCTCGACCTGGCGGGGTTCGGCTACACCGAGCGGACCGGCCCCTACGGCCTGGACGCGTGGACCGCGCAGGTGCGGGCGTTCCTCCGCCGCTTCCGGCTCGAGCGGCCGCTGCTCGTCGGCCACTCGCTCGGCGCCGCCGTCGCCGTCTCGGTCGCGGCGAGGCAGCCCGTCGGCGGGGTCGTCCTCGCGGACGGGGACGCGCTCCGCGGCGGCGGGCCGCCGTGGCTCGCGCGCCGGCTGCTCGTCGAGCCGTACCGGACCGCCGCCTACCGGATCGCGCTCCGCTCCGACTGGCTCGTGCGCCGGATCCTGCTCTCGGCCTACGGGCCGCTGCATCCCGAGATCACCCACGCGGAGCTCGACCGCTGGCGCGAGCCGTTCCACGTCGACGGCGCCGAGGGCGCGCTCTGGGCGATCGCGAGGCAGGGCATCGCCGGCTTCTCGCTCGCGGAGCTGCGCCGCCTGCGGGTGCGGGCGCTCGTCCTCTGGGGCGGCGAGGACGGGGTCGACCCGATCTCGTCCGGCCGCAGGGCCGCGGCGGCGCTCGGCGCCCGCGTCGTCGTCCTGCCCGGCGCGGGGCACCTCTCGATGCTCGAGCAGCCGCAGCAGTTCGCGGGCGCCGTCGGCGCCTTCGCCCGCTGATCAGCGTTCCAGCAGCGCGACCGTCTCGATGTGCGGCGTGTGCGGGAACATGTCCACCGGACGCGCCTTCACGAGCCCGTACCCGTGGTTTTCGGCCAGGTACTTGAGGTCGGAGGCGAGCGTCGTCGGGTTGCAGGAGACGTAGACGATCCGCGGCGCCTCGATCCGGCCGAGCCGGCGCAGCGCCTTGCCCGCGAGCCCGGCCCGCGGCGGGTCGACGACGACGACGTCCGGGTCGCCGCCCCGTTCCTGCAGCTCCTCGATCGACAGGCCGACGTTGCCGGCGAAGAAGGCGGCGTTCGCGACCCCGTTCAGCTCCGCGTTCTCGATCGCGCAGGCGACGGCCTCCTCGACGATCTCGACGCCCCACACGGTCAGCGCCTGCGGGGCCAGGACGAGGCCGAGCGTGCCGATGCCGCAGTAGAGGTCCCAGACCGTCTCGCCGCCGGTCAGGCCCGCGTACTCCCGCGCGAGCCCGTAGAGCCGCTCGGCCATCGCCGTGTTCGTCTGCAGGAACGAGTTCGGGCGGACGCGGAAGCGGAGGCCGCAGAGCTCCTCCTCGATCGCGTCGTCGCCCCAGAGCAGCTCGGTCGGCAGGTTCGTCGCCTCGGACGGCTGGTCGTTGACCGCCCAGTGGATCGAGCGCACCTCGGGGAAGCGGCGCAGCGTCTCGAGCAGGTAGTCGCGGTCGAAGCGCTCGCCCGGCGCGGTCACGAGCTGGACGAGCAGCTGCCCCGTGTTGCGGCCCTCGCGGAGGACGAGGTGGCGCAGGTAGCCGGTCTGCCCGGCCTGGTCGTACGGCTCGAGCCCCTCCTCGCGCGCCCAGTCGCGGACGGCGTTCCTGACCGCGTTGCCGAGGTCGGTCGTCAGCCAGCAGGTCTCGATCCCGAGCACCTCGTCCCAGCGGCCGGCGCGGTGCAGGCCGAGATCGGTGCCCGCCTCGGTGCTGCGTGAACGAGTACTCCATCTTGTTGCGGTAGTGGAAGACCGACTCGGCGGGGACGATCTGCTCGAGCGGCGGCTCCGCGATCCCGCCGATCCGCCGCAGCGCCTCGTGCACCTGCGCCGCCTTCGCCTCGACCTGGACGGCGTAGTCGAGGTCCTGGAAGCGGCAGCCGCCGCAGGCGGGGTAGTGCGCGCACGGCGCCTCGACCCGGTTCGGGCCCGGCGCGACGAGCTCGGTCGCGGTCGCCTCGGCGAAGCCGCGCTTGACCTTCGTCACGCGCGCGCGGACGCGGTCGCCGGGCAGCCCGCGCCGGACGAAGACGACGAAGCCGTCCGTGCGCGCGACGCCGTTGCCGCCGTAGGCGAGCGAGTCGACGTCGAGCTCGAGCTCTTGCCCTCTCTGGACAGGTGGCGCCATCGTTCGTGCAGGGTAACGACGAACGCGTGGACGACGACCTGGCAGAGCTGCGGATGCGCCTGCGCCGGCTGGCGCGGCTGGCCCGCCTCGACGACGCCGAGCCGGCCGAGCTGGACGGCCGCGCGGCGCTCCTCGCGCCGAACGGGCGATCCGGCGGCGCTGGCGAAGCTCGACCGGATCGCCTTCCCGCTCGACGCCGAGAGGCTCTCCGGCCTGACAGGGATCGAGCCCGGCCCGCACGCCGGCTGGACCTGGGTCGACGCCTGGCAGCAGGAGCTGCCGGCCGCGGAGGGCCTGCAGCGGCTCGCCGTCGCGCTCAGGCGCGCCTGGGTCGCGGTTCGCTAGCAAGCCTCTAGAGCTGCGGCTGCTCGAGGCCCTGCTCGGCGAAGACGCGGCTCGGCCCCGGGCGCGCGAGCAGCGCGGAGAAGTGCCTGCGGAGCGCCGGCCGGTCCCACGCCGGCGGGTCGAGCCTCCGGCCCCAGCGCGTCAGCATGAAGAGGAAGAGGTCGGCGACCGTCCGCTCGTCGGTGCCCGCGATCCAGTCGCGGCCGGCGAGCTCCGCGTCGATCCGGTCGAAGTGCCGCCCGAGCGTCTCCGCCTCGAGCGCGCGCACCCCCTCCCGCCCCGCCTCGTCGGCGTAGCGCTCGGGATAGAAGAAGCGCAGGAACGACGGCTGGATCGTGTTCGTCAGGTAGATCAGCCAGCGGTAGGTCTCCGCCCGCTCGACCGTGCCGGTCGGCGGCACGAGCCCCGACTCGGGATGCCGGTCGGCCAGGTGGAGGCAGATCGCCGCCGACTCGGTCAGGACGAGGTCGCCGTCCTCGAGCGTCGGCACGCGCCCCCAGGGGTTCAGCCGCCGGTACGCCTCGTCCGCCTCGTCCGGCGTCTCGTGCTCGACCCGGACGAGCTCGTAGTCGAGCCCGAGCTCCGCCAGCACCGCGTGGGGCGCCATCGCCGCCGAGCCGGGCCGGTAGTGGAGCCTCACGCGAGCGTGGCGACGTAGACCTTGCGCTCGCGCGGCCCGTCGAACTCGCAGAAGAAGATGCCCTGGTAGGTGCCGAGCGCGAGCTCGCCCGCCGGCGTCAGCGGGATCAGCACCTGCGGCGCGACCAGCGAGGCGCGCATGTGGGAGGGCGCGTTCGGGCCGTCGACGTCGTCGTGCCGCCACTGCCAGTCGTCGCGGACGACCCGGCCGAGCGCGTTCTCGAGGTCCTCGACGAGGAGCGGGTCGAGGTGCTCGTTGATCGTCACCGCCGCGGTCGTGTGCGGGACGTAGACGAGGGCCGCCGAGCGGCCCGCCGCGTCGCCGAGCCCGGCCCGGACCTGCTCGGTGATGTTGAGGAGCTGCGTCTTGCGCTCGGTGGAGAGGTGGAGCTCGTGCATCGGAGCGCGCGTATCCTACGCACGTGCCCGCCGCCCTGCCGTCCGCACGTGAGCTCGACGCGATCCGCGACGACGCCGACCGCTTCGACGCCGAGCTGATGGAGGAGTACTACCTCCACTACGCCGGCCACAAGGAGGGCCTCGAGCTCGAGTCGATCTACGCACGCCACGCGTCGCTGACGAAGCTCGAGACCGCGCAGGCGCTCGCGGGAGCCGTCGACGCCGACCGCCGCACCCGCGAGCTCTGGCGCTTCGTCAGCGAGGGCTACCTCTCGAGCCTGACCACCGGCCACGCCGAGCGGGTCGCGCAGCTCGAGGGCGAGCTCGAGGCGACCGTCGACGGCGAGACGATCCCGTTCCGGATGCTCCGCCCCGCCGCCGCGAACGAGGCCGACCGCGACCGGCGCCGGCGGATCGAGGAGGAGCGCTACCGGCTCCAGGACGAGCACCTGAACCCCGTCTACCTCGATGCGGCCCGGATCGAGCACGAGGCGGTCGGCCGGCTCGGCGCGCCGAGCTACACCGAGCTCTACCGCCGCTTCGGCTGGGAGCTCGACGGGCTCGCCGACCAGTGCCGCGAGCTGCTCGACTCGACCGAGCAGCTCTACGAGGAGGCGACCGACCGGCTGCTGCGCGCGCGGCTCGGGATCGGGCTCGCCGACGCGAAGGCCTACGACCTTCCGCGCCTGTTCCGGGCGCCCGAGTGGGACCCGCAGTTCCCGGCCGAGCGGATGGTGCCGGCGCTGGAGGCGACCCTCTCCGACCTCGGCGTCGACCTGCGCGGCCAGTCGAACATCCACCTCGACGTCGAGCAGCGGCCGCGGAAGACGCCGCGCGCCTTCTGCGCCCCGATCGAGATCCCCGACCGGGTCATGCTCGTGATCCAGCCGATCGGCGGCCTCGACGACTGGCGCGCGCTCTTCCACGAGGCCGGGCACGCCGAGCACTTCGGCCACACCTCGCCCGACCTGCCGATGGAGTGGAAGCGGCTCGGCGACGTCGCGATCACCGAGGGCTGGGCGATGCTGCTCCAGCACCTCGTCGACGACCCCGAGTGGCTGAACCGGCGGCTCGACTTCCCGAAGCCGCGCGAGTTCGCCGCCGAGGGCGCGACCAACCTGCTCTTCTTCGTCCGCCGCTACTCGGCGAAGCTGCTCTACGAGCTCGAGTTCCACGCCGCCGAGGACCCGACCTCGATGCGGCCCCGCTACGTCGAGCTGCTCGCCGACGCGCTCAAGGTCGAGCCGTCCCCGACCAACTACCTGCTCGACATCGACTCCGGCTTCTACGTCACCTCGTACCTGCGCTCGTGGGCCTTCGAGGCGCAGCTGCGCGACTTCCTCCGCGGCGAGTTCGGGCGCACCTGGTTCGCGCGCCGCGAGGCCGGCTCGCTGCTGCGCGAGCTCTGGTCGCTGGGCCAGGAGCCGACCGCGGACGGGCTGCTCGCGGACGTGACCGGAGCGACGCTGCAGATGGCGGCGGTCGGCGACCGGATCCGCGAAGACTTGCGCTGAAGCGCACGTATCAGGAGCTTCCCGCAGCGGGGATCAGCGTCGGGGCCGATGCTCGCGGCGTTGTCGCGCGAGACGATTCGCGGCGAAAGGAGGACGAATGATCGTCTCTCAGCTGATGTCGACCGACGTGGCCACGGTCAGACCGGACACGTCGTTGAAGGACGTCGCGGCACTGCTCGCGACCCAGAGGATCTCCGGCCTGCCGGTCGTCCAGGACGGCGAGATCCTGGGCGTCGTCTCGGAGGCGGACATCGTCTACAAGGAACGCGGCCCCTCGCAGACGCACCAGGGCATGCTCGGCCGGCTCTTCACCGGCAAGGCGGACGCCGACCGCGTCAAGCTGGCCGCACGGACCGCAGGCGAGGCGATGACCGCGCCGGCGATCACGATCAGCCCGCGCCGCCGCGTCGCGGAGGCCGCCCGGCTGATGATCGAGAAGAGCGTCAACAGGCTGCCGGTCGTCGACAAGGGCCGGCTCGTCGGGATCGTCACCCGCGCAGACCTCGTCCGCGCCTTCACGCGCAGCGACGAGGAGATCGAGCGCGAGATCCGCGAGGAGGTCGTCGTCCGCACGTTCTGGATGTCCCCCGAGGACGTCGAGATCATGGTGCTGGACGGCGTCGTCACGCTCCGCGGCACGCTGGACACGCACACGCTGGCGGAGCTGCTGCCCCGCTTCGCGCAGGCGGTCCCGGGCGTCGTCACGGTCGACGCGGAGCTCGGCTGGCGCGTGGACGACCGCAAGCGAGAGCCGATCGCCGGCTGAACGCGAGCATCGTCGTCGGTGTCGGCGGCCCGGGACGAGGCGCGACGAGGCCTCGTCCCGGGCCGCCGCCGACGTCCGGCACCGGCCCCTCGCCCGGCTCGGCCGGGCACCGGCTCGCGAGCCACGCCCGCCGCCCGATCGCGATCGTGCCGCCCCCGAGCGGCCCGACGGCGCTCCGTAGAACCCCGTATCCGGGATCGGAACCACGCCGGATGTGCCTGCGGGCGGCTCCTCGTCATGATCGCAGAGGAAGCCCATGGCTGAGCTCTCGACCACACCGCGCGCGGAGGCAGACCACGAGGACGGGCTGCAGCTCTTCCTGGCCGAGATCGGCCGGCACCCGCTGCTGACCGCCGCGCAGGAGCAGTCGCTCTCCAAGCGCGTCGAGCGCGGCGACCGGGTCGCGAAGCGGACGATGATCGAGTCGAACCTGCGGCTCGTCGTCTCGATCGCCAAGGACTACCGCGGCCTCGGGCTGCCGCTGCTCGACCTGATCCAGGAGGGCACGCTCGGGCTGACCCGCGCGGTCGAGAAGTTCGACTGGCGGCGCGGCTTCAAGTTCTCGACCTACGCGACCTGGTGGATCCGCCAGGCGGTCCAGCGCGCGGTCTCGAACCAGGCGCGGACGATCCGGATCCCGGTGCACGTCGTCGAGCGCCAGCAGAAGCTGCTCGCGGCCAGCCGGCGCCTGCACGTCGTGCTCGGGCGCGAGCCGACCCAGAGCGAGCTGATCGAGGCGACCGGGCTGCAGCGGCACCACGTCGAGGAGGCGCTCGCGGCGGCGCGGGTCGCGACCTCGCTGAACGAGCCGCTCGGGGACGAGCTCGAGCTGGGCGACCTCGTCGCCGACGAGCACTCCGACAACCCGGTCGAGGCCGTCGACGCGAGCTACCGGCGCCTGCGGCTCCGCGGCGCGCTCGCCGAGCTCCCGGAGCGCGAGCAGCAGATCCTCAACAAGCACTTCGGGCTCGACGACGCGGACTCGCAGACGCTCGAGGAGATCGGCCGCGACCTCGGCCTCACGCGCGAGCGCGTCCGGCAGGTCGAGCAGCAGGCGCTGCGCCGGCTCGAGCAGATGCTGACCTAGAGCGCATTGGCGTTCGGTTAAGCCGGCCGCCGCCGGCCGGGGACGACGGCACACTTCGAACGGCACCCGCGTGATCCAGCTGCAGCGACATCCCCATGGCCCGCGCGTCTACCTGCTCGGCAGGCGCATCCACGAGTGGCAGCTCGGGCTCGCCGTCGCCGCGGCCGCGCTCGGCGGCCTCGCGCTCGGCGCCTGGGGCCGCCCGGCGTGGCTCGCGGTCGCCGTCGGCGTGCTCCTCGTCGCCAAGGACTGGCGCGACCTCGTCCCCTCGCTCCGCGACACGGGCACCTGGCGCGTCGGGCCGCACCGCCGCTTCACGCCGCTGCGCGCGATCCGCTACGCGGACGGGCTGCCGACGCTGACCGGCTGGATCGCGTTCGCGATCGGCGTCGCCAACTTCGTCTCCGCGCTGACGCCGAACATCGCCTGGCGCGGCCACCTGCTGATGCAGGTGCTGCCGGTGCGGACGCTGCCGCTCTTCCACACGCGTCGCCGTCCCCGCCGCGGCGCTGCTCGTCGTCTCCTCGGTCTACCTGCGCCGGCGCCGGCGCCGGGCCTGGCAGGCGGCGTTCGCCCTGCTGCTCCTCCTCGGCGTCCTCAACCTGCTCAAGGGCTTCGACGTCGAGGAGGCCGCGCTCTCGTGGGCCGGCGCCGCGGCCCTCTGGTGGGCGCGCGACTCCTTCTACGTCCGGCATGCGCGCCTCGACCTGCGCTCGCCGCTCGCCGCCCTGGGGCTGCTGCTCGGGCTCGCGGCCGCGCTCGGGGCGACCTTCGTCTGGCTCGGCAGCGGCCGCACCGCGGAGCCGCTGACGGTCGTCCGCCAGACCCTCGACCTGCTCGCCTGGGAGCCCGGCCGCGTCACCTTCCACGACGAGCTGGCGCTGCTGCCGCTCGCGCTCGGAGCGGTCACGCTCGCCGGGATCCTCGTCGGCTCCTACCTGCTCTTCCGCCCGCTGCCGCCGCCGCGCGACCCGGCCGACGAGGCCGCCCGCGGCAGCGCCGAGGGCATCGTCCGCACGCACGGCTCCGACACGCTCGCCTTCTTCAAGCTGCGCCGCGACCTCCGCTACCTCTTCTCGCAGGATCGCCGCGCCTTCCTCGGCTACCGGATCGAGAGCTCGGTGCTGCTCGTCTCGGGCGACCCGGTCGGGCCGCCCGACGCGCTGCCCGACCTGATCCGGGAGACCGTCGCCTTCGCCGAGATCCACGGCCTGCGGATCTCGGCGCTCGGGGCCGGCGCGGCGCTCGTGCCGCTCTGGCGCGACGCCGGCCTGCGCGCGCTCTACGTCGGCGACGAGGCGATCGTCGAGACCGCGGCCTTCTCGCTCGAGGGCCGCGCGATCCGCAAGGTGCGCCAGTCGGTCACCCGGCTCGGCAAGGCCGGCTACCGCGCGGAGCTGCACGCCCTCGGCGACCTCGACCACGCGACGCTGGTCGAGCTCGAGCGGATCTCCGCGCTCTGGCGCGGCGGCGCGCCCGAGCGCGGCTTCTCGATGGCGATGGACTCGCTGGAGGCGGGCGGCGACAGCAGCGTCCTGCTCGCCCGCGACGAGACCGGCGCCGTCCGCGGCTTCCTCCACTTCGTGCCGAGCTACGGGCGTCCGGCCGTCTCGCTCTCGTTCATGCGCCGCGACCGCAGGACGCCGAACGGCCTGACCGAGTTCCTGGTCGTCAACGCCGTCGAGCTGCTCCGCGCCCGCGGGATCGAGGAGATCTCGCTCAACTTCGCCGCCTTCGGCCGCCTGCTCGAGCGGCCCGGCGGCCGGCTCGAGCGCCTGCTGGCGCGGTTGATCGTGCTCGGCGACCGCTACTTCCAGATCGAGAGCCTCTACCGCTTCAACGCCAAGTTCTCGCCCCGCTGGGAGCCGCGCTACCTGGTCTACGAGGGCGTGCTCGGCCTGCCGCGGGCGGGGCTCGCCGCGCTCTGGGCCGAGGGGCAGATCCCGCGGCTGCCGCTCGGCATCCGCTCCTAGCGCATACGGAAAAACCCGCACGCGGCCCGGGCGGCCCGGCGGGACACTTGGAGCTTGCGGAGGAACGCCAGGCGCCTGCTCGAGGCCCCGCCGCGCTGGGTCTCGGAGCTCCCCGCGTCGCCGGAGCGGTGGCGCTACGCCGTCGTGCTCGCCGTCGTGCTCGAGACGGTCGTCCTGCTCCCGTTCGGCTGGCTGCCGCCGCAGGACTCGTACGGGATCGCGGCCGCCGTCGCGCTCGCGATCGCGACCGCCACGGCCGTCTTCGTCGGCACCTGGTCGGGCGCGCTCGTCGCGCTGGCGGGCGCGGCCGTCTTCGCCTTCCTCGTCGCCGACTTCGCCCCGGGAGGCTGGGCGGCGCTGGCGGTCTGGCCGGCGCTCGTGATCGCGGCCGGGCTCTTCGCCGACCGGGTGGCCGCCTACCGGCAGCGGCTCGAGGGCGAGGTCGACCGCGCCAACGAGAAGCTGCGCGCGCTCGTCGACGCCGGCATCGCGCTCAGCTCCGAGCTCGAGCTCGGCGGGATCCTGCAGCAGCTGGTCGAGATCGCGCCCGCGGTCGCGGGCAGGGGCGCCGCCCGCCTCGAGCTCGCCGACGGCACGGCGGTCTTCGTCAGCCCCGGCGGCGAGTCCGAGCCGGAGCGGGCCTTCCGGCTCGGCGTCCCGATCACCCTCCGCGGCACCCTCTACGGCCGGCTGCGGCTGACCGGCGCCGAGCTCGCCGGGGCCGACCACGAGCTGCTCGAGCTCCTGGCGACGCAGGCGGCCGTCGCGATCGAGCAGACCCGCCTCTACGAGGGCGCGAGCCGCTGGTCCCGCCAGCTCGAGTCGCTGACCGAGGTCTCGAACGCGCTCTCCGCCGAGCTGGAGCTGCCGGCGCTGTACCGGCTCGCGACCGAGAGCCTGCGCACGCTCGCGGGCGCGCGAACGACGGCGCTGCTCCTGCCGGGCCGCGACGGCGTCGCGATCGCCGCCGCGGCGGGCGAGGGGGCGGCCCTCCTCGAGCAGCTGGGGCCGCTCGGCCGCAGCTCGAAGTCGGCGCGCGTGCTCGAGTCGGCGCGTCCGGCGCGGGTCGACTCGCTGCTCGACGACCCGGACGTCGACCAGCGGATCGTCCGCCGCCTCGGCGCCACGGCCGGGCTCTGGACGCCGCTGACCGTCGGCGGCGTCGCGACCGCCGCGCTCGTGGCCTTCGACAAGGACGGCCGCGACCGCCGCTTCAGCGACGAGGACGCCCGCCTCGTCGAGGTCTTCGCGGCACGCGTCGCAGCCGCGTTCCACGTCGCCGAGCGCGCCGAGCAGGCGTCGCTGCGCCGCACCGTCGCCGCGCAGGAGCTCGAGCGCCGCCGGCTCGCGACCGCCCTGCACGACGGCACCGCCCAGGCGCTCGCCTCGATCCTGCTCCGCCTGAGGGCGAACCGCTCGCCGGCCCTCGACGAGGTGCGCGGGCTGCTCGTCGAGACGCTGCAGGACGTGCGGCGGCTCGCCGTCGAGCTGCACCCGAAGGCGCTCGACGACTTCGGCCTCTCGGCGGCGCTGCGGCGGCTGACCGACACCTTCGCCCAGCACACGGGGATCGCCGTCCAGCTCGAGTCCTCGCTCGACGGGGCGCGCTTCCCGGCCGAGGTCGAGACGGCGATCTACCGGATCGTGCAGGAGGCGCTCGAGAACGTCGAGCAGCACGCGGCCGCGCGGCACGCGAGCGTGCTGCTGCTCCGGCGCGGCGACGCCGTCAGCGCGATCGTCGAGGACGACGGCCGCGGCTTCGACCCGGAGGCGCGGGGCGCCGGCTACGGCCTCGACGGGATCCGCGAGCGCGTCCGCCTGCTCGGCGGCAGGCTCGAGATCGAGTCGCGCGCGGGCGCCGGCACGACGCTCGTCGCCGAGATCCCCGCCTGATCAGGCCGCGTCGGCGAGCAGCCCGTGCTCGAGCGCGTAGCGCACGAGCTCCGCGCGCGTCGAGAGCCGCAGCTTCTGCATGATGTGCGCCCGGTGCGTCTCGGCCGTGCGAACGGAGATGTAGAGCATCTTCGCGATCTCCTGGTTCGTGTGGCCGAGCGCCAGCAGCCGCAGCACCTCGCGCTCCCGGTCGGAGAGCGGATCCGACTCGGCCTCGGCGCGTGCCTGCGCCTCGGCCGCGGCCAGCCGCGCCCCCAGCTCCGGGTGCACGTAGCGCCCGCCCCGCGCGACCTCGCGCACGGCGGCCACCAGCTCGGTGTCGGCGGCCTCCTTGAGGACGTAGCCGCTGGCCCCGACGCCGAACGCCTCGCGCACGTAGCTCGGGTCGTCCTGCATCGACAGCATCAGCACCTTCGTCTCCGGGAGCAGCTCGTGCAGCTCCGCCGTCGCCTCGATCCCGCTGCGGCCGGGCATGACCACGTCCATCAGGACGATGTCCGGCTGGAGCAGCTTCGCGCGCAGGATCGCCTCGTCGGCGTTCGCGGCCTCGCCGACGACCTCGATGCCGTCCTCGGTGTTGAGGAGCAGCTTCAGCCCCGTCCGGACGACCGCGTGGTCGTCGACGACGAGCACCTTCAGGGTCGTGGGCTCGGTCTGTGTCTGTACCTTCGCCATGCACGGATCCTGGCCCGTGCGGGGTGCGGGTCGCATCGGGGTCGATGCACGGCGGCGCTGCGGATTTCTACCGAGCCGCGATGAGTCGTTCCGCCCGTTGCCCGGGCCTGCGCGCGGGGCGAGGATGGGACCGTGCCAGGCCACACCGTCGAGGAGTCGCAGGCGCCGCCGATCGCCGTCGTGCTCGCGTGGCGCACCTACCTGCGCGAGGTGCGCGCGGCCGAGGGCGACGAGGGCTACGAGCGGGCCGAGGAGCAGGCCTGGGAGCGCCTCTCCGCCGAGCTCGAGCGCCTCGCCTGCAGGACCTAGCGCGTCGTTTCCGGCCCGTCGGGTAGGGGTCGGTCGAGAGACGAGCGAGCGACGAGAGGGGGTCGGACGTGAACCGGCTGATGAGGACGGATGCGCCGCTTCGGCAAGGGATCGAGGAGCCAGGAGCGCGCAGCAGAAGGTGATCGACGCGACGACGCCGCAGGACGTGACGAGCGTCCGGGCGAAGAGCGAGGGCCACAAGAAGCGCACCGCCGACAAGTGGAACCAGTGAGCGGCCGCTAGCGGCGGACCTCGCGCCCCGTCGCCCCGTCGAGGCGGATCCGGAACGCGACGACGCGGCCCGCGTCGGCGCCGGCGGGCCGGCGCGCCTCCCTCCCGGTCCGCGCCGCGAAGCTGCGGGCGAGCAGGGCCAGCGCCTCCGCGGCGGCCTCGCCGTCCAGCTCCTCGTAGGCGCCCCCGGCGATCACGCTCCGCCAGCTGCCGGTCTCCGGCTCGTAGCGGTCGACCTCGAAGCAGACGCGCGGGTTCTCGCGCATCATCCGGATCTTGCGGCCCTCGACCGACATCACGTAGGCCGCGCCGCCGTCGTAGGCGTAGATGACCGGGACGACGTAGGTCTCGCCGGCGACGGTGCAGCCGATCCGCGCGACGACCTGCTCGCGCAGGAACTCCTCGACCTCGGCCTGGCTCAGCTCGTCGGGCACCGGCGACATCGTCGCAGTTCCGCCCGGGGCCGAGCGCGGCAGCGGCGCGGGGCCCGGCGGGCGCCGGGCCCCGCGCTCGCGCCGTTACGTCTGCTGGGCGCTGCCCTCGATCGTCTTCTGCTCGCCGCGGACCTGGATCCGGCGCGGCTTCGCCTCGGCCGGCTTCGGGACGCGGACCTCGAGCACGCCGTTCGAGTAGTCGGCGACGATCGCGTCCTCGTCGACGCCCTCGGGCAGGCCGACGGTGCGGCTGAAGGCGCCGTGGCGGCGCTCCAGGCGGTGGAACCGCTCGTCGGAGACCTCGGCCGAGCGCGAGCGCTCGGCGCTGACGGTCAGCGACGAGTTCTCGACCTCGATCGAGAGCTTCTCCTCGTCGATCCCGGGCAGGTCGAACGCGTAGACGAGCGCGTCCTCCGTCTCCCAGACGTCCAGGGTCGGCACCCACGACTGCGTCGTCGTGCCCGGGCCCTCGTACGCGTTCATCAGGCGGCTGAGCTCGTTGTGGAGAGCTGCGACCTCACGGAACGGATCCCAACGGACCAGCGTGGCCACTGCCTCATCCCTCCTTCTCGGTACGGACTGACTCGACTGATTGATGACGAGAGAAGAATAAAACCTGAGCGTCAGTCTTGTCAAGTAGCGTGCGCGAGTACGATGCGGTCGTGATCGACGTCCCCGAGGGGCTCAAGGGCCGGCACTTCACGCGCCTGAACGACTGGAGCAAGGAGGAGCTCCGGACGGCGCTCGACCTCGCCGACGCGCTGAAGGCGGCGCGCCGCGCCGGAGCGGACGAGCCGCTCCTCCCCGGCCGGACGCTGGCGATGATCTTCCACAAGCAGTCGCTGCGGACACGCGCCTCGTTCGCGGCCGGGATGGCGCAGCTCGGCGGCGTCGCGATCGAGCTGTCCGACGACGGGATCGGCTTCGGCGTCCGCGAGCCGATCCGCGACACCGCGGAGGTGCTCTCCCGCTACGTCGACGCGATCATGATCCGGACCGTCGCCCAGAGCCACGTCGACGAGCTCGCGGCGCACGCGTCGGTACCCGTCCTGAACGGGCTGACGGACGACGTGCACCCGTGCCAGGCGCTGGCCGACCTGATGACGATCCGCGAGCGCTTCGGCAGGCTCTCCGGCGTCCGCGTCGCCTACCTCGGCGACGGCAACAACGTCTGCCGCTCGCTGATGCGCGGGGCGTCGAAGTTCGGGATGCGCTTCGTCGCGGCGACCCCGCCCGGCTACGAGCCGCGGCAGCAGTCGCTCGAGGACACCCGCCGGGTCGCGATCCAGCAGGGCGGCACGCTCGAGCTGACCCACGACCCGCGCGAGGCGGTCGAGGGCGCGCAGGTCGTCTACACCGACGTCTGGACGTCGATGGGCCAGGAGGCCGAGCGCGAGCAGCGGCTCGCCGACCTCGCCGGCTTCACGATCGACGAGGAGCTGGTCTCGCTCGCCGCCGACGACGCGATCGTCATGCACTGCCTGCCGGCGCACTACGGCGAGGAGATCGCCGAGCCGGTCGTCCACGGGCCGCACTCGGCCGTCTGGGAGCAGGCCGAGAACCGCCTGCACGCCCAGAAGGCGCTGCTCGCGCTCGTCGTCCGCTAGGAGGCGCAGTGCTGCCGCTCCGCGACAACGTCCCGACCCGGAGCTTCCCGCTCGTGACGGTCGGCGCTGATCGCCGCCAACGTGCTCGTCTTCTGGTGGCAGCTGAGCGGGCCGGGCCTCGACGTCCACGTCGTCCGCGACGGCTACTACCCGTGCGACCTCGTCTCGAGCTGCGTCGGCGTCGCGCGGCTCCGCGACCTGCCCTGGTACGAGAGCGCCTTCACGAGCATGTTCATGCACGGCGGCTGGCTCCACCTCGGCGGCAACATGCTCTTCCTCTGGATCTTCGGCAACAACGTCGAGGACGCGCTCGGCAAGCTGCGCTACCTCGCCTTCTACGTCGTCGGCGGCCTGGCGGCGACGGCGGCGCAGACCGCGGTGACGGTGCACTACGCGGGCGCCGCCGGCGAGAGCGTCCCGAACGTCGGCGCCAGCGGCGCGATCGCCGCCGTGCTCGGCGCCTACTTCGTGCTGCTGCCGCGGGCGAAGGTGCTGACGTGGATCGTCTTCGTCCTCCGCGAGGTGCCGGCGTTCCTCTTCCTCGGGGTCTGGTTCCTCTACCAGCTCTGGCTCGGCGGCGGCGGGCTGACCCACCCGGACGCTGGCGGCGGCGTCGCCTTCTTCGCCCACGTCGGCGGCTTCGTCTTCGGCGCGCTGACGGTGCAGGCCGTCGCCGTCCGCCGGCCGCTCGACCCCTCCTGGTGATGGCGTCGTTCGAGACACACGTCCGCAACGCCCTCGACGGCCTGCCGCCCGGAGATCGCGGCCAAGCTGGACAACGTCGCGGTCGTGGTCGAGGAGGCGAACCGCGAGGAGCCCGACCTCTACGGCCTCTTCCGGGAGGAGCCGTGGCTGCCGGCGAAGATCTCGATCTACCGCCGGCCGCTCGTCGAGGACTTCGGCGACGACCCGGCCGAGCTCGAGCACGAGATCCGGGTCACCGTCCTGCACGAGCTGGCGCACTACTTCGGGATCGACGAGGACCGCCTCGACGAGCTCGGCTACGCGTGACCGAGGCGCTCCAGTGGCTCGCGCTCGCGGCGCTCGTCGTCGGCGCGGCGGTCGTGCTCGCGTTTTACCTCTGGCCGCGCGGCTAGGGAATGTCCAACCGCCCAACGACGTTTGGACAGATGCCATGAGAGAACCCTTCGAGATCAAGCAGGAGATCGACCGCCTGACCGAGCGCCGCTCGGAGGTGCTCCATCTCCTTTCCGAGGGCTACACCACGACCCTCGCCGGTGAACACCAGGAGCTCGAGGAGCGGATCGCCGGGCTCTGGGACGAGCACCGCCACGCCCGCGTGGCGACTCGGTTCGGAGACCGCGACCGCATCATCGAGCGCGCGCGGCACGAAGAGCGCCTTTCCCGCGCCGCGTAAACACGACCGCTGACAATCGGCGCCTCGCGCGGGGGATCCAGTCCGCCGCCCGGGGCGCCGACACGTGCGCAGAGGGCAACTGCGGCGTTCGTGCTCGTCCGGAGAGATCGACAGGGAGGGAACGCCGCGATGAACGACCTCGCCACCGCGTACGCGCTGCGGAGGGAGCTGGAGCTGACCCGGCGGGAGACGGAGCTCCTGCGCCGGGAGGCCCGACTCCGCAACGACGTCCAGGAGCGCGCCGCCGCGCTCGACCGCAAGGAAGCCGACCTGGCCGCCCGCGAGCGGGCGCTGCGGGAGCTCGCGTCGGAGCTCGCCGCCGAGCGAACGCGCATGCAGGCCCGAGCCGGGCCGACGCCCCGGCGCGCGAGCCGGTCGCCCGGGCCGTCGCCTGAATCCCCGCGAGCCGACGCCCCGGGCGGTACCCTTCCAGGCGCTCGGGGCGTTAGCTCAGCTGGGAGAGCGTCGGCTTTGCAAGCCGAAGGTCACCGGTTCGATCCCGGTACGCTCCACTCGCGAATAGCAGGGCTTTTCCCGGCAACCGCCGGCAGAGCCCTATGCAGCACCCCACGCCTCCCCCACACCGGCCCCGACGGTCACGGAATCGAGACGCTTGACCGCATGCTCCGCAGCGCCTGGATACAGGTGCCCGTACCGCTGAAAGACGAGCCGCGCGTCCTTGTGCCCGAGCTGCGCCGCGACCTCAAGCGGATTCGCACCAGCCGCGATCAGCAGCGACGCACACGTATGCCGAAGGTCGTGGAACGTCAGCCCGGCAAGCCCCGCCCGACGAACCGCCGGCCGAAACACACGGCCCATGAAGTTGCTCGGCTGCCAGATTCCGCCGGTCGGACTCGGGAACACCAGCTCGGCACGATTCGGCTTGCGCGCGACGCACTGCTCGCGCAGGACGTGCTTTGCCAGTATCGGAGAGGTACGCGCGCCGCACACTCTGCCTCGTCTTCGTCTGAGCGGCGACACCCCGCCGCGCCGCAACGGGCTGACGATGACCGCGCCCGCATCCAAGTCGACCTCTCGTTCGCGCAGGGCGAACAGCTCCCCCTGGCGCAGCCCGGTGAGACACGCAACGATGACCAGCCTGCTCCTCCGCACACGCAGCCGCCAACTCCTCAACCTCTGACCACGTCAGGAACCGCGGCTCCCGCTCCTCAACCCGCGGAGGCTTGATCCGCAGCACGGCGTCATCAACGACGTGCCCGCGCTCCTGAGCGTTGCGGAGAATCTGCTTCAGCGCCGCCAGCGCGAGCTGAGCCTGACGAGGCGCACGCTTCGCTACACCCGTAATCACATCCTCCACCTCCGCCGCCCTGATCTGGTCGAGATACAGCCCCAAGAACGGCCGCAGGTGCGGCGTCGCCTGAATCTTCCGATCGAAGCTCGACGGGCGAACCTGCTGCGCGTAGCGATCACGCCACCCGTCGAAGAACTCCACGAGCGTGACCCGCCGCGCGTCATAAAGCGACCCGAGCTGCTGCCGGCGCTCGACCTCAACCCGGAACCGCTTCGCATCGCCCTCGCGACCGAACACCTTCGACCGATCCTTCCCGGAGCCCTCACGCCAGGGGACCTCCCACCGCTTCTGCCGCTTCGCCGTCAGGTACGTGCGGATGGACGCCATGCCTACGCCCCCTCCTTGAACCGCTGCAACGCCTCCACCAACTCCGAGTACAGGAACCGGCGCTTCCCGCCCGGCAGCTTGTAGCTCGGCAGCTCGCGCGCCAGCGCCTGGTCGTAGACCCAGTCGCGGCTCATCCCGAACAGCAGCGCGACCTCATCGGCCGACAGCATCCGCTCAGGCTCATGCGGGCGCTGTTGCTTCACACGGCGACCTGCAGCTTGAGCGGAAGCGCCGCGATGTCCTTCGTCGCCGTCCGCGCGTCGACGTACCTGACGAGCAGCCGCGCGAGCTCGTTCGGCGTTTCGAACTCCGGCCACAGCTCGCGGAACTCGGCCTGGAGCCGATACGCCTGCCGCTCATTCTCGTCCCAGTAACGCTGGTACTCCGTGATCGAGAATTCGTCCAGCCCCTCCAAGCGCATCGCGACGACCCAGAACACGATGAACTGCGCTACACGCGAGGCCTTCGGGGTTACCTTCGCCGCCGTCTTCAACGCCGACCACTTCGAGAGCCGCTCGGCCTTCGGCCCGTACTTCTCAACGGCCGCCTCGATACCGCCCTGCTCGTGGATGATCGCCCGCATCATGCAGTGCGCAAGCACGGAGTCTTTGGTACTAGCCACGGAGCCTCCTGTCATCGGTCGTCACCTGACCAAGCGTGACAGGGCCATCGGACGGAGCCGTCCTAGCCCGCTCCAACAGTCGTCACGGTAGGCTCGCCCCGTCCATGCCGGGTTCACGACGTACAGAGGCGCTCCATCTAGCTGACGAGCTACTGACCGACATCGAACTTGCCAGGATCGCGCCGGTCGATATCGCGCGCAAGACGAGCCGCCTTGCGCGGTTACTCGACGATACGGAGGCGCTCTCTTGGCTCCGCTACGAGACCTCGGGCTATCCGTCAGAGACATTTGACGACCAAGCTGAAGCGGCGGCCCGTTGGTCGTGCCGACAGGCGCCCGCGGCAGCCGACGGCAGTCCACGCTGGTGGACAGCTGATCTTGCCGGCCTCGCGGCGGACGCCGACGCTGCGCGGGTGGGACTCGGGAACCCAGGCGGAGCAACGAGCGTTGGCGAGTCCAATGCCTGGATTCTCCAACTCGAGACTGCGAAGAATCAGCGCCGGAACGGCCTACAGCAGACTATTTCGCAGCGCGAAACCTT
>CAWIUN010000022.1:0-178558 GCA_963839285.1 uncultured Actinomycetes bacterium
GTGGCGCGGACGTGCGCCCCCACGAGCCCGAAACTCACGAACCGCGACCTCAGGAGCAGGTCGAGCGCGTCCTCGAGCGTGACCGGCGCGGCCTCGACTTCACGAAGCCGGATGCCGTCCCGCACCAGCTGCTCGAGGAAGCGCCCGGCGTCGCCGACCCGTACGGCCAGCCGCCCGTCTGCAAGTCGTTCGGCATCCGGCCAGCGACGCGCCGTCGTGTCCGCGTCCGGCGGGCGGAAGACCACGCGGGCTCCCCCGGCGCGTGCCCGGATCTCGGCCGCCGTCCCGTCGGCGAGCAGCCGCCCTCGCGCGAGGGCGAGGACGCGCGAGGCGACCGCCTCGGCCTCGTCGAGCTGGTGCGTGGCGAGCAGCACCGTCGCCGCCTCGTCGCGAGCGGCGACGATCGCCCGCCAGACCGCGCGGCGACCCTCGCCGTCGAGGCCCGCGGTCGGCTCGTCGAGCACCACGAGACGCGGCCTGCCGAGGAAGGCGAGCGCCACCGCGAGCCGCCGGCGCTGCCCTCCCGAGAGGCCTCCGGCCTGTCGCCGGCCGAGGTCGAGCACGCCGAAGGACTCGAGCAGCTCGTCCGTCCCGGCTGCCGCCGGGAAGTGCCGCGCGACCAACTGGACGATCTCGCGGACGCGGAGCGTGCCGGGGAACGCAACCTCCTGCGGCGCGAAGCCCACGGCCGCGCGACAGCGCGGGTCGCGCGGATCGCCGCCGAGCAGGATCACCCGCCCGGCGTCCGGCCGGCGGAGCCCGAGCACGAGCGAGATCAACGTCGACTTGCCTGCGCCGTTCGGGCCGAGCAGGGCCACGGTCGAGCCGCTCTCGAGCCCGAGCGAGAGCCCGGCGAGAGCGGTGACGGCTCCGTACCGCTTCGTCACGGCGTCGAGCCGGACGACGCTCATGCCTCGAGACCGGCGGGGCGTCCGGTGCCGTGCCTCCGCCGTGAGCGCGACTGCCGCGTTGTAGCCCGCGTGGGCCGCCCAGGCCGCCGCGAAACGCCCGGACGCGAGGTAGACGGCCCCGAAGAGGCCGCCCGTCAGCAGGTGGTAGCGCGAGGGCGGGCGATGTGCGGCCGCGAACCCCGCCGAGCTGAGCGCCAACGCAACGGGACCACCGAGCGGCCCGGCGAGCGCGCCGAGGGCGCCGTGCCGCCAGGCCGCCTCCTCGACCCCGGCCCAGATGCCGAGCGCCAGGTGCTTGCCGCCCCAGACCCGGAGTGGCCGTCCGCGCGGTCGCGGAAGCGGCGGCAGCCGCCGCTCGACGACACAGAAGAGCGTCAGGCCGAGGCCTGCACCGAGCCCGAGCCGGTGGCGGCGGGTAGCCGGGGCTGAACGGCGGAGCGCACGACGGCGAGGAGCGCGGCCGCGACCAGGAGCCCGCCGGCATAGCGGACGGCGAGCAGCCGGGTGGTGCTCATCCGCTGCCCCTGCCTCCGATCGGGATCGCGTACAGCGAGACCTCTGCGAGCCCGTCTGCTCCGACGATCCGGTCGAGCTGCCGGTCGTAGAAGCCCCCGAGCGGGAGAGCGGCGAGCTCCAGCGCGGCGCAGGCGAGGAGGACGTTCTGCGCGAGGTGCCCGGCCTCGAGCAGCGCGAAGCGGTAGCCCCTCGTCCCGTACTTGAAGCGCGAGCGCCAGAGCACGGCGGTGACGACCAGGACGACCGCGGCATGCTCGAGCGGGGACGGGTCGGCGAGCGAAGCGGCGAGATCGGGGGTGCGAGCCCTGTCGTCGAGGCGCTCGAGCCTGTGCCTGAAGGGGTCGTAGTGGTAGAGGCCGGCGGGGACGCCGTCGAGATTCGTGCAGAGCACGTAGAGCTCGAGCGGATAGAGCGCGCCCGCCGACGGGACCGGGCGCCGCCGGCCCTCCGGCCGCTGGACGACGCCGTACGCCGCGCCGAGGACGGACGCCAGCTCCCGCAGGCGGAGCGGCCGCGCGCGCCTCGCCGATCGCGAGCGCCGACTGCCGAGCGCCGTGCTCAGGCGGACGCGGCCGAGCGCCGGGCGGGGCAGCGCCACCGCGGGCCGATGCGGGTGCCGCCGCGACGACCGCTCGACACTCGCACGGACGAGCTCGTCCGTTGCGAGCAGGGCGAGCCCGGGCAGCCGGGCGGCGGCGGTGCTGGGGTAGAGGCGAGAGGCTTCGTGCAGCGTCTCGGCAGGGTCGTCGAGGGGCACCTCGCCACCGTGGACGAGCTCGGCGAACTGAACGGTCGGCGCGCTCACGGGAACGGGTGCGGGTCGGGGTTGAGCTCCTCGACGAGGAGCGGACGCGACGTGAGCCCGAGTACGAACGCAGCACGCCGGATGCGCGCACCGCCGAGGAACCGCGCCCTGTGCGAAGCGTCGAGCGCGCACAGCTCGGGGGCGATCGTCTTGACGACGCGGAAGCCCAGCCGCGCGACGTCGGGGGAGGTCAGGTCGACGGCGTAGGCGCTCGAGCCGGCACGGGCGATCCGGGCGAGCAGCGCCTCGGTAGCAGCTTCGGGCGAACGCGGTAAGGGCTGGGATCTCGCGCACGTCGACCCTCGAGCGGGATGCGTCGAGGAAGTCAGCGGCCCTGGCATGCTCCGCGTCCGCGTAGTACCGGATGTGGTCGTGGAACTCGTGGACGTCGTCGGCGGCGGGCGGGCCGTCGATCACCGCCATCCGTCTCGCCGCGGCATGCGTCGCGAAAGCCTCGGTCAGCGCCTTCCACCAGGCCCGGCCCGCCGTGGCGGCAGCGCCGGCGCCGATCCCGATCGGCGCGCCGCCGGGACTTCTCACGATCGCCAGGGCAGAAGGGACGCCGTGCACGGGCGAGAGGTCGACCACGGCGTAACGAAGCCCCGTCGGCGCGAAGTAGCGGTCATCGAGGGCGGCGAGCTTGCGGTGGCCACGCCAGTGGAGCAACGGCAGCGAGCAGCGGTTGGCCCAGACGAGCATGAAGGCGTCGCGTTCGAGCAGCTCGTACAGGCCGAGGAGCGACCGCGGTGCTGCGTTCCCTGGCGCACGCGGCGCCGTTGCTCGTGGCGTAACCGATCGGCGTCGCCGTGGGCACGTCCCCGAGGTAGACGAGCTCGGCCGGAAGCCACGCCTCGCGGCCGTCTTCGAGCGACCAGCCGCGCGTCCACGGCACCCGTACCGAGGCATCGAAGGGCACGAACGGGAAGCCGGGCCGCGCATGCTGCTGCGGCGCGAAGAGGGCGAAGCGCGTCGGGTCGACCGCACGTGGGCCGAGCTGCTGCGCCGTCGCGTACACGAGCCGCTCGGACGGAACATAGGTCGCGGCGTACCGCTCGACGGCCTCGCCGAGTGCGGCCGACGCGGCCGCGTCGCGCGTCCTCCCCCAGCCGGCGGTCATGCCGACGTGGGACATGCCGGCGCCGAGGAGGCGCTCGTCGGAGGCGAGGCCGCAGATGTACGCGTGCATTCGGGCCTCGGCCGTGCCGACGAGACACGACTCGACCCGCCCGACGAGGCCGACGTACTCGGAGACGAGCGGCTCGAAGCCGACTGCGGTCATGCGGCCGCCTCGAGCGGCAGGTCGTCCCAGGGAAGCGGCGCCGCGACCTCGGCGGCGCCAGAGCACACGGGGCAGCGAGGCACGCGTAGCACCTCGTGACGGGTGATCCTCGGAGCCGGCGACCGCTCTGCGACGAGCAGCACGCCGGGGATCGAAGGGTCGCGGACGCCGAGCCAGCGCACCGCCTGCAGGACGGTGAGCTCGGCCGTCAGCCGGTCGAGGGCGGCACTCGAACGGGCTGCCGGAAGACGCCGCTCGAGCACGAGGAGCTCCTGCCCGTAGTCGACCGCGGCCGCCCGGCGGAGCAGGAAGCAGTGGAAGCACGGCGTCTCGCCCGGCACGATCAGGGGCCCGACCGCTGCGATCCGCCCGTCGTAGGGGTGAGCCGGCAGCCACGGAGTCCCGCGGCGCAGGGCGCGGCGGTTGAGCCGAGAGAGCGCACCCGCCTCGCCCACGCCGGGCGCGGCGACGACCAGGCTCCCGTCGGCGTGCCGCCAGCGGCGGACGCTGCGAGCCTGGACCCCCGAGGCCTCGAGCAGTTCGCGCACGTCGCCGGCGCGCCGGGAGCGGCCGACCACGGTCACCGTGGCCTCGGCGAGCGCGGCGGCGACGGCCGCCGGGCGCGGCTCCGGTGTCGCCCGAGAGCCACTCCGCCGTCTCTCGCAGCGCGGCCGGAGCCCCGCGCAGCGACGGCCCCTCGCAGAGGAGGCCGCGCGCCGCGAGCACTGCTACGGCGTGCTCGACCGCCGGGCGCAACGGCTCGCCGAGGACGCCGACGACGTCGTCGATCTCGCGCTCGCCGTCGAGCAGCGGCAGCAGGGTGGGCACGAGCGTCGTGGCTGCGCGCCCCTCGAGCACGACCACGCGGTGGCCGTGCTCGAGCAGCAGCCGTCTGGCCGTCGGCGACGAGCCGATAGCCGGGCCGCAGGAGCGGCCGCCGCGGCGGGGAGACTCCGGGCGGCCGCTCCGCGTCGTCTGCACGGCGGCGGCTCAGCACAGGAAGAGGCACGTACAGCAGGAGCACGAGCAGATCGTGATCTGGACGGCGTAGCGCGCGCGGCCCTGGCCCTTCTCGGTCGCGCTCAGGTCGAGCAGTTCGGCGGCGATCTCCGTGAACATGGAGCCTCCTTGGGCTTGTGTTGTCATGTATGGCAACCGTAGCGGAGAACGTGTGCCTCGTCGGTGACGACTTCGTGCCGAAATCGTCACGGACGCAGGCAACGGTGCCTAGTGGCCGAAACGGACAGGTCTGGGAATGGAAAGCCACCCAGCCCTCAGCCGTCGCAGGGGGGCCACGGGCAGCGGCAGCAACAGGAGCAGAGATCGGGGATGTACGCGTAACGGGCGCGACCGGCGCCCTTGACCGAGGCGGTCAGGTCGAGCAGGTCTGCGGCGATCTGGATGAGCATGGAACCTCCCGGAGGGTTGTCTTTGCCGACAACGTAGCGCGGACGTCGTCACGCCTTCGTGCCGAGTTCGTGCCGGCTTCGCGCTCGGCGAGCGCCCGGAAGCGAGCGCGGCTCGGCACGATCCGAGCCTTCTCGCCGGTGACGTCAGACCGCACGGTCGGATCGCCGCGACCCCCTGCTCCGCATGGCCGGGCGCCCCCTCGTCGGCTGCCTTGCCGGGGACCTCGACCGGGGCGCATACTCGAGCGAGACGACGCGCCCGGCGTCCCGACAGGAGGTTCGTCGATGAAGCGGATCGGAACGGTTCCCGCGCAAGGGCTCGTCGCTTTCGTGCTCGCGGTACTCGTCGCCGGCGCGGCCTCGGCCGGTGCAGCTGCCCCGAGACCCGCCGCCGCGCGTGCGACCGTCAAGGTCGCCTTCAACGCCAAGCTCAAGCGACCGATCCTCGTCGACGGCCGCGGCATGACGCTCTACGGATGGACGAGCGACATCAAGGGACACTCGAGCTGCTACGACGACGCCGTCTACCACTGCTCGCGGGCCTGGCCGCCGCTCCTGACCACCGGGTCGCCGCGAGCGGGCAGCGGCGTGGACACGTCGCTCCTCCGGGTCGTCGTGCGGAACGGCGGGAAGCTCCAGGTCGCCTACCGGGGTCACCCGCTCTACGGGAATGCCGGCGCCCGCGCGTTCGGGCTCGTGGCGGACAGGAAGCCGGGCGAGGTCAACGGGCTCGGCTTCGTGGGGCTCTGGTTCGTCCTCTCACCGAAGGGCGCCGCGATCACGCACTAGTGCGTCAGACCGCGTCGCCGCACGAACTCGGCCGGCGGAGCCGGCCGCAGCGGCCGCGCGGGCCGCGCGGCCGCTGAGCCACGGATCATTCGCCTCGACCGGTCCGCCGCACCCGGAGAGACCACCCGGGCGCCGGAACGGTTCCGCGGCGACGCGGCCGACGGGGCCCACCGTCGCCGTTTCACGATCCTGCAGCCGCCTGCCAGCCGTTCCGGCCAGCGGGACCGGTGCGCGGCGCCCCCGAGCCTGCAGGCGGCTGAGTCGGGCCGTGGAACATCGACGGCCGACGCGGCGCGCGCCGTCCCAGCGCTCCGGCCCAGCGCTCCGGCCCAACGGCGATGCCGGCGGGTCGAGCGAGACCGCTTCGACCTCGAGCGACGGACGTCCGGCGCCCGCTCGACGACGACGGCGGCTCTCGAGGCGGCGACGTGCGGGCCGGCGCGGCCCTACGCCGCGGCGAACGCGCGCAAGGCCCGGATCAGCTGCTGCAGGGCGCGTCCGCGCTCGGTCAGCCGGTACTCGACGTGCGGCGGCCGCGAGTCGACGACGACTCGGGCGAGCACGCCCGGCGTGCTCGAGCTCGCGCGAGCCGCGCCGACAGCGTCGTCGGCGGGATCCGGCCGAGCGCCTCCAGGAACTCGTTGAAGCGGACGGCGCCGCTCTGGGACGCGTAGAGCACCTGCAGCGTCCAGCGGCGCTCGAGGAGGTCCGCCGCGCGGCGGACCTCCTCGGGCACGGGCTTGCAGCTACGACAGCGCATGGTGATTCGAGGGCGCCGGCTCGAGCGCGAGCTCGAGCACCTCCCCGAGCGTCATCACCGGGTGGAAGGTCAGCTCCTCGCGCACGTCGGCGGGGACGTCGTCGAGGTCGGCGCGGTTTCGCTCCGGGATGACCACGTCGGTCAGCCCGGCCGCGTGCGCCGCGAGCACCTTCTGCTTCAGCCCGCCGATCGGGAGCACGCGGCCCTGCAGCGTCACCTCGCCGGTCATGCCGACGGTGTGCTTGACGGGGCGGCCGGTCAGGAGCGACGCGAGCGCGGTCGTCATCGTGATTCCCGCGCTGGGGCCGTCCTTCGGGATCGCGCCCGCCGGAACGTGCACGTGGAACGTGTGGTTGTCGAACGCGGACTCGTCGATCCCGAGCTCGCCCGCGTGCGCGTGCACCCAGGAGCGCGCGATCCGCGCCGACTCCTTCATCACGTCCCCGAGCTGGCCCGTCAGGACGAGGCCGTCGCCGCCCTTCATCGTCGTCGCCTCGACGAAGAGGACGTCGCCGCCCGTGCCGGTGACCGCGAGGCCGGTGGCGACTCCGGGCACGGCCGTGCGCTCCGCCGCCTCCTGGAAGAACTTCTGGCGGCCGAGGGCGTCCCGCACCTCCTCGAAGCCGATCGCGACCGGCGCCTCGACGGTCTGCGAGGCGATCCTCGTCGCGGTCTTGCGGAGGATCGTGCCGAGCTCGCGCTCGAGCTGGCGGACGCCCGCCTCGCGCGTGTACTGGGCGACGACCGCCTCGAGCACGTCGTCCCCGATCGAGACCTCGTGCTCGTGCAGCCCGTTCCGCTCCCGCTGCCGCGGGAACAGGTAGCCCTTCGCGATCGCGACCTTCTCGTCGACCGTGTAGCCGTCGAAGGGGATGATCTCCATCCGGTCGTAGAGCGGTCCCGGGGATCCCCTCGGCGAAGTTCGCCGTCGCGATGAAGAAGACCTGCGAGAGGTCGACCTCGACGTCGAGGTAGTGGTCGCGGAACGAGTGGTTCTGGGCCGGGTCGAGCACCTCGAGCAGGGCCGAGGACGGGTCGCCGCGCCAGTCGTGGCCGAGCTTGTCGACCTCGTCGAGCAGGATCACCGGGTTGATCGTCCCCGCGTCGCGCAGGGCACGGACGAGCCGGCCGGGCAGGGCGCCGATGTAGGTGCGCCGGTGGCCGCGGATCTCCGCCTCGTCGCGGACGCCGCCGAGCGACATGCGCACGAACTCGCGGCCGAGCGCGCGGGCGACCGACTCGCCGATCGAGGTCTTGCCGGTGCCGGGCGGCCCGATCAGGGTCAGGATCGCGCCGGAGCGCTTGTCCGCCTCGATCCCGCGCTCCTCGCGCAGCTTCCGGACGGCGAGGTACTCGACGATCCGGTCCTTGACGTCGCCGAGCCCGGCGTGGTCCTCGTCGAGCACCGTGCGGGCGCCGACCGGGTCGAGCGTCTCGTCCGAGCGCGTCGACCACGGCACCGCCAGCAGCCAGTCGAGGTAGGTGCGGATCGTCTGCGACTCGGGGCTCTGGTCTCCCATCCGCTCGAGCCGGCCGAGCTCGCGCTCCGCCTGCTCGCGCACCGGCTCGGGCATCTCCGCCTCGCCGATCTTCGCGCGGTACTCCTCGACCACCGACTGCTCGTCCTCGCCCAGCTCGCGCCGGATCGAGTCCATCTGCTTGCGGAGGATGTACTCCCGCTGCTGCTTCTGCGCGTCGGACTCGACGTCCTCGCGGATCCGCACCCGCACCTGCAGCTCGGCGAGCCGCTCGCGCTGGAGGCGGACGGCCAGCTGGAGACGCTCGACGACGTCGAGCGTCTCGAGCAGCTCCACCTTCTGCGCGAAGGTCAGGTCGGGCGAGTAGCCGGCGGTGTCGGCCAGCGTGCCGGCGCCCGCGACCGACCGCAGGAACGCGGAGACGCGCTCGTCGGCATTGCGCAGCTCGAGGATCTCCTCGACGACGGCGCGGTACTCGCGCTCGAGCTCGGCGGTGCGGACCGGGGCTGCTCCTCGTCGGGCCGCTCCTCGACCTCGACGCGCAGCTGCCCGTCCGCGTCGGTGACGGCCGCGCCGGCGACGCCGCGGTGGAGGCCGGTGACGACGACGCCGCGGCGGCTCCGCTCGACGACCTCGGCGACCGTGCCGACGCCGGCGAACTCGCCGCCGTGACGGGGCACGAGCAGAACGCGCTCCTCGTCGCCGGTGTCGACGGCGAGGCTGAGCGTCATGTTCGGGAAGACGACGACGTCCTCCAGGGGGACGAGCAGCAGGGTGTTCACGTACGAATCAACTCCTTCATGTCTCAGTAACTCCAAAGATTGTAGCTGGTCGATGCGCCTGTCCGCGCCCGCGCGTTCGGGTGTTTGCGGACGGCCGGTGCGCGGCACGAGAGCCGCATGTCATCGATGGAGCCAGGACTCGACCTGCACGAGTGGCAGACGAGGCTGGAGCAGCTCCAGCCGGCGCTGCACGAGACGCCCGACGCCGCGCTCCCCGAGCTGGCCGACCTCGTCGGCGAGATCATGGAGGCGCGCGGCTACCAGCTGGGCGAGCGTACGACCGAGGCGGGCGAGGAGCGCGAGCTCGTCGCCTCCTACGACGCCGCACGGGACACCGCCGACCGGGCCGAGGCCGGCGAGGCCGACCCCGGCGACGTCGCGGACGCGGTCAACCAGCTCCGCGCGATCTACGACACCCTGACGGTGGAGCGGGCGACGCCGTAGGGCGCCGCCCGCTCCGCCGAACCGCTACTCGTACTGGAGCGCCGCCAGCACGTCGAGCTTGCCCGCGCGCCGGGCCGGGGCGACCGCCGCCAGGATCCCGGCCAGCACGGCGATCACGACGAACGCGGCCAGCGTGAGGACCGGCATCGAGAAGCCGACGCCGAGCCGCGAGAGCCCGTGCGTCAGCGCCGCCGCGAGCGCGACGCCGAGCGGCAGACCGAGCGCGGCGCCGATCAGCGACGTGATCACGCTCTCGTGCCGCACCATCCGCCGCGCCTGGCGCCGGGTCATCCCGACCGCGCGCAGCATCCCGAGCTCGCGCGTCCGCTCGAAGACCGAGAGGACGAGCGTGTTGATCATCCCGAAGAGGCTGACGACGACGCTGAGCGCGAGCAGCACGTAGACCATGTTCAGGAGCGTGTCCATGAACGAGGTCTGCGCCGCCACCCACTCGGCGCGGGTCGCCAGCTTCGCGTTCGGGAAGGCGGCGAGCGCCCGCTCGAGCTGTGCGCGGGAGACGTCGCCCGAGATCAGCGTCAGGCTGTTGGCCGGCCGCGGGAACGTCCGGTCGAACGCCTGTTGCGAGACGACCACCCCGCCGAGCGCCTCGAAGACCCGCGGCGGCTGGTAGGTCGCGAGCACCCGCAGAGAGATGCCGTTGCCGGCGGGCGAGCGCAGCGTGAACGCGTCGCCGACGTGCAGGCCGTTCGCCCGCGCGAAGGAGCGCTTGACGATCGCGCCGCCGCTCCCGAGCCGCGCGAGGTCGGCGTCCGACCCCTGCTTCCAGGCGAAGCGGTAGAGGCCGCCGAGCGTGGCCGGGTCGACGCCGTTGACGTTCACCTGCGTCGTGCCGACGAGGCCGCGGTCGCCGCGGATCGAGGTCACCTGCGCCCCCCGGGCGGCGGCCGCGAGCGCGTCGCCCGCCTGCACCGGGAAGCGCCGACCAGCCGTTCTTCGAGGTGACGACCCAGTCGGAGCGCACCTGCTGGTCGAGCGCGTTCACGGACGATCCCCGCACCCCCGTCCCGAGCACGGCGACGAACGAGACGAGCGCGAGGCCGATCATCAGCGCCGCCGCGGTCGCCGCCGTCCGCGACGGGTTGCGGACCGCGTTCTCCGACGCGAGCCGGCCGGCGGCCCCGCCGAGTCGGCGGGCGGGCAGCCCGACGACCCGGGCGAGCGCGGTCACGAGCTGCGAGGCGACCGCCGCGGTGCCCGCGAGCAGGAGCAGCGTCCCGGCGGCGAGCGCGAGCAGCGACGAGCCGGAGCCGAGCCGGTCGCCGGTGACCGCGAAGGTGAGCGCGGCCACGGCGAGCGCGAGCATGATCGCGCCCGCGACCGGGCCGAGCCGGCGCGAGCGCGGCGGCACCGCGCCCTCGCGGACGGCCGAGATCGGCGGCACCCGCGTCGCCCGGATCGCCGGGCCGAGGCCGGCCACGACCGTGACGCCGACGCCGACGAGCAGCGAGACGAGCACCGTCCGCGGCGCGTAGACCGGCGCCGCCTGCGGCAGCTCCAGCCCGAGCGCCTTGAAGAACGCGCTCAGCCCCCGGGCGAGCCCGAAGCCGAGGAAGAGACCGACGACGGACGCGAGCACGCCGATCGCGAGCGACTCGAGCAGCACGAGCCGCCGTACCTGCCGCCGCGAGGCGCCGAGCGTCCGCAGGGTGGCGAGCTCGCGCGTCCGCTGCGCGACCGTGATCGACAGCGTGTTGAAGATCACGAACGAGCCGACGAAGAGCGCGATCCCGCCGAAGCCGAGCAGGAAGCCGCGGATGAAGCTGACGAAGCCCGCGACGCCCGACTTGTCCTCCTTCGCCTGCTCGTCGCCGGAGCGCACCTGCGTCGACGCGGGCACGACCTGCCGCAGCTCGCGGACGAGCTGCGCCGGGGAGACCCCGTCCTTCGCCGCCACCGAGACGACGCTGTAGCCCTGGAGCCGCAGCAGCCGCTGGGCCGTCGGGATCGAGAAGACGGCGAAGGTCGCGCCGCCGAGCGAGTCGACGTCGCCGTAGCGGGCGATGCCGGTGATCCGGAAGGTCTCCCGCGGCCCCTGCGCGACGGCGCGGATCTCGTCGCCGACCGCGAAGTGGTGCCTGGAGGCGGTGTCGGCGTCGATCACGACCTCGTGCGAGCCGGTCGCCCAGCGGCCCTCGCTCAGCGTCATCGGGTTGAAGCGCGGCTGGGCCGGGTCGACGCCGAAGCCGAAGGTCGGGTTGCCGCTCGTCTCGATCACCGCGCCGTCGCGGTCGATCAGCTTGGCCTGGGTCGAGTCGCCGTTCAGGTCGATGATCGCGGGCGCCGCGGCGGCCACGTCGGGCACGGCGCGGATCCGCTCGAGCAGCGCCGGCGAGACCGTCGCGTTGCCGCTCGTCGACCAGTCGACGAGCTTCTTGCCGCTGACGACGGCGTCCGTGTGCGCGTAGGCGCTCGTGAAGATCGAGTCGAACGCCTTCGAGATCGTGTCCGTGAGGACGAACGACCCGGAGATCATCGCGACGCCGAGCACGATCGCGATCGCCGTCAGCAGTGCGCGGACCTTGCGGCCCGCGAGCCCCTTGAGCGCGACGCGGGTCACCGGGCCGCCACCTCCGCCAGCGCCTCCATCACCTCGGCCTGCGAGGACGGCCCGAGCGCCAGCACGATCTCGCCGTCGGCGAGGAAGAAGATCCGGTCGGCGATCGTCGCCGCGCGCGGGTCGTGCGTGACCATCACGGTCGTCTGCCCGTAGCGGGTGACCGACCCCTTCAGGAGCTCGAGGATCTCCCCGCTCGTCTGCGAGTCGAGGTTGCCCGTCGGCTCGTCGGCGAAGAGCACCGTCGGGCGGGAGACGAGCGCCCGGGCGACGGCGACGCGCTGCTGCTGGCCGCCGGAGAGCTCGGCGGGCCGGTGCGAGCGCCGGTCGGAGAGGCCGACGACGTCGAGCAGCTCCTCGAGGAACGCCGGCTCCGGGCTGCGGCCCGCGATCGAGAGCGGCAGCAGCACGTTCTCCTCCGCCGTCAGCATCGGCAGCAGGTTGAAGAACTGGAAGACGAAGCCGATGTGGCTGCGGCGCAGCTTCGTCAGCTCGTTGTCCCCGAGCGGGCCGATCTCGACGCCGTCGATCGAGACGGAGCCGGAGGTCGGCCGGTCGAGCCCCGCGAGGATGTGCATCAGGGTCGACTTGCCGGAGCCCGAGGGGCCCATGACGGCGACGAGCTCGCCGGGGGCGACGTCGAGCGAGACGCCGCGGAGCGCGTCGACGGCGGTGTCGCCGGAGCCGTAGCGTCGGGTCAGGTCGCGGGCGGCGACGACGGGCGCCGTGCCCAGGTTGGGGTCGCCGAGCGCGACCGCCTCGATCATCGAAGCCATGTGCGGATGCCTTTCTGTTCTGGGCTTGGCGAGGAACACGAAGCTGCACGCTAGGCCCGCCGCACGGCCGCGTTCGTCGGCCGCGGGCTGGATTCGAGGTCATCCTCGAGGACGATTCGACCCGCCGTCCTGCGCGCTACCGTCAGCGCCATGCGGGCTTCGCGCATCGGCCTCGGCGGCCTCGTCGACGTCTTCGTCGCGCTGCTCGTCGTCGGCGCCCAGCTCGAGGTCTGGCTCGGCGACCTGCACGAGCCGCGCTGGCAGTCGGCGCTGCTCGCGCTCGGCCTGACCGTGCCGCTCCTCCTCCGCCGCCGGTTTCCGGTCTCGGTGCCGCTGCTCGTCTGGGCGGTGGCCGTCGTCGACTCCTACGCGACGCCGCGGGCGGTCGACGACTCGTTCGTCTTCTTCGCCGTCGGCTGGTTCACGCTCTGGTCGTCGGGCGCCAACGCCGACCGGAGGCGGGCGCTCGGGCTGCTGGGCGCGGCCTGGGCGGCGACCGCGATCGTGGTCGCGAACCTGCCGGACACCGGCCCCGCGGACTGGCTCTGGTTCAACGCGATCGGCGCGCTCGCGTGGGTGGCCGGCGTCGGGCTGCGCCGCCGCACCGAGCACGCGGCGAGGCTCGAGGAGCGCGCCGTGCAGCTCGAGCAGCGGCGCGAGGAGGCCGCGCGGGTCGCGGTCGCCGAGGAGCGTGCCCGGATCGCGCGCGAGCTGCACGACGTCGTCGCCCACTCGGTGTCGGTGATGACGGTGCAGGCCTCGGGCGTCCGGCGGCTGCTCCGGCCCGAGCAGGAGCGGGAGCGGGAGGCGCTCGAGGAGGTCGAGCGCACGGGGCGCCAGGCCCTCGCGGAGATGCGGCGGCTGCTCGGCGTCCTGCGCGCCTCGGAGGGCGCCGCCGCGCTCGAGCCGCAGCCGGGCCTGGCGCAGGTCGAGTCGCTGCTCGAGCGGGCGCGCGCGGCCGGGCTGCCGGTCGAGCTCTCGGTCGAGGGCGAGCGGCGGCAGCTCTCGCCCGGCGTCGACCTGAGCGCGTACCGCATCGTCCAGGAAGGGCTGACGAACGCGCTCAAGCACGCCCGCGACGGGCGTGCCGAGGTGCGGCTCCGCTACCGCGGCGAGCGGCTCGAGGTCGAGATCGCGAGCGACGGCACGCCGGTCAGCGGCGCCGACGGCGGCGGCCACGGCCTCGTCGGGATGCGCGAGCGGGCGCTCGTCTGCGGGGGCACGCTCGAGGCGTCGCCGCAGGCGGACGGCGGCTTCCTCGTCCGGGCGACGCTGCCAGTAGAGTCGCGGCCGTGACCACCGGCATCCGGCTGCTGATCGCGGACGACCAGGCGCTCGTACGCGCCGGCTTCCGGATGATCCTCGACGCCGAGAGCGACGTCGAGGTCGTCGGCGAGGCGGAGGACGGGCGCGCGGCCGTCGCCGAGGCGCGTCGGCTCTCGCCCGACGTCGTCCTGATGGACATCCGCATGCCCGAGCTGGACGGGATCGAGGCGACGCGGCAGCTGCTCGCGGACGCCGGCGAGGGCGGGCCGCGGATCCTGATGCTGACGACCTTCGACCTCGACGAGTACGTCTACGAGGCGCTCCGCGCCGGCGCCAGCGGCTTCCTGCTCAAGGACACGCCGCCGGAGCAGCTCGTCGAGGCGATCCGCGTCGTCGCGGCCGGGGAGGCGCTCCTCTCGCCCTCCGTGACCCGACGCGTGATCGAGGAGTTCGTCTCCGGCCACCGCGCGCCGCGGCCCGCGCCGCGCGGCCTCGACGAGCTGACCGCGCGCGAGCGCGAGGTGCTGACGCTGATCGCCCGCGGCATGTCGAACGCCGAGATCGCCCGCGAGCTCTTCCTCAGCGAGACGACGGTCAAGACGCACGTCGCCCGCGTGCTGATGAAGCTGGGCGTCCGCGACCGCGTCCAGGCGGTCGTGCTCTCCTACGAGCACGGCATCGTCCAGCCCGGCGCATGAGCTCGGGCGTCCGCCGGATCCTGGTCGCGACCGACCGCTCCGAGACCGCCGAGGAGGCGGTCGCCTTCGCGGAGGAGATGGCGGAGCGCTACGAGGCGGAGCTGATCGTGCTGCAGGTGCTCGTGCCGGAGGCCGCCCGCCACGGCACGCCCGGCGGCGAGCGCGGCGGCCGCGGCCGCACGAAGGTCGTCGTCCACGCCGACCCGGCGAAGGCGATCGTCGAGGCGGCGAAGGAGGAGGACGTCGACGTGGTCGTCGTCGGCAACGTCGGCATGGGCAGCCGCACCCGCTTCCTCGTCGGCAACGTGCCGAACACGGTCTCCCACGCCGCGCCCTGCACGGTCGTGCTCGTGAACACGACCGGCCGCTAGACCGGCTGTCCGTCCGTGCGTGCGGCCTCGGCGTAGGCGGCCGCGCCGACCTCGGCGAAGAAGGCGGCGGCGCGCTCGCGCAGCCCGTGCGCCTCGGCGCGCTCTCCGCCGGCGGGCGGGGCCTGCGCCGCGCAGAGCAGCGCCCAGGCCTCGTCGGGCCGGGAGCCGATCTCGCGGTAGATGTCGGCGGCCTCGACGAAGCTCCCCCGGGCGACCGCCTCGGCCGCCTCGATCCAGCGACTCGGCGCCCGGACGCGGGCGGCCGCCTCGAGCAGGTCGCCGGCGCGTCCGAGCCCGCTCAGCGCGGCGGCGACGTCCGCCCAGTAATGCCCGTGGTCGATCTCGTCCCCTTGCAGAAGCGAGAGGAACTCGTCGAGCAACGCCTCGGCCCCGTCGCGCCCGCTCTCGAGCTGGACACGCGCCCCGACGGCGAGGGCCGGGAAGAAGAACTGCGACTCCTTGCGCTGCCGCGCCGCCCGCAGGGCCCGCTCGGCCTCGTCGACGGCCGTGTCGTGCTCCCCGCGCGCGAGCGCGATCCGCGCGCGCACGACCCGCATCGTCGCGTCGATGTAGGCGCCCTGGCGCAGGGCGAGCAGCTCGTCCGAGAGCGCGAGCGCCTCCTGCCAGCGCCCGACCCAGTACAGCTCAGCGACGCGCTCGGCGGTCAGCCAGTGCACGGTCGGCTGGTCGGAGAAGTGCTCGGCGAGCGCCATCGCCTGCTCCTGCAGCGCGAACGCCCGGCGGAGGTCGCCCCAGGAGATGTGCGTCGCGGCCAGGTTCGCGAGCGCGGGCACCGCCTCGAAGGAGTTGATCCGCCGGGCGATCTCGATCGCGCGCTCGAGCTGCTCGAGCCCGACCGTGTCGCCGCTCGCCGCCCGGGCGGCGCCGACGATCCGCAGCGAGCGGGCTCGCAGGTTGTCGTCGTCGAGCTCCTCGGCCATCGCGAGCGCCTGCTCGCCCGTCGCGAGGGCGGCGGCCCGGCGGTCGGCGAGCAGCAGGAAGCTGGCCAGCGTCGAGAGCACGAAGACCTTGCCCTCCGAGGGCGGCGCGTCCCGCAGCAGCTCGACCGAGCGCTCGAGGCACCTGAACGACTCGTCGATCCGGCTGCGCGCGAAGTGCGCGAACGCGAGCGCGACGTCGGCCTCACCGGCCTGCTCGAGCTCGCCGGCGGCGACGAGGCCGGCGCGCGCCTCCTCGAAGAGCTGCTCCGCCTCGCCGCCGGAGCGGTAGACGGCCCGGCCGTGCGCGAGCAGGACGTGCGGCCGCTCCGGGTCGCCCTTCGGCATCAGCTCGAGCGCGCGCTCGTAGTAGCCGGCGGCACGCTCCGGGCTCGCGAGGGAGGTGGCGCGGTCGCCGGCGGCCCGCAGCGCCTGGACCGCGCGCGGGGCGACCTTGCCGGCGGCCCCGCGGTCGTAGCCGAGCGCAGCCAGATAGTGGCCCGCGCGCGCCTCCGCGTGGTCGTCGCGGCCGTGCGCGAGCAGCTCGATCCAGGCCGCCGCGAGCAGGTGCTTCTCGGCGCGCCGGCTGCGCGGCAGCAGCCGGTAGGCGACCTCGCGGACGAGCGAGTGCCGGAACCCGTACTCCGCCTCGCCCGCGACCGAGGAGCTGCGCTCGCGCCGGATCAGCTCGCGCCGCTCGAGCGAGTGCAGCAGCTCGGACGTGCGCGGTGCGCCGGTCTCGCTCGAGAGCGCCGCGAGCGCGCCCTCCCAGAAGAGCTTGCCGACGACGGCCGCGTCGACGAGCAGCGCCTTCTCCTCCGCGGGCAGCGCGTCGATGCGGGCCGCGATGATCCCCTGCACGGTCTGCGGCAGCGGCGCCTCCTCGTCGGCCCCGTCCGGCGCGGCGCCGCGCTCGCGCAGCATCTGGGCGAACTCCTCCGCGTAGAGCGGGTTGCCCTCCGCGCGCGAGACGATCTCCTCGACGTGCTCGGAATCGAGCCCGCCCGCCTCGACGAGGCGTGCCGCCAGCTCCCGCATCTCCTGCTCGGCGAGCGGGCCGATCGAGATCGTGGTCGCGTTCCGCTTGCCGCCGCCCCAGCCCTCGCGGCGCTCGAGCAGCTCCGGCCGGGCGGTGCAGACGACGAGGATCGGCAGCTCCGCGGCGCGCTCCAGCAGCCCGTCGACGAAGTCGAGCAGGCCGTCGTCGGCCCACTGCAGGTCCTCGAAGACGAGCACGATCGGGCGCTCCCGGGCCAGGCACTCGAAGAAGCGCCGCCAGGCGGCGAAGGCCTCGCCGGGCCGGTCGCCGGCACGCTCCTCGGCGAGGCCGACGAGCGGCCGCAGGTGGCGCTCGAGCCAGTCGGTGTCGTCGCCGAACCGCTCCAGGGCGGCGCGCAGCTTCGCCTCGGCGCGGGCGGCAGAGTCGCTGTCGAGGATGCCCGCCTGCGCCCGCACCATGTCCCCGAGGGCGGAGAACGCGGACCGCTCGCCGTACGGGAGGCAGCGGCCCTGACGCCAGTAGACGAGCCCCGGCGTGTCGCGCATGCCGCGCAGGAAGATCTCGCCGAGCAGGCGGCTCTTGCCGGCGCCCGGCGCCCCGACCAGCGTCACGAGCTGCGGCTCGCCGGCCTGGCAGGTGCGCCGCAGCAGCCCCTCGAGCAGCCCCAGCTCGACCGTCCGGCCGACGAGCGGGGCGGCCGCCTCGCTGATCACCTCCGGGCCGAAGCGGGCGAACGGCGCCAGCCCCTCCCACGCCGCCACCGGCTCCACCTTCCCCTTGACCTCGATCGGGCCGAGCTCGCGATACTCGATGAAGCGCGAGGTCGCGCGATGCGTGTCGGCGCCGACCAGCACGCCGTTGACGGGCGCGCAGGTCTGCAGCCGCTGCGCGGTGTTGACCGCGTCGCCGGCGACGAGCCGGCCCTCCTGGTCGTAGGAGATCAGCACCTCGCCGGTGTTGACGCCGACGCGGATGTCGAGCTTCGCGCGGGTCTCGCTCTCGTTGCGGCGCTGGATCTCGTCCCGGATCGCGAGCGCGGCGCGCACCGCCCGCTCGGGATCGTCCTCGTGGGCGGCCGGCGCGCCGAAGAGCGCCATGACGCCGTCGCCGCTGAACTGCTCGATCGAGCCGCCGTACCGGGAGAGCACGGAGCGGATCAGCGCGTAGAAGGGCGTCAGCAGGGCGCGCACGTCCTCCGGGTCGAGCCGCTCCGCGAGGGTCGTGAACCCGACCACGTCGGCGAAGAGCGCGGTCACGATCTTGCGCTCCTCCGTGGGCGCGGCGGCGCCTGCCAGCGACCCCCCGCAGCCGATGCAGAACCTCGCGTGCGGCGGGCTCGCCTCGCCGCAACCCGGGCACCTGACCATGCCGTCAGTCTATTGCGGAATATCGTCCTCGAGGAGGATCTCGGATCCGCCTCGCGGCCGACGACGGCGCCCCGCCGCACCTGCGAGGCTCCGGGCATGAAGACGCGGATGCTCCTGCTGCTGTTCGTGCTCGCGCTGCTCCTGCTGGCGCTGCCCGGCTTCGCCTCGAAGGCAGTCCGCGCGGCCTTCTGAGCCTGCGATACTCGCCGCGTGCGGGTCGTCGTCCTCGGTGGCGGTTCCTCGGGCGAGGCGTTCGCCGCCTCGTTGCGCCGCCGCGACGAGGACGCGGAGATCACGCTCGTCGAGCGGGAGCTCGTCGGCGGCGAGTGCTCGTACTTCGCCTGCATGCCGTCGAAGACGCTGCTGCGGCCGACCGAGCTCGTCCACGCGGCCTCGCTCGCGCCGGGCGTCGAGGGCGCGCGGCTGGATCCGGCGGGTGTCTTCGCCTGGCGCGACGCCGTCACCGGCCGCGGCGACGACTCGAGCCAGGCGGACTGGCTCGCGTCGATCGACGTCCGCCTCGTCCGCGGCGACGGGCGCGTCGCGCGGCCCGGGGTCGTCGAGGCGGCGGGCGAGGAGCTCCCCTACGACCGGCTCGTGCTCGCGACCGGCTCCGACCCGGCGATCCCACCCGTCGAGGGTCTCGAGGGCCTCGACGTCTGGACGAACCGGGAGGCGACCGCGGCGAGCGAGGTGCCGGCGAGCCTGCTCGTCCTCGGCGGCGGGCCCGTCGGCGCCGAGCTGGCGCAGTTCTTCGCCCGCATCGGCTCGCGCGTGACGGTGGTCGACCGCTCGGAGCGGCTGCTCTCGCGCGAGGATCCCGCGGCGGGCGACCGGATCGGCGAGGTCTTCGCGGACGAGGGGATCGAGGTGATCCTCGGCGCGGGCGTCGAGCGGGTCGAGGCCGGCTTCCGGGCCACGCTCGACGACGGCCGCACGCTCGAGGCGGAGCGCCTGCTCGTCGCGACCGGCCGGCGCCCGCGCGTCGAAGGCCTCGGCCTCGAGCTGGTCGGCGTCGAGGCCGACGGCCGCGGCATCCGCGTCGACGAGCGCCTGCGGGCGGCCGAGCACGTCTGGGCGATCGGCGACTGCACCGGGATCGCGATGTTCACCCACGTCGGCAAGTACCAGGGCCACGTCGCCGCCGCGGGACGTGGCCGGCGAGGACGTGAAGGCCGACTACCGGGCGATCCCGCGGGCGATCTTCACCGATCCGCAGGTCGCCGCGGTCGGCACGACCTCCGGCGAGGGCCTCGTCTCCGCGTCCTGGGACGTCGAGCGGGTCTCGCGCTCGTCGACCTACGAGCGGCCGAAGCGCCACGGCTTCGTCAAGCTCGTCGCCGACCCGAAGCGGCGCGTGCTCGTCGGCGCCGTCGCGGTCGGGCCGGAGTCGGGCGAGTGGCTGCAGCAGATCACCCTCGCGATCCGCGCGGAGGTGCCGATCGAGGTCCTCCGCGACACGATCCAGCCCTACCCGACGTTCTCCGAGGGGCTCTTCTTCGCGGCCCGCGACCTGCCGCTCTGAGGCCCGCCGAGCGCGAGCTCGCCGTCGGCCTGCTCGACCACGATCGGGTCGTGCGTGGCGCAGAGGATCGTCGCGCCCCAGTCGCGGGCGAGCCGGGCGAGGAGCACCGCGACCGCGAGCGCGTTCGCCTGGTCGAGACGCGAGGTCGGCTCGTCGGCGAGCAGCACGGCCGGCCGGGCCGCGAGCGCCCGGGCGACCGCGACGCGGAGCCGCTCGCCGCCCGAGAGCCGCTCGACGCGCTGCTCCGTCCGCTCGCCGAGCCCGACCGCCTCGAGCGCCTCGAGCCCGCGCTCGGACGCCTCGGCCGGCGGGACGCCGCGCAGGGCCAGGGCCAGCTCGACGTTCTCGCGCGCCGAGAGGAACGGCGTCAGGCCCGGTTGCTGGCCGACGTAGCCGACGAGCCGGCGGCGCAGGTCGGCGCGCGCGCCCCGGTCGAGCGCGGCGACGTCGGTGCCGAGCAGCCGCACCTCGCCCGCGTCCGGCAGCTCGAGCCCGGCGAGGAGCTGGAGCAGGGTGGTCTTGCCGGAGCCGGAGGCGCCGGTGACGGCCACGAGGCGCCCGCGCGCGAAGGCGGCGTCGAGGCCGTCGAGGGCCACGGTCTCGCCGTAGCGCTTGACGACGCCGCGCAGCTCGACCGCGACACGGCCGCCGGCGGCGGCCGGCAGCTCGACCACGGCGGGCTCCTCGGCCGCGCCCGCGGAACCCGCGACCGGCGTGACGACGATCCGGCCGCCCTCGAGATGGGCGCGGGCCCGCTCGCCGATCCCGACCCGGCGCAGGAACTCCTCCGGGAGGCGCACCCAGCCGCCGCGCCCGACGACGAGCTCCCCCTCCCCCGCGTCGGCCGCCGACTCCTCGGCGACGCGGCCGTCCCGGACGCGCACGATCCGGTCGGCGATCCGCGTCGAGGTGGGATCGTGCGTGACGACGACGGCGGTGCAGCCCTCGGCGCGCGCGAGCTCGCCGATCAGGTCGTAGAGCCGGCCGGCGTTCGCCGCGTCGAGCTCGCCCGTCGGCTCGTCGGCGAGGAAGAGCCGCGGCCGGTGCGCGAGCGCGGCGCAGACGGCGACGCGCTGCTGCTCGCCGCCGGAGAGCTCGCCGGGCCGCCGGCCGCGCAGCGCCAGGAGCCCGACCCGGTCGAGCAGCTCGTCCGCGCGCCGGTGCCGCTCGGCCCGCGTCCAGCCGTCGAGCCCGAGCCGGAGGCCGACGAGCTCGCGCGCCGGCAGCTCGCCTGCGAGCGCGCGGGCGTAGTGCTGGTCGACGTAGCCGAGCGTCCGCGTGCGGTACTCCGCGAGCCGCCGCGGCGAGAGGGTCGCGAGCTGCTCGCCGAAGACGCGCACGGAGCCCGCCGAGGGCCGGTCGAAGCCGGCGAGGATCCGCAGCAGCGTCGTCTTGCCGGAGCCGCTCGGGCCGAGCACGACGACGACCTCGCCCTCGCGGATCGTCAGCGAGAGCCCCTGCAGCGCGGCCGCGTCGCCGTCCTCGCTCGTGTGGACGCGGAAGAGGTCGCGGACGACGACGGCAGGCTCGATCCGCCCGCTCATGCCCCCGCCTCGCGGAAGCGCCCGGCCGAGCGGGCGCGGAAGGCGACCCGGGTCGTGACCGCGACGGCGAGCGCCGCGAGCGCCGCGAAGGCCGCGGCACCGGCGGCGAGGAGCGGCACGTCGAGCGCGAGCCGGAGCGGCGGCCTGCCGTCGCCGACGTTCGCGGTCACGCGGACGAGCGCGAGCACGAGCGCCGAGAGGATCGCGCCGGTCGCGAGCCCGCCGAGGCCGCCGAGCACGGCGACGAGCAGCGTCCGCAGCCGCAGGTGGCGGCGGAGCAGTGCCGGCGACGCGCCCTGCGTCTCGAGGTCGACCAGCTCGCCGCCCTCGTCGCGGGTGTCCGCGAGCAGGCCGAGCAGGAGCCCGGCGACCGCGAGGGCGAGCGCGACGAGCGCCGTGCCGGCCAGCACGAGCAGCGCTCCGCGGGCGAGCGGATCGGCGCGGAGGTCGGCCTCGACCGCCGCGCGGGAGCGGACGTCGAGGACGTCGTAGGGCGGCCGCGCGAGCAGGCGTGCGGTCGCGGCCCGCTCGCCCGGCGCGGCCTCGAGCCAGGTCTCGGTCGGCTGCCCGAGCCCCGGGGAAAGCGCGTTCAGGGCAGTCGAGAGCGCGCCGCCGTCGACGACGACCACGTCCTCGGAGGTCGTGCCGGGCACGCGCCGGACGACCCCGGCGACGTGGAGGACGACGCGCTCGCCCGCGATCTCGAAGGGGAGCCTGCCGTCGGGGCCGGCCGCCGCGGCGAGCGCCGGCGTCACGAGCGCCTCGAGCGGGCGCCCGTCGGTCGGCTGGCGCAGGCGGATGCTCGTGTCGGTGTCGGTCGCGAGCGCGTAGGCGAAGCCGCCCTGCCGGCGCGGGCGGCGTTCCCGACCGCGAGCCACGCCGCCGGGTCGAGCGCCAGCGGCCGCCCGTCCGCCGCGAGCCCGCGCAGCTCGAGCGTCCCGTTCGCGGTCGGCTGCAGGCCGGTGCCCGCGTTGGCCGTCTTGCGGCCGCTGTTGATCAGGCCGAGGTCGAGCCCGAGGAGCGAGCGTCGTCCCCTTCGGCAGCCGTGCGGTCAGGACGCTCGGAGCCGGCGTGCGGGCCGGCGCCGAGGCGGACGGTCGCGAAGTCCCCGCCGGCGAGCCGCACGCTCGCCCGGATCTCGACCTGCTCGCCCGTGCCCGCGAGCGAGACGGACAGCGTCCGCGCCCCCGGCGGCAGCGGCAGCGTCTCGAGCGCGGTCGGCCCGGCCGGCCGGATCGCGGCGGCGAGCGCGGGCAGCGGGCGGTCGGCGAAGTCGCCGCGCCAGCCGTCGATCCGCGGCAGCGCCGCGGCCGGGATCCCGAGCACGTCCGCGCCGTTCGAGGTCTCGAGCCGCGAGACGCCGCCGCTCAGGCGCAGGACCGGCACGGCGTGCCCGGGCGGGGTCGGCACGTGCGTGACCGGAACGAGCTGCGAGAGGTCCTCGGCGAGGACGAAGTCGGCCGGGACGGCGAACGCGGCCTCGTCCCGCTGGCCCGCGGAGAGCGTCGAGCGGTAGGCCGCGGCGAAGAGCGCCAGCCCGAGGCTGACGACGAGGAAGGCGACGGCGACCGCTGCCCGTCCCCGGTTTCGCGCCAGCGAGAGCGCGGCGAGGCGCAGCGACAGCGGCCCGCGGCGGCCGGCGCGCTCGAGGCCGCGGAGGAGCGGCGCGAGCAGCCGGGCGCAGGCGACGGCCGCGACGAAGGCGACGAGGCCGGGCAGGAGCAGCAGGAAGACGCCGGTGCCGCCGCCGGCGAGGCCCGACGGGTCGGCGCCGCCGCGGGCGAGCCCGATCGCGACCGCGAGCAGCGCCCCGAGCGCGGCCGCGTCGAGGGCGGTCAGGCGCGCGCCGCCGAGCCGGCCCGCCGGGAGCCCGCAGCGCGACGACGAGGAGCAGCGCCGCGGCCGTGGCCAGCCCCGCCGCGAGCGCGAGCCCGCCGGCCGAGGCGGCCGAGTGCGTCAGCGTCGCCCCCGCAGGTGCGCCCGCGATCCGGGCGACGATCGCGCCGAGCCCGATCCCCGCGCCCCAGCCGACGAGCGTGGCGGCGGCGGCGACCGCGCCGGACTCCGCCGCGGTGACGAGCACGAGCTGCCAGCGCCGCGCCCCGGCCCAGGCGAGCCGCCGGCGCGCGGCCTCCGCGTCGCGGCGCAGGCTGGAGGCGGCGAGGAGCACGAACGCGAGCAGGAGCACGGCGGTCTCGCCGCCGAGCAGGAGCAGCCGGCGTGCGCCGGTCTCCCCGCGGCTCGCCGCGGCCGCGAGCTGGTCGGTCGGGAGCGGTGACGTCGAACGCGTCGGCGCCGACCGCGCCGGTCCCGATCGTCGAGCGCAGCCGGTCGATCCCGGCGCGGAAGCGGTCGACCGACCACGGCCGGACGGCGTCGGCAGGCAGCGGCGCGAACCAGGCGTAGCTGCGGTACATGGTCGAGAGCTCGGGCGTCCGGGAGAGCCCGTCCACGCCCTCCGCGAGCACGAGCGGCACCGGCGGCGGCGTGTGGTAGGCGATCGCGGCGGCCAGCACGGCCGTGTCCGCCGGCGGACGGCCGACGAAGTCGCGGAACGGCGCGTCGGCCCGGAGCGTCGCCGTCCCGACCTGCACGAGCCGCAGCGACGGCGTGCTCGGCAGCGGGCCGGTGCCGGCGAGCCGCAGCACCTCGCAGCGCGCCGGCGTGCAGGCGCGCGGCAGCCTCCCACCGAGCAGGTGCACCCAGCGACCGACGTGGTCGGCCGCCCGCAGGTCGACGAGGCGGCCGCCGATCGACGCCTCGCGGTAGAGCATCGCCGCGACGGGCTCGACACCGGTCGCCCGCGCGAGCTGCGGCCGGACCGCCGCATCCATCGACTCGAAGGCGTAGCCGCCGGTCGCGAGCGTCCCGAACCAGGTCGCCTGGACGGCGCGCTGCGGTGCGGGCAGCTCGGTCGCCGCGCGCCCGAGGCTGCGGTCGCGGATGACCATGCTGCCGGTGGAGACGAGCGCGAGCGCGGCCGCCCCCGCCGCGATCCCGGCCCCGACGAGGGCGACGCGGCCTCCACGCCGCCGCAGCCGCGCCGCGACGAGCGCAAGCGGGTAGCCGGCCCGGCGGAGCGCGGTCACGCGGAGCGCACGAGGGCAGGCTCGCCGCGCGAGATCCCGGCGGCGACCTCCTGCGCGAGCTCGACGAAGTCCCTGACGGCGGGGGTGTGTGCGCGGTCGCGGTGCCAGGCGAGCGCGAGCGTCCGCGGCGGCACCGTGATCGAGCGCCCGAACTCGACGACCGCCGTGCGCGCGTCCGCCTCGTCGAGCGCCAGCCGCGGCACGATCGCCGAGCCGACCCCGGCGGCGACGAGCGCCTGCACGGTCGCGTTCACGTCCGAGCGGAAGACGACCTTCGGCTCGGCCCCGCGCGCCTCGAGCGTCGCCTCGACGCGGCGGAAGCCGCGGCACGACGAGTAGCCGATCAGCGACCGCTGCGCGACGTCCTCGGCCTCGGCCGGCCGCCGCTCCCGCGCGAGCGCGTCGTCGGCGCGCACGAGCAGGACGTACGGGTCCGTCATCAGCGGGAAGGCCTCGAACGGCCCCTCCGGCACGGGCAGCTCGACGAAGCCGAGCTCGAGCTCGCCGCGCTCGACGCCGTCGTAGAGCTCGAGGTCGGCGGCCGCCTCGTGCGGCAGCAGCTGCACGTCGGGCCAGCGCTCGGCGTAGCGCCGCATCAGCGGGGGCAGGATCCGGACGCCGATCGACTGCGTGATCCCGACCCGGAGCGTCGACGAGGCACCTTCGACGTACTCGCCCATGTCGGCCTGCGCGGCCTGCAGGCGCGAGAGGATCGACTCGGCGTGCGCGAGCAGGAGCTCGCCCGCGTCGGTCAGCTGCACCCGGCTCGGCCCGCGCGAGCGCTCGACGAGCCGCGTTCCCACCGCCTTCTCGAGCGCCGCGATCTGCGAGCTGATCGCCGACGGGACGTAGCCGAGCTGCGCCGCGGCGCCGCGGAACGACCGCTGGCGCGCGACCGCGACGAGCGCCGCCAGGTGTCGCAGCTCGATCCCCAGCCATTGTTCGCCGTTCATGAACGTCGCGGATACTACGTGCTCGCGGGATGGATTGCTCGGCGCGCTCACGCGGCGCTCCCGTGCGTCGCGAAGACCGGCCAGCCGACCTCGCGTGCGGAAGCGCGACTCGTCCGCCGTGTCGCGCGCGCTGACGAGGTAGGTCTCGCGGATCGGCCCCTCGACGCCGATCGCCCGCTCGGCGACGAAGGCCCCGAGCGCCGCGTAGGTCTGGTCGACGTCGGCGAACGAGCCCTCGTGGGTCGCGACGGCGAGCTCGGCACCGGGGACGACGAGCCGGCGCGCCCGCCCCGCGAGCGGCCGCTCGTCCGGGCTCACGGGCACGAACGCGACGGCCTCACCCTGCTCCCGCTCGAAGACCTCGCCCGAGAAGAGCGCGCCGGCAGGCCCGGCCGCGGCGAGGCCCAGGTCGCGGAAGAGCCCGTCCAGCTCGGCGAACGCCTCCCGCCACCAGGCCTTGAAGTCGGCGAGCCGCAGCGACTCGACGATCGCGAGCGCCGGCGTCGGCGGCACCGAGCGGTACGCCACCTCGACGGACGCCTCGGCGGGCTCGAGCAGCGCCCGCAGCGAGGCGACGGTCGCCTGCGTGCGCGCGAGCTCGGCCTCCATCCGCCCGAGGTGCGCGACGACGATCGCGTTCCGGGCGGCGGGGTCGGGCGCCTCGAGCACCGCCCGCACCTGCTCGAGCGGCATCCCCAGGTCGCGGAAGCGGCGGATCACCTGCGCCGTTCGCACCTGCGAGACGTCGTAGAGCCGGTAGCCGCTCCCGGGATCGACCTCGGCCGGCTCGAGCAGCCCGGCCTCGTGGTAGTGCCGGAGCGCCTTGACGCTCAGGTAGGTCATCCGCGAGAAGTCGCCGATCGTCAGCAGCGTCCCCACGCCGTCAGTCTCCACCCTCCCCCGAGGGGAGAGTCAAGCCCTCAGACCGCGAACAGGGTCAGCTCGGGCTCGCGCTCGCCGCGCAGGACGGCGAGGTCGACCTCGACGCAGCGGATGCCGCGCGACTCGGCGAGCGTCGCCGCCTGGGGCTTCACCGCCTGCGCCGCGAGCAGCCCGCGGCAGGCCGCCTTCGCCGGGTCGACGCGGATGAAGTCGAGGTAGCGCGTCAGCTGCTCGACCGCCTCGATCGTGGCGATCCGCTTGATCTCGACGGCGACCCAGCCGCCGTCCTCGTCGCGGCACATCAGGTCGACCGGCCCGACCTCGGTCGGCCACTCGCGGCGGATCAGGCGCAGCTCCTCGCCGAGCGCGGCCGGCGCGGCGGCGAGCGCCTCCTGCAAGTGCGCCTCGACCCCGTCCTTCTCGAGCCCCGCCGCCTCGCCCATGTCGTGCTCGACGTCGCTCAGCACCTCGTGCAGGCGGATCTCGAGCCGGTCCTCGCTCCGTCCCTGCCGCTTGCGCACGACGATGGTGCCGCTCGCCTCCTCGATCGCCGTCGGCGGCGTCATCCAGTTGAGCGGCTTGTAGCCGCCCGCGTCGGCGTGGACGAGCACCGAGCCGTCCGCCTTCAGCATCAGCAGCCGCGTCGACTCGGGCAGGTAGGCGTTCAGGCGACCCGAGTAGGTGACCTCGCAGCGGGCGACGAGCAGGCGCACCGGCGCACCGTACCGTCCGTTCCGGACGTGCCCGGATCGTCCGCTCCGGACATGTCGGGTCGAGCGGGCCCCGCCTCGCCGCGCGTAACCGGAAGCGCTCCTCCGTCGTTTGCAGACCACGCAACGAAGGAGGAAGACATGGGTGTCGGAGTCAGCTTGATCCTGGTCGCGATCGGGGCGATCCTGCTCTGGGTCACGGCCTACAACGTGATCGGCGGGATCCTGCTCGCCGTCGGGATCGTCGGCATCGTGCTCTCGCTGGTCTTCTGGTCGACCTGGGGCGGCATCGGCGGCCGCAGGGAGACCGTCGTCGAGGAGCGGCGCTACTAGCCGCAGCGCTCCGGAGGGAGGGCAGCCGCCCTCCCTCCCGCTTCCTCGAGGCTAGAGCGTCCCCTTCTCCTCGAGCCAGTACTCGAAGAGCGGGTCGGCGAGCACGGGAGCGCCGTCGACCCGGATCGTCTCGGCGCGGCCCTCGAGCGCCTCGAGCGTGAAGCGGATGCTGCCGCGCTTGAGCCCGACGGCCGTGTGGACGCGGACGTCGTAGACGCTGCCCGCGCCGGTCGCGAGCGCGAGCGCGAGCCGCTTCTCGTTCACGGGCAGCGCCTCGTAGCGCGCGCGCAGGATCGGTCGCGCGTCCTCGTGGGCCCGCCGGAGCGCGGCCAGCCAGACGCCCTCGTCGGCCCTGGCGCCCCGCGGCGTCAGCGACCAGAGGTGGTGCGCCAGCAGCATCGTCCGCTGCGGGTGCCCGCGGACGAACTCGATCAGCGGGTCGAGGGCGTCGCCCACGTCCCGGCCGGTGGCGGCGAAGCGGTCGCTGATGTGGCGCGCGGACTCCGCGTCGGGGAGCGGCCCGAGCGGGACCGGCAGCGCGTGCTCGAGGAACGGCCGCGAGGGATCCGAGAAGAGCTTCGCGATCAGGCTCGGCGAGGAGCCGGCGAACAGGTAGGAGGCGTCGTCGGCCTGGTACTGGATGACGCTGCGGAGGATCCCGTCGGCGCCGTCCACGTTGAGGATGTCCTGGATCTCGTCGAGGACGAGGATCGTCCGGACGCCGGTCTTCTCGGCCAGCCGCGTGGGCAGCTCGAGCAGCTTCAGCAGCACCGACTCGGCGTCGAGAGTCGGGTTCGAGAGCATCCGAACGGCGAAGCCGCCACCGCCGAGCGAGACGCCGATCTTCCAGGTCTTGAGGATGTCGGAGGCGGCGCTCCGCAGCGGCCCCTTCAACGAGCGGTTGTAGGCGCGCTCGAAGCGGGTGACGACGGCCCCGAGGGTGAGAACGTCCATCAGGTCGACGTGCGCCGTCGGCATCCCGAGCCGGGCGGCCTCGCCGAGGACCGCGCCGAGGACGCTGCTCTTCCCGTAGCGCCGCGGTGCGACGACACGGGCCGAGTGGCCGCCGTCGGCGAGGTCGAAGAGCTCGCGCACCTCCCGCTGCCGGTCGATCATCGCCTCGGCTCGCAACGGTCCGGAGACCTGGAACGGGTTCAGGTCGCGCATCTGACTCGAGAATAGAAAAGCTAGTCGATTCAGTCTAGTTCGGCCAGCCTCGGCGTCCGGATAGCGCGACTCGCCGGTTCTGCATAGCTCGGCTATTCAAGCTCGGCCGGCGTCCGAGACGCGGAGCGGGCGCAGCGCGTACGCGCAGACTGCCGGCGGCGCCGGAAGCGAGTGGAGCCAACGGGATTCGAACCCGTGACCTTCGCGCTGCCAGCGCGACGCTCTCCCAGCTGAGCTATGGCCCCGCGTCTCGGCGAAGTGTAGCGAGGCGGGGTCTACCCCGCCGCCGCCTCGAGCTCGATCGCCGGCACGTCGTCCCAGAGCTCCTCGAGCCGGTAGTACCGTCGCGCGTCCGGCGTGAAGACGTGCAGGACGACGTCGAGGTAGTCGGCGATGATCCACGTCGCCTCGCGCTCGCCGTCGACCGAACGGGGCAGCATCGCGTCGGCCTTCAGACGGGCGTGGACCTCGTCCCAGATCGCCTTCGTCTGCCGCGGGTTGCGGCCGGTGCAGACGACGAAGTAGTCGGTGTAGGAGCAGACCGGCCGCATGTCGAGGATGACGACGTCGTCACCGAGCTTCTCCTGGGCGAGCGCGGCGATGCGGCGGGCTTGGTCGATCGGGGTCAGAGTGGTCTCAGCTGCCTTTCCGGGGTCGGGCGAAGTGTAGCTAGCGTCCCGGCCGATACAGGCCGCGCGACTCGATCAGGGACGCGACCGCCGGCGGCACGAGCCCGTCGATCGGCAGGCCGCGCGCGACGCGCTCCCGGATCTCGCTCGAGGAGACCGGCACCGCCGGGATCTCGAAGAAGAGCACCCGCTCGGGCCGCGAGACCTGTGCGAGCGCCGCGTCGAGCGCCTCGCGCGGGTAGCCCGGGCGCGTCGCGACGCCGAGGCGGGCGTGCTCGAGCACCGCGACCGGGTCGTGCCAGGAGACGGGGAAGTCGAGGAACTGGTCGGCGCCGATCAGGAAGATCACGTCGCCGAGCCGCGCCGCGGCCTGCCGGACGGTCACGTCGGTGGTCGACTCCTCGCGCTCGACCGTGCAGCCGGGGAACGCCGCCCGCGCGAGCTCGAGCCGGGTCTCGATCTCCTCGCCGACCTGCTTGTAGCGGGGCCGGACGGCGACGACGACCTCGATGCGCGCGAGCCCGAGCTGCCGCCGCGCCGCCTCGAGCAGGGCCACGTGCCCGTCGTGGGGCGGGTCGAAGGAGCCGCCGAAGAGACCGGTCACGAGAGCTCGAGCTCCTCGTCCCCGACCTCGACCAGGGCGCCCTTGCGCGCGCCCGCGAGCCGGAGCGCGCGCTCCAGCTCCTCACCCGCCGGCGCCTCTCCGACGACGCGGAAGCCGCGGTCGGTACGCAGGATCGCGGTAGCGGGGCCGGCGGTCGGGGCGGGGCCGGTAGACGAGGTAGTCCGCGAGCTCGTGCTCGACCGCCTGCTCGTCGACGGCGGGCGCGGGCACGAGCTCGAAGAGCGCCCGCCGGAACTCCTCGACGCCCCGGCCGGTGGCGCAGGAGAGGCCGAAGACGCGCAGGACCCGCTCGTCCTCGACCGGGAACGCCGGCTGCTCGGGCACGAGGTCGAGCTTGTTCAGGACGACGACCTGCGGACGCTCCTCGAGCCCGGCGCCGTACGCGCGAAGCTCGGCGTCGATCGTCGCGAACTGCGCGGCCGGGTCGTCCGCGGCGGCGTCGATCACGTGGACGAGCACGCGCGCCCGCTCGAGGTGCGCGAGGAACTCGTGGCCGAGGCCGACGCCGCGGCTCGCACCCTCGATCAGCCCGGGCACGTCGGCCACGGTCAGCTGCCGGGTGCGGTCGGGCGCGTCGACGGTGCCGAGCACCGGCGCGAGCGTCGTGAAGGGATAGTCGGCGACCTTCGGCCGCGCATTCGAGATCCGGGTCAGGAGCGACGACTTGCCGGCGTTCGGCAGCCCGACGAACGCCGCGTCGGCGAGCAGCTTCAGGCGCAGCTCGACGTCGAGCTCGTCACCCGGAAGGCCGGTCTCGGCGAAGCGCGGCGTCTGCCGGCTCGGGGTCGCGAAGCGGGCGTTGCCGCGGCCTCCCTCGCCGCCCCGGGCGACGACCGCGCGGGCGCCCTCGTGCGCGAGGTCGGCGAGCAGCTGCTCCCCGCCGGCGAGCACCTGCGTCCCGACGGGGACGTGCAGCACCTCGTCGGCCCCGTCCGCGCCGTGCTTGCGGGCGCCGCGGCCGTTGCCGCCGCGCTCGGCCTTCAGCCGCCGCAGCGAGCGGAAGCGCGAGAGGTCGCGCAGGCGCGCGTCGGCCACGACGACCACGTCGCCGCCCTTGCCGCCGTCGCCCCCGTCCGGACCGCCCTTCGGCACGAACTTCTCGCGGCGGAAGGAGAGCCCGCCGTCGCCGCCGCGCCCGGCGGCGAGGTGCAGTGTGGCGCGGTCCTGGAACACCGGGCTAGTCTCGCAGCGTCGAGGTCGAGGCGCGCCGGACGGCGCGATCTGGGCCGGCAGGCTTCGACCGGACGGGCGCTAGGCGCCGTTGACGCTGACGAAGCGGCGGTCGCCGCTCGTGCGGTACTCGACCGTGCCGTCCTGCGTCGCGAAGATCGTCTGGTCGCGGCCGATGCCGGTGCCCGGACCCGGCCGGAAGCGGGTGCCGCGCTGGCGGACGAGGATCATCCCCGAGGTGACCTCCTGGCCGGCGAAGATCTTGACGCCGAGCATCTTCGGGTTCGAGTCGCGCCCGTTGCGGCTGGAACCGAGACCTTTCTTGTGAGCCATCAGCCCTCTTCCTCCTTCAGCGCGCCCTCGAGGGCGGCCAGTGCGCCCTTCCGGCTCGCATGACCCTGCTCGTACGCGAACGCGGCCTCGACCTGCTCACGGCTCCAGCCGGAGACCGCCGCCTTGACCTGCGGCACCGTCAGCTCCGCGTAGCCCTCCGGCAGGGCCGCCGCGCCCTCGGCGGCCCGCGGCGCCTCGGCCTTCGGCTTCTCGACCTGCTTCTCGGCCGCGACCTGCGGCGGCTCCGCCTTCTTCGAGGCGGCGCGGCCCTTGCCGATCGACTCGATCTCGATCTGGGTCAGGCTGGCGCGGAAGCCGGTGTGGCGCTTGTAGCCGGTGCGCTTCCGGTACTTGCCGATCCGGATCTTCTCGCCCTTGACGTGGCCGAGCACGCGCGCCGTCACCGTCAGCCCGCTGCCGTCGCCCTCGGGCGTGAACAGCATCTCGGGCTGGAACGTCGCGCCGGCGTCGTCCTTGAGCCGGTCCACGTAGAGCTGCTGGCCGGGCTCGACCTTGTACTGCTTGCCTCCGACTCTGATGATCGCGTAGCTCATAGCGTGGAAAACGCGGGCACGGGCCCGCGAGCCGCACCAGTGTAGCGAACCCTAGCGGCGGAAGTCGTCTCCCCACTCCGACATCGGCACGTAGTCCCACGACTCCTCGTCGCCGTCGCCGTTGCCCGAAGGCCGGGACTCGGACGGCCCCGGCTCTGCGGCCTCGGGCTCTTCGGGCTCCGGAGCGGACTCCTCCTCGGCGACCGGCTCTGCGGCGACCGGCTCCTCTGCGACCGGCTCTGGGGCCGGCTCCTCGACGGCTGCCTCCCTCGGCGGCGGGCTCGTCGGTCGCCGACTGCTCGGCGACGGCGTCGTCCGGGCGTGCCTCCTCGTCGGCGGCCTGCTCGGAGCCGTTCGTCGCCGCCGCCGGCGTCTTCTTGCGCTTCCGCCCCCCGCGCGAGCCGCGGCGGGTCTTCTTCCGCGCCGGCGCCTCGCCGTCCTCGTCGCCGTCCTCCCGCCCGAGCTCGGGGCGCGGAAGGTGGATGCGCGGCGACGGCTCGTCGCCGTCGGCGGTCGGCGTCTCCTGCTCCTCGGCCTGCTCCGGCGGGACCTCGGCGGCGGGCTCGGGCTCGGACGCCACCGCGCCCTCCCGCTCGCCGGCCTCGCCGCCGTCGGCGGCGTCGGTCTCGGCGCCTGCGGCTCCCTCGCCGGGCTTCTTGCGCCTGCGGCCGCCGCGCGAGCCGCGGCGCGTCCGCTTCCTCGGCGCGCCCGTCGCCGTCGCGCCCTCGTCGCCGGCGTCGGTCGTCTGCCTCCGGCTCCTCTGCGACCGCGTCGGCCTGCTCGTCGTCGTCCTCGTCTGCTTCTCGGGCCTCGGCCTCGGGGGCGGCCGCGTCGGGCTCGCTCGTCCTCCGAGTGGTCTTCCGCGCGCGCGTCGGGCGCTCGGCCTCGGCCTCGGCGGTGATCGGCTCGGGCGCCGTCTTCGCGCCGGAGCTCGCCAGCGTCGCGTAGGCGATCCCGTCGAGGACGCGCTCGATCCGGGCCTTGACGGTCTTGCCGACGAGGTTCGCCGCACCGGCGACGACGACCGCGTAGCCGTCGAGGTGCGCGACCGCGGCGAGCGCGTCGTGGCGGTCGACCTCGCCCAGCTTGACCGAGATCGTCTTCTCCGCCTCGACCGGCGCCTCCGGCTTCAGCTTCTCGAGCGTCCCCTGGTCGAGCACGCGGAAGTGGTCGAGGTGGACGTCCTCCTTGCCGACGAGGAAGAAGCTGCGTCGCGTCGTCTCCTCGAGCTCGGCCAGCCGCGTCGCGCCCGGCCCGACCACGAGCGAGGCGATCTTCGCGTTCACCTCGACCCGGAACGCCTGCGTGCGCGAGCCCGGCGTCACGAGCGCGCGCAGGCGCCGCTCGATCTCGACCGCGGCCGTCGTCTCCGAGACGACGATCCCGTCGCCGCCGCAGGTCGGGCACTTCTTCGTCATCAGCTCGCGCGGGCCGTCGGTGACGTTCTGGCGCGTCATCTCGACCAGGCCGAGCGGCGAGATCTCGACCACGTAGGTCTTCGTCCGGTCGCGCTCGAGCTCGCTGCGGAGCGCCTCCTCGACCGCCTGGCGGTTCTTCGGGTTCGCCATGTCGATGAAGTCGATGACGATGATCCCGCCGATGTCGCGCAGCCGCAGCTGGCGCACGACCTCCTTGACCGCCTCGAGGTTGTTCTTCGTGATCGTGTCCTCGAGCCGCGAGTTCGAGTTCTTGCCGCGGCCGCCGACGAAGCGGCCGGTGTTGACGTCGACGACGGTGAACGCCTCGGCGTAGTCGAAGATCAGGTAGCCGCCCGAGGGCAGGTCGACCCGCTTGTTCAGCGTCGACTTGATCTCCGCGTCGACGCCGAACGCGTCCATCAGCGGCTCGCTGCTCCTTGTAGCGGACGACCCGCTCGACCATGTGCGGCGAGGTCTTCTTCAGGTAGCCGACGATCCGCTTGTAGGTGCGGTCGTGGTCGACGTAGGCCTGCTCGAAGTCGCCGGTGAAGAGGTCGCGCGTGACGCGCAGCGGCAGCTCGGCCTCCTGGTAGACGAGGCTCGGCGGCTTGGCGCCCTTCGCCTGGGTCTCGATCGTCTTCCAGAGGCGCTCGAGGAACTCGAGGTCGCGCTCGACGTCCTCGGCGGAGGCGCCCTCGGCGGCGGTGCGCACGATCACGCCGCCCTTCTTGGGCGCGATCTCCTTCAGGATCCCCTTCAGGCGCGTGCGCTCGTCGTCGTCGAGCCGGCGCGAGACGCCGAGGCCCTCGCCGAGCGGCTGGTAGACGACGAAGCGGCCGGGCAGCGAGATCTCGGTCGTCAGGCGGGCGCCCTTCGTCTTCATCGGGATCCTTGACGGCCTGGACGAGGATCTCCTGGCCCTTCGAGATCAGGTCCTGGATCTTGCGGGCGCCCTTGCGGCCCTCGAGCTCGGGGCCGACGATCTCGTCGACGTAGAGGAAGCCGTTCTTCTCGAGGCCGATCTCGACGAACGCGGCCTCCATGCCGGGCAGCACGTTGTCGACGACGCCCTTGTAGATGTTGCCGGCGATCGATCGCTTCTCCGGCCGCTCGAGGTAGACCTCGGCGACGCGGCCGTCCTCGAGCACGGCGACGCGCTTCTCGCCCGCGTCGACGGAGACGATCAGCTCGCGCTTGGCCTTCGGCAGCGGCGCACGGCGCGGCGGCCGGCGGCGGGCGCTGCCGCTCTCCTTGCGCTGGTTCTGCCGGCGCTGGGCGCGCTGCGACTGCTCCTTGCGCTCGGGCCTCTCGCGCGTCGACTTCTCGCGCTCGGTCTTCTTCGCCGCGGGAGCGGCCTCCGCCGCGGCGCCGTCGGCGCCCGCGGCCGCGCTCTCGCCGGGCTTCTTGCGCCTGCGCCCGCCGCGGTTGCCCCGGCGGCGCTTCGGCTTCGGTGTGGCATCGGACTCGGATCGGACTGCGAACCGGAGGGCGTCGCCTGCTCCGGGGTGGGCGCGGGCTCGCTTACGAGCTCGGGCTGCGAGGCGACAGCCTCGGGGGTCGACTCGTCGCCCTTGCGGCGACGAAACCAGGCCAGTGGCAAAAGGATTCTCCTTCGGTTGTGCGCGCACGCCCGGCTGCATCTCCGGCGGAGAGGCGCGGCGCGCGCTGCAGAGTGGTGAAAAAGCTAGGCATGAGCCTGCCCGAACGGTAGCAGCGCCGGCGGCTGCCGCGTGGGCGCCGGCCGGTCAGGCGGCGGGGCGGAGCTTCGCGCGGCGGGCGCCGATCGCGCGCAGGCGCTGCGACAGCCGCGCCCAGGCCCACGGCTCGAGCTCCTTGTACCGGACGGCGCTCTGGCCGCGGGTGGCCTCGAGGTACTCGAACCAGGCGTCCGCCTCCTCGATCAGCAGCAGCTCGAGCGCCTCGTGCTCGTGAATGCTCATCCGGATCACCTCCACGTCGTCGGGAGTGGCAGCTCGATTGGGCCGGATCGTAGGACCCGCGTCGGACGGCGCGTCAGGCGGAGGGCCGAGGGACGAGCTCGGCGAGCGGCGCGCCGGCCTCGAAGTAGCGGATCGCCGCCTCGCCGAGCGCCCGCGTGCCCCCGTAGGCGACTGCGCCCTTGAGGGCCCAGCCTGCCACCGGCACGAGGTCGAGCAGCTCGCGGGCGACCGCGCGGAAGCCGAGCCCGCTGCCGAGGACGGCGAGCAGCTCGGGCGCGCGCGCGGCGTCGATCTCCTGCCCGTAGGCGGCCGCGATCCGGAGCACGAGCCGCGCCTGGTTCAGCGTCAGCACCGGCAGGTCGACGCCCGGCACGAAGACGGCGGCGGCGACGAGGCCGTTCGTACGCGAGACTTGCCGCGCCAGCTGCTCGGCGAGCGGCCGCCGCAGCACCGGCAGGCGCGCCGCGAGCGCGGTGCCCGCCTCGCCGAGCCCGCGGGCCAGGGCCTCCGCGATCGCGTCGACCGGGAAGCCTGCGCCCGGGAGCACCTCGACGATGTCGGTCGCGAGCACGTACGGGAGCGAGCGCTGGCCGCCCTCGGTGACCGCGACGATCGGCACGTCGGCCCGGGAAGCGGCCCGCAGGACCGCGAGGTCGGCCTCGGTGGGCTCGCCCTCGAGCAGATAGACGAGCGCCGCCGCCTCGGCGGGCGCGCCGCCCTCCCGCACGGCCGACGCGTCCCCGTCCCGGCGGAGCTCGCGTGCGAGCGCGGGGACGAGCGCCGGCACACCCGCGACGAGCAGCGGCCGGCGGTCGCCGGCGCCGGCGCGGAGCTCGCGGACGAGCCCGAGGATCACCGTCGGCTTCACCGCCGCGACCGCCGTGGCCGCCGCGGCAGCGCCGAGCGGGCGTGAATCGACTGCAGGATCCCGATCGCGAGCAGGTTCGTGACCATCGAGGAGCCGCCGACCGAGACGAACGGCAGCGGGATGCCCGTGATCGGGGCGATCCCGATCGTCATGCCCACGTTGACGAAGACCTGGAAGACGAACATGAAGACGATCCCGCCGGCCGCGATCGCGCAGAACGGGTCCCGTGCGATCGCCATCACCTTCAGCCCGCGCCAGACGACGAAGAGGTAGAGCAGGAGCAGCACGGCCGCACCGACGAAGCCGCGCTGCTCGGCGAGCGACGCGAACGCGAAGTCGGTGCTGTGCTCGGGCAGGTAGTTGAGGCTCGTCTGCGTCGCGTTGAGGACGCCGCGCCCGTCGAGGCCGCCGGCGCCGACCGCGGTGATCGACTGCAGGACGTTGTAGGTCGACCCGGCCGGGTCGTGCGACGGGTGCACGAAGCCGATCAGGCGGTCGCGCTGGTACGGCTTCAGCACCTCGATCCCGACCGCCGGCAGCCACCAGAGGACGCCGCTCGCGATCACGGCGAGCACGATCCCGAGCACGGAGAGGTGCAGCCAGCGCATGCCCGCGACGAAGAGCGCGGCCGCGAGCACGGCGGCGTAGACGAGCGCCGTGCCGAGGTCGGGCTGCTTCTCGACGATCGCGATCGGCACGAGCGCGAGCCCGATCGCGGCGGCGACCGTCCCGGGCTCGGAGATCCGGGCCGCGCGGTCGGCGAGGAAGCCGGCGATGAAGAGCGCGAAGAAGACCTTGCCGAGCTCGGACGGCTGCAGCTGGAAGAAGCCGAGGTCGATCCAGCGGCGCGCGCCGCGCGAGTCGACCCCGATCGCGAGGACGAGCAGCAGCGCGACGAGGGTGCCGGCGTAGATCGTGCGCTTCTGTCGCCGGTAGAAGTCCGGGTCGATCGCGAGCGCGACGAGGAAGAGCACGAAGCCGCCGGCGGCGTAGGCCGCCTGCCGGGAGAGCTCGCTCCCGCCCGGGTCGCTGCGCGTGATCCCGTCGATCGCCCAGAGGCTGTAGGCAAGCAGGGCCCCGACCGCGGCAAGCAGCGGCCAGTCGAGCCGGCGGACGAACTCGCCGAGCTGGACGGCGTCGTCGCGCCGGCTGCTCCGCAGCCCCTTCGTCCTCGTGTCGACGGCCTCGATCACCTGTCGCTCCTAGTCGCTCGCATGCGGCACGACCTTCGCGGTCTTGTGGAAGTACTGCTCGAACACCTTCAGCGCCGCCGGGGCCGCCGCGACGCCGCCGTGGCCGCCGTTCTCGATCAGCGCGCACACGACGAGCTCCGGCTTCCCGTACGGGCCGTAGCCGCACCACCACGACTGCGCCTCCGTGTGCCCCGGAGGATAGCCGGGAAGGTTCTCGATCTTGTCGGCGGTGCCCGTCTTGCCCGCGATCGGGACCGGGAAGCTGCCGAAGACGCCGGAGCTCGTGCCCTCGACCGAGTGGGTGGCGGCGAAGAGGCCGCGCCGGACGACGTCGAGCGCGGCCGGGTCGACGCCCGTCTGCCGCGGCGGCTTCGCGCCGAAGCTGCGCAGCACCTTCGGGCCTGCCTCCTGGCCCACGGCCGCCGGCGCGCCCGCCTGCTCGACGTCGAGGGCGACGTGCGGCGTCACGAGGTAGCCGCCGTTGGCGATCAGCGCGTAGAGGCGGGCCATCTGCAGCGGCGTCACGGCGATGTCCTTCTGGCCGATCGCGAGCTGGATCGAGTCGCCCGGCTTCCAGAGCCGGTCGATCTCGGTCCTGAAGGCCTGCTGCCGCCATTCGGGCGTCGGCAGCAGCCCGGAGGCCTCGGGGCCGACGTCGATCCCGGTCGGCTCGCCGATCCCGAACCGGCTCGCCCAGGTCTGCAGCGGGTGCCCGGCGCTCTTCGGCAGCTCGTAGAAGCGCTCCCCGATCCCGTAGAAGTAGGTGTCGCAGGAGGTCGCGAGCGCCTCGACGAGGTTCATGCCCCGGTCGTAGCTCGGCGTCCAGTTCTCGAACGTCTGCCCGTGCGACTCGTAGCTCGGGGTGCACGGGTAGAGCGACCAGGGCTCGAGGACGTGCGTCTGCATCGCGGCGAGCGCGGTCACCGGCTTGAACACCGAGCCGGGCGGGAAGATGCCCTGGACCGCGCGGTTGATCCCCGGGTAGTTCTCCCGTTTCGCGACGGCCTGGTCGAGCAGCGGCGCCAGCTTCTTGCGGGGGGAGCGGCCGCTGTAGAGGCTCGGCATGTAGGTCGGGTTGGAGGCGAGCGCGAGCACGGCCCCGTCCTTCGGATCGAGCGCGACGATCGCGCCGCCGTTCGCGTTCCAGCGCTTGTCCGCGTGCGCGAGCGAGATCCCGTAGCCGAGCGCCCGCTCGGCCGCCCGCTGCAGCTCGATGTCGATCGTCAGCCGCACCGCGTTTCCCGGCCGCGGCGCGAGCTCCGGCTCGAGGCCGGTCTTCGGGCGGCCGCGGGCGTCGACGCGCAGGGTCGCGAGGCCGTCGCGGCCGCGGAGGTAGGTGTCGTAGGCGCCCTCGACGCCGGACTGCCCGATCTGGTCGCCGAGCTGGTAGCCCTGCCGCTTCAGCGACCTCAGCTGCTCCTCGCTGGCCTCGCCGACATGGCCCAGCACCTGGGCGAGCAGCGACTGGTACGGGTAGCGGCGCAGGTAGCGCTGGCCGACGTTGACGCCCGGGAACTCGTCCCGGTGCTCGAGCAGGTAGCTGTACTGGTCGCGCCGGATCGACTCGCGGATCACGACGGGCGTCAGCGGGTCGCCCTTGTGACGCGCGATCAGCTTCCAGATCTGCTGCGACGGCAGCTCGACGACGCGGCCGAGCCGGCGGAGCTCGTCGCGCGCCTCCGGCCACGTCTTCGGCAGGTCGGCGGGCCAGATCTCGACCGCGGTGCCCGCCGTGTTCGTGACGAGCACCTTGCCGTTCCGGTCGAGCACCGGCCCGCGTGGGGCGTCGAGCCGGAGCGTCCGCAGCTGGTTGTTCTGCGCCGTGCGGAGGTACTGCGGGGCGGCGAGCACCTGCAGCGCCCAGAGGCGGAGCAGGAGCACGGCGAAGGCGGCGAGCGCGACGGCGCCGACGATCGCCATCCGCCGGGCGACGAGCGGCCGCGGCCGGTAGGGCTCGGGCGCGCCCTCGGCGACGGCCCGGGGCGGGCGGCGCGAGGGCGTCCGCGTCCGCGTCGGCGCGCTAGCCAAGCAGCCGCACCTCCCGCGCGCGGTCGGCGAGCTCGCGCGGCGGGAAGAGGCGGCGTGCGAGCGCGTAGACGGGCAGCGTCAGGATCAGGTTCAGCACGGTCGTCGCCGGCAGCGTCGCAAACGCGTCGCGCGCCGGCGCGGCCTGGCCGAGCACGTAGTCGAGGACGAGCTCGCCCGTGACGGCGAGCGCGCTGACGACGAGCACCGAGAGGAAGGGTGCGTGCGTCCGGTCGCGGGCCGTCGTCTCGCCGTAGCGCCCGATCCAGAAGCCGAACACGGTCAGGAGCAGCGCCGTCACGCCCATCGTCCCGAGCGTCGCCGTGTCGAGCAGGAGCCCGGCCCAGAAGCCGGCGACGGCGCCGAAGACCGAGCCGCGCAGGAGCGCGACGCAGACGAGGGCGACGAGCACGAGGTCGGGCGTGCCCGCGAGCACGGACACCCCGCCGAGGATCGAGCTCTGGACGATCACGCAGACGAAGAGGCCGACCGCGGCCTTGAGCCCGTCGGCGATCATCCCGCGTTCTTCGGCACCAGGACGAGCACGGACGAGAGCGACGAGAAGTCCACGAACGGCCGCACGAGGATCTTCTTGTACAGGTCGGTGTCGTTCTGGCCGACGCTGACGACCGTGCCGATCGGGATCCCGCGCGGGTAGATCGAGGGGAGCTTCGCGTCGCCGGGCGTCCCCTGGGTGACGACCGAGTCGCCCTGCTCGACCTTCTGGTCCTTCGTGACGCGGTCGAGCACGAGCGTGTCGATGCCGCCCTGCCCGTGCTTGACCATGCCGGTGGCGCCGGGCTGGTTCAGGTCGGCGCCGGCGACGGCGCTGTTCTCGTCGGTCAGCAGGGTCACCTTCGCGGTCGAGCGGCCGACGCCGGTCACCTTGCCGACGAGGCCGTCCCCGGTGACGACGGGGTAGTCGCGGCGGATGCCGTCGCGGAGCCCGGCGGCGATCACGATCGTCTGCTCGAAGCGGCTCTGCGGCGGCGAGATCACCCGCGTGCCGAGGTAGCCGTAGTCCTGCGGGAAGCGCGGCGAGTCGACGTAGGCGAGCAGCCGGCGGAAGGTCGCGTTGTCCCGCTCGAGCTGCTGCGCCTGGATCGCCTGGCCGCGCAGCTCGTCGACCTGCCTGCGGAGGTCGCGGTTCTGGGAGCGGGCGTCGACGAGCCCGTTCGCCCAGCTCGCCGCGTCGCGGAACGGCCGCGCGATCCGCTCGGCGGCGACCTGGAAGGGCCGCAGCGCGGTCGAGCCGGCGTCCTGCACCGGGGTGAGGCCGGAGGAGCGGAACGAGACCGTGATCAGCGCGAGCGCGAGCACGACCAGCACCCCCACGACGAGCCTGCGCCTGAGCGCGCTCGATCTCTGCGAGGGGTAGGGCTGCGACGCGGACCGCTGTACGGAGGAGCCCAGCACCGCCGATCTGGCGCTGCGATTGCGAGGCACGGAACCCGAAGTGTAGGCGACATACCGGAGGGTCGCCGGACGGCGGCTTGACATGCGACCGAGTGGTAAGCGATAACTTACCGGTAAGTGGATGACTTACCAGATGCTTCAGACGCGCTCGGGGACGGGACGCGGCGCGGGATCGTCGAGCGGCTCGCTCTCCGGCCGCAGACGGTCGGCCAGCTCGGCGGCGCGAGCTGCCGGTCAGCCGACCCGCTGCGGTCTCGCAGCACCTGAGGGTGCTGCGAGAGGCGGGCCTCGTCGCCGTGCGGCCGGTACGGGACCGGGCGCAGTCTACACTACCTCGAACCCGGACGGCGATGGCCGGCGATCCGCGACTACTGGATCGACGGGTTCTGGAGCACAGGCGCTGGCCGCCTTCAAGGCGGCGGCGGAGCAGCCGAACGGAGGAACAGGCATGAGCATTGGACGTTGAGCAGATCGTCACGGAGGTCGGTCGCTGCGTCGAGGCGACGCGCGAGCAGCGTCTGCGATGGTCGTTCACGGAGCCGGATTCTCGAGCTGGTGGCCGCTGGACTTCGCACCACATCGGCGAGGTGCGCGACGGCCGGCGCGAGGCGGTGATCGAGGGCCGCGCGTCCGGGACGAGCCGCTGGTTCGAGCGCGGACGCCTCGACGGCAGCGAGTGCGAATGGGGCCGCGTGCTACGACTGAGGAGCTGCCGGCGGCGGAGTCCGGCTCGCCTGGATCGCGTGGGGCCCGAGCCGTGGGAGTTCGACCCCGACGACGCTGCACCGCGACCTTCGATCGAGGTCGACGTTCGCCGCCGAAGACGGCCGCCGGCGTGACGCGGCGTCGAGCTGGATGCACGGCGGCTTCGAGCGGCCTCGAGGACGCTGCGGAGGCGATGCGCAGCCGCGCGTCGCCGGCGAGGGCGGCTGGGGCGACGCTGCTCGAGCCTACGCCGCGGCGGCCGCGTCGCGCGCGTGAACCCAGAGGAGGAGCCCGAGCTCCGGGAACGGCACCTCGGCCAGCTTCCGGAGCTCGAGCTTCTCCATCACGCGCCGGGAGGGCACGTTCTCCTCGATGCAGATCGAGACGACCCGCTCGACCCCGAGCGTCCCGAAGGCGTACTCGATCGCGGCCGCGCCGGCTTCGGTCGCGAGGCCCTTGCCCCAGTGCTCGGGGGCGATCCACCACCCCACCTCCGGATCGCCCTCCGTCCAGGCGCGATGGTAGGAGAGGCCCGCGCGGCCGACGGGCTCGCCGCTCGAGAGGTCCTCGGCGAGCCAGACGCCGAAGCCGTGCCGGTCGTAGTGCTCGAGCGTGCGGGCGAGCATCCGCCGCGACTCGACGAGGGTCAGCGGGCCGCGGCCCATGAAGCGCATCATCCGCGGGTCGGAGGTCCAGCGGTGGAGCGTGTCGAGGTCGTCGCGCGCCCAGGCCCGCAGCCGCAGGCGCCCGGTGACGAGCTCGTCCACCCGGCGACTGTACTCCGCGGCGCTAGCGACCGCGGCCGTTGCGGCGCGAGCGCGCCTTCGCGGCCCGGTGGATCGCCTCGAACTCCTCGAGGCTGCGCCCGGAGCCGACCGCGACGCAGGTGAGCGGCGACTCGGCCAGGTGCACGGGCATGTGCGTCTCGTGGCGGAGGCGCTCGTCGAGCCCGCCGAGCAGCGCGCCGCCGCCGGCCAGCACGATCCCGCGGTCCATGATGTCCGCGGCGAGCTCGGGCGGCGTCTTGTCGAGCGTCGACTTGATCGCCTCGATGATCTGCGCGACCGGCTCCTCGAGCGCGAGCCGCACCTCCTCGGAGGAGAGGATGACCGTCTTCGGCAGGCCGGTGAGCATGTCGCGCCCGCGCACCTCCGCCTGCACCTCCTCCTTCATCGGGTTGGCGGAGCCGACCTCGAGCTTGATCTCCTCGGCCGTCTGCTGGCCGATCAGGAGCTTGTACTCGCGCTTGATGTGGTTGACGATCGCGTCGTCCATCTCGTCGCCGCCGACGCGCAGCGACTGGGAGACGACGATGCCGCCGAGCGAGATGACCGCGACCTCGGTCGTGCCGCCGCCGATGTCGACGATCATGTTGCCGGTCGGCTCGGCGACGGGGAGCCCGGCGCCGATCGCGGCGGCCATCGGCTCCTCGATCAGGTACGCCTGGCGCGCGCCGGCCGAGAGGGTCGCCTCCTCGACCGCGCGCTTCTCGACGCCGGTGACGCCCGAGGGGACGCAGACGACGACGCGCGGGTGCGCGAACCGGTGCTGGTGCACCTTCTGGATGAAGTGCCGCAGCATCTGCTCGGTGACGTCGAAGTCGGCGATGACGCCGTCCTTGAGCGGCCGGATCGCCTGGATCGTCCCCGGCGTGCGCCCGAGCATCCGCTTCGCCTCGAGCCCGACCGCGTGCACGTCGCCGCTGCGCGAGTCGATCGCGACGACGGACGGCTCCGAGAGCACGATGCCGCGCCCGCGCACGTAGACGAGCGTGTTCGCCGTGCCGAGGTCGACGGCCATGTCGCGGCCGCCGAAGCCGGTGAGGTAGTTGAAGAGACCCATGCTGGTGCGGTGCGGCCGGGGGAACTCCGAGTGTAGCTATCCGAAACCGTAAAGCCCTGCGAAGCGCCGCGACAGCACCCGGACGAGGCAGGCGGCGGGCAGCCCGACCACGTTCAGGTAGTCGCCCTCGACACGTTCGACGAGCGAGGCGCCGAGTCCTTGGATCGCGTAGGCGCCGGCGCGTCCCTCCCACTCCCGCGAGGCGACGTAGCGGGCGAGGTCGCGCGCGGCGAGGTCGCGGAAGCTGACGCGCGTGACCGCGCGGTGCACCTCCTCCCACGCCGGCGTCAGCAGCGCCAGCCCCGAGACGACCTCGTGGGTGCGGCCGGCGAGGCTCTCGAGCATCGCCTCCGCCTCTGCGGGGGTCTCGGCCTTGCCGTAGACGCGGCCCTCGAGCACGACCTCGGTGTCGCAGCCGAGCACCGGCCGGCCGTCGGCCTGCTCGAGCACCGAGCGGGCCTTGCCGAGGGCGTGCGCGACCGGGTCGTCCTCGGCCTCCTCGTAGTCGGGCGCGACGACGTCGAACGGGATCCCGAGCTGGGTCAGGATCTCGCGCCGCCGCGGCGAGGTCGAGGCGAGGAGGAGCGGCGGCGCCGGCGCGGCGCTCACGGCAGCTTGCGGGCGCGCCAGATCTGCTCCGACGGCCACTGCCGGGCCCACTCCGGGCTCGCGAGGCCGGCGTGGCGGTGCATCGGGGCGCCCTCGGGCGCCTGCACCTCGATCAGGTCGAGCACCTCGAAGCCGTGCGTGCGCAGCAGCCGGATCCAGTCGCCGTGGCCGAGGTGGAACTCGACCGAGCCCTCCCAGGAGAAGCGGTGCATGCCGAAGTAGGGCCGGACGAGCTCGGTGCCGATCGGCGCGTCGTCGTCGTCGGGCGCGCAGAGGATCAGGATCGTGCCGTTGACGAGGAAGACGAGCTCGCCGCCGGGCCGGAGCAGGCGCGCCGCCTCGGGGATCCAGCGGTGGGGATCGGCCCAGATCGAGGCGCCGTACTCGGAGAGGACGACGTCGAACGACGCGTCCGGCAGCGGCACGTCCTCGGCGGAGGCCTCGAGCAGCGGGAACTCGAGCCCGTGCTCGCGCTGGAGGGCGCGCGCGGTCTCGAGCTGGGCCGGCGTCACGTCGACGCCGACGGGCCGGGCGCCGAGCCGGGCGAGCCAGGCCGAGAAGTAGGCGGTGCCGCAGCCGAGCTCGACCACGTCCTTGCCGGCCACGTCGGGCAGGGCACGGAGCTCGGACTCGGGCACGTGCCAGACGCCCCACTCGGGCTCGGGCCTCGCCCAGTTGCGCGCCGCGGCCTCGGCGTACTCGGGCGCCAACCCGGTCCAGTAGTCCCGGTTGCGCTCGACGTGGCTCATCGCTTCCGGAGCTTCCAGATCTCGTCCATCGGCCACTGCCGCGCCCAGGCGCGGTCGTCGTCGTCCCGGTAGGTCGAGACGGCGTCCGCGGCCGGGCGCAGCTCGATCAGGTCCTCGACCTCGAGGCCGTTCCCGCGGAAGAGCGCGATCCAGGCGCCGTAGGGCAGGTTGAAGGTGACGTACTCGCTCCAGTCCTCCCGGTGGAGGCCGAAGTAGGGCCGCTGGAGCCGGTTCGTCATCGAGTCGGAGGGCTCGTCCCAGCAGATCGCCTCGAGCGGGGTCGAGTGGCTGAAGGCGAGCAGACCGGCGGGCCGCAGCACGCGCGCGGCCTCCGGGATCGCCAGGTACGGATCGGCGAACGTGAAGGCGCCGTGGTCGGCGAAGACGACGTCGAAGCTCGCGTCGGGGAACGGGAGCGCCTCGGCGCTGCCGTGGACGAGCGGGAAGTCGGCGCCGGCCGCGCGCGCGTGCTCGAGCTGCTGCTCGGAGAGGTCGAGCCCGGTCACGCGGGCGCCGCGGGCCGCGAGCGCCCTGCCCCACTGCGCCGCGCCGCAGCCTGCCTCGAGCACGTCCTTGCCGGCGACCTCGCCGAGCACCTGCAGCTCCGCCTCGGGGATCTGCCAGACGCCCCAGGCCTCGCCCGCGTCGATGTGGCCCGCGTTCCGCCGCTGGTAGTCGGCGGAGTCGGCGTCCCAGTGCTGCCGGTTGCGGCGGGCGTGCTCGGTGAGCTCGCGCTCAGACAAGGCCGTCGGGGAACCAGAGAGCGATCTCCCGCTCCGCCGACTCCGGCGAGTCGGAGCCGTGCACGAGGTTGTTCGGCATCGCGAGGGCGAACGAGCCGCGCAGCGAGCCAGGGTCGGCGTCGGCGGGGTTCGTGGCGCCGATCGTCTTGCGGGCGGTCGCGATCGCGCCCTCGCCCTCGAGCACGAACGCGAGCGTCCGGCCCGAGGTGATGAACTCGACCAGCTCGCCGAAGAACGGCTTCTCCGCGTGCTCGGCGTAGTGCTGCTCGGCGAGCGCGCGGTCGACGGCCAGGAGCCGCGCCGCGCGCAGCGCGAAGCCGCGCCGCTCGAAGCGCGCGACGATCTCGCCGGAGAGGCCGCGCGCGACCGCGTCGGGCTTGGCGAGGATCAGTGTCCGCTCGACCGCCATCGGCGGCCGATGCTACCTATCCCGCCGACTGGGGGCGCCGCCTGCGGCGGGGCTGCTCGATCGGGACGGTCTGGCCGTCGCTCTCGATCGGCGTCTCGCAGTAGGGGCAGACCTGCCAGAGCGCCTCGAGCGGCTGGCCGCAGTTCGTGCACGCCTGCCGCAGGCGGGTCGTGCAGACGGGGCAGATCAGGTAGCTCGAGTCGACCTCGGCGCGGCAGACCGGGCAGTGGAGGTCGCGGCCGCCGAGCCGGCGCTCCATCGCCTTGATCTCGAGCTCGCGCTCGCGCACGTCCTCGAGGTACTCGGGCGGGCGGAAGAGCATGTAGATGAAGGCGCCCAGGAACGGCGGCACGAGCCCGAGCACCGCGGCGGTGCCGACGAGCCACGGGTCCTCGATCCGGCGGCGTGCGTCCTTGTAGACCCAGAAGGCGACCGCGAGCCAGAAGACGACGGCGAAGAAGATCGCGAGGCGCTCGATCGCGGTCCACGTGCCCGAGTCGAAGAAGTCGTTGAAGCTCGAGAACGTGCCGTTGTCCGAGGTCGCGGCGAGCAGGCTACTCACAGCAGGATCCTCCCCACGACATAGCCGGCTGCAAACGCGAGACCGGCGAAGGCCAGGACGACGAAGGCGGCGAAGACGAAGACGCTCGATCTCTCACGGGCTCTTCCCATGGTACGGGGGAACGGTACGCGAGAGCTCGGCGAGGAGGTAGAGCGAGCCGGTGACGAGGACGCGTCCGGCGGGCCCGGCGAGCGCGCGGGCTCGGTCGCGGGCCGCCACGGGGTCGCTGATCGCTTCGACATGCCTGAAGTACGGTTCGGCGCGCGCGGCGAGTTCCTGCGCGGAGAGTGCTCTCGATGTCGGGGCGGTGGTGGCGATCACGGTGTCGGCGAGCGCGGTCAGGGCGCGCAGCATCCCGTCGACGTCCTTGTCCCCGAGAACCGCCAGCGTAACCACGTAGGGGCCGGGCGGCAGCCGCCCGAGCAGGTAGCCGAGGCCGGCGAGGTTGTGCGCGCCGTCCCAGATCTCGTCCGGGTCGACGGCGCGGTGCTCGAGCCGGCCCGGGAGGCGCACCGTCTCGGCGGGCCCGGGGTCGACCGGCCGCTCGAGCAGGTGCTCGGCGGCCGCGCGGGCGAGCGCGAGGTTGCTCCGCCCCGGCACCTCGACCGTGGCGGCGCCGTTCGCGCGGGCGAGCTGCTCCCACTCCGGCTCGCCGAGGACGACGGCCGCGCCGGGCGTGACGACGGCGAGCTTCTCGGCGGCGATCGCCTCGCGGGTCGGGCCGAGCACCTCGACGTGGTCGAGCGCGACGCTCGTCAGCACGACGACCTCGGCGGCGAGCACGTTCGTCGCGTCGAGCCTGCCGCCGAGCCCGGCCTCGACGACGGCGACCTCGGCCGCCCGTCTCGGCGAAGTGCGCGAGCGCGGCCGCCGTCAGCGCCTCGAACTGGGTCGCGCCCACCTCCTCGGCCGCGGGGCGGATCCGGGCGACCGCGGCCGCGAAGGTCTCGCGGGTCGACGCCGAGCCGCTCGTGCCAGCCGGCGACGTGCGGGGAGACGTAGCTGCCGACGCGGAGCCCCTCGGCCGCGAGCAGCGCCGCCGTCATCCGGGTCGTCGTCGACTTGCCGTTCGTGCCGACGACGTGGACGGCCCGGTAGGCGCGCTGCGGGTCTCCGAGCCGCTCGAGCAGCGCGTGCATGCGGTCGAGCCCGAACTCCTCCGGCCAGGGGCTGAGCGACTCGATCCAGGCAACGGCGTCGATTCCGGGCACGTCCTTCGGTCAGGCCGGCGTCAGCGAGGCGGAACGCGTCAGCCGCCGACGGCCTCGAGCTCGCGGCGGTAGCGGGCGAGCTTCTCGCGCTCGGCGTCGACCACCTCCGCGGGCGCGTTGGCGACGAAGCGCTCGTTCGCGAGCATCTTCTCGGCGCGGTCGACCTCCTTGCGCAGGCGGGCGATCTCGGCCTCGGCGTCGGCGGCTCCCGAGGCCCGGTCGGGCCGGACGACGGCGTCGAAGATCCGCCTCTCGTCGCCGTCGAGCTCGACGAGCACGCCGGAGCGACGGAAGATCGCCGCCGCCTCCTGGACGCGGTCGAGCGCGGTCGCGGCCCCGGCGTGGCGCGCGTCCGGCTCGGGCCACGGCGCGACGATCAGCCGGCTCCGGCGGTCGGGCAGGTTCGACCAGATCTCCTCGGTCACGTGCGGCATGAACGGGTGCAGCAGCGTCAGCACACGCTCGAGCGCGTGCAGCGAGGTCGCCCGCGCGTCGGCGTCGCCCGCGTAGAGCCGCGGCTTCGCCGCCTCGGCGTACCAGTCGCAGAAGTCGTCGAAGATCAGGTGGTAGAGCGCCTGCACCGCGTGCGAGACGTCGAAGGCGGCGAGCAGCTCCTCGACCTCGTCGCGCGTCGCGTCGATCCGGGCGAGGATCCAGCGCTCCTCGAGCGACCGCGGCCGCTCGGCCGGCGCCGTGCCCTCCGCGGTCTGGAGCAGCAGCCGCGAGACGTTCCAGAGCTTGTTCGCGAGCTTGCGGCCCTCCTCGACGGCGCCGGTCGCGAAGCGCACGTCCTGGCCGGACGACATCTTCGCGAGCCCGTAGCGGGTGGCGTCGGCGCCGTGAGCCGCGATCACGTCGAGCGGGTCGACGCCGGTGCCGAGCGACTTCGACATCCGGCGGCCGTCGGCCGCGAGCACGGTCGAGTGGATGATCACGTCGCGGAAGGGGACCTCGCCGAGCAGCTCCAGCCCGGAGAAGATCATCCGGTTCTCCCAGAGGCGGATGATCTCGCGGGCCGTCGTCTGCAGATCGCCGGGGTAGTAGGCGGCGAGGTCGGGCGTCTCGTCGGGCCAGCCGAGGGTCGCGAAGGGCCAGAGCGCCGACGAGAACCAGGTGTCGAGCACGTCGGTCTCGCGGGTCAGCTCGCCGGAGCCGCACTCGGCGCACGCGTCGGGCTCGGTCTCGGCGCAGGTGACGTGGCCGTCCGGGCAGTACCAGATCGGCAGCTGGTGCCCCCACCAGAGCTGGCGCGAGATGTTCCAGTCGGGCGCGTCCTCGAGCGAGGAGACCGCGAAGCGGTGCTGGGACTCGGGATGGAAGACCACCCGCCGCTCCTCGAGCGCGGCGATCGCCGGCCGCTTCAGCTCGCCCATCGAGCACCACCACTGGAGCGAGATCAGCGGCTCGATCCGGGTGTGGCAGCGCTCGCAGGTCGGGACGGCGTGCCGGTAGTGCTCGCGCTTCTCGAGCAGGTCGCGCTCGCGGCACCAGTCGAGGATGCGCCGCTCGGCCTCCTCCTGGGTCAGGCCCTCGAGCTCGGGGACGAGGTCGTTCATGCGGCCGTCGGGGGCGATCGCGGTCAGCTCGGGCAGGCCGTGGTCGCGGCCGATCGCGAAGTCGGTCGGGTCGTGGCCGGGCGTGATCTTGAGGGCGCCGGTGCCGAAGCCGGGCTCCACCCGCTCGTCCGCGATGATCGGCACGCGCCGCTCGACGAAGGGGACGATCGCCTCCTTGCCGACGAGGTCGCGGTAGCGGTCGTCGTCCGGGTGGACGGCGACGGCGACGTCGGCCGCGATCGTCGCGGGCCGCACCGTCGCGATCGCGATCTGCCCGGAGCCGTCGGCGAGCGGATAGCGGATCGTCGAGAGCGTGTCGTCGACCTCCTCGTCGGTCAGCTCGAGGTCGGAGAGGGAGGTCTCGTGGAACGGGCACCAGTTGATGATCCGGTTGTCCCGGTAGATCCAGCCCTTCTCGTAGAGGTGGACGAAGAAGCGCATGACCGCGCGGACGTAGCCCTCGTCCATCGTGAAGCGGACGCGGCGGTAGTCCATCGAGGCGCCCATGCGGCGGAACTGGTGGACGATCTTGCCCCCGTACTCGCGCAGCCACTCCCAGACGCGCGCCTCGAACGCCTCGCGGCCGAGCTCCTGGCGCGAGGTGCCCTCGCGGACGAGCTGCTTCTCGACCGCGTTCTGCGTCGAGATGCCGGCGTGGTCGTAGCCCGCCTGGACGAGCACGGCCAGGCCCTGCATCCGCTTCATCCGGGCGAGCGCGTCGCCGATCGAGAGCTGGAGGGCGTGCCCGAGATGGAGCTCGCCGGTCACGTTCGGCGGCGGGAAGGCGTAGACCCAGCTCTCGCGCGCGGGGTCGGGATCGGCGTCGTAGTCGCCTTCCTCCTCCCAGGTGCGCTGCCAGCGCTCCTCGACGCCGTCGGGTCTGTAGAGCGGCTCCATCAGCCGGCCATCCTAGTCGCGGACGGTGAGCTGCGGCCCGCCGGGGCCGCGGAGCCGCGGGTCAGGTCGGCGGGCGAGTCTGCCGATGAGCCTGCCATGACCAGATTGCTGCGACCGCGCGAGGAGTTCCCGACGCCGGCCTTCCGCGGCTTCCTCGCTCTGCTCGCTCTCGGCGGGCTCGCGCTGGCGCTCCGGCTGCTGCTCTGAGGTCGCCCGCCGCGCGGCGGCTCGGTGGTGGTGGGCCGGCCGTCGGCCGCCGGGTCATACCCCCACCCTGGGTGGGGATTCCACCCGCCTCCCTCGAGGTCGACGATACCGGCGATCGGCGCACGGGACCGTGACGAGACCGTGCCGATTTCGCGACGATTCGTCCCCAGGATCGGCACGCCCCGCTGCAGGCGGCCGCTCCGGCCGCAGCTGCGGCAGCGCGAGGCTCAGCCCCAGCGGACGACGCTGGCGGCCCACGTGTAGCCGGTGCCCGCGGCGAGGAGGAGCACGAGGTCGCCCGGGGCGAGCCGGCCCGCGCGCGCCGCGCGGTCGAGCGCGAGCAGCGGGTCGACGCCGCTCATGTGCCCGGTGTCGTCGAGGTACGCGGCCCGCGCGGGATCGACTCCGAGGGCCTCGAGCAGCGCGCCGTGCATCGAGCGCTTCATGTGGATGCCGCAGAGGTACGAGACGTCGGCGAGCGCGGCGCCCGACCGCGCGAGCGCGCCCTCGGCCGCGGCGACGAAGTTCGGCAGCGAGACGTCGTCGAGCCCCTCCTTCATCGACGCGGGATCGGCGACGTCGAGGTAGCGGTACCCCTGCGGGTCGACCGAGCCGCCGCCGGGCACCTTCACCTGCAGCGAGAACGACCCGTCCGTCAGCGCGTACGAGGCGAGCAGCTCGTTCGGCGCGTCCTTCGCGAGCAGGGCGGCGACCGCGCCGTCGCCGAAGTTGAACATGAAGCGCGCGCGCTCGTTCCCGTAGTCGAGCAGGTGCGACTCGCGGCAGGCGCCCACGCAGAGGACGGTGCGGAGCTCGTCCTCGGCCGCGAGCAGCGCCCGTGCGACCCGCAGCGCCACCGGCGTCCCGCACGAGACGTTGTCGTACTCGACCGCGAAGGCGCGCGTGCAGCCGAGCCGGTGCGCGATCCACGGCGCCGCCTGCCAGACCGCGAAGTCCTTCCACATCGAGCCGAAGTAGAGGACGCAGTCGATCGAGTCCGGGTCGATGCCCTGCTCGTCGAGCAGCGCGTAGGCCGCCTTGACGGACATGTCCGAGACGTGCTCGTCCGCGGCGGCCACGTGCTTGCCGCGAAGGCCGAACTTCTCGACGAGCACCTGCTCCGGGATGCCCGAGAGGTCGGCGATCTCCGCGGCCGGCTGCCAGCGCTCCGGCAGGTAGCACGCCGTCGCCGCGATCCCGATCCGGCCGCTCACGGCGCCAGCATCCGCACGAGCAGGTTGTCGAGCTCGGTCAGCACGTCCGCGGGCATCTCGCCGCGCCCGTTCCAGAGCAGCCAGCGCATGCCGAGCATCTCGCCGGCCGCCATCAGCGCCCACGCGAGCACCTCGGGGTCGCCCTCGGCCACCTCGCCGCGCGCCATCGCCTCGCGCAGCCCCTCGACGTAGCCCTCGGTGATCTTCTCGTAGTGGAACCGCAGCGTCTCGGGCGAGACGAACTCCGCCTGACGGATGATCCGGTAGAGCGCCGGGTGCTCGGCCGTGAACTGGAAGTAGGCGCGGAAGCCGAGCCGCTCCGCCTCGATCCGGTCGCGGCCGCGGGCGGCACCCTCCTGCATCGCGTGCCGGACGCGGGCGTTCAGGTCGCGGACGAGCTCCTCGAAGACCTCCTGCTTGGAGGCGAAGTAGAGGTAGAAGGTGCCCTGGGCGACGCCGGCGGCCTCGGTGATCTTGACGATCGAGGCGCCGTAGAAGCCGATCTCGCCGAAGACGCGCTCGGCCGCGTCGAGCAGGCGCCGCCGCGTCCCGAGGCCCTTCGCCTTCAGCTCGCGGCCGTCGGTGCCGGTGACGCCTCCCCCGCCGACCGCTGCCGGCCCGCCCGCCGACGGCTCCGTCGGGCCGGCGCCGCTCACGCGACCACCGCCCGGAGCTCGTCCTTCAGCACCTTGTTCATGCCCGAGCGCGGCAGCGCCTCGACGAAGCGCACCTCCTTCGGCACCTTGAACCGGGCCAGGCGCTCGCGGCAGTGCTCGACGAGCTCGGCCTCGGTCGCCGGCGAGCGGAGGACGACGAAGGCGACGCAGACCTCGCCCCAGGTCTCGTCCGGCCTGCCGACGATCGCCGCCTCGACCACGGCCGGGTGCTCGTGCAGCACCGCCTCGACCTCGGCCGGGTAGACGTTCTCGCCGCCGGAGATGACCAGGTCCTTGAGGCGCCCCTTGATCCGGTAGTTGCCCTCGTCGTCGGCCTCGGCGAGATCGCCGGTGCGCAGCCAGCCGTCGGCCGTGAAGGCCTCTGCCGTCGCCTCGGGGTTGCGCCAGTAGCCGGGGAAGACGTTCGGGCCGCGCACCTGCAGCTCGTCCTCGCCGGAGAGGCGGACGTCGACGTGCGGGTACGGCTTGCCCGCCCAGCCGGTCTTGCGGACGGCGTCCTCGGGCGCGAGGCAGAGCACGTTCGGCGAGGCCTCGGTCAGTCCGTAGCCCTGGACGATCGCGACGCCGCGCCGCTGCCAGGTCTCGAGCAGCGCCTCCGGCATCGGCGCGCCGCCGACGACCGCGCGCCGAAGGCTGGAGAGGTCGGCCCGCTCGAAGGACGGCTCGTTCGCCATGAACAGGTAGGTCGCGGGCACGCCCATCATCGTCGTGACGCGGCGCTGCTCGATCAGCTCGAGCGCCCGGCCCGGCTCGAACTCGCGCTCGAGCACGACGGTCGCGCCCTTCCACCAGGCGAGCAGCGGCTGGACGTTCCAGCCGCCCGCGTGGAACTGCGGCAGCACCTGCAGGACGACGTCGTCGCCGCCGAGGCCGCTGGCGAGGTCGAAGCTGAGGTTCGTCCAGAAGCAGTTCGCGTGCGTCAGCAGTGCCCCCTTCGGCTTCCCGGTCGTGCCGGAGGTGTAGACGAGGAGCAGCGGGTCGTCGGGCTCCGGCGGCCGGGGCGAGCCGTCCGCCGGCGGTCGACTCGATCGAGGCCAGCGCCGGCCGGCTCGCCGCGAGCGCGAGCGCCTGCTCCGGCGAGGCGGCGATGCTCGTCCGAGGCGAGCAGCAGCGACGGCTCGGCGTCGTCGAGCTGGAACGCGAGCTCGTGCGGCGACAGGCGCCAGGAGAGCGGCAGCAGGATCGCCCCCGCCTTCGCGCAGGCGAAGAAGACGGCGACGTGCTCGGCCGAGCCGGCGGTCAGCGTCGCCACGCGCTCGCCGTGGGTGAAGCCGGCGGCGAGCTCGTCGGAGCGGGCGTCGAGCTCGCGCGTACGTCCAGGCGCGGCCGTCGTCGACCGCCACCCGGTTCGGCGTGTTGCGGGCGCGGTCGCGGACGATGCGGTCGATCACGTCAGGAACCCGGTCAGGGCGGCGGCGACCTCGTCGGGACGCTCCCAGAAGAAGAGGTGGCCGGTACCGGGGAAGACCTGCAGGCGCGCCGACGGGATCCGCTCGGCGAGCAGCTCGGAGTTGCGCGGGTCGACGACGTTGTCCTCGTCGCCGGTCAGGACGAGCGTCTCCCGGTCGATCGCGCCGATCCGGGCGGAGGCGTCGAAGCCGGCGCCCGCGGCGGCCTGCGCCTGCCAGCCGACGGGGTCGGGCGGGTTCGCGCGCCGGCGCTCGACGAGGCTCGTCGACGAGCGCGCCGCGGGCCGAGACCGCGTTCTCGACGAAGCGGCGCAGGGCCACCTCGGGCTCCATCGTCGCCATCCCGGCGATCAGCCGCGGCCGTCGCGGCGGGCATCGGGGCGGCGTCTGCCCCGCCCGGCGTCGTGCAGAGGAGCGCCAGCCGGTCGACGCGCCCGGGATGGGAGAGCGCCAGCTCCTGCGCGACCATGCCGCCGAGCGAGGTGCCGACGACGTGGGCGCGCTCGATCCCGCGCTCGTCGAGCACCTGCACCGCGTCGCGCGGCGAGGTCGGCGACGGTGTACGGCCCCGGCGGCACGTCGCTCTCGCCGATGCCGCGGTTGTCGTACCAGACGACGCGGTGGCGCCCGGCCAGGGGCCCGACGAGCGGCTCCCAGGCCCAGCGCCCGTACCCGAGGCCCATCACGAGCAGCACGGGCGAGCCGGCGCCGCGCTCCTCGGAGGCGATCCGGATCACGGAATCGCTGGCTCACGGGGCCGCCCCGCTCGGGCGCAGCGCCTCCTCGAGCCGCTTCCGGCTCGTCAGCCGGCGCGGCCGGAAGCCGGCGATCCCGCCCGGGAGCAGGAAGACGACCAGGATGAAGAGGACGCCGAGGATGAAGAGCGGCTCCGAGAGCGGCACGCGCAGCACCTCGGGCAGCGACTGCACCTGCGAGGAGCTGCCGAGGGCGCCGAGGCGCTGGTCGAGCAGCGTGTAGAGGAAGCCGCCGATCAGCGCCCCCCAGGTCGTGCCGGAGCCGCCGATCACGACCATCACGAGCAGGGTCAGGGTGAAGTTCGCGGTCGTCACCTCGGGGGAGGCGCCGCCGATCAGCAGCAGCCAGACGACCCCGCCGGCCGTGGCCAGGAAGGACGAGACGACGAAGGCGACGAGCTTGTACGGGTGCGGGTGCAGGCCGAGGACGGAGACGCGCAGCTCGTTGTCGCGGATCGCCTGCCAGACGCGGCCCGGCGAGGAGTCGACGGCCCAGCGGACGACGACGAAGACGACGACCGCGTAGCCGAGGCTGGTCCAGTAGAGGTTCTTCGTGTTGAAGATGCCGACGAAGGCATCGGGCAGCTTGTGGTAGTCGAGGCCGAGGCCCTCCTCCCCGCCCGTCAGCTTGTTCGGGTTCTTCTGGACGAGCACGTTCCCGGCCTGGGCGAAGGCGAGCGTCACCATCGCGAAGGCGATCCCGCCGACCCGCAGCGAGACGGCGCCGAGGACGAGCGGCAGGACGAGCCCGACCGCCGCCGTCAGCGCCAGCGAGGCCGCCAGCGACCAGTGCCACTTCGTCATCGCCACGTCGGCGACGTAGACGCCGACGGCGAAGTAGAGGGCGTGGCCGAAGGAGAGCAGGCCGGTGAAGCCGAAGAGCAGGTCGTAGGTGAGCGCGACGCCCGCGAAGACGAGGCAGAGCGCGAGCAGCTGCAGCGTCCCGGGCGAGCTGAGCGGCCCGTTGAAGACGACGGGGAGGTCGACGTTCAGCTTCGGCACGAGCGCCAGCCCTGCGGTCAGCGCGGCGGCGACGACGAGCGTGCGGCGCGTCATACGGCGACGGCCCCGGAGAGCCCGCGCGGGCGCACGAGCAGGACGATCCCGAGCAGGAGCACGACCGAGAGGTCGCCGAGGCCGGACGAGGCGTAGTAGTTGGCGTACTGCTGCACGAGCCCGACGACGACGGCCGAGATCGCGGTGCCCGAGAGCGAGCCGAGGCCGCCGATGACGACGACGATGAAGGCGAAGATCAGCAGGCTGGTGCCGCGGGCCGGGTCGACGGTGCCGAAGTAGACGGTCGAGAGCACGCCGGCGAGGGCGGCCGCGATCCCGCCGAGCGCGAAGACGAGCGTGAAGGCGCGGCGGACGTCGATGCCGAGCGCGGTCACCATCGCGCGGTTCTCGACGCCGGCGCGGATGATCAGGCCGTAGCGCGTCCGGCGCAGGAAGAGCTCGAGCGAGACGAGCACGACCGCCGCGGCGCCGATCTCGACCCAGCGGTCGTTCGGGATCGACGCGCCGAAGACGTGCGTGACCTGCTGCGTCCACTCGGGCACCGGCACGACGCGGGCGTCGTTGCCCCAGATCGCCTGCACGAGCGCGGTGACGGCGAGGCCGAGCCCGACGGTCACGAGCACCTGCTCGATGTGGCGCTTGTAGAGGGGCCGGATCAGCACCAGCTCGACGAGCGCCGCGACGAGCGCCCCGACCGCGAGCCCCACGAGCGAGGCGAGCAGGAACCGGAGCAGGGTCGAGTCGATCCCGTCGAGCTCGACCGTCGTCCACCAGGTCGCGTAGGCGCCGACGGTCAGGAAGGCGCCGTGGGCGAAGTTGAGCACGCCCATCAGGCCGTAGATCAGCGAGAGGCCCGAGGCGATCAGGAAGTAGAGCGCGCCGAGGCCGAAGCCCGTGACGGTGAGCAGGAAGAAGGTGCTCATGCCGGACACGCCCTCCGTCGCGAGGGACGTCGACGACGCCACGAGGCGCGGAACGGTCACGCGACCCCCAGCAGCTTGTGGACGAGCGTGCGGTCGGCGAGGAACGCCTCCGCGGGGCCCGCGTGGACGACGCGGCCCTGGTCGAGGACGACGACGTGCTCGGCGAGCCGCCGGACGACGCCGAGGTTCTGCTCGACGAGCAGCACCGTCGTGTGCTCGCGGATCCGCTCGAGCGCCTTCGCGACCTCGCCGACGAGGAGCGGCGACAGGCCCTTCGTCGGCTCGTCGACGAGCAGCAGGCGGTTGTCGTTCAGGAGCGCCCGGCCGAGGGTCAGCATCTGCTGCTGGCCGCCGGAGAGCGTCCCGGCCCGCTGGCCGGCCCGCTCGCGCAGCTCGGGGAAGAGGTCGTGGACGAGGTCGTAGCGCGGGTCGGCGCTGCGCTCGGCCAGGCGCAGGTTCTCGCCGACGGTGAGCCCGGCGAAGATCTCGCGGTCCTCGGGCACGTAGCCGATCCCGCGCCGGATCACCTTGTGCGTCGGCAGCGAGCCGATCCCGTCCCCGGCGAACTCGACGCCGCCCGCGCGCGAGACGAGGCCGACGAGCGAGCGGAGCGTCGTCGTCTTGCCGACGCCGTTCCGGCCGAGCAGCGCCGTGACGGCGCCCTCGGGGACGTCGAAGGAGATGCCGTGGAGGACGTGCGCCTGTCCGAGGTGGACGTGGAGGTCGCGGACGGCGAGGAGCGGCGCGGCGGCGGCCGTCACAGCGGCTCTCCGAGGTAGGCCTCCTGCACGGTGCTGTTCGCCATCACGGCCTCGGGCGTGTCGCAGGCGAGCAGCGACCCGTGGTGCATGACCGCGATCCGCTCGGCGAGCCCGGTCACGACCTCCATGTGGTGCTCGACCATCAGCACCGTCCGCCCCTCCTCCCGGTGCACCGAGCCGATCAGCTCGACGAGGCCGTCGACCTCCTCTGCCGAGACGCCGGCCATCGGCTCGTCGAGCAGCAGCACCGGCTTGTCGGCCGCGAGCAGCATCGCCAGCTCGAGCTTGCGCTTGTCGCCGTGCGAGAGCGAGCCGGCAGGCGTCCAGGCGCGGTCGGCGAGCCCGACGCGGTCGAGGGCGGCGGCGGCGCGGTCGAGCGCCTCGCGGACGTGCCCCGCCCGCCGCCAGATCCGCATCGTCCCGCCGAGCGAGGCCTCGGCCGCGAGCCGCACGTTCTCGTGGGCCGAGAGGAGCGGGAAGACCGACGAGACCTGGAAGGTGCGGCCGAGCCCGGCCTTCGTCCGCCGGTACGGCGGCTCGTGGGTGACGTCGCGCCCCGCCAGCTCGACGCGACCGCCCGTCGGCCGGATCAGGCCCGAGAGGAGGTTGAAGAGCGAGGTCTTGCCGGCTCCGTTCGGGCCGATGATCGCAAGGCACTCACCCGCGGGGACCTGCAGCGAGACGCCGGCGACGATCTGTGCGCCGCCGACGTCCCAGCTGAGGTCGTGCGTCGAGAGGATCGGGGCCACGCGGCCCTTAGCCCGGGAACGGCTTGGCCGGCGGAGCCGTCTTGTACGCGTTGACGGTTCCGAGCACCTTCGGCGTCCAGCCGACCTTCGACTTCGCGTTCTTGACGAGCTGCACCTGGAACATCGGCTGCAGCATCGCGTGGTCCTGCGGTCGGATCGCCTGGTAGCCCTTCGGCGCCAGGAACCGCCAGCCCTCGAGCCCCGCGACCATCTTGTCGACGTCGTCGCCGCCCTTCTGGAGCGCGCGGACGATCATCTGACCGGCGACGAACCCGTCCGGCGTGAACAGGTCGGGCACCTGGTTGCGCTTGCGCAGCGCCTTGACGAGGAAGGTGTTGACCTTGTTGTTCGGCGCCGTGTAGACGTAGTGCGAGAGGAACTGGATCTTCGCGCCGACGTCGCCGAACGTCTGCCAGGTCGCCCGCTCGGCGAGGCCGGTGACGACCTTCGTGCCGGCGAACGCGTTCTGCTGGTCGAGCGCCTTCCACATCGCCCCGGCGGTCGTGCCGGCCCAGGCGACGAAGAGCAGGTCGGGGTTCGCGTTCTTCGCCTGCTGCGCGAACGGCGTGAAGTCGGTCGCGGTCAGCGGCACGAGGACGCTCGAGACCGAGTGGCCCTTGCCGCCGAGGATCGCCTTGACCGCGGCGACGTTGCCGGCGCCGAACGCCGAGTCCTGGGCGAAGACGACGATCTTCCGGTTGGAGCCGCTCAGGAACGAGTCCGCCGTCAGCGTGTCCTGCCAGGTCTGGCGGCCGGAGCGGAAGGTGTACTTGTTCAGGCCCGTGATCGCGTCGCTCGCGGCCGGGCCGGAGATGTACAGCACCCGGTTCTGGTCGGCGAGCGGGGCGAGCTGCAGGGCGACGCCGGACGAGACGGTGCCGCCGATGATCTTGATGCCCTTGCCGATCATGTCCTTGGCCGCCGACACGGCCTTCGCCGGGTCGGTGCCGTCGTCCGCGATCGTGAGGTCGATCTTCTTGCCGTTGACCTTGCCGGTCCCGTGCGTCGCGTAGGCGAGGCCGAGCCGCAGGCCCTCGATGTACTCGGCCCCGTAGGCCGAGAGCAGGCCGGTCTTCGAGTAGACGATGCCGACCTTGTAGGTGCTGGCCTCGGCTTTCGAGCCGCGCAGCGAGCCGGCGGTGCCGGCGGCCGTGGTGACGAGAAGGGCGAGCGCGCTGAGCGCGACGACCAACCTCAAGAAACGGCGGTGACGCATCCGATCCTCCCGACGAGTGGAAAAACATGAGACCCGATTCAGGTCTCGTGCTTTATCCCGCGGATCGCCCCCGCTTGTCAAGTGGGCCGGGCTAGCGGCCGACCGCGTAGCCCTGCATCCCGCGCGGGTTGGCGGCGGCCTTGAGGAGGCCCCCGCGCTCGCGCGCCGCCGCGCTGACGCGGCCGAGCGACCAGTCCTCGGTCACCCGCACGTCGTGCCCGCGCTCGCGCAGGCCGCGCAGCGTCTCCTCGCCGATCCTGCCCTCGACCTCGACCACGTTCGGCTCGGCCTCGCGCGGATAGAACGAGCTCGGGAAGTGGTTCGAGTGGAACTCGGGCGCGTCGATCGCCGCCTGCAGGTCGAGCCCGAAGACGACGTGGTTGAGGAAGAACTGCAGCGTCCACTGGTCCTGCTGGTCGCCGCCGGGGGTGCCGAACGCCATGTACGGCTCGCCGCCGCGGAGGGCGAGCGACGGCGTCAGCGTCGTCCGCGGGCGCTTGCCCGGCGCGAGCGCGTTCGGGTGCTCGGGGTCGAGCCAGAACATCTGCGCACGCGTCCCGAGCGGGAAGCCGAGCCCCGGCACGACCGGCGACGACTGCAGCCAGCCGCCGCTCGGCGTCGCGGAGAAGACGTTGCCGTGGCGGTCGACGACGTCGAGGTGGACGGTGTCGCCGCGGGTCGGCTCACCGGCGCCCGCGAGGTCCGCCGCCCCGGCGACCTGCGGCGGCAGGCGTCCGCCCGGGCCGGGCCGCAGCTCGGTCGAGGCCGCGTCGGCGACGAGGCGGCGGCGCTCGTCGGCGTAGTCCGCCGAGAGCAGCCGCTCGATCGGGACGTCGGCGAACGCCGGGTCGCCGTAGAAGGCCTCGCGGTCGGCGAAGGCGAGCTTCGCGCACTCGATCACCGTGTGGACGAACTCGGCCGAGCCCCGCCCCATCGCCTCGAGGTCGAAGCCGTCGAGCAGGGCCAGTTGCTGCAGGAAGACGGGCGCCTGGCTCCACGGGCCGGCCTTGCAGACGGTCGTGCCGCGGAAGTCGAGCGTCAGCGGCTGCTCGAGCGTCGCGCTCCAGCCGGCCATGTCGCCGCCGGTGAGGACGCCGCCGTTCTCGGCGCTGAAGCGGTCGAGGGCCTCGGCGACGAAGCCGCGGTACCAGACGTCGCGGGCGCGCTCGATCTCGTCCTCGCGGGAGCCGCCGCGGGAGGCCTCCAGCACCCGCCGGTACGTGGCCGCCAGCTCGGGATTGCGGAAGCGCTCGCCCGGCCGCGGCGCCGGCAGGTAGAGCGCGGCCGACGCGGGCCACTCGCGCAGCTGCTCCTCGACCAGGCCGATCGTGCGGGCGATGCCGGGGACGGCCGGGTAGCCGTCCTCGGCGTAGCCGATCGCGAAGGCGAGCACGTCGGCGAGCCGCCAGGTGCCGAAGTCGCGCAGGAGCAGCATCCAGCCGTCGAAGGCGCCGGGGATGCAGGCGGCGAGCAGCCCCGTCCCGGGAACGAGGTCGAGGCCGAGGCCGCGGTAGTGCTCGATCGTCGCGCCGGCCGGCGCGGGACCCTGCGCGCAGAGGACGAGCGGCTCGCCGCGGTCGGCGCTCCAGAAGACGGCGGGCAGGTCGCCGCCGGGCCCGTTCAGGTGCGGCTCCACCACCTGCAGGGTCAGGCCCGTGGCGACGGCGGCGTCGAAGGCGTTGCCGCCGCGCTCGAGCACGGCCATCCCCGCCGCCGAGGCCAGCCAGTGCGTCGAGGCGACCATCCCGAAGGTGCCGCGGAGCTCGGGGCGCGTCGTGAAGCTCATGCGGCTCGGTCCTGCACGATCCGCGGCGCGTCTCCGCCCGGGCCGACGAGGTGGCAGGCGACCTCGTGACTCCCGAACCGGCGCAGGGGCGGCACCTCGTCGGCGCAGCGCGGCTGGGCGATCGGGCAGCGCGTCCGGAAGGCGCAGCCGGAGGGCGGCGCGAGCGGGCTCGGGACGTCGCCCGCGAGCACGATCCGGCGACGCGAGCGCTGGAGCTTCGGGTCGGGGACGACGGCGGCCGACAGGAGCGCCTGCGTGTAGGGGTGCTTCGGCGCCGCGAAGAGCTCCGCGCGCGGCGCCAGCTCGACGATCCGCCCGAGGTACATGACCGCGACGCGGTCGCAGAGGAACTCGACCGTCGAGAGGTCGTGCGTGATGAAGAGGCACGAGAAGCCCATGTCGCGCTGGAGGTCGCGGAGCAGGTTGAGGATCGACGCCTGCACGGACACGTCCAGCGCGGACACGGGCTCGTCGGCGACGAGCACCTTCGGCTCGACGGAGAGCGCGCGCGCGAGCCCGACCCGCTGACGCTGGCCGCCCGAGAGCTCGTGCGGGTAGCGAAACCGGAGCTCGGGCCGGAGGCCGCAGCGGTCGAAGAGCTGGGCGACCCGCCTGTCGAGCTCGCGGCCGCGCGCGATCCCGTGCAGGCGCAGCGGCTCGCCGACGATCTGGCCGGACGTGAGGCGCGGGTTGAGCGACGAGTACGGGTCCTGGAAGACCATGTGCAGCTGCCGCCGGTACGGCCGCAGCGCCCGCCGCGAGAGGTGGGTGATGTCGGTGCCGAGGAGCCTGACGCTGCCTGCCGTCGGGTCGGTCAGCCGCAGCACGCAGTTGGCGACGGTCGACTTGCCGCTGCCGGACTCGCCCACGAGACCGAGCAGCTCGCCGGGGGCGATCGAGAAGGAGACGCCCTCGACCGCGTGCACGACCGACCCGCCCCGCGTGCCGAGCATCCGGCCGCCGGCGACGAAGCGCTTGACGAGCCCTTCGACCTCGAGCGCGGGCGCGCCGGCGGGCGAGGCTCCGGCGGCCGCGGCAGCAGGCACGGTCACGCTCGCCCCTTCGCCCGCGGCGAGCCCGCGGCCATGTCTTTTCCGGACGGGGCTCGACCCAGTTCCCCCACCCAGGGTGGGGAACAACCCGCCTCCCTCGCGGTCGACGATACCCGAGGAGACGTCACGCGTCTGTGCCGGAAGCGTGCCGATTTCGTGACGTTCGCTCATGCGACCGCCGCCTCCCGGCCCGGACGGATGCAGGCGACCGCATGGCCCGGGCGCACCGTCGAGAGCCGCGGCTCCCCGGAGACGCAGAGCCCGTCGGCGCGCGGGCAGCGCGGCGCGAAGATGCACGCCTCCGGCAGCACCGAGAGCGTGGGAACCCGCCCGCCTATCTCCTGCAGGCGGCCGCTGCCGCCGACGCCGCCGGGCCGCGGGATCGCGCCCAGGAGCCCGATCGTGTACGGGTGCTGCGGCGCGGCGAAGAGCTCCTCGGCCGACGCCTCCTCGGCCTTGCGGCCGGCGTACATGACGAGCACCCGATCGGCGATGTCGGCGACGACGCCGAGGTTGTGCGTGATCAGGACGATCGCGGTGCCGAGCCGCTCGCGCAGCTCCCGGAGCAGGTCGAGGATCCCGGCCTGGATCGTCACGTCGAGCGCAGTCGTCGGCTCGTCCGCGATCAGGATCTTCGGATCGCACGCGAGCGCCATCGCGATCATCACCCGCTGGCGCATGCCGCCGGAGAGCTGGTGCGGGTACTCGTCGACGCGGCGGCCCGGCGCCGGGATGTGGACGAGGTCGAGCAGCTCGATCGCACGGTCGCGCGCCTCCCGGCGGGAGACGTCGAGGTGGCGGCGCAGCACCTCCGAGATCTGCTTCCCCACCGTGAAGACCGGGTTGAGCGAGGTCATCGGCTCCTGGAACACGAACGAGATCTCGCGGCCGCGGATCCTGCGCAGCTGCGACGGCGGCGCGGTGAGGAGATCGCGGCCCTGGAAGAGCGCCTGGCCGGTGACGACGGCGGTCGGCGGCAGCAGCCGCAGCAGCGCCATCGAGGAGACGCTCTTGCCGCAGCCCGACTCGCCGACGATGCCGAGCACCTCGCCCGGCTCGAGCGACCAGGAGAGCCGGTCGACGGCGTGGATCGTCCCCTCGTCCGTCCGGAAGCTCACCGAGAGGTCGCGCAGCTCGAGCAGGGGCCCGTTCATCGCTGCGTCCTCGGGTCGAGCGCGTCGCGGAGGCCGTCGCCGAGCAGGTTGAAGGAGAGCGAGCAGAGGAAGATCGCGAGGCCCGGGAAGACGGCGAGCCGCGGCGCCTGGCTCAGGTACGACTGGGCGTCGGCCAGCATCACGCCCCAGGACGGCGTCGGCGGCTGCACCCCCAGGCCGAGGAACGAGAGCGTCGCCTCGCCGATGATCGCGGCCGGGATCGTCACCGTCGCCTGCACGAGCAGCGTGCTCATCATGTTCGGGACGATGTGGCGGCCGACGACGACGGCGTCCGAGGCGCCGTTGGCGATCGCCGCGCGCACGTAGTCCTCCTCGCGCAGGGAGAGCGCCTCGCCGCGCGCGATCCGGATCAGCGCCGGCGCCGCGCCGATGCCGAGCGCCAGCGTGGCGTTGAGGAGCGACGGGCCCAGGATCGCGGCGAGCCCGACCGCGAGGATCAGGAACGGGAACGCGAGCAGCACGTCCGTCAGGCGCGAGATCACGTGGTCGACCCAGCCGCGGTAGTAGCCGGCGACGAGGCCGATCGGGACGGCGATCGCGATCGCGAGCAGGGTCGCGAGCACGCCCGCCTGGATCGAGGCGCGCGCGCCCCAGATGATCCGGGAGAGCGTGTCGCGGCCGAGCGAGTCCGTCCCGAGCAGATGGCTCGCGCGACGGCTTCGCGAGCACTGCGGTGAAGTCGGTCGCGTCCTCCGCGTACGGCGCGATCCACGGCGCGAGGACGGCCGTCAGGACGAAGGCGACGGCGACGAGCAGGCCGGCGACGGCGAGCGGCCGCCGCAGGAAGCGGCGCACGAGCAGCCGCCGCCGGCGCGCCCGCGGCGACAGCGTCGGGAGCCTGCTCGAGCGCGAGCTCCGCTCGACGAAGCTCATTCGGCCGCCCCGGCTGACGCGGATGCGCGGATTGAGGATCGAGTAGACGAGGTCGACGGCGAGGTTGACGACGACGTAGCCGGCGGCGGCGACGAGGACGACGCCCTGGATCAGCGTGTAGTCCCGCTGGTTGACCGCGTCGATCGTCAGCCGCCCGAAGCCGGGGATGACGAAGATCTGCTCGGTGATGACGGCCCCCGAGATCAGCGCGCCGAGCTGCAGGCCGATCACCGTCGTGACCGTGATCAGGCTGTTGCGGACGGCGTGGACGCCGACGACGCGCCTCTCCGACAGCCCCTTCGCCCGCGCCGTCCGGACGTAGTCGGCCGAGAGCGAGTCGAGCATCGCGGAGCGCATCTGCCGCATCAGCACGGCCGACAGCGCCGAGCCGAGCACGAGCGCGGGCAGGAACATGTGCCGCAGGTTCTCGACGGGATCGTCCCGCAGAGCCACGTACCCGCCCGACGGGAGCCAGCCGAGCTTGACGGCGAAGAGGATGATCAGGAGCAGGCCCAGCCAGAAATGCGGCACCGACAGCCCGACGAGCGCGGCGGACGTCGCCGCGTAGTCGGAGGCCTTGCCGCGCCGCACCGCGGCGACCACCCCCGCTCCGACGCCGAGCAGCGACCCGAACAGCACCGAGAGGCCGGCGAGCTCCAGCGTGATCGGCAGCCGGGTCACGATCGTGTGCGCGACCGGGAGCTGCCGCTGGTCGAGCCCGAGGTCGCCCTGGAGCGCAAGCCAGGCCCAGCGCCCGTACTGCACCGGCAGCGGCTGGTCGAGCCCGTACTTGTGGCGGATCTCCTTGAGGACGGCGGGATCGCGGTTCTCCGCCGCGAGCGCCAGCGCCGGGTCGCCGGGGAGGGCGCGGACCCCGGCGAACACCAGCACGCTGGCGAGGAAGATCACGATCAGGGCGGCTCCCGCCTTTCTCAGCAGGAAGCCGCCCACGATCGATCCTCCGGTCTCCTTCCGCCTACTTGAACGCCGCGTTGTAGGCGCGGATCATCCCGTCGCCGTACACCGCCACGCCCGTCACCTTGTTCGAGACACCGTAGTAGTTCACGGGGTGGTACAGGTAGATCAGCGGCCGCTCGTCGTGGATGATCTGCATCGCGACCGAGTACAGCGTCGTCCGCGCCTTGTCCGTGACGGACTTGCGCGCGCCCTTGAGGACGTAGTCGAGCCGGTTGTTGGAGAAGCCGGACTCGTTCAGCGTCCCGTCGGTGGCGACGAAGCCGTAGATGTTGCCGTCCGGGTCGACGCGCCCCGACCAGCCGATCGCGAACGTGTCGTAGTTGCCGGCGTCGGCCTTGTTCAGCGAGGCGACGAACTCGGTCGGCTGCAGCTGGACGTCGAAGCCGATCGGCTTCTCCATCGACTGGATCACCTGCCCGAGCCGCGCGGCCACCGGATCGGTGCCGAGCATCAGGTTGACCTTGACCGGGGCCTTGAAGCCGGAGGCGGCGAACGCCTTCTTCGCGCCGGCGAGGTCGGCCTTGAGGCTGCACTTGAGGCCCTTGGTGGTCTTGTACCAGGGGCTGACGGGTGAGATGCCGTAGCAGTCCGGCAGGTTGAGGCCGTTGAAGACGACCCTGTTGATCGTCGTCCGGTCGAGCGCGAGGTCGAACGCCGCACGCAGGTCCTTCGACTTCGAGAGCGGGCTGTCGGTGGGGCCGTAGCCCTTGCCGATGCCGTTCCGGTTGCCGGTGTTCAGCGTCAGGCCCTGGTAGCCGATCGTCGGGGTCTTGATCACGCCGACGCTCTTGTCCTTCTGCAGCGTCGGCACGTCGGTCGACTGGATCCGGTCGAGCACCTGGATGTCGCCGGCCCGCAGCGCCTGGGTGCGCGCGCTCGGGTCGGTGATGATCCGGAAGACGATCTGGTTCAGGTGCACGTTCTTCTTGCCGTAGTAGAACGACGACTTCGTCAGCGTGATGTGGTCGCCGGCGACCCGGTCCTTGAACTGGAACGGGCCCGACGCAGACCGGGTGCTGCGCGAAGTTGTCGCCCTCCGAGGCGAGCGCCTTCGGCGACATGATCATCCCGGCGCGATCGGCGAACTGCGCCGTCAGCGGCGAGTACGGCGTCGACAGGTGCAGGATGACGTTGCTGCCCTTGGCGTCGATCGACTGGATCGGCGAGATCTCGCTCTTGCGGACCGAGCCCTTCAGGTTCAGGTGCCGCTCGAGCGAGACCTTGACGGCGGCTGCGTTCAGGTTCGAGCCGTCGTTGAACTTGATCCCGCTGCGGATCTTGATCGTGTAGGTGAGCTTGTCCTTCGAGACCTGCGGCAGCGCGGCCGCGAGCTGCGGCACGATCTGCAGCTTCGAGTTCAGGTCGTAGAGCTTCTCGCACATGTGCAAGAAGACGATGCGGCCGACGAACGTCCGCGCGAGCGTCGGGTCGAGGGCGTCCGGGTCCTCCGCGAGGCCGACGACCAGCGTGCCGCCGTTCTTGATCTGCGTCGACGCGCCTGCGTCGCTGCGGGCGAGCGCGGCGGCGGCGGTGAGCGCGAGGATCCCGGCGAGCGCTCCGGCGACGAGCACGGAGCGCGCGAGTGTGCCTCTCATCTGTGGGTCTCCCTGGTCGGACGACGGTGGCGGCGACGGCGGCGAGCCGGCGCCTCTCGAGGGATGTACACGGCAGCCGCGACTCTAGTTTGTATCCACTTTCTAGTCAAACGGATCCAAAATGGGTTATGGTCGGTTCGGGATGAGCGAGTCTGTGCCCTCGGAATCGCCGCTCGCCGGGCTGCGCGTCCGCGTCCTGTCGCTCCTGCGGCTGGACGGGCGCCTGGCCGTGATCGGGATCGGCGGCGGCATCCTCTCCGGCCTGCTCGGGGTCGGCGGCGGCGTCGTGATGGTGCCCCTCCTCGTCCTCTGGGCCCGGTACTCGCAGCGCGAGGCACACGCGGCTTCGCTGGGCGCGATCATCCCGATCTCGATCGCCGGCGTGCTCACCTACGGCGCAGCCGGCAAGGTGCGCTGGGTCGACGCGGCCGCGCTCGCCGTCGGCGCGATCGCCGGCGCCCGGGTCGGGGCGGGGCTGCTGGCGCGGATCGACGAGCGGCTGCTGAAGCTCGTCTTCGGCGTGTTCCTCGTCGCCGTGGCGACCGTGATGGCGGTGCGCGGGTGAGCGGCGCCGTGCTGCTCGTCGCGCTCGTCGCCTTCGGCTGCGTCACCGGGGTCGCCGCCGGGCTGCTCGGTGTCGGCGGCGGCATCCTGATGGTGCCCTTCCTCACGCTCGCCGTCGGGCTGCCGCAGCACCAGGCCGAGGCGACGTCGCTCCTGGTCGTGCTCCCGACCGCCGTGGCCGCGAGCCTCACCCTGCGCCGGCGGGGGATCGGCGACCTCGGCACGGCCCTGCGCTTCGGGGTCGTCGGCTCGGCGGGCGGAGCGGCCGGCGCGCTGCTCGCGCTGGCCTTGCCCGGCGCTACGCTGCGCCTGGTGTTCTCGGGTTTCCTCGCCCTCGTCGGCGCCCGGCTCGTCCGGGACGCGATCCGCGCTCCTCGGTGACCGTCCAGCTCGACCGGCACGCGCTCGTCGACCACATCGCGGCGACGCTGCAGAGCCGGGTCCTGCGCGGCGAGATCCCCGGCGGGACGCGTCTGCGCCAGGAGTCGCTCGCGTCGGAGTTCGGGGTCAGCCGCACGCCGGTGCGCGAGGCGCTGCGGAAGCTGCAGGCCGACGGGATCGTGGAGCTCGCCCCGCATCGTGGCGCGGTCGTGCGCGGGCCGACCGCGCAGGAGGTCCGCGAGGCCTACGAGGTTCGGGCCGAGCTCGAGGGGTTCGCCGCGGAGCTGGCGACCCGGCGGATCCGGGAGGCGCAGCTGCAGGAGCTGCGGGAGTCGGTCGCGCTCTTTCGGACGTCGATGGGAAACCTGATCGAGCGGCGGCGGGCAGGCGGGCCCGGCAGCACGGGCGCGGACATCGCCGTCTGGACGCGGGCGAACGACGCCTTCCACCGCGGCGTCCAGGCCGCGGCCGGCAACGCGCGTCTGCGGGAGATGCTCGGCTTCCTGCACAAGAGCTTCCCCCGCGACCTCACCGGGATCGTCCTCGGCGAGAGCTCCGCGCTGATCCAGGAGAACGTCGAGCAGCACGGCGCGGTGCTGGACGCGATCGAGCGCCGCGATCCCGCCGCCGCCCGGCGGCTGATGGTCGAGCACGTCCGCCGGGCGGGCGAGCTCGTGACGCTGCGGTTCGAAGAGCGCGCCCGGTAGAGGCTTGATGCGCATTGGACGTTCCTAGCGGGGCCGCTCCGGGCCAAGCCAGGGCGTGCCGGCGTCCGTGGCGCATGCTGGTTGCACGTGCGAGGACGCCGGTGCGGCCTGGCGCCGTGCACGGTGCGGATCGTCCGCGGCCGCGGACGATGCGCACAAGCCTCTAGGCGGACTCTTCGGCGAGGGCCGGAGGCTCCTCGTCGCCCGCGCTGCGCGTGACGAGCGTCGGCTTCAGGCCCTTGGCGATCGTCTCGCGCGTGATCACGCACTTGGTGACGTCCTTGCGGGACGGCAGCTCGAACATCACGTCGAGCAGCGCGTTCTCGATGATCGAGCGGAGGCCGCGGGCGCCGGTCTCGCGTGCGAGCGCGTGGTCGGCGATCTCCCAGAGCGCGTCCTCGGTGAAGACGAGCTCGATCCCGTCGTAGTTGAAGAAGCGCTGGTACTGCTTGGCGAGCGCGTTCTTCGGCTCGGTCATGATCTTGACGAGGTCGTCGCGCTGGAGCTGGTGCACCGCCGAGATCACCGGCAGCCGCCCGATGAACTCCGGGATCAGGCCGAAGTTGAGCAGATCCTCGGGCATCACGTCGACGAGCATGTCGGCCGCCTCGACCGAGTGCTTCGAGTGGATGTCGGCCGAGAAGCCGACCGCGTTCTTGCCGATCCGCTTGGCGATGATCTTGTCGAGGCCGGCGAAGGCGCCGCCGCAGATGAAGAGGATGTTCGTCGTGTCGATCGAGAGGAACTCCTGGTGCGGGTGCTTGCGGCCGCCCTGCGGCGGCACCGAGGCGACCGTCCCCTCGAGGATCTTCAGGAGCGCCTGCTGGACACCCTCGCCCGAGACGTCGCGCGTGATCGACGGGTTGTCGGCCTTGCGCGCGATCTTGTCGACCTCGTCGATGTAGATGATCCCGGTCTCGGCCTTCTTGATGTCGAAGTCGGCCGCCTGGATCAGCTTCAGGAGGATGTTCTCGACGTCCTCGCCGACGTAGCCCGCCTCGGTCAGCGCGGTCGCGTCGGCGATCGCGAAGGGGACGTTGAGGATCCGCGCCAGCGTCTGCGCCAGGTGCGTCTTGCCGCAGCCGGTCGGGCCGAGCAGCAGGATGTTCGACTTCTGCAGCTCGACGTCGGAGTCCTCGGTGCCCATGCGGACGCGCTTGTAGTGGTTGTAGACCGCCACCGACAGCGTCCGCTTCGCCTCCTCCTGGGAGACGACGTAGTCGTTCAGCGCCGAGTAGATCTCCTTCGGGCGCGGCAGGTTGTCGAGGTCGAGCGAGCTGGGAGCGGTCAGCTCCTCGTCGATGATCTCGTTGCAGAGATCGATGCACTCGTCGCAGATGTAGACGCCGGGGCCGGCGATCAGCTTCTTGACCTGCCGCTGGCTCTTCCCGCAGAAGCTGCAGAGAAGCTGCTCGTTGCCGTCGCTCGCTCGCGCCACGCTCTACTCCTTTTACCCCGAAATCGACGGGAGGGCTAGCTCTTCGTCGGCTCGCGGTGCGTGATCACCGTGTCGATGATCCCGTAGTCGGTCGCTTCCTGCGGGCTCATGAAGAAGTCGCGCTCCATGTCTCTCGAGATCTTCTCGATGTCCTGTCCGGTGTGCTGCGCGTAGATCTCCTCCAGGCGCCGCTTGAGGCCGATCACCTCGCGTGCCTGGATCTCGATGTCCGTGCCCTGCCCCTGGAACCCACCGCTGACCTGGTGGATCAGGATCCTGGAGTTCGGCAGCGCCATCCGCTTCCCTTTCGCGCCGCCCGAGAGCAGCAGCGAGCCCATGCTCATCGCGATGCCGACGCAGATCGTCTGCACGTCGGGCTTGATGAACTGCATCGTGTCGTAGATCGCGAGACCGGCGTAGACGGAGCCGCCCGGCGAGTTGATGTAGAGGTAGATGTCCTTGTCCGGGTCCTCCGACTCGAGGTGGAGGAGCTGGGCGATGATCAGGTTCGCGATCTGGTCGTCCACGGGCGTGCCGAGGAAGACGATCCGCTCGGCGAGCAGGCGAGAGTAGATGTCGAAGGCGCGCTCGCCGCGCGACGTCTGCTCGACCACCATCGGGATCAACGGGCTCATTCGGTGTGGCTCCTTAGCTGCCGGGTGTCCATAGCTTCGTCTCCGGCGCCGGGGCTTCCTGCTCCGGCGTCCAGATGCTGCCGCGCGCGGCGGCGAGGTCGGGCTCGATCCGGGTCACGTCCGCCGCGACGCGGTCGAGCGCCTTGCGGAGGCGCAGGTCCTCCTTCAACTGCACGAGCGTCTCCGGGTGGTGGAAGACCTGCTCGATCGTCTCCGGCTCCTCTCCCTGCTCGACGAGGAGCTCGCGCACCTCGTCGTCGGGGACGTCGAGCTCGAGCTTGTCGGCGACCGCCTCGAGCACGAGCTCGCGCCCGACCGCCCGGCTCGCCTCGGCGCGCATGCGCTGCTCGAGCTGCTCGGGCGTCTGGCCGGTCAGCTGCAGGTAGGCGCCGGCGTCGACGCCGCGGGCCTGGAGCGAGCGGGCGAGGCCGCCGATCAGCTCGCGCGTCCGCGCCTCGACGAGCGGCCCGGTGGCGTTCACCTTCGCCGCCTGGACGAGCGCGTCGGCGACGGCGCCGCGGAAGTCGACCTCCGCCTCGGCCTCGAGCTGCTCGCGGATGCGCGACTCGATGTCGGCGCGGAGCTCCGCGAGCGTGTCGAACTCGGACGCCGCCTGCGCGAGCTCGTCGTCGAGCGGCGGCAGAACCTTCTCCTTGATCTCCTTGACGGTCGCGGTCAGCGTGCGCGTGCCGCCGTCGGCGAGCTCGTAGGAGACCTGCTTCTCCTCGCCGACCGAGAGGCCCGAGAGCGCCTCCTCGATCTCGTCGATCAGCCGCCCGGAGCCGAGCTCGACGACGTAGTCGCGCTCGGCCGCCTCGTCGCCGGCCTGGACGAGGTCGACGACGAGCGTGTCGCCCGCCTGCGCGGCGCGCCCGTCGACCGGCGCCAGCTCGGCCACCGTCGCCTGGACGTGCTGCAGCGCCTGGTCGACCGCCTCCGCGGGAACCTCGGGCTCCGCGTAGGGAACCTCGAGCCCCGTCCAGTCGGGCACCTCCGGCTTCGGCTGGACGCCCACCGTCGCCCGGAAGCGCCAGTCGGCCTCGCCCGAGTCCGGCAGCTCGTACTCGTACTGCGGCTGCTCGACGGGACGGATCCGCGACGCGGCGGCGGCGTTCCAGAACCAGCCGCCGATGTGGCTCTCGACGGCCTCGGCCATCAGCCGCTCCTTGCCGACCCGCTTGATCAGCACCGGCATCGGCACCTTGCCCGCGCGGAAGCCGGGGATCTTGACGCTGGCGGCGAGGTCGGAGGCGGCGTGCTGAACGGCGTGCTCGAGCTCGTGTGCCGACACGTCGACCGTCAGACGGACCCGGTCTCCCGGCAGCTCCTCGACCTGCGTGCTCACTCGCCCATTCAAGCAAAGGGCACTGCGGCGCCGACGGTGATGGTTCGCGAGTGACGCGATCGGGGCTACCAGGGTGAGCCGGCGTCCGACGAGGGAGGAGCCATGAGGTACCGCACGCTCGGCAGGACCGGCCTCGAGGTCTCGGAGCTCGGCTACGGCGCCTGGGGGATCGGGCAGTCGATGTGGATCGGCGCCGACGACGAGGAGTCGCTGCGGGCCCTGCGCCGCGCGATCGAGCTCGGCGTCACCTTCGTCGACACCGCGCTCGGCTACGGCAACGGCCACAGCGAGGAGCTCGTGGGCGAGGTCGTCCGCGAGAGCGGCGAGACCGTCCACGTGGCGACGAAGGTGCCGCCGAGGAACAGGGAGTGGCCGGCGCGGAGCGGCGCCGGCGCGAGCGAGGCCTTCCCCGGCGACTGGGTCGTCTCCTGCACCGAGCGGAGCCTGCGCAACCTCGGGCTCGAGACGATCGACGTCCAGCAGTTCCACGTCTGGTCGGACGAGTGGGTCGGCGAGGGCGACTGGCTCGACGCGGTCGAGCGCCTGAAGGCCGACGGCAAGATCCGCTTCTTCGGCGTCTCGATCAACGACCACGAGCCCGCGAACGCGCTGCGGCTCGTCGAGACGGGCGTCGTCGACACGGTCCAGGTGATCTACAACGTCTTCGACCAGAGCCCCGAGGACGAGCTCTTCGCCGCCGTGCAGGAGGCGGGCGTCGGCGTGATCGTGCGCGTCCCCTTCGACGAGGGCGCCCTGACGGGACGGATCCGGCCCGACACCGAGTTCCCCGAGGGCGACTTCCGCAACGCGTACTTCGGAGGCGACCGCAAGCGGGAGGTGTGGGAGCGTGCGAACGCGATCGCCGACGACCTCGGCGTCCCGGTCGACGAGCTCGCGGAGCCCGCGCTGCGCTTCTGCCTCTCGCACCCGGCCGTCTCGACGGTGATCGCCGGGCATGCGCTCGAGCCGGAACGTGGAGCGGAACGCCGCGGCCGTCGACCGGGGCCCGCTGCCGGACGATCAGGTCGAGACGCTGCACGGCCACCGCTGGACGCGCAGCTACTACCGCTGAGTCGGCCGCGACCGGGCGGCCGCTCGTCCCGCCGGCGGACGGGCTACGGGCCCCCCGCGCCCAGGGCGCCGGCCGTCGCCGCGCCGACGCCCGCGCGGCGGCGACGGGCGAGGGGTGCCGAACCGGTCGACACCCCTGCCCGTGCTACCGCGGAGCCGGTCGACATCCGGATCGCGACCTCGTACTTGCCGACCGAGACGCGGCGGCCGGGGGTGTCGTCCGTCGGCATCGCGTCGAGCGCCGCGTCGCCCCGTGCGTAGTCGTCCTCGTTCTCGAAGATCACGATCGCAAGCGACTTCTGCCCGTCGGGGTCGTGGAGGATCATCATCTCGCTCGCCGGGATCTCGTCCGGCGGCCCCTCCGACGAGCTCATCTCGGTGCGGAGCTGCTCGATCCGCTCCGCGCTCACGCCCTCGAACGCGACAACTCGTGCAAGCGCCATCCAAGCCTCCTCTCGACCCCGGGGTTCGGTCGAGCCTACTCCGCGGCGACGGAACGGCCAACCGGCCGGGATCGCCGGCTGCCCCGCGGGGCTCCGGCCGATGCGGGCGAGAGGACTCGAACCTCCACGGGGCTCTCGCCCCGACGGGACCTAAACCCGTCGCGTCTGCCAGTTCCGCCACACCCGCGCGCCCTCATCGTAGGCGCGCGCACCGGCCCGACCGCGGCCGGCGAGCTCGACGCGGCGGCGGCGGCGCGGGCCGGAGGATTGGCCGCCGGCCGCCGCGGGCACGAGCGCCCCATGGCAGAGCACGAGCAGGAGAGCCCCGAGCGGCAGACCGAGCAGGAGCGGCAGCAGTACCCGGACTACGCCGAGCGCGACGAGCGCGCCGACCGCGCCGGCCTCCCGCGCGAGGGCGAGCAGGAGCCCGACCCGCACGAGCGCGGCACCGCGTAGGCCGAACCGGTGCCGGTACCGTGCCGGACGTGCCGGACGTGGCGCGGCCCGACGACCTGACCGAGCTCGAGCTCTCGATCACGACGCTCCGGACGGGCGACCACGCCTACACCGTCTCGGTCGAAGGCGAGCTCGACCTCTATTCGGCGCCGCAGCTGCGCGCGGAGCTCGAGGCGCTCGCGATCGAGCCTGCGGAGGTCGTGCTCGACCTCGGCGGGGTCACCTTCGTCGACTCGACCGCGCTCGGCGCGATCCTCGCCTCCGCGCGGATCCTCCGCGAGGCGGGCGGCGGGCTGGCGCTCGCCGCGGCCGACGACGGGACGCGGAAGCTGCTCGCCCTCGTCGGCGTCGACCGCGTCCTGCCCGTCTACGAGACCTCCGAGCAGGCCGTCGAGCACCTCGTCGGCAGCGTCCTCCTGCGCAGGCTCGAGCGCGGCGGCTAGGCGGCTACGCCCGCGCCGGGACCGCGGGCCGCGCGGCCGGCAGGACGACCGCGAAGCGCGCCCCGCGCGGCTGTGCCGGCTCGTAGACGAGGTCGCCGCCGTGCGCACGGGCGTAGGAGCGCGCGATCGCGAGGCCGAGCCCGGTGCCGTTGGCGCGGGCCCGCGACGCGTCGCTCCGGCTGAAGCGCTCGAAGAGGTCGGGGACGAACTCGGCGGGCACGCCCTCGCCGCTGTCCTCGACCGTGAGCCGGAAATGGCGGTCGTTCTGCTCGGCGCGGACGCGCACCGGCGCGTCGCCGTAGCGGAGCGCGTTCGCGACCAGGTTCGAGACGATCCGGTCGAAGGCGGCCGCGTCGAGCTCCGCGACGAGCGCCTCGTCGGCGAGCACCTCGACCTCGTCCACGCGCGAGGCGGCGACGGTCGCGACGAGCTCGTCGAGCCGGTCGCGGACCTCGAGCGGCTGCGGCACGATGTCGATCGACTCCGCGTCCAGCCGGGAGAGGTCGAGCAGCTGCTCGACCAGCAGGATCATGCGCTGCGTCTGCTGCTCGAGCGTCAGGCTGACCTCCTCGCGCTGCGCCGGGTCGAGGCGGTCGCCGAGGTGGTTGAGGGTGTGCACGAAGCCGTGGATCGTCGTCACCGGCGTCCGCAGCTCGTGCGCGGCGAGCGTGACGAAGTTCGACATCACCTCGTTCGCCCGCTCGAGCGCCAGCCGTGACTCGCGCTCCTGCTCGAAGAGCCGCACCCGGTCGAGCGCGATCCCCGTCAGCGCGGCGATCGTCCGCAGCAGGGTGAGCTCGTCCTCGCCGAAGAAGGGCGCGTACGGCGTCGTCGAGACGACGAGGCTGCCGCCGGGCACGGCGATCTCGAGCGGCTCCGACTCGCCGTCGTCGCCCTCCACCCGCCGGTAGCGCGCGAGCGTCCTGCCGTCCGCGTCACGCAGCTCGACCGCGCGCGCGCCGACGATCGCCGCCATCGGCTCGAGCACACGCTCGCCGATCTCCCGCGGGGTCGTCGCGAGCGCGACCAGGCTGGCGATCGCCTCCTGCACGCGCCGCTGCTCCGGCAGGCGCCAGTAGACGCGCAGGACGAGCGGCGGCGAGTGCCCGAGCAGGAAGGCCGCGGCGCTGAGGAAGGCGAACGCCTGCGCGGCCGCCTGCAGCGGCGAGTCCTGCGCGTTCGAGCCCACGGTCAGGAAGAGCGCCACCGTCAGGCCCGCCGAGGCGGCGGCGAGGAAGCGCATCCGCCGCCGCGCGAGGCTCGGCTGGCCGCTGCCCGCGCGCCAGAGCCGCCACGAGGAGAAGGCGGCCAGCACCGACCAGTGGATCAGGAAGCCGACGAGATAGGCGACGAAGAGGCCCGACCGCGGCTCTCCCTGCTCCGGGAACGAGGGCAGCGCGAAGGTCCAGAGGACGAGCGCGACGGTCATCCCCTGCAGGGCCCGCTCGACGGCCCGCCGCGGCCGGCGGAAGGCGGTCGTGAAGCGGTAGAGCAGGTACGGGAAGAGGAGCAGCAGGGCGATCTCGAGCCGCTGGGCCGCCAGCTCGAGGAACCCGTGCGGATGCTTCGGCGTCACCCGCCCGACGGCCGAGATGAACGCCAGGTCGAGGAAGGCGAGCATCGGCCAGAGGCCCGCCGCCGAGTGCCGGCGCGTCCAGAGCCGCACGCCCATCGCCGCGAGCGCGAGGAACGCGACGAGATTCAGGTAGCGAAGCGCTTCGACGAGTGCGTGCACGCGTCCCCCGGGGCGGCAGCGAGATCGCCGCGGAATCTACGTGGTCCGCCGGACGGCTCGCCAGCCGGACCCGCGCCGGGGAGGGTGCCGAGCGGTCGATGGCCCCGGGAGGAATCGAACCTCCGCGCGCAGATTCGAAGTCTGCCGCTCTATCCGCTGAGCTACGGGGCCCCAGGGTAGCCGGGACAAGCCGGGACGGTGACGCCGGACGCGTGACCCGCGGACAGGGTATCGGCTCCAGGAGACGCGAAAGCCCGCGGCGGCGGGCTTGGCGCGCGAGGGTGGCGGACGGGACTCGAACCCACGACCACCGGGACCACAACCCGGGGCTCTACCAACTGAGCTACCGCCACCGCGCAGCCCGGACAGGATAGCCGTGGTCAGGACGGGACGAGCGGCGTCTCGTCGAGCCCCTCGCGCAGCTCGTCGAGCGACGAGAAGACGGCGACCGCGCCTGCCTCGCGGAGCTCTTCCTCGGAGAAGCCTCCCGTCAGCAGCCCGACGGTCTCGACGCCCGCGTTGCGGGCGGCGATGCAGTCCCAGGTCGAGTCGCCGACCATCACGCCGGTCTCCGTCCCGGCCCGCTCGAGGCCGGCGCGGACGAGGTCGGGCCGCGGCTTGGTCGCCTCGACGTCGGCGGAGGTCGTCCAGCCGTCGGCGACGCCGCGCGCGTCCAGCAGCTCGAGGTAGTGCTGCACCTCCGCGTCCTTGGCGGAGCTGACGAGCACGGTCGTGTGCCCGCGCCGGTGCAGCTCGAGCAGCAGCTCGCGGGCGCCGCGCAGGGCGGCGACCTCGCCGATCAGCTGCAGGTAGAGCGCCGTCTCGGCCGCGCGGATCGCGTCGCCGTGCCGCTCTTCGACCTCCTCGGAGAGGAGGGTCGCGACGAGCTGGTCGCCGCCCATGCCCATGTGGCGGTGGATCCGCCACACGGGCAGGACGAAGCCGTGCTGGGCGAAGGCACGGAACCACGCGAGCGCGTGGTGGTAGTTCGTGTCGACGAGCGTCCCGTCGACGTCGAGCAGCGCCGCCGGGAGCGCCATCGCGTCAGGACCGCGCCTCGGCCGCCTTGTCGCGCCGGCCGGCGTGCGCGCCCTCGGCGAACTCCTCGATCATCTTCTCGTTGAAGGCCGGGATGTCGTCGGGCATGCGGCTGGTGACGAGACCCTGGTCGACGACGACCTGCTCGTCGACCCACTCGCCGCCCGCGTTGCGGATGTCGGTCTGCAGCGTCGGCCAGGAGGTGACGCGGCGCCCGCGGACCATGCCGGACTCGACCAGCATCCACGGTCCGTGGCAGATCACCGCCGCCGGCTTCCCCTGCTCGAAGAAGTCGCGGACGAACCGGACGGCGTTCTCGTCGCCGCGCAGCTGGTCGGGGTTGCCGACGCCGCCCGGGATCATCAGCGCGTCGTAGTCGCCGGCGCCGACCTCCTCGACGGTCTTGTCGACCTTGACCGTGTTCGCGGGGTCGAAGTGGTCGAAGCCCTTGATCTCGCCGGGGTGGATCGAGACCACCTCGACCTCGGCGCCCTCGTCGAGCAGCGCCTTGCGCGGCTCCTCGAGCTCCACCCGCTCGAACATGTCGGCGGCCAGGATCGCGACGCGCGTCCCACGCAGCTTCTCGCCCATGCTGTCTCCTCTCGTCGGGTCGTCTTCGTGTCGGGTCTCTCCCCCGGATCCCACGGCTGCGTCGCCCGCAAACAGTCCCTCGAACGAGGGATCGCACCCCCCGTTCGGGCTACGGCGCCTCCCCCGGACGAGGGAGACGATCCCTCGAACGAGGGACGGCTCGGCCGCGTCGTACAGTTGGACGGTGGCGATCTACATCACGACCGTCGACGGGCACCGTGAGCGGGTCCACTCGGACACCGACGACGACACGGAGCTGACGAGCCTGCTCCGCCGCTCCGGTTGGCCCTACGACCACGGCTGGGTGCGGGTGGAGCGGCAGCAGCCGCTCTACGTGGCGCTCGCGCAGGTCGCCCGGGTCGAGCTGATGGGCGAGCCGCACGCCGGCCGCTGATCGCCGTCCGCGTCGCCGGCGCGAGCCGCCGGGCGGCAATCGCGATGCGCCCGGGAGGATTCGAACCTCCGACCCGCGGGTTAGAAGCGCGCGGCTCGCCTGCCGACGCAAACGGCGGTTCCTTTTCCGCCTTCGCCCTGAGAGGATGGCACCCCCCAACGACGACCGGAGAGCAGATGCCCAGCGCCAGAGACGTGATCCTCAAGCACATCGACGCAGTCAACGCCCATGACAACGATGCTGAGCCGTGGGCGGCTGACGCCGAGCTCGTGGCGCCAGGCGGCCAGGCCAACGGCCGCGACGCAGTTCTTGGCTTGTTGGGCGTGTTCCACGAGGCGTTCCCGGACATCCGCCTCGAGATCAAGCAACTCCTCACTGACGGATCAGCCGCAGCGGCCGAAGGGGACCTCAGCGGCACCCACACTGGTGTGCTCCACACCCCCAACGGCGACGTCGCGCCGACAGGACGAGCCGTTGGACTCCGGTGGGCGGCGGTTTACGTCACCGAGGGCGACACACTGAAGTCCGAGCACCTGTTCTTCGACCAGATGGACTTTCTCGGCCAACTCGGCCTCCTCCCCGGCTAGCGCTGAAGAGCAACGCGAGTCGCGGGCCGCGAATCGAGATTTACCGCCTGCGCAAACGCGAACGTCGTGCAGACCCTGCCCAGACCCTGCGACCCTGCCGTAAGGGTCTAGAACGACGCGGAATGGTTCCTGACACGGCGACTTCGCAAAATCGGCCGATTTGCGGGCACTTTCTTCAGTTTTCGGCGCTACTTGGCGAATGCGCTCGGGAGGATTCGAACCTCCGACCCGCGGATTAGAAGTCCGCCGCTCTGTCCCCTGAGCTACGAGCGCGTCCGGGAAGGGTAGCGCCGCGTCGAGTCGGGCTCAGCGACGGACGCCGAAGTCGGCGGTCAGGATCGTCACGTCGAGCCCCTGGAACGGGCCGGGAGCCGCCGGGACGGCGAGTGCCGAGAGCCCGACCTCGCGCCAGCGCGCGGCGAGCAGGTTGGCCCGGTGCTTCGGGCTGTCGAGCCACATCTGGAGCGCGCGCTGGGCGTCGACCTCGGGCGAGGCCCAGAGCAGGTTCTCCCCCACCGACCAGTAGTCCCAGCGCGTGGACGGGTAGTACCGCTCGACGCGCCTCCAGAAGGGGGAACCGTCCGCCGAGTCGTGCGCGAAGTAGCCGTCGGCGCCCATCTGCTCCGAGTGCGCGGCCGCGGCGCGGCCGAGCGGCTCCGAGCGCTTCAGCGGGACGAGCCCGTGTGCCTGCCGCAGCCCGTTGATCGCGGCGAGGAGCGTCTGCTCGAGGTCTGCGACGCGGTGGGCCGAGCTGCCGGCGACCGCGTGCCCGAGCGTCGGTGCCGGCGCGGCCGCAGGGGCGAGGGCGCCGAGCGCGACGGCCGCCACCGCGGCGACTGCGAACGCGAGCAGACGTCTCCCCACCACGGGTCAAGGATCGGCAGCTCCGCTCGCGGCATCATCCTCCGAACGGAGGATTCGCGGGTCACCGTGGCGGCGCGTCCGCGACCGTTCGCGAGCCGGCGCTCGTTCGGCACGGAGCTCAGCCGACGGGCACGTCGGCCGGCCGTCGCCGCCGCTGCCAGTCCACGAGCAGCACCTGGATCGCCCCCGCGATCGGGATCGCACCGAGAGCGCCGAGGATCCCGGCCACCTGGGCTCCGACCAGCACGGCGATCAGCACCGCGAGCGGCGAGAGCTGCACCGTGCGCCCGTAGACGACCGGCTGGATCACGTGGTTCTCGAGCTGCTGGTAGACGACGAAGAAGACGAGGACGATCAGGCCGGCGGTCAGCCCGTTCGCGGCGAAGGCGACCAGCGTGACGATGATCGCCGCGAGCGTCGCCCCCGCGAGCGGGATCAGGTCGAGCAGCGCGACGACGAGCCCGAGCGCCGCGGCGTAGGGGACGCCGACGGCGAGGAGCAGGACGCCCGAGGTGATCCCCGCGATCAGGCTGATCAGCAGGTTCCCGGTCACGTAGCCGCCGATCGTCCGGTAGACGTCGCGCCCGACGGCGCGCCAGCGCGGCCGGCTCTGCTCGGGCAGGAGGCCGTAGGCCCGCTCGACCCAGTCGGGGCCCTCGAGCAGCATGAACAGCGTCATGAAGAGGATCGTCACGGTCGCGACGATCGCGGTGATCACGCCCTTGGTGACGGCGACCGCCGTCGTCGTCGCGCCGAGCAGCTTGTCCGCGTTGCCGCCCTTGATCGCCTCGCGGACGCGCTCGACGATGTGGTAGCGGGTCTCCAGGAAGCCGAGGCGGCCGCGACCCTTGGTCAGGTCCTCGACGTAGCCGGGCACGGCGTCCGCGAAGTGCCTGACCTGGTCGACGAGCGTCGGCAGGAAGGCGGCGGCGATGCCCGCGGCGACCGCGAGCGCGGTCAGGTAGGTGATCGCGACCGCGAGCCCGCGACGGCGGACCCCGCGCCGCTGCAGCGCCTCGACCGCGGGGTTGAGCGCGAGCGCCAGGAAGAGCGCGACCAGGATCCAGGTGATCACCTGCAGCGCGATCCAGACCACCCAGAGGACGAGCCCGACGGCGAGCAGGACGCCGAGGACGGAGAGCACGGCCCGCGGACGGAAGGAGACGAGCCGCTCGGGCGTCATCGCGCGAAGCGTACGGCGCGGCCCGGACGTTTACGCGTCGGCGCGCGCGGCATCCGCAGAACATGGTCTCCGCGCAGGGCCGACCGGCGGGCCGGAACCGTGAGCAAATCAACACCCCGTCCGGCCGGGGCGTTCCTTACGATGCGACGATGGCTGCGACGGCGGCACGTGTCGCACGAAACGAGGAGTTGTTCGCGGAGGCGAACGACCGCATCGCGACCCTCGCGGGCATGCTGCCGCCCCGCCGGCTCGTCCCCTTCCTCTGCGAGTGCCCGAGCGCGGCGTGCGCCGAGATCGCGGAGCTGTCGCTCGGCGAGTACGCGGCGCTGCGCCTGTTCCCGAACCGCTTCGCGGTCGCGGCGAGCTGCCGCACCGGCGACCGGCCGGAGACGCTGATCGTGGAGAGAAACGAGCGCTTCACGGTCGTCGACCGGATCGCCTGAGCGTCAGCTCCGGGAACTGCGCGCCCGGCAACGGGTTGAACCGGTAGGCGCCGGCCTCCCGGAAGCCGAGGGAGCGGTAGAGCGCCTGCGCCGCGTCCATCCCCGGCAGCGTGTCGAGCAGCGGCGGGCTCGCGCGGCGACAGCGCGACGACCGTGGCGGACCGGCGCGACCCGCTCGAGCCGGTCGGAGCGCGGCCGGCTCGTCGACACGCCGCTTTCTACCGATGCGGGGTGGCCACGCCGGTCGAATCATGCGGGTAGCTCGGCATCCAGGTAAGGAGGCGGAGATGCGTAGAGCTGGCCCTGCTGGCTACCACGCTCGCCTTGGCGGCGCTCGCGGCAGCCCTTCCCGCCGGCGCCCAGGGCCCGACGACGGAACTGCAGCATCACGAGCTCGGCGGCGTCTCGTCCTGGCTGTGCGGCTTCGACGTCGCACAGGACGGCTGGGTGGACCTGACGACGAAGACGTTCCGCGACCCGAGCGGAACGGCGATACGCAGCGAGCAGCACGCGCAGGCGGTCGGAACGTACGTCGGCCCGACCGGTCTTGTCGTCTCGTACGACCAGGTGATGAACACGCGCGTCGAGCTGATGACCGGCATCTACACGGTGACCGGAGTGACGACGCGGCTGACGGCTCCGGATGCTGGAGTGCTCATGAACGACGTCGGACGCCTCGTCGTCCAGCCGGCCCTACCCGGGGAGATACCGACGATTCTGTTCTCTGCCGGACAGCATCCGACCTGGATGCCGGGAGCCTGGGACGTGCTGTGCACGTATCTCTCGGGAGGAGTCGTGCCCGGCTGAGGCAATGCCCGGGGCCGACCTGGCCGATCGGCCACGGCTCGGCTAGGGTTCTCCGTGACCTCAGTCGCGACTGGCTTCAGGAGCCAGCCCGAGGGCTTCGCGCGGCACGAGAGAAGGCTGCGGCCTATGTCACGGGCCACTCTGACGAGCGGGTTGGAATAGCAAGAGAGAAGAAGAAGCGGGCGGCGGGAATCGAACCCGCGTGACCAGCTTGGAAGGCTGGGGCTCTACCATTGAGCTACGCCCGCGAGCGGGTGCAGTCTATCCGGGTCGCGCGCCGCGGGCCGCAGCGGGCCCGCTAGTACGCTGGCCCGGTGGACCCCTACGCGTGGGAGCTGCGCTGGGACGAGGCGCTCTTCACCGTCCTGCTCGCGGCCGGATACCTGCTCGCGCTCCGGTTCTTCCCGGCGCGGCGATGGCGGCAGGCGTGCTTCGCCGGCTCGGTCGCGCTGCTCGTGCTCGCCTTCCAGACGCCGCTCGAGCACCTCTCGCTCCACTACCTGCTCTCGGCGCACCTGCTCCAGAACGTGATCCTGGCCGAGTGGGCTCCGGCGCTGGCCGTGCTCGGCGTCCCGCCCGCGGCGGCCGCGGCGCTCGGCCGCGTGCCGGCGGTCCGGCAGCTGACGCGGCCGCTCGTGGCGCTGCCGCTCTGGCTCGTCACCTACGCCGCCTGGCACCTGCCGCCCGCGTACGACCTCGCGCTCCGGCACCCGGACTCGATCCTCCACCTCGAGCACCTGACCTACTTCGTCGCCGGGCGCGCTGATGTGGTGGCCGGTGCTGCAGGATGCGCCGCACCGCGTGCCGAGCGGCGTCAGGGCGGGCTACCTGTTCGCCGCCTTCCTGCTCGCGAGCCCGATCGGGCTCCTGCTCGCGCTCGTGGCGACGCCGGTCTACGACTTCTACGCGCGGGCGCCGGAACGGCTCTGGGGGCTCTCCCGGCTCGAGGACCAGCAGCTCGCGGGGCTGACGATGGCGGCGGAGCAGGCGGTCGTCTTCTTCGCGGTCTTCGCCGTCTTCCTGCTGCGCTTCTTCGCCGAGGAGGAGCTCGACGAGGGCCGGGTCACTTCAGGCAGCTCGTGACCGTCGTGCGCTCGTCGTCGGTCGGATGCTGCTTCCAGAGCAGCACCGCGTTCCGCTCGACCTGGAGGATGTCGAAGACGCCGACGTTCCTCGCGTGGAAGCGGACGTAGCCCCCGGCGGTCTGCTTGGCGTCGTCGGCCGACTCGCCGAGCGAGATCGTGACCGCGTTGCCCGCCGCGCCGGGAAACGAGGCCCGGAAGCTGCCGACGGTCGCCGAGCGCGCGACGAAGTCGTCGGCCGGCGGCGGGCCCACGGTCAGGCCCGCGCCCTTCGAGGCAGTCGCGGGTCTTCGCCAGGTCGTAGCTGGACGGGCCGCCGCACGCGACCAGCGCCAACGGCAGCGCGACGAGGGCGAGCGTCAGCGCAGCTGTGCGAGAGCGGGGGGTGCGCACGGCCGCTCAGTCTAGGCGCGCGGCGCGGACGTCGGCGTGGCTAGTGTTGCGGCTCGATGGCCGTCTCCGCCGACCTGCTCGAGGCCTACGCGCGCCTGACCGTGCGCGTCGGCGCGAACGTGCAACCGGGCCAGCTCGTGCTCGTGAACGCCCAGGTCGAGCACGCGCCGCTCGTCCGCGCGGTCGTCCGCCAGGCCTACGAGGCGGGCGCCCGCTACGTGGACGTCGCCTACGGCGACCAGCACGCGCGGCGGGCGATGATCGAGCACGCCGACGAGGAGATGCTCTCCTGGTCGCCGCCGTGGGCCGTCGAGCGGCTGCACGCGCTCGAGGCGGACGGCGGCGCGATCGTCTCGATCAGCGGCAACCCGGAGCCGGAGATCCTCGCCGACCTCGACGGCCGCCGCGTCGGCAAGGCCCGGCCGCGCGAGCTCGCGAAGCAGAGCCTGCGCCTGAGCGACGGGATCGCGAACTGGGTGATCGTCGCCTGCCCGACCGCCGGCTGGGCGCAGGCGGTCTTCGGCGAGCCCGACGTCGACCGGCTCTGGGACGCGGTCGCGAGCGCGGTCCGGCTGGACGAGCCCGACCCGGTCGCCGCCTGGCAGGAGCACATCGGCCGGCTGGAGGAGCGGGCGAACGCGCTGAACGAGCGGCGCTTCGACCACCTCCGCTTCCGCGGCCCGGGCACCGACCTGACGGTCGGGCTCTTCCCGCAGACCCTCTGGCAGGCCGCCCTGGACGAGACCCGCTCCGGGATCAAGCACGTCGCCAACATGCCGACCGAGGAGATCTTCGCCAGCCCGGACCCGGCGCGCACCGAGGGCGTCGTCCGCTCGACCCGGCCGCTCGAGATCAGCCGGCACGGTCGTCCGCGACCTCGAGATCCGCTTCGAGGGCGGCCGCGCCGTCGAGGTCGACGCCAGCACCGGCGCCGAGGTGATGCGCGTGCACGTCGACACCGACGAGGGCGCGCACCTGCTCGGCGAGGTGGCGCTCGTCGACGGCGGCTCGCGCGTCGGCCGGACCGGAGATCGTCTTCTTCGACACGCTCTTCGACGAGAACGCGACCTGCCACATCGCGCTCGGAGAGGGGATCTCCGCCTCCTACGAGGGCGACGCCGCGGGCAAGGTCAACAGCTCCTCGATCCACACCGACTTCATGATCGGCGGGCCCGAGGTCGAGGTGGACGCCGTCACGGCCGAGGGCGAGGTCGTCCCGCTCCTGCGCGACGACGTCTGGCAGCTCCCGGCGGGATAGCGGCTAGGCGAGCCGCTCCTCCAGCACCGTCTCGAGCCGCGGCCCCGGTCGGGCGCGCTCGATCGAGAGGCGCGCCTGCCGCCCCTCGAACAGGAGCGTGCCGACGGCGTTGTCGAACCAGGGCCCGCGCGTGATCCGCCAGTCGAACGGAGGCGGCGGCGCGCCGACGGAGCGGCGCAGCAGTCTGCCGATCGCGACGCCGGCGCGCGAGAGCGCGAACTGCTGCGCCCAGCGCTCCTTGCGGCCGAGCAGGTTCCGCATCGGCGAGACGACGACCTGGCGGACGCGCGGCAGGGTCGTCTCGGCGAGATAGGCGTAGTGGACGTCGCCGGAGAGCACGAGCACCGTCTCCGGCCCCTCGAGCTCGCGCAGGAGCGTCGCCAGCTTGCGGAACGAGCGCTGGAACGACGCCCAGTGGTCGAGGTCGACCGCGCGCCGGAGCTTCTCCGCGAGGCGCGCGGCGCGCGCCCCCCAGCAGCCGTCGCAGACACGTTCGTTCCAGGCCTGGAGGTCGTGGATGCCGCCGCCGAGCAGGTACGGCACCGAGGTCGCGAGCAGCAGGTGGTCGGACTCGCGCCGCGCCTCGTCGACGACGAAGCGCCACTCGTCCTCGTCGACCATCTCCCGCCGCCCCGGCTCGAGCACGCGCCCGGCGCGGGAGTCGATCACGACCAGGCGGACGCCCCCGATCGTGCGCGCGAAGCTCCAGCGCGTCCCCGCGGTCGTCTCGAGCTGGCGCAGCGCCAGCTCGCGCAGGAGCGGGCCGCCGTCCTCCGAGTCGCGGACGCGGCGGTAGAGCTCGTCCGCCTCGAGCTCGCGCGGCGGCAGGTTGCCGAGGTGCTGGTAGAGCCAGTAGGAGGTGAAGCCGCCGACGACCCGCTCCGACCACCACGTCTTGCGCTGCATGTCCTCCGCCCAGGACTTCGAGATGTTCCAGTCGTCGGAGAGCTCGTGGTCGTCGAAGATCATCGCCGACGGCACGGTCGAGAGCAGCCAGCGGACGACCGGATCGCTCCACGACTCGCGGTAGAGCATCGCGTACTCCTCGAAGTCGAGCGTCTCCTCGCCGGGAGGCTCGCTCGTGTCGCGGCGGCTCCGCGCGAAGGCGCGTGTGCGCGGCGCGGCCTCGTCGACGTAGACCTGGTCGCCGAGCAGGACGAGCGCGTCCGGGATCGCCTCGGGGCCGTCCTCGCGCAGCCGCAGCGCATACGTGTGCAGCGCGTCGACGCCGAAGCCCGCCCAGTCCTCGTCGTCGTGCGGGGCGGCGGCGCGGCAGGAGCCGAAGACGATCCGCACCGACCGCTCCGGCGCGCAGGTGCGGATCACGCTCGCCGGCTCGCCCTCGAAGGGCCAGACGCGCTCCCCGTCGAGCGCGACCTCGTACGGGTGGCTCGTGCCGGGCTCGAGCCCGTCGACCAGCACGAGCGCGTAGTGGCGGCCGCAGACCCGGAAGCTCCGTGCGCGCCGCCCGAGGACCTCGACCTCGCAGGGCCCGTCGACCTCGACCCAGACGACCGCCTCGTGCTCGTCGACGTAGCGCAGCAGCGGCCCGAGGACGAGAGTTGCCATCGGGGACGACTACCCCTGCCGCGTCGAGGCCTAACCACGCCCGCGGCCGGGCAGCTTCCGGTGCAGACCCGAGACGAAGGAGCCCCGATGCGCGACGACCTCGCCCCCGGCAACCGCTTCCCCGACCTGCGCCTGCCCGAGCACACCGGCGAGGAGCGCACGCTCTCCGAGCTCGCAGCCGGGCAGCCGCTCGTCCTCTGCTTCGTCCGCGGCTGGTGGTGCCCGAAGGAGCAGGTGCGGCTGCGGACGCTCGTCGACATGCAGGAGGAGCTGCAGCGCGAGTACGGGCAGGTCGTCGTCGTCACCACCGACCCGCCCTACGCCGCGGGCGCCTTCCGCGCCGGCCTCGGCGCCTCCTTCCCGTTCCTCTGCGACGAGGAGAAGCGCGTCGCCGCCGAGCTCGACCTGCTCGAGGAGAGCGACCGCAAGCACCGCCCCTTCCTCCCCTTCACGTTCCTGCTCGACTCGCTCCTCGTCGTGCGCGGCGTCTGGTGCGGGTTCTGGTTCTGGGGCAACCCGACGCCGGAGGAGCTGCGGCAGGGGCTGCGCGAGATCACCCGCGACGAGCAGCCGAGCTTCGAGCCGCAGCGGACGTGGCGCGAGGGCGCGTCGGGCGGGATCGACGCGCCGGTCGTCTTCGTCCGCGAGGACCCGGACGGCCGCGAGATCCAGCGCGGCGCCTGGGAGGGCGAGGTGCCGGCGGTGGGCGAGCCGGTCGGCGGCCCCGGCGTCGACGGCCGCCCCTGGCTCCTGCACGAGCTCGAGCGGAGCGGCGGGCGGACGGTGCTGCGGCTCCGCAAGGGCGGCGAGCCGGACGGGAGCCCGCTCGTCCGCCACCACGTCACGGCGCCGCGGTAGGAGTCGGGACGGCCAGATTCGAACTGGCGACCTCCTGCTCCCAAAGCAGGCGCGCTAACCAGGCTGCGCTACGTCCCGCCGACCCCGGGAGCGTAGCGGCCTAGAACGACGGCGGCGCCGCGGCGCCGGCCGCACGCAGCCCGCGCGGGGTCAGCAGCCGCTCGAGCCAGAGGAACGACGCGTAGACGAGCGCCGAGAGCGCCATCACGCAGAGCGAGGCGCCGAGGACGCCCTCGAGCCGGTAGCTCGCCTGGTTGACGATCACGTCGCCGAGCCCGCCGCCGCCCGCGACCGCGGCGATCGGCGCCGTCGCGACGACCGTGACCGCCGCGATCCGGATCCCGGCGAAGAGGAGCGGCAGCGCCAGGGGCAGCTCGACCCGGAGCAGGATCTGGGCGCGGCCCATCCCCATCCCCCGCGCCGCCTCGACCGCCTCCGGCTCGACGCCCTCGACCGCCTGGTAGCCGTTCGTCAGGAGCGGCCCGGCCGCGAGCACCGCGAGCGCGACCATCGTGTTGACGAAGCCGATCCCGAGCACGGTCAGGAAGGCGCCGATCAGGACGAGGCTCGGCAGCGCGCGCCCGACGATCGAGGCGCCGATCGCGACCGTCGAGCCGCGGCGGAGGTGGCCGAGCACGATCCCGAGCGGCAGCGCGACGACGAGCGCGAGCCCGAGGGCGGCGCCGGCGAGCTCGAGCTGCTCGAGCGCCTTCCCGAGCAGGAAGCCGGGGTTGTCGCCGATGAAGCGGAGCGCGTCGAGGAACGTCCCCGGCCGGAAGGCGTCGGCGAGGATCATCGCGCCGCCCAGGGGACGAGCGCGCGCCGCAGCCCCACGAGCGCGAGGTCGGCGGCGAGCGCGAGCCCGACCGCGAGCGCGCCGGCCGCGTAGATCTCGGTCTTGAACGGCTGCGGCTCCTTCAGGGCCAGGAAGATCGGGTGGCCGAGGCCCTTCGGCAGCAGGAAGGCGGCGATCGTCGCGATCGAGACGGTCGAGACGACGGCGACGCGGAGGCCGCCGACGATCGCGGGCACGGCGAGCGGCAGCCGGATCCGCCAGAGGATCTGCCGCGGCGTCAGGCCCATCCCCTCGGCCGCGTCGACGACCTCGACCGGCGTCCCCTCGAGGCCGACCGCGATGTTCGGGAGCAGGATCACGAGCGTGTAGCCGACGAGCGCGACCTCGACCGTCGTCGTCGTCAGGCCGGTGAAGGGGACGAGCAGCTGGAAGAGCGCCAGGCTCGGGATCGTGTAGAAGAGCGCCGCGAAGACCGAGAACGGCTGCTGCAGCCGGCGCACCCGGTGGGCGAGCAGCGCCGCGGCGAAGGCGATCGCGAAGCCGACGCCGACGGCGATCGCGGTCAGCTCGACGTGCTGGACGAGCGCCGGCTGCAGCGTGTCGCCCCAGTGGCTGCGCGCCCAGTCCCAGCAGAAGGCGCGGTTGTCGGTGACGCAGGCGCTCGCCTGCCCGAAGTCGGGGATGACGACGGGGCCCTGCCCCGAGCTCACGCCAGGAGCTCCCGCACCCGCTCGAGCCGGAGCAGGCCGAGGACGGCGCCGTCGTCGCCGACGACCTCGACCGCCGGCGCGCCCGCGTCGAGCATCAACGAGAGGGCGCCGCGCACGGTCGTCGCCGCCGGCAGCGACGGGAGCTCGGGCCCGGAGCCGTTCCGCGCCTCGAGCGCGACCTCGCCGAGCCGCCGCAGCGCCAGCCGCCGCAGCGCGCGGTCCTCGCCGACGAAGCGCTCGACGAAGACGTCGGCGGGCCGGGCGAGGATCGTGTCGGGCGTGTCGCACTGGACGAGCACGCCGCCCTCGCGGAAGATCGCGATCCGGTCGCCGAGCCCGATCGCCTCGTCGACGTCGTGGGTGACGAAGAGGATCGTCTTGCCGACCTCGCGGTGCAGGCGCCGCAGCTCCTGCTGCAGGTGGGCGCGCACGATCGGGTCGACGGCGCCGAACGGCTCGTCCATCAGCAGGATCGGCGGGTCGGCCGCGAGCGCGCGCGCGAGCCCGACCCGCTGGCGCTGGCCGCCGGAGAGCGCCGCCGGATAGCGTCCCGCGTCGCCCTGCTCGAGCCCGACCAGGGCGAGCAGCTCCTCGACGCGCGCGCGGATCCGGGCCTTCGGCCAGCCGAGCAGCCGCGGCACCGTCGCGACGTTCTGCGCGACGGTCATGTGCGGGAAGAGGCCGACCTGCTGGATCACGTAGCCGATCCCGCGGCGGAGCTCGGTCGCCGGGATCTCGGCGACGCTGCGGCCGTCGACCCGGACGTCGCCCTCGTCCCAGGGGACGAGCCGGTTGACCATCCGCAGCGCCGTCGTCTTGCCGCCGCCCGAGGGCCCGACGAGGACGCAGAGCTCGCCCGCCGCCACGGTCAGCGAGAGGTCGGTGACCGCCGGCTCCTCCCGCCCCGGGTAGCGCTTCGTGACGCGATCGAAGACGATCTCCGCGGCGGCGCCCTGCACGGGGATGATCGTAACCGCCCCCGTCGTTGTGCCTCGACACGCGCCCGAAGCCGATTAGGATCGGGCGCTCCTGTCCCGCAGACACTGGAGGAGCGATGCGAGTCAAAGCACCACGGCCGGCGCTCGGCGCCTACCTGCTGGCGATTCTCTTCGGCTCGATCCTCGCGGCGACCGCGTCCGCCGCGAGCAAGCCGACGATCGTGCTCGGCACGAAGAACTTCCCCGAGGAGTACATCCTCGGCCAGCTCTACAAGCAGTCCCTGCAGGCGCACGGGTTCAAGGTCGCCTACAAGGAGAACATCGGCTCGACCGAGATCATCGACACCGCCCTGACGAGCGGCAAGATCAACGTCTACCCGGAGTACACCGGCGTGATCGTCCAGGTCGTCTTCCACCGGGCGCTCTCCGCCAAGACCGCCGGCGCCACCTACACGCTCGCGAAGAAGCTGCAGGAGCAGCGCGGCTTCACGCTCTTCGCACGGACGCCGTTCTTCGACACCGACGCGATCGCGGTCACGAAGGCGACGGCCGCCAAGTACAAGCTGAAGACGGTCGCCGACCTGCGCAAGGTCAAGGGCCTGACCCTGGCGGGCCTGCCCGAGTTCCGCACCCGCAACACGGGGCTCGTCGGCCTCCGGAACATCTACAAGATCCGCAACACGAAGTTCGTGCCGCTCGCCGGGATCAGCCCCTACGCGGCGCTCGACTCGGGCAAGGCGATGGCCGCGGCGGTCTTCTCGACCGACCCGCCGCTCGGCAAGGGGTCGAACTACGTCGTCCTGACCGACACGAAGCACCTGTTCGGCTTCCAGAACGTGGCGCCGGTCGTCTCGAAGAAGCTGGCGGCGCAGCTCGGGCCGAAGTTCCGGCAGACGATGGACGCGGTCAGCCGCACGCTGACGACGCCCGCGATCATCGCCATGAACAAGGCCGTGATCGTCGACAAGCAGTCGCCGGCGAAGGTCGCACGGGCCTTCCTGCAGGCGAACAAGCTGCTCTAGCCGGCTAGGCCAGCGCGAACGCGCGGAGGAGCTCGGCGCTGCGGACGCGGCAGCGCTCGAGCGCCTCCGCGCGGGTCGCGGCGTGCTCGGAGAAGATCGCGAGCCGGTAGCTCGACCCGTCGTTCAGGCCCTGCTCCGAGAGGCGCAGCCCGGGGCGGACGAGCACCTCCAGCCCCGGCTGCGGCTCGGGCACCGCCTCGACGAGCGCGTCGGCGAAGACGCGGATCACCCAGCTGACCGCGACGCCGTCGGGCTCGCCGCCCGCCCAGGCCGGGTCGTCGCCGCAGGCGAGGGCGAAGAGGGCCTCGTAGGTCGAGCGGCCGTGAGTCGCCTCGACGAGCGGCGCGAACTGCGAGGCGATGCGCGCGTTCACCTCGATCAGCTGCGGGGTGCCGCGCTCGGGCACCGCGAGCTCGATGTTGAAGAAGGCGTCGTCGAGCCCGAGCGCCGGGACGACCCGGGCGGCGATCTCCGCGAGCTCCTCCAGCCGCGCCGCCGGCAGCGCGCTCGGGTACTCGAACCGCTGGAAGCTGCCGGTGCCCGGGTAGGTGACCGAGTCGGTGACGCCGATCGTGGTCACGCGGCCCTCGCGCACGTAGCCCTCGAGCGTCACCTCGAGCCCGTGCACGAGCTCCTCCGCGAGGTAGCCGTCGAAGTCGAGCCCGTCGACGCCGGCCAGCTCGGCCATCCGCCCGAAGCTGTCGCGGTAGGCGTCGTGCACCGGGGCGGGCAGCTGCTCGAGGCGCTCGAGCAGGAACGACCCCTGCGAGAGACGGCCGACGACGGGCTTGACGAAGAAGGGCGGCGGGAACGGCGCGGCGCCGTCGAGGACGGCGAAGCCCGGCACCGACTCCGGCGCGGCCCGACGCTGCACGGCGCGGGCGGTCGGCTTGTGCTGGCAGCGGAGGACGGCCTCCGGCGCCGGGCCGGGCAGGCCGCGCCGGGCGGCGACGAGCGCGGCGAGGAGCGCCGAGCGGTCCTTGCTGCCGACGACGCCGTCCGCCCGGAGGCGCTCCGCCTCGGCGAGGATGCCGGCGGCGTCGAACGGCGCGCCGTCGTCGAGGTCGCCGCCGACCGCGTGGACGCGGTAGCGCGCGCCGAGGCCGGCGCTCTCGGCTGCTGCGAGATCGCGGGCGCTGGGACACACGAGCAGGAGATCTCGCACCAGGAGCTGATCTTGACGGTTGCCGCGCCCGCCGCGAAGCGTCAAGCGTGGACGCCCGCGAGCGGCCGGCTCGACGGCAGCGACAGCGCCGCCGCCGTCTCGGCGTAGACGTCGCTGCGCGGCAGCGAGTAGCGGCGGTCGAAGTGGACGGTCGCGTTCAGCTCGAGCACGACGAAGCCGCTCCCGGAGGGCAGCAGGTCGACGCCGACGAAGGCGGCGCCGGTCGCCTCGGCCGCCGCGAGCGCGAGCTCGCACGCGTCCTCGCCCGGGCGCCCGGGGCGGAGGCTGCCGCCGAGCGAGGTGTTCGTCCGCCACTCGCCGGGCGCGGGCAGCCGCTCGGCGGCGCCGACGACGCGGCCGCCGGCGACGATCAGGCGCAGGTCGTGGACGGGCGGCGGCACCAGCTCCTGGACGAGCGCCCCGTGGCGCCGGAACCAGCCGCGGCTCTCGAGCGCGGCCAGGTGGCGGGCGAGCGCGGCGCGCGTCCCGCAGAGCTCGACGTCCCTGCCCCAGCTCCCGTAGCGCGGCTTGACGACGACCGGCGGCTCCAGCGACGGCACGCCTCCCGCCGCCACGTGCTCGGTGCGCGGGTGCGGCAGCCCGGCGCGCTCGAGCAGGGCCGCCGTCAGCAGCTTGTCGTGGACGTGGAGGAGGCCGGCCGCGTCGTTGACGACGTGGACGCCGCGCCGGCGCGCGGCTCCGAGCGCGGCGAGCCCGGGCTCGATCCCGTCCAGGGTCTCGAGCACGTCGAGCCGGCCGACGAGGACGTCGCCCTCCCCGAGCCTGCCGGCGCCGCCGGCCTCGACCAGCACGGCGGCGATCCCGAGGTTGCGCCAGGCCTCGGCCAGCCACCCGTTCGTCGCGTCCGCCGTGCCGAGGATCCCGACGATCCCCCTCATGGAGCGACGCTCGCGGCCCGGCGGCGGCCGGGCATCGGGGTGCGCACCGCCCGCGCGTGCGTGCATCCGCGGATGTCGCCGCCCGGGCGCGGCAGGACGATCCGCACATGAACGTGCCCCCGTGGAAGATCAAGGTCGTCGAGCCGATCGTCCTCCGCTCCGCGGAGGAGCGGGCGGAGGCAATGGCGGCGGCCGGCTGGAACACCTTCCTCCTCCACGCCGACGACGTCTTCGTCGACCTGCTGACCGACAGCGGCACCTCGGCGCTCTCGCAGGAGCAGCGCGCGGCGATGGAGCTCGGCGACGAGTCCTACGCCGGCTCGCGCAGCTTCTTCCGGCTCGAGGAGACGATGCGCGAGCTCTACGGCTACCGGCACCTGATCCCGACGCACCAGGGCCGCGGCGCCGAGCACCTGCTCTCCCGCGCGCTCGTGCGCCCCGGGCAGCTCGTGCCCTCGAACCTCTACTTCACGACCTCCCGCGCCCACGTCGAGCTCGCCGGCGGCGTCTGGGTCGACGTCGCCTGCGCCGAGGCGCGCGACCCCGCCTCGCCGTTCCCGTTCAAGGGCAACATCGACCTGCCCGCGCTGGAGCGCGTGCTCGCGGGACACCGCGGCGAGGTCGCCTTCGTGCGCCAGGAGGCCTGCCTGAACATGGCCGGCGGGCAGCCGTTCTCGCTCGAGAACCTGCGCGCCGTGCGGGAGCTGACGCGCGAGTACGGCGTCCCCTTCTTCCTCGACGCCACGCGCGCCTCCGAGAACGCCGTCTTCGTCAAGGACCGCGAGCCGGGGTACGGCGACTGGACGCTGCCGGCGTTGATCCGCGAGCTCGCCTCGCTCTCCGACGGCGCCGTCTTCTCCTCGAAGAAGGACCACTTCGTCCCGATCGGCGGCTTCGTCGCGGTCAACGACGACGCGCTCGCACGGACGCTGCGGGAGTCGGTCGTCGTCTACGAGGGCTTCACGCAGTACGGCGGCATGGCCGGGCACGACATGGAGGCGCTCGCGCTCGGGATGCGCGACGCGGCCGACGAGGAGATCGTCCGGCACTACGTCGGCCAGGCCGCCTACCTGGGCGGGCTGCTGCAGGCTTCCGGCGTGCCGATCGTCGTCCCGGTCGGCGCCCACGCGGTCTTCGTCGACGCGAAGCGGCTGCTGCCGCACCTGCCGCAGACGGCCTTCCCGGCGCAGTCGCTCGCGGCGGCGATCTACCTCGCCGGCGGCGTCCGCGCGATGGAGCGCGGGATCGTCTCGGGCCAGCACGGAGACGAGCCGTACGACGGGCTCGAGCTCGTGCGGCTGACCCTGCCGCGGCGCGTCTACACGGACACGCACCTCGCGTACGTGGCCGAGACGGTCGCGAAGGTGCAGGCGGTCGCCGACGACGTGCCGGGGCTCGAGCTCACGTACGCGCCCAGGGAGCTGCGCTTCTTCCAGGCGCGGTTCGAGCCGCTGACGCCCTTCCCGAGCTTCGCCGCGGAGCGGGAGGCCGTGCTCAGGTAGCTTCCGGGGCCTCGTGACCGAGGCCCCGTTCCCCGTCCCGCCGGCCCGGGAGCGGCACCCCGCGCGCGGCTACGCGATGGCGCTGACCGCGGCGACGCTCTGGGCCGCGAACGGCACCGTCGCCAAGGTCGTGCTCGTCGGCGGGCTCTCCTCGCTGCAGCTCGCCGAGGTGCGCTCGGCCGGAGCCTTCCTCGGGCTCGCGCTCGGCCTCGCCGTGCTCGCCCCGCGGGCGCTGCGCGTGACCCGGAGCGAGCTGCCCGCGCTCGTCCTCTTCGGCGTCGGCGGGCTCGCCTTCGTCCAGCTCTTCTACTTCCTCGCGATCCGGCGGCTCGAGATCGGCGTCGCGCTCCTGATCGAGTACCTGGCGCCGCTCCTCGTCGCCCTCGTCGCCCGCTTCGTCTTCGGCGAGCACGTGCGACGGCGCGTCTGGGCCGCGCTCGCCCTGGCGCTCGCGGGGCTGGCGCTGATCGTCGACGTCGCGCACGGCGTGACGCTGAACGGCGCAGGCGTCGCGGCCGCGCTCGCGGGGTCGGTCTCGTACGCCGCCTACGTCCTGCTCGCCGAGCGCGCGGTCGCGGGCCGGGACACGCTCTCGCTGCTCTGCTTCGGCTTCGGCTTCGCGACGGCGTTCTGGGCGCTCGTCGTGCCCTGGTGGCGCTTCCCCTTCCACCTCTTCGCCGACCGGCTCTCGCTGCTCGGCCGGCTCGACGCGACCGAGCTGCCGGGCTGGCTGCTCGTCCTCTTCGTCGTCGTGCCGGGGACGATCGTCCCCTTCGTGCTCCTGATCGGGGCGCTGCGGCACCTGCCGGCGACGCGGGTCGCGATCGCCGCGATGGCGGAGCCGGTCGTCGCGACGGTGGTCGCCTGGGCCTGGCTCGGCGAGGCGCTCGGGCCGGCGCAGCTGGCCGGCGGCGGCGTCGTCCTGGCCGGCGATCCTGCTCGCCCAGACCGCGCGTTAGGCGAAGCTTTGCAGAGGTTCGTGCGTCGGGAACCCCCCGAAAGGGGGAGGTTTTCAACGCATATTCTTGCCAAGCTGCCGCCATGGAGCCGCGCCGCGCGAGCATCCTGCTGGCCCTGCTCGTCGTCCTCGTCCTCGCCGTCGGAGCCGGGACGCTCGCGTTCCCGCGCGGGTCGGGCGCCGCGAGCAGCACCACCGTCGCCCGAGGCTCGCTCCTGAGGGAGATCAACCGCGTCCGCGCCGCGCACGGCCTCAGGACGCTGCGCCCCGACACGACGCTCTCCCGCGCCGCGGCCGCGCACACCCGCCAGATGACCCGCACCGGCACCTTCTCGCACGGCGCCTTCGCCTCGCGCATGGTCCGCTTCCACGTCCGCGGGCCGTTCGTCGGCGAGAACCTCGCCTGGGGCACCGGCTCCTACGCCAGCGCCCGCGGGATCGTCCGGGCCTGGCTGGAGAGCCCGGAGCACCGGCGCAACCTCCTCCGCCCCGGCTTCCGCCGGATCGGCCTCGGCCTGCGGCGGGCCGCGTTCCAGGGCACCGCCGGCGCGAACGTCGTCACGGCCGACTTCGCCGGCTACTAGCCACCTGCTCGCTGCCTACTCGCGGTCGAGCAACGACCGCAGCTCGCCGAGCTTCTCGCGGCGCAGCGCCTCGCGCTCGCCCGCGTCGACGCGGCCGAGCAGGTCGCGCACGAGCGAGGCCAGCTCGACCGGGTTGAACGGCTTCGTGATGTAGTCGACGCCGCCGAGGTCGATGCCGCGCGCACGGTCGCGGAGCTCGGCGCGGGCGGTCAGGAAGACGATCGGGATCTCCTCGGTGCGCGGGTCGTCGAGCAGCTCCTCGGCGACCTGCCAGCCGTCGAGCCCGGGCATCATCACGTCGAGCAGGATCACGTCCGGATCGCCGGCGCGCGCCTGCTCGAGCCCGCTGGGGCCGTCGGCGGCCTCGAGCACGTCCATGCCCTCCGCCTCGAGGTTGACCCGGCAGAGCAGCCGGATCGGCGCTTCGTCGTCGATTACGAGGATCCTCGTCACATCGTCACCCGGTACCGCGCGGATCTATGCCCATTCGCGCCGGACCTCACTCCCCCTCCTCGGCGACCGCCGCGACCGCCGGCTCGGAGCGGGGCAGCTCGAAGGTGAAGGCCGAGCCGCTGCCCTCGGTCGAGTCGACCCAGATCCGGCCGCCCATCGCCGAGACGAGCCCGTGGGCGATGAAGAGGCCGAGCCCGGCGCCGCCCCCCGGGCGGCCCGACGCCTCGGCCCGGAAGAACTTGCTGAAGATCCGCTGCTGGTCGAGCGCCGAGATGCCGATCCCCTCGTCGACGACGCTGACCTGGACGGCGTCGGGCCGCCGCCGCGCGACGACCCTGACGGTGCCGCCCTCGGGCGAGAACTTGACCGCGTTCTGGACGAGCTGGTCGACGATCTGGCGCAGCTTCTCGACGTCCGCGTCCGCGGTCAGCCGGCTGCCGGCGAGCTCGACGACGAAGCGGTGGCCGTCGGCCTCCGCGGCCGAGCGCACGCCCGAGACGACGTCCTCGACGACCTGCCCGACGTCGGTCGGCGCGATCGTCACCTGCAGGTCGCCGGTGTCGAGCCGCGCCACGTTCAGGAGCGCGTCGACGATCGAGGTCAGCCGCTCCGACTCGGAGGCGATGTAGCCGAGGAAGAGCTGCCGCTCCTCGTCCCCGAAGTCGACGTCCCGGCGGAGCAGCGTCTCGGCGAAGCCGTAGATCGAGGTCAGCGGCGTCCGCAGCTCGTGCGAGACGGTCGAGACGAAGTCGGACTTCATCTGCTCGACGATCCGCTCGCTCGAGATGTCGCGGAACGCGAAGATGCGGCCGGCGACGGCACCGACCGGATCGCGCATGACCGCCTCGGAGAGCGAGAGCCAGATCTCCTCGCCGCCGCGGGTGATCGGGACGAGGCGCGCGCCGCCGGTGCCGGTGCCGTCGGACTCGAGCTCGCGGTGGAGCACCTGCACGGGCATCCGGCCGATCGCCTCGTCGCGCGGCACGCCGGTGATGTGCGCGGCCGACTGGTTCCAGAGCACGATCCGGCCGTCGCGGTCGACGGCGACGATCCCGTCGGCGATGTTCGCCAGGATCGCGACCGACTGCTCCCGCTCGAGCGCCACGCGCTGGTAGAGCTCGGCGTTCGAGAGCGCGACCGAGGCGTTCGCCGCCAGCGCGGAGAGCGCCTCCGCCTCCTCCTCGCGCCAGGCGCGCGGCCGCCGGGCGTAGACGGCGAGCACGCCGTGGAGCGAGCCCTCGCGGCCGAAGAGCGGCACGCCGAGGTAGGACGCGAAGCCCGCCGCCAGCACCGGCTCGCCGTCGACGGCGCGCCGGCCGGCGGCCGCGTCGGCGATCGTCACGGGCGTCCGCGACTGGACGACGTCGCCGGCGGGCCAGGAGGTGGTCGGGCCGCGGTGCCCGACGAGCTCCTCGAGCCCCTCGCCGCTGACCGCGGAGACGACGAGCTCGTCGCCCTCGAGCGAGCGGATCGAGCAGGCTTCCACCTCGAGCAGCGCCGGCGCCTGCTCGGTCACCTCGGCGATCACCGCGGCGGGGTCGAGCTCCGTCGCGAGCAGCGCGCCCGTCCGCGCGAGCTGCTGCGCGAGCGCGCGCGAGCTGCGCTCGGCCTCGTAGAGCTCCGCCCGCTCGAGCGCCCCGCTCGTCGCGCGCGCGACCTGCCGGGCCAGGTCGAGGTCGTCGTCCGAGAAGACGTGCGGCCGGTCGAAGAGGACGACCGCGAGCGCCGGCGCGTCCGCACGCGGCGCCTCGATCGGGATCGCGAGCAGCGAGCGGTGCCCCGCCGCCGTGGCGAGCGCGCGGAACCCCTCCTCGAAGCGGTCGTCGTCCGCGAGGCGCGAGGAGGCGAGCACGCGCCGCTCCGCCGCCGCCGAGAGCAGGGCCGCAACCGCCGCGGGCTCGCCGTCGCCGAGGACGGCGGCGACGGCGTCCGGCAGCTCGTGGGCGCCGGCGAGCGTCATCCCGCCCGCGCTCGGCATCAGCACGGCCGCGCGGTCGCCGCCGAGGGCCTGGCACGCGGCCTGGGCCGCGGCTGCGACCGTCTCGCCGAGCGAGAGCGGCTCGCCGAGCACCTCGGCGATCCGGTAGAAGCCGCGCTGGATCCGCGCCTGCCGCGCCCGCTCCTCGTAGCTCTCGGCGTTCCGGAGCGCGAGGGCGGCCAGGCTCGCGAGCGTCCCGAGGACGTCGGCGTCGGCCTCGTCGAAGCGGCGCTCGGGGTCGCGCCTGCCGACGCCGAGCACGCCGCGCGTCTCCCCGGCCCAGGCGATCGGCGCCACGACCGCGCCGGCGAAGCTCTCGTAGGCCGGCGACGGCGCAGGCGACGTCGACTCGGCGTAGTCCTCGGAGCGCACGGGGCGCCCCTGCCGGATCGCGATGCCGGCGAGCCCCTCGTCGATGCCGACGGCCGAGCCGATCAGCTCGGTCGGCAGCCCGTGCACGGCCGCGCAGCGGAGCCCGCCGCGACCCGCGTCGACGAGGTAGCAGTCGGCGGCGTCGGCGTCGAGCAGGCCCGCGACCTCGGCGACCAGCCGCTCGAGCACGAGCTCGAGCTCGAGCTCGCCGGTCAGCACCTGCGCCGCCTGGAGGAGCGCCGACTGCTGCTCGAGCCGGCGCGCGTTCTCGGCCAGCAGGCCGGCCGTGTGCAGCGCGAGCGCGAGCTCCCGCGCGACGGCCTCGACGAGCGCGACCTCGGCCGCCGTCCACCGGTGCTCGAGCGTGTGGTGGATCGCGAGGACGCCGATCACCTGCTCGAAGACCTGGAGCGGCGAGGCCGCCACCGAGCGGCTGCCGAGCCGCTCGAGCAGCTCCTCGCGGTTCGGCTCCGCCTCGGGCGCCGAGCGGACGTCGTCGACGGCGACCGTCCTGCGCTCCGCGAGGGCGAGGTTCGAGATCGGCAGGAGCGGCGCCGAGTCGCCGACGGGGACGACGCCCTCCGCGTCCCACTCCGCGACGACCGGGGTCGGGCCGCCCGGCTCGCCGAGCCGGATGAAGCAGCGCGCCGCGCCCAGGCCGCGGGCCGTCTCCTCGACCGCGACCCGCATCAGCGCGTCGACGTCGAGCTCCGAGCGCACCTTGCGGGAGATCTCCGAGACGAGGCGCTCCCGGGCGAGCGCCTCGCGGAGCGCCGCCGCCGACTCGGTCCGGTCGATCGCCAGCGCCGCCTCGGAGGCGATTCCCTGCAGCACGTCGAGCTCCTCGCCGACGAAGGCGTGGTGCTCGGCGACGGAGGCGAGGACGAGCACGCCGAGGACGCGTCCCTCCGCGATCATCGGGATCCAGGCGCCGCTCTTGGCGCCGACGCGCTCGGCGAGGCGCCTGCTCACCTGCGACGAGACGGTCGCGTCGTAGACGGCGACGGGCGCGCCCTCGAAGACGGCGCTCGCGATCCCGGACGGCTCGCGGAGGTCGACGGTCGTCTCGGCCCACCAGTCCAGGTCGGCGCCGTCGCGGCGCGCGACGAGGCCGCTCGCACGGCCGGCAGGCTGGTCGACGAGCGCGATCGCCGCGAACTCGACCCCGACGAGGCGCGCCACCTCGTCGGCGACGATCCTCGCCGCCGAGAGCTCGTCCTCGGCGCGGACGAGCCGGTTCGAGATCGCGGCGACCGCCTCGAGCTCGCGGTCGCGCTCCGAGACGCGCGCCTCGGCGGCGCGCGCCCGCGCGCCGCCGCCCAGCATCGAGCTCGCGCTCGCGCCAGCGGGCGAGGACGGCGAGCGCCGGCACGAGCGCGACCAGGATCGCCGCCAGCGAGAGCACGGCGTGGTCCCCGAGCGGCCGCCCGTCGTGGAGGACGAGCCCGCCGAGCACGACCGCGCAGACGGCCACGGCCGGGAAGACCGCGGCGACCGCGACGTCGACGAGCCCGGTGCGGCGCCGGTCGCGCCAGAGGAGCGGCGCGAGCGCCCCCGCGACGGACAGGTAGACGCCGGCCAGGACGAGGAGCGGGACGGCGTTCAGGAGGACGGCCTGGGTTTCAGGACTCACGGTGTCTCGTCGGTCCGATCTGGACGATCCGATCCGGCTGCCCGGAGCAATCCGGGCGAAACCGGATCATAGTCTCGCCGGTCGTCGTCGGCACCGTCGGCGCAGCGGTCTTTTCCCGTGCGACAGCGCCCCGCTGCCCGTTTTCAAAAATGGGTCGCTCGGCCCATTGTGAGCCGGGACGGCACCGGCTAGCGTGGATCGGCACTGGGCGATGCGAACCGCGGTGCGGTACCTGGCCATAAGGCCGCGGGGAGCGATCTGGAAGGGCCCGTCGCACTGACCCCCCCGAGCGACGGGCCTTTCCTTTGCCCGCGGCCGTTGTAGCGTTCCGCGCGTGTGGCCGAGGAGACGCAGAAGGAGCGGGTCGACCGCGAGCTGATCGAGCTGCTGAACGAGCTGCGGGTCGTCCTGCCCGGCGTGCAGGTGCTGTTCGCCTTCCTGCTGACGCTGCCGTTCACGAGCCGGTTCGAGCGCGTCGTCGGCGCGACCGAGGCGATGTACGTCGTCGCGCTCGCGACGACGGCCGCGTCCACCGCCGTCCTGATCGCCCCGAGCGCCTACCACCGGCTCAACTTCCGCACGCCCGAGAAGGAGCGGATGCTCTGGACGTCCAACCACCTCGTGATCGCCGGGACGGTGCTGCTGACGGTCGCGATGGGGTCGTCGCTCTACGTCGTCGTCGCGTTCCTCTACGGCAGCGTCGTCGGCGCCGCCCTCGCCGGCGGGCTCGGCGCGCTGCTCGTCTCGCTCTGGTACGTGCTGCCGCTCCGCCGCCGGGCACGGGAGTGAGGTCGTCTACGATGGCGACGATGGTGAAGCGGATCCTGCTCGCGTCGCCCCGCGGCTACTGCGCCGGGGTCGAGCGCGCCGTCGAGACCGTCGAGCGGGCGCTCGACCTCTACGGCGCGCCCGTCTACGTGCGCAAGCAGATCGTCCACAACATCCACGTCGTCCGCGACCTCGAGCGCCGCGGCGCCATCTTCGTCGACAGCGAGACGGAGGTGCCCGAGGGCGAGACGGTCGTCTTCTCCGCCCACGGCGTCGCCCCGTCCGTGCACGCCAACTCGACGGCGCGGCAGCTGAACACGATCGACGCCACCTGCCCGCTCGTGACCAAGGTGCACACGCAGGCCAAGCGCTACGCCAAGGAGGGCTACACGGTCGTCCTGATCGGCCATGCCGGGCACGAGGAGGTCGAGGGGACGCTGGGCGAGGCGCCGGACGCGATCGTGCTCGTCGAGGACGCCGAGGAGGCCGAGCGGCTCGAGCTCTCGCCGGAGCGCGCCGCCAAGCTCGCGTACATCACGCAGACGACGCTCTCGGTCGACGAGACGAAGGACGTGATCGCCGCGCTGCGGCGGCGCTTCCCGCACATCCACGCGCCGAAGAAGGAAGACATCTGCTACGCGACCTCGAACCGCCAGTGGGCGGTCAAGGAGATGCTGGGCGCCGTCGACATGCTGGTCGCGATCGGCTCGCAGAACTCGTCCAACTCGAAGCGCCTGGTCGAGGTCGCACGCGCCAACGGCGTCCCCGCCGAGCTGATCGACGACGAGACCGAGCTGCAGGAGGCCTGGTTCGAGGGCGTCGAGACGCTCGGCGTCACCTCGGGCGCGTCGGCGCCGGAGCACCTGGTCGAGCGGGTCTGCGACTGGTTCCGCGCCCGCGGGGTCACCGACATCTCCGACTTCGCGATGGTGCAGGAGGACGTCGAGTTCCGCCTGCCGGTCGAGCTTCGCCGCGAGCTCGAGCTGGCCGAAACCCAGTCGTGAGGGTCGCGCGCGGTGTGATCGCCGCGCTCGTCGTCGGGGTCGGGCTCGCCGCGGGCTTCGCGGTCGGGCGCGCCACCGGCGGGCGGCGCGCAGACGGTCGTCCGGACGGCGACCGAGCTGCGGACGACGACGACCACGACGACGCGCGAGGCCGCCGGGATCCCCGCGGCGGTCGAGCGGACGCGCGCGCGGCTGCTCGCCGCCGCCGAGCAGGGCGACTGGGAGGCGATCCGCCGCGAGATCGGCACGCGCCCCTTCACCTACAGCTTCGGCGAGAGCACCCCCGGCGGCGCCGTCGACCACTGGCAGTCGCTCGAGCGGCAGGGGCTCGCCCGCCCGCTCGAGACGCTGGCCGCGATCCTGCGGATGCCGTGGACGCTCGCGGACGGCCACTACGTCTGGCCGTTCGCCTACGACAAGGAGCCGGGACGGCTCGGCGCCTACGAGCGGCGGCTGCTCGCGCCGATCGCGGACGCGGCCGAGATCGAGAAGTGGAAGTCGTTCGGCGGCTACTTCGGCTGGCGCGCCGGCATCCTGCCGGACGGCACCTGGACGTACTACGTCTCGGGCGACTGAGCCGACGCGATTCACAGCCGGCTCTCATCGACTCCTTAGCTTCGGTTGGTCTGATGTGGCCCATGGCCGAGACGGAGATGACGGCCGCCTGGGCCGGGACCCGCGCGGACGCGCCCGCGCGGTCGGCGCTCCGGCGGACGCTCGGGCTCGCGCTCGTCTGGCTCGTCGTGCTCGGGAACGCGGTGGGGATCGTCTGGCTCTGGGCCCGCGCGGGCAACCTGGAGCCGTCGTCGACCGGCGAGCGCGCTGACGAGCGTCGCCCGGATCACGGGCCTGCTCTCGGCCTACACGGCGCTCCTCCAGGTCGTGCTGCTGGCGCGGCTGCCCGCGCTCGAGCGGCTGGTCGGCTTCGACCGGCTGACCGTCTGGCATCGCTGGAACGGCCACGCGACCTTCGACCTCGTCGTCCTGCACGTCGTCTTCAGCGTCTGGGGCTACGCGCTGCTCGACCGCTTCTCGCTCGGCCGGGAGCTCTCGACGATGCTCGGCGGCGGTATCTACCCGGGCATGATCACGGCGACGGTCGGCACGGGCCTGCTCGTCGCCGTCGTCGCGACCTCCTACGTCGTCGTCCGCCGCCGGCTCCGCTACGAGTGGTGGTACGCCGTGCACCTGCTCGCCTACGCCTCGATCGCGCTCGCCTGGTTCCACCAGATCCCGACCGGCAACGAGCTCGTCCTCGACCCGGTCGCGGCCGACTGGTGGCGCTCGCTCTACGTGGCGACGCTCGCGGTGCTCGTCGTCTTCCGCGTCGTCGCGCCGGCGGTCGGCTACGCCCGGCACCGGCTCCGCGTCGTCGACGTCCGCCCGGAGGGGCCCGACACGGTCTCGCTGCGGATCGAGGGACGCCGGCTCGAGGCGCTGCGCGCACGGCCGGGGCAGTTCTTCGTCTGGCGCTTCCTGACCCGCGGCCGCTGGTGGACGGCGCACCCGTTCTCGCTCTCGGCGGCGCCGGACGGCCGCTCGCTCCGGATCACCGTCAAGGCGCTCGGCGACCACTCCGCTGCGCTCGCGGGGATCCCGGTCGGGCACGCGCGTGCTCGCCGAGGGGCCGTTCGGCGTCTTCACCGCGTCGGCCCGCCGCCGCGCGAAGCTGCTCCTGATCGCCGGCGGCATCGGGATCACGCCGATCCGCGCGCTGCTCGAGGAGCTCGACGGCGACCTCGTCGTCGTCCACCGCGCGGTGCGGGCCGACGAGCTCGTGCTCCGCGGCGAGCTGCGGCAGCTCGCGGACGGACGCGGCTTCGTCGTCCACGAGGTCGTCGGCGACCACCGCACCGACGAGGGCCGCGACCTCCTGAGCGCCGCGCACCTGCGCGCGCTCGTCCCGGACCTCGCCGAGCGGGACGTCTTCCTCTGCGGCCCGCCCGGCCTCGCCGACCACGTGCGCCGCGAGGTCCGCCGCGCCGGCGTCCCGCGCCGCCACGTCCACGCCGAACGCTTCGCCCTCTGAGAGAAAGGAGCCGTCCCCGATGCGAAGAGCACTGACGGCCGTCGCAGCAGCCGCGGCGGTCGCCCTCCCCTACGGCAACGCCGCCGCCGCGCTCCTGGCGCCGCAGTCGAAGCCGAAGCCGAAGAAGCGCGTCGTCACCGTCAAGAAGACGGTCGCGGGCAGCGAGGCCTACGCCGGCCGCTGGGGGCCGCTGCAGGTGACGCTCGTGGTCAGGAAGACGACGACGACCGTCGGGACGAAGAAGACGGTCAAGCGGCAGATCCTCGGCCTGAAGGTGCCGGTGTACCCGGATCACACGAACCGCTCGGTCTTCATCAACCAGCAGGCGCTGCCGCAGCTCGAGCAGGAGGTCCTGCAGGTCCACTACGCGGGCCGGATCGACATCGTCTCGGGCGCCACCGACACGACCGAGGCGTTCGTCGAGTCGCTGCAGTCGGCCCTCCTGAAGGCGCACAAGGTCTGATGACGGGCACGCCGGGTTGCCGCCGCGTCGAGCACGTGATGGGCATGCCCGTGGTCGCGGACGTCCGCGACGACGACGTCGACCCGGGCGTGCTCGACGACGTCTTCGCGTGGCTCGGGCGGGTCGACGCCGTCTTCAGCACCTTCCGCGCGGACAGCGCGATCAGCCGGATCAACCGCGGCGAGCTCGCGGCGGCCGACGCCGAGCCGGACGTGCGCGCGGTGCTCGCCCGCTGCGAGGAGCTGCGCGCGGAGACGGGCGGCTACTTCGACGCGTGCGCCGCCTCGCCCGCCGCGCTCGACCCGTCCGGGCTCGTCAAGGGCTGGTCGATCGACCGCGCCGCAGAGCTCCTCGACCGGGCGGGCGTGCGCAACTACGCCCTGAACGCGGGCGGCGACGTACGCCTGCGCGGCCGCGCGACCCCGGCTCCCGCCTGGCGGGTCGGGATCCAGCACCCGCTCCGGCGCGACGCGGTCGCGAAGGTCGTCGAGGCGCGCGACCTCGCCGTCGCGACCTCGGGCGAGTACGCCCGCGGCCGCCACGTGCTCGACCCGCACACGCGCCGGCCGCCGGACGGGATCCTCTCGGTCACCGTCACCGGCCCCGACCTCGGCGACCGCGGACGCCTACGCGACCGCCGCCTTCGCGATGGGCCCGGGCCTCGCGCCCGGCTGGACGGCGCGGCTGCGCGGCTACGAGGCGATGACGATCCTCGCCGACGGCCGCGTGCTCCTGACGCCGGGCTTCCCGGCCGCGGCCTAGAGCTCGAACCGGAACGAAGTCTGTGCCGTGCGCCGTTCGGTTCGAGCTCTAGGCCTTCTCGATCCGCGGCGCCGCGCCGGCGCCGTCGAACGCGAGCTCGACCGCGAGCACCTCGCCCTTGATCCAGTCGGCGTGCGGGCGGACGTCGCCGAGCGACTCGGGCAGGAAGACGCGGATCCGGTCGGTCAGCTCGAGCCCGGCCTCCTTGCGCAGCTCGTTCAGGCGCCGGATCAGGTCGAGGACGCGGCCCTCGAGCAGCAGCTCGTCGTCGAGCGCGGTGTCGAGCGCGACCGAGAGCTCGCCGTCGGCCGCGATCGCGAAGCCCTCGACCTGCACCCGCTCGCCGCGCAGGAGGTCGTCGGGCCCGAGCTCCTCGCCCGCGGCGCGGACGCGCCCGTCCCCGAGCTCCTCGTAGTCGCCGGCGGCGAGCGCCTCGCGCACCTCGCGCAGCCTCGGCCCGAGCCGCGGCCCGAGCACGCGGCAGGTTCGGCTTCAGCGTCGCCCGGACGACCGGCCCCTCGTCGAAGGCGACCTCCTTGACGCGCAGCTCCTCGCCGATCTCGTCGGCGTGCGCCCTCGCCGCGCCGGCGCCGCGGACGAAGACGCGGCGGAGCGGCTGCCGCAGCTTCAGGCTCGCCTCCCCGCGCGCCTGCCGCCCGAGCTCGACGACGCGCCGCACCTCGGCGATCTCGTGCGAGCAGCGCCTCGTCGGCGAGCGAGCCGTCCGGCTCGGGCCAGGGAGCGAGGTGGACCGAGGCGGGCGCCTCCGCGCACGGCCCGGTCAGGTTGCGCCAGAGGTGCTCGGCCAGGAACGGCATGATCGGCGCGATCGCCCGGAGCGACTGGACGAGCGCCGTCCAGAGCGTCCGGAAGGCGGCCTCGTCGTAGCCGTAGAAGCGGCGGCGCGAGCGGCGGATGTACCAGTTCGAGAGGTCGTCGTAGAAGGCGTCGAACGACTCGATCAGCCGGTGGGTCAGCTGCGCGTCGAGCGCGTCGCCCGCCTCGGCGAGGAACTGCTGCGTCCGGGCCGAGCAGCCAGCGGTCGAGCGGCCGCAGCTCGACCCCGTCCGGGCCGCCGTCGAGGTCGGCGTAGCGCGGCTCGAACCCCTCGATCGACTCCGTAGTCGACGAGGAACCGCATCGAGTTCCAGAGCGTCAGCAGCTTGCGCTTGATCTCGTGCGCGGGGCCGTAGCCGAAGAGCAGGTTGCGGTCGGGCGGCTGCGCGCAGAACTGCCAGCGCATCACGTCGGCGCCCATCCGCTCGAACGCCTCCTCGGCGTCGATCATGTTCCCCCAGGAGCCGTGCATCTCGCGGCCGTGCTCGTCGAGCATCTTCTCGTAGCCGAGCACGCTCCGGAACGGCGCCGTGCCGACGAGCGCGACGCTCATGAAGAGCTGCGAGTAGAACCAGAGCCGGATCTGCTCGCGCATCTCCGAGACCCAGTCGGCCGGGAACCACTGCTCCCAGGTCGCGTGGTCGGGCAGGTCGGCGCCCGAGAGCCCCGCCGAGGCGCCCGTCGCGTAGCCGCCCTCGACGTGCTGCTCGCTCTGCCAGCCGAGCGTCGAGAAGGGGACGATCCCCGCGTCGAGCCAGACGTCGCCGACCTCGGGGATCCGGCGCGCCTCCCCGCCGCACTCCGCGCAGCGGACGACGACGTTGTCGACCCAGGGCCGGTGCAGCTCCTCGAGCTGCTCGATCCCGGAGACGGCGCGCTCGGCCAGCTCGGCCTTCGAGCCGACGAGCGTCACGTGGCCGTCGGGGCACGTCCAGATCGGCAGCGGCAGCCCGAAGTAGCGGCGGCGGGAGATGTTCCAGTCGCCCATGTTGCGCAGCCAGTCGTCCATCCGCTTGCCCATGTAGGCGGGCGTCCAGGCGACGGCCGCGTTCGCCTCGAGCAGCTGCGGCCGCACGTCCTCGACCGAGATGAACCAGTCGTCGGCGATCCGGAAGATCAGCGGCGTGTCGCAGCGCCAGCAGTGCGGGTAGGCGTGCTCGTAGAGGCCGGCCTCGACGAGCAGGCCGCGCTCGGCGAGGTCGCCGACGATCTGGTCGGCGGCGTCGCCGGTCGAGCTCCCGTGCAGCCAGCCGTAGTCGTCGTAGAAGCGGCCGGCCTCGTCGACGGGCATCAGCACCTCGAGGCCGAGCTCGCGGCCGAGCTCGAAGTCCTCGCCGCCGCAGCCCGGCGCGATGTGGACGATCCCCGTCCCCTGGTCGAGCGTCACCTCGTCCCAGGGCACGACCCGGTGCTCGACCGCGGCGCCGGGCGCGAGCGTGTCGAAGGGACCGTCGTAGCGCCAGCCGACGAGCTCGGAGCCGCGCAGCCGCTCCTCGAACGGCTCCTCCGGGTAGCGCTCGACCGCGACCCACTCGCCGCTCGTGCGGCGGCCGTACTCGGCGTCGGGACGGACGGCGGCGGCGACGTTCGCCGGCAGCGTCCACGGCGTCGTCGTCCAGACGACGAGCGACTCGCCGCGCCGGTCGCGGAGCGGGCAGGCGGACGTACAGCGAGGGGTCGGCGCGATCCTGGTAGACGCCCGACTGCGAGAGCTCGTGCTGCGAGAGCGAGGTGCCGCAGCGCGGGCACCACTCGGTCGAGCGATGGCCGACGTAGAGCCAGCCGCGCTCGTGGACGATCTTCAGGAAGCGCCAGATGTACTCGATGTTCGTGTCGCTGAAGGTGAAGTAGTCGTTGCCCCAGTCCATCCACTGCCCGAGCCGCTTCGAGCCGCGCCAGAGCTCGTTCGCCGACCAGACGACGAGCTCGCGGCACTCGCGGGCGAAGCGGTCGAGGCCGTACTCCTCGATCTCGCGCTTCGAGTTGAGGCCGAGCTGCTTCTCGACGCCGACCTCGACCCAGAGGCCCTGGCAGTCGAAGCCGTTCTGGTAGCGCTGGTCGTAGCCCTGCATCGCGCGCCAGCGCTGGAAGACGTCCTTGAGCGTGCGGCCCCAGGCCGTGTGGATCGCGAGCTTCTTGTTCGCGGTCACGGGGCCGTCGACGAACGACCACTTCGGCCCGCCGGCGTTCCGCTCGCGCAGCTGCCGGAAGGTCTGCTCGTCCTCCCAGAGCTGCAGGATCTCCCGCTCGAGCGCGGGATGATCCGGGACGGGCGGCAGGCTCCGGAACGTGGTCGGCATGCGTTTCGATTCTACGGGCCGGGAAGAAAGCCGGACCCGGCCGCGTTTCCCCAGACGGAAACCGACGAAAGGACTCGAGGACGATGGCAGAAGCTGTGACCGAGGCGACGTTCGAGGAGAAGGTGCTGAAGGCCGACAAGCCGGTGCTGGTCGACTTCTGGGCCGAGTGGTGCGGCCCGTGCCACGCGGTCTCGCCCGTCCTCGACAGGATCGTCGAGGAGCACGGCGGCGAGCTCGAGCTCGTCAAGGTGAACATCGACGACGAGCAGGGCCTCGCGCAGCGCTACGGGGTGATGTCGATCCCGATGATGATGCTGTTCCGGGACGGCGAGCCGGCCGCCGCGACCGTGGGCGCCCAGCCCAAGGGCGCGATCGAGCGGGCCCTCGGGCTCGCGGACGAGTAGCGACGCCGAGCCGGACGTCGCCGGCGGCCCGGGCGCGAGCCCGGGCCGTCGTCTGTCCGCTACGCGGGCTGGTCGTCGCCGAGGAACGTCTCGAACGCCTGGTGCTTGGCGAGGTAGGCCTCGATGGCGCGCACGCCCTCGATCGCCCACTCCTCCAGCCAGCGCTCCCCGAGCTCGTCCTCGATACGGTGCAGGTGGCGGTCGTTCATTCCGACAGTTATCCGGATATCCGCGCCGGGCGCAATGAGCCGTTCGGCCTAACTTGCGAGTCGCATCGTCCTATGGCCGGCACCCTGATCGTCAACCCACGCTCCGGCGACGCCGACCCCTCGACGGAGGAGCTCGTCGCGGCCGCGCGCGGCCGCGGGATCGAGACGCACGTGCTCGAGGAGGGCGACGACCTCGAGGAGCTCGCGCGCGCGGCCGAGGGGCCGGTCGGGATCGCCGGCGGCGACGGCTCGCTCGCGGCCGTCGCGTCCGTCTGCATCGAGCGCGACCTGCCCTTCGTCTGCGTCCCCTTCGGGACCCGCAACCACTTCGCCCGCGACCTCGGGCTCGACCGCGACGACCCGCAGGGGATGCTCGAGGCCTTCGCGCCCGACGCGGTCGAGCGGCGCGTCGACGTCGGCCGCGCGGGAGAGCGCGCTCTTCCTCAACAACGTCTCGCTCGGCCTCTACGCGGGCCTCGTGCACGACCGGGAGCGGCGCCGCCGGCGGCGCGAGGCGTACGCGCGGCTGAAGGCGCTGCGGCGGCTCGTGACCGACAACGGGCGCGTCGCGCTGACCGTCGACGGCAACCGGCTCGACGTGCACCTGCTGCTCGTCGCGAACAACGCCTACACGCCGCTGCGGGTCTTCTCGCTCGGCGAGCGCGAGCGGCTCGACGAGGGGACGCTCTGCCTCTACGTCGGCACCGGCGCGCTGCCGACCGACTGGCGCGAGCGGCGGGCGGAGCGGCTCGTCGTCGACTGCCCGGCGGGGCGCGTCGGCGCCGCGGTCGACGGCGAGCCGGAGCAGCTCGAGACGCCGCTCGAGCTCCGCGTGCTGCCGGGCGCGCTGCGGGTGCGCGTGCCGCGGCCGCGGGAGGACGAGGACGCATGAGCCCGCGGACGAGCCCCGCGACGGCGCACGAGCTGCAGCGGGTCGGCCTGCTCGCGACGCTGCCCGGGGAGACGCTGACCCGGCTGGCCGCACGGATGCAGCGCGAGGAGGTTCCCGCCGGCCGCACGGTCGTCAGCGAGGGCGAGCAGGGGGACCGCTTCTACGTCGTCCTCAGCGGCCTGCTGACGGTCGACCAGGCCGCGCTCGGCGCCCGCCGCGTCCTGCGGCCCGGCGACTACTTCGGCGAGGTGGCGGCGGCGATGGGCGTGCCGCGGACGGCGTCCGTGCGGGCGCTGACGCCGACGACGGTCGCGAGCTGCGACCGCGCCGCCTTCGACGAGTTCGTGCGGCCGCTCTTCGCCGCCGAGGACTAGCGGCCGCGGACGGCGCTGTCGAGCGTGATCGCGCCGTAGAGCGTCCCGGCCAGCGGCAGCGTCCACGACCAGGCGCCGCCGAGGCCGAAATGGCGGACCGCGGGACGCGCGACGATGCTCGAGCAGAGCCAGGCGAGCGCGCCGAGGGCCGCCGCCGGCGGCTCGTAGGCGGCGGCCGCGAGCAGCAGGACGGGCAGCGGGAAGCAGACGGCGAGGGCGACGAGCGTCCCGGCGAGGAGCAGCCAGGAGCGCCGCAGCTGCGTGAAGGCGGTGCGGGCGACCATCCGCCAGAGCGGGCCGAGCGAGTCGTAGGCGCGCAGGCTGCGGGTCTCGCCGCGGGAGACGGCGAGGCGGGTCGCGCCGCCGGCGCGCTTGACGGCCCGCGCCAGGGCGACGTCGTCGATGACGGCGCCGCGGATCGCCTCGAAGCCGCCGGCGGCGCGGAGCGCGTCGCGGCGGAGGAGCACGCAGCCGCCCGCGGCCGCGGCCAGGCGCCGGCGCGGGTCGTTCGCGAGCCGCATCGGGAAGAGCAGGTTGAAGAAGAGCAGGAAGGGCGGCACGAGCAGCCGCTCCCAGCCGCTCTCGGCGCGCAGGAGCGCCATGCGGCTGTTCAGCGCCAGCCGGGAGGCCTCGCTCTCGGCGACGAGGCGCCGCAGCGAGCCCGGCGCGTGCAGGATGTCTGCGTCGGTCAGCAGCAGGTACTCCGGCGCGCCGGCCGCCGCGAGGCCCTGCTCGAGCGCCCAGACCTTGCCCACCCAGCCCGGCGGCAGCTCCGAGCCCGCGACGACCTCCGCCCCCGCCGCGCGGGCGGCGGCCGCGGTGCCGTCGGTCGAGCGGTCGTCGACGACGAGCACCCGGAAGGCCCGCGGGTAGTCCTGCGCGAGGAGCGCCGGCAGCGTCCGCGGCAGGTAGTCCTCCTCGTCGCGCGCCGGCACGAGGACGGCGACCTCCGGCCAGGCGTCCGGATCGGGCGGCTCCTCCGCGTCCTCGCCGACCGGGCGCAGGTCCCAGGGCCGCCAGGGCGCGAGCAGGATCCCCGCCCATGCCGCCAGCGAGAGCGCGCCGAGGGCGAGCAGCGCGGCGTGCACTAGCGCCCGAGCTCGGCGAGCACGGCGTCGGCGAGCCGCGGCCAGGCGTCTCTCGCCCAGTCGCCGAAGTCGAGGTCGGTGAGGACGGCGAGCGCGAGGCCGCTCCCCGCTCCCGCGGAGCCTGTCCCGGCCTCCGGGTCGACCCAGAGGAAGGTGCCGCTGCGGCCGAAGTGGCCGTAGGTCCGCGGCGAGTTGCGCGCTCCCGTCCAGTGCGGCGACTTCGCGTCGCGCAGCTCGAGGCCGAGCCCCCAGTCGTTCGGCTCCATCCGCCCGAAGCCGGGCAGGACGCCGAGGAGCCCCGGGAACTGCACCTGCGTCGCCTCCGCGAGCGTCTCGGCCGAGATCCGCGCCGGCTCGAGCAGCTCGCGGGCGACGTCGAGCAGGTCGCCGATCGTCCCCTCCGCCCCGCTGCCGGCCGGGCCCGCGAGCACGGCGCCGTTCTGCCAGACCGAGGCGAAGTACTCGGCGAACGGCATCTGCGCCCGATCCGCGACGAGCTCGGCGAGGAGGTCGAAGCCGTAGTTCGAGTAGACGCGCCGCCGCCCCGGGCCGCGCGATCGGGGCGCCGCGCTCGAACGGGAGCCCGGAGGTGTGCGCGAGCAGGTGGCGCACGGTCGACCCGGGCGGCCCGGCGGGCTCGTCGAGGTCGACGATCCCCTCCTCCGCGGCGACGAGGACGCAGACGGCGGAGGCGAGCTTCGTGACCGAGGCCCAGGGGAAGACACGGCTCGCCGTCGCCGTGCACGGCGTCGGCCGCGCCGGCGACCGCGGCGGCCGCGTGCGGGCTCGGCCAGCCGTCGACTTGCCTCAGCGCCTCCACGGGCGGCGATACTAGCCGCGTGGAGCGCCGGTCGATCTCCTCCGGCAGCGCGTTCGAGGAGCGTGTCGGCTACGCGCGGGCCGTCGTCGCGGCCGGGCGCGTCCACGTCTCGGGCACCGCGCCGGCGATGCCGGGCGACGCGGACCCGCCGCCGGGCGCCTACGCGCAGGCGCGCCGCTGCCTCGAGATCGTCGAGGCGGCGCTCCGCGAGGCGGGCAGCGGCCTCGAGCACGTCGTCCGCACGCGCCTCTACCTGGCCCGCGCCGGGGACATCGACGAGGTCGGCCGCGCCCACCGGGAGGCGTTCGGGAGCGTCCGCCCCGCCTGCACCGGCGTCGTCGTGCAGCTGCTCGACCCGCGCTGGCTGGTCGAGATCGAGGTCGAGGCGCTGCTGCCCGGGCCGGAGCCCGCATGAGCGAGCGCGAGCTGCAGGCGTTCCCCGCGTCGATCACCGGCAAGGGCGCGCGGCCCGCGGGCGCCGCCGCCTCGGTGCTCGACCACCGCTTCGGCGCCTCCGACCCCTACACGCTCGGGGTCGAGGAGGAGTACATGCTGCTCGACGCGGAGACGCTCGACCTCGTCCAGCACGTCGAGGCGGTGCTCGCGACCGTCGAGGGGCACGAGCTCGAGGAGCGCGTCGGCGCCGAGCTGATGCAGTCGGTGCTCGAGGTCGCGACGCCCGTCTGCCGCACCGCCGCCGACGTCGACCACGAGCTGCGGCGGCTGCGCGGCTACGTCGGCGACGTCGCCGCCGGCCACGACCTGCGCGTCGGCTCGGCCGGCACGCACCCGTTCAGCCTCTTCGAGCGGCAGCGGATCACGGCCCGCGACCGCTACCACGCGCTCGTCGACCAGCTGCAGTACGTCGCCCGCCGGGAGCTGATCTTCGGCATGCACGTCCACGTCGCCGTCGACGGGCCCGAGAAGGCGATCCAGGTCGTCAACGGCCTGCTCGCCCACCTCTCCGAGCTGCTGGCGCTCTCGGCGAACTCGCCCTTCTGGCGCGGCGAGGCGACCGGGCTCGCCTCGAGCCGGCAGATGGTCTTCGCCGCCTTCCCGCGCTCCGGGCCGCCGCCGCGCTTCCGCGACTACGCCGACTACGCCGAGGTCGTCGGCCAGCTCGAGCGCACGGGCTGCATCGCCGACTACACGCACATCTGGTGGGACATCCGGCTGCACCCGCGGCTCGGCACGATCGAGATCCGCATCTGCGACGCGGTCACCCGGGTCGAGCACGCCGTCGGGCTCGCCGCCTACTGCCAGGCGCTCGTCAAGCTCTACTGCGAGCAGTACGACGCCGGCGGCGAGATCCCCTCCTACCACCGGATCCTGACGACCGAGAACAAGTGGCTCGCCGCCCGGTACGGGCTGCAGGCGCCCGTCATGGACCTCGCGACCGGCCGCCGCAACCGCGTGCCGGTGGCGCAGCTCGTCCGCCGCACGCTCCGCGACGTCGAGCCGCACGCGCGCGAGCTCGGCTGCGAGCGCGAGCTCGAGGGCGTCCGCGACCTGCTCGCCCACGGCAACGGCGCCGACCGGCAGCGGCGCGTCTGGAACGCGAACCGCGACGTCGTCGAGGTCGTGCGGGAGATCGCCGCCGCAAGCGCCGTGTAGGCTCGGGCCGAGGTGCTCCGGGCAGGCGACACGATTCCCGACGCGACCGTGCAGACCGCTCCCGGCGAGGCCGTGCGGCTGCGCGAGCTCGCCGCGGGCGGCCCGATCCTGCTGCTCTTCTACTTCTTCGACTGGTCCTCGACCTGAACGCAGGAGCTCGAGCTCCTGCGTGACAGGAGACGGGAGTTCGAGGCGCTCGGAGTGCGGCCGTTCGGGATCTCGCGCGACTCGCCCTGGACGCACATCTCCTGGTCGCAGGCGCTCGACCTCGAGGTGCAGCTGCTCTCGGACTGGAACGGCGAGGCGACCCGCGGCTTCGAGGTCGCCCACGAGTACCGCGGCCTGCACGACGTCTCGCGCCGGACGGCGTTCCTGATCGACCCGGACGGTACGGTCCGGGGCGCATGGAGCTACGAGACGAGCGAGGTGCCGGACTTCGACGAGCTGCTCGCAGCCGCCTCGGCGGCGCCGGCCTCCTCCTAGCGCTCTACGGCGCGGCCGCGGTCGCCGCCACCTGGCCCGCGGTGCAGCACGCGGGCTCGCAGTTCCTCGCCGCGGGCGGCGACGGGCACGGCGAGGCGGCGCCCGGCGACCACCTGCAGACGGGCTACCGGCTCTGGCTCGTCGGCCACCAGCTCGCGCACGGGCGGGCGCCCTGGCTCGACCCCTACACCTTCCAGCCGGAGGTCTCGCCGCTGCCGAACTTCGCCGGCTGGCCGTTCGGCCTCGCCTACTGGCCGCTGCACGCGCTCTTCGGCGCCGTCGGCGGCTGGAACGCGTTCGTGCTCGCGACCGTCGTGCTCGCGGGCCTCGCGGCCTCCGCCTGGCTGCGGGCGCTGTCGCTGCCCGCGGGCGCGGCCGCCGCCGGCGGGCTCGCGTTCGCGCTCGCGCCCTACCGCGTCTGGCAGAGCACCGGGCACCTGCTCGGCCCGGTCTCGCTGCTGCTGCCGGTCGCGCTCTGGGGCATCGAGCGGGGCCGCGAGGGCGGACGCTCGCGCGCCTGGCTCGTGCTCGCCGCGGCGGCGACCGCCTCGATCCCGCTCTCGGGCCAGGTGCACCTCGCGCTCGGGACGACGCCGCTCGTGCTCGCCTACGCCGTCGCCCGCTCGCGCCGGCCTCGCGTGCTCGCCGCGGCGGCCGCGGGCGCCGTGCTCGCCGCCGCGGCCGGGCTCGCCTACCAGCGGCTCGTCGTGGCCGGCTCGATCGAGGCCGGCGGCCGCTCGCTGCAGGAGGTCGCGCACTACTCGGCCGGCGGGCTCGACTTCGTCTCCCGCAGCCCCCGGGACGGGCTCGAGCGGGCGGTCTTCCTCGGCTGGGCGACCCCGCTCGCCGCGCTCGCCGGAGCCGTCCTGCTCGCGCGGGCCCGCCGGCTCGCGCTGCTCGCGGTGCTCGCGCTCGCGGTCGTCGTGCCGGTGCTGCTCGCGCTCGGGACGAACCTGCCCGGCTACGGCTGGCTCTGGCACCACGCGGCGCCGTTCCGCTACCCGCGCGTGCCGGAGCGGCTGCTGCCGATCGCCGCGCTCGGGATCGCCGCGCTCGTCGCCGTCGCCGTCGCGCACCTGCGGCGGCCGGCGCTCGTCGGGCTCGCGCTCGCCGCGCTCGTCGTCGACCTCCACGTCGCCGCCTTCGAGCCGACCTCCGCCGCGGCCGTCCCGGCCGCCTACGCGCCTCTGGCCTCGGCGCCGCCGGGCCGCCTGCTCGAGCTGCCGGTCTTCCTGCCCGGCCGCGACGAGGGCAGCGTCTACCTCTACGGAGACCTGACCGCGCAGCGGGAGCGGCCGCTCGGCTACGCGCTCGGCCCGGACGAGACGGACGCGCTCGCACGGCGGCTGGCGCCGCTCTCCTGCGGCGACTGGCCGGCCGCGGCGCTCGCCGGGCTCGGCGTCCGCTACGTCGCCGTCCACGGCGGCCTCTACCGGACGGCGGCCGCGCCCGGTCCCGCCGCCGAGTGGTTCGCCTGGCGGGCGCTGCGCGCCCACGGCTTCGGGCCGATCGCCCGGGCGGGCCCCGTCACCGTCTTCGCGCCGGGCGGGACGGCGGCGGTCGACGAGCCCGCGGAGCCGGCCGGGAGCCTCGTCCTCTGCGACGGCTGGGACGGCGCCCGCCGCCTCGTCCGCAGCCCGGCGGAGCTCTGGATCCACGCGACGGGCGCGACGCTCGCGCTCGAGCTCCACGGAGCCGGCCAGACCGCCGACGTCTCGGTCGACGGCGGCCCGGCCGCGCGCGTCGCGGCCTCGCGCACGCTGCGGCTCGCCCTCGGCGCCCCGGGCTGGCACCTCGTCCGGGTCGACCGGCGCGGGCACGGCAGCGTGCGCCTCGCCCGGATCCGGATCGGTTGACCTCCGACCGGCGGGTCTGATTTCCTCGGGCCATGGAACCCACCATCGCGGGCGCCGAGGCGCCCACCACCACCAGGACGCTCGAAGGACGGATGACCGCGGCGGCAGCGGCCCTCCTCCTGGCAGGAGCGGTCGTCTTCCTCTGGCAGGCGCCCGGCTCCTACCAGGTCTTCAAGGCGATCCACGTCGCCGCGGCGGTCGTCTGGGTCGGCGGCGGAGCCGGGCTGACGATCATGGCGCTGCTCGCGCAGCGGACGAACGACACGGCGCTGCTGCTCTCGCTCGGCAAGCAGGCCGCCTTCCTCGGCGAGCGGATCTTCACCCCCGCCTCCTTCATCGCGCTCGGCTTCGGGATCGCGATGGTCGAGAAGGTGCACTGGGGCTGGGGCGTCTTCTGGATCGACTTCGCCCTCGCCGGCTGGGCGCTCTCGACCCTGATCGGGATCGGCTACCTCTCGCCGGCGTCGAAGAAGCTGAACGCGCTGATGGCGACGAAGCAGCCGGACGACCCGGAGGTGCGCGGGGCGATCGGGACACTGATCGGCGTCGCGCGCTTCGACGTCGTCCTGCTCGTCCTGATCGTGCTCGACATGGCGGCGAAGCCGACGTTCTAGGAGGGCGATGAGCGGGACCGGCCCCTACTCCTGGCCGCTGAAGCCGTTCGGGCGCGCCCACCCCGTCCGCGCGTACTTCAACGACCCCAGGATCTCGGGCCGGTCCCGCGCCTTCCACTTCGGGATCGACATCTCGGCACCGGACGGCACCGCGGTCTTCGCCGTCGAGCCGGGGACCGTCCACCACGAGGGCGGGCGGTCACTGTCGGTCGTGGCGGACGGCGGCCGCGCGTTCGGCTACTGGCACGTCGTCCCGGCCGTGCCGCACCGGACGCCGGTGCGGCGGCACCAGGTCGTCGGCCACGTCGAGGCGCCCTGGGGGCACCTCCACTTCGCCGAGAGCTACCGGCAGCGCTACCGCAACCCGCTTCGCCCCGGGGCGCTCGAGCCCTGGAGCGACCCGACCTCGCCGCGGATCACGAAGATCTCCTTCCAGCGCGGCCGGCGGGAGCTCTCGCCGCTCGCGGTCAGCGGAGCCGTCGACGTCGTCGTCGAGGCGCACGACCTCCCGCCCCTGCCCGTGCCGCCGCCCTGGGCGAACATGCCGGTGACCCCGGCGCTGCTCCGCTGGCGGGTGCTGCGCGGCCGGAAGGTCGTGCGCGGCTGGCACGCGCCCGTCGACTTCCGGAAGAGCCTCGTCGCCCGCGAGCTCTTCCCGGCGGTGTTCGCGCCCGGCACCCGCCAGAACCACCCGGGGAAGCCGGGGCTCTACCGCTTCTACCTCGCCCACACCTGGAGCACCCGGCTGCTGCCGAACGGCCTCTACCGGCTCCAGGTCGAGGCCTCGGACGAGTCCGGGCAACAAGGCGGTCGCCGTCGCTGCCGTTCACGCTCGCGAACCGGCCCCGCACGTAGCCGCCGGCGCAGGCCGCTGTAGCCTCTACTGCCGAGAGCCGTTGCGCACGCTGCCCACCGGGACGTCCACCTTCTTCCTCAGCGACATCGAGGGCTCCACGAGGATGCTCGAGGCGCTCGGCGACGACTACGCGCGGCTGCTCGAGCGGCACCACGAGATCTTCCGCGCCGCCTTCGACCGCTGCGGGGCGATCGAGGTCGGCAACGAGGGCGACTCGTTCTTCGCCGTCTTCGCCCGGCCGGCGGACGCGGTCGAGACCGCCGTCGCGCTCCAGCGCGCCCTCGCCGCCGAGCCCTGGCCGCAGTCGGCGGCCGTGCGCGTCCGCATGGGGCTGCACACGGGCGAGGCGCGCGTCGCCGGCGGCACCTACGTCGGCCTCGACGTCCACCGGGCCGCGCGGATCATGGCCGCGGCGCACGGCGGCCAGATCCTCGTCTCCGACGCGACCCGCGCGCTCGCCGAGCGCGGCCTCGAGGAGGTCGGCTTCCGCGACCTCGGACAGCACCGGCTGCGCGACCTCTCGAGCCGCGAGCGGCTCTACCAGGTGGTCGCGGCCGGGCTCGACGAGACGTTCCCGCCGCCGCGCACGCTGGACGCGACGCCGAACAACCTGCCGACGCAGCCCTCGGAGCTGGTCGGGCGCGAGCTCGAGCTGACGTCGATCGCCGAGCGAGCTCGACGTCGCCGGGCGTGCGGCTGCTGACGCTCCTCGGGCCGGGCGGGATCGGCAAGACGCGGCTGGCCCTGCAGGCGGCCGCCGATCGCAGCCTGCGCTTCGACGGCGGCGTCTACCTCGTCGACCTCGCGGCCGCCCGCAGCCCGGGCGACGTGCTCCAGGCGATCGTCGAGGCGGTCGGCGTCGAGCTCGCGGCCGACGCCGACCTGCGCGACGCGCTCGCCGCCGAGCTCGGGCCGCGGCGGCTCCTCCTGCTCCTCGACAACTTCGAGCAGGTCGTGGACGCGGCCGAGGACGTCGCCGTCCTGCTGCAGCGGTGCCCGCAGCTGAAGCTCCTCGTCACGAGCCGCGAGGCCCTCGGGATCCGCGGCGAGCAGACGTTCGCGGTCGAACCCCTCGCCCTGCCCGCGCGGCGCACCGCGACCGCCGACGAGGCCGCGCGCTCCGCCGCCGTCCGGCTCTTCGTCGACCGCGCGCGGCAGGCCCGGCCGGACTTCGTGCTCACCGACGCGAACGCCGAGGTCGTGGCCGAGATCTGCGCCCGTCTCGACGGCCTGCCCCTCGCGATCGAGCTGGCCGCCGCCAGGCTGCGGCTCCTGTCGCCGACCGAGCTGCGCGACCGGCTGCGCAGCCGGCTCGACCTCCTCCGCGGCGGCGCGCGCGACCTGCCCGCGCGTCACCAGACGCTGCAACGCACGATCGAGTGGAGCTACGAGCTCCTCGACGAGGAGGAGCGGTCGGTCTTCGAGCTGCTCTCGCTCTTCCCCTCGGCGCGGATCGAGGCAGTCGAGCACGTCGCGGGCGGGCTCGAGCACCTCGCGGGCCTGGACGTCGTCGACCGGCTCGGCTCGCTCGTCGACAAGAGCCTCGTGCGCGCGAGCGAGGACGACGGCGAGACGCGCCTGTCGATGCTCGGCACGATCCGCGAGTACGCCGACGCGCGGCTGCGCGGCGACCCCGCGCTCCACCTGGCCGCGAGCCGCGGGCACGCCGCGTACTTCGCGGAGCTGGCCGCCGCGGAGCGGGGCGACCTCGACGCGCTCGGCGGGCGAGGTCGCCAACCTCCAGGCCGCGTGGAGGTTCTACGCAGGTCAGGGCGAGGCGGCGCCGCTGTCCGTGCTCCTCCAGGCGCTCTGGCCGCTCTACGAGGCCCGCGGCTGGTACCACGCCGCCGTCGCGCAGTCGAACGAGCTGCTCGAGGTGCTCGCGCGGAGCGAGCCCGAGCTCGACCGCGCCGACGAGGAGGTGACGCTGCGGCTCGGCGTCGCGCGGGGGCTGCTCGCCCTCCGCGGCTACACCGAGGAGGTCGAGCGCCTCTACCGGGAGGCGCTCGCGATCGTCGAGCGCGGCGGCGCACCGCTCGACGCAGCTCCCGGTGCTGAAGAGCCTCGCCAGCTTCCACCTCTACCGCGGCGAGATCGCGGAGACGATCGAGGTCGGCCGCCGGGTGCTCGAGCTCGCCGAGCGGCAGGGCGACGGCGCGCTGCAGGTCGAGGCCCACCTGATCCTCGGGCCGCCGCTCGCGTTCACCGGCGACTACCGCGCCGGCTTCGAGCACCTCGACCGCGCGATCGAGCTCTTCGACCCGGAGCGGCACGGGCGGACGCCCTTCCGGCTCGGGCCGAGCCCCGGCGTGGCCGCGCGAGCCGTGTCGGCGCTGCTCCGCTTCGTCTCGGGCCACCCCGACACGGCGGTCCGCCAGGCCGCCGACGCGCTCGACTTCGGCGACCGGCTCGGGCATCCGTACTCGCTCGCCTACGGGGGCTTCCACGTCGGGCTGCTCGAGCTCTGGAGCGGCCGGCTCGAGAGCGCGGCCGCGCAGGCACGGCAGGTCCGCCGCATCGCCGAGGAGCACGACTACCGGGTCTGGAAGGCGGTCGCGCTCGTGCTCGAGGGCGTCGCCGGCGCGGGCCTCGGCGACCGCGGAGGAAGGGCCTCGCGCTGGCCGAGCGGGGCGTGTCGCTGTACGAGAACCTGAGCACGCCGCCGGTCTTCTGGTCGCAGCTCCTCGGACTGCGTGCCGAGGCCCTGGCGCTCGCGGGGCGGCCGGAGGAGGCCCTCGCGCAGCTCGACCGGGCGATCGCCCTCGTCCCCGAGGGCTCCTGGGAGTCGGCGGCCCGAAGGCTCCAGCGGGGCGGCGTGCTCGCCGCGGCGGGCGACGCCGAGGGCGCGCGGGCGTCGCTCCGCCGCGCGCTCGCGGATGCGTCCCGCGCGGGAGCGCGGATGACGGAGCTCCAGGCGGCGACGGCGCTGGCGCGGCTCGCGCAGGGAGGCGGCGAAGCCGGGACCACGACCGATACCGAGACCCTGGGGACGATCTACGAGACGTTCACCGAGGGCTTCGAGACGGCGCCGCTCCTCGAGGCGCGCGCGCTCCTCGACGCCGCCGCAGCCCGCAGCTGACCCCGAATCCGCCCGCCGGGCTGCCGCGCGCCATCGCCCTCGCGTGGCAGCCGGCCGCGGCCGGCTCGACCACGGAGCACGGGCGACGAGCTCGACCCGATCACGCCGAGGAAGCGCGCAGATAGGCGAGCACCGCAAGCACCCGGCGATGACCGTCCTCTGCCTGCGAGAGGCCGAGCTTGCCGAGGATCGAGCCGACATGCGTCTCGACCGTCTTCTCGGTCACCCATAGCTCCCTCGCGATGCTGGCGTTGGTCTTGCCCTCGGCCATCAGACCGAGCACCTCACGCTCCCTCGGCGTCAGCGCCTCCAGCTCACTGTCGCCGTCGGGAGGGGCGAGCAGGTGCTTGACCACCTCCGGATCGAGCGCCGAGCCGCCCCGGGCGACGCGTTCGGCTGCTTCGAGGAACTCGTCGACGTCGAGCACCCTGTCCTTGAGGAGATAGCCGAAGGCGCCGCCCGAGCTGACGAGCTCGACCGCGTGGCGGCTCTCGACGTGCTGGGAGAGGACGAGCACGGACGTCCGCGGATGCGCCTGCCGGATCTCGACGGCGGCGCGCATGCCTTCGTCCTCGTAGGTGGGCGGCATGCGGACGTCGACGATGGCGAGGTCGGGCTCGTGCTCCGCGACGACGGCGCGGAGCGCCTCGGCATCGCCGACGCGGGCGAGGACGGCGTGGCCCGCGTCCTCGAGCAGCCCGGCGAGCCCTTCGCGCAGGAGCACGGTGTCCTCGGCGATCACGATTCGCACGGGAGCGCAACCTCGATGCGCGTGCCGGCTCCGCGCGGGCTGTGGATCCGCAGGCTGCCGCCGTGGGCGGCGACGCGGTCTCCGAGGCCGGCGAGGCCGGAGCCCCGCCGGCCGACGGCGCCGCCGACGCCGTCGTCCGCGATGCTGAACAGCAGGGTGCCGTTCTCGCGGCGGGCGCGGATGCTGACGCGCGAAGCGCCGGCGTGCTTGACGGTGTTGGTGAGCGCCTCGCAGGCGACGAAGTAGGCGGCCGCCTCGATGCTCGCTGCGACCCGCTCGATCGGCGCTTCCACCTCGACCGGCAGCGGCGCGGTGCGGGCGAGATCGTGGAGCGCCGCGGCGAGCCCGTCGTCGAGCCGCGCCGGGCGGACCCCGGCCGCGATCTGACGGAGGTCGGAGATCGCGGAGCCGACCTCGCCGACGACCTGGTCGAGCGCCGGCGCGAGGATCTTCGCCTCGCCGGGGAGCGAGCGCTGCAGGCGCCGCAGCCGCAGGCCGAGCGAGACGAGGCGCTGCTGCGCGCCGTCGTGGAGGTCGCGTTCGAGCCGGCGCCGTTCCTCGTAGCCCGCCTCGACGATCCGGGCGCGCGAGGCGTGCACCTCGGCGAGCTGCAGCCGCACCTCGACCCGGAGCCGGGCGATCTCGATCGAGAGCGTCGCCGCCGAGACGACGCCGTCGAGCAGCGCCCGCCGCTCGAGCAGCGCGGGTCGTGGAGGAGCATGGCAGTGCGGACGCCCTCGCGCCGGATCTCGCTGTGGGCGCGGCCGTCCTGCGGCAGGTCCGCGACGAGCGCGCCGGACGCGTCCGAGTACGCCTTGCTCTCGGGCGTCCAGAAGAGCAGCGTCGCGAGCGGATCGTGCAGCGCCTCCGCGAGGACGTCTCCGATCTCCTCGGGCGCGCGCCCACCCTCGCGCACCTCGTGCTCGAACGCCTGCACGCGCCGCACGCCCTGGAAGCGGTCGCGTGCGAAGCGGCGGTCGACCGCGCTCTGGACGCCGGCGCGGAGCGGGCGGAAGACGAGCCGCGACGGTGAGCGTCGCCCCGGCGATCACCCAGTCCGAGCCGCGGCCCGCGAGGACGCCGAGCACCAGAGCGACCGCCGCGTACGCGCCCGCGAGCAGCAACGTCAGAACGGCGTAGACGAGTGTGCGGTTGATCAGCCGCTCGATCGCGTAGAGGCGGTAGCGCGTGACGGCGATGCCCACGGCGGCCGCGACGGTCGCCTGCGTCAGGAGCAGGAACGGGAAGAGGACGACGTCGAAGAACTGCTGCAGCACCAGCCACTGCGCGGCGCAGAGCACGAGCCCGAGCGGGATCAGAACGGCTGCCCAGGCCAGCCAGAGCGTCTGCAGGCGCTCGATGCCGGTCGAGCGCTTCACGCGCAGGCGGATCGCGATCGCGCCTCCGAACAGGCTCGCGAGGATTCCGAGCCAGACGGGGATCCAGATGCCCGTCTCGTTGAGCGTCTCGCCGAAGCGGTTGTGCAGGAGCGGATTGCGGACCGAGTCGTCCGGCGGGTCGAACGGGGCCGGGTCGAAGACGGCAAGCACCATGAAGATCGCGAAACAGGCAACGGCGGCCGCGGCGACCCAGCGCCAGCGGCGGCTGAGCAGCCGACCGCTCGGAAACACGTACGCGACCGCGACCGGCCACGCGTAGAGGAGCGGCCAGGTCGCCCGGCTGACCTGCAGCGTCCAGCCGTTGCCGACCGCCTCGGCGGCGAGCGGCCCGATCACGGTCGTCGCGCCCGCGAGGAGGATCCAGCCGACGACGTTCCTCGGTCGGCGCAGGACGATCGCAAGCCCGATCGCCGTGGGGGTCAGAACCGCGACGGCGACGAACGGGGCCGCCACCCACACGACCGGCGTGATCGGTTCGCCGTGGCCGTGGATGACGTCGGCCAGCCGGAGCGCAGCGACCACCACGAGCCCTGTCGTCGTGGCCGCCGTGCACCAGGCCGCGATCCGGAGTCCTCGCATCCCGGAATCATCCCGCGGCGGGCGCCTGTTCGGCAATAGGGGCCAGCACCGAGAAACGGTTCCTCGTCAGCACCGGGTCGAGTCCCTGTCTGGCACCGATGTGTCGCTCGACGTCCTGCCTAGCTTCGGCGTGTTCGAAATCGACGTCCTCGATCGAAAGGAGTCATTGACCATGCGGAAGCTGCTCCCGCTCAGCGGAGTCGCCGCCGTTCTCCTGATCGTCCTCGGGTTCGTGCTCGGCGGCAGCACTCCCGATCCGGACGCGTCGGCGGCGAAGGTGATGTCGTTCTACAGCGCGAACGACGCGCGGCAGATCGCGGCATCGTTCGCGCTCGCGACCTCCGTGCCGTTCCTCGTCGGCTTCGCTGTCGCCCTCGCGACCGCGCGCTGGCCGCGCGAGACGAGCGTGCGACCCGTCTGGGAGCTCGTCCTGGTCGCGGGGTCGGCGCTCGCCGGAGGAACGATCCTCCTCGCCGCCGCAATCCACTTCGCTCTCGCCGACGGCGCGGATCATCTCTCGGCATCGGCGCTCCAGGTCCTGAACGTCGTCGACGGCGACGGCTGGATCGCGTGGAACGCCGGAATCGGCGTGATGATGCTCGGCGCAGGGGGCTCGCTGCTCTCCCACGCGGCCGGATCGCGCTGGCTCGCGCGGACGGCCGTCGTCCTCGGCATCCTGCTCTTCATCCCGTTCGCCGACTTCTTCGCGCTGCTCGCGAGCGGCCTCTGGATCCTGGTCGCGAGCGTCTACCTCGCCGGCGCGGCACCCCGGCTCGCCGTCCGCCCGCAGGCCGCCACGTGAACCGAGCCTCGGAACCCCCGGAGGACCGGGTGATCCGCTCTCGGTCTTCGCGACCCGTTTCCACCAGCCAGGAGAGGAGTCACATGAACCGCCAGCGACTGATCACCTTTGCCGGAGTCGTCGCCTCCGCGCTCGTCCTCTCGGCCACTGCGGCCGCGTTCGACTGCATCCGCGTGTCCTCCTCGCTGCAGGGCCTCCAGGAGTCCACCCGGTCGGGCAACTGGCTGCTCTTCGACTTCAGCAGCGTCGAGGGCCTGAAGAGCACGCTCGCGACCCTCGGCGAGCCCGCGCCGTCCGAGGCGGATGCCGCGTGCTTCGTCTCGACCTACGCGGCCTCGGGAGAGCCCCGGTTCTTCGCGCTCGGCATCGGCGTCGCGGGGCCGAACGGCGTCCTCGCCCATCGCAACACGAACACGATCGGCGACGGCAAGGGCATCGACCATCTCGAGGAGTCGGGGATCGGCGCAGCCATCGACGCCACGCTCGAAACGTGCGGGATCGAGTGAGCGACTTAGAACTCGAACCGAAATGACGCTCGTCGGCTGGGCGCGATGGGTGCGTGCGATGGAAGGACGCAGGGAGGCGCGATAGCGGGGCTCTATCGGGCCGACCGAGGACGCCGCAGCGCGCGTGGCCAGCGCGTCCGGACGGCACAGACTTCATTCCGGTTCGAGTTCTTAGCCCGACGACCGCCTGACGCCTCGACCGCGACGTCGTCACGGAGGCGCTGATGTGACCGGCGTGGACCAGAGCCGCCCCGGGAGCCGTGGACAGTGGGCCGGCTCGGGGTGGCTCTGGCCCGCGTGCTCGCGAGGTCGGCGTGCGGCGGCTAGGCGGACCGCCGAGAGGCCGGCCTGCGGCCCATCGCCGTGGTGCCCGCCGGAACCCCTACATGCCCATCGCGTGGTACCCCGCGTCGACGTGGAACGTCGTCGCGGAGACGTTCGCCGCCTCGTCCGAGAGCAGGAAGGCGGCGGCGGCGCCGACGTCGGCCGCCTCGATCTGGCGGTGCAGCGGCGCGCGCTCCTCGAACATCGACTCCATCGTCGTGAAGCCGGCGATCGAGCGGGCCGCGAGCGTCCGCACCGGGCCGGCCGAGACGGCGTTGACGCGGATGTTCTTCCGACCGAGGTCCCAGGCGAGGTACTTGACCGACGCGTCGAGCGTGGCCTTGGCGACGCCCATGACGTTGTAGTGCGGGACGGCGCGCTCGCCGCCGAGGTAGGTCATCGTCACGATCGAGCCGCCGCCGGCGGCCTCCATCAGCGGCTCGGCCGCGCGCGAGCAGGCGACGAGCGAGTAGGCGCTGATGTCGACCGCGAGCCAGAAGCGCTCCCGCGGCGTGTCGACGAAGCGGCCCTCGAGGTCCTCGGCGGCGGCGAAGGCGACCGAGTGGACGAGCAGGTCGAGCTCGCCGCCCCAGAGCTCGCCGACCTCGGCGAAGACGCGGGCGACGTCGTCGTCGGAGCGGACGTCGCACTCGGTCACGAGCGGGCTCGAGACGGAGCCTGCGAGCTCGCGGACGCCCTTCTCGATCCGCTCGCCCTGGTAGGTGAACGCGAGCTGCGCGCCCTCGTCGGCGAGCCGCTTCGCGATCGCCCACGCGATCGAACGGCGGTTCGCGACGCCGAGCACCAGTGCCCGCTTCCCCTCGAATCGGCCCGCCACGGTGCGGGAGTCTACTTTCCTCGGCTACTGTTCGCGTCCCGTGCGGCTCCGGCTCCTGCTCCCCGTCGCCGCGGCCGCCGCCCTGACCGCGACCGCCGCCGCCTCCGCGGGCTTCGCCCCCGTCCGGCGCGACTTCGGCGAGCTGACCTACCCGCAGGTGCGCGCCGGGGTCGTCCACGTCCCGGCGGGACACGCCGCCGGTCGCGTCACGGTCGTCGTCGGGATGCCGCTGCCGCCGCTCGCGCAGCAGTTCGGGCGGACGCTCTCGTCCGCGGCGCGGACGCACCGCCTCGACGTCCGCACGCAGGCCTCGCGCGCCTACCTGGCGCGGCTCTCGCGGGTGCAGCAGGCGGCCGTGCGCGAGCTCCGGACGGCGATCCCGAGCGCCGAGGTGACCCACCGCTACCGGATCGTCCTCGACGGCTTCTCCGTGACGCTGCCGGCCCGCAGCCTGCCGGCGCTGACGCGGCTCTCCTTCGCGGACGCGGTCTACCCGAGCGTCCGCTACACCGAGGCGACCAACCGCAGCCCGTCGATGATCGGCGCGACCGCGCTGCAGCGGCTGACGGGCGCCGACGGCAGCGGCATGAAGATCGCCGTCGTCGACACCGGCGTCGACCCGGCGAGCCCGTACCTCGACCCGGCCGGCTTCCAGTATCCGCTCGGCTTCCCGAAGGGCGGCGCCAAGTGGACGACGCCGAAGGTGATCGTCGCGCGCACGTTCCCCGGCCCCGGCTCGGGCAAGGCCGGCCGCGCCGCCTTCGACCCCTCCGAGCCGCACGGCACGCACGTCTCCGGGATCGCGGCCGGCGACGCGGGCACCGACGCGCCGGCCGGGCCCGACCACCCCGCCGTCTTCGGCCTCTCCGGCGTCGCGCCGAAGGCGTGGATCGGCAACTACCGCGTCTTCACCGTCCCGACCCCGATCGGGCACGTCGCCAACACGCCCGAGATCGTCGCCGCGTTCGAGTCCGCGGTCGCGGACGGCATGGACGTGATCAACTTCTCCGGCGGCGGCGCGGCGACCGACCCGGCCAACGACGCGCTGATCCAGGCGGTCAAGAACGTCGCCGCCGCGGGCGTCGTGCCGGTGATCGCCGCCGGCAACGACCGCGACGACTACGGCGTCGGCACGGTCGGCTCGCCGGGCACCGCGCCCGACGCGATCGCCGTCGCGGCCGTCTCGAACACGCACGACTTCATGCCGGCCGTCCGCGTGACCGCGGCCGGCGCGCCGCAGTTCCTGCAGCAGCTGCCGGTGATGCCCGCCGGGCAGCTGCCGTCGGCCTGGGGCAGCGTCGACCAGACGCTCGTCGACGCGGGCTCGCTGACCGGCGCCGACGGCAAGCCCGTCGACCCCTACCTCTGCGGCCCGGCGGGGAACCCGAACGCGCTGACGCCCGCGCTGCCGTCCGGCTCGCTCTCCGGCGCGATCGTGCTCGTCGACCGCGGCATCTGCGCGTTCGTGACCAAGGCGTTCCGGGCCCGGGCGGCGGGCGCGGCCGGGATCCTGCTCGTCGACAACCGCCCCGGCGAGCCGAACGGGATCCCGACGCAGCTGCCGATCCCCGGCGGGATGGTCGCCGACCTCGACGGCGCCCGGCTGAAGGCGTTCACGGCGAAGACCGGCGGCCGGACGACGATCCGCGTCGGCGCGTCGGTGCAGGAGATCCCGACCGGCCGCGGCGGCACGATCACGAGCTTCTCGTCCGCCGGCCCGACCGACTTCGGCCACCGGCTGAAGCCGGACGTCTCCGCCCCGGGCGGGCAGATCCTCTCCTCGACGCCGCCGCTGACGACCGGCTCCACGTTCTCGGTCTTCGACGGGACGTCGATGGCGACGCCGCACGTCGCGGGCGCGGCGGCGCTGCTGCTCGAGCTGCATCGCGGCTGGACGTCCGAGCAGGTCAAGTCGGCGCTCGTCTCGACCGCCGGACCGGCCTGGGCGGACACCGCGCAGACCGCCGAGGCGCCGGTGCTGCTCGGCGGCGGCGGGCTCGTCGACCTGCCGGCGGCGAGCGACCCGCAGGTCTTCACCGACCCGTCGTCGCTCTCCTTCGCCGACCTCGACGTCAGCGGCGGCGCGCAGCGCCGGCCGCTGCTCCTGACCGTCTCGGACGCGGGCGGCGGCGCCGGCAGCTGGCAGCTCGAGCTGCGGCCGCAGACCGTCAGCGCGGGCGCGTCGCTCGTGCTGCCCGGCAGCGTCGACGTCGGCCCCGGCGGCATCGTCTCGATCCCGGTCGCCGCGACCGCCGCCGCCGACGCCGCGGTGGGCACGAACCAGGGCTTCGTCGTCCTCCGCAAGGGCGACGTCGAGCGCCGCGTCCCCTACGCCTTCTTCGTCACCCGGCCGCAGCTGCCGCTCGACGCGCACCCGGTCCCGCTGAAGAAGCTCCAGAGCGGCGACACCCGCCTCGGAGCCTCGCGCGCCTCGCTCTACTGCTGCCCGGCCGCTCCCTTCGGCCCGGCGCCGAGCTACACGGGCCGGCCGATGAACGAGACGGGCGCCGAGAAGGTCTACACCCTCCGCGTCGACCGGCCCGTCGCGAACGCGGGCGTCTCGGTGATCGAGGAGACGGCCGGCTCGCTCGTCCATCCGTGGTTCCTCGGCTCGCTCGACGAGAACGACGTCCAGGGCTACGCCGGCACGCCGGTCAACGTCAACGACCTGATGTACGACGCGCGGGCCGACATCGGCGCCGCCGGCGTCGTCTTCCCGCGCCAGCAGACCTTCTACGTCTCGGTCGACTCCGGCGTCGACGTCTTCACCGGGCGCGCGCTCGGCGGCCGCTACCTGCTGAACGCCTGGGTCGACGACGTGACGCCGCCCGCGATGCGACTCCTGACGACGACGGTGACCGCGGGGCGGCCCGCGCTCGTGGCGCAGGTGGTCGACGCGCAGTCGGGCGTCGACCCGCTCTCGCTGGTGCTCGCCTACCGCCGCATCCTGCTCGGCGCCTCCGCCTACGACCCGGTCAGCGGCCTCGCGCTCTTCTCGATCCCCGCGGACGCGCCGACGCTGCCGAAGGGGCGCACCGCCGCCACGGTCGTCGCCTCCGACTTCCAGGAGACGAAGAACGTCAGCACCTTCGGCGACAACGTGATGCCGAACACCGCCTACCGCGACGTCAGGATCAGGGCGGTCGCGCGGCCGACGGTCACCTGGCTGACGCCGGACGCGGGCCGCTGCGTGCGCGGCACGACCGACCTCGCCGTCGCCGCCGGCGCGCCCGCGAAGGTGCGCGAGGTGCGCTTCTTCGACGGCGGCAAGCGGATCGGCGTCGTCCGCAAGGGCTCGACGATCTACAGCCTCGCCTGGAAGGCGACGGGCGCCGGCCGCCACGTGCTGCGGGCGGTGGTCGAGGACGTCAAGGGCCGCACGGCGTCGTCGACGCGCCGGGTCCGGGTCGGCTGCAAGTAGCATCGCCCTCGATGGAGTTCCGGGAGATCCTGCGGCGGCGGCGCATGGTCCGCAGCTTCACGGCCGAGCCGGTCGACCGGGAGGCGCTGGAGCGGATCCTCGCCACGGTGCGGCGCGCGCCGACCGCCGGCTTCAGCCAGGGGCAGCGGCTGCTCGTCGTCACCGAGCCGGAGCTGCGGCGGCAGATCGCGGAGCTGGCGGGCGAGGCCGACTGGATCGCCCGCGGCAACGAGCCGTGGATCTCGACGGCCCCGGTGCACGTCTTCCAGCTGGTGCGCGAGGCCGACTACCACGAGCGCTACCAGCGCCCGGACAAGCTCGCGGTCACCGGCGGCGTCGAGGTCACGTGGCCCGTGCCGTACTGGTTCGTCGACGCGGGCGCGCTGATGTCGCTGCTCTTGCTGGCGACGATCGACGAGGGGCTCGCGGCCGGGTTCTTCGGGCTCGAGCCGCCGAAGGACGCGCAGGCGAAGGAGCTGCTCGGCGTGCCCGGCCGAGCTCGCCCTCGTCGGCGCGCTGACGCTCGGCCATCCGGCCGACGACGCCCGCTCGAGCGAGCGGGCGAGCCGGCTGACCCAGGCGCGCAAGCCGCTCGACGAGCTCGTGCGCTGGGAACGCTGGTGAGCGCGGCGGGGCCGGTCGCCGTCGTCACCGGCGCGTCGTCGGGGATCGGCGAGGCGATCGCGCGGGCCCTCGCCGGGCGCGGCTACCGCTGCGTCCTGCTGGCGCGCCGGGAGGAGCGGCTGCGGGCGCTCGCCGAGCAGGTCGGCGGCGAGTTCGAGGTCTGCGACGTCTCGGAGCGCGAGCAGGTCGAGCAGGTCGCCGCGCGCGTGCTCGAGCGGCACCCGCAGGTGAAGCTGCTCGTCAACAACGCCGGGATCGCCGCGCGCACGAGCTTCTTCGGCGGCGAGTCGGAGCGGATCGAGGCGGTCGTCCGCGTCAACTACCTCGGCACCGTCTGGGCGACGCGGGCCTTCCTGCCGGGCCTCGAGGCGGCGGCGCCGGCCGACGTCGTCGACGTCGTCTCGGTCGCCGGCCTCGTCGCGGTCGGCGGCGGCGGGCCCTACGCGGCGTCCAAGCACGCGCAGCTCGCCTTCTCGCGCGGCGTCCAGCCGGAGCTCGCCCGCCGCGGCGTCCGCGTCCACACGGTCTGCCCCGGGTTCGTCGAGACCGAGGGCTTCCCGCAGGACCGCTTCACGCGCAACCCGCTCCTGCGCCGCTTCGTCCCGGGCCCGGAGTACGTCGCGACGCACGTGCTGCGCGCGGTCGACCGCAACCTGCGCGAGATCGTGATCCCGTGGTGGTACCGGCCGCTCGCCTTCCTGCCGACGGTCGCGCCGGGCCTCGTCGCCCGCGTGCTGGAGCGCGTCGGCCCCTCCCGCGTCCACTCCTAGCCCGGAGCCTTCCGGAGCTTTCCGGCCGTGCGCCGTCCGCGCCCGAGTCAGAGGCCGGGCTTGCGGAGGACGTACCAGCCGTACTCGGCCGTGTAGTCGCTCGGCGCCAGGCCGCGGGCGCGCTCGCGGTCCTCGCCCTCGCAGCCGGCCAGGTCGAGGTAGCGGTCGAGGTCGCGGCGGCTCGTGCTCGAACTCGGCGCGGACGAGGGCGAGGCCGTTCGCGTCGAAGAGGCCGCGCAGGTCGACGTCGGCGAGCACGCGGGTCGTCGACGCGTCGCGGGCCCGCTCGAAGCGGTTGAGCTCGATCGCCGCCAGCGAGTCGATCGGCGCGATCTGGTCGAGGACGAGCATCGTCCCGCCGGGGCGCAGCACGCGCACCGCCTCGGCGACGACGAGCTCGGGCCGGGCCACGTGGTGGAGCGTGCGGGCGGTCGTGACCAGGTCGAAGACGCCCGGCGGGAACGGCAGCGCCGCGGCGTCGCCCTCGACGAACTCGGCGTTCGCCGGCGCCCGGCTGCGGGCCTCGGCGAGCAGCTCGGGCACGACGTCGATGCCCACGACCTCGCGCACGTGCGGCGCGAGCGCGAGCGCGAGGGCGCCGGCTCCCGTGCCGACGTCGAGCACGCGCTCGTCGCCCGAGAGCGGAAGCAGCCGCAGCAGCGTCGCCTCCGTCCGCGGCCGCGCGCGCGTCCTGCAGCGCCGCGACGCGGTCAGCGGTCGCGCCGAAGCGCCTCTGCACTGCGTCGGACAAGCTCCTGCGCCTCCTCTCGCGTCGAGACCGTCCCTGCGGCCCGCTCCTCCGCTATCTCCTCGAGCATACGACCGATCTCCGGCCCCGGCGAGAGGCCCAGCTCGTCGCCGCGCAGGAGCGGCTCGGCCGGCTCCGCTCCTCCGGGCCGCGCGCACCGCCTCGGCGAGCCCGGGCGCGTGCACGTAGGAGAGCGCCTCGAGCGCCCACGGCTCGGTCCGGCGCCGGAAGCGGTGGATCGCGCGCGGCGAGCCGTCCCGCGGGCGCCTCGGCCTCGCAGCAGCGCGTGCGCGTAGCGGCGCAGCTCGTTCGAGATCGGCCAGCGCTCGAGCCCGGCGCCGAAGGCGGCGACGAGCAGGAAGTCCGGCGAGTCGAGCAGGTCCGGCTCGCGCAGCCGCGCAGCCGAGCCGCCGAGCGCCTCGAGCAGCCCGAGCTCGTCGAGGCGCAGCCAGCCGGCCGGCGAGAGCCGCCGCAGCTCGCCGAGCACCCGCTCGCCCGCCGGCTCCGCCCGCCCGCGCCGCGCCTGCGCGCACGAGGGTCTCCGTGCCCTCGTCCAGCCGGAAGCCGAGCTCGTCCTCGAGCCGGACGGCGCGCAGGAGCCGCAGCGGGTCGTCGTCGAAGACGTGCCCGGAGACGGCCCGCAGCAGCTTCCGCTCGAGGTCGCGGCGGCCGCCTGCGGGATCGACCGGCTCGCCGCCGGCGACGGGCAGCGCGATCGCGTTGATCGTGAAGTCGCGTCCGGCGAGGTCGGCCTCGATCGAGCCGCCCTGCAGCTCGACGAAGTCGACCGTGCGCCCGTCCTCGAGCGCGACCCGCCAGGCGCCGTGGCGCTGCGAGAGCGGGAACGGCGCCCCGCCGACGCGGCGCGCGTAGCGCCTCGCCGCGCGCTCCGAGCCCGTGCAGGCGACGTCGACGTCGACGACGGGACGGCCGAGCAGCTCGTCGCGGATCGCCCCGCCGACGAACCAGGCCGGCTCGCCGCGGAGCAGCTCGGAGACGGCCTCATCCATCGACGACGACCCGCCGCGCCCGCGCGGGCCCCGACTCGATCCCGCAGACGAGCTCGTAGGTGATCGTCCCCGCCACGCGCGCGTGCTCCTCGGCGAGGACGCCGCGGCCGAGCAGGACGACCGGCGCGCCGACCGGCAGCTCCCGCTCGAGCTCGACCGCGAAGGCGTCCATCGAGACGGTGCCGACGACCGGCCGCAGCTCGCCCGCGACCCGCACGCGCGTCCCGGTCAGGTCCCGCCGGAACCCGTCCGCGTAGCCCACCGGGACGATGCCGACCCACGTGTCGCGCTCGGCGACGAAGCGGCGCCCGTAGCCCGTGCCCTCGCCGGCGCGCAGCAGCTTCACCTGCGCCAGCTCGCTCGTCCACGTCAGCGCCGGCTCGAGGCCGTCCTCGGCCGGGTCGACGCCGAAGGGCGAGAGCCCGTAGATCGCGATCCCGCAGCGGACGGCGTCGAGGCGCGACGCCGGCAGCCGCAGCGCCGCGGCCGAGTTGGCCGCGTGCCGCGTCAGGTGCGCGTAGGGCGCGGTCGCGGCGAGGAAGCGGTCGAGCTGCGCCTGCGCGAACCCGAGGTCGTCGTCGGCGGTCGCGAAATGCGTCATCAGCCCGACGACCTCGCCGGAGAGGACCGGCAGCTCGGCGAGCCCCCAGCGGCCCATGCCCGTGTCGAGCTTGACGTGCACGCGCACGCCCTCCGGGATCTCGCCGTCGCCGACGACGAGCTCGAGCCGGGCCTCGCGCGCCTGCCCGATCTCGCGGTTCGAGGCCGGGCCGAGCACGACGATCCGGACGCCGTCGAACTCGCGCCGCAGCTCGAGCGCCTCCGGCACCGTCGCGACGCAGAGGCCGGCCGCGCCCGCGCCGAGCGCCGCGCCCGCGACGTCGACGGCGCCGTGCCCGTAGCCGTCGGCCTTCACGACCGCCCAGAGCTCGGCTCCCTCGACCGCGCGCAGGAGCGTCCGCACGTTGCGGCGGACGGCGCCGAGATCGACGATCAGCTCCGAGCGGGCCATGCGCGCAATGCTATGCACGTGGCCCTGATCCGCCCCGCGCACCCCGACGAGGCGGCCGCCGTGCTCGAGCTCTGGCGGCTGGCCGGGAACGAGCCGACGCCGACGGACGACCTCGAGACGGTCCGCGCGCTCGCCGCGCGCGGCGACGGCTCGCTGCTCGTCGCCGAGCTGGACGGCGCCCTCGTCGGCACGCTGATCGCCGCCTGGGACGGCTGGCGCGGCAGCTTCTACCGGCTCGCGGTCGCTCCGGGCCGCCGCCGCGGCGGGATCGCCGCCGCGCTCGTCGCCGAGGGCGAGCGCTCGCTACGGGAGCGCGGCGCCGTCCGCGCGACGGCGATCGTGCTCGACGGCCACGACGACGCGATCGGGTTCTGGGAGGCGGCGGGCTACGAGCGCCACGCGGGCGTGCGCCGCTACCGCCGGCTGCTCGGCTAGCAGAGCGCGTTCCAGCCGGACGCCTCGCCGGCGAGGACGCGCGGGATCGTCCGGAGCAGGTCGCCGGCGACGAGCCCCTGCGCCGGCCGGTGCAGCTTCGCGGCGAGCCCGTGGACGGCCGCGGCGGCGGCGGCGGCGAGGCGCGGCTCCATCCCCTTCGCGAGGAACGCGGCGACGATGCCCGTCAGCACGTCGCCCGTGCCCGCGGTCGCGAGCGAGGGCTCGCCGAAGAGCGAGACGAGGACGCCCTCGCCCGGCGCGGCGACGAGCGTGTCGGAGCCCTTCAGCAGGCAGACGCAGCCGAACTCGTCGGCCGCGCGCCGCACCGCCTCGAGCCGGTGCGCGGAGACCCAGTCGGAGCTCTCGCCGAGCAGCCCCGCCAGCTCGCCCGCGTGCGGGGTCAGCACCGTCGGCGCGGCGCGGTCGAGCGGCTGCAGCTCCCAGAGCCCGTCGGCGTCGACGACGACCGGCGCCTCGAGCTGCTCCAGCAGGCGGGCGACGAGCTCGCGCGTCCCCTCCGTGCGCCCGAGCCCGGGCCCGAGCGCGACCGCGCCGGCGCGGCCCGCGGCGTCGAGGATCTCGGGGATCGCGCGCGGCAGCAGCCGCCCCTCGCCGTCCTCGGGCAGGCCGCGCTTGACCGCCTCGAGCAGCCGCACCTCGAAGACCGGCAGCGTCGAGGCGGGCGCGGCGACCGTGACGTAGCCGGCGTCGGCGCGGAAGGCGGCCTCGGCGGTCAGCGACGGCGCCCCGGTCAGCCCCCGCGAGCCGCCGACGACGAGCACGGCGCCCGCCCGGTACTTGTTCGTCTCGCGGTCCTTGCGCGGGACGGCGTCGACGACCGAGGCGGGGACGAGCGCGTGCTCGTGGCCGGCCAGCGCGAGCCCGATCTGCGCCACGTGCACCGCGCCGGCGTGGAAGCGCCCGGGCGCGACCACGAGCCCGAGCTTCGCCGCCTCCATCGTCACGGTCGCCGTCGCGCGCACCGCGGCGCCGGGCACCTCGCCGGTGGAGGCGTCGACCCCCGAGGGCACGTCGATCGCGACGACGGGCGCGCCGCAGCCGTTGACGCGCTCGATCATCCGCGCCGCGTCCTCGCGCGGGGCGCCGTGGAAGCCCGTGCCGAAGAGCGCGTCGACGACGACGTCCGGCCGGCCGAGCTCGCCGAACTGCTCGATCACCTCGACCTCGCGCCCGGCCTCGCGCAGGATCCGCGCCGCGACCCTGCCGTCGCCGCCGTTCGAGCCCGTGCCGCAGACGACGGCGACCCGCCCCGGGAAGCGCTCGAGCACGGCGCGCGCGACCGCCTCGCCCGCCCGCTCCATCAGCTCGGCCATCGAGTCGGGATGACCCGGGTGCGCCTCCTCGGCCGCACGGATCTCGGCTGCGGTGACGAGCGGCTCGAGCTGCACGCTCACGCCTCCGGCACGGCGACGGCGATCGCGGCCGCCAGCTCCTTCGAGTGCGTCATCGAGAGCTCGATCCCGCCGACGCCGATCCGCTCGGCGACCGACGCCGTCCAGCCCGAGAGGCGCACGCCCGGCTTCGGGCGCCCCGCGATCTCGATCTCGCGCCAGGTGAAGTGGACGCCGACCCCGAGCGCCTTGCCGACGGCCTCCTTGCCGGCGAAGCGCGCCGCGTAGTGCTGCGGCGGGTTCGGCTTCGAGTCGCAGTAGGCGCGCTCGGCGTCGGTGAAGCAGCGCTCGCGGAAGCCGGGATGCCGCTCGAGCGCCCGGCGGATCCGCTCGATCTCGATCAGGTCGACCCCGAGCCGCACGGGCGCCCTCCTAGAGGTGGCTCTCGATCCACTCGGGCAGGCTCGCGACCGAGCTGACGATCGCGTCGGGCCGCACCCCGGAGCGCTCGACGTCGTCCGGCCGGAACTTGCCCGTGCGGACGAGGATCGTGCGCATGCCGCAGCGCTGCGCGCCGGCGATGTCGGACTCGACGTCGTCGCCGACCATCCACGTCATCTCCGCGTCCGCGTCGAGCGCGTCGATCGCGGCGGTGAAGTACTGCGGCGCCGGCTTCGCGAGCACGGTCGCGTCGACCTCGGCGGCGTACTCGAGCCCGGCGACGAAGGCGCCCGAGTCGAGCCTCGGCCCCTGCGCCGTCTGCCACCAGCGGTTCTTGTGCAGGCAGTAGAGGTCGGCGCCGTCCTTCAGCTCGTGGAAGGCACGCAGCAGGTTCAGGTAGGAGAAGACCCGGCTCGCCTCGTCGCCCTCGTCGCAGCCGCCGACGAGGACGGCGTCCGCGTTCATGCCGACGAGCTGCAGGCCCCTCGAGGTCCTCGACGATCGCCGGCATCGTCAGCGCGATCACGCGCCGGCCCGCGAGGGTGCGCGCGGCGGCGCCGGCCGCCGTCTGGAGCTCGTCGTCCTCGAGCTCGAAGCCGCCGTCGCGCAGCTCGCGGGCGAGCATCGCGCGGGAGCGGACGGTGTTGTTCGTGACGAAGCGGAGCCGGTGCCCGTCGCGCCGGAGGCGGGAGACGGCGGCGACGGCGCCGGGGATCGGCTCGCCGGAAACGGCGAGCACCCCGTCGATGTCGAGCAGAATGGCGGCCATGGACTCCGAGTCTATTCGGGTGACGCGATCCGTCGTCCTGCCGGTCGGCGAGATCGAGCTGCGCTTCTCCCGCTCGAGCGGGCCGGGGGGCCAGCACGCGCAGAAGTCGGAGACGCGCGTCGAGGCGCTGCTCGACGTGACGCAGACGGCCGCGCTCAGCGAGCGGCAGCGGGCGCGGGTGCTCGCGAAGGCCGGGCCGGTGCTGCGCGCGGTCGCCCAGGACGAGCGCAGCCAGCACCGGAACCGCGAGCTCGCGGTCGAGCGGCTGGTCGGGCAGCTGCGCGAGGCGCTGCGCGTCCCACGCCGCAGGAAGCCGACCGCGCCGAGCAAGGCCTCGCGCGAGCGGCGCCTCGAGGGCAAGCGCCGCCGCGGCGAGGTGAAGAAGCTCCGGGGGCGGGTAGACCCCTAGCCGTGGACGAGCGCACGGTCGCGTGGGACGTGATGGGGACGCTCTTCGACGTCTCCCCCGTCTCCGGGCGCTTCGGCGCGGAGGCGCTGCCGCGGCTGCTCCATCTGGCGACCTCGCTGCAGCTCGCCGGCCGGTTCGTCCCCTTCCCGGAGCTCGTCGAGTCGCTGCTCGGCGAGGAGGCGCTCGAGCTCTTCGCGCACCTCGATCCCTACCCGGACGCCGCCGAGGCGCTCGACGCGCTCGAGGCGGCCGGCCTCCGGAGCGTCACGCTGACGAACGGCTCGGCGGAGAACACGCGCGCGCTGCTCGAGCGGGCCGGCCTGCTCGGGCGGTTCGCCGAGGTGCGGACGGTCGCCGAGGTCGGCGTCTACAAGCCCGCGCCGCAGCCGTACGGGCTGGTCGCGCCGGGCGCTGTCATGCTCGCCGCGCACGACTGGGACGTCGCCGGCGCCCTCGCCGCCGGATTGCCGGCGGTCTACGTCGACCGCGAGGACGAGGGGTGGCGGCTGCCGCCTCCCGAGCCGGAGCGGGCGGCGACGTTGGCCGAGGCTGCGCGGCTGCTCGCCGGGCGGGCCGGCTAGAACGAGCTCGGGCGCAGGTCGCGGGGATCCGTGTGGCGCGAGTCGGCGCCGTAGCGGACCGCGAGCAGGCCGACGAGGACGACGGCTGCGAGTGCGATCAGAAGCGTGGTCATGCCCTCATGATCGGCATCCGTGGCGATAACCGCAAATCGAGCTAAGATTGATATCGATCATGGAACCTGATCGTCTAGCGGCGGGCTGGCACGGCGTCGAGCTGCGGCATCTGGCCGCGCTGCAGGCCGTCGCGGCCGAGAGCTCCTTCAACCGCGCCGGCCGCCGGCTCGGCTACACGCAGTCGGCGATCAGCCAGCAGATCGCGGCGCTCGAGCGCGCGGTCGGCGAGCGCCTGGTCGAGCGGCCGGGCGGCCCGAGGCCGGTCACCCTCACCCAGGCCGGGCGGCTGCTGCTCGGGCACGCGGACGCGATCGTCGCGCGCCTGCAGGCCGCCCAGGCGGACATGGCCGCCCTGTCGGAGGGGGCCGCGGGGACGCTCCGGGTCGGCAGCTTCCAGTCGGTCGGCGCCCGCGTCCTGCCCGCGGTCATGTCCCGCTTCACGAGCGAGTGGCCCGACATCGAGATCGAGCTGCGCGAGTCGGGCCGCGACGAGGAGCTGGCCGAGTGGGTCGAGCGCGGCGAGCTCGACCTCGCCTTCGTGATGCTGCCGATCGAGCTCGAGCCGCTCGAGACCGTCCAGCTGCTCGTCGACCCCTACCTGCTCGTCGTCCGCCCCGACTCGCCGCTCCTGCGCGCGGACCGGCCGCCGACGCTGCGCGAGATCGCGATGGAGCGCCTGATCGGCTACCGGCACTGCCGCTCGAGCGAGCAGGTCGAGAGCCAGCTCCGCTCGAGCGGGCACGAGCCGCGCTTCGTCTTCCGCTCCGACGACAACGGCACCCTGCAGGGCCTGGCCGCGGCCGGCGTCGGTGCCGCGGTGATGCCGCGCCTGACCGTCGAGCCGAGCGACGAGAGCGTCCGCCTCGTCGACCTCGGCGGCAGGATGACGCCGCGCCTGATCGCGATCGCCTGGCACCGCGACCGCTACCAGTCGCCCGCCGCGCACGCGTTCGTCGAGACGGCGCGGGCGGTCTGCGCCGAGCTCGAGCGGCCCGCGCTCTCGGCCGCCTGAGAGCCCAACCGGACTGACGTCCGTGACGGGCGACGTCCCGGTTCGAGTTCTCAGCAGCCGGCGGCGGGCGTGCCGGGCCCGAGCGGCGTCCTGCCGAGCCGGAGCCACTGCGCGCCGCTCGTCTGCAGGTACGCGTAGAGGCTGATCCCCTCGACGGCGCAGTCGGAGGCGGCGCGGGCGAAGCCGTCGATCGCACCGGCGCCGGCCCTGTTCGCGAGCCCGCCGATCAGGTGGATCGGCACGTCGGGGTCGCCGCTGCGCGCCCGGATCGTCCGGACGACGTCCCGCGCGTAGGCGTAGGCGGCGGCCGAGGTGTGCACGTAGTTCGTGAAGTAGGCCATCGGCACGAACGCGTCGTAGACCTCGGCGAGGCGCGCGTACGGGAAGCCGGGCCAGTAGTCGGGATGCCGCGCCATCCCGACCGGCGAGGGGATGACGGCGCCGAGCGGGTAGCCGGCGGGCGCGGCGGCCCGGAGCCTCCGCGAGAGCGCGAGCAGCCGCGCGTTCCGCAGCTTCACGTTCGGGACGACGCTCGCCTCGATGTCGAGCGCGAACGAGTCGAAGCGCTCTCCGGTCGCCGAGCGGAAGCGGATCGCCGCGAGCGACCGGCTCTCGTCGGCTGCCGGGTGCGCGAAGGACGGCAGGTACCACGCGACGACGCGGAGCCCGGCGGCGTGGGCCTCGTCGAGGAAGCGGCCCGTGGCGCGCGGGTAGACGACGCCCGCGGCGTGGCTGTAGTTCGAGGTCTCGAGGTAGAGGGTGCGGACGCCGTGCGCCCGGAGCGAGGCGACGACCGTCCGCGGCTGCGACCAGGGCTTGCCCGCGAAGATGTCGAGCCAGGAGCCGACGCCGCCGTAGACGTCCGCCGTCGCCGCCGGGTCGCCCGCGCCGCCGCGCGCGGTCGCGGCGGGCAGCGCGCAGCAGAGCGCGACCGCGACCACGACGAGAAGGAGCAGACCCCGGCCCGGCACCCGCCCGATGGTAGCGCGCCCGCTCGCTCTCGCCGGCCGCAGCCCGCCGGCAGCAGAGGCCGCGAGCGCGAGCGCGACGCGGCGCTACTCGACCGTGACCGTCTTCGCCAGGTTGCGCGGCTGGTCGACGTTGAGGCCCCGCAGCCGCGCGATCCGGTAGGCGAGCAGCTGCAGCGGGACGACGGCGAGCACCGCCTGCAGGAACGCCGGCGAGCGCGGGATGTAGATGACGTCGTCGGCGTGGTGCTGGATGTCCTCGTTGCCGTCGGTCGCGATCGCGATCACGTGCGCGCCCCGCGCCCGCGTCTCCTGGATGTTCGAGACGAGCTTGTCGTAGATCAGCTTGTGGTCGGTCGCGACGACGACGACCGGCGTGCCCTCGTCGAGCAGCGCGATCGGCCCGTGCTTCATCTCGCCGGCCGAGTAGGCGTCGGTGGGGATGTAGGAGATCTCCTTCAGCTTCAGCGCCCCCTCGAGCGCGACCGGCAGGCCGATGTGGCGGCCGAGGTAGAGGAAGAACGGCGCGTCGTGGTAGCGCTGCGCGATCTCCTCGATCGGGTGGTCGCCCTCGAGGAACGACTCGATCTTCTCCGGCAGCTCGTACAGCTGGTCGAGGATGAACTCCATCTCCGTCCGGCGCCAGCGTCTTGCGCACCTGCGCCAGCTTCAGCGCGATCAGCGACAGGAGCGCGACCTGGGCCGTGAACGTCTTCGAGGCGGCGACGCCGACCTCGAGCCCGCAGCGGGTGTAGAGCACCGACTCGGCCTCGCGCGTGATCTGCGTCCCCATCAGGTTCGTGATCGCGAGCGTGCGGGCGCCGAGCTCGTTCGCGAGCCGGACGGCGTTGACCGTGTCCCGCGACTCGCCCGACTGCGAGATGCCGATCACGAGCGTGTCCTTCGAGAGCACGGGGTTCCGGTAGATCCACTCGCTGGCGATGTCGGGCTCGACCGGGATCCGCGCCCACTCCTCGAGGATGTAGCGGCCGACGACGCCGGCGTGGTACGAGGTGCCGGCGGCGACGATCACGACCCGGCGCAGGTTCTGGAGCTCGGTCTCGGTCATGCCGAGGCTCTCGAGCACGAGCTCGCCGTGGCGGACGCGGTCGCCGATCGTCTCGCGGACGGCCTCGGGCTGCTCGTAGATCTCCTTGAGCATGAAGGTCTCGTAGCCGCCCTTCTCGGCGCTGTCGTCGTCCCAGTCGATCTCGATCGTGTCGTGCGGCTCGGTGCGGCCGTCGTAGGCGATCTCGGCGGGCGTGATCCGGACGATCTCGCCGTCCTCGGGGAACTGGACGAGCCGCGTCTCGCGCAGGAACGCGGCCACGTTCGAGGCGAGGAAGTTCTCGTCCTTGCCGACGCCGACGCAGAGCGGCACCTGGCGGCGGACGCCGACGAGCTCGTCCGGGTGGTCGCGGTGGATGACGACGAAGGCGAAATGGCCCTCGAGCCGGTCGTAGACGGTGCGCATCGCGGCGACGAGGTCGCCCTCGTAGGCGCGCTCGAGCAGGTGCACGACCACCTCGGCGTCGGTCTCGGAGGCGAAGACGTGTCCCTCGGCCACGAGCTCGTCGTGCAGCTCGCGGTAGTTCTCGACGATGCCGTTGAGCACGACCGCGACCGCCTGGCCGTCGCAGCCGGCGAGCGGGTGCGCGTTCGCCTCCGTGACGGCGCCGTGGGTCGCCCAGCGGGTGTGGCCGAGGCCGGTGCGGGATTTCGACTCGTTCGGGCCCGCGGCGTTCTTCAGGTTCTGCAGGTTGCCGACCGCGCGGACGTAGTCGAGCCCGTCCGCCTCGAGCAGCGCGATCCCGGCGGAGTCGTAGCCGCGGTACTCGAGCCGCTCGAGGCCGCCGAGCAGGAGCGGCTTGCACTCCCGCGGCCCCACGTATCCGATGATCCCGCACATTCCGCCTCCCTTCGACCGTCCGGCGCCTCGTCGTGCCGGGAATCCGGCCTCCAAAAACACGTAAAGCCCGGCTGAACGAGATCCGCCCCCGCGTCGGGGCGGTCAGCCGAGCGCCCGGCGAACGAGCGCGGCGATCCTAGCACAGAGCTCCGCGGCGGCCTCCTCGTCGCGGGCCTCCGCGAGCACCCGCACGACGGGCTCGGTGCCGGAGGGGCGGACGAGCACGCGGCCGTCCTCCCCGAGCTCCGCGTTGACGCGCTCGACCTCGGCGAGGATCTCGTCCGGGAGCTCCTTGCGGCCGACCGGCACGTTCTCCTTCGCCTGCGGGTAGTGCGGCATCAGCGCCGCCCGCTCCGCCAGGCCGGCGCCGTCGAGCGCCGCGCAGAGGAGCAGCGCCGAGGCGAGCCCGTCGCCCGTGACGTGCCCCCGCAGGCAGATGATGTGGCCGGACTGCTCGCCGCCGAGGATGCCGCCCTCGCGCTCGAGCGCCTCGAGCACGTAGCGGTCGCCGACGTCGGTCGTGACGACGCGGATCCCGCGCTCGGCCATCAGCGCGTGCAGGCCCATGTTCGCCATCGTCGTCACCGCCACCAGGTCGACGCCGAGGTGGAGCGCGAGGATCGTGACGATCTGGTCGCCGTCGACCACGTTCCCGTCCGCGTCGACCGCGAGCATGCGGTCGCCGTCGCCGTCGAAGGCGACGCCGAGGTCGAGCCGCTCGGCGCGGACGAGCTCCTGCAGCGCAGTGAGGTCGGTGGCGCCGCAGCCCATGTTGATGTTGGAGCCGTCCGGGTCGTCGCCGATCGTCACGATCTCGGCGCCGAGCCGCTCGAACGCGTGCGGCGCGAGGCCGGCATAGGCGCCGTTGGCGCAGTCGACGCCGATCCGGAGGCCAGCGAGGTCGGACCCGAAGCGGTCGAGGACGTGGTCGAGATAGCTGTCGGTCGCGATCTCGACGCGGTCGATCTCGCCGCCGCCGTCCCATCCCCCGCCTTCGGGAGGCTCTGCGAGCAGCGCCTCGATCTCCTCCTCCGAGCGGTCGGGCAGCTTGTGCCCCTCGCGCGTGAAGAACTTGACGCCGTTGTACTCGGGCGGGTTGTGGGAGGCGGAGATGACGACGCCGAGGTCGAGGGCGAGCAGCGCGACGGCCGGGGTCGGCAGGACGCCGCCGAGCACGGCGGTGCCGCCCGCGGCGACGACGCCGCGCGCGAACGCCTCCTCCAGCTCGACGCCGGAGGCGCGCGTGTCGCGGCCGACGAAGACGCGACCGCCGCCGACCCATGCCGTCGAGGCGCGGCCGAGGCGCTCGACCAGGTCCGCAGTCAGTGACTCGCCGACGACGCCGCGAACGCCGTCGGTACCGAAGTACCGCCGTGCCACGCGCGAGACGCTAACGCTTCGAGAACTGCGGGGCCTTGCGCGCCTTGTGCAGGCCGGCCTTCTTGCGCTCGACCTTGCGCGCGTCCCGCGTCAGGAAGCCCAGCCGCTTCAGCGGCACCCGCTGCTCGGGGTCGATCTCGACGATCGCCCGCGCGATCCCGTGCCGCACCGCCCCGGCCTGGCCGGAGGGCCCGCCGCCGTGGACGCGGACGCGGAGGTCGTAGGCGCCGAGCAGACCGGCGGTCTCGAGCGGCGCCAGCACCAGCTTGCGGTGCGTCGGGCGCGGGAAGTACTCCTCGATCGCCTTGCCGTTGATCCACGTCGCCCCGTCGCCGGGCCGCAGGATCACGCGCGCCACCGAGGTCTTCCGCTTGCCCGTTCCCTGGTACTGAGCGATCTCCGCCACCGTGCCTCCTACTCCACCTAGTCCTGGTCCACCGGAAGCGGCTTCGGAGCCTGCGCCTCGTGCGGATGCTCCGGACCCGCGTAGATCTTCAGCTTCAGCAGCTGCCGGCGCGCGATGCGGTTCTTCGGGAGCATGCCCTTGACCGCCTTGCGCAGCACCTCGGCGGGCTGCCGCTCCAGCTGCTCGCGCAGCGGTCGTGCCTTCAGGCCGCCCGGATAGCCCGAGTGCCGGTAGTACAGCTTGTCGTCGAGCTTCGACCCGGTGACCGCGATCTTCTCGCAGTTGACGACGACGACGAAGTCCCCGGTGTCGACGTGCGGCGTGTAGACGGGCTTCTGCTTGCCGCGGAGCACGTCGGCGATCTGCGTCGCGAGCCGGCCCAGGGTCCTGCCCTCGGCGTCGACGACGTACCAGTCGCGCTGGATCTCGCCCGGTTTTGCGCTGTAGGTCTTCATCCGTCGGTCTTCATGCGTAAAGAAGGCGGACAGGCGTCCGCCGGCGGAGAAGTGTAGCAGCGCGGGCGCGGTCCGCTCTCAGGAGCGGTGGGCGTCGAACAGGAGCCGCGAGAGGGCCTGCTGCCAGTAGACGATCGCGAGCCGGTTCGCCTCGAGGGCCTGCGTGTCCCCGAAGGCGCGCAACCGCTGCCGCTGGCTCACGAGCGTGTCGAGGATGCCGCGGACCGTCTCGACGCTCTCGTCGCTCTCGGCCGGCACGTCAGACGCGTCCGAGGAGTGCGGCTGCCCCGATCACGAGCGAGAGCGCCGAGACGAGGAAGCCGGTGCGCGCCGCCGCAGGTGTCATGCCCTGACTGTGCGCCCGGTCGTGCAGTTTGTCACCTGGCCGAACTGGTAGTTCGGGCTCAGGCCGAGACGCGGCGCCGGGACGGGCGGGCGCGACGCGGCGAGGGCCAGCGCCGGCGCGAGGGCGAGCGCGGTCGCGGTGAGCGCGAGCGCCGTCGAGCCGGCCGCGGAGTAGACGACGCCGCCGCCGAGCGCGAGCGCGGCGCCCGTGCCGCTCGAGAGCAGGTCGCCGAGCCCGATCAGGCGCCCGCGCTCGGAGGGCTGCGCCAGATCGACGAGCTCGGTCGTCGCGGCGACGTAGGAGATGTTCCACCCGAGGCCGAGCCCGAAGAGGGAGACGCTCATGCCGAGGATGCCGTCCAGCCAGACGAGCGCCAGGTTCGAGAGCCCCATGACGAGAAGGCCGATCACGATCGAGCGGCGGCGGCCGATCCGCTCGACCACGTCGCCGACGACGAGCACGAGGCCGTACATGCCGACGATGTGGGCGCTGATGATCGTGAAGATGTCGCTCTGGCGGTGGTGGTGGCCGACGGCGACGTAGCCGGCGAGGTTCATGACGCCGACCATGACGGCGAAGCTGGCGACGGCGCCGAGCATCGCGGTCGGCACGCCGGGGCGACGGAGCAGCTCGCGCGCGGGGGCGGCCGCGCCCTCGGGCTCGTCCGGGTCGGCGTAGGCCTGGGAGAGCACCTTCGGGTCGGGCCGGACGCCGAACGAGACCGCCAGCCCGACGAGCGTGAAGAGGCCGGCGCTGAGCCAGGGGACGACGAGGTCGTGCGGGGTCATCGCGCGGCCGGAGAACATCGGGCCGAAGACGAGCGGCCCCCAGATCGCGCCGGAGACGACGCCGAAGAGGACGATCGACATCCCGCGCGCGCGGCGCTCCGGCCGGAACATCTCGGCGGCGGCCGCGCGCGAGAGCAGCACGATCGACTGGGCGGCGCCGCAGAGCGCCAGCCCCGCGAACACGAGCGCGCCCGAGCCGGTGGCGCAACCGGCCGCCGTCGTCGCAGGGCCGGCGATCCCGAGCAGGAAGCCGGTCCGGATCACCGGCATGCGCCCGAACCGGTCCGAGAGGCGCCCTGCGGGGCCGACGGCGGCGGCGCCTGCGAGCAGGAAGATCGCCGGGCCGAGGCCGAGGATGCTCTCGACGCCGGTGACGGCGACGATCGTGACGGTGCCGAGCGCGACCGCCAGCTGGATCATCCCCGACTGGAAGACGAGCCCGCCCGCGAGCAGGAGGGCGTTGCGCGTCACGACCGTCACGGCGCCAGTAGATCAGACGTCCTCGCGCCGGCGACGCCGCGAGCGGCATGCGCTTCGCACCCGGTGCGTACGATCGGCGTGCCGGCGCGCGGGCGGCCCGGCCGACCGCCGAGTCTGGACAAAATCTTGACAGAACCGCCGATCCTGCGCTACCTTCCTGTTCAGTGTTCGTACATAGTTTGTATAGATAAGGAGGGTGAGAGATGCACCGCATTCGCAGAACCCTGGCCCTGCTCGTCGCCGCCGCGCTGACGGCGGCGGCGATCAGCACCGCCGCGGTCGCCGCGACCGATCAGAGGTCGGCAGACGGCACCGACATCGTCCAGACGGCCGTCGCCGCCGGCCAGTTCAAGACGCTCGCGTCGCTCCTGACGACGGCGCGGCCTCGCCGGGACGCTGCAGGGCGACGGGCCCTTCACGGTCTTCGCGCCGACCGACGCGGCGTTCGCGAAGGTCCCGAAGGCGGCGCTCGCCGCGCTGGGCGAGAACCCGGCCAAGCTCCGCTCGGTGCTGCTCTACCACGTCGTCGGCGGCGACGTGATGGCCGCGGACGTGGTCAAGCTGAGCTCGGCGAAGACGCTGAACGGACAGACGGTCGGGATCCGCGTCACGGACGGCAAGGTGTACGTGGGCGACGCCCAGGTGACCTCGCCGGACGTCACCGCCTCGAACGGCGTCATCCACGTCATCGACAGCGTGCTGCTGCCGAAGAACATCCTCTCCTACTACACCTACAAGAAGGACGTCCCGCTCGGAGCGAACCAGGTCCTCCGCTTCACCGCGGGCAAGGGGTACTGGGCCGGCTAGCCCCGCCCCCGACCGACGAGCCGCTCGAAAGGCCCGGCGCGGTCGTACCGCGCCGGGCCGGCGGCGTTGTCGAGGTGGGCGCCGCCGGGGCTCGGCGCCGGAGCCGGGACGGTCCCGGCCAGCGCAGCCACGAGCCCGGCGCGGAAGGCAGGCCGCGCCGCCGCGGCTCGGGTGCCTGACGTGCTCTCCGCCGAGCGCCGCCTGCGCGACCCGGCCGACCGCGATCGTGCGCCGGCCGCGGGCGAGCGCCTCCAGGAACGGCAGGCCGCCCTCGATCTCCGTCCGCGTCGGCCGGCGGTTGGACGACGCCGTCCCGGGGTGCGTCGGGACGACGTTCCAGCAGAGCACCCGCCCCTCGAGCCCGAGCTCGGCGAGCGTGCGGCGCACGACCGTCGCCGTCGCCTCCGCCGGGCCGGCGCCGCCGAGCTGCCGCTCCGAGGTGAACGGCAGCCCCGAGACGCGCGCGCCGCGGTAGCCGGGCGCCTCGCCGACGAGGAGCAGGGGCGCCGCGCGCGTGCGCGCGGAGGTAGGCGCTCAGACGCCGCCGGAGGACTCCGGCGCGGGCTCCGTCTCGATAGAAGTTGAACGTCTCGCCGATCTCGGCCCGGGCGAGCTCGCCGACGAGCGCAGCGAGAGCCCGATCGCCGAGCCGAGCGCGAGCACGATCACCGCGAGCGACAGCCATACCGGGATCTTGACGACGTCGACGAGCGCCAGCTTCGCGCCGACGAAGACGAGCACCGCCGCGAGGCCGAGGTTCAGGTGGCGGAAGCGCTGGGCGGCGTCGGCGAGCAGGAAGTAGAGCGCCGAGAGCCCGAGCAGCGAGAAGGCGTTCGCCGCGAAGACGACGAACGTGTCGCGCGTGATCGCGAAGATCGCCGGGATCGAGTCGAGCGCGAAGAGGACGTCGAAGACGATCACGAGCGCGAGCGCGGCCGCCGCCGGCGGCAGCACCCGGCCGACGGCCCGCCGGATCCGGCTCTGCTCGAGGTCGGCCTCGTCCTGCCGGTGGGCGGCCATCCGGATGCCGGTGACGACGAGCAGCCCGCCGAGCACGTAGACGGCCCAGTGGAACGCGTCGAGCAGCGCGGCGCCGCCGAGGATGAAGAGCCCGCGCAGGACGATCGCGCCGGCGATCCCGTAGAGGAGGATCCGGCGGCGGTCGGCGAGCGGCACCCCGAGCGCCGTGAAGATCAGGGCGAAGACGAACAGGTTGTCGAGCGAGAGGCTCTTCTCGAGCAGGAAGCCGGTCAGGTACTCGCCCGCCGGGCCGCCGCCGCGCCAGGCCGCGAGCACGCCGGCGAAGGCCAGTCCGAGCGCGGTCCAGGCGACGCTCCAGACGGCGGCGCGGCGGACGGGGACGGCGGCGCGGCCGAAGGCGAGCAGGTCGAAGGCGAGCAGCGCCCCCACGCCCGCGAGGAAGACGGCCCAGATCCAGAGGTCGACGTGCACGAAGAGCTCCTTTCGGCTGACGGGTTCGCCTGGTGCGGCGGGGTCAGCCGAAGGTCTCTCCTGCCCGCCTCGAGTGGCTGGGCCGACACCGCCGGGCCGGAAGGCCGTAATGACGACGGTGCCGTCGGGGATACTCCCCCTCGGCACCGCGAAGGCTAGCACGAACTTGGACAGACCCATCCGCACCCGCACGCTCACGGACGGCGGCCAGAGCGCCGCCGAGGTCGCGGCGTGGGTGGCCGGCTTCCTCGCCGCCGCGGAGCGCACGCTCGACCTCGCCCACTACGACCTCAACCTCGGGCCCGAGGCCGCCGCGGTCGTCGGCGGCGCCCTGCGCGAGGCGGCGGCGCGCGGGGTCGCCGTCCGGATCCTCTGGAACGCCGACCAGGAGCTGCCGGTCCCGGTGCCGCCCCCGCCCGAGCCCGACGGCGCCTTCATCGCCTCGCTCGGCGTCCCCTCCCGCCCGGTCGCGGGCATACCCGACCTGATGCACCACAAGTACGTCGTCCGCGACGGCGCGAGCGTCCTGACGGGCTCGACCAACTGGACCGACGACTCGTGGACGCGCGAGGAGAACGTCCTCGTCACGGTCGACTCGCCGCAGCTCGCGCACGCCTACTCGCTCGACTTCGAGCAGCTCTGGCGGACCGGGTCGGTGGAGGAGAGCGGCCGCGTCGAGCCCCGCCCGGTCGAGGTCGACGGCGTCCGCGCCCGCGCCTGGTTCACGCCCGGCTACGGCGACGCGCTCTCGCACCGGATCGCGAAGGCGATCGGGAAGGCGCGGCGGCGGATCCGGATCTGCTCGCCCGTGATCTCGGCGGCGCCCGTGCTCGCGACGCTCGCACAGGTCGTCTCCGACGGCCGCGTCGACTTCCGCGCCTGCGTCGACGCGACCCAGGTCCGCGAGGTGCTCGCGCAGTGGCACGCGAACGGCAACGCGGCCTGGAAGATCCCGCTGCTCGAGCGCGTGCTCGCCGCCGACGTGCACGGCAAGGAGTCGACGCCGTGGGGCCCGGGGACGACCCACGACTTCATGCACGCGAAGCTGACCGTGGCCGACGACGTCGTCTTCGTCGGCAGCTTCAACCTCTCGCACTCGGGCGAGCGGAACGCGGAGAACGTGCTCGAGCTCCCCCACCCCGGGCTCGCGGAGGAGCTCGCCGCCTTCGTCGACGAGGTCGCCGCGCGCTACCCGCCGTTCGGGCCGCCGCTGCACGCGCCGAGACGATCGTGACATTGATCTTCGCTTATACGAGCCGATTTCTCCCCCGCTCGTGACACCTCTTGGCTAGGTTCGGGCGAATCCCCCCGACCCGAGGAGCACGCGATGGCCGTGGCCACACACGTCCGTTCGATCACCGTCCCGCTCGCCCTGATCGGCGCCGACACCGAGGCGCCGGTCGTCGCCGTCTCGCACGACCTCGAGTTCCTGGTCGAGGAGGCGAGGACGTTCGCGGCCCGGAACGCGCCGACGTCCTCGAAGGTGCACGTCACCTACGACGGGACGACGATGCTGATGTCCTACGACCTCTACGGCTGGCACCCCCTCCGCGACGAGCGCGTCTGCGTCGTCGGCGTCTCCGACCGCCACTACCTCGCCCGCGAGGCGGCCGAGGAGGCGTGGTTCCAGTTCAACACGAACGTGTTCCTGGCCGAGCTGATGCGGACGCGCAGGTCGCCGCTCGAGCCGGCGGAGGGCTGGCGCAGGGAGGTCGCCGCCTAGCCGGCGGCGACCGGGCGGCCCGCGAGCGCGGCATCGACCTCGGCGGTCAGCTCGCCGTGCGAGAACGGCTTCTGCAGCCAGCGCGTCGGCGTGCCGTCGAGGGTCACCTCGCGGTCCGGGTAGCCGCTCATCAGCACGACCGCGACCTCCGGGTGCAGCTCCCGGACCGCCGTCGCGAGCTCGACGCCGCCGAGCTCGGGCATGACGACGTCGGTCACGAGCACGTCGATCGGGCCCTCGTGCGCGGCGCAGAGCTCGAGCGCCTGGCGGCCGTGGTGGGCGGCGACGACGACGTGGCCGGCGTCCTCGAGCACCTCGCGGACGACGGCGCGGACGATCTCCTCGTCCTCGACGAGCAGGATCGTCGCCGGCCCCGCGCAGCGGCCGGGGCCGCGGGCTCGTGCTCGACCGGCCGGGCCTGCTCGACGGGGCCCTCCGCGAGCGGCAGCGAGACGCGGACGCTCGTGCCCGCGCCCGGCTCGGCCTCGACGGCGACGGTGCCGCCGCTCGCCTGCACGAGCTCCCAGAGCGCCGCCAGCTCGAGCCCGTGCCTGCGCTCGGTTCCGGCGCCGGAGTCGTGGACGGTCAGGACGACGGCGCCCTCGTCCACGGCCGTGCCGACGGCGATCGCGCCGCCCGCGACGCTCGCGTCGCGCGCGTTCAGCACCAGTGTCACGACCAGCTGCTCGAGCTGGATCGGGTCGGCGACGACGCGCAGGGCGCCCTCGCCCGGCTCGACCTCGAGCGCGACGTCCTCGCCGAGCACGCGGCGCAGGAGCGGCAGCGTCCGCGCCACGATCGCGTTCAGGTCGACGACCTGCGGCCGGGATCTCGCGCCGGCCCTCGAAGTCGAGCAGCTGCCCGGTCAGCGCGGCGCCGCGGGCGATCGCCTTGCGGATCTCCTCGACGTGCCAGGCCGTCGACGAGCCCGCCGGCAGCTCGCGCGCCGCGAGGTCGGCGTAGGAGGCGATGCCGGTCAGCAGGTTGTTGAAGTCGTGGGCGATGCCGCCGGCGAGCCGCCCGACGGCCTCGGCGCGCTGGGTGCGGCGGAGGCGGCGCTCGAGCTCGAGCCGGTCGGTGACGTCGCGCGCGATCATCGAGGCGCCGGCGAGGCGGCCGTCCGCGTCTCGCACGGGCGAGATCGTCAGGAAGACGTCGATCTGGGAGCCGTCGCGGCGCACGTGCACGGCGTGGTGGTCGATGACGGCGCGGCCGTCGTGGATGGCGGCGAAGCTCTCCCCCGCCGCCTCGGCCTTCGGCACGAAGAGCGACACCGGCCTGCCGACGGCCTCGGCCGCGGCCCAGCCGTAGACGCGCTCGGCCGCGTCGTTCCAGCTCGTGATCGTGCCCTCCGGCGAGGCGCCGACGATCGCGTCGCCGGAGCTCTCGACGATCGCGGCCAGCCGCCGCAGCTCGCCCGCCTGCCGCGCCAGCCGCCGGTTGCGGTCGGCGAGCGTGCGGGTGACGCCGCGGAGGATCGGGAAGAGCGCCGCGTAGAGGAGCAGCAGCGCGACGGCGGTGACGAGCGCCTGCGTGCGCAGGTCGTCGCGGATCTCGCGCGCGACGGGCGCGTAGTCGCGGTAGACGGCGAGGGCGCCCGTCGGCCTCCCGTCCGGCGAGAAGAGCCAGTGGACGGGCACGTAGGAGACGAGCACGCGCCGTCCCGCCGCGTTGCCGACCGCCCAGGCGCGGCCGTGCTCCAGCGCGTCGTGCAGAAGCCGCGGCTCGTCGGTGCTCCCGCCGATCAGGTCGTGGACGCTCGAGTAGGTGACGACGCCGTCGGGCTGGAAGAGCGAGACGCGGACGATCCCGGGCGCGACCGCCGCCTGGCCGAAGAGGTCGTCGAGGAGCAGCTGCCGGTCGCCGACCGCGGGCCGCGTCAGCGCGGTGCGGGCGAGGTCGTCGCGGCCGAGCCGCTCGGCCATGAACGCCGCGTCCTGCCAGACGGCGAGCTGCGCCCGGTGGGTCGCGTGGCCGCGCCCGACCCAGAGGCCGGCGCCGCCGGCGAGCGCGAGCGCGACGCCGACGAGCACGCCGAAGCGAAGGTAGAGCCGCACAGCCTCTGCATCGGCCTCGCCCCCGCCCGCGCCGCTCACCCGGAGGCGGGAGGCCGGGTTCCCCGCTTCAGAGGATGCGCTCGAGGAACGCCGTCACGGCCCCGGCGAACGCGTCCGGCCGCTCGAGGTTCGGCAGGTGGTAGGCGCCGTGGATCTCGACCGGGCCCTCGGCCCGGGGCAGCTCCGCCGCGAGCCGCTCGGCGATCGCCCGGAAGTCCGGCTGGTCGAGCCCGCCGAAGAGGACGAGCGCGGGAGCCTCGATCTCGCCGAGCCGCTCCTGCAGCGGCGGCTCGAGCTCCCGCAGCGACGCGTCGACGCCCTCCTGGAGCCGGTACGCGGCGAGCTGGGCGCCCTGGACGTAGGCCCGGACGAGGTCGTCTGCGCCCGGCACCCACGTCTCGACCATCACCTGCGCGGCCGCCTCGAGCTCGCCCGCCTCGACGAGCTCCTCCTCGCGCTCGCCGGCCTCCCGCAGCTGCCGGCGAGGGCTCGTGGCCCGGGAGCGCGGAGCAGGCGAGCACCAGCCCGGCGACGCGCCCGGGGTGGAGCAGGGCCGTCTCGAGCGCGACGCGGCCGCCGAAGGAGGAGCCGACGAGCACGGCCCGCTCGCAGCCGGCCTCGTCCAGCACGGCCGCGGCCTCGTCGGCGAACGAGTACTCCCGCGGCTCGAGCGGCCGCTCGCCGAAGCCGGGCAGGTCGGGCGCGAGCACCGTCCAGGCCTCGCCCCAGGCCTCGACCTGCGGCGCCCACTGCCGCGAGTCGCCGATGCCGCTGTGGAGCAGCAGCAGCGCGGGCTCGCTCACGGGCGCCACAGCCTGCGGGCGGCGGACGCGAAGCAGGCAGCGCCGCGCGCGCGGGCGGGTGCGAGGGCGACGAGCGCCGGGTCGTCGTGGCGCGGCGCGACGCTCACTCCCACTCGATCGTCGCCGGGGGCTTCGAGGTGACGTCGAGGACGACCCGGTTGACCGCCGGCACCTCGTTGACGATCCGCGAGGAGATCACCTCGAGCAGGTCGTACGGCAGCCGGGCCCAGTCGGCGGTCATCGCGTCGTCGGAGGTGACGGCGCGCAGCACGATCGGGTAGCCGTAGGTGCGCGAGTCGCCCTGGACGCCGACCGAGCGGATCGCCGGCAGCACGGCGAAGCTCTGCCACAGCTCGCGGTAGAGGCCGGCGCGCCGCACCTCGTCCTGGAGGATCGCGTCCGCCTGGCGCAGGATCTCGAGCCGCTCCTCCGTCACCTCGCCGATGATCCGGATCGCGAGGCCGGGCCCGGGGAACGGCTGCCGCCAGACCATCCGCTCGGGCATCCCGAGCTCCTCGCCCACCCTGCGCACCTCGTCCTTGAAGAGCAGCCGCAGCGGCTCGACCAGCTCCATGCGCATGTCCGCGGGCAGACCGCCGACGTTGTGGTGCGACTTGATCGTCTCGGCGTTCTCGGTGCCGCCGGACTCGATCACGTCCGAGTAGAGCGTCCCCTGGACGAGGAAGCGGACGTCGTCGAGCGCCCGGGCCTCCTCCTCGAAGACGCGGATGAACTCCTCGCCGATCCGCTTCCGCTTCGTCTCCGGGTCGTCGACGCCCTCCAGCTTGGCGAGGAAGCGCTCCTGCGCCCGGACGTGGACGAGCGGCACGTGGAAGTGGCCCTGGAAGGTCTCGACCACCTGCTCCGCCTCGCCGCGGCGGAGGAAGCCGTGGTCGACGAAGACGCAGGTCAGCTGCTCGCCGACCGCCTTGTAGACGAGCAGCGCCGCGACCGCCGAGTCGACGCCGCCGGAGAGGCCGCAGAGGACACGCTCGGAGCCGACCTGGGCCCGGATCCGCTCGACCTGCTCCTCGATCACGGCGGCGGGCGTCCAGACCGGGGTCGCGCCGGCGACGTCGTAGAGGAAGTTCTTCAGGAGCTCCTGGCCGTGCGGGGTGTGGACGACCTCGGGGTGGAACTGGACGCCGTAGAGCCGCCGACCTGCGTGCTCGAAGGCCGCGACCGGGGTCGCCTCGGACGAGGCGGTCACCTCGGCCCCGGGCGGGGGCTCGACGACGGAGTCGCGGTGGCTCATCCAGACCGTCTGCTCGGCCGGCAGGTCGCCGACGAGCCGTCCGCGCGCGGCTCGGAGCGCCGTCTTGCCGAACTCGGAGACGCCGGTGCGGTCGACGCGGCCGCCGCCCTCGAGCGCCATCAGCTGCATCCCGTAGCAGATGCCGAGCGTCGGGATCCCGAGCTCGAGGATCCCCGGGTCGACGCGCGGCGCGCCGTCGGCGTAGACCGAGGCGGGGCCGCCGGAGAGGACGAGCGCGACCGGGTTGCGGCGACGGATCTCCTCGGCGGCGGATCGTGTGCGGCACGAGCTCGGAGTAGACGCGCGCCTCGCGGACGCGGCGGGCGATCAGCTGCGCGTACTGGCCGCCGAGGTCGACGACGAGCACCGGCCTGTCCTCGGGCGCCGGCTCCGGGGTCGGCAGCGGGTGGACGCTAGCCACGGCGGTAGTTCGGGGCGTCCTTCGTGATCGCGATCCCGTGCGGGTGGCTCTCGCGCAGCCCGGCGCCGGTGATCCGGACGAAGCGGGCCTGCTTGAGCGCCTCGATCGTCGGCGCGCCGCAGTAGCCCATCGCCTGGCGGACGCCGCCGACGAGCTGGTGCAGCACCGTCCCGACCGGCCCCTTGTAGGGGACGCGGCCCTCGATCCCCTCGGGGATCAGCGCCTCGGAGTCCTCGACGTCGCCCTGGAAGTAGCGGTCCTTCGAGTAGCCGCGGGCCTTCATCGCGCCGAGCGAGCCCATGCCGCGGTACTCCTTGAAGCGCTCGCCGTGGTAGAGGACGACGTCCCCGGGCGACTCGTCCGTCCCGGCCAGCATCGAGCCGAGCATGACCGTGTCGGCGCCGGCCGCGAGCGCCTTCGCGACGTCGCCGGAGGAGGTGACGCCGCCGTCGGCGATCACCGGCACGCCGTGGCGCTCGGCCGCCTGGGCGACGTCGTGGATCGCGGTGATCTGCGGGACGCCGACGCCCGCGACGACGCGGGTCGTGCAGATCGAGCCGGGGCCGATCCCGACCTTGACCGCCGCCGCGCCCGCCTCGCAGAGCGCCTCGGCGGCCTCGGCGGTGGCGATGTTGCCGGCGACGACCTCGACGTCGAAGGCCTCGGCGAGCCGGCGCACCATCTCGACGACGCCGCGCGAGTGGCCGTGGGCGGTGTCGACGACGAGCACGTCGACGTCCTCGTCGACGAGCGCACGGGCCCGCTCGAACGCGTCCGGGCCGACGCCGACGGCGGCCGCGACCCGCAGGCGTCCCCGCTCGTCCTTGGTCGCGAGCGGGTAGTCGATCCGCTTCTGGATGTCCTTGACCGTGATCAGCCCGCGCAGGCGGCCGTCCTCGTCGACGACGGGCAGCTTCTCGATCTTGTGCCGGTGCAGGAGCGCCTCGGCCTCGGCCAGGGTCGTCCCGATCGGCGCCGTCACGAGGCCGCGCGAGGTCATCAGCGCCGAGACCGGCTGCCCCGTGTCCGACTCGAAGCGGAGGTCGCGGTTGGTGAGGATGCCGACGAGCCGCCCGTCCTCGTCCGCGACCGGCAGGCCCGAGATCCGGTAGTGGGACATGACCGAGAGCGCGTGCGCGACGGTGTCGCCGGGTGCGAGCGTCACCGGCTCGACGATCATGCCCGCCTCCGAGCGCTTGACCCTGTCGACCTCGGCGGCCTGCGCCTCGATCGGGAGGTTGCGGTGGAGGACGCCGATCCCGCCGGCGCGCGCGAGCGCGATCGCGAGGCGCGCCTCGGTGACGGTGTCCATCGCGGCGGAGACGACCGGCAGCTCGAGCGCGACCTGCCGCGTCAGCCGGGTCGCGGTCGAGACCTCGTTCGGGAGCACGTCGGACGCCGCCGGCACGAGCAGCACGTCGTCGAAGGTGAGGCCCTCCTTGGCGAACTTCTCCGTCGTGCCGCCGAGCTCGAGGTGGCCGACGGGGAGCTGCTCGAAGTTCATCGAGCGAGGATACCGCGCTAGCCGGTCGTGCCCGTCGCCGTGTTCGCGGTCGAGGCGGGCGGCGTCGGCGCCTTCGTCCCGGCCGTGCCGGTCGTCGGCTGGACGGGCTTCGGGTTGACGCCGGGGCTCCGCGTGATCGAGCCGTCGTGGTTGCCGCCGCAGCCGGCGAGGCCGAAGCCCCCGAGCGAGAGCAGCAGCGCGGCGGTCGTGATCGCGAGCGGGCGCACGAGCGGGTTCTCGCCGCCGCCCGCAGGCCGGAAACGTGGGCTCAGAGCTCGAACTGCACGGGCTCGAGCTCGGTCACCTCGACGCTGCCGACGAGCCGCGCGGCCGTGCGCGGGTCGAAGCGGCCGGCGCCGAGCTCGAGCACCGAGGCCGCACCGGCGGCGACCGCCGCGCGCAGGGCCTCCTCGGCCGGCTTCTCGGCGACGAGCGCGGCGAGGAAGGCCGCGAGCAGCACGTCGCCGGAGCCGACGGCCGAGACCGCCTCGACCGGCGGCGCGACCGCCCGGAAGCGCCGCAGCTCCCGCTCCTCGCGCAGCAGCGCCAGGCAGCCGCTCGCCTGCGTGATCAGCACGTTGCGCGCCCCGGTCTCCTGGATCCGGTCGAGCGCGAGCTGGAAGTCCTCGTCGTCGTTCAGCTCCTGGCCGACGAGCAGCTCGGCCTCGCTCTGGTTCGGCGAGACGAGGTACGGCCCCGCCTCGACGCCGAGGCGCAGCGGCTCGCCGTCGGAGTCGAGCACGGTGCTGACCCCGGCCTTGGCGAGCGTCCGGATCGCCTCGCCGTAGAAGCCCGCGTCGACCTCGCGCGGCAGCGAGCCCGCGAAGACGACGAGCTCGGCGCCCTGCGAGAGGTACTCGAGCTTCACGAGCAGGATCTCGAGCTCGGAGTCGCGCACGGCCGGCCCCCACTCGTTGATCTCGGAGTAGGTGTTCCCGGTCGGGTCGACGACCGCGGTCGACGTGCGCGACTCGCCCTCGATCTGGACGAAGTCGTTCAGGATCGCCTCGCTCTGCAGCTCGCGCACGATCCGCTGGCCCGTGCGGCCGCCCGCGAGGCCGGTGGCGACGACCGGCACGCCGAGCGTCTTCAGCGCGCGGGCGACGTTCAGCCCCTTGCCGCCGGCGAGCGTCAGCGCCGCGCTCGCCCGGTGCCGCTGCCCGAGCTGGAAGTTCGGGACGGTCAGCGTGCGGTCGACGGCCGCGTTCATGGTCACGGTCACGATCATCGGCTGCCGCTCACCGTATCCACCCCCACGCATGCCGTGCGGCACGGCCGGCCGTCCAGGCGGCCCGGTCGAGCAAGCCGGGGCGCCCGACCGACCGCGCCGCGACGAGCCGGCGGCGGGCGACGAGCTTCCCGCCCGCGGTCACGCGCACCTCGCCGAGGGGCCGGCCCTTGCGGACGGGGAGCGCCAGCGCGGCGGGCGCGACCACGGTCTCGACGAGCGGCCGCTGCAGGCGCACGACCGCGGTCGCGGGGCGCTCGGCGACGAGCGCGAGCGGCGCCCGGCCGTAGGGGAGCCGGACGGTCGCGTAGACGCGGCCGCCGGCGACGACGTCGGCGACGCGGTACTGCGAGAGCCCGTAGGCGAGCAGCGCCGAGAGGTCGGCGTTCCTGACCGCGCGGTCGGGCGAGCCGAGGATCGTCGCGTAGATCGTCGTCCCGCGCCCGCGGGCCGCCGCGACCTGCGACCAGCCGGCGCCGGCGGTGTGCCCGGTCTTGACCCCGAGCAGGTGCGGGAAGGTCGCGAGCAGGTCGTTCCACGTGTGCAGCGTGCGCCCGCCGGCGATCGTGTCGACCTGCCTGCGCACCGTCTGCCGCACGAACGGGATCCGCATCGCGGTCCAGGCGAGCTTCGTCACGTCGCGGGCGGTCGAGACGTGGCCGGGCGCGTCGAGGCCGTCCGGCCGGACGAAGTGCGTGTGGGCGAGCCCGAGCTCGCGCGCCTTCTCGTTCATCAGCCGCGCGAAGGCGGGGAAGGAGCCGGCGACGTGGAGGGCCAGCGCGTCGGCGGCGTTGTTGGCGCTCTGGATCAGCGCCGCCTCGATCAGGTCGTGGACGGTCAGCCGCTCGCCGGCCCGCAGCGGGATCGAGGACTCGCCGACGGCGGCGGCGCGCGGGTCGATCGCGACCTGGTCGGAGAGCTTCGCGTGCTCGAGCACGACGAGGACGGTCATCAGCTTCGTGATCGAGGCGATCGGCAGCGGCCGGTCCGGCTCGCGCGAGGCGAGCACCTCGCCGGTCGCCGTGTTCTCGACCAGGAAGGCGCGGGCGTCGACCCGGTCGAGCGGCGAGGTCGCCGCCGCGGGAGCCGCGAGCGCGAGCGCGGCCAGGAGGGCTGCGACGAGCCGGAGCCTCACCGGGCGAAGTCTAGAGGTCAGCGAACGCGGATCGACTGGCCGACGTGCAGCGAGGTCGAGCTGACGCCGGGGTTGAGCGCCTCGAGCTCGGCGACGGTCGTGCCGTGGCTCGGCCGCGATCGAGCCGAAGGTGTCGCCGGCCTGCACCTGGTAGGTCTCGGCGCCGGCGGCGGGCGTCGTCGACGGCTTCTGCGACGCCGGCTTCGCGGTCGTCGCCGGCGGCGCGGTCGTCGTCGCAGCGGGCACGCTCGCGGTCGTCGTCGTCCGCCGCACGTGCTCGCCGAAGGAGCCGCGCACGAGCAGGACCGCGACCGTGACCGCGACGAGGAAGGCCGCCGGGGCGCCGTAGTGCTGCCAGCCCGAGGCCTGCCGCGGCGGCTGTCTGCGCTTTGCCGTCGCCATGCCGCTACCAGCCGGACGCGGCCCAGATCTCGCGCCGCAGCCGCGCGGCCTCGGCTCCGGCCGCGGTGCGCCAGTCCTCGTCGCTCGAGCGGTGGGCGTAGATGACCGAGCGGGAGGCGTTCACGACCGCGCTCGCCGGCCCGCTCCGGAAGGCCCGCGCGATCTCCGCCGGCGAGGCGCCCTGCTCGCCGACGCCGGGCAGGAGCAGGATCGCCCGCGGCAGCAGCGTCCGCGCCTCGGCGACCGCCCGCGGGTGCGTGGCCCCGACGACGGCGCCGACCGAGGAGAGCCCGCGCTCGCCGACCAGCTCCTCGCCCCACTCGGCGACGAGCCGGGCGACGTGCTGCCAGAGGGTCGAGCCGTCCTTGAGCACGACGTCCTGGACGTCGGCGCCCGCGTTCGAGGTCTTGACGAGGCAGAAGATGCCCGCGCCGTGCAGGCGGCAGGCCGACAGGAACGGCTCGACCGACTCGCGGCCGAGGTACGGGTTGACGGTCAGCGCGTCCGCCCGGCCCTCGAGGTAGGCGGCCGCGTAGGCGCGGGCGGTCGAGCCGATGTCGGCGCGCTTGCCGTCCGCGATCACGAGCAGGCCCGCCTCGCGCGCGTACGCGCAGACCTCCTCGAAGGCGCGCAGGCCCGCGGCGCCGAGCGCCTCGAAGAACGCGAGCTGCGGCTTGACGGCGACCGCGTGCGGGCAGACGGCGTCGACGATGCCGCGGCAGAACCGCTCGACGGCGTCCGCCGGGCTCGGCTCGCCGCGCAGCTCGACCGGCAGGAGCTCGAGCCGCGGGTCGAGCCCGACGACGAGCTGGCTCTGCTTGCGGTCGACGGCGTCCGCGAGGCGGTCGCCGAAGAGCGCCGTCTGCGTCCGGGCGGCCTCCGTGTCCTGGGCCATCGCCCTCAGCGTAGCCGCGCTGCCGGGCGGCGGCCCGACCCCGGACGCGCCGACGGCCGCGCGTGCGCGGCCGTCGGCGAATCCTCGGAGGAGGGGCAGAGCGTGCTAGCCGCCCTTCACCGCCTGCTTCAGCTGGCTGCCCGCGGAGAACTTCGGCACGGTCGCGGCCGGAATGGTGACCTTCTCGCTCGGGTTGCGCGGGTTGACTCCCTGGCGCTCCGCCCTGCGCGAGGTGCTGAACTTGCCGAATCCGGTGAACGCCACCTCGCCGCCGCCCTTCAGCGTGTCGGTGACCGTCTCCAGAAACGCGTCGACGGCCTTCCCTGCGTCGCGGCGGGACAGTCCGGACTTGTCCGCCAGCTTGTCCACGAACTCCTGCTTGGTCACTACCTCTCCTCCCTGTGGGAACTAGCTCAACGGCGGTGGACCCTACCAGCCCACCGCTTTCCGCTCAACCATGCGGGTTTGCGGCATTTTCTTCTACGTAAGGGCGAAATCTCCTGCGCGAAAGAGGGCCCGCAGGCGGACGGCGTGCCGCGCGAGCTCGTCCGCGCCCCCCTCCTCGCGGTCGACGACGCACACCGCGGTGTGGACGACGAGGCCCCCCTCGCGCAGCGCCGCGACCGCCTCGAGCGCCGCGCCGCCGCTCGTGACGACGTCCTCGACGAGGCAGACGCACTCGCCCTCGGCGAAGACGCCCTCGAGCCGGTTCGAGGTCCCGTAGCCCTTCGCCTCCTTGCGCACGATCAGGAACGGCAGGCCCGACTCGAGCGACGCGGCCGCCGCGAGCGGGACGGCGCCGAGCTCCGGCGCCGCCAGCCGGACGGCGCCGGGCTCGTGCTCGGCGACCGCGGCCGCGATCCGCTCGCCGATCGGGCGCAGCAGGTCGGGCCGGGTCTCGAAGCGGTACTTGTCGAGGTAGTACTTCGAGCGCCTGCCGGAGCGGAGCAGGAAGTCGCCCTCGAGGTAGGCGTGGGCGCGGATCGCGTCGCGCAGCTCGTCGTCGGTCACGCCCGCAGGATCTCCTCGGCGAGCGCCGTCAGGGCCGCCGCGCCGGGCGAGCCCGCCGGCAGCGTCACGACCGAGCCGTCCTCGTAGGTGAGCTCGACGCGCCGGGCGCGCGCGGCGGCGCCCCTGCGGTAGAGCACCGGGCCGGCGAGCGAGCCGGCGAGGAGCAGCGCCGAGAGCAGCCTACGCCGCGCCATCGGCCTGCTTCTTCGGCGCGCGCCTGCGCTTCGGCTTCGGCTTCGGCGCCTCCTCGAGGCTCTTCAGGCAGCGCTCCAGGTCGTAGAAGACGAGCCCGGCGGTCGGCGTCCTGCCCGTCGTCGCGACGAGCGTGCGGCCCTCGCGGCGGACGACGAAGACGCTGCCGGCGCCGGTCCCGGCCTCGAGCCGGCGGGGCTCCTCGCCGTCGCGGCCGCCCACCTCGCGGGCGCGCTCGAGCAGGCGCCGCGCGCCGACGGCGATGCGGCCGGCGCGCTCCGCGTCGTCGGGCGTCGAGGCGACGACCGCCCCCGACTCGTCGAGCAGCACCGCCGCCTCGATCTCCGACGAGATCTCGGTCAGGTCGGCGAGCGCCCGGGCTGCGTCCATCGCCGCCGAACCTAGCAGGGAGCGATACTCCGCCGCATGCGGAGGGTGATCTTCAAGTTCTTCGCCGACCGCGGCCCGCATCTCGCGGCGATGATCGCCTACTTCGCGCTGCTCTCCTTCGTGCCGCTGCTCTTCCTCGCCCTGTCGCTGCTCGGGCTCGCCGGCCGCTTCGACGAGTCGAGCTTCCTGATCCACGAGCTCGAGCGCGCCTTCCCCGGCACCTCGCTGAACACGATCCTGAACGCGGTCCGCTCGATCCAGCGCAACTCGGCCACGCTCGGGATCGTCGGCGGCGCCGTCCTGCTCTGGAGCTCGCTCTCGCTCTTCTCGGTGCTCGAGTCGGCCTTCAACATCGTCTACGGCCGCCCGAACCGGCGCTTCCTGCACGGGAAGGCGCTCGCGACGGTGATGCTCGTCGGCATGCTCGTGACCCTGTTCGCGAGCCTGCTGACCGGCTCGCTCGGGGTCGAGTTCCTGCAGCGCTACGCGGGCGGCGTGATCGGCAACTCCTACGTCGCCTACGCGCTCTCGGTCGCGGTCTCCCTCGCCGGGGTCTTCCTCTTCGTCGTCGCGGCCTACTACCTGCTGACGAACGTGCGCCTCGAGGTGCGCGACGTGCTGCCGGGGGCGATCTTCGCCGCGATCGTGCTCGAGGCGAGCTTCCAGGCGATCCCGGTCTACCTGCGGCTCGTCCGCCACCTGCCCGCGCAGGCGATCGGCGGGCCCGGCGATCCTGCTCGTCTGGCTCTACGTGATGGCGAACGTGATCGTGCTCGGCGCCGAGATCAACTGGGCCGTGCGGCGCCCTCGGTAGTTCGCCGAAGGCACGATCCGAGCGCGGGACGATGCCCGCGGGCAGCCGCGGACGGATTCTCCGGCCATGACAACCACGCCCGAATCCATGCCCGCGAGCCTCGAGATCGCGCGCGCCGCCCGGCTGCGGCCGATCGGCGAGGTCGCCTCGGAGCTCGGCGTCGAGCCCGACGAGCTCGACCTCTACGGCTCCACCAAGGCCAAGATCGACCTCGGCATCCTCGAGCGGCTGCGCGAGCGCCCCGACGGGCGCCTCGTCTGCGTGACCGCGATCACCCCGACCCGCGCCGGCGAGGGCAAGACGACGACCGCGATCGCGCTGACCGAGGCGCTCGGCACGCTCGGCAACCGCGCGGCGCTCTGCCTGCGCGAGCCCTCCCTCGGCCCCGTCTTCGGGATCAAGGGCGGCGGCGCGGGCGGCGGCTTCGCCCAGGTGGTGCCGATGGAGGAGCTGAACCTCCACTTCACCGGCGACATCCACGCGATCGGCGCGGCCAACAACCTGCTCGCGGCGATGCTCGACGCGCACCTGCTGCACGGCAACGAGCTCGACGTCGACCCGCTGACGATCACCTGGCGGCGGTGCCTCGACATGAACGACCGCGCGCCTGCGGGACGTCGTGATCGGGCTCGGCGGCAAGGCGAACGGGATCCCGCGCGAGAGCGGCTTCGACATCACGGCCGCCTCGGAGGTGATGGCGATCGTCGCCGTCGCCCGCGACCTGCACGACCTGCACCGCCGCCTCGCCGCGATCACCGTCGCCCGCACCCGGGACGGCGAGCCGGTGACGGCGGGCGCGCTGAAGGCCGCCGGCCCGATGACCGTGCTGCTGCGCGAGGCGATCAGACCGAACCTGATCCAGACGCTCGAGGGCCAGCCCGCCTTCGTGCACGCGGGGCCGTTCGCGAACATCGCCTCGGGCAACAACTCGCTCGTCGCCGACCTGGTCGCGCTCAAGCTCGCCGACACGGTCGTGACCGAGAGCGGCTTCGGCTCGGACATGGGCTTCGAGAAGTTCGCGAACATCGTCGCGCGGGCGGGCGGGATCCAGCCCGCGGCGGTCGTGCTCGTCGCGACCGTGCCGACGCTGCAGGCCCACGGCGACGGCGACATGGAGGTCGGGGCGGCCAACCTGGCGCGGCACCTCGAGATCGTCCGCTCGCTCGGCTACGACCCGGTCGTCGCGATCAACCGCCACCCGAGCGACTCGCGGGCCGAGGTCGAGCAGGCGCGGCAGCTGGCGCTCTCGGCCGGCGCCCGGACCGCGCTCGTCTCGGACGGCTTCGAGCACGGCGGCGCCGGGGCCACGGTCCTCGCCGAGGCGGTGCTCGAGGCCTGCGAGAGCCCCGGGCAGCTGCAGCAGACCTACGCGCTCGGCGACCCGCTCGAGACGAAGCTCGAGCGGCTGGCGCGGCTCTACGGCGCCGACGGGATCGACCTGCTCCCGGCCGCGCGCGCGTCGCTCGCCCGGCTCGAGGAGGAAGGGCTCGGCGAGCTGCCCGTCTGCATGGCGAAGACGCACCTCTCGCTCTCGCACGACCCGGCCCTCGGCGCCAGCCCGACCGGCTACACGCTGCCGATCCGCGAGCTGCGCGCCTACACCGGCGCCGGCTGGATCGTCGCGCTCTGCGGCGAGATGATGACGATGCCCGGCCTGCCGGCGAAGCCGGCCGCGTTCGGGATCGACATCGACGAGCGCGGCCGGACGGTCGGGCTCTTCTGACCACCCAGGTGACGATTCGTCACAAGCGCCGGCCGCGTCGACTCCCGACGCGGTGCGGCGCCTTGTGACGAATCGTCACTTGGAAAGCCGCAGCATCACGCACCGGACGCAGCACCGCCTCGTGACGAATCGTCACTTGGAGAGCTCGGCGAGCAGCGCGCGCGCGGCCCGGGTGCGGTGGGAGCGCTCGCGCTTCCAGGCGTCGCCGAGCTCGGCGACCGTGCGCTCCTCGCCGTCCGGGACGAAGACCGGGTCGTAGCCGAAGCCGCCGTCGCCGGCGGGCGCCGTCGCGATCCGGCCCGAGAAGGTGCCGGTGCCGCGGAGGACGCGTCCGTCGGGCGCGATCGCGGCCAGCTCGGCGACGTAGCGCGCGCGGCGGTCCTCGACCCCCTCCAGCGCCGCCAGCAGCCGCCCGACCTCGTCGCCGGCCGCCCAGCGCGCCGAGTGGATCCCCGGCTCGCCGCCGAGCGCGTCGACCTCGATCCCCGAGTCCTCCCCCAGCACCCAGGCCTCGGCGGGCGCGAGCGTGCGGCCGAAGCGGGCCTTCGCGAGCGCGTTCTCCCAGAAGCTCGCGCCGGTCTCGGGCGGGTAGTCGGCCGCGAGCGGCTCGAGCTCCCAGCCGGGCAGCGCATGACCGAGCTCGACCGCCTTGTGCGGGTTGCCGGAGGCGAGAACCGCCTTCACCGGCGCCACCGGACGCCGAGCACGTAGTCGAGCTCGCCCAGGAGCGGGATCAGCTCGCTCGCGGACCGGTCGGTGCCGAGCGTGACGCGGCGCCGGTCGCGCTCGTCGTCGAGCTCGAACGAGTCCACCTGCAGGCCCTCGCGCTCGAGCAGCGCCAGGAGCGGGGCGACGCTCTGGCCGGGGCGGAGCTCGAGCACGAGCCGCTTCTCCTCGGGGCGGAAGCGCTCGAAGACGCGGTAGGCGAGCGTCCGCAGCGGCCAGAGCGTGAAGATCACGAGCGCGGTCGCGATCACGGCGGCCGCGTAGTAGCCGGCGCCGGAGGCGAGGCCGATCGCGGCGACGACCCAGAGCGTCGCCGCCGTCGTCAGGCCGCGGATCGACATCCCCTCGCGGATGATCGCGCCGGCGCCGATGAAGCCGATCCCGGTCACGATCTGGGCCGCGATCCGGGTCGGGTCGGCCCGCACCTGGGCGCCGCCGCCGGTCAGGAACTCGTGGAAGCCGTAGGCGGAGGCGAGCGTGAACAGCGCCGAGCCCCGACCGAGACGAGCAGGTGCGTCCGCAGCCCCGCCTCGCGCTCCCGCAGCTCGCGCTCGAAGCCGACGGCGGCGCCGAGCAGGGCGGCGACCCCGAGGCGGAGCGCGACCTCGCCGGTGCCGATGTCCGGGACGCTAGCCGCGAGGAGCGTCGATCGCCTCCTGCTGCGCGGCGGCGATCCGCTCGATCCCCGCCGCCGCGAGGTCGAGCATCCCGTCGAGGTCGTCGCGCGAGAAGGCGAGGCGCTCGGCGGTCGCCTGCACCTCGACGAGGTCGCCGGCGCCGGTCATGACCACGTTCATGTCGACCTCGGCGGTCGAGTCCTCGGAGTAGTCGAGGTCGAGCAGCAGCCCGCCGTCGACGAGCCCGATCGAGACGGCCGCGACCGAGCCGGTCAGCGCCTTCGAGAGCCCGAACCGGTCGAGCGCGCGCGCCGCGGCGACGTAGGCGCCCGAGATCGCCGCGCAGCGGGTGCCGCCGTCGGCCTGGAGCACGTCGCAGTCGAGGTGGAGCGTGCGCTCGCCGAGCGCCTCGAAGTCGGCGACCGAGCGGAGCGCGCGGCCGATCAGGCGCTGGATCTCGACCGTGCGGCCGCTCTGCTTGCCGCGCGCGGCCTCGCGGTCGGTGCGGTCGCCGGTCGAGGCGGGCAGCAGGGAGTACTCGGCGGTCATCCAGCCGCGGCCGGAGCGGTAGAGCCAGCGCGGGACGCCCTCGGCCACCGACGCGGTGCAGAGCACGGTCGTCTTCCCCTGCCGGTAGAGGACGGCGCCGTGCGGCTGCTCGAGCCAGTCGACCTCGAGCGCCAGCTCCCGGAGCTCGTCGGGGCGCCTGCCGTCCGCGCGGCTCATACCTGCTCCCGGCACGGGCAAGCCCGAGCCGCCGCTCCCCGCGAGCCTCCGTCGAGCCTACGGCTCATACCCGCCCCCGGCACGGGCAAGCCCGCGCCTCCGCTCCCCGTGAGCCTCCGTCGAGCCGACGGCTCATGCGGCGGCCGCCCGGAGCTGGGCGACGGTCGACGTGCTCGACGTCGGCCAGCGGCAGCTGCAGGAAGCGCCGGCCGAGCTCGCGGAACGAGCCGGGGTCGCCGGTCGTCAGGAAGCGGTAGGCCCCCTCGCGGCCGGGCGCGTTCTCGATCCCCTTCCGGCGCAGCGTCTCGGCGACCTCGCGGGCGGTCTCCTCGGCCGAGAAGACGAGCGTCACGTCGCGGCCGAAGACCCGCTGCAGGATCGGCCGGATCAGCGGGTAGTGGGTGCAGCCGAGGATGACGGTGTCGCAGCCGGCCGCCTTCAGCGGCGCCGCGACCTCCCGCACCGCCGCGATCGTCTCCTCGCCGTAGGGCTCGGCCGACTCGATCAGCGGCACGAGGCGCGGGCAGGGGACGGCACGGAAGTCGACCCCGGCGTCGAGCGTCCGCACGAGCGTCTCGTAGCGGCCCGCGGCGACGGTCGCCTCGGTCGCGAGCAGGCCGACGCGGCGGTTGCGGGTCGCCTGCACGGCCGCGTGCGCCTCGGGCGTGGTCACGGCGACGACCGGAACCGAGAGCGACGCCTGCAGCTCCGGCAGCGCCGCCGAGGTCGCCGAGTTGCAGGCGACGACGATCAGCTTGACGCCGCGCCCCTCGAGGTAGGCGCCGATCTCGTGTGCGAAGCGGCGGATCTCGGCGAGCGGCCGCGGCCCGTACGGCAGCCGCGCGTGGTCGCCGAGGTAGACGAAGTCCTCGTGCGGGAGCGTGACCAGGCACTCGTGCAGCACGGTCAGCCCGCCCACGCCCGAGTCGAAGACGCCGATGGGACGATCGTCCATCCGCCGATTGTAGAAGGCGCGGTTCCCGGCTAGCCTGGGGACGCGCGTGCGCCGGGTCATCCTCCTCGTCGGGTTCGCTCTCGCCCTCGCCTGGGCCGCGCCTGCGTGGGCGTCCCCGGTCGCGACGGGCACGGTCGCGATGGACGACGGCGTCGCGCTCTCGTACGACCTCTACGAGCCCGGCGGCGCCGCGCCGGCCGGCGGCTGGCCCGCGGTCGTCGTCCAGCACGGGCTCGGCGGCTCGAAGGACTCGCTGGCCTCGATCGCGGAGGTCTTCGCGGCGCAGGGCTACGCCGCCCTCGCCTACAGCGCCCGCGGGCACGGCGCCTCCGGCGGCGACGTCGGCATCGCGGGCCCGCGCGAGCTGGCCGACGAGAAGGCGATGGTCGCCTGGCTCGAGGCCCGGCCGGAGGTGAGCGACCGCGCGGTCGGCTGCTGGGGCATCTCCTACGGCGGCGGCCAGTGCTGGAACGCCGCCCCGAGCGGGATCTTCCGGGCGATCGACGTCGTCGAGACCTGGACCGACCTCTACACGGCGCTCTGGCCGCAGAACGTCGCCAAGACGGGGGTGATCGGCGGCTTCGCGACCGCGGTCGCCGCGCGCTCGCCGCTGATCCGCTCGATCCAGGCGGACGCGCTCGCGGGCACGAACCTCGCCGCGATCCGGACGCTCGCCGCCGACCGCTCGGTCCTGCAGCGGCTCGGCTCGGTGCGGACGCCCGTCTCGATGTTCCAGGGCCGCCAGGACTTCGCCTTCGACGTCGACCAGGCGAAGAACGCGTTCGCGCGGCTCGCCGGCCCGAAGCAGCTCTACGTCGGCGCCTTCGGCCACTTCCCGGCGAGGTTCCCGGGCCCCGACGTCGACTACGTCCTCGCCCGCAGCCTCGCCTGGCTCGACCGCTTCGTCAAGGGCACGCCGAACGGCGCCGACACGGCCGCGGCGGTGACGATCTCCGACCGCACGGGCACCCGCCGCGCCTCCTACGCCGGCCTGCCGAAGACGAAGGTCGTCGGCGTCGGCTTCCGCGGCACGACCGCCTCGCGGCTCGGCCCGCGCCTCGGCCGGCCGCTCGAGACCTTCGGGCAGTCGGTGCTGCGCGTGCAGGTGCAGGCCCGGCCCCCGGCGGGCGCCCGGCTCGTCGCCGTCGTCACCGCAGCCGGCAAGGTCGTCACCCACGGCGCCGTCGTCCCGAGGAAGGGCCTGAACACGATCCGGCTCGCCGACTACGCGTACTTCCTGCCGAAGGGCACGCGCCTCGCCGTCCGCTTCGGCACCGACTCCGGCTCCGCCGACATCACCTACGCGAGCCCGACGACGGCGCCTGCGGGCGCCTTCCGGCTCGGGGCCGCGTTCCTGAACCTGCAGACGCTGGCGAAGCCGGTGTCGCGGTGAGGCGGACGCCGAGGCCGTGCTGCCCGGCACACGGTCCGGCCCCTCGCTAGAAGGCTCGACGTCGGCCGTGGCCGCGACTGCCGCCCGAGCGCGGCGCCGCGCCGGACCGGCGTCCCACACGTGCAACCAGACCTGGCGTGCGACGGTTGCCGGGCCTCGTTCGGCCCGGCCGTCAAGTGCGTCAGCGCCTTCGTCGGCCCGCAGCACGTGTGGTCGAACATCGTCAAGGTGACGCCGTTCAGGAAGTAGGCGCCGCCGCACCGGCGCGAGCAGAGGGGCTCCTCCGGGGGCCCCTCTATCGTGCGGGCATGGCCCCGATCCGTCTCGGCACCTGCAGCTGGGCCGACCGGGGGCTCCTCTCGGCCTGGTACCCGCCCTCGGTCCGCGACGCGGCCGCGCGGCTCGGCTACTACGCGGAGCGCTTCGACGTCGTCGAGGTCGACTCGCCCTTCTACCGGCTGCCGACCCCGGAGACGACCGCCCGCTGGGCCGAGCGGACGCCGCCCGGCTTCGGCTTCCACGTCAAGGCGAGCGCGGAGATGACCGGGCACCGCGAGGCGGACCGGGACGAGGCGTTCCGTGCCTTCCGCGAGGCGGTCGCGCCGCTCGAGGCCTCCGGGAAGCTGCGCGCGGTGCTGCTCCAGTACCCGCCGTGGCTGGCGAAGTCGCGCGAGGCGGCGCGGGCGATCCTGGAGGCGCGCGACCTGCTCGACCCGCTCGTGCCGCTGGTCGAGTTCCGGCACGCCTCCTGGACGCTGCCCGAGGAGCTTCCGACGACGCTCGAGCTCTGCCGCCGGAACGGGCTCGCGTTCGTCTCGGTCGACGCGCCCGGGAACGCGCTCCCCCGCGTCGCCGCCGCGACCGGGCCGCTCGCGTACGTCCGCTTCCACGGGCGCAACCGCGAGACCTGGTTCAAGAAGGTCGCGACCTCCGCCGAGCGCTTCGACTGGCTCTACGCGCGCGAGGAGCTGGCCGAGTGGGTGCCCGACCTGGCCCGGCTCGCCGCGGAGGCCGACGAGGTCTACGCGCTCTTCAACAACAACCGCGACGACTTCGCGCCGCGGAGCGCGCAGCTCCTGCGCGGCCTGCTCGACGAGGCCGGCCTCGAGGCGAGCGGCGGGATCGAGCCGGAGCCGGCCGAGCCGACGCTCTTCTGAGCGGGCGGGGGCCTCGGGCAGGCGACGCCCCCGCCGGCGCTCGCTCAGAAGCCGGCCCAGCCCTCGACGAAGGCCGCCCCGGCGAGCTCGCCCTCGCACCAGACGTGCTCGCCGGCGGGACCGCAGGCGCCCGCCTGCGAGCCGCCGCCCTCCTCGTAGGCCTCGTGAAGAGCACTCGCGAGCCGGGTCAGGATCGCCTCGGTGCCGGCCACGTCGACCGGGGCCTTGGGCGCATAGGCCCAGCCGCTGCGCCCTCCCGGAGCGAGACCGGGATTCGCTCCTGCGTAGTGCCTGACCGCGAACACCTGCTCCGAGACGTACGACTGCATCAACGGAGCCTCGACGTCCGTGTTCCCGAACCCGCTCGTGTAGCGCCAGGAGGCGTTCGCGAGCGGCACGAAGGTCCGCTCGAGCACCGCCCGCGCGGCGTCGGCTCCGTCGCCGAGCCCTTCGACGAGGCTCGAGCCGTGCAGCAGGTAGTCGGCGAGGTGGCGGGTCCGTTCGTTGCGCGAAGCGCCGGGGACGGCCCACGCGCGGACGTCGCCGTAGACCTCCTGGGCCCAGAAACGGACCGAGTCGCCGATCGTGCTCCAGAAGAGGCTGTCGTAGAGCCAGCTCTCGAGGTTGCCGCGGTAGACGGTGAGCGGCGACGTCCGCTGGCCGAGCCCGACCACGAAGACGAGACCGGGGACGTCGGAGCCGTCGTGCAGCCCGTTGACGAACTCCGCCAGGTCGGCGCGGGCGTCCGGCTGGCCCTGGCGGACGGAGGACGGCACCTCGTTCAGCGCCCAGAGGTCGTAGCCGGCGGCCGCGAAGTCGACTCCGGCCTTGAACCCGGCGTCGTAGAAGGTGGGCGTCTGGGGCGTGCCGACGTACTTCGACCAGGTGGCGTAGTGGATCTCGCCCATCGGGTGGAAGACGTCGCCGAAGGCCTTGATCCGGGCTGGCTCGTTGGGCCTCGGATTGCGCTTGTCCGCGACGAGCGGCGGCACGGAGATCGAGAGGTCGGCGCAGTAGGACGTGTCGGCGGCGAGGAGCCGCGTCAGGCGGATCCAGTCGCTCGACGTGTAGAAGACGACCTCGGAGTGGTAGCGACACTGGTGCGGCAGGGCCGCCGCCGCCGCGCTCGCGGCGGCCGCACGGGCGAGCGCCTCCGGGGTGTCGGCCGGGTCGAGGTCGGGGACGGGATCGACGCCGGAGCAGTCCGCCGCAGCGAGCGTGCTCTCGTCGCCGGACGGGCAGACGACGGCGCCGGGCGAGCCGTCCTCGGCCGGTGCGGGCGGGGCCGCTGCACCGGTCACGACGAGCGCAGCAGCGACGAGGCAGAGGGTGTGGACGATGCGGGACATGTGCTGGCTCCTCTCCACGGGGAATGCCGCAGAGCCGCAGCGCCGCCACACGGTGGCGTCGGACCGAGCATACGGCGAGGCAACCGCGGTGTTAACAGGCGGCAGCCACGGCGAACGTCGCGACGTCGCGGATCAGGTCGTCTCGGCCGGCAGGTCGTCGCGGCGCGACCACTCGTGCCAGGAGCCCGTGTAGTTGCGGGCGCGGTAGCCGGCGGCGGCGAGGATCTGCGCGGCGAGGTTCGAGCGGGAGCCGGAGTGGCAGTAGACGACGATCTCGGCGCCCTCGGGCTCGCCGACGAGCTCGCGGATCTCCTCGACGCTACGGGCGTCACCGAGCCGGCCGACGTCGACGTGGCGCGCGCCGGGCAGGTGGCCCTGGCGCGGGTCGCACGGGTAGCCGCTCGCGCCGTCGTACTCGGCCTCCGTGCGCACGTCGACGACCGCGACCTCGCCGAGCCTGCGCGCCAGCTCGTCCGTCGTCATCTCCTCCATCGCGCCAGCGCCTCCTCGAGGATCGGGTCGAAGCGGTCCGGCCGCTCCAGGTCGGGCAGGTGCCCGGACTCCCGCACGATCCGGACGTGCTCCTCGAGGACGACGCCCTCGAAGTCGGCGGGGCGGGCGATCTCGTCGAGCTCGCCGAGGACGACGAGCGGATGCGGGTCGAGCAGCTTCAGCAGGTCGGACGTGTCCCGCCGGTCGCGCAGGGCGCGGAGGCCGGTGACGACGTGCGCGGGATCCTGCTCGAGCACCCACGAGCGGGCCTGCTCGAGCAGCGCCGCCGGGACGTCGTGCGAGAAGGTCTGCGCGCGGATCTCGTGCCAGAGCGCCTCGAGGCCGCGCTCCTCGACCAGCGCGACGAGCCGGTCGCGGCGCGCCCGCGCCTCGTCGGAGTCGGACTGGGCCCGCGCGCCGGCGGTCAGCAGGCCGCGCACCCGCTCCGGCGCGAGCCGCGCCACGTGGTAGGCCGCGTAGCCGCCCATCGAGGCGCCGACGAGGACGAGCTCGCCCGGGTAGCGCTCGAGGAGCGCCTCGGCCCACTCGTCCATCGTCTCGCCCAGCTCGTAGAGGAGCGGCGCCTCCGAGCCCGGCGCGAGCCGTCGCTGCCGCTCCCACATGCGCGGGTCGAACGGGAAGGCGTGCAGGAAGAGGACGGTCACCGCGCCGGCTGACAGTACCCGCTGACGGGCACCCGCTAATCCCCTGCCCTGCGAGCCCCGGCCGAGCGACTAGGCTCGCGTAGGGGGTTTGGGGGGGGGTGTGTGGGGTGGGGTGAGGTGTGGGCTGTGTAGTGGATCTCGGAGGGGAGGGAGTGATGAATGGAGTAGATCCGCATAAGTAGATGTGACACCGCGGCCGGTAGAGTCGGCGAACGGGAGAGTTGTGGGGCGAGTGGACGGAGAAGGTATGTGGAGTGGGTTAAGAGTAGTTGTTTGGCTGGGCGCGCTCGTTAGGTGGAGAGAGGATGTGGGTGGTAGAGGACTGTCGGTACGTCTCGGTCACGCTGGAGCGGTTCCTGTTTGGCGAGCGGCGAGAGGGTGGTGAGGGTGCCACCGAAGGATGATGGCGAGAGAGCGCGGCGTTTCGGCGCGTGAAGTGCGGCAAGTCGGACGCGATCGAAGGCTGGCGGTCGCACGAGAAGCGCTGCGGGAGCAAGGCTGTCGGTGGCGGTGCTCGAAGGTTGGTGCGAGAGTTTCGCTTGCTGCTCGACACCGCGAAGATCTGGTTGGGGAGCGGACGCGGATCCAGCAGACGGCGCGTTGGCACCTGCACGAGCTCGAGCCCGAGCTCGAGATGCCAAGGCTGCGCTTGACGCGCCGTTGGCTTGGCCAGCTCGGCCGCCGCCTCGCGCGCCGCGAGCAGACGGTGCAGATGCGGATCGCGAGCTTGTCCGGCGGATAACACAGAGACACCGACATGACGCACCTCGACCGCGAACGTCCTTGTCGCGCCGAGCGCCCGCGCCCGCGCGACTGCTCACCGCACAAGCTGATTGACGAAATCCTAACACACCTTCACGAGCACCCGATGCACCAACGCCCCCTTCCAACCTCACGCAACCGCAGCACACCGCCTCAACCCCCACAACCCCACTCAACCCCCACCGATCGCAAACCTACACCCCCACCCCCTACCTCCCGAAAAAGCAGCAAGAGCGCAAGAAGCTGCGGAGGAGGGGAGGCATGCTGACGCTCTACGACGCGCCCCGCTGCCCCTACTGCGCCCGCGTCCGCATCGCCCTCGCCGAGAAGGGCGTCCCGCACGAGACCGTCGTCGTCGACCTCGACGACCGGCCCGCCTGGATCTACGAGAAGAACCCGACCGGCCGCGTGCCGGTGCTGGAGGAGGGCGAGTGGCTGCTGCCCGAGTCGGCGGTGATCCTCGAGTACCTCGAGGAGCGCTACCCCGAGCCGGCGCTGCTGCCGGCCGACCCGGGCGAGCGAGCGGCCGTACGGCTCGCCGTCCACCGCTTCGACCTGAACCTCGGCGACGCCTACTACGCCCTCAGGCGCGGCGAGGCCGGGGCCGCCGAGCGCCTCGCCGGGTGCCTGGCCGGCCTCGACCGTGCGGCGGCGGCCTGGGCGCACGCCTACGGGCTCGCGGACGTCGCCTACCTGCCGTGGCTCGTGCGGCTCCGCGACCGGCTCGGCGTCGACCTCGGCCCCTACCCGGCGCTGCGCGACCGGCTCGAGCGCCTGGGCGAGCGCGCCGCGGTCCGGGCCGAGGTGGAAACCGTCGCCGGGCTTGCGTGATTCTCCGGATGTGCCGCACCGTGCGGCGGGGGACAGTGTCCTCGTGACCGACTGGAACGAGGCGCCGCTGAGCGAGCTCGCCGAGCACATCGTCTCGGTGCACCACGCCCGGACGCGCGCCGCGCTGCCGCGCCTCTCCGAGCCTGCTCACGGGCGACGAGCTCGACCTGTTCGAGGAGCTGCGCGTCGAGATCGAGGAGCACATGAGCGCGGAGGAGGAGCGGCTCTTCCCGGCGATCGCCGGGCTCGAGCGCGACGAGGTCGACACCTTCCCGCTCGAGGAGCTGTCGACCTTCGAGGCGCACCACCTTCGCGTCGCGGCGGCGATCCGCGGGCTCGTCGGCCGGGTCTCGGAGCCGGAGGCCCGGCGCGAGCTCCGCGCGCTCGACGACGATCTGCGCGCAGCACCTGCACGAGGAGCACAACCTGCTCTTCCCGCGGGCGCTCGCGGCGCTCGGCCGCGCCTACGCGTAGCGCGCCTAGCCGCCGAAGCCGCGGTCGGCGCCCTCGATGCCCATGGTCGCGGCGATCTGGGCGACGAGCTCGAGCGCGGGCGGCAGCTCCGAGGCGGCCGCGGCCGTCCGCGCGACGGCCCTGACCGCGTGCGGGTCGGCGCCGGTCAGCCGCTGGACGACGCGGGGGTTCGCGGCCATCGCGACGACGTCGCCGGGCGGCCGCGGCCCGTGGAACTCCGGCAGCGAGAGGTAGTCGTCGACCGAGCGGCCGCGGTCGTAGATCGAGTAGCCGACCGCCTGCTCCTGCTCGACCGTGAAGCAGACGACGACGGAGCCGGTCGCGTTCGAGAGCTCCTTCGCGAACCGCTGCAGCAGGGTCGGGTCCTGCTCGAGCACGTCGTCGTAGACGGTGACCCAGCCGCCGCGCTGCGCGTCGACCCGCGCCTCGCCGTCGAGCGCGAAGCGGGGCCGGTACTTGTCGACCTCGCGCGCGGACGGCGTCGCGGTCGTCGGTCTGGACGTGGATCGAGCCGAAGGTGGCTCCGGCGGTCGCGGTCAGCCGCGCCTCGAGCGCGTCGAGCGTCGTCGCCATATAGAGCGAGACCTCCTCGAAGCCGAGCCGCCTCCAGGCGCCGTGGGCGTCCTCGTTGCCCGTCAGCACGTGCAGCGAGAGCCGGGCGGCGCCCCGGTCGCGCGCCTCGCGCATGACCTCGGCGAGCAGCGCCTTCGCGAGCCCCTGCCGCCGCGCCCGCGGGCGGACGTGGACGAGGTGGACGTGCATGCTCCCGTACCGCGGCGCCTCCGCCCGCGCGACGCCGGCCGGGCCCTCGTCGTCCTCTGCCAGGAAGACGGCGCCCGAGGCCAGGTCGCGCCTGGTGTCCGCCCACTCCTCCTCCCAGGGCTCCTGTCCGAAGGGGTCGGGCACCTCCGCCTCGAACTCCTCCCAGAGCTCGCGCAGGACCGCCTGGTCGGCCTCGGTGGCGCGGCGGATCCTCACGGCGTGCGCGCTCCGGTCAGCAGGTAGTGGGCCGAGAGGTTCTGGAAGGGACTGAGGCGGCGGCCGACGAGGTGCACGTCCTCAGCGTAGAAGCTCGCGACCGCCTTGCGCAGGGCGAGGTCGCCGGCGGGCCAGGCGGCCGGCCGCGCCAGGTGGCGCGCCAGGAACCACTCGGCCGTCCAGTCGCCGAGCCCGCGCCGGGCCGTGATCGCGGCGCGCACCTCCTCGTCGGGGAGCGCCGCGAGCCCGTCCAGGTCGAGGTCGGAGCGCGCGAGGTCGAGCACGTACTCCGCCTTGCGCCCCGAGAAGCCGAGCGCGAGCAGGTCGTCCTCGCCGGCCGCCGCGACCGCCTCCCGCGTCGGGAAGGCGTGCGCGTGGACGCCGCGGACGCCGTAGCGCCGGATCAGGCGGCCGCGGATCGCGAAGGCGGAGAAGAGCGAGACCTGCTGGGCGCAGATCGAGGAGACGAGCGCCTCGAAGGGGTCGGGCGCGAGCGGCGGCCGGAAGCCGGCCAGCCGGACGGCGAGCCCGGAGAGCACGGGCTCGCCGGCGGCCCAGGCGGCGAACGAGCCGAGGTCGAAGGGCAGCCCGAGCAGCAGCTCGACCACGGGCCGGGTCACCTCGTCGAGCGGCTCGACGTCGACGCCGCCGGGCGCCGGCTCGATCCGCACCTCGCGGCCGCCGACGACGCGGTGCAGGCCGCCCTCGTGCCAGAGGTTCGCCGGGTCGGGCCCGAAGGCGCGGAACCGCTCGGTCGAGAGCGCGAAGTCGTAGGGCGCGGGAAGCGGCAGCAGCACCGGCCGAGGCTACCGCGGCCGGCGACCGCTACGGCAGCGCCGCGTAGACCGCCCAGCCGACGAGGGCGCAGAGGACGAGGGCGCCGACGATCCAGGCCCAGAGCGGGCCGCGGGGGCGCCGCCGCGCCTGCGGGCGGGCGATCGACCCCTCCCCCGCCGTCACCCGCGCCGTCCGCTCGTCCTCGCGCTCCGCCATGCCCTGCCTCTACCCGGAGGCGCCGCGTTCAATCGAGCCGGCCCGCGCTCCGGGGCCGGGCCGGCGTCGAGGGCGGCCGAGACCTCGTGCAGGTCGGCGAACGGCTCGTACGGAAGCCCCTGCTCTGCGAGGTACTCGGCGAGCCCGTCGATCGCGAAGACGCGGTCGGCGAGCGCGGCGGCGCAGCGGTCGGAGTAGCCGTCGCCGACGTAGGCGAGCGGCGGCTCGGGCAGCGAGCGGCGCTTGCAGACCTCGCCGCAGACCTCGCACGGCTCCGGGTCGCGCCAGCGGACGACCCAGCCCTCCGGGACGGGGCTCGACGCGGTTCGCCACCAGCTCCGCCTCGACGCCCTCCCGCGCGAGCAGCGGCTCGATCAGCTCGTGGAAGCCGCTCGAGAGGATCGTCGGCCGGTGCCGCTCGACGAGCTCGCGGAAGCCGGGCCTGACCCGGACGTGGTCGGCGAGCCAGGCGTTCACCTCCGCGAGCGGCGCCGTGCACCGTCGCCAGCTCGACCTCCATCACCTCGCGGTAGCCGATCTCGCCGGCGACGAGCGCCCGCTCGACGCGGTCGAAGATCTCGCGGTCGCCGAAGCGCTCCAGGAGCATCCAGAGCGTGTCCCGCTCGGTCACGGTCCCGTCCCAGTCGAGCACGACCCGCATCGCCACGCCGCAAACGTACGTGCCCCGGCGCCGGGGCGGTCCCGGCAACCGGTCTAGAAGTGCGAGGTGGCGCCGGCGGGGTCGCTCTCCGGCGTCTCGCCCGCGTCGGCGGGGTCCTCGTACCACGAGTACATGTACGTGCCGTCGTCGAGCTCCTCGGCGAGGCGGGCCAGCCGCAGCGGCCGGAACGTGTCGCACATGACCGCGAGCTCGTGCGTCTCGGTCATCCCGATCGCCTTCTCGGCGAGGCCCGGCTGCGGGCCGTGCGGCAGGCCCGACGGATGGAGCGTGATCGAGCCGACGTCGATGCCCTTCCGCGACGAGAAGTTGCCGTCGACGTAGTAGATCATCTCCTCCGACTGCAGGTTCGAGTGGTGGTACGGGATCGGCACCGCCTCGGGGTCCCAGTCGAGCTTGCGGGGGCAGAACGAGCAGATCACGAAGCCCGGCCCCGCGAAGGTCTGGTGCGACGGCGGCGGCATGTGGATCCGGCCCGAGATCGGCTCGAAGTCGTGGATCGAGAACGTCCACGGGTAGAGGTAGCCGTCCCAGCCGACGACGTCGAAGGGGTGGTAGTCGAGCACGTAGTCCTGGATCCCGTCGCGGACGCGCACGCGGACGAGGAACTCGCCGCGCTCGTCGTGGGTGTGGAGCTCGCCCGGCGGGTGGATGTCGCGGTGGTAGAAGGGCGCGTGCTCCATCAGCTGGCCGTGCTCGTTGCGGTAGCGGCTCGGGATCTCGATCAGGCCCGGCGTCTCGAAGACGAGGTAGCGCTGCGCGGCGTCCGCCTCGGGCCGGAAGCGGTACGTCGTCCCGCGCGGCACGACGACGTAGTCGCCCTCGCGGTAGGCGACGTCGCCGAACTGCGTCTCGAGCGTGCCCCTGCCCTCGTGCACGAACCAGACCTCGTCGCCCTCGCCGTTCCGGAAGAAGCAGTCCATGTCGGCGGCGGGGCGGCAGAAGGAGATCTCGACGTCCTGGTTCCACATCAGGAGCCGGCGGCCGCCGATCTGGTCGCCGCTCGCGGGCACGTCCGCGGTCGCCAGGTGGCGGTGGGCGTGGCGCTCGGGAACCCACTCCGGCCGCTCGATCGGCTCGAAGTCGCCGAGCTCCTTGACGCGGCAGGGCGAGACGAGGTGGTAGAGGATCGACTCGTTCCCCGAGAAGCCCTCGAGCCCCATCACCTCCTCGGTCAGGAGGGTGCCGTTCTCGCGGAACTGGACGTGGCGCTTCGGCGGCACGCGGCCGCGCAGCTGGTAGGTCGGCATGGGGCGAAGTCTACGACGCGTGCCCGGCGAGCGCGGCGACCCGCTCGCCGATCGCCGGCGCGAACTTGAAGCCGTGGCCGGAGCAGGCCGAGCAGACGACGACGCGGCCGCGGCGCTCGAGCACGAAGCCCTCGTCCGCGGTCGTCGTGTAGAGGCAGGTCTGCGTCTCGACCGGCTCCGGGTCGGCGAGCGGGAAGTGCTCGCGCGCCCAGGCCGCGATCCGCTCGACGAGGCCGGCGTCGGGCTCGCCCGGCTCGTGCGGGTCGGTCTCGGCGCCCGCGTGGTGCGCGCCGACCTTGAGCCCGTGCACCGGGTCGGCGAGCGCGTAGAAGTCGTGTCCGGGCCGGCTCCGCCTGAACGAGACGAGCGACGGCGCCGGGCGCTCGTCCGCGAGCCGGAAGAAGCAGACGGTCTCGCGCGTGACCCGCACCGGCAGCGGCGGCGAGACGAGGTCGTTGACCCAGGCGCCGGCGGCGACGACGACCACGTCCGCGTCGAGCTCGTCGACCGAGCCGACCGGCGAGCCGTAGCGGACGTCGAGGCCGCGGGCGAGCGCGGCGAGCGCGCGGTCGGCGCGGACGGTCCCCGCCTCGGGCTGGAGGACGGCGAAGAAGCCCGCGGGCACGCGCACCGGGAAGCGCCGCTCGGCCTCGGCGGCGTCGAGCCGCTCCCAGGGGATCCCGCAGGCGTCGAGGGCCGCCGCCGAGCTCTCGTCGAGCTCGTCGACGACCTCGAGCAGCCCGTGCAGCGCGAGCAGCTCCTCGCCCGTCTCCGCCTCGAGCGCCCGCCAGCCCGCCAGCGCCTCGCCGGCGAGCCGCACCCACTCGGGCTCGGCGTAGGCGAGCCGGACGATCCTGGTGCGGCCGTGGCTCGAGCCGCGGTCGTGCCCGGCCTCGAAGCGCTCGTGCACGACCACCTCGGCCCCGGCCCGCTCGAGCGCGCGCGCCGCCGCCAGGCCCATCACCCCCGCTCCGACGACCGCGACGCTCGGCACGGCCCGAGCCTAGCGGCCCGCCGCCGCAAAGGAGCCTCGCGCCGCTGGACCGGTTCCCGGACGAGCGGTGCAGGCGCCGTCCGCGACCCGGCCCGGAGGGCCTGCCGGGAACCTCCGAACCGTCGAGCCTTCAGGCCGCGGCCCGACGCGGTTCCGCAGCACGCCGATGCCCTCGACCTCGAGCTCGACGACGTCGCCCGGCTGCAGCCAGCGCTCGTCCCCGTGCTCGAGGATGCAGCCGCTGCCGACGGTGCCGGAGCCGATCAGGTCGCCCGGCCGCAGCTGCGTGCCGCGGGCGGCCTGCGCGAGGATGCGCTCCCACGGGTGGTAGAGGTCGCGCAGGTCGCCGCGCGAGCGCTCCTCGCCGTTGACCCGCGCGACCATCGCCGCCGCGGAGCCGTCGAGCTCGTCCGGCGTGACGACGACCGGCCCGAAGCTCGTCGCGAAGTCCTTGCCCTTCGCCGGGCCGAGCCCGACGCGCAGCTCGCGCCGCTGCAGGTCGCGCGCCGACCAGTCGTTCATGACCGTGAAGCCGCCGATCCGGCCCTCGGCGCCGATCACGGCCGCGACCTCGAGCTCGTAGTCGAGCGCCTCGCTCCCCTCGGGGTAGGGCACCTCGTCCTCGGGGCCGTAGATCGCCGCCGGGTTGGAGAAGTAGAAGACCGGGATCTCGTACCACTCCTGCGGCACCTCGCGGCCCCGGAGCGCGTGGGCGGCCGCGACGTGCTGCTCGAACGCGTAGAAGTCGCGCACCGCCGGCGGGTGCAGCACGGGCGGCCGCAGGTCGACCTCGGCGAGCGGGTACTCGGCATGCTCGCGCGCCTTGCCGCCGCCGGTGAAGAACGACTGCAGCGTCTGCGCGGCGAGCTGGATCACCCGGTCGCCCTCGATCCGGCCGGGCCAGCCGCGCTCGAGGTCGTGCCCTTTCGGGCTGAACATGCAGAGCTTCACGGCCGCGAACCCTACTCGCCCGGGCCCGGCTCGCGACACGGCGACGGCTCAGGCGCCGGCCTCCAAGTGACCTTTCGTCACAAGCAGCAGCAAGCGCCCGAGCCGGCCTCCAGGTGACACTTCGTCACAAGGGTCGGTCGCGGCACCGGGCTCGCCGCCCTTCGGTCGC
>CAWIUN010000023.1:0-7232 GCA_963839285.1 uncultured Actinomycetes bacterium
CGAACCCTTGACATCAGGCGCACCGCCGAACAGGCACGGCCGGCCGGGCGGGCCGCGCCTCGTCCGCTAGGGCCGCGCCGAGACGAGGCCGCCGAAGAGCTGCCAGCGGCCCTTCTGCCAGCGCTGCAGCTGCACCTGCGAGACCGGGAAGCGGTAGGTCGGGCTCGTCTTCACCGTGATCCCGGGGAGCAGGAACGGGTTGTTCGCCTCGTTCAGGCTCACCGCCGCCCTGACGATCCCGGCGCGCGTCAGGTTCTTGCCGGCCCGCTTCAGCGCGTCCACGAGCGTGAACGCCGAGGCCATCCCGGCCATGTAGTAGCCGTCCTTCGCGTCGGCCTTGCTCGAGTAGGCCCGCAGCACCTTCCGGAACAGCCTCACCCCCGGGTCAGTGGCCCACTTGGCCGAGGCCGGGTCCTTGAGGAAGACGATCGAGATCGCCCCGGCCGCCGTCCTCGCGGGCGCGAAGCTCATCAGCGGCGCCGACGCGGAGACGTCGTTGACGAAGATCTGCGGCTTCCAGCCGAGCTGGCCGGCGTAGTTGAACGCCTGCACCGAGAACTTGCCGAAGGCGAAGATCGCGAGCACGTCCGCGCCCGAGCCCTTCAGCGAGGCGACCTGCGACTGGACGTCGGCCGCCGTCGGCTCGTAGGCCTCGGTCGCGACGAGCTGCGAGCGCTCTGGCTCCGAGGCCCCTGCGGAGGCCGTTCAGGAGATCCTTGCCGTAGTCGTCGTTCTGGTAGAGGACGGCGATTTTCGCCTTCGGCAGGTTCCGGCGGATGTAGCGGGCGTAGATCTCGCCCTCGGCCCTGTAGGTCGGGATGTAGCCGATCGTCCACGGGTAGCGCTTGTAGTCGGCGCCGAAGGTGGTCGCGCCGGCGTTGACGAAGAGCTGCGGCACCTGCGCCGCGTTCAGGAAGTCGCGGATCGCGAGGTTGCTCGAGGTGCCGAGCGAGCCGAAGATCGCGAAGACGCCGTCCTGCTGGACGAGCTGGCGGGTCGCCTGCACCGTCCGGCTCGGGTCGTAGCCGTCGTCGAGGTAGCGGTAGGTGAGCTTGCGGCCGTAGATCCCGCCGCGGCCGTTCACGTACTCGAAGTAGGCCTCGGCGCCGCGGGCGACGTTGGCCGCGGCTGCGGCCTCGCCGGAGAGCGGCACCGTCCCGCCGATCACGATCTCGTTCGCGGAGACGCCGGGCGTCGCGCCCGTGCGGGCGCCGGCGACGCCGGCGGCGGCGACCGCTACGAGGGCGGCGGCTGCGAGGACGAGCTTCTCGACCATCGTGCTCCAGTTCGGGTCCGGGGGATCAGCCGCGACACGGTAGCCGAGAGTCCCGCGAGCCCGCCCGGCAGGATCAGCATCAGCGCCACGAGGGCGAAGCCGTAGACGACCGAGGGCGGGACGCTCCTCGAGAGGTCCTGCGACCAGAACGGCATGAACTCGATCAGGACGGCTCCGACGACCGCGCCCGCGAGCGAGCCGAGTCCGCCGACGACGGCGCCGACGAGCAGGAAGAGCGAGAGCATGATCGCGAAGGTGTCCGGGTTGACGAAGGCGACGTTGATCGCGAAGAGCGAGCCCGCGACGCCCGCGTAGGCCGCGGAGAGCCCGAAGGCGAGCACCTTGTAGCGGGCCGGGTCGAGCCCCGAGGAGGCCGCGGCGACCTCGCTGTCGCGGATCGCCTGCAGCGCGCGGCCGAAGCGGCTCCGCAGGAGCAGCCAGGCGACGAGGAAGAGAAGCAGCGCGATCCCCCAGGTGAGCGCGTAGAGGAAGACGTTCTGCGTCAGCCGGTGCCCGGCGAGCTCGACGCCGGCGCCGTGCCCGGTCTGGGCGGGGATCCCGAACAGGTTCAGCCCGGCGGTGCCGCCCGTGAGGCTGCTCGCCTGCTTCAGGATCGAGGGCAGCGCGACGGCGATCCCGAAGGTGGCGAGCGCCAGGTAGAGGCCGCGGAGCCGCAGGGCCGGGAAGCCGAAGGCGAGCCCGGCGAGGCCTGCCGTGAGCGCGGCGAGCGGGATCGTCTGCCAGTCGGTGACGCCGTGCTTCGCCATCAGGATCGCGGTCGTGTAGCCCCCGATCGTCATGAAGGCGCCGTGCCCGAGCGAGATCTGGCCGCTCGAGCCGACGAGCACGTCGAGGCCGACGATCGCGATCAGGTAGACGCCGACGAAGGCGGCCTGCGAGGCGCGGAAGTCGGAGATCCAGCCGGGCGCGGCGGCGACGAGCCCGCAGGCGAGCACGAATCCGCCGGCCCGGAGCGCTGCGGGCAGGGGTCATACCCGCCGCACCGCCTCGCGCCCGAGCAGGCCGGCGGGCCGGACGAGCAGCACCGCGAGGATGACCCCGAGCGCGACCGCGAGCCGCAGCTGCCCGCCGATCGCGTCCACGTAGGTGCCGAGCAGGTTGAGCAGCACGCCGAGGACGAGCCCGCCGAGGACGGCGCCGAGCGGGCTGTCGATCCCGCCGAGCACGGCGGCCGCGAAGGCGTAGAGGAGCACGGTCTGCATCATGTTCGGGTCGAGGAAGAGGCTCGGCGCGACGAGCATCCCGGCGACGGCGCCGAGCACCGAGGCGAGCCCCCAGCCGAACGCGAGCATCCAGCCGACGCGGATGCCGACGTAGCGGCTCTCGACCGGGTTGACCGCCGCCGCGCGCATGCCGAGGCCGGCCTTCGTGTAGCGGAAGAAGAGCCAGAGCAGTCCGACGCTGACGAGCGAGACGCAGATCACGCCGAGATCCTGCGGCGAGATCGCGACGCCGCCGACACGCCACGGCGCCGTCGAGAACGGGCTCGGAAAGCGGCGGGCGGCGCCGCCCCAGATCCAGCTCGTGACGCCGTTGAGCCCGATCAGGAGCCCGATCGTGAGCACGACGACGCTGACCGCCGGCGCCCCCTCGAGCGGGCGGATCAGCGTCGCGCTCGATCGCGACGCCGCCGACGAACGCGATCGCCAGGGTGGCGAAGAAGGCGCCCCAGTACGGCAGCCCGTGGTCGATCAGCGTCCAGGCGAGATAGGTACAGAAGGTCGCCATCTCGCCCTGCGCGAAGTTGATCACGCGCGTCGAGCGGTAGACGATCACGAGCGCGAGCGCCAGCGACCCGTAGACGCCGCCGGAGGCGAGGCCGCTGACGACCTGCTGCCAGAACTGGCTCATCCCGCGCTAGTAGCCGAGGTAGCTCTTGCGGACGGCGTCGTCGGCGCGCAGCCGCGCGCTCGGGCCTTCGACGGCGACGCGGCCGACCTCGAGCACGTAGGCGCGGCTCGAGGCGGCGAGCGCGACGCGGGCGTTCTGCTCGACGACGAGGACGGCGAGGCCCTCGGCGGCGTTCAGGCGGCGGAGGACGGCGAAGATCTCGCGGACGACGAGCGGCGCCAGGCCGAGCGAGGGCTCGTCGAGCAGCAGCAGCCGCGGCCGGGCGAGCAGGGCGCGGCCGAGCGCGAGCAGCTGCTGCTCGCCGCCGGAGAGGGTGCCCGCCTGCTGGTCGCGCCGGTCGGCGAGCTGCGGGAAGAGCTCGTAGACGCGGGCGAGGTCGCCGGCGAGCGCGTCCCGGCGCGTGTAGCCGCCGAGCCGCAGGTTCTCCTGGACGGTCAGCTCGACGAAGGTTCCGCGGCCCTCGGGGACGTGCGCGACCCCGAGCCGCGCGACCGAGTCGGCGCCGGCGCGTCGGCGGAGCGTACGGCCGCCGAAGACGATCGTCCCCTCGCGGCGGACGGTGCCGGAGACGGCGCGCAGCGTCGTCGTCTTGCCGGCGCCGTTGGCGCCGAGGACGGCGACGATCTCGCCCTCGCCGACCTCGAGGCTGACGCCGTGGAGCGCCTGGACGGGCCCGTAGCGGGCCTCGACCTCGTGCAGCTCGAGCAGCGCGCTCAGCGGAGCCGCTCCCGCAGCCGCGCGATCCGGCCCTCGTCGAGCCCGGCCGCGCGCAGGTAGCCCTCGACGCCGTCGTGCCGGGCCTCGAGCTCCGCGAGGACGCCGAGCATCGCCTCCCGCGGCGCCGCGCCCGGGGTGGCGGCGTAGTCGTCGGCGACCTCGCCCGCCGGGACGCCGGCGAGGCGCAGGAGCAGCGCCGCGACGAGGCCGGTGCGGTCCATGCCGGCGGCGCAGTGGACGAGGACGCCTCCCTCGGGCGCGTCCGCGACCGCCGCGAGGGCCGCCGCGACCGCTTCCCGGTGCCGCTCGAGCGCGTCCAGGTAGAAGGCGCGGAACTGCGCCGCCACGTCGTCGGCGGGATCGAGCCGGGCGGCGAGGGCCGCGATGTAGTCGCCGTCCGCCTCCCCCATCAGCGCGACGCGGACGACCTCGACCGGCGCCTCGCGCGGCGGGTCGTCCCCGAGCTCCTCGGCGGCGCGCAGGTCGACGACCCGCCGGACGCCGTGGGCGACGAGCGCCGCCCAGCCCGCGTCGCTGAGCCGGCGCGCGTTGTCCGAGCGCACGACCGCCCCGCGCCGCGTGACGGGGCCGTCCTCGGTCGGCAGCCCGCCGAGGTCGCGCACGTTGACGCAGCCGTCCCAGTCGAGCGCGCGGGTCACCCGCTACCCCGCAGCCGCGCCCGGACGCGGACGAGCGCAGGCTCGTCGAGCCCAGCGGCGCGCAGGTAGGCCTCGGCGCCGCCGTGGGCGGCGCGCAGGTGCTCGAGGACGCCGAGCATCGCCTCCCGCGGCGTGCGCGACATCTGGATCCGGCGCCGCCGCTCGGCCTCGTCGGACGCCTCCGCGACCCAGAGGCCGGTCAGCTCGGCGAGGTTCGCCTCGCTCTCGGCGTAGTCCTCGGCGATCGCGTCCTCGGGCACGCCCGCGAGCGAGAGCAGCAGCGCGACGACGAGCCCGGTCCGGTCCTTGCCGGCGGCGCAGTGGACGAGCACGCCTCCCTCGGACGCGCCGGCGACCGCGGCGACCGCGCTCGCGAAGTTCGCGGGGAACCGCTCGAGGAACTCGACGTAGACGGCACGGGTCTGCTCGGCGGAGTCCGCGATGTGGGCGACGCGGGCATCGAGATCCTTCGCGGCCGCGTCGTCGAAGGCGCCGAGCAGCGAGACGTGCACCGCCTCGATCGGCAGCTCGCGGGGCGGGTCCTCGTCGAGCTCGCCGGCCGTGCGCAGGTCGACGACCCGCCGGACGCCGTGGGCGACGAGCGCCTCCCAGCCGGCGTCGCTGAGCCGGCGCGCGTTGTCGGAGCGCACGACCGAGCCGAAGCGGGTCGTCCCGCCGCCCGCGGTCGGCAGCCCGCCGAGGTCGCGGACGTTGACGCAGCCGTCCCAGACGAGCACGCGGCTCACGACGGCGCCGCCTCGTCCTCGTAGGCGGTGCCGAGGTAGGCCTCGATCACCGCCCGGTCGGCCTGCACCTCGGCCGGCGTTCCCTCGGCGATCGTGCGCCCGAAGTCGAGCACGTGGACGCGGTCGGCGACGCCCATGACGAGGCCCATGTGGTGCTCGACGAGCAGGATCGTCAGGTCGTGGTCGACGCGGACGCGCCGCAGGAACGCGCCCAGCTCCTCGACCTCGGCGTGGTCGAGGCCGCCTGCGGGCTCGTCGAGCAGCAGGAGCCGCGGCCTCGCCGCCAGCGCGCGGGCGAGCTCGACCCGCTTCTGCGTCCCGAACGGGAGCTCGCCGGCTCGGCGGCCCGCGACCGCGTCGACCTCGACGTAGGCGAGCGCCTCGCGGGCACGGGCCCTGTCGCCGCGGGCGCCGACGAGGACGTTGTCGAGCACGGTCAGCGTCCGGAAGAGCTCGACGTTCTGGAACGTGCGCGCGATCCCGCGGCGGACGACGCGGTGCGGCGGCGTCCGCAGCAGGCTCTCGCCGTCGAGCTCGAGCTCGCCCTCGTCCGGGTCGTAGAGGCGCGTGACGACGTTGAAGAAGGTGGTCTTGCCGGCGCCGTTCGGGCCGATCAGGCCGACGGTCTCGCCGCGCTCGACGTCGAGCGAGACGCCGTCCACGGCGACGATGCCGCCGAACCTGCGGGTGAGGTTCCTGGCCGAGAGGAGGGGCACGGACGCGTTAGCGTACGCGCATGCATCCGACGGCCGCCAGAGTGCAGGAGCGCCTCCGCGAGCGGGGGCTCGAGATCCGCGTGCAGGTGCTGCCGGACTCGACCCGGACCGCCGCCGAGGCCGCCGCGGCGGTCGGCAGCCAGATCGGGCAGATCGTCAAGAGCCTCGTCTTCGTCCGGGCCGGGGACGACGCCGGCGACGCGGTGATGGTGCTCTGCGCCGGCGACCGGCGGGTCGACGCGGAGCGGCTCGAGCTGCGTCCGGCGAGCGCCGACGAGGCGCGGACGGCGACCGGGTTCGCGATCGGCGGCGTGCCGCCGCTCGGCCACGACCGCGAGCTGCCGACGATCCTGGACGAGTCGCTGCGCAGGTTCGAGACCGTCTGGTGCGCGGCGGGAACGCCGCACGCGGTCTTCGAGGTCGCGACGGAGGCGCTCTTCGCGGCGCTGCCGAACGCCTCCGTCGCGGACGTCTCCTAGCGGGTCGCTACCAGACGCGCCGGCGCCCGCCGATCCCGCCCGCGAAGAGCGCGATCAGGAAGACGAGCGCGACGATGGCCGCAACCCAGAAGAGCCAGTGGACCGTGAAGCCGATCCCGAAGAGCACGATCGACAGCACGGCGAGGATGATCAGTAGGGCAACCAACGATGACCTCCAGTTCGCGGGTACTGGACTGCAACGGCCCCGGGGACGCAGTGGTTACGCACGAGACAACATCGCGACGCGATCGAGCTCCGCGGATCCGCGTCACGCGAGGTCCGCGACGGTGCGCTCGAGCACGCGGGGAGCACGGGCGGCGCCTCCGGGAGAATCGCCGGGTGGACGCGTCGCAGGAGGTCGAGATCCGGCCCGCGGAGGCAGCCGACCGGCTCCCGCTCGCGCTCCTCTTCGCGGCCGTGGCGGAGGAGCGCGACGGGATCGGGGCCGAGCCGCCCGTCGACGTCGACCGGCGGGCGGCGGCGTGGGATCTCGATCGCACGCTGGTCGCGGTCCAGGCGGGGGAGGTCGTCGGGGTGGTCTTCGTCGACGAGAGCGGCTTCGGCTTCGGCGAGCTCGGGATGATGGTCGCCGCCGGCCGGCGCGGTCGCGGGGTGGGGACGGCCCTCGTGGCGGCCGCGATCGAGTTGGCGCGGTCACGCGGGCTGCACAAGCTGGCGCTCGACGTCTTCCCGGGCAACGACGCGGCGATCGCCCTCTACCGGAAGTTCGGCTTCGTGGAGGAGGGCCTGCGTCGCCGGCACATCCG
>CAWIUN010000024.1:0-135448 GCA_963839285.1 uncultured Actinomycetes bacterium
GCGGTCGGGCTAGCCACTCGCTCCCTGGACGGAGTCTGCTCGACGGCGCGGGCGTCGGCGTGCGTGCGCCCGGAACGCGCGCCGGTGAGCGCAGCACGAGACGGACGCAGCACGAGACGGGGCCGGCAGAGGCGGTCGCCGTTGTCGCGGGCCGCTCCGCGCCTACGTGTGGGAGGCCGTCACCGCACGCCGCGGCCCAGGCTCGCGAGGCTCCTCGTCCGGGCGGGTGCGCCCCACGCGCGCCAGCCCCTGCTCGGCTTCCTCGATGGTCCGGATCGCGTCGGAGAGGCGCCTCCCCGGCGCAGTTCGGCGGGTCGACGCGGCCCCTGAAGCCGTCGCGGTGCCTCCGGCAGGTGGCGCTCCGGCCGGGAGCAGGAGGATCGACGCGTCGAGGGTCAGGAGCCTGAACCGCAGCAGCCGTGCCAGCACCGACGCTTCGATCGCGATCCCCTCCGACAGCCGGCGCGTCCGAATCGTGCGGGTGGACGCGCGGGCGCCGTCGACCCTCGCCGACGCCCGCTCCGCCACGCCGGCGGACTGGGCGGAGGCGTCACGCTGGCGTCGGGAGCGCCGGCCGCCGATCACGAGTCGCTCGAGTCCTCCAGGCGATCTCGCAACGACGAGATGCCGGCGCTCGCGGCGGTCAGCAGCGCGAGTCCTCCTGCCGCGTAGCCGGCCCGGCGGATCTTCCTGTGGCGCGGTCTCCTGCCCACGCTCGTCTCGACCGACTCGTCGAGCGTCTCCAGAAGCCGCTGGCCGCGCTCTCCAGAAAGCTCATGTCATTTTCCTCCCCGTGGTGAGCGCGACGCCGCCCTGATGGTGGCGATCAACTCGTCCTTCGTCATCCTCGTGCGCCCCTCGATGCCGATCGTGGACGCCAGCTCGAGCAGGTCGGACTTCGTGTACTCCTGCAGGTCGCCGTCGTCCGGATCCGCCCGCCCTCGGCTGCCGTCTGCCGCGCGGTTGCCTCGGACCGCTCCTGCAGCTCCTGCGCGCGGCTGACCCGGGCCTCCGCCTCACGGGCCTGCTGCTCGGCGTCCCGCGCCAGCTCCTGGGCGTGGCGTTGCGCCTGCTCGGCGGCGGAGCGGGCTGCTTCGGCGGCCTCGTCGGCCAGCCGCTTCGCCTCCAGCATCGCCTCGCGGGCCGCTCGACCAGATCCTCGGCCCGCTGCTTCGCCTCCTCGGCATCCCGCTGCGCGCGCTCGCCCTCCGCTTCGACCTCGGCATACGCCTCCTGCCGCTGCCGCTCGGCGTCCTCCTCGGCCGAGAGCCGTTCGCGCTTCAGCAGCTCCTCGGCCTCCCGCTCGGCCTGCTTGACGCGCTGCTCGAGCTCCCGTTGGGTCTCGCGGTTGACGTCCTTCACCCGTGCGCGCCCGCGTCGGGTCACGTCGAGGGCGTGGTCCAAGCGCTCCTTCGCCTCCTGCGCGGCCTGCACCGCCCGCTCCTCCGCGTCGCGCGCGCGCTCCGCGGCGTCTTCGGCGCGCTTCATCCGCAGCTGGATCGAGTCCTCCCGGACGGAACAGCGTCCATCACGGCCTCGCTCAGCCGGCGACCCTGGTCGCGGGCCTTCGAAACAGCCTCGTCGGCGACGGAACCGATCGTCTCGCTCGACCCGAGCAGCTGCGAGACCGCCCAGCCCGCGTTGGACGGCATCTCACGAAGACCTCTATGGCCCGTTCCAGCAACGACATGTGAACCTTCCTCAGACGACGACGACAATGGGTTGCCACGTTCTGAACCGGAATTGCACAACGCAAACCTGCGCGTTCGCCCGAGGCCGTCGCCGGCCGCCACCGTTGAGCCGTCTGCCCGTTCTCGGTCGGGGCAGCGGGGCTCGAACGCGCGCAACGTTCGGACGCGGCGCATGGACTAGGCTCGGTCGGTGATCTGCCCGAGCTGCGACACGGAGAACCCCGACGCCGCCAGGTTCTGCAACGGCTGCGGCACGCCGCTCGTCGCAGCGGCGGCGCCGAGCGAGGAGCGGAAGATCGTGTCGGCGCTCTTCTGCGATCTCGTCGGCTTCACGGCCGCCTCCGAGCGGGCCGACCCGGAAGACGTACGCGCGCGGATCCGTCCGTACCACACGACTCTGCGGCAGGAGCTCGAGCGATACGGCGGAACGGTCGAGAAGTTCATCGGCGATGCGGTGATGGCGGTCTTCGGCGCGCCGGTCGCGCACGAGGACGATGCCGAGCGGGCCGTCCGCGCCGGTCTGCGCATCATCGAGGCGATCGCCGAGCTCAACGAACGGGAGCCGGAGCTCGAGCTGCACGTGCGCGTCGGCATCAACACCGGGACCTGCGGTGGTGGCGTTGGGCGCGCGGCCCGAGCTCGGAGAGGGCATCGTCACCGGCGACGTCGTCAACACCGCCGCCCGCATCCAGTCGGCCGCCCCGGTCGACGCGGTGGCGGTGTCGGAAGAGACCTACCGCCGGACCGAGCGGGTGTTCGCCTACGAGCCGCTCCCGCCGGTCGAGGCGAAAGGGAAGAGCGTGCCGCTGAGGCTCTGGGCCGCCGTCGAGGCGCGTGGACGATTCGGCGCCGACCTGATCAGGACGCAGACGAGCCTGTTCGTCGGTCGCGAGGTCGAGAAGACGCTGCTGCAGGGCCTGTTCGACCGCTGCGCGCGCGACTCGACCGTCGAGCTCGTGACGCTCGTCGGCGAGCCGGGTGTCGGCAAGTCTCGCCTCTGCGCGGAGCTCTTCGCCCACGTCGACGCCCGCCCCGAGCTGATCCGCTGGCGGCAGGGCCGGTGCCTGCCGTACGGCGAGGGGATCACCTTCTGGGCGCTGGGCGAGATCGTCAAGGCGGAGATCGGCGTCTTCGAGTCGGACTCGCCGGAGGCCGCGGCGGCGAAGCTGGACGCGGCGCTGCCGGACGTGGAGGAGCGCGACTGGCTGAAGGCCCGGCTTCTCCCGCTCCTGGGCGTCCAGTCCGGCCAGTCGGAGTCGCGCGAGGAGTCGTTCGCGGCGTGGCGGCGGTACGTCGAGTCGATCGCCGCGGACGGGCCGGCCGTCGTCGTCGTCGAAGATCTGCACTGGGCCGACGCGCCGCTGCTCGAGTTCCTCTCCTACTTCGCCGAATGGGCGGAAGGCGTACCGCTCCTCCTCGTCTGCACCGCCCGGCCGGAGCTGTTCGCGAAGCACGGGACGTGGGGCGCGGGGACCCGCAACGCGCACACGATCAACCTGTCGCCGCTCTCGGACCGGGAGACCGGCGAGCTCGTGACGGGCCTCCTCGAGCGGAACGTCTCGGAGCAGGCGCAGCGGACGATCGTCGAGCGGGCCGGCGGCAACCCGCTCTACGCGGAGGAGTTCGTGCGGCTCGTCGCCGACCGCGGCCTCGCCGACGACGGCGACGGGATCGCGTTCCCGGAGACCGTGCAGGCGCTGATCGCCGCGCGGCTCGACACCCTGTCGCCGGAGCGCAAGGCGCTCCTGCAGGACGCGGCAGTGATCGGGAAGGTCTTCTGGGCCGGCGCGCTCGCGGCGATGGCCGGCGCCGACCACCGCGAGGTCGAGCTCGCGCTCCACGAGCTGTCGCGTCGCGAGCTCGTGCGGCCGGCGCGGCGAAGCAGCATGGAGGGCGAGCAGGAGTACGCCTTCTGGCACGTGCTCGTCCGCGACGTCGCCTACGAGCAGATCCCGCGTGCCGCGCGGATCCGCAAGCATCGCGCCGCCGCCGCGTGGCTCGAGGAGAAGGCGGGTGAGCGGGCCGAGGATCTGGCCGACGTCCTCGCGCACCACTACCTGGAAGCGCTCGAGCTCGCACGGGCGACCGGCGAGGCCGACCAGGCAGAGGTGCTCCGCCTCTCGGCGCGGCGGATGCTCGAGCTCGCCGGCGATCGCGCTGCGCCACTCGACCTGCCGAGAGCCGCGGGCTACTACCGCCGTGCAGCCGACCTCCACGACCCGGACGACGTCGCCCAGGCGGCGCTGCTGATGAAGCTCGGCCGCGTCGCCGTCGGGCTCTCCGTCGCCGAGGGTGACGAGGCCCTCGGCCGCGCGGCGGAGCTGTTCATCGCCGCGGGAGACGAGCTCGCCGCCGCCGACGCGTTCCTGGATCTCAGCCGCTTCGCCAGGTATCGCGGCGACGACGCCGCCGACCAGGAATATGCCGAGCGCGCGCGTCAGCTCCTCGAGCGTCATCCGCCCGGACCCGTGTACGCGTCCCTGCTCGGTCGGAAGGCGGGGCTCGAGATGATGACCGGCAGGGCCCGCGAGAGTGCAGCGACCTCCGACGAGGCGATTGCGATGGCGAACGAGTTCGGCCTGGACGAGCTCGCCGCGAGAGTGCTGCAGTATCGCGGCGTCGCACGCACCGAGCTCGGCGACCTCGGCGGGCTGGACGACCTCCGCGAGTCGATCCGGCGCCTTGCAGGCGGAGCGGCGTTGCCGCACGCCATCGGCCAGCTCAACCTCGCCGACGCCACGTGGGTCTCGGTCGGCGCCGCGGAGGGTCTCGAGCTGCACCACGAGCTCCAGGCGTTCTGCGAGTCGCGCGGCCTGCAGGCATCGCTCTGGTGGTCGAAGGCCGAGACGACCTGGATGCTCTTCGACCTCGGCCGCTGGGACGAGTTGCTCGCAGTTCTCGACGAGGTCGCCGGTACGAGCAGCGAGACCGGCGGCCTCCAGGCGCTCGAGCTCGGCCTGCCGTACAAGGCACTCGTCCTCGCCCGCCGGGGCGAGCCGCGCGCCGCGTCGTCGATCGTCGGCGACCTGCTGGTGAAGGCGCGGGCTTCGAACGACATGCAGCTGCTCGCCCCCGGGCTCGCGTCCGCCGCGCTGATCGCAGCCGCCCTCGCCGACCTCGAGGCTGCCGTGGGTCACGTCCGCGAGCTGATCGACGTCTCCCGCGGGCGCTCGGACCGTCATCGGTCGCTGTTCCTGCCCGAGCTGAGTCGTCTGTGCGCGTCGGCGAACGCGCTCGACCTCGCCCACGAGCTGTCGGCCGGCATGACAGCCGACCTCGGCCGCATCGGCTGCGCGCGCACCGCAGGGGCGGCGGAGCTCGCGGAGGCCGAGAACCACCTGCCGGAGGCGCTCGAGCTCCACGCCGAGGCGGAGCGCCGCTGGCGCGACTACGGGAGCGTCCCGGGGCTCGCGGCGGCGCTGCTCGGCGCCGGGCGGTGCCTCGTCGCACTCGGGCGCGCAGGCGACGCCGCTGCCCCGCTGGCGGCGGCGAACGAGCTGTACGCGAGCCTGGGCGACGTCGTCGGCGAGGCCGAGGTGGTGAAGCTCCTCGCACCTGCGAGGTCGTGACAGCGTCTCGCAGCGCGCGACCTGCACTGGAGGCGGGCGTCGAGCCCGCGCACGATTTCGCACAGCCGCCGCGGCTGATCGCCGCGATCGTTGGGATCGAGCCCCGGCTTCATCGGCCGTGCACCGGTGAAGCCGGAGCCCGCCCGCGAGTAGAGTGCCGTAACCGATTCGTGCACAGACTCCGAGAGGAACCGTCATGCCGAGAGTCGTCATTGCCCACGCCGTCGTCGACATCGATCGCTGGCTGAAGGGCAAGGCCGGTCGCGCCGAGGCCATCGAGTCAGGCTCGGGTCGCAACGTCACCGATTACGTCGCCCACGACGGAAGCAACAACGTCGCCATCACGGCCGACGTCGCTGACGTCGCGGCGCTGCAGGCGATGTTGGCCTCTCCGCCTCCCGAAGTCGCGGCAGCGATGGAAGAGCACGGGGTCGTGCCTCCCATCACCGCCTACGTCGAAGCCTAGGCTCACAATCATCCGGCGAGACTGAGCCGAGCCCGAGTCGAGGCGGCGGGAGTTGAACTGCGCAACGTTTCTGCGAACCGGCGCGAGCGGAAACGGGCCTTCGCCGTACGGTCCGGCTCCGGCGCGCGCGCCGCTCGAGTCGAGCGCCTGAGGGACGAAGAACGTCCGCTACCGAGGTCGCGCGACCGAAGATCCTCCGAACCGTACGCTCGCCCAGCTCCCGCGGCGCGGAGTGATCGTCTGGGCCGTGATCTTCCAGGGGGAGTTGCTGGAACACGTCACGTTCAGCTACTTGCGTCCCGGGATAGGCCGGTCGTCTGCGACGGCTTGGCGACCTCGGCTTGCGAGACGCCGCCGGTCGAGCGGATCGACGCCGCCTCGTGCAACGGGGCCGGGTGGAACATCAGCCAGATCACGCCGCCGACCAGGCCGCCTGCGAGTGGCCCGACGAGGTAGATCCAGAGCCGGCCGAAGTTCCAGTTGAAGATGGCCGGGTCGAGCGACCGCGCGGGATTGAACGAGCCGCCGGACGCTGGACCGATCGCGTCCGCCGCGGTGAAGATGAAGAGCCCGATCAGGAGAGGCGCCATCACACCTTTCCAGGGCGCGCGGTCGTCCGTCGCGACGGTGCAGATCACGATCACGAACAGGGCCGTCGCGACCAACTCCAGCAGGAGCGCACCTCCGCTCGAGATGCCGAGACCGGGAGCGGTGTTGAGCTTGTCGACTGCGTTGCCCGAGTACACCACCGCAACCACGAGCACGGCGGCGAAGCCTCCGACGAGCTGCGCCGTCCAGTACTGGATCAGCTCGCTGGGCGGGAACTTCCGCGCCGCGACGAGCCCGAGCGAGACGGCGGGGTTGAAGTGGCCGCCGGAGATCTGCCCGACGCCCGCGATCGCGAGCGCGAGTCCGAGCCCGAATGCGAACGCGATCCCCAGGCTGCTGATCGCGCCGCTGCCGAAGTCGGTCGAGACGGCGACGGCGTTGAAGCCGAAGAAGAAGAAGAGGAAGGTGCCGAGCGCCTCCGCTCCGAGCCGTGTGATCAGCCGTGGGGAATCCATCGGGCCTCAGGTGATCGTGAAGACGCCCTTCATCCCCGCGGCGGCATGGCCGGTGACGGTGCAGTGGTACTGGTAGTGGCCCTTGCGCAGGAACGTGACCCGCAGCGTCTCCGACTGACCGTGCTCGAGCATCCGCGTCTTGCGTCTCGCGATCATGAAGTCGTGCGCGACCGCACCGACGTTCGTCACCTTGAAGATGACGACGCCGCGCTTCGCGGTTTTCTTGTTGAGCACGAACTTGAACTCGCTCTCGGCAACGTTCACCCGCGTGATCAGCGCCGCGCGGACTTCGCCGCTGCGCTTCGCCGGCGCCGCAGTCGTCGCTGCACCTGCGTCCGCAGCCGCCACGGCCGCCGCGAGCACTGCGCAAACCAGCAATCCCCTCATCGCCCCTCCTTCATCATCGGGAACGCTAGAACGCCGGGCGGGAACGCGTCACCGAGCCGCCACGACAGCAACAGTGAGGCGCGCACGGTCGGGGCCCGTCGTCGTAGGTGACCGTCGTGCCGGCAAGGTAGTCGGGAAGCGCCCGCCGCCGCGAGTCGACCAGGGCCGGCAGGAAGCCGAGGAAGAGCGGGATGATCGCGAGCGCCAGCCCGATCGTGCGCGCGAGCGCTCTGCCGACGCCGAGCCTCCCGTCTGCCTGGCCAGAACGGACGATGGGACGCGAGCCCAGACCGAACCTCCGGCCCGCTCATCACCCGCTCGAGCGCGAGCCGGAGCTCGTCGCTCGCGAGGAGCCGCCCGAGCAGCTCGCGCGACCGCGGGCTCGCGAGTGCCTCCTCGAGCAGCCGATCGAGCTCGTCCGCCTCGGCGAGCTCCTGGACGAGCCGCTCGAGCACCCGGTGACGAACGATCGAGCGCGCCACCTCCTCGGGCAGCTAGGCGTGCGCCCCCATTCTCCGCAGCTGCGCGGCGCGGCGATACGCGAGCTGCGAGCAGCGCCGCCCCCTCGGACTCGGCCCTGTTCGCCTGCCCGCGCATGAGTTGATCGGCAACGCGATCATGGCGGGCTCGGCGCGCCGGTCGCGCACGAGGACGATCCGGAGCGGGCAGTCCGCGCCGGCTTGCAGACCTGACGCGTCCTACGCGTCCGGAGTGGTCACTGCCCGCCGCGCCGTGTGCCCTCGAGGTACGTCGGCGTGGCTCGTGCGCCGCGCACGCGCAAGCTCTTGCTCGGCTTGATCGATGCTCCTGATCGCATCGGAGAGGCATCCTCGCGTCGTGGCACGGCGGCTTCCCGGATCAGGTAGCGGCGTCACGGCCTCGCTGCCGGCCGGCGGCGCGCCGGCCGGCAGCAGCAGAATCGACGCATCGACCGTCAAGAGCCTCAACCGCAGCAGCCGGGCGATGACCGACGCTTCGATCACCATTCCCTCCGAGAGACGGTGCGTACGAATCGTGCGGGTGGACGCACGGGCGCCGTCGATTCCCGCGAATGCCCGCTCGGCCACACGCGCAGACTGCGCGGAGGCGTCACGTTCACGACGGAAGCGGCGACCGCCGATCACGACTGGCTCGACGACGCCAGACGATCCCGCAATGACGAGATCCCGGCGCTCGCCGCGGTCAATACCGCGAAACCTCCGGTCGCGTAGGCGGCGCGCCGGATCCTCTTGTGACGGGGTCTCCTGCCCACGTTCGCCTCGACCGAGTCGCTGAGCGTATCCAGGAGTCGCTGCACTGTGCTGTCAAGAAGGCTCATGTCATCCCCTTGAGCGAGGTCTGCGTGACGCCGCCCTGATCGCGGCGATCAACTCGTCCTTCGTCATCTTCGTACGCCCCTCGATGCCGACCGTGGACGCGAGCTCCACGAGATCGGACTTCGTGTACTCCTGCAGATCGCCATTTGTCCGGACCTGCCCGCTTTCGGCGGCCGTCTGACGCGCCGTTGCCTCCGACCGCTCACGCAGGTCCTCGGCGCGGCTCACCCGGGCTTCCGCCTCACGGGCCTGCTGCTCCGCGTCCCGCGCCAACTCCTGGGCGTGGCGTTGCGCCTGCTCGGCGGCGGAGCGGGCTGCCTCGGCGGCCTCGTCCGCCAGCCGCTTCGCCTCCAACATTGCCTCGCGGGCGCGCTCGACGAGGTCCTCGGCCCGCTCCTTCGCCTCCTCGGCTTCCCGCTGCGCGCGTTCGCTTTCCGCTTCGACCTCCGCGTACACCTCCTGCCGCTGCCGCTCAGCGTCCTCCTCGGCCGCGAGGCGTTCGCGCTTCCTCAGTTCCTCGGCCTCTCGCTCGGCCTGCTTGACGCGATGCTCCAGCTCCCGCTGCGTCTCGCGGTTGACCTCCTTGACCCGCGCACGCCCGCTCTGGGTTACGTGGAGGGCGTGGTCCGAATGCTCCTTCGCCTCCTGCGCGGCCTGCACCGCACGCTCCTCCGCGTCGCGCGCCCGCTCGGCGGCATCTTCGGCGCGCTTCATCCGCAGCTGAATCGAGTCCTCCCCGGACGGAACAGCGTCCATGACGGCCTCACTCAACCGACGACCCTGATCTCGGACCTTCGTAACAGCCTCGTCGGCGGCGGAACCGATCGTTTCGCTCGACCCGAGCAGGTGCGAAACGGCCCAGCCCGCGTTGGACGGCATCTCACGAAGACCTCTACGAGCCCGCTCCAGCAACGACATGTGAAACCTTCCTCAGACGACGACGACAATGCGTTGCCACGTTCTGAACCGGAATTGCACAACGCAAACCTGCGCGTTCGCCGGAGGCTGTCGCCAGCCGCCACCCTCGCCGCGATGGAGGCAAGCGCCACTCGCTCGGAGCCGCTAGCTATACGTCGTAGCCACGTTCTTCCATCCCCGGGCCTCGTAGAGGCTGGAGCTGCCGAGCAACCAGCTCCAAGGAGGAACAACCTGCCCGAGTCTGACAGCTAGCTCGCCTGACCGGGCGACGCGTGCGGCAGCCGGGGCCGTACCCGCCCGGGGAAAGTGGAGGCGGCGGGAGTCGAACCCGCGTCCGCAGCCGCACCGGGCAGAGCGTCTACAAGCTTAGCCCGACCTTGGATTTCGGCCGACGGCCGGAGGACGGGCGCCCTACCGACGGCCTAGCCATCCTGAAGTGTCGCGCTTCGGGCGATTGGCTCTCCCTCGGCGCCGAGCCCGTTAGTTGACGCCGCTATCCGGGCCACGGGCCCAGCTCGGAGCGACGCGTCGATTAGTCCCTAGAGACTAAGCGGCGAGTGCGAGTTCGTTATCCGCACTTGCGTTTGGTCCCGGTTGTTTTAGGAGGCCGACCGGGGACCTCCGCTTGCAGCTCAGCCGGAGAACCGACCACGTCGAAACCGTGGCGCCCCCGTATGTCGTTCCGCACATTGTACCGACACCGCGCGCGGGTGACCCCCAGCGGACGGGGGAGAACGACCGATGACGCATCGGGGTCAGCGACGGGACGATGGTCCGGCACCGGTCCACCACCGAAAGGACACCATGGCACTCACCGAGCACGAGCGGGAGGCCGCCGCGCCCGCCGTCGGCACGATGAAGGCGGCCGTCGTCCACGACTTCGCCCGGCCGCTCTCGATCGACACCGTCCCGATCCCGGTCGCCGGCGACGGCGAGATCGTCGTCGAGCTCGAGGCCTCCGGCCTCTGCCACACCGACATCCACGCCGCCCACGGCGACTGGCCCGTCAAGCCCAGCCCGCCCTTCACGCCCGGGCACGAGGGCGTCGGCATCGTCCGCCAGGTCGGCCCCGGCGTCACCGAGGTCGCGGTCGGCGACCGCGTCGGCATGCCCTGGCTCGGCTACGCGTGCGGCACCTGCGAGTACTGCGTCTCCGGCTGGGAGACCCTCTGCCTCGAGCAGAAGAACATGGGCTACTCGATCGACGGCGGCTTCGCCGAGTACGCGAAGGCCTACGGCCGCTACGTCGTCAAGGTGCCCGAGGGCGTCGACCCGGTCGACGCGGCCCCGCTCACCTGCGCAGGCGTCACCACCTACAAGGCGGTCAAGGTCGCGGGCACGCGCTCGTCCGACCTCGTCGCCGTCTTCGGCGTCGGCGGCCTCGGCCACCTCGCGATCCAGTACGCCGCGATCGCCGGCGGCCGCGTGATCGCGGTCGACCTCCACGACGAGAAGCTGGAGCTGGCGCGCTCGCTCGGCGCCGAGTTCACGGTCAACGCCGCGAAGGAGGACCCGATCGCGGCGATCCAGGCGCTCGGCGGCGCCGACCAGGCGATCGCGCTCGCGGTCGCCCCGAAGGCGTTCGAGCAGGCCTACGGCTCGCTGCGCCGCGGCGGCACGCTCGTCTTCGTCGCGCTCCCGGCCGACAACGAGGTGACGCTGCCGATCTTCGAGACCGTCCTGAACGGGATCACGATCGTCGGCTCGATCGTCGGCACGCGCGTCGACCTGAAGGAGGTCTTCGAGCTGCACGCGGCCGGCAAGACCCGCGTGATCGTCGAGGAGCGGCCGCTCGCCGAAGTGAACGAGGCGATCGACGACGTCGAGGCGGGGCGCGTCCCCGCCCGGATCGTCCTCCGGCCCTGACCGGCTAGCGGGATCGGGCGCGCGTCTTCAGCGCGCGCTCGATCTGCCGCTTCGCGTCGCGGTCGGCGATGTCGCGGCGCTTGTCGCGCGTCTCCTTGCCGCGGCCGATCGCGAGCTCGAGCTTGACCCGCCCGTTCTTGAAGTAGAGCTTCGTCGGCACGAGCGTCAGGCCCTTCTCGCGGATCGTGCCGTAGAGCGAGTCGATCTCGCGGCGGTGCAGGAGCAGCTTGCGCGGGCGCTCCGGCTCGTGGTTCGCGTAGCCGCCCTTGTCGTAGACGGCGATCGAGAGGCCGTGGATCCAGGCCTCGCCGTCGCGCACGTCCGCGTAGGCCTGCGTCAGCGTCGCGCGGCCCTCCCGCAGCGACTTGACCTCGGTGCCCGTCAGGACGATGCCCGCCTCGAAGCGCTCGAGCAGCTGGTAGTCGTGCCGGGCGCGGCGGTTGTCCGCGATCAGCTTCTCGCCTGTGGCGGGCTTGGCCATCGGCGAAGGCTAGCTGGGAGGCGCCAGCGAGACCTTGCCCTCGGCGCGCTCGATCCGGTCGACGCGCACCTCGATCGGGTCGCCGAGCCGGTAGGAGCGGCCCGAGCGCCGGCCGACCATCGCGGTGCCGAGCGGGCTCAGCTCGTAGTACTCGCCGGGGAGCAGGCGGGCGGGCAGGAAGCCCTCGAAGACCTCGCCGAAGCGGACGAAGATGCCCGAGCCGATCGCGCCGATCACCTCGCCCTCGAACGGCTCCTCCCAGCCGCGCTCGAAGAGGACGCGGTCGAGCAGCCAGGCGAGGCAGATCTCGTCGGCGAGGTACTCGACCTGGGCCGCCTCGCGCTCGCGGGCCGAGGTGTGCACGGCCAGCTCGTCGAGCCCCTCGGGCGCCGGGTCGTCGCCCTGGCCGAGCTCGGCCAGCAGCGCCCGGTGGACGACGAGGTCGGGATAGCGCCGGATCGGGCTCGTGAAGTGGCAGTAGGCGGCGCTCGCGAGGCCGGAGTGGCCGAGGTTCGCCGGGTCGTAGCGGGCCTGCTTGAGCGAGCGGAGCACGAGCGCCGGGAACGCCTCCCGGCCGCGGCCCGAGCTCTCGACGTACTCGGCGACGCGGTCCGAGATCGCGCCCGCGAGCCGCGCCGCCTCCGACGGCGAGAGGCTCCGCTCGTCGGGCGCGGGCGGCGTCGGCACCTCCAGGTCCGCCAGCTTCGCGAGCAGCAGCCCGACGGCCTGCGGGTCGGGCCGCTCGTGGACGCGGTAGAGCGCCTCGCGGCCCCGCGAGGAGAGGAGCTGCGCGACGGCCTCGTTCGCCTTGATCATCAGCTCCTCGACGAGCGCGTGCGACTCCGGCTCCGACTCGCGCCAGGCGCGGGCGACGCCGCCCTCGCCGTCGAAGGCGAACTGCGTCTCCCCCGTCTCGATCCGGAGCGCGCCGCGGGCGAAGCGGGCGCGCCGCAGCTGCTCTGCGTAGGCCCAGCCGAGGTCGAGCGCCTCGCGGACGTGCGGCTCGGCCTCGCGCGCCTGCGCCTGCCCGTAGGTGAGCCGCGCGTCGCTGCGGATGACGCTCCGGTAGAACTCCGGCTCGCCCTCCGGCGGGAACTCGACGGTGACCGTCAGCCGCTCGACGTGCGGGCGGAGGCTGCAGAGGTCGTCGGCCAGCTCGTGCGGCAGCATCGGCGCGACGAGCCCGGGGACGTAGGTCGAGAAGGCGCGGCCGGCGGCCCCGTGGTCGAGCGGCGAGCCGGCCGGGACGAACGCGGAGACGTCGGCGATGTGCACGAAGGCGCGGACGCCGTCCCCCTCACGCCGGAACGAGAGCGCGTCGTCGAAGTCCTTCGCCGTCTCGGGGTCGATCGTGAACGTGAGCAGGTCGCGCAGGTCGACGCGGCCCTCGGCGGTCGGCCGCGCGTCCGGGAGCGGCTCGAACGGCTGCCGGGCGCCCTTCTCGACCAGCAGCGCCTCGAGCACGCTCTCGATCCGGTCGGCCGGCCCGAGCAGCTCCTCGACGCGGGCGCGGCCGCGGCCGGGGCGGACGAGCACCAGGTCGCCGTCGCGCGCCTCCCCCAGCCCCTTGCGGTCGAGCACGAGCGGCACGCCCGGCCCGAAGTACGGCTCGGCGAGCGCGAGCTTGCCGCGACGGCGCAGCTCGGCGACGACGAGGTCGCTCAGACCCGGAGGAAGCGGCGGATCGTCAGGCCGGAGCCGGCGGCGCCGAGCAGGAGGCCCGCGGCGACGAGGATCAGCGCCGTCAGCGGGAAGGCGAGCGCGTGCACGTCGGAGCTCGAGGTCGTGTGCGCGAGGATCGCGGGCAGCGCGACCTCCTTGCCGAGCAGGAGCAGCACGACCGCGGCGAGCGCGCCCGCGAAGCCGCAGATCAGGCCCTCGAGCATGAACGGGCCGCGCACGAACCAGTTCGTCGCGCCGACGAGCTTCATCACCTCGATCTCGCGTCGCCGCGAGAAGATCGAGAGCCGGATCGTGTTCGCGATCAGCAGCGTCGAGGCCCCGAGCAGCACCACCACCGCGATCAGGAAGATCGACTCGATCACCTTGGCGACGCTGAGGATGCGGGTCGCGGTGTTCTTGCCGTCCTTGACCTTGTCGACGCCGGGCAGCGTGTGGGTGCGGATCGTCTGCGAGATCGAGAGCGTGTCCTCGGCCTTCTTCGGCGTCACCTCGATCGAGTTCGGCAGCGGGTTGTAGGCGAGGTCGTTCGTCAGCTCCGGGTACTTCTTGCGCATGATCGTCAGCGCCTTCTCCTTCGAGACGAACTCGACGGTCTTGACGCGCGGGTCGGAGGTGATGAACTTGGCCGCGTCGTTCCACTGCTTCACCCCGGCCGTGTCGTCGAAGTAGACCTTGACGAGCAGCTCGCGCTTGACGTGGTTCGACCAGGAGACGACCCAGGTGCCGAGCGCGATGAAGAGGCCGAGCAGGAACATCCCGATCAGCACGGTCACCGTCGCCGCGACCGTGGTCGAGACGTTGGCGCTGAGCGAGCGCCAGGCCTCGGCGAAGATCAGCCGCAGCCTCACTCGGTGTAGCCTCCGCGGCGCTCGTCGCGGGCGATCCGGCCGTCCTCGAGGGCGATCACGCGCTTGCGCATCTTGTCGACCATCTCGCGGTCGTGGGTGACCATCAGGACGGTCGTGCCGGCGCGGTTGATCCGGTAGAGCAGCTGCATGATCCCGACCGAGGTGTCGGGGTCGAGGTTCCCGGTCGGCTCGTCGCAGACGAGCAGCGGCGGGTGGTTGACGAACGCGCGCGCGATCGAGACGCGCTGCTGCTCGCCGCCGGAGAGCTCGTCGGGCCGCGAGTTCATCTTGTGCGAGAGCCCGACCATCGCGAGCACCTCGGGCACCTTGCCGCGGATCGAGGCGCGGCTCTCGCCCTGCACCTTCAGCGCGTAGGCGACGTTCTCGGCCGCCGTGCGCGCGGGCAGCAGCTTGAAGTCCTGGAAGACGCAGCCGATGTTGCGGCGCAGGAGCGGCACCTTGCCGCGCGAGAGGCGGGTCAGGTCGCGGCCGCCGACGATGATCCGGCCCTGGGTCGGCTCCATCTCCTTCAGGAGCAGGCGGATCAGCGTCGACTTGCCCGAGCCGGAGGCGCCGACGACGAAGACGAACTCGCCCTTGTCGATGTGGAAGGAGACGTCGTGGAGGGCGACGACGTCGGGCTCGTAGACCTTGGTGACGCTCTCGAAGACGATCATCGAGCCGGCGCCGGGCCGCGTGGCCGCGGCCGGCTCGTCCGGGTCCGCCACGTAGAGCGGCTCTGCAAGCGCAGTCGGCTCGGGGATATGAAGGTCGGAGTCCTGCACGAGTCCTCAGGGACCGGAAGTCACGGCACGCGGACGGGGGAGGCCGCATCGGTTGGCGTCGCTCGGGACGGCTGAAGTGTAGCGCAGGCTCCCGTCGGACAGCCGGCCGCGCCGGGGCCGGCTAGGCGCCCTGCCCGGCGGCCTTCGCGAGCAGGTAGGCGCGGACGAAGCCGTCGAGGTCGCCGTCGAGGACGCCCTGCGCGTTCCCGACCTCGAAGTCGGTGCGGTGGTCCTTGACGAGCTGGTACGGGTGCAGCACATAGCTGCGGATTTGCGACCCGAAGCCGATGTCCTGCGCGGCGCCGCGCTCCTTCGCGAGCTCGGCCTCGCGCTGCTCCTCGGCCTGCTCGACCAGGCGCGACTTCAGCATCCGCAGGGCGGTCGCCTTGTTCGAGGACTGCGAGCGCTCGTTCTGGCACTGGACGACGATCCCGGTCGGCAGGTGCGTGATCCGGACGGCCGAGTCGGTCTTGTTGACGTGCTGGCCGCCGGCGCCCGAGGCGCGGTAGGTGTCGATCCGCAGGTCGTCGTCGGCGACCTCGACCTCGACGTCGTCGGAGAGCAGCGGCGCGACGATCACCTCGGCGAAGCTCGTGTGGCGGCGGTGGGCCTGGTCGAAGGGGCTCTGGCGGACGAGCCGGTGGACGCCGCGCTCGGCCTTGAGGACGCCGTAGGCGTTCTCGCCCTCGACGGTGAAGGTGGCGGACTTGAGGCCGTACTCCTCGCCCGCACTCGCCTCGACGAGCTCGGTCTTGAAGCCGCGGTCGGCGGCCCAGCGGAGGTACATGCGCAGCAGGATCTCGGCCCAGTCCTGCGCGTCGGTGCCGCCGGTGCCCGCGTGGATCGTCACGACCGCCGGGCCGGCGTCGTAGTCGCCGGTGAAGAGCGCGTCCTCCTGCAGGCGCTCGAGCTCGGCCTGCAGCGGCTGCAGGCTCTCCTGGATCTCCGCCTCCAGCGCCGGGTCGAGCTCGAAGAGCTCGGCCGCCTCGTCGTAGTCGCGCTGCAGCGCGTCGTAGCGCTCGAGCCGGCGCGAGACGCGCGCGTGCTCCTGCGAGATCTGCTGCGCCCGGTTCTGGTCGTCCCAGAAGCCGGGCTCCCCCATCGCCTCCTCGAGCTCCCCGAGCCGCTTCCTCAGCGTGTCGGGGTCAAAGGTAATCACGGACCCACGCCAGGCGGGCCCCGATCTCCTCGAGTCGCTCGGTCAGGCTGACGGTCGTCTCGGCCATCGTCCCGCCGATGGTACCGCGGCGGCCCGGCGGGTGCCGGGCCGCCGCGGCGGCGTCACTTCGAGATCCGCTCGACGACCTCGCCGGTGCGCTCGTCGGACGCGGTCGTCGCGACGTCGGCCTGGGCGAGCATGCCCACGAGCCGGCCGTCCTCGACGACGGGCAGCCGCCGCAACTGGCCCGAGGCCATCAGGTGCAGCGCCCGGTCGAGGTTCTGGTCGGGCTCGACCGTGACGAGGTCGCGCGAGGCGATCTCGCCGACCGTGGCCTCGTCGGGGTTGCCCTTCTCCGCGACGACGCGCAGCGCCAGGTCGCGGTCGGTGACGACGCCGACGAGCCGCCCGTTCTCGACGATCGGCAGCGAGCCGACGTCCTCGCGCTGCATCAGGCGCGCGGCCTCGGCGGCCGAGGTCGAGGGCGGGACCGAGACGGGGTCGGCGGTCATCGCCGAGCGGACGCTTCCCCCGTGCGAGCGGGACCGCTTCGGGAACGCCTCCTGCTCGATCAGGCGGCTGAGCGTCCAGAGGGCGCCGCCGCCGATCACCCCGTAGACGACGCGTGCGGCGAGGTTGGGCCTGCCGTGCTTGCTCCGGGTCGCCTCGGCGACGAGGTCGACCTTGCCGGCCGCGATCGACAACCAGTTCAGACCACCGACGATGACGAGGGAACGTGCGGCGAGATCGAAGGGTCGCAACATCGGAGACCTCCTGGGTCGAGTGCTCCCGCTGCCGCAAAGGGACGCCGCGGCGGGGTGCCGGAGCGCGGCGGCAGCGCTCAGTCACTGTCTGACCGCGCCGGGCGCGCATGCAAGCGTGGAGACCCGTCCCGCCGCCGCTCCTTTCACGCAAAGAGCGGGCTTTTCCGTGCGTCGCGGGCTAGGCGCCGTGGCACTTCTTGAACTTCTTGCCGCTCCCGCACCAGCAGGGGTCGTTGCGGCCGACGCTCTGCTCCGGCGACTTGTGCACCGTCGTCGAGGTCGAGGCGCCGCTCGCGACCGCGGTCGAGACGCCGCCGGCCGCGGCGATCGCGTCCGCGCCCGCCTGCGACTCGTGCTCGTAGGCGTACTCCTGCGGCTGCGGCGGGGCGGCGTCGCCGGCGGGCTGCTCCAGCATCGCCGCGTCCTCGGCCTGCACCTCGGCATGGAAGAGGATCGTCACGACCTCCTCGCGGATCCGCCGGTTGAGCGCGTCGAACATGTAGTAGCCCTCGTTCCGGTACTCGGTCAGCGGATCCTTCTGGGCCATCGCGCGCAGGTGGATGCCCTCGCGCAGGTACTCCATGTTCTCGAGGTGCTCGCGCCAGCGCTGGTCGACGACCTGGAGGACGACGAAGCGCTCGAGGTTGCGCATCAGGCCCTCCTCGAAGCCCTCGAGCTCCTCGTCCTTGGCCGCGTACTCGTCCATCGCGTCGTCGACGAACTCCTCGATCAGCGCCTCGCGGTCGAGCCCGACGTCCTCGCGCAGCTCCTCGACCGTGATCTCGGTCCGGTAGAGCTGCTCCATCGCCGTCACGAGGCCGTCGAGGTCCCATTCCTCCGGGTACTCGGCCTGCGTGTACTCGGCGACGAGGCCGTTGACGCTCTCGGCGATCCAGGAGCGGATCTGCTCGGAGAGGTCGGCGCCCTCGAGCACGGCGCGCCGCTGCCGGTAGATCTCCTGGCGCTGCACGTTCATGACGTCGTCGTACTTGAGGACGTTCTTCCGCGCGACGAAGTTCTGCTCCTCGACCTTCTTCTGCGCGTTCTCGATCTGGCGCGAGAGGATCGACGCCTCCATCGGCTGGTCCTCGGGCAGCTTGAAGCGGTCCATGATCCCGTAGATCCGGTTGCCCGCGAACAGGCGCACGAGCTCGTCCTGGCCGGAGAGGTAGAAGCGCGTCTCGCCCGGGTCGCCCTGACGGCCGGAGCGGCCGCGCAGCTGGTTGTCGATCCGGCGCGACTCGTGCCGCTCGGTGCCGAGCACGTAGAGGCCGCCCGCCTCGACGACGCCGTCGCCGAGCTTGATGTCGACGCCGCGGCCGGCCATGTTCGTCGCGATCGTGACGGCGCCGGGCTGGCCCGCGTCCATGATGATCTGGGCCTCGCGCGCGTGCTCCTTCGCGTTCAGGACGTTGTGCGGGACGCCCGCGCGCGTGAAGCGCTCGGAGAGGTGCTCGGAGGTCTCGACGGCGATCGTGCCGACGAGCACCGGCTGCCCCTGCTCGTAGCGCTCCTGGACGTCGGCGACGACGGCGTCGAACTTGGCGCCGACCGTCTTGAAGATCAGGTCGTTGCGGTCGTCGCGCGCGACCGGGACGTTGGTCGGGATCTCGATCACGTGCAGGCCGTAGATCTCGACGAACTCCTTCTCCTCGGTCTTCGCGGTGCCGGTCATGCCGGCGAGCTTCTCGTAGAGGCGGAAGTAGTTCTGGAGCGTGATCGTCGCGAGCGTGACGTGCTCCTCCTGGATCGCGACGCCCTCCTTCGCCTCGACCGCCTGGTGCAGGCCCTCCGACCAGCGGCGGCCCTCCATGATCCGGCCGGTGAACTCGTCGACGATCTTCACCTCGCCGTCGGCGACCACGTACTCGTCGTCGCGGTGGTAGAGCGCCTCCGCCTTCAGCGACTGCGAGAGGTGGTTGACGAGCTGCACGTTCTCGGGCGCGTAGAGGTTGTCGATCCCGAGCGCGCGCTCGACCTTGGCGATCCCGGACTCGCTCGGCGAGACGGTCTTGTGCTTCTCGTCGTAGAGGAAGTCGAACTCCTGCTGGAGCTGCTCGTCCTCGAGCTTCGTCCCCTTCGACTGGGCGCGCGTCAGCGTCTTCGCGATCCGGGCGAAGTCGTAGTAGATCCGCGCGGCCGTCTCGGGCTCGCCGGAGATGATCAGCGGCGTCCGCGCCTCGTCGACGAGGATCGAGTCGACCTCGTCCACGATCGCGTAGGGGTGCCCGCGCTGCACGCACTGCTCGAGCGCGATCGCCATGTTGTCGCGCAGGTAGTCGAAGCCGAACTCGGAGTTGGTGCCGTAGGTGATGTCGGAGTCGTAGGCGGCCTTGCGCTCGTCGAACGCCATCATCGACTCGATCCAGGCGACGGTGACGCCGAGCCGGTCGTAGACCCCGCGGTTCCACTCGGCGTCGCGCTTGGCGAGGTAGTCGTTGACGGTGACGAGGTGCGCGCCGTTGCCCGCGAGCGCGTTCAGGTAGAGCGCCAGGGAGGCGACGTACGTCTTGCCCTCGCCGGTCTTCATCTCGGCGATGTCGCCCTCGTGGAGGACGATCCCGCCCATCAGCTGGACGTCGAAGAGGCGCTCGCCGGACTCGCGCTTGCGCGCCTCGCGGACGGCGGCGAACGCCTCGAAGAGCAGGTCGTCGAGCGACTCGCCGTTCTCGAGCCGCTGCCGGAACTCGACCGTCTTCGCCTGCAGCTCCGCGTCCGAGAGCCGCTCGAACTCGGGCTCGAGCGTCGTGATGTGCTCGGCCTGGCCGCGCAGCCGCTTCAGCCGGCGCCCTTCGCCGAGTCGCAGGACCTTCTCGAAGTTCCCGAGTGCCTGGGCCATCGGGCACAGGGTAGCGTTCGGGCCCGGGAGTATGCTGGCGCGGTGCTCGACCTGGTCGCCGTCGGGGAGGTGATGCTGGACGTCGCCGCCCCCGAGCTCGAGCCGGGGCGGGCGGTGCACGGGCCGGTCGCGGTCGGCCCCGGCGGCGCGCCGGTGAACGCGGCGCTCGCGGCGGCCGCCGAGGGCGCGAGGGCCTGCGTCGTCGGCCGTGTCGGCGACGACGCGGTCGGGCGGCTGATCCGCGAGACGCTGCTCGAACGGGGGGTCGAGCCGCGCCTCGCGGTCGACCCGGAGCTGCCGACCGGCACCTTCGTCGCGGCGGGGAGCGGGGTCGCCGCCGACCGCGGCGCCAGCGCGAACCTCGCGCCCGGGGACCTGCCCGCGCGCATCGCGGCGGGCGCGGTGCTCGTCTCCCCCTACGCCTCCCGGGAGGTCGCCGCGGCCGTCGTCGAGCGCGCGCGGCCCCCTGGGTCGCCGCCCCGGGCGGGAACGCGGCGATCCTCGACCTCGAGGCGGCGGGCGGCGACGCGGAGGCGGCGCTCGAGCGGCTCGCGGCGGGACGGAGGCTCGTCTGCGTCACCCTGGGCGCGGACGGCGCGGTCGCGGTCCTCGACGGGCGGCTCGAGCGGCGCCGGCCGCCGGAGAGGCTCGCGGAGCCGGCCACCGGTGCCGGCGACGCGTTCGCCGCCGGGCTGCTGCTCGCGCTCGGCCGCGGCCTGCCGCTCGGCGACGCGCTGGAGCTCGCCTGCGCCGTCGCCGTCAGCTCGGTTCGAGCGCGGCGTCCGCGTCCGGCCGGGACGCCTTCCCGTCCGGGAGGCGGATCGGCGGCAGCCTGATCGAGAGGCGCCTCAGGCGCTGCGCGGCAGAGAGCGAGATCGGCGCCCGCGAGCGTCGTCGAGCCCGGCCGCCCGGCGAGGGCATCCGCTAGAGCCGATCCACGCGCGCCTCGAACAGGTCGCCGTCCAGCCGCGAGGCGACGACGGCGCCCTCGCCGTCGAGCAGGCGCTCGAGCGCGGGGACGCCGCCGAACGACGGCATCCCGTCGACGACCACCTGCCGGCCCTCGCGGGTGACGGCCAGGCGGATCTCGTCGCCGGGCGCCTCCGGCAGCTCGATCACGCGGATGCGGCGCGCCGCGACCGCCCACGTCGTCTCGCCGCGCCTGACCGCCTCGGCCCGGAACGGCGGATCGAGCGAGCGCTCGACCGCGTCCGCGAGCGGCGACGGGTCGTCCGGGCCCGGATTCGACCACGAGCGTCCCGTCCGGGAGCGCCGCGAACGCGGCCGTGTCTCCCTCGAGCTCGGCCTCGGCCGTCACGACCGCGTCCCATTCCCGCGCACGCGCGACCCCGTGGATGCCCACCTCGCCCCAGCCCGGCCGCGGGTCGAGCGGCCTGCCGAGGTCGAGTCCTCCCTCGCGCGCGAGCCGGCGATGCACCGGCTCGCGCCGGAAGAATCCCACGTCCGTTACTCGGTCGGCTCGATCAGCCCGTAGTCGCCCGCCCTGCGGCGGTAGACGACGTTGACGTCGCCGCTTCCGTCGTTGCGGAAGACGAAGAAGTCGTGGCCGACGAGCTCGAGCTGGAGCACCGCCTCCTCGGGCGTCATCGACTTGACGGAGAACTGCTTGGCCTTCACGATCGCCGGCTCCGCCTCGCCTGCGACCGGGATCATTCCCGGCTCGGGCTCCGGAAGGTGGCCGTTGCGCGCCTGCCGCCGCGGCTCTTCTCGCCGCTTCTCGCGGTAGCGCTTGACCTGACGCTCGAGCTTCTCGACCAGCTGGTCGATCGAGGCCTTCATGTCCACCGATGCCTCACGCGCGCGCAGGGTCGGGCCCTTCGTCCAGATCGTCGCCTCGGCGACGTGGTTCTCGGAGATGGACGGGTTCTTCTCGACCATCAGCTCGAGCTCCACCTGCGTCGGGTCGGCCAGCTGCTTGGACAGCTTGCCGAGCTTCTCCTCCGCGTAGGTCCGGATCGAGGGGCTGACGTCCACGTTCCTGCCCTTCACCTGAAGTCGCATCGACTCCTCCTGGATGTGTCAGCCGTACTGCTCTCAATCTAACGAACGCAGAGCCCGTGCGAACGTCACCACCTCGACGCGGCGCGCACCCGCGTGCCGCAGCGCGGTCGCCGCCGCCGAGACGGTCGCCCCGGTCGTGTAGACGTCGTCGACGAGGCAGACCCGCGTAGGCGCCCGCGCACGGGCCCGGAATGCGCCGGCGACGTTCCCCCGGCGCGCGCGGCGATCGAGCCCGCGCTGCGGCCGGGCGGCGCGGGTGCGGGCGAGCAGCGGCGCAGGCTCGAGCTGCCAGCGGCGTCCGAGCTCGCGCGCGAGCGCCTCGGCCGTCGAGTGACCCCGGCGGAGCGACCGGTCGGCGACCGCCGGCACCCAGACGAGAGCGCCGGCGTCGGGCCGCTCGACCGTCTCCACGACCGCGTCGGCCGCGAGGGCGACGATCCGGCGCAGGCCGCGCTCCTTCCAGCCCCGGACGAGCAGCGCCACGACCGCGTCGTACCCGACCGCCGCGCGGGCCCGTCCGAAGGCGAGTCGGCGGCCGGCGCACTCGCGGCAGCGCTCGACGGGCCACGCGGTCGGCGCGCCGCACCGCTCGCAGAGCGGCGGGCCGAGCAGCGGCAGTCCCGCGAGGCAGCCCGGGCAGACGACGCCGCCGGAACGGCCGCAGCCGAGACAGCGCTGGGGGAAGACGGTGTCGAGCAGGGCCATGCGCCCACGATAGGCGCCCGCGTGTGACCGCTTCGTGCCGATTTCGTGCCGAAACTACGGCACGACGAGGAAGGCGCAGGGGATCGGCGAGCCGGTCGTCGCCGACGTCACCTTGGCGACCTCGAACGCGACGCGATCCCCGTCCGGCCGCTCGACGTCGAGGCGCTCGCCGCGCGCCGGCGGCGGCCCGTCGCGCTCCACGAGCGCATAGCCGCTTCCCGTCGGAAGAAAGAGCAGGTGCCGGTCGAGCGGTGGCAGTCGGCATCGGTCTGCTCCGGCTGCTCGCGGCGCTCGGTCAGCTCTGCCTCGAGCTCCGCGATCCGGAGCTCGCGCTCCGCGAGCAGAGACCGAAGCTCGGCTGCGCGGGCGGCGTGGCTGCCCGCGAGCTCCTCCAGCTCCGCCGCGCGGGCGACCTGCCGCGCCTCTGCCGCGGTGGCAGAAGCCGAACGTGCCTCGAGTCCCGCCAGCTCGGCTTCCAGCTCGACCACGCGAGCCGCCAGGCGCTCCCGCCCCTCGGCGAGCTCCGCCTCGCGCGCCTCGGACTCCGCGTCGGCCGCGGCGGCTCGAGCCGCCTGGAGCCCTTCGAGGCCCTGCCAGCTTCGCCTCGAGCTCGGCCGCCCGAGCTGCGAGACGGTCCCGCTCCTCCAGCGATCTCGACTCTCGCTCGCCGAGCTCGCTCTCGAGCTCGGCGACGCGAGCGGCATGCGCCTGCTCCAGGCCGTCCAGCTTCCGCTCGAGCTCGGCCGCGCGGGCGCTCGAACGCTCCCGCTCCGCCGCCAGCTCGGCCTCGCGCGCCGCCAGCCCGGACTCGGACTCGGCGACCAGAGCCGCCCGCCGCTCTTCGAGCTCTGCCAGCTCGGCCTCCAGCTCGACCACACGAGCCGCCGAACGCTCCCGCTCCTCCGTCAACCCCGCAAGCGCCTCTTCGAGCTCGACGACACGAGCCGCCAGGCTCTCCCGCTCCTCCCTCGACCTCGACGCGGCTTCCGCGCGCTCGGCCTCGAGCTCCCCGAGCCGAGCAGCATGTGCCTCCGCCAGCCGCGCCGACTCCGCCTCGAGCTCGACCACGCGAGCCGACAGGCGCTCGCGCTCCTCGGTCGATCTCGCCTCTCGCTCCGCGAGCTCGCCCTCGAGCTCGGCGACGCGAGCAGCATGGGACTCGGCGAGCCGCCCCACCTCCGCCTCGAGCTCGATCACACGGCCGGGCCGAGCGCTCTCGCTCCTCGGACCAACCTGGCCCGCCCCGCTTCCAGCTCGACGACCCGAGCCGCCAGGCGTTCCCGCTCCTCCGTCGACCTCGACGCGGCCTCGGCGCGCTCACGCTCGAGCTCTGCGAGCCGTGCCGGCATGCGCCTCCGCCAGCCTGGCCGGCTGCGCTTCCAGCTCGACCACGCGTGCAGCATGCGACTCGGCAAGCTGCGCCAGCTCCGCCTCCAGCTCGCCCACGCGGGCCGCCAGACGCTCGCGCTCCTCCGCCGAGACCTCTCGCTCCGCCAGCTCGGACTCCAGCTCGACCACGCGAGCAGCATGCGACTCGGCAAGCTGCGCCAGCTCCGCCTCGAACTCGACCACGCGACCCGACAGACGCTCGCGCTCCTCCGCCGAAGCCTCCCGCGCCGCCAGCTCACCCTCCAGCTCGGCGAGGCGTGCAGCCGATGCGCTCTCGATCCACGGCCGGCGCCAGCTCGACTCCTCCAGCTCGACGAGGCGAGCAGCATGCGACTCGGCGACCTGCGCCAGCTCCGCCTCCAGCTCGACCGCGCGAGCCCCCGCACGCTCCCGCTCCCCGGCCAGCGGCGTGAGCGACTCCTCCAGCTCGACCACGCGAGCAGCATGCGACTCGGCAAGCTGCGCCAGCTCCGCCTCCAGCTCCACGACGCGAGCCCGCATCGCGACTCGGGCCAGCTGCGCCAGCTCCGCCTCCAGCTCGACCGCGCGAGCCACCGCACGCTCCCGCTCCTCGGCCAGCGCCGTGAGCGACTCCTCCAGCTCGACGACGCGAGCAGCATGCGACTCGGCAAGCTGCGCCAGCTCCGCCTCCAGCTCGACCACGCGCGCCGCCGAGCTCTCGCGCAGCTCGTCCAGCGCCGACGCCTGCTCGGCGAGGCTCGCGGCGGCTGCCGCCTCTCTCGCCGCGCTCTCCTCGAGGGAGGCGGCGAGCGCGTCACGCTCGCGCTCCCGCTCCGACAGTGCCCGCAGCAGCTCGGGCACCGGATCGTTTCCGGGCATCGCGGCCGGTGACGGATCCGTGCGAGGCGGCGGCGGGGTTGCCGCCACCGGCTCGGCCACCGCAGGCTCGGGCGGCGCCGCCTTGGCCACCGGGGTCTCGACCACGGGCGCCACCTCGGCCACCGGGGATGCGACCGGCGCCGCCTCGGCCACCGCAGGCGCGGCTGCCACGGGCGCGACTGCCTCCGGCTCGGCCACGGGCGCGACCGCAGCCGGTGCGACGGGCAGGCCCGGTGACGGGCGGCAGGAGAACGGGCTCCTCGAGGGCCGGCGCGGCGAGAATCGGCGGCTCGGCCGGGAGTGTCTCGCCCGTCGGCGCCACGCTGTCCGGGACGACCGCGATCGTCAGGCCGGCGCGACCGCCGGGCCCGGCGACCGGCTCGATCCGGCGGCCGCAGTTCGCCGATCGCGAGGCTCTGTCCGCCCGCGAGTGGCCCGACCGGCGGCAAGTCCTGTGTGCCTCCCTTCAGGCTTCCGACCGGCGGCAGCGCGGGCGTGTCCTCCCGCGCGAGATCTCGACGGAAGCCCACCGAGACGCCGAACTCGCTCCGGTGCAGCCCGCCCTGCTGCTCTGCGAGCGCCGAGGCGAGCACGGGCGCCGACGCGAGACCGAGGTCGACGAGCACCTGCCCGAGCGGCTTGCCCAGCCGCTCCTGCTCGCGCAGGGCGAGCGCGAGCTGCTCCTCCGTCAGGATCCCCTGCTCGACGAGGAGCGCCCCCAGGGGACGTCGCTGCATCTCGTGGGCCGCATCCACGCGACCGTTATCGGCAGAAAACCGCTCGGACGCGAGGTCCGCGTGCCGGGCTCGCCGACCGGGCCCCGCACTCGTGGTCCCGCGCAGGTGCCGACGCGGCGACGGCGGCAGCGCGATCTCGTCCGCTCAGCCCTCGAGCGAGTAGGCCTCGCGGCGCGGCAGCCCCACACGCTCCCGCATGCGGTTGTCCGCCTCGAGCAGCTGCGCGTGGTTGCCGATGTCGTACCAGCGGCCCTCGAAGCGATAGCCGTAGACGGGCTTCTGCTGCGAGAGCCAGCCGAGGAAGCTGCCGATGTTGTCCGGCGGGTGCCCCTGCGCCAGGTAGCGCTCGACGAGCGGGACGTGCTCGCGCGGGAAGACGTAGGTCGCGGTCGAGGCGAGCGTCGAGGGCGGGTCGCTCGGCTTCTCGACGAAGTAGACGATCCGGCCGTCGTCGTCGAGCTCGACGATGCCCATGTGGGTCGCCAGCTCGAGGTCGCCGCAGTCGTAGACGGCCGTCGCGCTGGCCGTCCCGTGGGCGCGGGCGACGTCGATCAGAGCGGCCAGCCCGTACTCGAAGAGGTTGTCTCCCGCGAGCACGAGCAGGTCGTCGTCGAGGCGGCCGCGCTCGATCGTCAGGTGCAGGTCGCCGACGGCGCCGAGCCGGTCCTCGTTCGTGCTCGTGCCGTCGTCGTGGACGACGACGCCGTGCGGCTCGGCCCAGCGCGCGAAGTCGGCGGCGAAGCGGCTGTTCGTGACGAGGTGCACCTCGTCGACCTCGTCGACCTCGCGCACGCCGTCGAGGATCCAGTCGAGCATCGGCCGGCCGCCGACCGGCAGCAGCTGCTTGGGGACGTCGTCGGTCAGCGGGCGCAGCCGGGTCGCGTAGCCGGCGGCGAGCAGGACGGCCTTCATGCGTGGACGACCCGCGGCAGCGACTGCTCGAAGGGCGCCCGGTGGACGCCCTCCTCGGTCACGATCGCCTCGATCAGCTCGGCGGGCGTCACGTCGAAGGCGGGGTTGCGGGCCGGGAAGTGCCCGGTCACCTCGGCCGGATCGCGCTCCTCGATCGGGATCCCGCCGCCGTCGGGCGTATCCGGGTCGATCGTCGAGGTCGGCGCGACGACGTAGAGCGGCAGCCCGTGGTGGGCCGCGGCGACGGCGAGCGAGTAGGTGCCGATCTTGTTGGCGGTGTCGCCGTTCGCCGCGATCCGGTCGGCGCCCGTGACGACGCAGTCGACCTCGCCGCGTGCCATCAGCGAGGCGGCGGCCGAGTCGGCGATCACGGTGTGCGGGATCCCGAGCTCGCTCAGCTCGAACGCGGTCAGCCGTGCGCCCTGGAGCAGCGGCCGCGTCTCGTCGACGAGGACGTGCTCGACGAGCCCGCGCTCCCAGCCGGCACGGATCATCCCGACGGCCGAGCCGTAGCCGCCCGTCGCGAGCCCGCCCGCGTTGCAGTGGGTGAGGACGCGGACGCCGGGAGCGAGCAGGTCGGCGCCGTGCGCGCCCATCCGGCGGCAGCGCTCGACCTCGTCCTCGTGGATCCGCGCCGCCGTCGCCGCCGGGTCGTCGGCGCCCGCGACCTCGGCCAGCGCCCAGGCGAGGTTGACCGCGGTCGGGCGAGAGGCGGCGAGCACCCGCGCCGCCTCGAGCGAGGTCCTCCCCGCGCCGCGCGGCGAGCGCGTAGCCGTAGGCGGCGGCGATCCCGATCGCGGGCGCGCCGCGGACGACCATCGTCCGGATCGCCTCGGCCACCTCGGCCGCCGTCCGGCACTCGACCCAGGCGATCTCGCCCGGCAGCAGCCGCTGGTCGAGCAGGACGACGCGGTCGCCGTCGAGCCGGAGGATCTCGTGGGGTTCGAGCGCGGTGCTCATGCGAGCGCCGACGGCTCCTTGTGACACTTCGTCACAAGGAGCCGTCGGCGCGGTGCGGCGGCTCAGGTGCCCTCGTCCCAGGAGGCGAGGTACTTGGCCTGCTCCTCGGTCAGCCGGTCGATCTCGGCGCCCATCGTCGCCAGCTTCAGGCGCGCGATCTCGCGGTCGATGTCGTCGGGCACCGGGTAGACCTTCCGCTCGAGCGAGGCGGCGTTCTGCACCGCGTACTCGGCCGAGAGGGCCTGGTTCGCGAACGACATGTCCATCACGATCGCCGGATGGCCCTCGGCCGCCGAGATGTTGACGAGCCGGCCCTCGGCGAGCAGGAAGATGCGGCGGCCGTCCTCGAGCCGGAACTCCTCGACGAACGCGCGCGACTCCCGCGTCTCCGCGGCGAGCGAGCGCAGCGCCGGGATGTCGATCTCGACGTTGAAGTGGCCCGTGTTGGCGAGGATCGCGCCGTCGCGCATCAGCTCGAAGTGCTGGCGGGCGAGCACGTGCTTGTCGCCGGTGGCGGTGCAGAAGATGTCGCCCACCTTGGCGGCCTCGGTCATCGGCATCACCTCGAAGCCGTCCATCAGCGCCTCGAGCGCCCGCATCGGGTCGACCTCGGTCACGATCACGTGCGAGCCCAGGCCCTTCGCGCGCATGGCGACGCCGCGGCCGACCCAGCCGTAGCCGGCGACGACGAAGCGCTTGCCGGCGAGCAGGACGTTCGTCGCACGGATGATCCCGTCGATCGTCGACTGGCCGGTGCCGTAGCGGTTGTCGAACAGGTGCTTGGTCTTCGCCTCGTTGACCGCGATCACCGGGAAGCCGAGGGCGCCGTCGCGCTCGAGCGCCTTCAGGCGGATGACGCCGGTGGTCGTCTCCTCGGTGCCGGCGATGATGTCCGAGAGCTGCTCGCGGCGGGCCGAGTGGAGGACGCCGATCACGTCGGCGCCGTCGTCCATCGTCAGCTGCGGCTTGTGGTCGACCGCGGCCTCGATGTGCCTGTAGTAGGTGTCGTTGTCCTCGCCCTTGATCGCGAAGGTCGGGATCTCGTAGGCGTCGACGAGCGCCGAGGCGACGTCGTCCTGGGTCGAGAGCGGGTTGGACGCGCACAGGACGACGTCGGCGCCGCCGGCCTTCAGCGTGCGCATCAGGTTCGCCGTCTCGGTCGTCACGTGCAGGCAGGCGGCGATCCGGTAGCCGGCCAGCGGCTGCTCGCGCTCGAAGCGCTCGCGGATCGCGGCCAGCACCGGCATCTGCCGGTCGGCCCACTCGATGCGGCGCACGCCCTCGGGCGCCAGCGCCAGGTCCTTCACGTCGTGTCGCGTCGTCGTTGCCATCAGTCCTCTTCTCGTTGGTCGTCGGCGAGTCTAGACGGCGAGCAGGCGCTCCTGCTTGCGCTGCTCCCACTCGACCCAGGCAGGCGCCGCGGCGTCGGTCCCCGCGAGCCAGGTCTCGACGGCCGCGCGGAGCTCGGGCTCCCGCCGCAGCCGCAGCGCGAACGAGACGTCGTCGAGGCTGAGCCCGTAGCGGCGCCGCAGCTCGGCCAGCGAACGGAGCTGGTTCAGCTCCAGGAGGCCGTAGACGCGGTAGCCGGCGGGCGTCCGCTGCGGGACGACGAGGCCCGCTCGTTCGAGGTAGCGCAGCATCCGGGGCGACCAGCCGCTGCGCGCGGCCGCCTCCCCCACCGTCAGGTCGTTCACGCGCGGAACCTTACCACAACTGTGTCAAGGCTTGCGGCCGCGGACGAGCCCCTGCGACTTGCGATCACGTGGAAGCTGCCGCTCGCGGGCGATCGTCTCGGCCACTCCACGCTCGATCCGGGCCACGGCCTCGGGTCGCCGTGGGCGCAGTGCCATCGAGTCGGAGTAGGCGACGAGCGGCGCGGCCTCGGTCACCTCGAGCCGCAGACGTCGTAGCCCTCGACGCGCGACGTCGCGAAGCCTGCCCGCGAGCTGCTCGGCCCCGTTCTCGAGGCCGAAGCGCGATGAATGCCTGCTCCCGGGGCGATCGACTCCGCCCGCGAGCTCGTCGAGCTCGCGCAGGTGCCCGGCGCCGTTCGTGGCGGCGGCGAGCCTGCCGCCCGGCCGCAGCACGCGGCGGAGCTCGGCGAGCGCCTGCGCCCGGTCCGGGACGTGGTAGAGCATGTGGTTCGCGACGGCGAGGTCGAAGGAGGCGTCGGCGAAGCGGCAGGTCCTGCGCGTCGGCGACCGCGGAGCTCGGCGCGGTCGCCAACCGCTCCCGCGCCGCCTCGACCATCCCCGGCGAGAGGTCGACGCAGCGTCAGCGAGACGTCCGGGAGCCGGTCGAGGTTCGCCTCGCCAGAGATCCGCCGGGCCGCAGCCGACCTCGAGCACGCCGCTCGCCCGGGGCGAGCGCGAGCCGGTCGAAGACACCAGCGCCGCCAGCCCGGGTTCGTCGAGAAGCGCGCGTGCAGCTCGATCCGCGCCCGCAGGTTCGACGTCGTCCCGGTACTGCTCGTCGCGCAGGTAGGTCCGGTCGGTCCAGGGCGAGGCGCTCAGGGAGCGGTCGTCCCCTCGCGGCCGTAGGCGTCCTCGAGCCGCACGACGTCGTCGAGGTGCGGGGTCGAGACCTCGAGGATGTCGGTGTCCTCGATCGCGGTGATCCGGTGCACCGTGCCCGGCGCGTAGTGGAATGCGTGGCCCGCGCCGACGACCTCCTCCTTCAGCACCGCGTCGCCGACCGAGCCGAGCTCGAGCTTCGCGCGGCCCGTCTGGATGTACCAGGCCTCGTCCTTGACGCGGTGGAACTGGAGGCTGAGCGACTGGCCGGCGGCGACGTGCAGCAGCTTGCCGCAGTAGGTCTCCGTCAGGGCCCAGATCAGCTCGTAGCCCCACGGCTTGTCGACGCGGCGCGGCTCGAAGGCCCAGCGGTCGAGGTTCTCGAGGTTCGGGCTGTCGATGCTCAGAAGGTCAGCGCTCCTTCGGGGATCGCGGCGTCGGCTGCGACGCGGATGCCGCCGTCGAGTCTATTCCCCGCACCGATGCGCGCACCAGGGCCGACGATCGAGAGGCCGCGGACCTCACAGGCCGTCGCCGAGCACCGCCCCCTCGCCCACGATCGAGCCGAGCACCGTGCAGCCGGCGCCGATCCGGGCGCCCTCGCCGATCACCGAGTTCTCGATCGTCGCGTCCGCGCCGACCTCGGCCCCGCGCCCGATCACCGCGACCGAGCCGATCCGCGCGCCCCGCGCGACCGAGCCCGCGACGAAGACGGGCGGGACGAGCCGCGCGCCCTCGGCCACCGCGGCTCCGTCGTCGACGTGCGCGTAGTCGCGGCCGAGCAGCGCCCCGACCTCGGTCTCGAAGTTCCGCTCGAGCACGTCGCGGTGCGCCTGCAGGTAGGTCTCGGGCGTGCCGACGTCGAGCCAGTAGCCGGGCAGCGCCAGGCCGTAGCAGGAGCCCTCCTCGACGAGCGCCGGGAAGACCTCCCGCTCGATCGAGACGGCGCGCCCGGGCGTGATCAGCTCCAGCACCTCCGGCTCGAGGCAGTAGACGCCCGCGTTGATCAGGTTCGTGTCGATCTCCTCGGGCCGCGGCTTCTCGAGGAAGCTCTGCACCCTGCCGTCGGCCTCGAGCCGGACGAGGCCGTAGCGGGTCGGGTCGGCGACCGGCGTCAGCAGGATCGTCGCCTTCGCGCCCGCCTGCCGGTGGAAGTCGGCGAGCGCCGAGAGGTCGGCCTCCCGCAGCGAGTCGCCGTTGACGGCGAAGAACGTCTGCTCGAGGCCGCGCGCGGCGAAGCCGACGGCGCCGCCGGTGCCGAGCGGCTCCTCCTCGACCCGGTAGTCGAGCGCGAAGCCCTGCCAGTCGTCGCCGAAGTACTCGCGCAGCTGGGTCGGCAGGTAGCCGCAGGAGAGCACGGCCCGCTCGACGCCGTGGCGGCGCAGGTGCTCGAACGTGTAGGCGAGGAGCGGCCGGTCGACGAGCGGCAGCATGTCCTTGCGCGTGCGCTCGGTCAGCGGCCGGAGCCGGGTTCCCTGGCCTCCGACGAGGATCACCGCCGGATGGGTCACGCCTCGAGCTCGGGCTCGCGCTCCCGCGTCTCCGGGAGCACGTCGAGCGGCGAGGTGGGCCGGCCGACGCCCTCGTAGGCGAAGCCGACCGCCCGCACCTCGGCGGGGTCGAGCAGGTTGCGGCCGTCGACGATCAGCGGCCGCCGCATCGCGTCGCGGACCTCGGCCCGCGCCAGCTCCCTCAGCTGCGGCCACTCGGTCACGATCACGGCGGCGTCGGCGCCCGCGACCGCCTCCTCGTAGGAGTCGAAGAGCTCGACGTGCGGCAGCAGCTCGAGCGGCCGCGCGACCGGGTCCCAGCCCGTCACCTCGGCGCCCTCGGCCTGCAGCCGCGCCGCGAGCACGAGGCTCGGCGCCTCGCGCATGTCGTCGGTGCCCGGCTTGAACGCGAGCCCGAGCAGCGCCACCTTCGTGCCGCGCAGCGAGCCGAGGTGCTTCTCGAGCTTCGAGATCACGCGCCGCTTCTGCAGCTCGTTCACCTCGATCACCGCGGCGAGCAGCTGGAAGTGGTAGCCGGAGTTGCCGGCGAGCTGCTTCAGCGCCGAGATGTCCTTCGGGAAGCAGGAGCCGCCGAAGCCGATGCCCGCCCGCAGGAAGTGACGGCCGAGCCGGTGGTCGAGGCCCATCCCCTCCGCGACGGCCTCGACGTCGGCGCCGACGAGCTCGCAGACGTTCGCGATCTCGTTGATGAAGCTGATCCGGGTCGAGAGGAACGCGTTCGAGGCCATCTTGATCATCTCGGCCGAGGCGACGTCGGTGCGGACGACCGGCGCGTCGAGCGCGGCGTGCAGCTCGGCGACGCCCTCCCCGTCGGCGGGGTCGAAGGCGCCGATCACGATCCGGTCGGGGTTGCGGAAGTCGGCGAGCGCGGTGCCCTCGGCGAGGAACTCCGGGTTCGAGACGTAGCCGACGTGCCCGAGCCCGCGGCCGTCGAGGGCGGCGCGGACGCGCTCGCCGGTGCCGACCGGGACGGTGCTCTTCATCACGACCGTCGCCTGCAGGTCGGACGGCAGCTCGTCGACGACCGTCCAGACCGCGGAGAGGTCGGCGTCGCCCGAGTGGGTCGGCGGCGTCCCGACGGCGACGTAGAGGAACTCGGCGCCCTCGATCGCCTCGCGGACGTCGAGCGTGAACGAGAGGCGCTCGCGGTTCCGCTCGATCACCTCGTCGAGGCCGGGCTCGTAGATCGGCACCTCGCCCCGGCGGAGCATCTCGATCCGCTCGGGGACGACGTCGCGGAGGATCACGTCGTGGCCGAGGTCGGCGAAGCACGTCCCCGTGACGAGGCCGACGTAGCCGGCGCCGAAGACCGCGATGCGACTCATCGGCCGGAGACCCTAGCGGGTATCCGTTCGGGTTGTGTCAGCAGGAAGCACTCATTTTCCGACCCGCTTCAGGCCCTTCGCGATCGCGATCATCGTCTCGTTCGAGAGCGTGTCGAGCAGCGTGTTGACGACCCAGTAGCGGGCGTCGCCCTCGCCGCGCAGGACGACCATGTGCAGGTGCGTGCCGGAGTAGTAGAAGTCGTAGGTGCGGCCGTCCTTGAGCGTGTGGGTCTCGCTCGGCTTGGCGAGGGCCGGGACGCCGTCCCAGTCGGTCTCCTGGATGCCCCAGTACTCGCTGGCGCCGGTGACGAACGTGAGCCGCACCGCCTTGTGCTTGCCCTCGAGGTAGTAGAGCCGGACCGGCGCGAGCGACGACAGCCGCGAGCCCCGCTCGACGATCGTCGGCTTCATCAGCGTGTAGGGGACGCGGCCCGCGCGCTCGGCGAGGAGCGAGTCGGCCCCGGCGGTGTCGGAGCGCACCTGGGCCGGCTCGTGCTTGGGCGCCTCGGCCGCGTGCACCGGTGCGATCTCGCCGTGGAACGTCTGGCCGACGACGACCGTCACCATCGTCCCGGGCGGCACGAGCGGCGCGAGAGCCGCCGGCAGCGGCGCCACGTCCGCAGGCGCGAACAGGGCCGACATCGGCTTCGCGGCGGCGAGCGCCTTCGGCTCCTTCCGGTCGTAGTAGACCTTCGTCCGGAACTCCTGCGAGGGGGCGTCGGCGCGGCGGTCCGAGGTCATGATCCGGAAGCCGCGCTGCGAGAGCAGGTAGGCGGTGTTCGCGGCCGCGCCGGGGACGCCGTTGCCGTTCAGGACGTAGACGGACGTGTCCTTCGCGGCCGGGACCTTCGTCTTCAGCTTCTTCCCGAGCGCGGCCGCGGTCGCCTTCTCCGAGGCGCTCACGTCGGGCGACTGGAACTGCTGGACCGCGTCCTGGATCGACTGCTCGGAGGCGATGATGTTGAAGTAGGCGTCCTGGCCGAGGTTGTCGAGCTTCGTCTGGAAGAAGTGCCCGTTCGGCAGCTCGTAGGCGAAGAGCGCGTACGAGAGCACGGTCCTCCCCTGCAGCGTCCGGCCGCCGCCGACGCCGACCTCGACGTTGTCGGTGATCGCCGTGACGATCTTCGGCAGGTCGGTGAAGGAGACGCCGCTCGAGATCTGCTGCTTCAGCGCCTTGACGAACTCCTGCTGGCGCGCGAGCCGGTAGAGGTCGGAGTCGGTGTGCCGGTAGCGGACGAACTCGAGCGCCCGCGTGCCGTTCAGCCGCTGGTAGCCGGGCCGCAGGTTGATGTCGGCGTAGTTCGTCGCGGCGCTGCCGACGTTCTTGTTGTAGTAGCGCCGGTCGACGTCGAGCCAGACGCCGTGGACGCGGTCGACCACCTGCTTGAAGCCGTGGAAGTCGACGGTGATCAGGTAGTTGACCGGGAGGCCGGTCAGCTCCTTGACCGTCGCCAGCGAGCCCTGCGAGCCGCAGATCGCGTAGGCGGAGTTGATCTTGCCGCGGCCCTGCACGACCGGGTCGCCGCCGTCCTTCGCGGGGCAGTAGAGCGGCGTCAGCAGGTCGCGCGGGAACGAGAGCAGCGAGATCGTCTTCGTCTGCGGGTCGGCGCGGACGAGCATCATCGTGTCCGAGCGCGACGGGCCCGCGGACTCGACGCCCATCCGGTGGTCGTAGCCGACGACGAGCGCGATCGCGGCCTGGTTCGCGAGCGGGATGTCGAGCTGCTTCGCCGCCTTCTTCACGTCGGGCGTGTGCGCGCGGACGGCCGCGACCGACTGGTGGAAGTAGAGGTACGCGCCGCCGGCGCCGGCGCCGGCGAGCATCAGGGCGAGCAGGACCGTCCCGAGCAGGACACGGCCGAGGATCGCGAGGCCGCCGCGCCGCTCGGGCTCGGGCTGGCGGTAGCGCACCACCGCGGCGCGGGCCGGCGGGAGCCTGCCGTTGCCGTGGCCGTTGCCTCCGACCGCGGCGCCCCGTCCGTACCCTCTCTTGAGCGTCGTCTTCATCCGGGAAAAGATCAGGCGCCGATCACGGCGCCTACGCGGGTTGATGGTAGCGAAGCGCCTAGACGTCCACCGTTAACTCGCAGAGGTGCTTCGCCACGGCGAGGAGGCTTCCCTGCTCGGCGTGCACCGCCCGCTGCTCCGCGGCGCCGGTGCCGCGGCGGCAGATCTTCTCCACCTCGGCGAGCTCGGCCGCGCAGCCGAGCCGGCGCGCGTAGGGCTCCGCCCGCTCGACCAGCTCCATGACCGCGTCGACGGCCGGCCGCTCGGTGTCGCGCTCGAGGTCGACGAGGTCGGTGGCGAGCCCGTAGCGCACCGCGCGCCACTTGTTCTCGCCCACGAGCAGGATCGGCTGGATCGGCAGCGAGCCTTGCTGCTCGAACCGCTCGGAGAGCATCGCGACGAGGCACTGGAAGAGCGCGACGATGCCGGCGACCGACTCGAGCCGCGACTGCGCGTCGCAGATCCGCAGCTCGAGCGTGCCGAGCGTCGGGTGCAGGCGCAGGTCGTACCAGACGTAGGTCGCGTCCTCGAAGAAGCCGAGCCGGACGGCCCGCTCGATCGCGAGCTCCCACTCCTCGAAGGAGGCGTAGGCCGGCGGCAGGCCGCTGCGCGGGAACGCGTCGAAGACCTTCGAGCGGGTCGAGGCGAGCCCCGTGTCGCGGCCGTGCCAGAAGGGCGAGTTGGTCGAGAGCGCGAGCAGCTCCGGCAGCCAGGAGCGGATCGCCGCCCGCGACCGCGACGGCCTCGTGGCCGGAGGAGAGCCCGACGTGCGCGTGCAGGCCGAAGATCACCTCGCGCTGACCGACCCACTGCATCTGCTCGATCAGCTCGCGGTAGCGCTCCTCGTCGGTCACCTCCTGGTGCTCGTAGCGTGCGAACGGATGCGTGCCGGCCGAGAGCACGCGGGTGCCGCGCTCGGCCGCGGCGTCCGTGATCCGTCGGCGCAGCTCGCGCGACTCCTCGATCGCCTCGGGGACGGAGCCGTGGACGTGCGTCGCCACCTCGAGCGTCGAGCGCAGCAGCTCGGGCTTCACCTCGACGGCGTGCCCGACCTCCTCCTCGACCTCGTCGAAGCGCGAGACGAGGTCGAAGCTCGTCTCGTCGACGAGCTGGAACTCCTCCTCGACGCCGATCGTGAACGGCGGCCGTTTGCCGAAGTTGACCTCCATCCGCCGCCGTTTGCTCGCGCGCGAACGGTTCCAAACGGGGTCAGGGCGCGACGGCGGGCCCGAGCCAGCGCGCGACCTCGTCCGGGGCGACGCCCTTGCGGCGGGCGTAGTCCTCGAGCTGGTCGCGGCCGATCCGACCGACCGAGAAGTAGCGCGCGGCCGGATGGGCGAGGTAGAGGCCGCTGACCGCGGAGCCGGGCAGCATCATGAAGTGCTCGGTCAGCGAGAAGCCGACCTCCTCGGCGCCGAGGAGGTCGAAGAGCTTCCGCTTCTCCGAGTGGTCGGGGCAGGCCGGGTAGCCGAAGGCGGGCCGGATGCCGCGGTAGCGCTCGCCGATCAGCTCGTCGTTCCCGAGCGCCTCGTCGGGCGCGTACCACTCGCGCCGCACGCGTTCGTGCAGCCACTCCGCGGTCGCCTCGGCGAGCCGGTCGGCGAGCGCCTTCGCCATGATCGCGCGGTAGTCGTCGTGCTCCGCCTCGAAGCGCGCGGCGAGCTCGTCGGCGCCGTGGACGCCGACGGCGAAGGCCCCGAGGTGGTCGCCGGCGGGCGCGACCCAGTCGGCGAGACAGAGGTTCGGGCGCGCGTCGTCGCGCACGCCCTGCTGGCGCAGGAAGCTGAAGCGCGTGCTCCCGACGACGACGTCGTCGCCCTCCGCGTGCGCGGGCCAGAAGCCGTAGACGCCACGAGCTTGCAACAGATTGTCACGAACGATGTCGTCCAGGAGGGACTGGGCGTCCTCGTACAGCTCGCGCGCCTGCGGTTTCTCGAGAATTGCAGGGAACTTCCCCTTGATGTCCCAGGCCAGGAAGAGGAACTGCCAGTCGAGATAGTGACGAATTGTCACAAGGTCGGGCTCGACGAGACGTGTCCCTTCGAAGGGCGGCTCGGGGAGGTCGTCGAACTCGACCCGGGCGGCGTTGGCGCGGGCGCGGTCGAGCGAGGCCAGCGGGCGGCGCTGCTTCTCGGCGTGCTCGCGGCGCAGCCGTTCCTGGGTGGCGCGGTTCTCCTCGCCGAGGCGCGCGCGGCGGTCGCCGTCGAGCAGGTCGGAGACGATGCCGACGACGCGCGAGGCGTCGAGCACGTAGACCGTGTCGGCGCTGTACTCGGGTGCGATCCGCACCGCCGTGTGCTGCTTCGAGGTCGTCGCGCCGCCGATCAGGAGCGGCAGCTCGAGGCCCCGCCGCTCCAGCTCGCGCGCGACGCCGACCATCTCGTCGAGGCTCGGCGTGATCAGCCCGGAGAGGCCGATCGCATCCGCACCTCGCTCGAGCGCCGTCTCGAGGATCGTCTCGGCGGGCACCATGACGCCGAGGTCGATCACCTCGTAGTTGTTGCAGCCGAGCACGACGCCGACGATGTTCTTGCCGATGTCGTGCACGTCTCCCTTGACCGTCGCGAGCACGATCGTCCCCTGCGCCCGCGCCCGGCCCTTCTCGTCCTCCATGAACGGCTCCAGGTAGGCGACCGCGCGCTTCATCGCCCGCGCCGACTTGACGACCTGCGGCAGGAACATCCGCCCCGAGCCGAAGAGGTCGCCGACGACCTGCATCCCGTCCATCAGCGGCCCCTCGATCACGTCGAGCGGCCGCGGGTAGGCCTGCCGCGCCTCCTCGGCGTCCGCCTCGACGAAGTCGACGATCCCGTGCACGAGCGCGTGCTCGAGCCGCTTCTCGACCGGCGCCTCGCGCCAGGAGAGGTCGCGCTCGCGCCGCGTGCCCTCGCCGCGGACGCGCTCGGCCAGCTCGACGAGCCGGTCGGTCGCGTCGGGGCGGCGGGCGAAGATCACGTCCTCGACGCGCTCGCGCAGCTCCGGCTCGACGTCCTCGACGAGCGCGAGCTGGCCCGCGTTGACGATGCCGAGGTCGAGCCCGGCGGCGATCGCGTGGTAGAGGAAGACGGCGTGCATCGCCTCGCGGACGACGTCGTTGCCGCGGAAGGAGAAGGAGAGGTTCGAGATGCCGCCGGAGGTGAGCGAGCCCGGGCAGCGCTCCTTGATCAGCGGCAACGCCTCGAGGAAGTCGCGGGCGTAGGGGTCGTGCTCCTCGATCCCGGTCGCGACCGCGAGCACGTTCGGGTCGAAGATCAGGTCCTCGGGCGGCCAGCCGTCGGCGGTCAGGAGGTCGTAGGCGCGGCCGCAGATCGCGACGCGGCGCGAGACGGTGGTCGCCTGCCCCTGCTCGTCGAAGGCCATGATCACCGCGGCGGCGCCGAAGCGGCGCACGCGCCGGGCCTGCTCGAGGAACGACTCCTCCCCCTCCTTGAGGCTGAGCGAGTTGACGATCGCCTTCCCCTGGACGCAGCGCAGGCCGGCCTCGAGCGCCGAGAAGCGCGAGGAGTCGATCATGATCGGCAGCCGCGCCACCTCGGGCTCGGTCGCGACGAGGTTGAGGAAGCTCGTCATCGCCTCCTCGGCGTCGAGCAGGTCGGCGTCCATGTTGACGTCGAGGACGTTGGCGCCGCCGCGCACCTGCTCGAGCGCGACCTCGAGGGCGCCCTGGAAGTCGCCCGCCTCGACGAGCCGCCGGAAGCGGGCCGAGCCGGTCACGTTCGTGCGCTCGCCGACCATCGCGAAGCCGGTGTCCTCGGTGACGACGAACGGCTCGAGGCCGGCGAAGCGCGGGCGCCGGTCGCGGGCGGGCAGCTGCCGGGGCGGCAGCCCTGCGACGGCCTCGGCGATCGCGTGCGTGTGCTCGGGCGTCGTGCCGCAGCAGCCGCCGACGAGGTTGACGAGCCCGGCCTCGGCGAACTCGCGCAGGTAGCGACTCGTGTCGTGCGCGTGCTCGTCGTAGCCGCCGAGCGCGTTCGGCAGCCCCGCGTTCGGGTAGCAGCCGACCCACGTCGAGGCGACGCGCGCGAGGTCGGCGAGGAACGGCCGCATCTCCCGGGCGCCGAGCGCGCAGTTGACGCCGACGATCAGCGGGTCGGCGTGCTCGACCGAGATCCAGAAGGCCTCGGGCGTCTGGCCGGAGAGGTTGCGGCCCGAGAGGTCGACCACCGTCAGCGAGAGCCAGAGCGGCAGCTCCGGCGCGACGTCCCGCGCGGCCGCGATCGCCGCCTTCGCGTTCAGCGTGTCGAAGATCGTCTCGATCAGGAGCAGGTCGACGCCGCCCTCGCGCAGGGCGCCGATCTGCTCCGCGTAGGCCTCGCAGACCTGGTCGAAGGTCGCCGCGCGGTAGGACGGGTCGTCGACCCGCGGCGAGAGCGAGAGGGCGACGTTGAGCGGGCCGACCGAGCCGGCGACGAAGCGGTTCTCGTACTCGTCCGCGACGGCGCGGGCGATCCGGGCGCCCTCGAGGCTCAGCTCGTAGACCGCGTCCTCGAGCCCGTAGTCGGCCTGGCCGATCGAGGTCGCCGTGAACGTGTTCGTCGTCGTCACGTCCGCGCCCGCGTCGAGGTAGGCGCGGTGCACCTCGGCGACGATCTCCGGCTGGGTCAGGTTGAGCAGGTCGGGGTCGCCCTTGACGTCGCGCGGGTGCGAGGCGAAGCGCTCGCCGCGGAAGTCCTCCTCCGAGAGGCCCCGGTTCTGGAGCAGCACGCCCCAGGCGCCGTCGAGGACGACGATCCGCTCCTGCAGCAGTGCCTCGAGTCTCTCGCGTGTCGACATCCGTCTCCGATCGTGCCTGAAGAGGACGGGGCGTCGGGACGCGACCCGGGCTCTTTAGGCGTTTGTTGACCCGGTCGCCAAGCTGCCGTTCAAAGCTCTCCGGGGTCTGCGAAGCGTAGCGGTCGCGGCGTCCGGCGCGCAGCCGGCACCGGACGGGCCCGGCGGAACGGGCCCTGGCTACTCGCGGCCGACGACGGCGAGCTGGTTCTCGGCGTGGCGGATCCGCTGCTCGATCTGCCAGCGGTCCGCCGACGACTCGCCGGCCTCGATCGCCTCGAGCTCGGCGCGCGCCTCCTCGAGCTGGGTACGGGCCCGCTCGTGGTCGATCTCGCGGGCCGGGACGGCGTCGTCGACGAGCGCGATCGCCCGGTCGGACTCGACCTTGAAGAAGCCGGGGCCGACCGCGAACTCGCGCATCTCCTCCGGGTCGACCGACTCGTAGATCCGCACCGAGCCCGCCTTCAGCAGCGCCACGAGCGGCGCGTGCCGCGCGAGCACCCCGATCTCGCCGGCGGCGCCCGGGCACGACGATCATCTCCGCCTCGCCGTCGTAGGTGTCGCCCTCCGGCGTGACCAGCGAGACGCTCAGGGTCTTCTTCGCGGCCATCGACGTCTACTCGGAGAGCGTCTTGGCCTTCTCGACGGCCATCTCGATCGGGCCGACCATGTAGAAGGCCTGCTCGGGCAGGTCGTCGTGGCGGCCGTCGAGGATCTCCGAGAAGCCGCGGATCGTGTCCTCGAGCTTGACGTACTGGCCCGGGGTGCCCGTGAACTGCTCGGCGACGAAGTTCGGCTGCGAGAGGAAGCGCTGGATCTTGCGCGCCCGCTGCACCGTCAGCTTGTCCTCGTCCGAGAGCTCCTCGATCCCGAGGATCGCGATGATGTCCTGCAGGTCCTTGTAGCGCTGCAGCACCTCCTGCACCCGGGTCGCGATCTCGTAGTGCTCGTCCGAGACGATCCCCGGCGAGAGCGCCCGGGAGGTCGAGTCGAGCGGGTCGACGGCCGGATAGATCCCCTGCTCGACGATCGCGCGCGAGAGCACGGTCGTCGCGTCGAGGTGCGCGAAGGTGTTCGCCGGGGCCGGGTCGGTCAGGTCGTCGGCGGGCACGTAGATCGCCTGCACCGAGGTGATCGAGCCGGCGCGGGTCGAGGTGATCCGCTCCTGCAACTGCCCCATCTCGGTCGCGAGCGTCGGCTGGTAGCCGACCGCGCTCGGCATCCGGCCGAGCAGCGCCGAGACCTCGGAGCCCGCCTGCACGAAGCGGAAGATGTTGTCGATGAAGAGGAGCACGTCCTGCCCCTGGTCGCGGAAGTACTCGGCCATCGTCAGGCCGGAGAGGCCGACGCGCAGGCGCGCACCCGGCGGCTCGTTCATCTGGCCGTAGCAGAGCGCGACCTTGTCGAGCACGCCCGACTCCTCCATCTCGCCGAGCAGGTCGTTGCCCTCGCGGGTCCGCTCCCCCACCCCGGAGAAGACGGAGACGCCGCCGTGGTGCTGGGCGATGTTGTGGATCAGCTCCTGGATCAGGACGGTCTTGCCGACGCCGGCGCCGCCGAAGAGGCCGACCTTGCCGCCGCGGATGTACGGCGCGATCAGGTCGACGACCTTGATCCCGGTCTCGAAGATCTCGACGGTCGGGGAGAGGTCGGTGAAGGCCGGCGGGTCGCGGTGGATCGGCCAGCGCAGCGCGTCCTTCGGCACCTCCTTGTCGTCGACGGGGTCGCCGACGACGTTCCAGACGCGGCCGAGCGTGACGTCGCCGACCGGGACGCTGATCGGCTGCCCGGTGTCGACGACGTCGGCCCCGCGCGGGATCCCGTCGGTCGAGTCCATCGCGACGGCGCGGACGCGGTCGTCGCCGAGGTGCTGCTGCACCTCCGCGACCAGCGTGCCGCCGCCGGCAGCTCGATGTGGAGCGCCGTGTTGATCTCGGGCAGCTGCTCGTCGAAGACGGCGTCGAGCACGACGCCCCGGATCTCGATCAGCTTGCCGACGTTTCTCGTGGGTGCCTGCGTAGCCAAGTGCAGCTCCTGAACGGGCTCGGGGTGGGTCCGCGCCGAGCGGGCGCGGTTGCGGCGCCACTCTAGCGGAGCGGTCGCGCCGGTCGTGCCGGAACCGGCCGCGCCTGCAGGCGCACGCGCAGGCGCGGCAGCCGCAGCCGCCGCCCCCGTCCGAGCACCGCCTCCCGGCGGAGCTGCGCCAGTCCGTCCCTCGTCTGCGCCTCCACCCGGTCGGCGTGGTCGAGGCTTCAGACGTACGACGTCAGGAGCGACGCGTGCATGCCCGGAAGCGTACGCCTCGAGGCTTGCTGCGCGCCGGACGTCCTGCGCGGCCGTCGGCGGGTACGAAGCAGGCCGCTAGGGCTGCAGCAGGTGCCGGGCGACCCGCGGCTGGGCGGCGGCGACGAGCGCGACGCGGCGCAGCTCGCGCATCGTCCGCGGCGACTCGTCGGTGACCGCCGAGACCCGCTGGATCACCGGCGAGGCCGAGCTCTCGCTCGCCGCGTGGAAGACGCCGACGACGAGCGCGCCGAGGCCGCCGGTGGCGACGACCGCGACCGCGGCGCCGGCCTGCAGGGCGCGGAGCGAGCGGCCGCCGGCGCGGCGGCGCACCTCGACCCGCCGCTCGGGCTGCTCGAGCGGCTCCGCCCGCAGCAGCGCCTCGACGCCGTCGAGCCCGGCGACGAACGAGCGGCAGCCGGCGCAGCGCGACAGGTGCGCGTCGAGCAGCGCCCCCTCGAGCTCGGAGAGCTCGCCGTCGGCCCGGAGGGAGCTCCAGACACGCGCGCGTTCGCAGTTTCGGTTCGGGTTCGGCACGGTTCCTCACCCATTCTGACGACGACAGGGTCCGGAGGTTAGGCGGGATCGTACGTCAGAAGAGGCTGTAGCGGGTATCGGCGGCGACGCCCAGCAGGATGAGGGCGAACCCGAGCACGATCAGCACGGCCGAGAGGTTGAGCGACTCCTCCTGCTCGTCGGGCGTCGCCCAGCGGACGACGCGGCCGCGCAGCGAGAGCGGCGACCAGGCCTCGCCGCTCGAACGCGCCGGACCGCGGTTGCCGACGAAGAAGCCGCTGATCAGCAGGAAGCCGCCGACGCCGTACCAGCCGAGCGAGACGGCCCGGTCGGGCGCCGCCCCGAGCGCGAAGCCGAGCAGGAGCGCCACGACCCCGGTGCCGACGAGCGTCCCGACGAGCAGCTTCGCCAGCCGGCCGACCGCCTTGACGAGCAGGGTGGCGCGGGAGGGCCGAGGCGGCGACTCAGGCGTGCTCTGCAGCGGCCGACTCCTCGATCTGCGCCTCGACCACCGACCGGCCGCGGCCGGCACGGATCTCCTCGACGGTCATCGGCCAGCGCTCGAGCGGGTAGTGGCACGCGGCCGCCTGCGAGCCGCCGAGCGACCGCAGGAGCGGCTCCTCGACGTCGCAGTGGCCCTCGTGGAAGCGCGGACAGCGCGGGTGGAAGCGGCAGGCCTCGGGCGGGTTGATCGGGCTCGGGACGTCGCCCTCGAGCACGATCCGCTGCCGCGCACGGCCGATGTCCGGGTTCGGCACCGGCACGGCCGAGAGCAGCGCGCCCGTGTACGGGTGCTTCGGCGCGACGTAGAGCTCGTCGCGGTTCGCCGTCTCGACGACCTTGCCGAGGTACATGACCATGACCCGGTCCGAGATGTGGCGGACGACGTTGAGGTCGTGCGCGATGAAGATGTAGGTGAGCCCGAAGTCGCGCTGCAGGTCCTTGAGCAGGTTGAGGATCTGCGCCTGCACCGAGACGTCGAGCGCCGAGACCGGCTCGTCGCAGACGATCAGCTTCGGGTTGACGGCGAGCGCGCGGGCGACGCCGATCCGCTGCCGCTGGCCGCCGGAGAACTCGTGCGGGAAGCGGTTGTAGTGCTCCGGGTTGAGGCCGACGACCTCGAGCAGCTCCTGGACGCGGCGCTTGATCTCGGCCGGCGTGCCGAGCTTGTGCACCTCGAGCGCCTCGGCGACGATGAAGCCGACGCGCTTGCGCGGGTTCAGCGACGCGTACGGGTCCTGGAAGATCATCATCATCTCCCGCCGGAAGGGCCGCATCTGGGCGCGCGAGAGCCTGGTGATGTCCTTGCCGCGGAAGACGACCTTGCCGGCGGTCGGGTCGAGCAGGCGCATGATGCAGCGCGCCATCGTCGACTTGCCGCAGCCGGACTCGCCGACGACCCCGAGCGTCTCGCCCTCGCGGACCTGGAAGCTGACGCCGTCGACCGCCTTGACGGCCGCGATCTCCTTCTGGAAGACGATCCCGCGCGTGACCGGGAAGTGCTTCTTGATGTCCTCGACGACGAGCAGCTCGTCGCCGGTCACGGTCGGCTGCCCGTTCAGCTCCGCAGCCGTCTCGGTCACGCGGCGCTCCCCAGCATGCCGGCGAGCAGCTTAGCGGCCTCGCGGTCCTTCGTCTCCTGCTCGAGGTGGCAGGCCTGCAGGTGGGCGGGGTCGTGCCCGGAGGGCGCCAGGGCCGGATTCTCGCGCTTGCAGACGTCCATGACGTACGGGCAGCGCGGGTGGAAGCGGCAGCCGCTCGGCGGGTTCAGGAGCGACGGCGGCTGCCCCTGGATCTGGACGAGCCGCTCGACGTCGGCGTCGAGCCGCGGCAGCGACCCGAGCAGGCCCCAGGTGTAGGGGTGCTGCGGCTGCTTGAAGATCTGGTCGACCGTCCCCTGCTCGACGATCTCGGCCGCGTACATGACGACGACGTCGTCCGCGATCTCGGCGACGACGCCGAGGTCGTGCGTGATCATGATGATCGCGCTGCCGTACTCGGCCTGCAGCTTCTCCATCAGCGCCAGGATCTGCGCCTGCGTCGTCACGTCGAGGGCGGTGGTCGGCTCGTCCGCGATCAGCAGGTCGGGGTTGTTGATCAGCGACATCGCGATCATCACGCGCTGGCGCATGCCGCCCGAGAACTGGTGCGGGTAGTCGTCGATCCGCCGGTCGGCGCGCGGGATGCCGACCTCCTTCAGGAGCTCGCGCGCCCGCGCCTTCGCCTCGCCCTTGCTGATGTCGTTGTGGAGCATCACGGCCTCGACGAGCTGGTGGCCGATCGTGTGCACCGGGTTCAGCGAGGTCATCGGGTCCTGGAAGATCATCGCGATCTCGTTGCCGCGGATCTCGCGCAGCTCGTTCGACGACATCCCGAGCAGCTCGCGGCCCTTCCAGAGCGCCTGCCCGGAGGAGATCGTGCTCCGCCGCGGGTTCAGGCCCATGATCGTCAGGCAGGTGACGCTCTTGCCGCAGCCGGACTCGCCGACGATCCCCAGCGTCTGCCCCTTCTCGACCGAGAAGCTGACGCCGTCGACGGCCTTGACGACGCCGTCGTCCGTCCGGAACTGCGTCCGGAGCTCGTTGACTTCGAGCAGGGCCACTACGCGAGCCTGATCCTGGGGTCGATCCAGGCGTACAGGAGGTCGACGATCAGGTTGAAGAAGATGATCGCGGTCGTCGAGAAGACGACGATCCCCATCGTCACCGGCAGGTCGAAGCGCTCGATCGAGCTGACGAGCGTCTTGCCGAGCCCCGGCAGGCCGTAGACCGTCTCGGTGAAGACGGCGCCGCCGAGCGCGAGCCCGATGTCCATGCCGAGCATGGTCACGATCGGCAGCATCGCGTTCCGGAGCACGTGCGAGCGGAGCACCTGCCACTCGGGCGCGCCCTTGGCGCGCGCGGTGCGCACGTAGTCCTCGTTCAGCGTCTCCATCGTGTTCGCGCGGATCATCCGCACGTAGAGCGCGGCGAACAGGATCATGAACGTCGTCCAGGGCAGGATCAGGTGGTAGGCCCAGTCGACGGGCCCGCCGCAGCCGTGCAGCGGGTTGAGGAAGTTGCAGTAGCCGGTGATCGGCGTCAGGCCCGCCTTGTAGCCGATGAAGTAGGCGAAGAGGAGGCCGATCCAGACCGGGTGCGCACTGATCCCGATCAGGACGAAGACCATCGCGATCCGGTCCATGATCGAGCGGGGTCGCAGCGCCGAGAGGACGCCGACCGGGATCGCGAGCAGCATCCAGAGGATGGCGCCGCCGAAGACGAGCGACGCGGTCACGGGCGCGGCCTCGCCGATCACCCGGTTGACGCTGAGGCGCTGCGTGAACGAGCGGCCGAGCTCGCCGTGGATGACGAGCCGCTGCAGGAACATCGCGTACTGCACCGGCACGGGCCGATCGAGCCCGTAGAAGTGCTGGGCGCGCTGGACGCACTCGGGCGTCGCGCGCTGGCCGCAGGCGAGGCGCGCCGGATCGGCCGGGATGATGAAGAAGATGACGTAGGTGATGGCGGTGACGGCCAGGAAGAGCACGACCGCCCAGAGAAGCCGCCTGATGATGTACCGGAACACTGGAGGGGGACTCTAGCTCGTTTCGATGACGGGGAGGAATGGACTTTCTGCTGCTGAGACGAGCGGGGCGCCGGATGGTTAGTCCGGCGCCCCGAGGTGCTCGTCTAGCGGGTGCTGCTGGCTACTTGACGCACATCGCGGCCAGGTTGAGGCCGTAGACGTTCGAGTAGGTGAAGCAGCCGACGTGGCCGGAGGTGAAGTAGCGGTTGTTCGGGTTCAGGATCGGAGCCCAGGGAGCCGCGTTCTTCATCAGGTCGACGTCGAGGTTGCCGTAGGTGGTGTACCGCGAGGCGCCGCTGAGGCGGGCCGCAGCTTCCATCTTCTTGTTGTAGACGGGGCTGTTGAAGTACGCCACGTTGTTGTTGTTCGAGGCGTGCAGCGAATCGCCCGACAGGAGCACGTTGATGAAGTCGAACGGATCCGGGTAGTCGGCCGACCAGCCCTCGAGGGTCAGGTCGAACGGCTCACCGCGGGTGCCCTCCTTCTCGAACTGGACGGCGCGGGCGAACTGCTTCACCTCGACGTCCAGGCCGATCTGCTTCATGTCGAACTGCACGATCTGCGCCCAGAGCGGGCCGTACGAGGAGCTGAACGTGTACAGCACCGCCTTGCCGTCGCCGGTGTGACCCGTGGCCAGCTTCTTCGCGAAGGCGAAGTTCGGCTGCTTGACCGTCGGGTAGATGCTGGCGGCCTTGAAGCCGGCCATGCCCGGCGGCAGGATCTGGTCGGTGCGCACGCCCGAGTACGCGCCGCGCTGGATCACCATCGCGTGGCGGTCGAGGGCGAAGTTGACGGCCTTCTTCAGCTGGACGTTGCCGTTCGCCCCGCCGGCCTTGAACAGCGGCCGCTCGTGGTTCATGGCGACGTACCAGATGCCGAGGTTCGGCTTGACGTAGAAGCGGCCCTTGTTGACGCCGTACTTGGACGCGAGGCCCGCGTACGCCGACGCCGGGACGCCGCCGAAGTCGGCCTGCCCGTTCTCGAGCCGGAGCTGCGTGGCCTCGAGCGAGTTGCCGATCGTGTACTGGATCTGCGACGCGTTGTGCGGCCGCTTGCCCTTGTAGTTCGGGTTCAGCTTGACGGTGATCGACTTGTTGGGCGTGCGGGCGGCGATGTAGTACGGCCCGGCCGAGGCGAGGGTCGTGACGCCGTTCGCGTCGATCGGGGTGTTCTTCGGCACCGCGCAGAAGAACGGCATCGAGATCCGGGCCAGGAAGTCCGGCGCGGCCTTCGTCAGGGTCACGAGCAGGTGCGAGCCCTTGACCTTGACGCCCGAGACCGTCTTCGCCTTGCCGTCGAGCTTGGCGTTGACGCCGACGATGTCGTTGATGAACGGCGTCGCGGGCGACTGCATCTTCGGATCCGCCAGCCGCTCGATCGCGTGCTGGAAGTTCGCCGGCGTGACGGCCTCACCCGTGTTGAACTTGGTGAACTTGGCGGCGACGTTGAAGTCGTAGGTCTTGCCGCCGTTCGACACCTTCGGGAAGCCCGACGCGGCCTCCGGCGTCAGCTGACCGCTCTTGGCGCCGTTGGCATCCGGGTAGTTGAGCAGCTTCAGGCAGGTCGCGTACTCGATCTCCCAGCTCGGCACGTAGTAGCTCAGTGCCGGGTCGGAGTAGTCGATGTCCGTCTGGAGGTCGTAATTGAGCGTGCCTCCCGCCTTGCCGGTCTTGCCCGATGCCGCACTGGACGGCTGGGCGAAGCCCGCAACGACGAGGAGGCTCGCGCCGACCGCAACCATGACGATCGACAGCCAGAGCTTTCTCGACAAGTGATGCTCCTTTCCATTGGTAGAGCCGTCCCCCCTTCGGACGGCCCAGGCGCAGATACGCATCCTCGCCCCGTGAGACGGGGCCGCGGCAGTTTAGTTAGCTGTTTCTTACGAACGCAACCGGCAGCAGCCCCTGCGATCAGGAACTCGCATCAGCGACCCGGAGGGAGCTTCGGGGCGCCTAGCGCGAGGCGCGCGGGTCGAACGAGTCGCGGAGGCCGTCGCCGAGCAGGTTGAACGCCAGCGTCGTCAGCAGCACCGCGAGCCCCGGCCAGACCATCAGCCACGGCTGCGTCGTGTAGTAGTCGGACGCGGACTGGAGCAGGTTGCCCCAGCTCGCCGTCGGCAGCTTGATCCCGAGCCCGAGGTAGGAGAGCCCGGCCTCGGCGAGGATGTAGCTCGCGACCGCCAGCGTCGAGTAGACGATGATCGGCGCGATCAGGTGCGGCAGCAGGTGCGAGCGGATGATCCGCCAGTCGCTCGCGCCGACCATGCGGGCCGCCTCGATGAACTCCTTCTCGCGCAGGCTGAGCGCGACCGAGCGGATGATCCGGGCCGGGTAGAACCAGCCGAACATCGAGAAGATCAGGACGAGCGTGAAGACGCCCTTGCCGAGCGTGCCGCCGAAGGTGACGCCGTCGAGGCGGTAGCCGACCGTCGAGGCGAGCGCGATCGCGAAGAGCAGGAACGGGAACGCCATCGTGATCTCGGTCACGCGCGAGATCACCGTGTCGATCCAGCCGCGGTAGTAGCCGGCGACCGCGCCGAGCACGGTGCCGATGCAGACCGCGAAGAACGTCGCGAAGAACGCCACCTCGATCGAGACCTGCGCGCCGTAGAGGAGGCGCAGGAACTCGTCGCGGCCGAGCGTCGAGTCGGAGCCGAGGATGAAGAACGACGTCTTCGCCGGGTTGAGCGGGTCCTGCACGTGCGAGAGCGGCCCGACCGGCAGCAGCGTCGTCGGGTTGATCGCCGTGTAGTACTGGTCGTCGGGCCCGTGCCCGAGCAGCTTCGCGGCGATCGGCGCGCCGATGAAGGCGGACGAGCACGAGGAAGACGATGAAGACGCCGCCCGCGATCGCGACCTTGTCGCGCCGGAAGCGGATCCAGACCTGCTCCCAGTAGCCGCGCGCGCGGACCGGCAGGTCGCCGCCGACCTCGACGCCGGCGTCGAGGACGAGCGCGCCGGTCGAGACGGCGTCGGTCGAGTGCTCGGGGGTGCTCACTGAGGTCTGAGACTCTATCCCGGCGCGTTGGTTAGCGGTAGAGCGGGCTCATGCGGTCAGCGCATCTGCGCCGGCGACGACCTCGAGGATCTCCTGCGTGATCTCCGCCTGGCGGGCGCGGTTCATCGCCAGCGTCAGCCCGTCGATCAGCTCGCCCGCCGACTTGGTCGCGTTGCGCATCGCCGTCATCTGGGCGCCCGAGGAACGAGGCGGACGACTCGAGCAGCGCCCGGTAGACCTCGGTCTCGACGTAGACCGGCAGCAGGCGCGCGAGGATCTCCTCCGGGTCGGGCTCGTAGATGAAGTCGCCGCCCAGCAGCGCCGGCGACCCGGCCGCCTCCTCCTGCTCCTCCTCCCCCGCCTCGAGCAGGTGCTCGGGGATCGGCAGCACGTCCTGCAGGGTCACCGTCTGCACGAGCGGCGAGACGTAGTGGTTGTAGACGACGACGACGCGGTCGATCTCCTCGCTCGTGTACAGCTCCGCGAGGTGGTGCGCGATCCCCTGCGCGTCGCCGTAGGAGGGCCGGTCGGCGAAGCCGGTGTAGGCGTGGTCGACCTCGAAGCGGCGGAACCGGAGCGTCGAGGCGCCCTTCTTGCCGGCCACGAGCCAGCGGACGTTCTTGCCCTCGGCGGAGAGCTCCCGCTCGAGCGCGAACGCGGCCCGCAGCACCTGCGCGTTGAAGCCGCCGGCGAGGCCGCGGTCGCCCGTGACGGGCACGATCGCGACCGTCCGCTCCTCGCGTCGCTGCAGGAGCGGCAGCCCGCGCAGCGAGGTCGAGGCGCGGGCGGTGCCGACCATCAGCTCCATCATCCGGTCGGCGTACGGGCGCATCTGCTTGATCCGCTGCTCGGAGCGGCGCAGCCGGGCTGCGGCGACCATCTCCATCGCGCGGGTGATCTTGCGCGTGTTGCGGACGGCGCGGAGCCGCCGGCGGATGTCCTGGACGGTGGCCATCTACGCGGAGACCAGCGTCTCCGGCTCGTGCACCGCGAAGCCCTTCTTGAACTTCTCGATCTCGCCGCGGAGCGTCTCCTCGGTCGACTCGTCGAGGTCCTTCGACTCCTTGATCGCCCCGTAGACGGAGCCCTCGGTGCGCAGGTGCTCGCGCAGCTCGTCCTGGAAGCGGCTCACCTGCTCGGTCGGGATGTCGTCGAGGAAGCCGTTGACGCCCGCGTAGAGCGCGACGACCTGCTCCTCCATCGGCCACGGCTGGTACTGCGGCTGGTTCAGCGTCGCGACCATCTTCTCGCCCCGGTTCAGCGTCCGCTGGGTCGCCGGGTCGAGCTCGGAGCCGAACTGCGCGAACGCCTCCAGCTCGCGGTACTGCGCGAGGTCGATCCGCAGCCGGCCGGCGACCTTCTTCATCGCCTTCGTCTGCGCCGACGAGCCGACGCGCGAGACCGAGATGCCGACGTTCACGGCCGGGCGGACGCCGGAGTAGAAGAGGTCGGACTGGAGGAAGATCTGCCCGTCGGTGATCGAGATCACGTTCGTCGGGATGTAGGCGGAGACGTCGCCGGCCTGCGTCTCGATGATCGGCAGCGCGGTCAGCGAGCCGCCGCCGTTTGCGTCCGAGAGCTTCGCGGCCCGCTCGAGCAGCCGCGAGTGCAGGTAGAAGACGTCGCCGGGGAAGGCCTCGCGGCCCGGCGGGCGGCGCAGGAGCAGCGACAGCTGCCGGTAGGCGTCCGCGTGCTTGGAGAGGTCGTCGTAGACGACGAGCGCGTCGCGGCCGCCGTACATGAAGTACTCGCCCATCGCGGCGCCCGCGAACGGCGCCATCCACTTGATCGGCGCCGCCTCGTTGCGCGGCGGCGGCGACGATGATCGTGTAGGCCATCGCCCCCGCGTCCTTCAGCCGCTCGTAGACCTGCGCGACCGTCGAGGCTCTCTGGCCGATTGCGACGTAGATGCAGATCATCTCCTGGTCGTGCTGGTTCAGGATCGCGTCGATCGCGATCGCCGTCTTGCCGGTGCCGCGGTCGCCGATGATCAGCTCGCGCTGGCCGCGGCCGACGTTCGTCATCGAGTCGATCGCCTTGATCCCGGTCTGCAGCGGCTCCTTGACCGGCTGCCGCGCGATCACGCCCGGCGCCTTGAACTCGAGCATCCGCGTCTCGGAGGTCTCGACCGGGCCCTGGCCGTCGAGCGGGCGCCCGAGCGGGTCGACGACCCGGCCGAGCAGCGCGTCGCCGACGGGCAGGTCGGCGACGCGGCCGGTGCGCCGGACGGTGTCGCCCTCCTTGATGTGCTCCCAGTCGCCGAAGAGCGCGGCGCCGACGTTGTCCTCCTCGAGGTTCATCGCCAGCCCGACGACGCCGTGGTCGAGCTCGAGCAGCTCCAGCGCCAGGCAGTTCTCGAGCCCGTGGATGCGGGCGATGCCGTCGCCGACCTGCAGGACGGTGCCGACCTCGGCCAGGTTCGTCTCGACGTCGAACTTCTCGATCCGCTCGCGCAGGATCGACGTGATCTCTTCGGGGCGCAGCTTCACTTTTGCGTCAGCTCCTTGCAGTCGCGAGTTCGTGGCGGAGTCGTTCGAGGCGGCCGCGGATCGAGGCGTCGAGGCGCATCGAGCCGGCCTGGAGGACGAGGCCTCCGATCAGGTCGGGATCGACGCTCCGGCTCGCCTGCACGCTGCGGCCGGAGGCCTGCTCGATCTGGCGGACGATCGAGGCGAAGTCGTCGTCGGAGAGCTCGAAGGCGGTCGTCAGCTCGACCGCGAGCACCTGCTGCTCGGCGGCGACGAGCGTCTCGAACTCGCGCGCGATCTCGGCGATCTCGCCCGCGCGGCCCTTCTCGGCGAGCAGCCGGACGAAGTTGCGGACGCGCTCGTCGCCCTCGCCGAGGATCTCCTCGAGCACGGCGGCCTTCAGCTCCTGGTCGAGCTCCGGGTTCGTCAGCACGGCCTGGAGCTCGGGCACCTCGCCGATCGCGACCGTCAGGTCGTGCAGCTCCTCGGCGACCGGCTCGAGCGCTGCCCTGCTCGCGGGCCGCCTCGAAGAGGGCGCGGGCGTACATGCGGTGCGCGACCGTCATCAGGCCTCCGCCTTGCTCCCTTCGAGCGCCGAGAAGTCGAGCTCGCGGATCGCGTCCTCGATCAGGCGCTTGTGGTCGGCGCCGGAGAGCGACTTGCCGGTCACCTTCGTCGCCGCGATCAGCGTCAGGTCGGCGACCTCGGCGCGGATCTCCTCGAGCGCGCGCCGCGTCTCCGCCTCGACCTGGCGGCGGGTCTCCTCGAGGCGCCGCTGGCGGTCGGCCTCGGTCTCCTCCCGCACGCGCTCGCGCTGCGAGTCGGCGACCCGGCGGGCCTCCGTCAGGATCTCCTCGGCGTCGGCGCGGGCCTGGCCGATCAGCGCCCGGTGCTCCTCGAGCAGCTTGCGCGCCTCCGAGCGGGCGTTGTCGGCCTCGTCGATCGACTGGCGGATCCGGTCGCGGCGCTCGTCGATCATCGTCTGGATCGGGCCGAAGGCCACGCGCTTGAGCACGTAGAAGGTGATCCCGAACGCGATGATCGTCCAGATCATCAGGCCCGGGACGACCTGGATGAGGGCGTTTGCGCCTAGCAGCATCTCGGTCGACTCAGATCAGGACGTAGGCGAGCAGGCCGCCGATCAGGCCGTAGAAGACGACCGCCTCGGTGAGGGCGAAGCCGAGCCACATGATCCCCTGCAGCTCGCCGCGCAGCTCGGGCTGCCGGGCGACCGACTGGATCATCGAGCCGAAGATGTTGCCGATGCCGACGCCGGCGCCGAGCGCACCCAGGCCGATGCCGAGCGCCAGCGCGATCGCCTTGCCGGCATCCACGTTGCCGCCTGCTGCGGCGGCTGCGAGCACGATGCTCATCTGACGAGAGTCCTCCTTAGTGTTCCGGCTCGATCGCCGAGCCGATGTAGATGGCAGAGAGAGCAGCGAAGATGTAGGCCTGGATCGAGACGACGATGATCACCTCGAAGAGGTAGAACAGCGTCGCCGCCGGGACGGCGACCACGGCCAGGACGACGTTCTCGAGCACGAAGATCAGCCCGATGAAGGTCAGGATCAGCATGTGGCCGGCGAGCATGTTCGCGAAGAGCCGGACGCTGAGGCTGATCAGGCGCATGAACTGGCCGAGCACCTCGAGCGGCACGATCAGGACGAGCGCGACCGGCGGCGCCTCCGGGATCCAGCTCCTGAAGTAGCGGCGGGGGCCGTTCCAGCGGATCCCCTCGACGTGGGTGAAGACGAACGTCAGGAGCGCGAGCGCCAGCGTCACCGAGAGCGAGGAGGTCGCCGCGTAGATGCCCCAGGTCGGGACGCCGTGCCAGGTCTCGCCGGTCAGCGGCAGCGGCACGAAGCTGATCATGTTCGCGACCCAGATGAAGAGCATCAGCGTGGCGACGTACGGGAACCAGAGCCCGATCGCCTTCGAGGGCAGCCCCTGCTCGGCGACCTGCGTCTGGGCGATGTCGTAGATCATCTCGCCGAGCGTCTGGCGGCGGTCGGCGCGGACGCCGAGCCGGACGCGCATGAAGACGATCCCGATCACGATCGAGAGCGCGGCGCTGATCAGCAGGTAGACGACCGCCTTGTTGATCGAGAGGTCGAGCGGGCCCGAGGTGGATCGGGATCCAGTCGTGGAGCTCGAACTCCTCCGACGGGTTGAAGTCGCCCTTCGCGAACGCGCTGCCCGGCAGCGCGAGCGCCAGCCCGACCAGTGCGACCGTCAGCCGCCTCATCCTCACCTCGCCTGCTCCCCTCCGAAGTACGTGATCAGCTGCAGCGCCAGCTCCGTCGTGTACGCCAGGGCGTACACCGCAGCCGCGGCGAGCCCGAGAGAGGCGTCCGAGACCGCGACGGCGATGCACACGACCATCACCGCGACGGCCCGGAACATCATCCCGAAGGCCAGCACGCCTGCCGCCGCGAGATTACCCATCCCGAAGCGGAGCCGCTGGAGGAGCAGCGCGAAGGCCTGGCTGGCGGCGAAGAGGACGGCGCCGAGGCCCCAGCCGGAGACCCGCCAGCCGGCGAGCAGGAAGACGGGGAGCGCGAGCGCGACGACGAACGCGGCCGCGAGCGCGGGCACGAGCCGGCCCGGCACCGGACGCGGCGTCGTCAGCGCGGCCGGGGTCACGAGAAGAAGCCCCGGTAGCGGCGGTAGACGGCGAAGACGCCCGCCGGGACGCCGAGGACCGCGCCGACGAGGACGCCGATCTCGAGCGAGCCCGCCGCCCAGCCGACCAGCGCCCCGAGGGCGATGGCGACGAGGGTCAGGGTGATCAGGATCGCGCCCGCCTCGACGGGCGGGAACGACTGGTGGCCGATCGGCTCCATGCGCCGGGCAGCATACCGGAGCCGCCGCCGGGTCCGGGTCGAGTTCGTGACACCGCAAATCCGCCTGCCAGCTGAGGTTCTCGCGCCACTTTGTCGCCTCAGCGGCGTCACGCGTCTGCGACGCGCGCGTCACCCTTCTACGACGACGGTTCGGCGCGTTCAGGCGCTGCGGCGCTCGTCCGCGCGGGCCTCGTCCTCGCGCCGGCGGATGCGCGGGTTCGCCAGCTTGACGATCTCGAGCAGGTAGGCGATGTAGATCGAGCTGCCGATCGCGGCGACGGCGACGACCGCGACGCCGACGGTCGGCCAGAGCAGCCACTCGCCGTGCGGGCGCGGGCGCAGGAAGCGCGTCGCGAGCGCGGCGCCGGCGAGGGTCAGGCACCAGGCGTAGAGGTAGCCGACCGCGCGCCGCTGCGAGAAGCCGATGTCGACGAAGCGGTGGTGCAGGTGCGTGCGGTCGCCGAGCCAGAGCGGGCGCCGGTACTTGAGCCGCTTCGCGATCACGAACGACGTGTCGAGGATCGGGATCGCGAGCACGAGCAGCGGCAGCACGAGCGTCGCCAGGGCGGCGGTCTTCAGCAGGCCCTGGACGGACAGGGTCGCGAGCACGAAGCCGAGCAGGAGCGCGCCCGAGTCGCCCATGAAGATCCGGGCCGGATAGAAGTTGTGGCGCAGGAAGCCGATGCAGGCGCCGAAGACGATCGCCGAGACGAGCGCCGTCTGCGGCTTGTCGAGCGAGAGCGCGATCAGGCAGAAGGTGAAGCCGGCGATCGCCGCCACCCCCGCCGCGAGCCCGTCGAGGCCGTCGAGGAAGTTGAGCATGTTCATGATCGCGACGATCCCGAGGATCGTGACGGTCATCCCGAGCCACTCGGGCAGCTGGTGGATGCCGACGAACGGGAACGTGAAGCGCGTCACCCAGACGCCGAAGAGCACCGGCACCGAGGCGGCGAGCAGCTGGCCGCCGAGCTTCTCCCACCACGCGAGCCCGCGGAAGTCGTCGACGGCCCCGACGACGACCGCGACGCCGGCGCCGACGAGGAGCCCGCGCGCCTCGCGGTTCAGGTCGAGGAACGCGAGCGCCGGGACGACGAAGCCGAGGAAGAGGGCGAGCCCGCCGAGCCGCGGCACGGTGCTGCGGTTGACGCGGCGCCCGCCGGGCCGGTCGACGGCGCCGAGGAGCCGCGCCATCCCACCGACCGCCGGCGTCAGCGCGACGACGATCCCCAGCGCGATCAGGGCGCCCCAGAGGATCTCGAGGTGGTGGAGCGAAGGTCTCGGCCATCGCCGCCTACTTCGTGCCGTAGAGCCGGTCTCCCGCGTCGCCGAGGCCCGGCACGATGTAGCCCTTCTCGTTCAGGTGGGAGTCGATCGAGGCGACGACGACGTTCAGGTCGGGATGCTCCTCGGTGATGTGCGCGATCCCCTCCGGCGCCGCGATCAGCGCGATCAGCGTGATGTGGGTCGCGCCGGCGTCCTTCAGGGTCTGCACGGCCGCCGCGGTCGAGTTGCCGGTCGCCAGCATCGGGTCGAGCAGCATCACCTCGCGGTCGGCGACGTCGGTCGGCAGCTTGACGAAGTACTCGACCGCCTCGAGCGTCTCCTCGTTCCGGTAGAGGCCGATGAAGCCGACCCGCGCGACCGGGATCAGCGAGAGGACGCCGTCGAGCATGCCCATCCCGGCGCGCAGGATCGGGCAGACCGCGACCTTCTTGCCCGAGATCCGGCGGGCCGAGGTGCGCTCGAGCGGCGTCTCGACCTCGATCTCCTCGGTCTCCATCGCCTTCGTCGCCTCGTAGGTGAGGAGCAGCGTCAGCTCGTTGACGAGCCGGCGGAACATCTCCGTGTCGGTCTCGACGTCGCGGAGCAGCCCGAGCTTGTGCTTGACGAGCGGGTGCGTGACCTCGGTGACGCTCACGCGCGTCCCCGACCGCCGTCGGCTCCCGCCGGGCAGAGCCCGGTCCGCCGCCGGCTGCCGGCCTGCGTGCGCCGTGCTCTCCGGGGCCGTGTTCGCACACCGTCCGCTCCGCCGGCACCCGCAGAGCCGCCTGGGAACGCGCGGATGCTTGCTCACAGGACTGCTCCGGCGTAGGTCGTGTAGCCGCGGAAGCCGGGGTAGAGCGGGCGCCGCGCGCAGAGCGCCTCGCTGCGGCCGGCGAGCGCCGCGAGGTCGCCGTCGCCCGAGAGCGCCTCGCAGATGATCCGGCCGACCTCGCGGAAGTCGTCGTCGTCGAAGCCGCGCATCGTCATCGCCGGCGTGCCGACCCGGATCCCCGAGGCGACGGTCGGCGGCCGCTCGTCGAACGGCACGGTGTTGCGGTTGACCGTGATCCTGACCTCGTGCAGCCGCTCCTCGGCCGCGGCGCCCGTCCACTCGGTCGAGCGCAGGTCGACCTGCAGGAGGTGCGTGTCGGTGCCGCCGGTGAGGACGTCGATCCCGCCCGCCTGCAGCGTCTCGGCGAGCACGTCGGCGTTGCGGCGCACCTGCTCCTGGTAGACGCGGAACGGCTCCGACGCGGCCAGCTTGAAGCAGGTCGCCTTCGCCGCGATCGTGTGCTCGAGCGGGCCGCCCTGCATGCCCGGGAAGACGGCGCGGTCGACCGCTTGCGCGTGCTCCTCGCGGCAGAGGATGAAGCCGGCGCGCGGCCCGGCCAGCGTCTTGTGCGTCGTCGAGGTGACGAAGTCGCAGTGCGGCACCGGGTTCGGGTGCAGGCCGGCGGCGACGAGGCCGGCGAAGTGGGCCATGTCGCACATGAGGAGCGCCCCGACCTCGTCGGCGATCTCGCGGAAGCGGTCGGCCTCGACGGTGCGCGGGTAGGCGGAGCCGCCGCAGACGATCAGCTTCGGCCGCGCCTCCTTCGCGATCCGGAGCACCTCGTCGTAGTCGACCGTGTTCGTCTCGCGCGAGACGCCGTAGTGGGCGATCGTGTACAGCCGCCCGGAGAAGTTGACCTTGAGCCCGTGCGTCAGGTGGCCGCCGTGCGAGAGCTCGAGCCCGAGCAGCGTGTCGCCCGGCTGCAGGCACGCCATGTAGACGCCCATGTTCGCCTGGGCGCCGGCGTGCGGCTGCACGTTCGCGTGGTCGGCGCGGAAGAGCGCCTTGACGCGGTCGATCGCCAGCTGCTCGATCTCGTCGACGACCTCGCAGCCGCCGTAGTAGCGCCTGCCCGGGTAGCCCTCGGCGTACTTGTTCGTCGGCGTCGAGCCGACCGCCTCGAGCACGGCGGGCCAGGTGAAGTTCTCGGACGCGATCAGCTCGATCTGGTTGCGCTGGCGCTCGAGCTCCCGGCCGAGCAGCCCGGCGATCTCCGGATCGACCTCGTCCAGCCCGGCGCTGCGCAGCTCTCGGAGTGATTCCTGTGCGACGGCCACGTTCTCGCTCCTCTCCGTTGTCCCGCACGGAGGATACTTCGCACGGCCGCTGAGCTTCTTCGACGACCCGAGCCCTTCCGGGTCTGCGCCGGCAGCCTCAGGCGAGCGCCGCGCGGACGCGCTCGATCGCCTCGGCCGAGGGAGCGGCTCCCTCGCGGAGGACGCGGGGCTCCTCGCCGCTCCAGTCGATCACCGTCGACGCGGTCCCGGGCAGCTCGCCGGCGTCGACGACGGCGGCGACCCTGGACCGGACCTCGTCGGGGACGTCGCCGACGCTGCGCGGGTCGGGGCCGCCGTGCAGGTTCGCGCTCGTCGCCGCGACCGCGCCGACCGCGGCCAGCACCTCGGCTGCGGGCTCCGGCCAGTCGGGGACGCGGACGCCGATCGTCTCGGGCCGCGTCCCGCTCAGCCAGCGGTAGCGCCGCGCCGGGTTCGAGAGCACGAGCGTGTAGGGCCCGGGCAGGAGCGCGCGGGCGATCGTGCCGGCGCGGCCGCGCAGCTCCGGGACGCACTCGAAGAGCCAGTCGAGGTCGGCGGCGACGAGCGCGATCGGCAGCGCGGCGTCGCGGCCCTTGAGCCGGGCGAGCCGCTCGACCGGCTCGAACCGGTACGGCGTCGCCGCGAGCCCGTAGACCGTGTCCGTCGGCAGGACGACCGCCTTGCCCGCGCGGATGCCTGCGATCGCGTCCTCTACCGCTCCCATCGTCCCTCCACCACTCGCTCCCTCCCGGCCAGGTCGGGCGTGATCGTAACGTCGGCGTAGCCCAGCCCGCGGAGGAGGTCGGCGGCCTCGGCCGCGTGGTGGGCGTGCACCTCGAGCACGAGCGGCCCGTGCAGCACCGAGCGTGCGTGCTCTGCGATCGCGCGGGTCTGGCCCGTGTCGACGAGCGCCTCGCGCGGCTCGTGCGCGAGCTCGGGCGGCAGCTCCTCGTCCTCGAGCACGTACGGCGGGTTCGAGACGACCAGGTCCCACGGGCCGGCGGGCAGCCCGGCGAGCGCGTCGCCCTCGACGAGCTCGACGGCGAGCCCGGTCGAGGCGGCGTTCTCGCGGGCGAGCGCGAGCGCGGCGGCCGAGCGGTCGAGCCCGGTGACGCGGGCGCCCGGGTGCTCGTCCGCGAGCGCGAGCGCGATCGCGCCGGTGCCGGTGCCGACGTCGAGGACGCGCGGAGCGTCGAGCCCGCGCAGCAGCTCGAGGCAGCGCTCGACGACGACCTCCGTCTCGGGCCGCGGCACGAGCGCGCGTGCGTCCGTCTTCAGCGTCAGCCGCCGGAAGCCCCACTCGCCGAGCACGTAGGCGAGCGGCTCGCGGGTGCCGCGCCGCCGCACGAGCTCGCGCGCGGCGTCTTCCTCGGCAGGCGTCCAGCGGCCGGTCGTGGTGGAGGTAGAGGTCGAGCCGCGAGAGCCCGAGCGCGTGGCGCGAGCAGCAGCTCGGCATCGAGGCGCGGGCTCTCGACGCCCTTGCGGGCGAGGAAGTCGGCCGAGCGGGCGAGCACCTCCGCGATCGTCACGCCGCGATGCTACGCAGGGGCCGGCGCGCCGAGCGCTACGCCGTCGCCGTCTCGAGGGCGCGGCGGCGGTCCTCGGCGGTGATCGCGTCCGTGAACTCGTCGAGGTCGCCCTGCAGCACCTGGTCGAGCCGGTGCGCGGTCAGCTTGATCCGGTGGTCGGTGACGCGGTTCTCGGCGAAGTTGTAGGTGCGGATCTTCTCGGCGCGCTCGCCGGTGCCGATCTGGGCGTTCCGCGCCGCCGACTGCTCGGCCTGCCGGCGCGCCCGCTCGGCCTCGTAGAGGCGCGCGCGCAGCACGCGCAGCGCCTTGGCGCGGTTCTGGATCTGCGACTTCTCGTCCTGCATCGAGACGACGATCCCCGTCGGCAGGTGCGTGATCCGGACGGCCGAGTCGGTCGTGTTCACCGACTGCCCGCCGGGGCCGGTCGAGCGGTAGACGTCGATCTTGAGGTCGTTCGGGTCGAGCTCGACCTCGACCTCCTCCGCCTCGGGCATGACCGCGACGGTCGCGGTCGAGGTGTGGATCCGGCCCTGCGACTCGGTCTCCGGCACGCGCTGGACGCGATGGGTGCCGCCCTCCCACTTGAAGATCGAGTAGGCGCCGTCGCCCTTGATCGCGAGCGTCGCCTCCTTGATCCCGCCCGCCTCGTTCGGGCTCGTGCCGAGCTGCTCGACCTTGAAGCCGCGCCGCTCCGCGTAGCGGGTCAGCATCCGCGCGACCTCGCCCGCCCAGAGCGCCGCCTCGTCGCCGCCGACGCCCTGGCGGATCTCGAGGATCACGTCCTTGGCGTCGGCCGGGTCGCGCTCGACGAGCGCGAGCCGCAGCTCCTCCTCGAGCTCGCCGAGCCGCTGCTCGAGGTCGCCGACGAGCTCGCGCAGCTCGGCGTCGTCGCGGGCCGCCTCGAGGTCGTCGTGCGTCTCGCGCCAGGCCTGGGCGAGCTTGTGCGGGCCTTCGAGCTCCTTCAGCCGCCGGCCGACCTCGGCCGCCTCGCGGTGGTCGTTGTAGACGGCAGGGTCGGCGAGCCGCTCCTGCACCTCGGCGTAGGAGCGTTCCAGCTCGGCGATCAGGTCCTCGAAGGCGGCCATGGCGCTGCCAGCCTAGCTCGTGACGAATCGTCACTAGCTCTCGAGGGCGGCCTCGAGCGTGATCTCCGGCACCGCGGCGAGCGCCTTCGAGACGGGGCAGTTCGCCTTCGCGTCCTCGGCGGCCTCGCGGAAGCCCGTCCTCGTCGATCCCCGGCACGCGGCCGCGGACCGTGAGCGCGACCCTCGTGATCCCCTCGCCCGGCTGGAACGTGACCGTCGCCGAGGTCTTCAGCTCGTCGGGCGGCGACCCCGCCTTCGCGAGCACGTTCGAGAGCGCCATCGAGAAGCAGGACGCGTGCGCTGCCGCGATCAGGTCCTCGGGGCTCGTCCCCTCGCCCTCGCCGGTGCGCGCCTTCCAGGTCAGCTGCTCGCCGCCGAGCACGCCGCTCGTCGTCGAGTCGATCCGCCCGCTCCCCTCCAGCAGCGAGCCGTTCCAGGTTGCCTCTGCGCGCTTCTCCGCGGCCATGGGTCTCTCCCTTCGTCGTGAACGCACGAACGCTACGCGAGACAGACGGTCGGGCGCAGGTTCGCGGGCGGCAAGCTCTGGTAAGGGCGGGCCGACAGCGGGACAATCGCACTGTGCCGCGGGCAACGCCGGTGTCGGTCGTGACCCTCCCCGAGGTGGTCGGACGAGAGGCAGAGCTCGTCGCGCTCCGGGCGTTCGTCGACGGCGATCGGGACGGGCCCGCTGCGCTCGTGCTCGAGGGTGGCGCCGGGATCGGCAAGTCGACGCTCTGGCGTGCCGGCGTCGACTACGCGCACACGCAGGGGCTGCGTGTGTACTCCTCTCGGCCGGCGGAGGCCGAGCGCGGTCTCGCTCACGTGGTGCTCGGCGACCTCTTCGAGGATGCCCTCGACGACGTTCTGCCCGCGCTGCAGGCGCCGAGGCGGCGCGCGCTCGAGGTCGCGTTCCTGCGAGACCGGACGTCGAGCGATCCCGTCGATGACCGCGCGCTCGGGGTCGCGGTGCGCGACGTGCTGCAGCTTCTCGGCGACGGGAGGACGATCCTGCTCGCGATCGACGACGTCCAGTGGCTCGACGCGTCCTCGTCGGCGGCGCTCGCGTTCGCGCTGCGGAGACTCGCGTCGAATCGCGTTCGCGTGCTGCTGGCACGGCGGCTCGCCGACGCCCCGGGGCAGGCCTCTGGGCTCGAGCACGGCTTCGCCGGTGAGCAGGTGCTGCGGCTGCCGGTCGGCCCCCTGAGCGCCGGCGCACTTCATCGCCTCCTGCGCGACCGGCTCGACAGGCGGTTCGCGCGCCAGACGCTGCTGCGGGTCCACGAGCGGTCGGGCGGAAACCCGTTCTTCGCGCTGGAGCTGGCCCGCGCTCTCGAGGAGGACGTCGACCCGCTCGCGCCGCTCCCGGTCCCCGAGACGCTCGACGAGCTGCTGCGCTCCAGGATCGCCGGGCTTCCGCCGGCCACGCACGCGGCGCTCGCGATCGTGGCGGCGCTGGGAACGACCTCGGACGCGATTCTGGCGCGCGCCGGCGTTGCGCCGAACGCGCTCCGCCCGGCACTCGACGCGCACGTGGTCACGCGCGAGGACGCGGCGATCCGCTTCACCCATCCGCTCCTGTCGTCGCTCGTCTACCGCGACCTCGGCGACGAGCGTCGGCGGGTCCACGCGCAGATCGGCGGGCTGGTCGACGACCCCGTCCTGCGGGCCGTTCATCTTGCGCTCTCGAAGCACACGCCGGACGCGGACGTCGCCGGCGCCCTCGACGATGCCGCCGGGCAAGCCCGGGATCGTGGTGCGGCTGCCGTCGCGGCCGAGCTGTTCGAGCACGCGCTGCGACTGACTCCGCCGGACGCGGACGAAGGGCGCCACCGCCGCGCGCTCGCGGCAGCTCGCGCCCATCAGGCCGCCGGCGAGTGGACGCGCGCCCGCACGATCGCGACCGATCTCCTGGCCGAGACGGAGACCGGCTCGTGGCGCGTGGAGGCACTCATCCTGCTCGCCGAGGTCGAAGGTGGCGGACGCGCGGCCGAGTCGCTCGCCGAGGCCCTTCGCGAGACGGGCTCGAAGCCGGCCCTCGCATCGCTCATCCACTGTCGCCTGGCGTGGGTGACGCGCTTCAGCCAGAGTTTCGACCACGCCGCTGCCGCGCTCGAGCTGGCCGAGCGGCTGGACGACGACGAGCTCCGGGTGCGTGCCCGGGCCGTGCGGACGATCCTCGACTGGTTCGCCGGCCGGGGAGAGAGCACCGGCGACCTTCCGGCGCTCGCCAAGCAGCTCCCGGCAGCGCTCGGAGGGCAGCGGCTGGTGCAGGAGGCGACGCAGGCGGTCGTGAACACGCTCGCGCCGTCTTCGAAGCGAGACGAAGCCCGTGCCTTCCTCGACCGCGAGCTCGCCGAGTGGCGCGATCGCGACGAGCCGCGGAGCGCGCAAGCCTTGTGGGGTCTCGCCTGGGTCGAGTTCTGGGCCGGGCACTGGCAGCTCGCAGCCGACTACGCGGATCGCGCGCACGACATCGCGATCCAGTACGGCCTGGAGGTGCCGCAGGATCACCTTCCGATCGCCGTCATCGCCGTCCATCGCGGCCGGTTCGAGCTCGCGCGCGAGCATTCGCAGCGGGCGCTCCGCCTGGCGGTGGAGCAGTTCGGGCTCCGTCCGCCTCAGCACCTCGCCGTCGTCGGGCTCGCCGCGCTCGCCGCCGGAGATCCGCCGGCTGCTCTGAACTGGCTCGGCAGAGCAGAGCGTCGGGCTACGGAGATGGGCTGGGGCGAGCCGAGCGTCCGCTGGTGGACAGCCGATCACGTCGAGCTCCTGCTCGAGGCGCGCCGCAGCGACGACGCCGTCCGGCTGCTCGCCGCCTGGGAGGCGGATGCGGCGCGGGTCGGCCGCGAGTGGGTGCTCGCGCACGTCACCCGGTGCCGGGGCCTCGTGGCCGCCGCACGCGGGGACGTCGCGCATGCGGTCGACGTGCTCGAGCAGGCGGTCGCGGAGCACGAGGCAGTCGGCGACCCGTTCGGCCGCGCCCGGGCGCTGCTCGCGCTCGGGGCCGTCAGGCGACGTGCGCGCGAGAAGCGCGCGGCGCGCGAGGCGATCTCGGCCGCGCTCGCGGGCTTCGAGGAGATCGGGGCGGCCGGCTGGTCGGCCAGGGCGCGCGCGGAGGTCGGACGGATCGGCGGGCGGACGCGTGCGGCGGGGCTGACGGCTGCCGAGCTCCGCGTCGCCTCCCTCGTCGCCGAGGGCAGGACGAACCGCGAGGTCGCCGCAGCCCTGTTCCTCGGCGAGCGGACGGTCGCGAGCCACCTGAACCACATCTACGCCAAGCTCGGCGTCCGCTCGCGAACCGAGCTCGCCCTCCGGCTCCGCCCCGAGCGACCCGCCTAGCCGGCGGCAAAGTTCAGCCGTTCTGTCGTTTCCGCTGCGGCACCGGCCTCGTAACGTCGACCGCATGCCGAGCTACCTCGTCGAGACGTATCTGGCCCGTGGCCGAGCGGACGAGCGCACCGCTCGCGAGCGGCGGGCACGCGCGGCGGCGGAGGTGCTGACGCGGGGCACGACCCGGGTCCGCTTCGCCCGCTCGATCCACGTGCCCGAGGACGAGATCTGCTTCTACGTCTTCGATGCCCCGACCGCCTGCGACGCCGCGCAGGCCGCTGAACGTGCCGGCCTCGATCCGATCCGCGTGGTCGAGGCGGTCGCGTCGACGGAGGAGGAGAGCGACGACGACAGCCCGGCGAACGAGCGGTCGGGCGGAGAGGCCTGCCCGCACCCTTCAGCGCACGAAAAGGAGAAGCGATGAGATCACGGTTGCTCCTGCTCGTCGTCCTCGCAGCGATCGGTGCCGCCGTCTACGGCGGCAAGGTGCTGGCGACGCCGGCGACGACGCCGGGCTTCAGCGGCACGACGCTGGCGAAGGCGACGTTCGGCAATCTGAACGTCAAGGCCCACACGATCCCGGCCGACCTCTGGCGAGCCGAGCTGAAGACGAAGGGGGATTCCGACCTGTACGTCCAGCAGAACACCTGGGATCCCGACGCCTGCTCCGGGTGCATTCCCAGCACGGGCTGGCACACGCACCCCGGGCCGAGCCTCGTGATCGTGACGGAGGGCACGGTGACCGCCTACGAGGGCGACGACCCCACCTGCACGCCGCACGTGTACACCGCCGGTGGGACGAACGCGTTCGTCGACGTCGGCGGTGGGGACGTCCACATCATCCGGGACGAGAGCGGCGCCGTCGCGAAGACGGTCGCCGTCCAGCTGATCCCGAAGGGCGCCACGCGAAGGATCGACGTGGCACCCGCTCCGGGCAACTGCCCGTTCTAGGGCCGACCAGGCCGGAGGGCGGGACGCCGCCCTCCGGCTAGGCCATCACTTCGACGTCCGTGCGCTGCGTTCGGGCCTGTTCGACCTCGAGCACCTCGCGCAGGGCGCGGATCGAGACCTCGAGCTGGTCGAGCGACGGCTCCCGGGTCGTCAGGCGCTGCAGCCACAGCCCCGGCGCGAGCAGCGTCATCAGGAGCTTGCTGTGCGTGTGCTTGCCGGCGAAGCGGATCAGCTCGTAGGCGATCCCGGCGATCACCGGCAGCAGCAGGATCCGGCTCGCGATCAGCCAGTACCAGGCGGGTCGGCCGAAGAAGGCGAAGACGAAGATCGCGACCACCATCACCCAGAGCAGGAAGGCGGTGCCGCAGCGCGGGTGGATCAGGCTGTAGCGCTGCACGATCTCCGGCTCGAGCGGCTCGCCCGCCTCGTAGGCGTTGATCGCCTTGTGCTCGGCGGCGTGGTACTGGAAGACGCGGCGCAGGTCGGGCAGCAGCGAGATCAGCGCCAGGTAGAGCACGAAGACGGTGACGCGGACGACGCCCTCGATGATCACGAACCAGCCGCCCGACTTGACCGGCACGAGCTTGTCGACGAGCAGCGCGGGGCCGACCTTGAAGAGCAGCAGCGCGAACCCGATCGCGATCGCGAACGCGAAGGAGAGCTGGCCCTTCGAGAGCTCGGTCTCCACCTCCTCGTCGCCGTCCTCGCGCTCCTCCTGGGCGGCGTAGTTCGCGGAGATCGCGAGCGCGCGGAACCCGATCGCGAGCGACTCGCCGAGCGCGACGACGCCGCGCACGACGGGCAGCCGGAAGGCCCAGTGGCGCGCCATCGGCGACTCGATCCGCCGGCAGACGCCGGCGATCTCGCCGTCGGGCTTGCGGACGGCGACCGCCCACGTGCCCGGGCTGCGCATCATCACGCCCTCGAGGACGGCCTGTCCGCCGACTGCAGACATGGAGTGGCTCCTAGCCGCGGCGGGAGCCGCCGGCCTTCTCGAGGCGGCGCTGGAACCGCTCGACGCGGCCGCCGGTGTCCATCAGCTTCTGCTTGCCCGTGTAGAACGGATGGCAGGCGGAGCAGATCTCGACGTGCAGCTCCGACTTGGTGGAGCGCGTCGTGAACTCGTTGCCGCAGGCACACCGGACGTGCGCCATGACGTATTCGGGATGGATCTCCGGCTTCATCGCCCGGCCAGGATAGCAGCGGCGATCGGGGCGGCGACGTTCCCGCCCGAGACGACGCAGCAGACCGTTCCGCCCTCGACCTTGCCCGCGCGCAGCGCCGCCACCGCGGCCGCGCCGGCGGGCTCGCAGGCGAGCTTGGCGCGGGCGTAGAGGAAGCGCATCGCCTCGGCGATCTCCTCCTCCGAGACGAGCACCGACTCGACCCCGTGCTCGACGCAGGTCGCGAGCGCGGCGCCGCCGACGAAGGGCGCGTTCAGCCCGTCGGCGATCGAGCGGGGCTGCACAGGCACCGGCTTCCCCGCGCGCAGGCCCTCGTGCAGGGCCGCCGAGCCCTCCGGCTCGACCGCGACGACGCGCGCGTCGACGGCGGCCGCGATCCCGGAGACGAGCCCGCCGCCGCCGACCGGGACGACGATCGTGTCGACGCCCGGCACGTCCTCGGCGATCTCGAGCCCGACCGTGCCGGCGCCCGCGTGCACGACCGGGTCGTCGAACGGGTGCACGAGCGTGCGGCCGCTCTCCTCCTGCAGCTCGGCGAGCCGCTCGAAGGCCTCGGCCGGGCCGGCCGCCTCGGTGTCGACGGCGGCGCCGTAGCCGCGCGTCGCCGCGATCTTCTGCTCGCTCGCGTCGCGCCACATGACGACGAGCGCGTCGATCCCCTCGGCCGCGGCGCCCCAGGCGACCGCCTGCGCGTGGTTGCCGGCGGAGATCGCGATCACGCCCCGCCGCTTCTCCTCGTCCGAGAGCAGCGCGAGCTTGTTGACGACGCCGCGCGGCTTGAACGAGCCCGTGACCTGGAACAGCTCCGCCTTCAGATGGACGCCCTCGCCGAGCGTCCGCGAGCGGAAGACGGGGGTGCGGTGGAGGCGGGCCTCGACCCGCGGGCGGGCCTCGAGGATCAGTTCGCGCGTGACCTGCATGGCCGGGATCGACGTTACAGCCTCAGGGTCATGAACCAGCGCGCACCGCTCACACCGAGACGGCGACGCCTGCGGCGGCGCAGGCGCGGCGGCGGCACCGGCCGCAAGCTCGCGATCGGGGTCGTCCTGCTCGCGATGGTCGGCGCGGCGCTCGTCGCCGGCACCGTCGCCGTCGCGAAGTCGCAGTGGGACTCGTTCATGGCGAGCTGCACGCTCGACGGCCTCCGGCCCGACGTCGACCTGGGCCGGAACAGCTACGTCTACGCCGCGAACGGCACCTTCCTCGGCACGATCCCGTCGAAGGTGCACCGCGACCCCGTGCCCGCGAAGCAGATGTCGCCGTGGCTCGAGCAGGCGACGCTGGCGATCGAGGACCGCAACTTCTACGAGCACCCGGGCGTCGACTTCCAGGGGACGCTGCGCGCCGCGATCAAGAACCTGCAGGCGGGCCGGGCCGTCCAGGGCGCCTCGACGCTCGACCAGCAGCTCGTCGACAACCTCTACCTGACCGGCGAGAAGCACGACCTCCAGTTCAAGAAGCAGGAGGCGTGCCTGGCGCTGAAGCTCGACGAGGCCTGGGGCAAGGAACGGATCCTGCGGCGCTACCTCAACACCGTCTACTACGGCCACCTCGCCTACGGCGTCCAGGCCGCGGCGAAGACCTACTTCTCGAAGAACGCGAAGGATCTCGGCCCGGCGCAGGCGGCGCTTCTCGCCGGGCTCCCGCAGGCGCCGAGCCTCTACGACCCGATGCGCAACCCGGACGCGGCGAAGGCGCGCCGCAACGAGGTGCTGCAGGCGATGGTCGCGACCGGAGCGCTGCCGGCGGACGCGGCCGACGGCCTGAAGGCGCTGCCGCTCAACCTGCGACCGACGCGCATGTACCAGGTCAAGCGCCAGCCGGCCTTCTTCGAGTACGTCCGCAAGCAGCTCGTCGATGCCTACGGCGACCGGGAGGTGCGCCGCGGCGGCCTGAAGGTGACGACGACGATCGACCTCCGCTACCAGAAGCTGGCGCGGAAGGCGATCGACACGACCCTCGACCGCAAGGGCGACCCGGCCTCCGCGCTCGTCTCGATCGACCCGAAGACCGGCGCGATCAGGGCGATGGAGTCCCGCGTCCGCGGCAGGCAGATGGAGTTCAACCTCGCCGTCCAGGGTCGGAACGAGGCGGGCTCGACCTTCAAGACGTTCGTGCTCGCGGCAGCGATCGAGCGCGGCCTCGACCCGTTCACGACCCGCTACCTCTCGGCGCCCTTCACCTACGCGACCGGGAACGGGGACGAGGTCTGGAAGGTGCACACCTACGAGGGCACCTACGACGGCCCGATCACGGTCGAGCAGGGGCTGATCCACTCCGACAACACGGTCTTCGCGCGGTTGACGGTCGACGTCGGCCCCGCGGAAGGTCGCCGCGCTGGCGCATCGGCTCGGGATCACCTCGAAGCTGCTGCCGGTGCCCTCGATCGGCCTCGGCGTCAACGACGTCTCGGTGCTCGAGCTGGCCTCCGCCTACTCCTCGCTGCCGACGCTCGGCATCCACCGCGAGCCGTACGCGATCGAGAAGGTGGTGCTCCCGAACGGCACGGTGGACGGGCGCTGGGGCAACCCGGAGGCGAAGCGCGTGCTGCCGGTCGGGATCGCCCGCACGGTCGACGCGATCCTGCACGAGAACGTCCTGCACGGCACCGGCGTCAACGCGCAGATCCCGCACCCGGCCGCCGGCAAGACCGGCACGACCGAGAACTTCACGGACGGCTGGTTCGCCGGCTTCACCCGCAACCTGACCACGGTCGTCTGGGTCGGCTACCCGAACAGGAACGTGCCGATGCGGAACGTGCACGGCATCCGCGTCCAGGGCGGCAGCTTCCCGGCGATCATCTGGGGCAAGTTCATGCAGCCGGCGACGAAGAAGCTGAAGCCGAGCGGCTTCCCGTCCGCGGGCGGCGTCGCCTACAAGCCGTGGCACGGCGAGCACGCGTTCGGCGGCACGGGCGACGCCTCGCAGCGGCCGCAGGCGCCGAAGAGCTAGCCGCTCACGTCCTGGACGGCCGCCTCGACGAGCGCGGCCGCGAGCCCCGCCGCCTCGACGTCGCCGAGCGGCGCCAGCACGCGCCAGAGGTGGAAGTCGATCGCGCCGCGGGCGGCGGCGTCGACGCGCTCCGTCCTCGGGAAGGGCGCGACGAGCAGCGCCCGCACCGCGTCGAGGTAGCGCCCGAGGCCGTTCTCGACGACGGTCCGCAGCGCCGGCGACTGCTCCAGGTCGCGCAGCAGGTGCGCCGTCATCGGCTCGGTCTCGCGGTACCACCCGTAGAGCGCGGCGAGCCCGGCGCGGAGCCGCTCCCCCGGCTCGGCGATCTCCGACCACGCGGCCGGGTCGGGCGTCGGGTGCAGCGCACGCCAGTGGGCCGAGCACGCCGCGAAGAGCGACTCGTCGTCCGGGAAGTGGTTGTAGACGGTGACGCGCTGGACGCCCGCGCGCCGGGCGATCTCGCTGATGCTGGTCGCGGCGGGGCCGACGGTGCGGTGGAGCTCGACGGTGGCCGTCGTGATCCGCCGCCGCGTCTCCTCGAGGCGGTCGGCGCGCTTGCGGAGCTCGTACTTCCTCGTCCCGGCCATTTCGACTTACATCATGTCAGACCATTTGACAGGCGCGACGGCCTCGGCGATCATCGCTGTACATGCTGTTCAACGAAAGGAGAGAGGATGCACTCCGCGACCAGGCGCGTGCTCGGCCCGGGCGAGGGCGAGCTCGTCCACCTGCACGCGCTCGGCGTGCGCTTCATGGTCGGCGCCGAGGAGACCGGCGGCCGCTTCGCGCTCGTCGAGCACCCGCTGCCCCCGCGCTCGCTCGGCGCGCCCGTCCACACGCACCGCAACGAGGACGAGTACTCCTACGTGCTCGAGGGCCGTGTCGCCGTGCAGATCGGCGACGAGATCGTCGAGGCGGGCCCCGGCGAGCTCGTCGTCAAGCCGCGCGGGATCCCGCACGCGTTCTGGAACCCCGGCGACGAGCCGGCGCGCCTGCTCGAGATCGTCTCGCCCGGGGGCTTCGAGAGCTACTTCCGCGAGCTTGCGCCCGCGCTGGCGGCAGAGGACGACGCCGCCGTCCGCGAGGTCGTCGACCGCTACGAGCTCGAGATCGACCACTCGACGATCCCGGAGCTCGCCGAGAAGCACGGGCTCCGGCTCGGGTAGCCGGGCAGAGAAGCTAGGTGCGCGTGTACTCGGGCCCGAGCCGCCCTCGGGCGGGGTCAGGCGGCCGCCCTTGGCGGTGATCGCGCCGCACTGGACGCAGTTCGAGGGGGCCACCTCGACGGTGACCGTGCCGTCGCCGTCCGCGTCCCCGAGCTCGTAGACCTGTGCCGGGCACATCCGCACCCACATCCGCGCCAGCTCGGCGGGGACGCGGCGCTCGATCCGGATGTGGTTCGGCTGGTCGTCGCGCGTGCGGTTGCCCGAGGCGAAGACCGACGAGAGCTTGTCGAAGGTGAGCGTGCCGTCCGGCGCCGGGTAGCGCGCGGCGCGGTCCGTCTCGAGCAGGGGCTGCTCGGCGTCCCGCTCGGTCGGCGTGTCGCCGGGCGGGAAGGCCCCGCGGCTGAGCGTGCCCGCGGTCGCGAGGGCGCCGCCGAGCCAGAAGCCGCGCCCGAACGACTGGCGCATGTTCCGGACGGCGCGCAGGTCCTTCCAGACGAAGCTCTCGCGCAGCGCGTCGTCGTAGGAGTCGAGCGCGCCCGGGGTGGCCGGCGTCGTGCCCGGCTGCAGCGCCCGGAAGGCGGTCTCGGCGGCGAGCCGGCCCGACTCGATCGCGTAGTGGATGCCCTTCAGCGCCGGCACGTTGACGAGGCCGACGCCGTCGCCCGCGAGCAGCAGCCCGGGCGCGTGGAAGCGCCTCGGGAGCGAGACGAAGCCGCCCTCGGGGATCGTCTTCGCGCCCCACTCGAGCCGCTCGCCGCCCTCGAGCAGCCCGCGCACGAACGGGTGCGTCTTCAGCTCCTGGAGCAGGTCGTGCACCGAGAGGGCCGCGTCGCGGTAGTCGAGGCCGACGACGAGGCCGAGCGAGAGCATGTCGTCGCCCATCGGGTAGAGGAACGAGCCGCCGAACTCGCGGTACCTCCGCCCCGGCCGCAGCGGCCAGCCCATCGTGTGGACGACCCGGCTCGAGCGGCTTCGCGACCTTCCAGACCTCCTTGACGCCGAGCGCCCACGTCTGCGGGTTGGCGGAGGCGAGCCCGAAGTGCGCGAGCGCGGCGCCGGTCAGATGACCCTGCGTCCCCTCGGCGAGCACGGTCACGCGCGCGGCGACGTCCGAGCCCGCCTCGTGGTTTCCGAGCGCCTCGCCGTCGCGGCCGAGCCCCTTGTCGCCCGTGCGGACGCCGAGCACGCGGCCGTCGGCGACGAGCAGCTTCTGCGCGGCGGTCTCGGGCAGGATCGTCGCCCCGAGCTCCTCCGCCTGCTCGGCGAGGAAGCGGCCGAGCTGCGCGACCGAGACGACGAGGTTGCGGTCGTTCCGCATCGTCGGCGGGGTGGGGATCCGCAGGGCGCGCTTCGGGGTCAGGAAGTAGACGCCCTCGTGCGCGACCTCGCCGTAGCTCGGCAGCTCCGAGATCCTCAGCCGGTCCTTGAAGAGGCGCCGCAGCGACAGCGGGTTGACGACCGCGCCGGAGAGCAGGTGCGAGCCCGGACGGGCGCCCTTCTCGAGGATCGCGACCGGCACGTCGCCGAGCCGCTCGGCCGTCTCGGGATGCTCCGCGAGCAGCTGTCCGAAGCGGATCGCGCACGCGAGCCCGGCGGGGCCGGCGCCGACGATCAGCAGGCCGACCTCGATCCGCTCGTCGGCCGGGTCCGTCGGCGCCGCGAGCGCCTCCTCCGCGCTCCACGGAGGCGGGTAGTCGGAGGGCCTGACGCTCACTATCCCCCCGCTCTCGGAGCCGGCGGCCGTCCCTCGGGTGTGCTCCGTCGAGCCTGCGCTCACGCGCCCTGCTTCTGCCGGATCAGCTCCGTCAGCTTCGGCACGACCGCGTGCACGTCGCCGACGACGCCGAGGTCGGAGAACTCGAAGATCGGCGCGTTCGCGTCCTTGTTGATCGAGACGATCACGTTCGCGCCCTGCATGCCGACCTTGTGCTGGATCGCGCCGGAGATGCCGAGCGCGACGTAGAGCTTCGGCGCGACGGTCTTGCCCGTCTGCCCGACCTGGGCCGCGTACGGGTACCAGCCGGCGTCGACGACCGCGCGGGTGGCCGCGACCGCGCCGCCGAGCGCCTTCGCCAGCTCCTCGGCGAGCGAGAAGTGCTCCGGGGCGCCGAGGCCGCGGCCGCCGGCGACGATCACGTCCGCGTCCTCGATCGAGGGGCCGGTCTGCTCGGCGTGCGCCTGCTCGACCATCGTCGCCAGCGTCGAGTGCTCCTCGAGCTCGACCGCGACCTCCTCCACCCGGGCGCTGCCGCCCGTCGAGCCCGCTCCCGACGGCACGGGGTCGAAGGTGCCCGAGCGGACGAGCGCCAGGCGCGGCGTCCCCTTCCAGGCGACCTCGACGACGACCGAGTCGGCCAGCGCCGCGCGCGTGCCGACGAGCTCGCCGTCCCGCTCGGCCAGGTCGGAGAGGTCCCAGTTGAGCCCCGCGTCGAGCCGCGCGGCGAGCCCTGCGGCGACGTCGGCGGCGAGCACCGACTGGGCGAAGAGCACGTTCTCGAAGCCCTGCTCGCGGACGAGGGCCGCGAGCACGTCGACGCGCGGCTGCGGCAGCGGCGCCTCGAGGCGCGCGTCCTCGGCGACGTGGACGGTGGCGGCGCCGAACGTCCCGGCCTCGTCGGCGGCCGCCTTCACGTCGGCGCCGATCAGCACCCCGGCGACCTCGCCGCCGAGTTGGGCCGCCTTCGTGAGCACGCCGAGCGAGCCCTTCTGGATCTTGCCGTCGTGGTGCTCGAGGAAGACGAGGGTCTTCACAGCAGCCGCTTCTCCTCGAGGTAGGCGAGGATCTGCTCGGCCGCGGAGCCGTCGTCGTCGATCTTGCGGGACTCGCCGCGCGGCGGCGGGTCGCCCAGGGAGCGCACCTCGGTCTTCGAGCCGCCCTCGCCGACGCGACCCGCGTCGACGCCGGCGTCGACGAGCGAGAGCTGCTCCTGCGGCTTGCGCTTCGCGCCCATGATCCCCTTCAGGGACGGGTAGCGCGGCTCGTTGATCGCGTCGGAGACGGCGATCACGGCCGGCAGCGGCGCCTCGATCGTGTCGTAGCCGAACTCGGTCTGGCGCTTGCCGCGGACGCTGCCGCCGTCCACGGTCAGCTCGGCGACCTGCGAGATCAGCGGGCGGCGCAGCCGCTCGGCGACCGCGGCCCAGAGGACGGCGCCGTCGGAGTCGGAGGCCTGCTGGCCGAAGAAGACGAGGTCGGCGCCCTCGCGCTCGAGCACGGCGGCGAGGGCGTAGCTCGTGGCGACGAGGTCGGAGCCCGCAGCGCCCTCGTCGGAGACGAGCACGGCGCGGTCGGCGCCCATCGCGAGCCCCTTCCGGAGCGCGTCGAGCGCCTTCTCCGGCCCGAGCGAGACGAGCACGACCTCGCCGTCGCCGGCCGCCTCCTTCAGCTTCAGCGCCTCCTCGACCGCGTTCGCGTCGAAGGCGTTCAGCGCCCCCTCGCCGGAGCGGTCGAGCCGCTTCGAGGCCGGGTCGATCCGCCGTGCGGCGGCGGCGTCCGGGACCTGCTTGACGCAGACGGCGATCTTCATCGCGGCCACTCTAACGCGGCGGTCAGGCACGGGCGAGCTTGCACCGAACGGCACGAAAGGCGCTGGCCGCGCGCCCCGGCCGCTGCTAGGGTGCGGCCCTTCGAGCGCGAACCGGAGCCTCCATGCAACGCCACCGGACGACAGCCCGAGGGGTGATCCTCCTCCTTGCCACCTGCGGCGTCGCCGCCCTCGCGGCGAGCGCCGGGGCGCGTCCGCAGGCCCGGACGCCGATCGTCTTCCCGATCCTCGGCCCGGTCGCCTACGGCGACGACTTCGGCGACCCGCGCGGACAGGGGCGCCACGAGGGCAACGACATCCTGGCGCCGCGGAAGGCGCTCGCGCTCGCCGCGGAGGCGGGCACGGTCTCGTTCTGGACGACGAGCGCGAACGCCGGCTGCATGCTCTACCTGCACGGCGACAGCGGCACGACCTACTACTACATCCACCTCAACAACGACCTCGGCACCGGCAACGACAACAAGGGCACCTGCGTCGCCGGCACCGCCTACGCGCCGGGCCTCGCGGAGGGCGACCGCGTCGAGGCCGGCGAGCCGGTCGGCTTCGTCGGCGACTCGGGCGACGCGAACGGGATCCACCCGCACCTCCACTTCGAGGTCCACCCGAAGGGCGGCAAGGCGGTCGACCCGTTCCCGTACCTGAGGAAGGCGCGGCCGCTGCTCTTCTGGGAGCCGGACGAGCAGCCCTACTCGCTCGTGCTCGACGGCACGGTCACGGCCGTCGGCGAGGAGACGCTGACGCTGCGGCTGACGCGGCTCCGCGAGTGGCCGTCGCACCAGCACCAGACGAAGCTCGGGCGGACGCTGACGGTGGCGCTGCCGGAGGGCACGCCCGTCGCGCCGGCGCCCGCCGCGCAGGTGAAGGCGCGCGCGACGGCGTCGGCCGCGGTCGGCGACGTCGTGCGCCTCTGGACGGGCCGCGCGATCGCGGACGCGACGGCGCGCGTCGGGCGCGGACGGCGCGATCGCGGTCTCCCGCGTGCTCGTCGTCCGCTAGCCCTGCTCGGCGACGGCCTGGCGCAGGGTCTTGACGACGTAGACGACCGAGATCGCGAAGAGCGCGAGCCCGATCGCCGCCCGCACGTGCCGCTCGCTCGGCGGCGTCCGGTCCGCGACCGGCGGCGTGACGACGTCGGCGACCTTCTTGCGCCAGCCGCTCGAGACGGCGGCGTGTCCCAGCTCGGTGATCGGCATGGGTTCTCCTCGCCCGCCGGCCCCGACGCGAAACGCGCGGAGGCGGCCCGCGGGGCTCAGGCGGCGACGCGGGCGCGCAGGAAGTCGACGATCTCGCTCGTCGGCGCGCCCGGCGTGAAGATCTCGGCGACGCCACGGGCCTTCAGCTCGACGACGTCCTCGCTCGGGATCGTGCCGCCGACGACCACGACCACGTCCTCGGCGCCCGCCTCGCGCAGGAGCTCGAGGATCCGCGGCACGAGCGTCATGTGCGCGCCCGAGAGGATCGAGATGCCGACGGCGTCCGCGTCCTCCTGGATCGCCGTCTCGACGATCTGCTCCGGCGTCTGGTGCAGGCCGGTGTAGATCACCTCCATGCCTGCGTCGCGTAGCGCACGTGCGATGATCTTGGCGCCGCGGTCGTGACCGTCGAGGCCGGGCTTCGCGATCACCACTCGAATCGTCTGACCCGCCACGATCGGCCAGGATACAGGGACGTGAAACTCACCGTGATCGGGTGCTCGCCCGCCTGGCCCAATCCGGGCGGGGCCCAGTCGGGCTACCTCGTCGAGGGCGACGGGCGGCTGCTGCTCGACTGCGGCCCGGGCGTGCTGGCGAAGCTGCGCGAGCTCGACGGCGGCTGGCCGCGCGTCGACGCGATCGTGATCACGCACTGGCACCTCGACCACTGGGGCGACCTCGTGCCCTGGGTCTGGGGCGCGATCGCGGGGCCCGCCCGGGAGCTGACGCGGCCCGAGCTCTGGCTGCCGCCGGGCGGCGAGGAGCAGCTGCGCGACTTCGGCGCCAGGCTCGGCTGGGAGTCGATGTGGGGGCAGGCGTTCACGCTGCGGGAGTACGAAGAGGAGGAGCCGTTCACGGCCGCCGGGCTGCAGGTCGCGGCGCTGCGCCTCCCGCACTACACCCTCCGCACCTACGGCCTGCGGGTCTCGAACGGCGACCGGCTGCTCGCCTACTCGGGCGACTCGGGGCCGAGCGAGCGGCTCGCCGAGCTCGCCGACGGCGCCGACCTCTTCGTCTGCGAGGCGACGCTCGCCCGCGGCGACCTCGACGGCGAGCCGCGCGGCCACCTGGCGGCGGACGAGGCCGTCGCGTCGTTCTCGGACTCCGGCGCGCGGCGGCTGCTCCTGACCCACCGCCCGTCCGAGCTGCCGCTCGACGACGGGCTCGAGCAGGCCCACGACGGGCTCGTGCTCGAGGTCTAGCGCCGCGGCGGCAGGCCCCGCTCGGCCCGGTACTCCCGCTCGAACCTGCGGTGCAGGAGCCACGAGCGGACGGCGAGCGAGAGCGGGATCAGGAGCACGAGCGCGAGCACGCCGACGGGCAGCGCCAGCCACCACATCGCGAGCGGCGCCGAGACCTTCGCGGCCTCGTTCGCCTGCTCCTGCGCGGCGATCTCGACGTCGTTGCCCGGCCCCGAGATGCCGAGCGGCGCCCAGGCGGCGACGCGCCAGGCCCTCCCGGCGCGCGGGCGGGTCAGCTCGATCGTGAAGGTCTTCCCGACCACCGACGAGGTGCCCGGCTTGGCGACGAGCGAGATCTGGAAGGCGACGTCGTTCTCGTACGAGTAGGCGACGTCCCACTGGGCGACCCCGACCGCCGGGAACGGCACGACGGGGATGTCGCCGGTCAGCCACTCGCGCCGGCTCATGCCCTGGCGCAGCTCCGGCCCCGCGAGCGCCCAGGCCTCGTCGAGGTGCTTGCGGGCGACCGCGGTGCGGACGAAGTGGAGCGAGGTGTCGAGCAGCCGCTGCCGCTCTGCGGAGGTCAGCCGCGCCAGCTTCGGCTCGCGGTAGACCCAGACCTTCGCGTTCGTGAACCGCTCGGGCTCGGGCTTCGCCGTGTTCCCGATCAGGGCGACGGTGACGGCGACGCCCGTCCCGGCCGCGACCAGGCTGCCGACCCAGAGGAGCCGGCGGCGGAAGCGGTGCGAGGCGAGGCGCGCGCGCATGACGCCCTCCTAGCTGTCGACGTCTAGCAGTTGATGTCGCCGCACGGGACCGGTGGCTCGCCCTTCGGCACCCACGAGTTCACGACCCAGTGCTTGGGATTCCCGACCCGCTCCAGCGTCATGTAGAAGAGCTGCGCCTTCACCTTGGCGCCCTTCTTCGGCAGCAGCGCCACCTCGACCAACGCCTCGTTCGGATAGGAGTAGTCGACCTTCATCGGGGCGATGTCGAGCTGGTCGAGCGGGTACGGCACGACCGCGATGTTGCCGGTCAGCCACTCCTTCAGCGACTGGCCCTGCTTGATGTCCGGGCCCGCGAGCGGATAGGCCCTGGCGAGGTCCTTCCGCGCGACGGCGGTCTGGACGAAGAGCTTCGCGACCGCCTGCGCCTTCGGGTCGAGCTTGACCGTCTTCGGCACCTTCGAGACGTCCTTGACCGGCGACGTCTGCGCCGGCACGGCGTCCTTCGAGCTGCCGCCGCCGAGCCGGGTCGCCGCGAACGCGACGATCCCCGCCACGAGCACGACGAACGCGCCGACCAGCAGACGGCGCTGGAAGCGGGGCGACTGGAGGCTGGACGCGAGCGAGCTCATCGGTGCAACAGAGTAGACGAGCTTTTCGGCGTCCGGTTAGAAAACGGGCGTCTCGCGCCAGACGCCCCAGACCTCGCGGAGCGCGTCGCACATCTCGCCCATCGTCGTGTAGGCGCGGGCGGCCTCGACGATCGTCGGCATCAGGTTGCGGTCCTCGCGGGCCGCGTCCTCCTTCAGCCGCGCGAGCACGGCCTCGACCGCGGCCGAGTCGCGGCGGTCGCGCAGCGCCCGCACCCGTTCGACCTGCTTGTGCTCGAGCGCGGCGTCGATCTTGAGGATCTCCGGCGGCTGCTCGTCGGCGAGCTGGTAGCGGTTGACGCCGACGATCACGCGCTCGCCGGACTCGACCTCGGACTGGTAGCGGAACGACGCGTCCGCGATCTCCTGCTGGAAGAAGTTCTCCTTGATCGCGGCGACGACGCCGCCGAGCGCCTTGATCCGGTCGAAGTAGTCGTAGGCCTGCCGCTCGAGCTCGTTCGTCAGCGCCTCGAGGTGGTAGGAGCCGCCGAGCGGGTCGATCGAGTTGACGACGCCGGTCTCGTGCGCGATCACCTGCTGGGTGCGGAGCGCGATCCGGACCGCGTCCTCGGTCGGCAGCGCCAGCGCCTCGTCGAACGAGTTCGTGTGCAGCGACTGGGTGCCGCCGAGCACGGCCGCGAGCGCCTCGATCGCGGTGCGGACGATGTTCACCTGCGGCTGCTGCGCCGTCAGCGACACCCCCGCCGTCTGCGTGTGGAAGCGCATCAGCCAGGAGCGCGGGTCCTTGGCGCCGTAGGTCTCGCGCAGCTCCCGGGCCCAGATCCGCCGGGCGGCGCGGTACTTGGCGATCTCCTCGAAGAAGTCGATGTGCGCGTTGAAGAAGAAGGAGAGCCGCGGCGCGAACTCGTCGACCGTCGAGCCCGCGCTCGAGCGCCGCCTCGACGTAGGCGAGCCCGTCGGCGAGCGTGAACGCGAGCTCCTGCGGCGCGCTCGAGCCCGCCTCGCGGATGTGGTAGCCCGAGATCGAGATCGGATGCCAGAGCGGCATCTCCCGGCGCAGAACTCGACCATGTCGGTGACGAGCCGCATCGACGGCTCCGGCGGGAAGATCCACTCCTTCTGGGCGATGTACTCCTTGAGGATGTCCGTCTGCGCCGTCCCCCGCAGCCGCTCGCGCGCGACGCCCTGCTGCTCGCCGACGACGAGGTAGAACGCGAGCAGCATCGCCGCCGGCGAGTTGATCGTCATCGAGGTCGAGACCTCGCCGAGCGGGATCCCCGAGAACAGCGTCTCCATGTCCGCCAGCGAGTCGATCGCGACCCCCTCGCGGCCGACCTCGCCGAGCGCGCGCGGATGGTCCGAGTCGTAGCCCATCAGCGTCGGCATGTCGAACGCCGTCGAGAGCCCCGTCTGCCCGTGCTCGAGCAGGTAGCGGAAGCGCTCGTTCGTCTCCTCCGCCGTCCCGAAGCCCGCGAACTGCCGCATCGTCCACAGCCGCCCCCGGTACATCGACGGATAGACGCCCCGCGTGAACGGATACTCGCCCGGATAGCCGAGATCGCGCTCGTAGTCGACCTCGACCGACTCCGGCGTCTGCAGCGGCGCGTTCTCGATCCCCGACATCGTCGAGAAGAGCACGCCCTCACGCTCCGGCGCCGCCTCGTAGCGCTCCTCGCGCCAGCGGTGGGTCGCCGTTCCCTTGCGCGGCTCGGTCGTCGCCATCGGACGCATTGTTCCAGACGACTCACGAAGACAGGCCTTCGTGCCGAAGACACGAGGGATGCGCAGGCTGACAGCGCTCGCCGTGCTCGCCTCGCTCTGTGTCGCCGCGACGGCCGGGGCGGCCACCGGCCTGCCGGTCCCGCAGCTCCTGCGGGTCGCCTCCTCCCTCTCCGGCCTGCACGTCCACGCCCGGCCGAAGGTCGTCGTCGTCGGCAAGGCGGCCCTGCGGAGGAAGGCGCTCGCGCTCGCCGACCGCGACTACCCGGCCCCGGCGCAGGCCTACGACGAGCGTCTCTACCGCGCGCTCGGGCTGCTCGGGCCGGCCGAGCCGCTCCGGCCCGCGCTCGTCGGGTCGGAGACCTCGAACCTCGTCGGCGCCTACGACCCGGCCAGGCGGACGGTGTACGTCGCGAGCGGGAAGACGGCGCGCACGGCCGCCGTCCAGGAGCTCGTGCACGCTCTCCAGGACCAGTCGTTCTCGACCCGGAAGGCCTTCGACGTCCGCCGTCGCGGCCGCGACGCCGCCTTCGCCGCCGCCGCCGCCGACGAGGGCGCCGCGCAGCTCTTCGTCCGCTCGCTGCCGAGCTCGGCGCTCGTCCGGCGCTCGACGCAGGCCGCGGCCGGGAGCCCGATCCGGCGGTTCCTCGCGCTCGAGCGCGGGTTCGGCGGCTCGACAGGGCTCCGCTTCGCCGCCGACCTGAACGACGTCGGCGGCCACGCGGCCGTCGTCGACGCCCTCCGGCACCTGCCGACGACGACCGCCCAGATCTTCCATCTCGACGCCCACCTCGAGCGCCGCGGGCCGCTGCCGGTCGAGCTCGCCGGCGAGCGCCGCCGGCTGGCAGCTCGCCCACGAAGACACGTTCGGCGAGCTCGACGTCCGGGCGCTGCTCGCGATCTTCGAGGTGCCGCGGCTGAACGTCGTCGGCGACGGCTGGGGCGCCGGCCTCTCGGGCGAGTACATGGACGCCGCGGGGCGCCGCGCCGTCGTGCTGCGGCTCGACTGGCTGACCGACCTCGACGCGGCCGAGTGGGCCGAGGCGGTCTCCACCTACGTCAACGAGGCCTTCGACGCGGACACGCCGGGCCCGCCGGCGCCGACCGCCTGCGCCGCCGACACCTGCTGGGCCGTCGGCGACCGTGGCATCGGCTTCGCGCGCGACGGCTCCCGCACCGTGCTGACGCTGCTGCCGGGCGGCGACGCCGCCTCCGCCGGCACGCTCGCGGCGTCGCTCCTCTCCTGAGCCGCGGCGCAACGCCGCTACACCTCGACCTCGACTCGAGCCTGAGCCGATAGCAGCGGCCACGTGCAGAGGCGGGCGACGGGCGTCCCTCGATCGAGGGACTGCCGCTTCCCTCCGGGGAGGGATTCGGCGGCTTCCTACCGGTTTCGGCAGGGAAACCGCTACAGCGCCCGGGTGAGGCGCCGATACCGGAACCGGTGAGGACGCGCGCACGCGCGTGGAGCGAGTTGGACGAGTTGAACGGGCGTATCCGGTATCTGCGGCGGCATCGGGCAGAACCCCCCGAAGGGGACGCCCGCCGCGACGCGTGCGCTCCCGCTCGCTCTCCTCGCTCTCCTCGCCGCCGGGCTCGTGACGGGTCTCGTCCTCGCGCTGCACAGTCCTCACCAGACGCTCGTGCCGCGCTTCCTCCAGCCCGCGCTGGGGTCGGAGACCGACGCCGCAGGCCCCGCCTCGCTCCGCTGGGACGCACGCACCCGCTCCCGTGTCGACGCCGAGGGATTCGCGCTTCGGCACGGGGCGGCGGAGCTCCGCCTCGACGCCGAGCTCGACGGCACGTCCGGGTGGACGCGCTTCGAGAACGGCGTCACTCGACGCACGAGCTTCGGCAGCCAGACCGTGCTCGTGTCGCCTCCGAAGCTCGAGGAGTTCCTGACCGTCGACGGGCACCAGGGCCCCCGCACGTGGCGCTGGCGCCTCTCGACCGACCACCTCGAGTCGAGGTCGACCCCCGACGGCGGCGTCGCGTTGTTCGACTCGAAGGGACGCGCCGCGCCGATGCGGCTCCTGCCCGTCGCGATCCTCGACGGCCGCGGCCTCGACGTGACGCCGGCAGGGCTCGCCTGGTCGGTCGAGCGGACCACGGCCGGGACGTTCCTCCGGCTCGACCTCGACGACAGCTCGCTCCCGACGCCGTACGTGATCGACCCGACGCTCGTCGGCGGCGCCTGGAGCGTGCTCGAGATCAAGAAGGGCACGACGATCACGATCACGAAGCCGGCGGGACTTGCGACCGGCAACGTGATGGTCGCGCACGTGACGACGCGCGACACCGGCGGCTACACCACGGTCCCGGCCGGTTGGACGCTCGTGACCTCGCAGCCGCTGCCCAACAGCGGCGGCGAGAGCGGTGTCTGGTACAAGGTCGCGACCGCCTCCGAGCCCGCGAGCTACACGTGGGGCTGGGCCGGGCAGAACGACGCCGTCGGCGCCGTCGGCGCCTACTCGGGGACCTGGACCGCCGCGGGGCCGATCGAGTGGCAGGCCGGCGCGTCGACGACGGGAACCTCGAACGCTCCCGGCGGCGGGTCGCTCGACACGACGCTGAACAACGACATGCTGCTGCTCCTCGTCGGCGCCGGCAGCAACGCCAACGTCTCGACCACGCCGGCCGGGATGACGAACCGCTACGACCTCACCTCCTCGAGCGGCGCCCCGAGCGTGCGCGCGAGCGGCCAGGGCTTCGACCAGCAGCTGACGACGGCGGCGACCGGGATCACGCGGAGCTACACGATGACCGGGACTGCGGACTGGGCCGCGACGCTGCTCGCGATCAAGCCGGCCGTGACCGCGGTGAGCGCGGCCAACTCGACCGTCTCGGCGAGCCCGGCGTCGGTCGTGGCCGACGGGACGACGGCGTCGACGGTCACCGTGACGCTGCGGGACACGAACTCGAACCCGGTCGCCGGCAAGACCGTGACGCTGTCGAAGAGCGGCGGCTCGTCGCGTGATCGCGACCGTCAGCGGCACGACGAACGCGGCGGGCCAGGCGACCTTCACGGTCACGGACACCGTCGTCGAGTCGACCACCTATACCGGGCGCGACGCGACGGATGCGCTCAACGTGACGCAGACGGCGGCCGTCGGCTTCGTCACCGGCACGTTCGCGAACACGACGCCCCCTTCGATCAGCGGCACGCCGCAGGTCGGCGTGGCGCTCACCCGCGTCGCCGGAAGCTGGACGCCGACGCCCACGTCGACGACCTACCAGTGGCGCCAGTGCGACGCCGCCGGCGCCAACTGCGCCGACATCGCCGGCGCGACCGGCACCTCCTACACGCCCGCCGCCGCCGACCAGGGCAAGACGATCCGCGTCGTCGAGACCGCGGCCAGGACGAACTACACGAACGGCGTCTCCACGTCGGCCGCCGGCTCGGTCGTGGCCGCGGGCAGCTTCTCGACGACGACGGCGGTCTCGACCAGCGGCACCGCCCAGGTCGGACAGACCCTCACCCGCGTCGCCGGCACCTACAGCCCGGTGCCGAGCGGACGCGGCTACCAGTGGCGCCGCTGCGACGCCGCCGGCGCCAACTGCGTCGACATCGCCGGCGCGACCGGCACCAGCTACGCGCTCGTCGCCGCCGACCAGGGCGCGACGTCCGCGTCGTCGAGACGGTCACCCTCGCCGGCTACACCAACGGCGGCTCCACCTCGCCGCGAGCGCGACCGTCGCCGCGGGCACGATCTCGACCACCACCGCCGTCTCGGCAGCGGCACCGCCCAGGTCGGACAGACCCTCACCCGCGTCGCCGGCACCTACTCACCCGCCGGCGGCACGCCGAGCTACCAGTGGCGGCAGTGCGACGCGGCCGGCGCCAACTGCATCGACATCGCCGGCGCCACCGGCACCACCTACACGCCGGTCGCCGCCGACCAGGGCAAGACGATCCGCCTCGTCGAGACGATCACCCTCGCCGGCTACAGCACCGCCACCTCCACCTCCGTCGGCGACCTCGACCGTCGCCGCCGGCACGATCTCGACCACCACCGCCGCCTCGACCGCCGGCACCGCCCAGGTCGGACAGACCCTCACCCGCGTCGCCGGCACCTACAACCCCGCCCGAGCGGACGCCTCCTACCAGTGGCGCCAGTGCGACGCCGCCGGCGCCAACTGCACCGACATCGCCGGCGCCACCGGCACCACCTACACCCTCCCGCCGCCGACCAGGGCGCGACGATCCGCCTCGTCGAGACCGTCACCCTCGCCGGCTACACCAGCAGCAACCTCCACCTCCTGCCAGTCGCCGACAATCGCGGCCGGGACGATCTCGACCAGCACCGGGGTGTCGATCGGCGGCACGCCCCAGGTCGGCGTCGCCCTGACCCGGGTCGCCGGCACCTACAGCCCGAACACCGGCACCGCCGGCTACCAGTGGCAGCAGTGCGACGCGGCCGGCAGCAACTGCGCCAGCATCCCCGGCGCGACGAGCACGTCCTACACGGCGGTCGCCGCCGACCAGGGCAAGACGATCCGCGTGGTCGAGACGATCACCCTCGCCGGCTACACGAGCGGGGGGTCGACCTCCTCGGCCACCGCGGCGGTCGCGGCCGGCACGCTCTCGACGACGACCGCGGCCTCGATCAGCGGCACGCCGCAGGTCGGCGTCGCGCTGACGAGGGTCGCCGGCACCTACTCGCCGGCCGGCGGCGCGCCGTCCTACCAGTGGCGCCAGTGCGACGCCGCCGGCGCGAGCTGCGCCGACATCGCCGGCGCGACCGGCACCTGCTACACGCCGGTCGCGGCCGACCAGGGCAAGACGATCCGGCTCGTCGAGACGATCGCGCTCGCCGGCTACACGAGCGGCGGCTCCACCTCCGCCGCGAGCTCGACGGTCGCCGCCGGGGACTTCTCGACGACGACCGGCGTCTCGACGAGCGGCACGGCCCAGGTCGGGCAGACGCTGACGCGGGCCGCCGGCACCTACAGCCCGGTTCCCAGCGGCCGCACCTACCAGTGGCGCCAGTGCGACCCCGCGGGCGCCAACTGTGTCGACATCTCCGGCGCGACCGGCACCTCCTACACCCCGGTCGCCGCCGACCAGGGCAAGACGATCCGGGTCGTCGAGACGATCACCCTCGCCGGCTACGCCAACGGCGGCTCGACCTCCGCCGCGGCCTCCAGCACCGTCGCCGCCGGCAGCGATCTCGACCACCACGGCCGCGTCGATCAGCGGCACGCCGCAGGTCGGCGTCGACGCTGAGCGCGGGTCGCGGGCACCTACTGCCCCGGCCGGGCGGCACGCCCTCCTACCAGTGGCGCCAGTGCGACGCAGCCGGCAACAACTGTGTCAGACATCCCCGGCGCCACCGGCACCAGCTACACCCCGGTCGCCGCCGACCAGGGCAAGACGATCCGCCTCGTCGAGACGATCACGCTCGCCGGCTACACCAACGGCGGCCTCCACCTCTTCGGCCTCGGCGACGGTCGCCGCCGGCACGATCATCGACGACGACGGCGCGTCGATCGAGCGGCACGCCGCAGGTCGGCGTCCCGCTGACCCGCGTGGCGGGCACCTACTCGCCCGCCGGCGGCACGCCCAGCTTCCAGTGGCGCCAGTGCGACGCCGCCGGCGCCAACTGCGCCGACATCGCCGGCGCCACCGGCACCTCCTACACGCCGGTCGCCGCCGACCAGGGCACGACGATCCGCCTCGTCGAGACGATCACGCTCGCCGGCTACACCAGCGGCGGCTCCACCTCGGCCGACCGCGGCGACCGTCGCCGCCGGCAGCGATCTCGACCACCACCGGCGCCTCGACCGGCGGCACCGCCCAGGTCGGGCAGACGCTGACGCGGGCCGCCGGCACCTACAGCCCGGCGCCCACCGGCCGCACCTACCAGTGGCGCCAATGCGACGCCGCCGGCGCCAACTGCACCGACATCTCCGGCGCCAACGAGCACGAGCTACACGCCTCGTCGCGGCCGACCAGGGCAAGACCATCCGCGTCGTCGAGACGTCCGCTCGCCGGCTACACCAACGGCAGCTCGACCTCCGCCGCGTCCTCGACGGTCGCCGCCGGCGCGCTCTCGAGCACCCTCGCCCCCTCCTTCACCGGCACGCTCGCCGTTGGCCAGACGCTGAGCGCCGTGACCGGCAGCTGGAGCCCGGCCCCTGACTCGACGAGCCACCAGTGGGTGCAGTGCGACGCCGCCGGCGCCAACTGCAACCCGATCCTCGGCCAGACCGGCCCCACCTACACGCTCGTCGCCGGCGACCAGGCAAAGACGATCCGGCTCGACCAGACCGCGACCAAGACCGGCTATGCAAGCGACACGCGCAGCTCGACCGTCAGCGGCCAGGTCGCCGCCGGCACGATCTCGACCACCACCGCCGCCTCGACCGGCGGCACCGCCCAGGTCGGACAGACCCTCACCCGCGTCGCCGGCACCTACGCACCCGCCGGCGGCACGCCGAGCTACCAGTGGCGGCAGTGCGACACGGCCGGCGCCAACTGCGTCGACATCGCCGGCGCCACCGGCACCAGCTACACGCCGGTCGCCGCCGACCAGGGCAAGACGATCCGCCTCGTCGAGACGATCACCCTCGCCGGCTACAGCAACGCCACCTCCACCTCGGCGGCGACCTCGACCGTCGCCGCCGGCACGATCTCGACCACCACCGCCGCCTCGACCAGCGGCACCGCCCAGGTCGGCCAGACCCTCACCCGCGTCGCCGGCACCTACTCCCCCGCCGGCGGGACGCCCTCCTACCAGTGGCGCCGCTGCGACGCCGCCGGCGCCAACTGCACCGACATCGCCGGCGCCACCGGCACCACCTACACCCTCCTCGCCGCCGACCAGGGCGCGACGATCCGCCTCGTCGAGACCATCACCCTCGCCGGCTACACCCCCACCAGCTCCACCTCGAGCCAGACCACCGCCGTCGCCGCCGGCACGCTCACGAGCACGCTCGCGCCTTCCGTCACCGGGACGGCGGCGGTCGGCGGGACGTTGAGCGCAGTCACAGGCACCTGGAGCCCCGGCACCCGACTCGACGAGCTACCAGTGGGTGCGGTGCGACGGCGCCGGCGCGAACTGCAACCCGATCCTCGGTCAGACCGGTTCCGGCTACACGCTCGTCGCCGGCGACGAGGGCGCGACGATCCGGCTCGACCAGACGGCGTCGAGGGCCGGCTACGCAGACGACACCCGCAGCTCGAGCGTCGGCGCGCAGGTGACGGCGGGCACGCTCACGACGACGACCGCCGTCTCGACGAGCGGCACGGCAGCGGTCGGCCAGACGCTCACCCGCGTCGCCGGCACCTACGCCCCGTCCGGCGGAACGGCCTCCTACCGGTGGCGGCGCTGCGACGCGGCCGGCGCCAACTGCGTCGACATCGCAGGCGCCACCGGCACGAGCTACGCGCTCGTCGCGGCGGACGAGGGCGCGACGATCCGCCTCGTCGAGACCGTCTCGCTGGCGGGGTACGACGACGGGGGCTCGACCTCGGCGGCGAGCTCGGCCGTCGCCGCCGGCACGATCTCGACCGGCACGGCCGTGTCGATCGGCGGGACGCCGCAGGTCGGCGGGACGCTGACGCGCGTCGCCGGCACCTACACGCCGAACACCGGCACGCGCAGCTACCAGTGGCGCAGGTGCGACTCGGGCGGCGCGGCCTGCGCCGACCTCACCGGCGCGACCGGCACGAGCTACACGGTCGTCGGCGCGGACAAGAACGCGACGATCCGCGTGGTCGAGACGGTCGTCCTCGCCGGCTACGCCGACGCAGGCTCCACCTCCGCGGCGGCCGGGCCGGTCCCGAACACGGCGCCGAGCATGAGCGGCATCGTCCTCTCGACGACGACGCCGACGACGGACCAGACGCTGACCGCCACCCCCAGCTCGACCGACCCCGACGGCGACACGGTCACCTACGGCTACCAGTGGCAGAGAAACGGCAGCGACATCGCCGGCGCCACCGGCGCCAGCCTCGACCTCTCCCAGCCCGGCAACGGCGACAAGAACGACGCGATCACCGTCACCGTGACGCCCGACGACGGCTCGCTCGCCGGCGCACCGCTGACCTCGGCGGCGGCGACCGTGCAGAACACGGCGCCGAGCATGAGCGGCATCGTCCTCTCGACGACGACGCCGACGACGGACCAGACGCTGACCGCCACCCCCAGCTCGACCGACCCCGACGGCGACACCGTCACCTACGGCTACCAGTGGCAGAGAAACGGCAGCGACATCGCCGGAGCCACCGGCGCCAGCCTCGACCTCTCCCAGCCCGGCAACGGCGACAAGAACGACGCGATCACCGTCACCGTGACGCCCGACGACGGCTCGCTCGCCGGCGCCCCGCTGACCTCGGCGGCGGCGACCGTGCAGAACACCGCGCCCGTCCTCGACCTGGTGGCGATCCCGGAGGCCTCGCCGAAGACCGGCGACACGATCTCCGTCGCGATCACGAGCCACGACGACGACCTCGACTCGCTCGGCTACGCCTACCAGTGGCGGCGGAACGGGGTCGACATCGCGGGCGAGACCGGCGCGACGCTCGACCTCTCCGTCCTCGGCAACGGCGACAGGGGCGACTCGATCACCGTCCGCGTGACGGCGGGCGACGGCGCCGCGAGCTCCACCCCGGTCGTCTCCGGCGCGCGCGTCGTCGCCGACTCGGCGCCGACCCTCGACAGCGTCTCGATCACGCAGGCCGCGCCGCAGACCGACGACACGCTCTCGGCGTCGGCGAGCTCGACCGACCCCGACGGAGACACGGTCACCTACAGCTACCAGTGGCGGAGAAACGGCAGCGACATCCCCGGCGCCACCGGCGCCACGCTCGATCTGTCGCAGGCCGGCAACGGCGACAAGAACGACGGGATCGAGGTGCGCGTCGTCGCGAGCGACGGCACGCTCTCGTCCGCCCCGTCGACGTCGGCCGCCGTGACCGTGCAGAACTCGCCGCCGACGGCGACCGTGTCGCTCGCGCCGGCTTCGCCGACGACGAACGGCACGCTGACCGCGACGGCCTCCGGGGCCGACGCCGACGGCGACGCGGTCACGTTCAGCTACGTCTGGAAGGTGAACGGCTCGGTCGTCGCCGGCGCCACCGGACCTGCCCTCGACCTCTCGCAGGCGGGCCACGGCGACGCGGGCGACACCGTCACCGTCGAGGCGACCCCGAACGACGGCACGGGCGACGGCTCCGCCGCGAGCGACAGCGCCACGGTCGCGAACTCCGCGCCGACCGCGACCGTGTCGCTCGACAGCGCCGGCCCGGCGACGAACGACACGCTGAGCGCGACCGCCTCGAGCAGCGACCCGGACGGCGACGCCGTCACGCTCGCCTACGTCTGGAAGGTGAACGGCTCGGTCGTCGCCGGCGCCACCGGACCTGCCCTCGACCTCTCGCAGGCGGGCCACGGCGACGCGGGCGACACCGTCACCGTCGAGGTGACGCCGAGCGACGGCAGCGTCGACGGCTCTGCCGCGACCGACAGCGCCACCGTCGCGAACAGCGCCCCGACGGCCACGGTCTCGCTCGCCCCCGCCTCGCCGACCACGAACGACACGCTGACCGCGACGGCCTCCGGGCGCCGACGCCGACGGCGACGCCGTCACGTTCGGCTACGTCTGGAAGGTGAACGGCTCGGTCGTCGCCGGCGCCACCGGACCTGCCCTCGACCTCTCGCAGGCGGGCCACGGCGACGCCGGCGACACCGTCACCGTCGAGGCGACCCCCAACGACGGCAGCGCCGACGGCAGCGCCGCGACCGACGCCGTCACGATCGCCAACTCGGCGCCCGTCGTCGACAGCGTCTCGATCGACGAGATCTCGCCCGCCACCGACGACACCCTCCACGCAACCGTCGCCTCACACGACGACGACGGCGACGCGGTCACCTATGCCTACCAGTGGCTCGCGAACGGCACCCCGATCGCGGGGCAGACCGGGGCGACGCTCGACCTCTCCGTCCCCGGCAACGGCGACAGGAGCGACGACGTCAGCCTCCGCGTCACCCCCGGCGACGGAACCGACACCGGCACCGCAGCCACCTCCGCCGCCGTCACCGTCGTGGACACGGCTCCGACGGCCACCGTCTCGCTCGCGCCCGCGTCGCCGACGACCGACGCCCTGCTGACGGCAACGCCGTCCGGCTCGGACGCCGACGGAGACACGGTCACCTTCACCTACGTCTGGAAGCTGGACGGCACCGTCGTCGCGGGGGCCGCGGGCGCGACCCTCGACCTCTCCGTGGCCGGCCACGGCGACAGGGGCCAGACCGTCAGCGTCGAGGCGACGCCGGCCGACGGCACGCTGAGCGGCTCGGCGGCGACCGCGTCGGGGGTCGTCGCGAACACCGCGCCGGCCGCGACGGTCGCACTGACCCCGGCGCTGCCGCAGACGACCGACACGATGACGGCCACGGTGAGCGCCTCGGACGCCGACGGCGATCCGCTCACCTACACCTACGTCTGGAGGCTCAACGGCTCCGCCGTGCGGACGACGTCGGCGAGCGCGTCGACGACCGACACGCTCGACCTCGGCGGCACCGCCGCGACGGGCGACACGGTCAGCGTCGAGGTGACGCCCACCGACGGGACGCTGGCGGGGTCGACCGCGAGCGCCTCGAAGACGGTCGGCAACGCGGCTCCCGTCGTCGACCAGGTCGCGATCGACAAGGCCGCGCCGACGACGAACGAGACGCTCACGGCCTCCGTCGTCGCGCACGACGACGACGCCGACGCGCTCACCTACGCCTATCAGTGGCAGCGGAACGGCGTCGACGTGCCGTTCGCGACCGGCTCGACCTTCGACCTCTCGGTCCTCGGCCACGGCGACAGGGGCGAATCGATCACCGTGCGCGTGACCGCGAACGACGGCACCGTCGACTCGGCGCCTGTCATCTCCCCCGCCTCGACGGTCGCGAACTCGGCGCCGGTCGTCGACAGCGCCTCGATCGCCGAGACCGCGCCGGCGACCGGCGACACGCTGCACGCGTCCGCGACCGTGCACGACGACGACGGCGACGCGGTGGCGCTCTCCTACCGCTGGCTGCAGAACGGCTCCCCGCTCGCCGGTGAGACCGGCTCGACGCTCGACCTCTCGGTCGCGGGCAACGGCGACGCCGGCGACACCGTCACCGTCGAGGCGACCCCGAACGACGGCACGACGGACGGCGCCGCCGCGAGCGACTCGGTCACCGTCGCCAACACCGCGCCGACCGCGACCGTCTCGCTCGCCCCCGCCTCGCCGAAGACCAACGACACACTGACCGCGACCGCGCTCCGGCAGCGACGCCGACGGCGACACCGTCACGCTCGCCTACGTCTGGAAGCTGAACGGCACGATCGTCGCCGGCGCCACCGGCTCGACGCTCGACCTCTCGCAGGCAGGCCACGGCGACGCCGGCGACACCGTCACCGTCGAGGCGACCCCGGACGACGGCAGCACCGACGGCGCCGCCGCGACCGACACGCGCCACCGTCGCCAACTCCGCCCCGACCGCGAGCGTGGCCCTCGACGACACCGCGCCGCGGACGAACGCGATCCTGACCGCGACCGCGAGCGGCTCCGACGCCGACGGCGACGCGATCGCCTACACCTACGTCTGGAAGGTGAACGGCTCGACGGTGCAGACGACGGCCGGCACGAGCTCCACGACCGACACGCTCGACCTCGCGCAGGCGGGCAACGGCGACGACGGCGACACCGTCACCGTCGAGGTGACCGCGACCGACGGGACGGCGACCTCGCCCGCCGCGACCGCGACCGCGACCGTGGGCACGAACACCCTGCCGACCGCGACCGTCGCGCTCGACTCCGCGGCGCCGAGGACGGGCGACACCCTGACCGCGACCGCGGCCGACGGCCGACGCCGACGCCGATCCGGTCACGCTCACCTACGTCTGGAAGGTGAACGGCACGACGGTGAAGACGACCTCCGGCACGCTCTCGCCGACGAGCACGCTCGACCTCTCGCAGGCCGGCAACGGCGACAAGGGCGAGACCGTCACGGTCGACGTGATCCCGAACGACGGCTTCGGCAGCGGCGCCGCGGCGACCGACTCCGCGGTCGTCGCGAACACCGCGCCCGTCGTCGACTCGGTCGCGATCGACCAGGGCGCCCCGCACACGAACGACACGCTCACCGTCACCGCCACCGCCCACGACGTCGACGGCGGCGACACGCTCGCCTACGGCTACCAGTGGCTGAAGGACGGCTCGCCGATCTTCGGCGCCACCGGCGCGACGCTCGACCTCTCGGTGCTCGGCAACGGCGACCGGGGCGAGGGCATCTCGGTCGACGTCACCGCCGACGACGCGACCGCGACCAGCCCGGCGCTCCGCTCGGCGGCCGTGACGATCCTCGACTCGGCGCCGAGCGCCGCCGTCACCCTCTCCCCCGCCTCGCCGCTGACGAACGACACGCTCGCCGCCTCGGCGACCGGCAGCGACCCCGACCTCGACCCGGTCACGCTCGCCTACGCGTGGACGGTCGCGGGCGGCCCCGTCGCCGGCGCGACCGGCAGCTCGCTCGACCTCGGCCCGCGGGCCACGGCGACAAGGGGCAGGTCGTCGCCGTCCACGTGACGCCGGACGACGGCACCCTCGCCGGCGCCGACGCGGTCGCGAGCGAGACCGTCGCCAACTCCGCCCCGACCGTCGCCCAGACGACGCCGGCCGGCGGCACCCTGACGAACGACGCGACGCCGACGCTGGCGGCGACCTTCGCCGACCCCGACGGCGACACCGGCTCGGTCGACGTCCGGATCTGCGCCGACGGCGGCTGCGCGACGGTGCTCGACACGGCCTCGAGCCCGGCCGGCCTCGCCGCGGGCGCCGAGGGGTCGGCGACGATCTCGGCCGGCGCGCTGACCGCCGACGGCACCTACTACTGGCAGGCGCGCTCGAGCGACGCCGACGGCGCCGTCTCGGCCTGGTCGGCGAGCCGCGCCCTGACGCTCGACACGACGCCGCCGGCCGTCCAGGTCGACACGGCTCCGGCCGACCCGAGCGCGAGCGCCTCGGCGAGCATCGCCTTCTCGGCCGAGCCCGGCGCGACGCTCGAGTGCAGCCTCGACGGCGGCGCCTTCGCGGCCTGCAGCTCGCCCGCCTCGCCGAGCGGCCTCGCCGACGGGTCGCACGACTTCCGCGTCCGCGCGACCGACGCCGCCGGCAACAGCGCCACGGCGACCGCGAGCTGGACGGTCGACACCCAGGATCCGACGATCTCGATCACGAGCCCGGCCGGCGCCTACGTCGCCGCCCCGACCCCGGTCGCCGCGACCGCCGACGACACCGGCACCGGCGTCGCCGCCGTCGACTTCGAGCAGTGCGCCGACACGAGCGCCGGCTGCTCGAGCGGCGTCTGGAGCGCGATCGGCACCGCCGCCGCCGCCCCGTGGCAGGTCGCCTGGCCGCTGCCCGGCGACGGCAACCGCGCCCTGCGCGCGACCGCGACCGACGGCGGCCGGCCACACCGCCAGCGCGATCGTCGACGTCGTCGTCGACCAGACCGCCCCGACCGGCTCGCTGACCGACCCCGGCGCCTACGCCCGCGCGACCGTCGCCCTGACCGCGGCCGCCGCCGACGCGACGAGCGGGGTCGACTCGGTCGACTTCCAGTGGTCGCCGGCCGGCGCGGGCACCTGGACGACCTTCGCCACCGACGCGACCGCCCCGTACGCGGCCTCGCTCGACACGACCGCGCTGCCGGGCGACGGCTCCTACGACCTGCGCGTCTTCGTCACCGACCGGGCCGGCAACGTCCACGCGGCCCCGCTCGCGACGCCGGTGCTCGTCGACAACACGCCGCCGACCGCCGCGATGACGGCGCCGCCCGCCTACGTCACCGGCACCGTCTCGATCGCCTCGACCCGGAGCGACGCCGGCTCGGGCATCGACACCGTCGACTACCAGTACCGCGCGAGCGGCGACCCGACCTGGCACCCGACCCCGGCGGCCTGGGACACGACCGCTCCTGCACGGCACCGTCGAGCTCCGCGCCGTCGTCCGCGACCGGGCCGGCAACGAGACCGACACGGCGCCGGTCGACCACCTACGTCGACCACGAGCCGCCGGCGACGACCGACGACGCGCCGGCCTCGTGGCAGCGGACGCCGGTCGACGTGCACCTGTCCGCGACCGACACCGAGTCGGGCGTCGACCACAGCGAGTACTCGGTCGACGGCGGCCCCTACGTCAGCGGCTCGACCGTCTCGATCCCGGCTCCGGCCGACCACTCGTGGGACGGCACCCACACGATCTCGTACCGCTCCCGGGACGTCGCCGGCAACCTCGAGCCGGCGAAGTCGACCCAGGTCCTGATCGACACGACGGCGCCGACCGCGTCGATCACCGACCCCGGCAGCCTCCTGAAGGGGACGGTGACGCTCGCCTCGACGACCGCCGACGCGCTCTCGGGGCTGCAGTCGGTCACCTACCAGGCCAAGCTCTCCTCGGCCGACGACACGACCTGGGCGCAGGTCGCGAGCCCGCTCGACACGCACTCGCTCGCCGACGGCGTCTACGACCTCCGCGTGGTCGCGGTCGACAACGCCGCGAACGGCTTCGCCTCCCCGTCCGTCCAGAACGTCCGGATCGACAACACCGCCCCGACGACGACCGACGACGCGCCGGGCAGCGCCAGCGCGAGCGACGTCACCGTCACCCTGAGCGCGACCGACGCCGGCTCGGGCGTCTCCGCGACGAGCTACGAGGTCGACGGCGGCGGCGTCCAGAGCGGCACCTCGGTCACGATCACCGCCCCGTCCGACCACTCGAACGACGGCGAGCACACGATCGCCTACTGGTCGACCGACGCCGCCGGCAACGTCGAGGCGCAGAAGACCGCCGCCGTCGTGATCGACACGACGCCGCCGAGCGGCCCCGCCCTCGACCCGGGCACCGTCCTCAGCGGCCCCGTCCACCTCGAGGCCTCGCCGACCGACCCGGACGTCGCCTCGGTCGAGTTCCAGGTCTCGCCGGCCGGCGCCGGCACCTGGACCTCGATCGACACGGTCACGGCCGCGCCGTACGAGACCGAATGGGACACGACCTCGGTCGCCGACGGCGCCTACGACCTGCGGGTCCTGATCACCGACGGCGTCGGCAACACCTCGACGACGAGCCTCGACGGCAAGACCGTCGACAACACCGCGCCGGACACGGCCGTCGTCACCGCCCCGGCCGCAGGCGGCGTCCGCTCCGGCACGATCGCGCTCGCCGCTGCCGCCTCCGACGCGACCTCGGGCGTCGCCTCGGTCGCCTTCCAGGTCAAGGTCTCCGGCGCGGCCTCCTTCTCGACCGTCGCCACGGACACGTCCGGCCCCTGGTCGGCGAGCTGGGACTCGACGGCCGCGCCCGACGGCCCGGTCGAGATCCAGGTCGTCGTCACCGACGCCGCCGGCAACTCGACCACCTCCGCCGAGCCGGACGATCACGGTCGACAACGACGCGCCGACGATCTCGCTGACCGGCCTCCCGAGCGCGGTCTCGGGCGTCGCCAACCTGTCCGTCTCGACCTCGGCCGACACCGCCACCGTCAACTACGAGCGCAGCCCGGCCGGCGTCGGCGTCTGGACGACGATCGGCACCGCCGCGGCCTCCCCGTTCGGGCTCGCCTGGACGACGAGCGGCGTCACCGACGGCAGCTACGACCTGCGCGCGGTCGCCGTCGACGGCAGCGGCAACACGGGCACGAGCGCGGTCGTGACGGTCACCGTCGACAACGCCGACCCGTCCGGCTCGCTGACCCAGCCCGCGTTGAGCGCGACCGTCGGCGGGCCGGCCGTGCAGCTCGTCGCCACCGCGACCGACAGCGGCTCCGGCGTCGCCTCCGTCGCCTTCCGCTGGCGGCAGCCGTCCGGGCCCTGGAACGACCTCTCGACCGCGACCTCGGCGCCGTACACGGCCGCCTGGGACACGACCGGCCTCGCCTCCGGCCCCTACGACCTCGCGATCCTCGTCACCGACAACGCCGGCAATACGTTCCTGCTGCCGCCACGCCAGGTGACCGTCGACGCGACCGCCCCGAGCGTCTCGCTGGCCGCGATCCCGGCCTCGATCTCGGGCTCGGCGGCCCTGTCGGCGACGGCCGGCGGCCGCGGCGTCGCCGCGTCGTCTTCGAGCGGCGCCCGGCCGGCGGCTCGACCTGGACGGAGATCGCGGCGGCGGCGAGCGCGCCGTTCGTCGTCACCTTCGACAGCACCGCGGTCGGCGACGGCGACTACGACTTCCGCGCCGTCGCCTACGACGGCTTCGGCAACGCCTCGGTCTCCGAGCAGGACGGCGTCCGCGTCGACAACGCGCTGCCCTACGTCGTCTCCTCGAGCCCGGCGGACGGCGCGCTCGTCACCTCGCTCTCGACGATCACCGTCACCGTCAGCGAGGCGGTCGCCTCGGTCACCGGCTCGGCGCTCGACGGGACGCCGGTCGGCGCGCCCGCGATCGCCGGGACGACCCTGACCTACTCGCTCGCCGCGCTCGCCGACGGCGACCACGCGCTGACGGGCACGCTCACCGACCTCGGCGGCCACACCCGCCCGTTCCGGGTCAACGTCACCGTCTGGAGCGGCGCAGTCACCGGCACGCCCGCGATCGCGAAGAACGCGAACCCGGACGTGACCACCGTCGGTCACCTCCGCCGACGCGACCGCGACCGCGATCATGCGGCCCGGCGCCTACGCGTGGCGGAGCGCGGCGCAGGACGACTGGCTCGTGCTCAGGGTCGAGCCGGTGCCGCCGAGCGCCGTCTCCCCCGCCGCCGGGATGGCGCCCGGCGCGGCGATCGTCGACGTCACCGCCCGCTGGAACTCGGACTGGACGCTCGTGCACGAGTTCTCGACCCCGATCGAGATCGTGATCTCGAACACGACCGGCTCGACGGCGGTCCCCGCGACCTTCGAGGGCGGCGCCTGGCGGCTGCTGCAGCGCGTCGACGGCTCGCTCGCGGACGGCGCCCGCGACGGGTACTGGACGGACGCCTCGGGCGTGCACGTCCTCACGCGCCACCTCTCGCTCTTCACGCTCTTCCGCGACCTCGAGCCGCCGTCGCCGCCGAAGGACTTCGCGGGCGTCGTCGCCGACGACGGCCTGACCCTGCGCTGGGCGCCGGGCGAGGACAACAGCGGCCAGATCGTCAACTTCGTGCTCGCGGTCGACGGCGAGACCTACGGCCACTTCGGCGCGACCGAGTACGAGACGAAGCTGGGGCCGTTCGACCCGAGCGACACCCGCGAGTTCACGCTCAAGGAGGTCGACCCGGCGGGCAACGAGTCGGCTCCCACCGACCCGCTGCTGGCGCTGCCGCCGATCGCCGGCCTCGGCCTCGCCGACGCGACGGGCGCCCTGCAGGCGCGCGGCTTCGCGCTCGGCGCCGTCCGCTACGACGAGGCCTCGACCGCGCCGGCCGGCACCGTCACCGACCCGAGCGACGTCGAGCTGCGGTTCAAGGGCTCGGCCGTCGACCTGACCGTCTCGGGGAAGCCCGCGCCGGTCGTCCAGTCGAAGCTCGCCTTCCGGGTCGCCGGCCAGACGACGCTGAAGGGCGCCGCGCGCGGCTTCGTCGCGGCGCGGCTGAAGCTCTCGAAGCCGGCCAGGGTCGTGGCGACGCTCTACAGCCCGCGCCACGTGCGCCTCTACACCTGGCGGCTCGACGTCAGGGCGGGCGCCCGCGTCGTCAAGCTCCGCTGGCCGAAGCAGGTGCGGCGCACCGGCACCTACAGCGTCGTCTGGGTCGCGCGCTCGCAGGCGCAGACGCAGCGCCGGACGCAGAAGGTGCGGCTCGTCGGCGACGTCAGGTCGAAGGTCGTCACGCTCGCCGGAAGCCGGTCGAGATCGTGCTCGCCGGCGCGCCCGGCGCCCGCGACTCGCTGGCGCTCGCGCTCGCGTCGCAGGGCGCCAGGGTCGTCCCGACCGCGCTCGACGGCGCCTTCGCGCTGACCGCCGAGCCCGGGCCGCGACGTCCGCGTCGTCGTCGTCGACGTCGACCGCTTCGGCCTGCGCTTCGTGCGCGACCTGCACACCGTCTTCCCCGACGTCCGGCTCGTCGCGATCTCGTCGAAGCGGCGGAACCTGGCCGCGGCGAAGCGGGCGGGCGCGACCCTGGCGCTGCCGAAGCGAACGCCGGCGAGGACGCTGCGGAAGGCGATCCGCTCGCTCGCCGGCCTCAGGTGAGCCGGCGGCGCAGGCCGTAGGCGGCCGCGCCGGCGGCGAGCACGCCCGCGCCGGCCGCGGCGGCGCGCGGCGGCAGGGTCGCGGCGAGCACGAGGCAGCCGGCGAGCCCCGCGAGCGGGACGGCGCGACGGGCGCCGAGCGTCAGCGCCGAGGCGTTCGCCAGCGCGTAGTAGACGAGCACGCAGAAGGAGCTGAAGCCGATCGCGGCGCCGAGGTCGAGCCCGGCCGCGACGGCCGCGGCGACGACGAGGCCGATCGCCGCACTCGGCCCGGTGCGGCACCCGCCGGCGCGGGTGCACGGCGGCGAGCGCGCCCGGGAGGTCGCGGTTCCCGGCCATCGCGAAGACGGTGCGGCTGATCCCGGCCTGGAGCGAGAGGAGCACGCCGAGCGAGGCGACGGCGGCGCCGGCCGCGACGAGCGGGCCGACGCTCGGCGCGGCCGCGCGCAGCGGCGCCGCCGCGTCCGCGAGCCGCGCCGGGCCCGATCGCGGCGAGCGCGGCGAGCCCGACCGCGGCGTAGAGCGCGACGGTGAGCCCGAGCGCGAGCGGGATCGCCCGCGGGATCGTCCGCTCCGGCGCGCGCACCTCCTCGCCGAGCGTCGCGATCCGCGCGTAGCCGGCGAAGGCGAAGAAGAGCAGCCCGCCCGAGCGGAGGATCCCGAGCGCGCCGCCGGCGACCGGCGAGCCGACGCGTCCCGTCGAGGCGCCGCCCGCGAGCGCGGCGGCGACGAAGGCGAGCAGGACGGCGAGGACGACCGCGACGATCGCGCGGGTCGCGGCCACGGTCTTGCCGACGCCGAGCAGGTTGACGCCGGTCGCGGCGAGCACGGCCGCGAGCGCGAGCAGGCGGGCGTGGCCGGGCGACGGCGTAGGCGCCGAAGGTGAGCGCCATCGCCGCGCAGCTCGAGAGCTTGCCGGCGACGAAGCCGAAGCCGGCCAGGTAGCCCCAGAAGTGCCCGAGCCGGCGGCGGCCGTACGCGTAGGTGCCGCCCGACTCGGGGTAGCGCGCCGCGAGCCGGGCCGACGAGGTCGCGTTGCAGTAGGCGACGCCCGCGGCGACGGCGAGCCCTGCGACGAGGCCCGAGCCGGCCGCGCGGGCGGCGGGCCCCCAGGCGGCGAAGACGCCCGGCGCCGAGCATCGAGCCGAGCCCGAGCACGACCGCGTCGGCGAGCCCGAGCCGCCGCACCAGCCTGGTCGGCGGCTCTAGCGGCTCTCGCCGGGCTTCCACAGCGGCTCGTCGCCGCCGTTCGCGGCCCGCGCGAGGATGAAGAGCAGGTCGGAGAGCCGGTTCAGGTAGCGGGCCGCGACCGGGTTGACGGGCCGCTCGGCCGCCGCGCGCAGCGTCTCGCGCTCGGCGCGCCGGCAGACCGTCCGCGCGAGGTGCAGGCGGGCGCCGGCCTCGGTGCCGCCGGGCAGGACGAAGCTCCGGAGCGGCGCGAGCGGCTCGTTGGCGGCGTCGCAGTCGCGCTCGAGCCGCTCGACCTGCGCGTCCGTGACGCGGAGCTTGCCGTCGCCCTCCTCGTAGGGCACCGAGAGGTCGGCGCCGAGGTCGAAGAGCTCGTTCTGGACGCGCTCGAGCACGGGGCTGTCGCCGGCCGCCCGCGCCAGCCCGACCGCGGCGTTCAGCTCGTCGACGGCGCCGAAGGCCTCGACGAGCGGGTCGGTCTTGCGGACGCGCGAGAGGTCGCCGAGGTGCGTCTCGCCCGCGTCGCCCGTGCGCGTGTAGATCCGCGTCAGGCGGACGGGCTCGTCAGGCCGTCGCGGGCTCATTCGCGGTCGGCTGCCGGCGGAGCCGCCGCCTCCGCCCGCCGGCCGGCTCCGCCCTGCCCGTGCCGGTCGCGCTGCAGCTCGAGGATGCTCCGCGCGATCACGATCCGCTGGATCTCGCTCGTCCCCTCGTAGATCTCGGTGATCTTCGCGTCGCGGTAGTAGCGCTCGACCGGGAACTCCTTCGTGTAGCCGTAGCCCCCGAGGATCTGGATCGCCTCGGCGGTCTGGCGGCGGGCGCGTCGCGGACGCGTAGAGCTTCGCCATCGCGCCCGCCTCGGTGACGGGCTCGCCGCGGTCCTTCAGCCAGGCCGCCCGGTGGGTGAGCAGGCGCGCGGCGTCGATCTCGGTCGCCATGTCCGCGAGCTTCGCCTGGATCGCCTGGTGCTCGGCGAGCGGGCGGCCGAAGGTCTCGCGCTCCTTCGCGTAGTCGCGCGCGACCTCGAAGGCGGCCCGGGCGATCCCGACCGCCTGCGCGGCGATCCCGATCCGGCCGCCGTCGAGCGTCGCCATCGCGACGTGGAAGCCCTTGCCCTCCTCGTGCAGGAGCCGGTCCGCGGGCACCTCGGCGTCGATCGCGAGGTCGGCCGTGGAAGAGGAGTTGAGCCCGAGCTTCTCCTCCTCGCGCGTGACCTCGACGTGCTCGGCGTCGAGCACGAAGGCGGAGACGCCGCGCGCCCCCGGGGTCTCCGGGTCGGTGCGCGCGAAGACGAGGAAGGTGCCCGCGTGCGAGCCGTTCGTGACCCACTGCTTCGTCCCGGTGAGCCGCCAGCCGGCGTCGGTGCGCTCGGCGCGGGCGCGGAGCGAGCCCGCGTCGGAGCCGGCGCCGGGCTCGGTCAGCGCGAAGGCGCCGATCGTCTCGCCGCGCGCGAGCGGCGGCACGAAGCGGCTGCGCTGCTCGTCGGTGCCGAAGGCAAGGAGCGGCAGCGTGCAGGCGGAGGTGTGGACGGCGACCGTGACCCCGACCCCCGCGTCCGCGCGCGAGAGCTCCTCGAGCACGAGGATGTACGAGAGGAAGTCCGCGCCCGCGCCGCCGTAGGCCTCCGGCACGCAGACGCCCATCAGGCCCGAGCTCGGCGAGGGTCGTGAAGAGCTCCCGCGGGAAGCGGTGCTCCCGGTCCCACTCCGCCGCGTGCGGCTCGATCTCGGCGGCCGCCACCTCCCGCGCGACGGCCTGGATCTCCCGCTGCTCGTCCGAGAGGGCGAAGTCCATCGCGGCGAAGTCTACGCGGCTAGGGCTTCGGAACGGGCTCGAGCTTGTAGCCGACGCCGAAGCGGGTCTGCACGAACGTGTGCCGCGGCGCCTCCGCGTCGATCTTCTTCCGCAGCCGGCGCACGAAGACGTCGACGGTGCGGTCGCGGTGCGTCTCGCGGCGGCCCCAGACCTTCTGCAGCAGCTCGTCGCGGGTCACCACCCGCCCGCGGTCGAGCGCGAGCGTGTAGAGCAGCCTGAACTCGGTCGGCGTCAGCTCGGCGCTCCGGCCCTCGACGTAGGCCTGCACCTCGCGCGGGTCGATCCGCAGCTCCTCGATCTCGATCGCCTCGCCGCGACGCTCCTCGGCCGGCCGCACGCCGCGCCGGGCCGCCGCGCCGACCCGCGCGACCAGCTCCTTCATCGAGAACGGCTTCACGAGGTAGTCGTCGGCGCCGATCTCGAGCGCGTGGACGCGGTCGTGCTCGGTGCCGCGCGCGGAGACGACGACGATCGGCGTGCCGATCCCCTCCGCCCGCGCGGTCTCGATCAGCCGCCAGCCGTCGAGCTCGGGCAGCATCAGGTCGAGCACGCAGACGTCGGGGCGCTCGTAGCGCAGCCGCGCCAGCCCGAGCTCGCCCCGGCCGACCACGAGCGGGTCGAACCCGGCCGCGTCGAGATGCTGCGCCATCGCCCGCGCGACGACGTCGTCGTCCTCGACGATCAGGACCCTGGTCATCCAGCACCTACGATAGAGCGGTGCCCGGCCGCGCCACGGTGAACGGATGGTGACAGAGTGGTGAAGCGCCTCTTCCGCGGCGAGGAGCCGGCCGAGCCCGCCGCCGACCCGGTCCTGCTCCGGCTCGCCGAGCGCGGCCGCCGCGTCGTCGAGGAGAGCCTCGAGGCGGTGCTCGTGCTCGACCAGGACGGCAACGTCGTCGCGGCGAGCCGCCGTGCCCGCGAGGCGCTGCCCGAGCTCGAGGAGGGCGCCCCGCCGCCGCCGCACACGGAGGCCGCCCGCACGAGCTTCCGCGTCGACGGCGGCAGCGAGACGCTCGTCTACCTCCGCGAGACCGACGCGGCCTCCTACGAGGAGCTCCGCTCCGGCTTCACCGCCGCCGTCAGCCACGAGCTGCGGACGCCGCTCGCCCGGCTGATGGCGCTGCTCGACACCGCGCTCCTGCCGGGCGCCGACGTGCAGGAGCTGGTCGAGCGGGCCCGCGCCGAGGTCGACCAGGCCACCGAGCTGATCGACGAGGTCCTGTTCCTGAGCGCGCTCGAGACCGGCCGCGAGGTGGTCGCGCTCGGCTCGACGCCGATCCTGCCCGTCGCGCGCGAGGTGCTGGCCGAGCTCGACGACGCGGCCGCCCGCGCGGGCGTCGCGCTCGCGGCGGAGGGCGACGACGACGTCGAGGCGCCGCTCCGCCCGCGCATGCTCCGGGTCGTCGTCGAGAACCTGGCCGCGAACGCGATCCGCTACGCCGGCCACGGCTCGACCTTCACGCTCGCCGCCGTCCGGGCCGCCGACGGATCCGTCGTCCTCTCCGGCCGCGACGACGGCATCGGCGTCGGCGCCGAGCACCTGCCGCGGCTGTTCGAGCGCTTCTACCGGGCCGACCCGGCCCGCACCTCGCGCGGCACCGGCCTCGGCCTCGCGATCGTCAAGCACGTCGTCGCCTCGGCCGGCGGCGAGGTCGTCGCCGAGAGCTCCCGCGGCGCCGGGCTCGAGGTGCGCTGCACGTTCCCCGCCTGAGGCCTACGGGAAGCTCCCGATGCCCGCCGCGCCGCGCCGGGCGACGATCGCCTCATGACCGCGCCCCAGCGCTACGAGGTCGAGGCGGTCGCGCTCGGCGACGGCCGCGCCGCCGTCGACTGCCTCGGCGAGCGGATCGTCGTCGACGCCTCCCACCCGGACGGCCCGCTCCCGGACGCCGCCCGCCTGCTCGTCGCGAGCTTCGCGGCCTGCATGCTCGAGAACCTCGAGCACACCTCGACGTACCTCCGCTTCCGCTATCGCCACGCCTCGATCCGCGTCGTCGCCGAGCGAGGCTGGTCGCCGCCGCGGCTCCGCCGGCTCGAGTACGAGCTGCGCCTCGACACCGACGAGCCGCCCGGCCGGGTCGAGCTCGTGCACCGCAACCTGCTGCGCTTCGGCACCGTCACGGCCACCCTCGCCGAGGCCTGCGAGGTCGAGGGGACCGTGACGGTGCGCGAGCCGGCAGTCGTCGGCTAGACGCTGATCTTCTTCAGCGTCTTCTCGGCCGCGACCAGCACCGGCTTCGGGATCGGCACGAAGAGGAGCTTGGCCGTGTACTGGCGCTGCTGCCCCTGGGTCAGCGCCCAGAAGACGAACTTCCGCAACTCCGCCGCCTTCGAGCTCTGCGTGGGCAGGATGATCCACGAGAAGGTCGAGATCGGGTAGGCGAGCTTGTTCGTCTTCGGCGGGTCGACGATCGAGAGCGCGCCCGAGGCCGGAACCTTCTTCACCGTCGAGGCCGCCGCCGCGATCCCGCGCAGGCCCGGCAGCTGGAAGCGGCCGGCCCTGTTCTGCACCGCCGCGAAGCTGGATCTTGTTCGCGAGCGCGTAGGCGACGTCGACGTAGGTGACGGCGCCCTCGGTGCGGGAGACGACGCCGGCGACGCCCGACGAGCCGCGCGCGCCGACGCCGGCCGGGAAGCTGACCTGCGTCCCCTTGCCGACCTTCGACTTCCACTCGGGGCTGACGGTCGAGAGGTAGTCGGTGAAGTTGTAGGAGGTGCCCGAGCCGTCCGAGCGGAAGACCGGCGTGATCTTCGTCGCCGGCAGCGTCGTGCCCTTGTTGACGGCCCGGATCGCCGGGTCGTTCCAGCTTCCGATCTTGCCGAGGAAGATGTCGGCGAGCAGCTTGCCGGTCAGCTTCAGCCGGGCCGAGACGCCCGGCAGGTTGTAGGCGATCGAGGTGCCCGACAGCGCCCAGGGGATCTGGACGCAGCCCTTGCAGGCGGCCATCTGGTCGGGCGTCAGCGGCGCGTCGGAGGCGCCGAAGTCGACCGTGCGGGCGGTGATCGCGGCGATGCCGCCGCCCGAGCCGATCGAGCCGTAGGTCAGCTGGTAGCCGAACGCGTGGTCGACCGCCGGGATCCAGGTCGAGACGAGCGGGAAGACGAACGAGCTGCCGGCGCCGGTGATGCCGGTGGCGGCGGTCTTCGCCGGCGTCGCGGACGCGCCCGCGACGGCCACGGCCGCGAGCGCGAGCGACGAGACGAGAAGGACGACCCCTCTCCTGATCATTTCCTGTTCTCCTTGGTGTGAGCCATCGGTCGCCCCGAGCCTGACGCCCGGCGCGCGCCCGGTGGGCTGAGAGTCCGTGACAGGGCGGTGACGGGGTGGTGAACGGGCTCCCGGCGACGTCGCGCTCGGCCGGCGCCGTCGACTTCACCCCGGACTACCGCGCGCGAGGAAGACGGCTCGGATGGTGTCGTCGACGCGCTCGCCCGCTCGGCGCGGGCGCGCAGCCGGGCTGCCGCACGGCGCCGGCCCGTTCGCTACGGTGGACCGGAGACCGTGCTCCCGTCTCCGTCAAACCGCATCCGCGTGCTGCTCGTCGACGACCAGCGCATGTTCGCCGACGCGCTCGCGGCGCTGCTCGAGCTCGATCCGCGCGTCAGCGTCGTCGGCGTCGCCTCCACTCCCGACGAGGCGCTCGCGGCGGCGCCGGGAGCCGACGTCGCGCTGGTCGACCTGGTGATGCCGACGGTCGACGGCTGCGAGCTGACCGTGGTGCTGCGGGCGGCGCAGCCGGCCCTCCGCGTCGTCCTCGTCAGCGGCCGCGCCGACGAGCAGATCGCCGAGGCCGCCGACGCCGCCGGCGCGGTCGCGTTCCTGCGCAAGGGCTCGCTCGGCGCCGAGGTCGGCGACGTGATCGTCGACGCGGCGGCGGCCCCGGCCTAGCGGGTCTCGCCGAGCTTGCGGCGCGAGCGGTCGAGCAGGAACCGCGCGGTCAGGCTCGTCACGAGCACGAAGACGATCAGCACGAACGCCGCCGCCCACGCCTGCTCGTGCAGCGCCGGGTCGGGCGACTCCGAGTAGGTGAAGATCGTGACCGGGATCGACGCGAGCGCCTGGTGCGGATCCCAGTTGACGGTGTTGGCGGCGATCGCGGAGGTGAAGAGCAGCGGCGCCGTCTCGCCGGCGGCGCGCGCGATCGCCAGCGTCGTGCCCGTGAGGATGCCGCCGAGCGCGGTCGGGAGGACGACGCCGAGCACCGTGCGCCAGCGGGAGACGCCGAGCGCGAGGCTCGCCTCGCGCAGGTGCCCGGGCACGAGCTCGAGCACCTCCATCGTCGCCCGCGCGACGAGCGGCAGCATGATCACGCCGAGCGCGAAGGCGCCCGCGTAGCCGCTCTGCCGGTGGCCGACGACGAGCAGGGCGAAGACGAAGATGCCGATCACGATCGAGGGGAAGCCGTTGAGCACGTCGAGGACGACCCGCACCGGCCGCCCGACCCGGGGCGAGGCGAACTCGCTGACGTAGATCGCGACCAGCACCCCGGTCGGGAGCGCGCCGAGCGTGGCGAGCCCGACCAGGAGCAGCGAGCCGACGAGCGCGGGCGCGATCCCGCCGCCGGCCTCGCCGAAGACCGCCGGGCCGTGGGTGAAGAAGTCGAGGTTGAGCGCCTGCGCGCCCTTCTCGAAGACGGAGACGACGAGCACGCCGAGCACCGCGACCGCGAGCAGCGCCGCCGCGACCGCGCCGCCGATCGCGAGCCGGTTGACCGCCTTGCGCCGGCGCGCGCGCCCGGTCGCCGTCAGCGCCGCGCGCGGCCTCGACCGTCGTCACCGGTCGCTCCGGTTGCGCGTCCCAGCGGACGACGATCAGCTGCGCGGCCACGTTCGCGACCAGCGTGATCGCGAGCAGGATCGCCGCCAGGTAGACGAGCGAGGCGATCTGGAGGTTCGTGACCGCGCCCTGGTACTGGTTGGCGATCCGGCTCGCGAGCGTGTCCGCGGGCCCGAAGATCGACGACGGCAGGTGGTCCGAGTTGCCGATCACCTGCGTGACCGCGATCGCCTCGCCGAGCGCGCGGCCGAGCCCGAGGATGATCGCGGCGACGACGCCGCCGCGGGTGTAGGAGAGGACGACGCCGCGCACCATCTCCCAGCGGGTCGCGCCGAGCGCGAGCGCGCCCTCCTCGAGCTCGCGCGGAACGCTGACGAAGAGCTCGCGGCAGATCGAGGAGGCGATCGGGACGATCATGATCGTCAGCACGAGCATCGCCTGGAACATCCCGACCGCGGCCGTGTCGCCGGAGAAGAAGGGGATCCAGCCGAGCGTCGCCTTCACGACCGGCTCGATCCTGTCGCCGACCCAGGGGCCCATCACGTAGATGCCCCAGAGGCCGATCACGACCGACGGCACGGCGGCCAGCATCTCGACGAGCGACCCGATCGGCCCGCGGATCGACGGCGGCGCCAGCTCGCTCAGGAAGAGCCCGATCGCGATCGAGAGCGGCGCCGCCAGCACGAGCGCGCCGAAGGAGGTCACGAGCGTGCCGAGGACGAACTGCGCGGCGCCGAACTGCGAGGTGACGGGGTTCCAGGCGCTCGACCAGAGGAACGAGAGCCCGAACTCCTGCACGGCCGGCCAGGCGCCGGAGACGACCTTCCAGGCGACGGCGACGACGAGCGCCATCGCGGCGAGCGTCGCGAGCGCCGTCAGCGCCCAGAAGGCGCGCTCGCCGATCCGGTCGGTGACGCGGCGCGTGCGCGGCAGGACCGCGGGCGTGTCGACGGTCGTCTCCATCGGCGGGCAGGATTGCACCCCCGGGGCCGCGTCACGGGCCCGTTCACCACTTCGTCACCGGACGTTCACGCGGCATGCACCCCGGCCCGGCGCGGTCCGGGGAACACTCGTCGGGTGCCCATGACCGAGACGTCTCCCGAAACCCAGCCCGGCCGGATCGAGCCGCAGAAGCTCTCCGTCGGCGTCACCGCCCGCGGGACGGGCCCCGTCTCCCGCGAGCCCGTCTTCGAGGCCCGCGGGCTCGAGGTCGCCTACGGCGAGTCGGTCGCGATCCGCGGCGTCGACATCGACATCTACCGCAACACGATCACCGCGATCATCGGCCCCTCCGGCTGCGGCAAGAGCACGTTCCTGCGCGCGCTCAACCGGATGCACGACCTCGTCCCGTCGGCGAAGGTCTCGGGCGAGCTGCTCTACCACGGCGTCGACCTGAACGCCGACGGCGTCGACCCGATCGAGGTCCGCCGCCGGATCGGCATGGTCTTCCAGCGCCCGAACCCGTTCCCGAAGTCGATCTACGACAACGTCGCCTTCGGCCTGCGGATCCTCGGCATGAAGGACGACCTCGACGGCCGCGTCGAGCGCGCGCTGCGCAAGGCGGCGCTCTGGGACGAGGTCAAGGACCGCCTGAAGAAGAGCGCGCTCGGCCTCTCCGGCGGCCAGCAGCAGCGGCTCTGCATCGCCCGCGCGATCGCGGTCGAGCCGGACGTGATCCTGCTCGACGAGCCGGCCTCGGCGCTCGACCCGATCGCGACCGCCGCGATCGAGGACCTGATGCACGAGCTCCGCGACGACTACACGCTCGTGATCGTCACCCACAACATGCAGCAGGCCGCCCGGGTCGCCGAGCTGACGGCGTTCTTCACGCTCGTCGACGGCGCCGGCACGCTGGTCGAGTACGACGACACGAACGTGATCTTCACGCAGCCGCGCGACGAGCGCACCGAGGGCTACGTGACCGGACGGTTCGGGTAGATCGGGTAGAACGGTGTCGATGCGCGTCTCGTTCCAGGAGGAGCTCGAGCAGCTCGAGGCGAGCCTGCAGGAGGAGGGCGGCCTCGTCCTCCGCTCGCTGCGCGGCGCCCTGAACGCGCTCGCGCGCAGCGACCACGAGCTCGCGGGCGAGGTGATCGCCTTCGACGACGAGGTCGACCGCGCGTACGTCGCGATCGAGGAGGGCGTCCAGACGCTGCTCGCCCGCCAGACCCCGGTCGCCGGCGACCTCCGCCGCGTCCTCGCCGTCTTCCGCGTCAACCTCTCGCTCGAGCGGATGGCCGACTACTGCGTCACCGTCGCGAAGCTGACGAGGCTGACCGAGGGGCTGCCGCGCGAGCAGCGGCTGCTCGAGGCGGTCGAGGAGATGGGGACCCGCGTCGAGGACATGATCCGGGTCGCGCTCGTCTCCTTCCAGCAGCGCGACGTCGAGCAGGCGCGCCTGCTCGTCGACCTCGACGAGGCGGTGGACGTCACCAACCGCCGCGCGGTCGAGGAGGTGATCGCGCTCGGCGCCGAGGCCGACCGCCGCGAGTGGGGCCTGCGGATGCTGATGATCTCCCGCTGCATCGAGCGGATCGGCGACCACGCCGTCGACATCGGCGAGCAGACCGCCTACCTCGTCACCGCCGAGTTCCACGAGTTCACGGACGCCTCGCACCCGTAGCGCCGTCGGCGAGAATCCGCGCGTGGACCGGCCCGCCGTCCTCGCGAGCTCTTCGACCGGCAGCTGCGCCGCGAGGCCCGCCCTGCCGACCCGGCCGCGCGGATCGAGCGCGACGGGCAGACGCTGCTCTGGATCGAGGACGACGGCTGGTGCGCCGTGCTCTGGTCCGACCTCGACGACGAGAGCGCGGACGGGACGGTCGAGCGCGTCGCCGCCCGCCTCCGCTCGCTCGGCGGCGAGGCCGAGTGGAAGCTCTACGGCCACGACCGGCCCGCCGACCTGCCGCGCCGGCTCGAGGCCGGCGGGCCTCGAGCCGGGCGAGCAGGAGGCGGTGCTCGTCGCCGAGCTCGCCGGGCTCGACCTCGACGCGGAGCCGCCGCGCCGGCGTCGAGCTGCGCGTCGTCGCCGACGCCGGCGGCGTCGCCGCCTTCGTCGAGGCGGCGGAGCCGCGCCTTCGGCCGGCCGGAGCACGCCGCCGTCGGCCGCCTCCTCCTGCGCGCCTCGAGCGTGAGCCGCCCGCCGAGCTCGGGATCGTCGCCTTCGCCGGCGGAGACGCCCGTCGGCGCCTCGCGGATCTCGTTCGACCCCGGCTCCGAGTTCGCCGGCCTCTGGGGCGGCGGCACCGTCCCCGAGTGGCGCGGCCGCGGCCTCTACCGCGCCACGGTCGCGCTGCGCGGCCGGCTCGCCCGCGAGCGCGGCTACCGCTACCTCCGGGTCGACGCGCTGCCGACGAGCCGGCCGATCCTCGAGCGGCTCGGCTTCGTCCAGCTGACGACGACCACGCCCGTACACGCCGCGCTGAGCGGCGCGTTCACCGGATCGTCACCGGACGTTCACCCGGCGGCACCCCCGGCGGCGGGCGCCCGCTGGCACGGTGGCGGCATGGCCAAGAAGACAGCATCCAGGAAGACAGCACTGATCGCAGGCGCCCTCGCGACGCTGGTCGCGCTCGGCGCCGCCGCCTGTGGAGGCGGCTCCGGCAGCAGCACGCAGCGACGACGGCTTCGACGGCCCCGTCCGGCTCGTCCGGCGGCGGCCAGAGCTCGACGCTCGTCGGCGCCGGCTCCTCGTTCGTCTATCCGCTCGTGACGAAGTGGATCCAGGACTACAACAGGACGGCCGGGGTGACGGTCACCTACGGCCCGATCGGCTCCGGCGGCGGCATCGCCGCGATCACCGGCGACACCGTCGACTTCGGCGCCTCCGACGCGCCGCTCTCGGCCGACCAGCTGGGCGCGTGCAGCAACTGCGTCCAGGTGCCGTGGGCGCTCGCCGGCACCTCGGTCACCTACAACGTCCCGGGCGCGCCCGAGCACCTGAAGCTGGACGGCGCCGCGATCGCCGGCATCTTCCTCGGGCAGATCACGAAGTGGAACGACCCGAAGATCGCGCAGCTGAACGCGGGCACGAGCCTCCCCGACCTGAAGATCACGCCGGTCTTCCGCTCGGACGCCTCGGGCACGACCTACAACTTCACCGACTACCTCGCGGCGGTCAGCCCCGCCTGGAAGTCGAAGGTCGGCCACTCGACGCAGGTCAGCTTCCCGGCCGGCCTCGGCGGCAAGGGCAGCTCCGGCGTCACCGGGATCGTCTCGCGCACCAAGGGCGCCGTCACCTACGTCGACGCCGCCTACGCGATCGAGAACCGGCTCGCCTACGCCCAGGTCGAGAACGCGGCGGGCACCTTCACGCTGCCGACGACGGACGCGGTCGCCGCGGCCGCCGCGTCGGTGACGACGATCCCGGACGACCTCGCGATCTCGATCGTCGACCCGCCCGCGTCGGCCGCGAAGGCCTATCCGATCTCGACCTTCACCTACGTGATCGTGCACCGGGACTCGCCGAAGGCCCGGACCCTGAAGGACTTCCTCGGCTACGCGGTCACCGACGGGCAGCAGTTCGGCCCCGACCTGCAGTTCTCGCCCCTCTCGGCCCGGATCGTCTCGGCGGACAAGGAGGCGATCGCCACGATCGGCGGCTGACCCGCGCGTGCGGTACACGTGACCGCCGTGGGCTTCGACGCGGACACGGCGGTCCTGCTGGCGCTGCTCGGCTTCGGCGTCGGGGTCTTCGGGACGCTCGTCGGCGCCGGCGGCGGCTTCGTGCTGACGCCGGCGCTGCTGCTCCTCTACCCGCACGACTCGCCGGCGACGCTGACCTCGATCAGCCTGACGGCGGTCTTCTTCAACGCCGCCTCGGGCTCGGCGTCCTACGCGCGGCTGCGCCGGACCGACTACCGCTCCGGCCTGGTCTTCGCGGCGGCCGCGCTGCCCGGAGCCGTCGGCGGCGCGCTGCTGGCCGGGATCGTGCCCCGGCACGTCTTCGACGGCGTCACCGCGCTGACCCTCGGCGCCCTCGCCGCGTGGCTGCTGCTCGGCGGCCGCAGGCCGCGGCCCCACGCCGTCGGCGGAACGCCGCGGACGCTCCGGGACTCGGACGGGCTCCTCTACGACTACACGGTGCCGCTGCGCCGGGGCGCCGCCTACTCCGGCGGCGTCGGCCTCGTCTCGAGCTTCCTCGGGATCGGCGGCGGCGTCATCCACGTGCCGCTGCTCGTGCGGGCCCTCGGCTTCCCGACCCACGTCGCGACCGCGACCTCCCACTTCGTGCTCGCGCTGCTCTCCGGGACGGCCGTGCTCACCCACGTCGCCGCCGGCAGCTATGCCGGCGGACACGGGCTGCACCGTGCCGCCGCGCTCTCCGTCGGCGTCGTCCTCGGCGCGCCCGTCGGCGCCCGCCTCTCGCGCCGGGTCGGCGGTCCCGCGATCCAGCGGCTGCTCGCGCTCGCGCTCGCGGCGCTCGCGCTGCGGCTGCTGCTCGCCGTTCTCACGCGTTCTTGACGAGCACGTTGCCGATCCGGTGGGCGGCCGTCTCGCAGGCGTCGATCGAGTCCTCGAGCGCCTCGTAGATGTCCTTCCAGCGGATCACGACGAGCGGGTCGATCCGCTCGTCGTCGAAGAGGCCGCCGATCGCCCGCCGCGTGGCCGCGTCGCCCTCGTCCTCGAGCCGCTTGATCTCGGCGATCTCGGGCGCCGAGCCGTGCAGGCCCTTGAGCGAGCCGAGCAGCTGCGCCAGCAGCTCGACCGCGGCGACGAGGATGCCGCACTGCTCGATCGACTGGCGGGTCGGCTGCTCGACGTCGTAGAGGCCGAGCAGCTCGGTCGCGTTCTCGATCGCGTCGGTGACGTCGTCGACGGCGACCGCGAGCGTGAACAGGTCCTCCCGGTCGAACGGCGTCACGAACTGCGAGTTGACGAGGCCGATCAGCTCGCCCGTGATCCGGTCGCCCTCGTGCTCGAGCTCCTTGATCCGCGCCTGCGGCGTGCCGCCCGGGAAGTCGCGGAAGCGGGACTCGGCCGCCCTGGCCGCCTCGAGCGCGTTCGCGCCGGCCGCGGCGAACAGCTCGTAGAACTCGTTCTGGCGGGGAATCGCGAAGATCGGCATCAGAAGATCGCGACGACCGGCCAGTAGAAGATCGCGGCCACGAACGCGGCCATCGGGATCGTCAGCAGCCAGGCGACGGCGATGTTGCCGGCGACGCCCCAGCGCACGGCCGAGAGCCGCTTGGTCGCGCCCGCGCCCATGACCGCGCCCGAGATCACGTGCGTGGTCGAGAGCGGGTAGCCGAAGTGGGTCGCGAGGTAGATCGTCAGCCCGGCCGTCGTCTGCGCGGAGAAGCCGGAGGCCGGCTCCATCTGGAAGACGCGCTGCCCGAGCGTCCGCATGATCCGCCAGCCGCCGACGTAGGTGCCCGCCGCGATCGCGAGCCCGGCGGCGACCTTGACCCAGGTCGGGACGTAGAAGTGGTCGATCGACCCGTGCGTGAAGAGCGCGAGCGCGATCACGCCCATCGTCTTCTGCGCGTCGTTGGCGCCGTGGGTGAAGGCGACCCACGTGCCCGAGACGAGCTGGCCGAGGCGGAACGTCCGGTTCGCGACCCCGGGCGTCAGCCGCTGGAAGACCCAGAAGATCGCGAGCAGGAGGGCGAACGCCGCCAGGCCCGCCACGACCGGCGCCACGAAGGCCGGGATCACGACCTTGTGGACGATGTCCAGCCACCTGACGCCGTTCGAGCCGGACTGGACGAGCGCGGCGCCGATCAGGCCGCCGATCAGCGCGTGCGAGGACGAGGACGGCAGCCCGAACCACCAGGTGAAGAGGTTCCAGGCGATCGCGCCGATCAGCGCCGCCAGCACCGTCTTCGGCGTCGCGAGGCCGGTGTCGATGATCCCCTTGCCGACCGTCTTCGCGACCGCGGTCGTCACGAAGGCGCCGGCGAGGTTCGCGACCGCGGCGACGGCGACGGCCACCCGCGGCGACATCGCCTTGGTCGAGACCGAGGTGGCGACCGCGTTCGCGGTGTCGTGGAAGCCGTTCGTGAAGTCGAAGCCGAGGGCGACGACCACGACGACGATGACGAGGATCGTGTCCACGCGGCCGGGCTAGCGGTTCTTGACCAGGATCGCCTCGAGCACGTCCGCAGCGCTCTCGCAGGCGTCGACGGCCTCCTCCAGGCGCTCGTGGATGTCCTTCCAGCGGATGATCGAGAGCGGGTCGGCGCCGGAGCGGAAGAGGTCGGCGACCGCCTCGCGGGTCAGCCGGTCGCCCTCGTCCTCGAGCGTCCGGAGCGCGACGAGCTGCCGGCGCGAGTCCTTGAAGCCCTCGAGCCGCTGGACGGCCTCGTCGAGCTTCGTCGCGGCGCGGTGGATCACGCGCGCCTGCTCCTTCGCCCGCTCGGGGATCTGCGTGACCTTGTAGAGGTCGATCTGGTCGGCGGCCTCGTCGACGTGGTCGACGACGTCGTCCAGCACCGTCGCCAGCCGGTACATGTCGTCGCGGTCGAACGGCGTCACGAAGGTCCGGTTGAGCAGGTAGATGATGTCGTGCGTGACCCGGTCGCCCTCGTGCTCGAGCTCGCGGACGTCGCGGAGCAGGTCGCCCTTGTCGGGGAAGCGCTCGAGCAGCTCGACCAGCTTGGCGGCGATCTCGACCGCGTTCGCCGAGGCGCTGCAGTAGAGGTCGAAGAACTCGCGCCGCTGCGGTGTCAGCTGGAGCCGTGGCATGCGCGCGGAAGCCTACGGGAGACGCCGGACCGCCTGCGTCACCAGACGTTCACCGGACCGTCACGCCGACCCCGACTATCCTCCCGCCCGTGACTGCGGCCGCCCGCGAGCACGACCCACAGCGGCAGACGCTCGGCGGCCGCCGGGCCGTCTACGCGACCGCCGCGCTGCTGCTCCTCGCTCGCGGTGGCGCTCGCCGCCGTGGGCGCCGGCGAGGCCGCCGGGCGGCTCTCCGACTGGCAGGCGCTCGACGCTCGGCGTCGTCCAGGGCGCGACCGAGCTCCTGCCGATCTCCTCCTCGGGCCACCTGATCCTCGTCCCCTGGCTGGCCGAGTGGCGCTACCTCGAGAACCACCCGGGCTTCAACCAGACCTTCGACGTCGCGCTCCACCTCGGCACGCTCGTCGCGATCGTCGTCTACTTCTGGCACGACGTCCGTCCGCTACACGGGCGCGTTCCTCGGCTCGCTGCGGACGCGCCGCGCCGAGAGCCACGACGCGCGGCTCGCCTGGTACATCGCCGCCGCGACCGTGCCGGCCGCGCTCGCGGGCGCACTCGGCGAGGACTTCATCACCGAGCACCTCGGCCAGCCGTGGCAGATCGCGATCTCCCTCTCCGCGCTCGGCGTGCTCCTCTTCGTCGCCGACCGCGCGCCGCAGCGGCTCGGCCTCGCCGACCTCCGCTTCGGCACCGCCTTCCTCGTCGGCGTCTCGCAGGTGCTGGCGCTCTTCCCCGGCGTCTCCCGCTCGGGGATCACGATCACCGCCGGGCGCTTCGCCGGCATCGACCGCGACGCGGCGGCGCGCTTCTCCTTCCTGCTCGCGATCCCGATCGTCTTCGGCGCCGTCGTCTTCAAGGGCCTGAAGGTCGCGAGGGACGGGCTGCCGCCGGGCTCGGCCGGACCGTTCGTCGTCGGCACGCTCGCCGCGGCCGCGGTCGGCCTCGTCGCGATCGACCTGCTGCTCGGCTACGTGCGCAGGCGCGACTACTCGCCGTTCGTCGTCTACCGGCTGCTCGCCGCGCTCGCGATCGCCGCGATCATCCTCGCCGGCGTCCGCGACGCGACCTTCTAGACGGCCGCGAGCCGCCGGACGGCGCGCAGGCCGGGCTCGCGCCGCTCGAACGCGCGCACGACCCCGGGGTCGAACTGCCGCCCCGACTGCGCCCGGATCTCCTCGACCGCCGTCTCCCAGGGGAGCGCCTGCCGGTACGGCCGGTCGCTCGTCATCGCGTCGAGCGCGTCCGCGACGGCGAAGATCCGCGCCGGCAGCGGCGTCTCGTCGCCTTCGAGCCCGTCCGGGTAGCCGGCGCCGTCCCAGCGCTCGTGGTGGTGCCGGACGACCTCGAGCCCGTGCCCGCGCAGGAAGGCGATGCCCTCGAGCATCTGCGCGCCGAGCACGGTGTGCGTCTCCATCAGCCGCCGCTCGTCGGGCGTCAGCGGGCCCGGCTTCCGGAGGATGCCGTCCGGGATCCCGATCTTGCCGACGTCGTGGAGCAGGAACCCGTAGGCGAGGCCCGGGTCGTCGGCGAGCGCGGGCTCGACGGCGCGCGCCAGCTCGAGCGCGTAGCGTCTGCACCCGCTGGGAGTGCTCGCGCGTCGTCGTGTCCTTCGACTCGAGCGCGCTCGCGAGCGCCAGCACCGTCTCGCCGTAGGCGCTCTGGAGCAGCTGCCGCTGCGCGCGCTCGACCTCGAGCAGCCGGCGCAGGTCGCGGGCGTAGAGGAGCAGCTGCGCGTCGACGGCGTCGGCGTCCGGATCCTCGCCGAGCGGCACGGGCGAGAGGCCGCCCGCCAGCCGCTCGACGACGGCGAGCAGCTGCAGCGGCGAGAACGGCTTGCTCAGGAAGGCGTCGGCGCCGGAGCCGTCGCCGCTCGCGTTCGTGCCCGAGAGCAGGATCACCGGCAGCCGCTCGGTGCGCGGGTCGGCCCTGAGCAGGCGGCAGAGCTCGAGCCCGTCCATCCCGGGCATCGCGACGTCGAGCACGACCACGTCCGGCAGCCGCCGCCCGACGGCCGCGAGGGCGCTCCGCGCGTCCTCGGCCTCCTCGACCTCGACGTCGACGAGCTCGAAGGTCGTCCGGACGAGCGTCCGGATCCCTTCGTCGTCGTCGACGAGCAGCAACCTCACGTCCCAGCGCCTCCCCTGTCGGGCCTACGACCTTTTGTCGTCAACTGGGCCCGAAGCTTTAGCTACGACGCGTACTCGTAGAAGCCTCGTCCCGACTTGCGGCCGAGGCGGCCGGCCTGCACGTACTGCCGCAGCAGCGGGCACGGGGCGAACTTCGGGTCGCCGAAGCCCTCGTGCAGCACCTCCATGATCGCGACGCAGGTGTCCAGCCCGATCAGGTCGGCGAGCGCGAGCGGCCCGAGCGGGTGCGCGAAGCCGAGCGTCGCGATCCGGTCGATCGCCTCCGGCTCGGCGACGCCTTCCATCAGCGCGTAGGCCGCCTCGTTCAGGAACGGCATCAGGATCCGGTTCGAGACGAAGCCGGGGAAGTCGCGCGCCTCGGCGGGCACCTTGCCGAGCTCCTCGGCGAGCCGGACGATCGCCGCGGCCGTCTCGTCGGAGGTCTCGAGCCCGCGGATCACCTCGACGAGCTTCAGCACCGGCACCGGGTTGAAGAAGTGCATGCCGACGACCTTGTCCGGCCGGGACGTGGCGGCGGCGAGCGAGGTGATCGGGATCGAGGAGGTGTTCGACGCGAGGATCGCAGCCTCGGGCAGGATCTCGTCGGCGCGGCGGAAGAGCTCGGTCTTGACGGCGGCGTCCTCGACCACGGCCTCGACCAGCAGGTCGGCGGCGACGAGATCGTCGACCGGCGCGATCCGGGCCAGCACCTCGTCGGGGTCGGCTCCCCCCTTCTCCGCCAGCTTCGTCAGGCTGCGCCCGATCGTCTCGAGCCCGCGCTCGACCGCGCCGGGCGCGGCGTCGTGCAGCGAGACGCGGCGGCCCGAGGCCGCGACCACCTGCGCGATGCCGCCGCCCATCTGGCCGGCGCCGACGACGAGGACGTGCTCGAGCTCCACGCGACGACCCTACCTGGGGCTCGGCCGCTCCAGGCGGAGGACCGCCCAGGCGACGACGGCCCCGGCGCAGGCGCCGATCGCGAGCCCGGCCGGCCGCGAGTCCGAGCCGACGCCGGCCGCGCGGAGGCCGCCCCAGGCGACCAGGTAGCCCCAGCCGGCGAACGCGGCGCCGTAGACGAGCGCGACCCCGAGCGCATGGTCGAGCCGCCCGGGCTCGGGCACGAGCGGCCCCCGGGCGAAGAGCTCCCGCTCGAGCGCGCGCACCCGGGTCGCGAGCCCGCGCGCGACCTCGCCGTTCCGCAGCTCGTAGACGAGCACGCCGACCGTCGCCGTCAGCCCGAGCAGCCCGAGCGCGAGCAGCTCCACCGCCGGCGCGCCCGCGGAGGTGAGCCCGACCACGGTGCCGGCGAGCGTCGGCACGAGCGCGAGCAGCCGGAAGCGCGTCTCGACGAGGCCGCGCAGGACCTGGGTCGCCTCGTCGTGCTCGAGCCGCAGCGCGTCCGTGTCGCTCATCCGCGCCTCCTCGCAGCGATCTTCCGTGGCCCGCCGCCGCGCGTCAACCGCCGGACGCGGTCGATCCCGGGCCGTGTCCGGTGCGCCGGTCGCCGCGGCGCCGAGGCTGGAGCCGATCGTCTAGGCTCGACGGCGACGGCGAAACCGGACGAAGGAGGGCCGATGGAGGCCACCGACGCGATCACCTTCGAGGAGCTCGGGCTCGCCGCGCGCAACCACGGCCTGCCGCTGGAGGCGCTGCGCCATCCGCTCACCCCGCTCGGGCTCCACTACCTGCTGATCCACTTCGACATCCCCGCCGTCGACGCGGCCGCCTGGCGGCTCGAGCTCGGCGGCCTCGTCGAGCGGCCGCTGACGCTGTCGCTCGAGGAGCTGCGCCGACGGCCCGAGCGGACGCTCGCGGTGACGCTCGAGTGCGCCGGCAACGGGCGGGCGCTGCTCTCGCCGCGCGCGCCGAGCCAGCCGTGGCTGACCGAGGCGGTCGGCACCGCGGAGTGGACGGGCACGCCGCTCGCGCCGCTGCTCGAGGAGGCCGGCCTCGACGCGGGCGCCGCCGAGGTCGTCTTCACCGGCCTCGACCGCGGCGCCCAGGGCGGCGTCGTCCACGACTACGCGCGCAGCCTGCCGCTCGCCGAGGCGCTCCGCGAGGAGGTGCTGCTCGCCTGGGCGGTCGACGGCCGGCCGCTGCCGCCCCAGCACGGCTTCCCGCTCCGCGTCGTCGTCCCGGGCTGGTACGGGATGACGCACGTCAAGTGGCTGCGCTCGATCGAGGTGGTCGCGGAGCCGTTCCGCGGCTGGCAGCAGGACGTCGCCTACCGGCTGCGCCGCAGCGAGGACGAGCAGGGCGAGCCGGTGACGCGGATCCTGCCGCGGGCGCTCGTGATCCCGCCCGGGATCCCGGACTTCTTCACGCGCACGCGGCTGCTCGAGCCCGGGCCCTGCCTGCTCGAGGGGCGCGCCTGGTCCGGCCACGCGCCGGTCGAGCGGGTCGAGGTCAGCGTCGACGACGGCCCCTGGCGGGAGGCGACGCTCGGCGAGCCGGTCTCCGACTGGGCCTGGCGCGGCTGGAGCCTCGTCTGGGAGGCGGAGCCGGGCGAGCACGAGCTCCGCTGCCGCGCGGCCGACGCCGCCGGGAACACCCAGCCGGACGAGCCGCCCTGGAACCTCGACGGCTTCTGCAACAACGCGCCGCAGCGCGTCGCGGTGGTGGTCGGGCAGCTCGACTGAGCCGCGGCGCTCGGTCGCCGAGCGGGCCCTCAGGCGAGCAGCTCGCCGTCGAGCAGCCGCCGCAGCGGCGGGAAGAGCGGCTCCGGGAGCGCGTCGGCCGGGAACCAGCGACGGCTCTCGCTCGCCGACGTCGGCCCGCGCGGCGGCGCGCGCCTCGCCAGGCGCGCGTAGCGCGGCCTCGCACGCAGACGCCGTCACGCGAGTGCCGGCTCTCGGCGCGCAGGCGTCGTTCGGACGCTCGACGAAGACCGGGCGTGGGCGTCTCGCCCGATTTCTGCCGCTGTGGGTCTGCGCAGTCGAGCCAGCGCACCTCGCCCGGGCGAGCTCGACGCCCGGCTCTCGCCCAGGCGCCGACGAGGCCGGCGCCCGAGCGCAGAGAGCGTGACCATGACGCTGTCGGGATGCTCGTGCGGGCTCGTGCGCTGCCCCGGCCCGTCCCGGTACTCGAGCACGCGGACGCGCTCGTTCTCGAAAGACGACCGAGTACTTGTCCGCGTCGTCACCGTGGGCTCGGGCATGGCTTGCCTCCTCGTGTCGTAGGGTCGGCCGCGGATCCTAGATCGCCTTCCAGAAGACGGTCGTGTCGCAGAAGCGGCCGTCCGGGTAGAGCGCGTAGTTCGGGATCACGCCGACCCGCGTCCAGCCGAGCCGCGCGTAGAGCCGTTCCGCGGGGTCGCCCGTGACCGTGTCGAGCACGAGCAGGCTCTTGCCCTCCGCGCGGGCCTCCGCCTCCGCGTGCTCCATCAGGAGCGCGGCGAGCCCGCGCCGGCGGGCCCGGCGGTGGACGAGCAGCTTCGCGATCTCGCCGCGGTGGGGCTGGTTCGGCGGCGAGGCGAGGATCACCTGGACGGTGCCGACGACCTCGCCGTCGTCGAGCGCCGCGAGCAGCAGCCGGCGGCCCTGCTCGACCTCGGCGGCCATGCCCTCGAAGGCCTCCCGCGCCTGCGCGTGCGAGAACGGCGCCATGTAGCTGACCGAGGCGCCGCCCGAGACGCAGTCCTCGAGCACGGCGGCGAGCCCGTCGAGCCGCGCGTTCAGGGCGGCGCCGGCGAGACGGCGGACCTCGATGCCGGCGCTGTCGGGCACGGCCGACATTCTCGCCTTAGCGCACGACGCGGTAGCGAAGGTGCGTGGCCTCGGGGGCCGCGACGGTCTCGAGCAGCTCGAGCCGCCCCGGCTCGACGCCCGCGAAGAGCGGCGTCCCGGCGCCGAGCAGCACCGGCGCGACGTGCACCTGCAGCTCGTCGAGCAGCCCGAGGCCGAGGCAGCCGCGGACGACGCTCGCCCCGCCCGCGACCGACACGTCCCGCCCGCCGGCCGCCGCACGGGCGCGCTCGACGGCCGCCTCGACGCCCTCCGTCACGAACGTGAAGGTCGTGCCCTGCAGCTCGAGCGGCTCGCGCGCGTGGTGGGTGACGACGAAGACCGGCGCGTGGAAGGGCGGCTCGTCGCCCCACCAGCCGTTCGCGTTCGGGTCGTCGTCCCAGCCGCCGCTGCCGCCGCTGAACATGCGCCTGCCCATCACGACCGCGCCGGTCGCGGCGAGCGTCCGCTCGACGAGCTCCGACTCCGGGCCGGTCTCGCCGCCCTCGAGCCCGTGCGGCCGCCGCCAGGCCTCGAGCCGGAACGCCCACTCGTGCAGCTGCATCCCTCCCACCCCGAGCGGATCCTCGAGCGAGGGGTCCGGCCCGGCGACGAAGCCGTCGAGGGAGATGGAGATATCGGCGAACACGCGCGTCATCGCGCCTCCTTTCCGTGTCGACGGAGCTGGAGACGCCCGCGGCCGCCGCAACTCATCGGCCGGCGGCTCCGGCCGCGGCCCGGACGGGCGTCGCGGCCCGCACGCCGTGCGGCGAGCAGCGCCGCGCAGGCGGCGAACGCGGCAGCCGTCGCGAAGGCGCCGCGCGCGCCCGCGAGCTCGACGAGCAGCCCGCCCGCGAAGACCGCGACCGAGAAGGCGAGGTGCGCGGCGCCGTCCCAGGCCGCGAAGACGCGGCTGCGGACGCCGTCGGCCGCGCGCGCCTGGATCAGCGTCACCGCCGCCACGTCGCCGAGGCCCCGCCCCGCGCCGGCGAGCGCCATGCCGGCGAGCGCGACCGCGAGCAGCGGCGCGGCGCCGGCCAGCGCGAGGCCGACGGCGCCCGCGACGAAGGAGCCGGCGAGCACCCTGGCGGGCCCCGCCCGGAGCACCCGGCCGGCGAGCGCGGCGCCGAGCAGGCCGCCGCCGCCGAGGAGCGCGGTCATCGCCCCGTAGCCGGTCGTGCCCCCGTCCAGGTCGAGCGAGAGCGGGTACGAGGCGACGTCGACGATCCCGATCCCGACGAGCGAGACGACGCCGGCGAGCACGACGAGGCGGAGCGCCCGCTCGCGGCCGATCACGTGGAAGCCCGCGAGCAGGCCGGGGTGCTCCTCGGTCGAGCCGCGGCCGAACGGGCGCCTGATCGACGCGACCACGAGCGCGGAGACGAGAAACGTGGCCGCGTCGACGGCGAAGACGGTCGCGGCCGTGGCGCCGAGCGCGAGCACGGCGCCGCCGAGCAGCGGCCCGAGCAGGTAGCCGGCCGAGCTCGTCGCGGCGACGAGCGCGTTCGCGCGCGGCACGTCCCGCTCCGGCACCAGGTTCGGCAGCGCCGAGGCGGAGGCGGGCTCGAACGGCGCCTGGGCGAGCGACGAGGCGCCGAGCAGGACGACGAGCGCGACCGCGTGGCGTGCCGTCGCGGCCATCGCGAGCGAGACGGCCGCGGCGGCGAGGTCGGCGGCGACCAGGACCGTGCGGCGGTCGAAGCGGTCGCCGACCCAGCCGGCGAGCGGCGCCGCCGCGACCGACGAGGCGACGCTCGCGAAGATCGCGGCGGAGACCCAGAGGGCCGACCCGGTCTCGCCGTAGACCGCCGCCACGAGCGCGATGTAGGCGGCCGACCCGCCGCTCAGCGAGACGAGCCGGCCGAAGGCGAGGCGGCGGGCGATCTGCACGGCTCATGCTCGCAGGTCGCGGGCGCGTTGTCCCGGATGCGGGGCCTGCCGTAGATTGGCGCGGTGTTCGACGTCGCCGCCGAGTCCTACGACCGCTTCATGGGCCGCTACTCGACGCCGCTCGCGCCGCGGTTCGCCGACTTCGCGGGCGTGTCGGCCGGCCGGCGCGTGCTCGACGTCGGCTGCGGCCCGGGTGCGCTGATCGCGGAGCTCGTGCGGCGCGTCGGCGCGGGCGCCGTCGCCGCGGTCGACCCGTCGGAGCCGTTCGTCGCCGCAGCGCGCCGCCGCCACGCCGGCGTCGACGTCAGGCTCGGCTCCGCGGAGGCGCTGCCGTTCCCGGACGACGGCTTCGACGCCGTGCTCGGGCAGCTCGTCGTCCACTTCCTGCGCGACCCGGTCGCCGGGCTGCGGGAGCTCGCGCGCGTGACCCGCCCGGGCGGCGTCGTCGCCGCCTGCGTCTGGGACCACGCCGGCGGCGAGGGGCCGCTGGGCACGTTCTGGGCCGCCGCCCGCGCGCTCGACGCCGGGATCGAGGACGAGTCGCGCCTGCCCGGCGCCCGCGCCGGCCACCTGACCGAGCTCCTCGGCGAGGCGGGGCTGGAGGAGGTCGAGGAGACCGCGCTCTCGGTCGCCGTCGAGCACGAGAGCTTCGAGGAGTGGTGGGAGCCGTTCACCCACGGCGTCGGCCCGGCCGGCTCCTACCTCGTCTCGCTGGCGCCCGAGGACGCGGCCCGCCTGCGCGAACGCTGCCTCGCCGCGCACGGCCCCGGGCCGATCGCTCGTCGCCGCCCGGGCCTGGGCGGCCCGCGGCCGCGTGCCCGAAGCCGCCGGATGAAGGCGCCGGCAGCCGCCCGCCGATCGGCCGGCGCCGCGCGCTCGGACACAGCGCTCCGACGAGTAGCGTCCGCCGGCCGGTCGTACCGTCGGGACCAACGAGGAAGGACGTCATGGGCGATCGAGCCGGCGACGGTCGCCGGCCGCGCGGCGGGCTCGCGCTTCCAGCTGACGGTCGCGGTCGACGACGCCGATGCGGTCTGCGCCCGGCTGGCGGAACGCGGAGTCGCCCTGCTGAACGGGCCGCAGGACCGCCCCTGGGCCTCCGGACGGCCGCCTTCGCCGACCCGGCCGGACACGTCTGGGAGGTCGCGTCGAAGCTCCCGAGCCCGCCGCTAGCGACTCCGGCGGAGATCGGGGTTCGCGCCGATGCCGTCCCTGCCGGCCGCTGCGAGCGTGCCGCCGGAAGGAGGTGTCGAGATGACGACAGTCCCGCAGACCGCGGCGACCGAGCGGCGCCGGCTCGCCGGTCTCGTCGTGCCGGAGATGTGGGCCTCGCTCGCGATCGTCGCGATCTGGCTCGCGGTGCTCTTCACGGCCGTCTTCGGCCCGGACATCGAGTCGCAGACGGTGACGTCGAGCACGCGCGTGCCCTCGGCGGTGGTCGTGGCGCTCTTCGGCTCGCTGGCGACCTGGGCCGTCGCCCGGCACGGGTTCCGCCGCCGCGGCGACGGACTAGGAACCGGGCGGGCGGCGGGCGACGAACACGTACTCGCGGCTCTCGTCGGCGAACGGCTCGCCGGCGAAGCCGCCGTGCAGCGACTCGAGCTCGAGCCCGGAGACGTCGAGCAGCCCCAGCCACTCGTTGCGCGTCGCCCACCAGAGCGAGCTCGTGCCGCCCTCGTCGAGCGCGATGTCGACCCGGTTGTCCCCGACCGCGTACCGGAGCGTGTGCGGCACCGGCGCGTCCTGGTGGCGCCCGTCGAGGTCGGCCGCGATCGCGTGGTCGAACGCGAAGGCGTTCCACGCGAAGCGGCCACCCGGCCGAAGCGATGCGGCGACGCGCTCGAAGGTGCGGCGGCGGTCGGCCCAGGTCGGCAGGTGCAGCAGCGCGCGGAAGGGGCAGTAGACGAGCGCCGCCGGCTCCTCGAGCTCGAGCTCGCGCATGTCTCCCTGCCGCAGGTCGAGGTCGACGCCCGCCTCGGCCGCGCGGCGCCGCGCCTGCTCGAGCATCGCCGGCGAGATGTCGACGCCGATCACGGCGCGCCCGGTCGCCTGCGCGACGGGGATCGCGACGCGGCCGTTCCCGACCGCGAGCTCGCAGAGCGGCCCGTCCGCCTCGAGCGCGAGGCGGACGTAGAACGGCACGTCCTCGGTCATGTGCGCCGACCACTCGTCGTAGCGGTGCGCGTAGGCCTCGTCCCAGCTCATCGGCTCAGCCGGTGCACCGCCGCCGGTTCACGCCTACTCGACGTCCTGCAGGAAGGCGAGGACACGCTGCTCGAGCAGCGCCGCGGCCTCCTCGTCGTAGTCCGGCAGGCTGCTGTCGGCGAACAGGTGCCGATCCCCCGGGTAGAGGTAGAGCTCGGCGCCGTCGACCGTCCCTGCCAGCTCGCGTGCGGCCGGGAGGTCTTCCAGCGCCCACTCGTCGGCCTCCATCATGTGGATCTGGAGCGGGACTCCCTCGGGCCAGGAGCCGCCGAACTCGGAGGGCGGGAAGGCGGCGGAGAAGAGCAGCGCGCCCCTGGCGCCGGGGCGCGTCTGGGCCAGCTCCTGGGCCGGCATCACACCGAGCGAGAACCCGGCGTAGACGAGCCCCTCCGGCAGGCTCTCCGCGGCGGCCCGACCGCGCGCGCCGATCGTCTCGAAGCCGACCTGCTTCGCGTAGCCGACTCCCTCGTCGAGGTCGGCGAACGTGTTGCCGTCGTACAGGTCGGGGGCGTGGACGACGTGCCCGGCGGCCCGCAGGCGGTCGGCGAACGCGAGGAACCCCGGGGTCTGCCCCTGTGCGTGGTGGAACAGCAGCATCTCGGCCACGAGGCTGTCCTATCACACCCGGAAGCTCGCCCCGGCGGCGGCTACCGCCCGACTACCGGCCGGTGCGCCTTCCCCGGCCGCCGGCTAGCCGGCCAGCAGCTCCTTGAAGGCGTCGTCGTCGCGGACCGGGTCGAGGTCCGAGTCCTGCTTCGCGTACTCGCGGAACTGCTCGGACAGCTCGATCGCCTTCCTCAGATGCTCGATCGCCTCGGCGCCCCGGCCGGTGAGGCTCTCCAGGCACGCGAGGTTGTAGAAGAGCAGCCCGTACTGCGGAGCCTCGGCGACGACGGCGGCGAGCTCGGCCGCCACCTCGGCGTGCTCGCCCGCCTCGTAGCGCTTCCGCAGCGGGTACCACAGCTCCCAGCCGACCGGGTCGTAGGGCTTGCCCGCCGTCCCGCCGACGGCGACGACCGTCGTCCCGGCCTCCTCGGCGAATGCCGTCCGCTTGACCGACGGCGGCACGAACACGAGCGTGCCCGCGGGTGCGTCCCGGCGCTCGCCGTCGAGCTCGAAGACCGCGCGGCCCTGCGTGACGAGGTACAGCTCCTCGTTGCCCGGGTCTTCCTCGTGCTCGTTGACGATCCGGTCGCCCGCGGCCCTGGCGGTCCACGCGTTGACGCCGAATGCCGTGATCCCGAAGTGGTGCCGGACCGGCCGCATCGGACACTCTCCGACCGGATCGAGCTCGGGAATGTCCTCGATCGTCGCGATCGCCCAGTCGGCCATGCGCTCCCCCTTCTCGTGACTCCTTCGGTCGGCGAGAGTCTAGGGGAGGCCGCCCGCGCTCAGACGCTCGCGCTGACGAACGCGACCAGCTCGGCCAGCTGCTCGTCGCCGAGCCGGTCGCCGAAGTCACGCGGCATCACGTCCCTCGGGTAGCCCTGCGCGATGTACGCGTTCGGCGAGACGATCGACTCGTAGACGAACGGCTCCAGCTCCTTCCCGGCGGCCTCGGCGTCCGGCCGCAGGTGCGTGTCGAGGTTCGGGCCGGTCGTCCCGGACGAGCCGGCCGCGGCGAGCTCGTGGCACCCGGAGCAGCCCGCGGACGCCGACGTGAAGACCTGCCTCCCCGCCGCGACCGGGTCGGCGGCGGTCGCCTGCGGCACCGAGCCGACGCCCGGCTTCGACCCGCCGCAGCCGGCGAGGAGCACGAGGCCGACTGCGATGCCCGGCACTGCTCGGCGCACGAGTCGATCCTACCCGCGCAGCGTCGACGGGCACGCGGGAGTTTGAACCGGCGTCCCGCTCGGTAGCACGAGCGGATGACACACGCGAAGACGAACCTCCGTGCCGTCGCCGACAGCGCGGCCGAGCACGGCCTCTCGAAGTCGCAGGAGGCCCGGTTCCCGCGCGAGGCGCTCGGCGCCGAGCAGACGGGCATCAACCTCCTGTTCGTGAAGCCGTCCCAGCGGGAGGCGTTCGCGCACCGCCACAGCGTCGCGGAGGAGATCTACGTCGTCCTGTCGGGCGCCGGACGGGTGAAGCTCGACGACGAGCTGGTCGAGCTCGCCCCTCTCGACGCGGTTCGGGTGAGCCCCGGCGTCGCGCGTGCCTTCGAGGCCGGCCCGGAGGGTCTCGAGGTTCTGATCTTCGGACCGCGCGTCGAGGGCGACGGCGAGCTCGTCGCCGACTTCTGGGACGCTCCGAGCTGAGTCGCCCGCCGCGCGGCTCAGGACTCCCAGACGACGCGGATCTCCCGCTCGAGGCCCGGCAGCGGCAGAGCCCTCGCCTCGGCCTCGACCGCGTCGCGCATCGCGCCTGAGAGGCGCGTCCAGGCGTCGATCCTGACGACGTCGTTCGCCCGTCTCCAGGTTCCGCGGATCTCCCCTTCGACGAGGAGCGCCCCCGGCCAGACGCGGGAGGTCCAGAGGCGCGGCCGCCGATCCGCGCGCGGGACGAGCAGCTCCCGCTCGGCTCCGTCGAGCAGGAAGTAGGCATCGCCGCTCGGCAGCAGGCGCGCGGGCGCGGCGGGCGTCTCGGCTGCGCGCATCGCCGGCTCGTCGTCCGCGAGCAGCCACTCCTCGCCGAGCGGCGATCGGACCGCCAGCAGCGATCCCTCGAGCGACGCGAACGCAGCCGCCGCAGGTCGCCGCGCGATTCCCGCCCAGCGGGCGAAGCCGTCGGCCGTGGCCGGGCCGAAGACGTGGAGGTACCGTCGCGCGAGCTCGCGCCGCGCCTCGGCAGGCTCGAGCTCCGGGGCGGGGACGGTCCACACCGTCGGCGCCCGTGCACCCTCCCAGCGGATCGCGACCGTGCCCGTCGTCGCTGCGTACCTGAGCGCGTTGCCGACCCCGAGCGCGCCCCCGGCCTCGCGGTCGGTCATCCGTCTGCCGTCGAGATGGGCGCGCAGCCGCTCGGCCATGTCCTCGGCGCGCAGGCGGCCCCTGGCGTCTTCGGGAAGCCGCCCGAGCGAGAACAGCGCGAAGTCGCGCTTCGCGACGACGTACGCGTTGTAGCGGGGCCCCCACAGCTGGGCCAGCGAGGGATCCTCCCAGGTCGAGGGCCCGACCCCGTCCACCCGCGCGTGCAGCGAGAGCAGCGCAGCCCGCGGCATGCTGTCCTGCAGGCCGGCCCACGCCGCCAGCCGCAGCGACTCCACGCCGCCGGGCAGGCGCCGGTCGAGCCCGCCGACCCGTCGGCGGAACGCCAGGATCTGCTGCCGCGTGAGCCGGAGTCGCGAGCGCATCGACCCAGCGACCCTAGGCGATGCTCGGCGTCCTACCGGCGAGCCGCGGCGGCGATCACCGCCGACCGACGGCGGGGCGGGTGCGGCGTACCCGGATCCCGTCCGCCCCTTGACGGGATCCGGTCGCACCGCGAGCCTTGGCCGGTGGGTCGCGGTGCCGTACACGTCGTCGCCCTGGCCTGCGGCCTCGCGGTGGGGGCGGCAGGAGCCGGCTGTCGGCGCGGACGCTGGTCGAACCGCCGCACCGGAGCCGTGCGTCGCGGCGACGGCGTTCGGCGTCCTCCCGACCTGGGCGCGGGGCGGCTTCTCCTCGCCGAGGCCCCGGCTGCCGCACGTCGATCGGTCGACGGAGGGAGATCGCGGCCCTCCTCTTCGGCTACCCGCTCGCCTCACCTCCTGCGGCGCGCCGGAACAACAAGATCCTCTGGGTCTCCCGCCGGACGCCGGCGCACCCGACGGCTCTGTGGATCCGCGCGCAGCGGATGCTCGGCGGCCGGGCCGTCGGTCGACCGGTCACGCGACTGGTGCAGCGCGGACCGGGCCCGTCGATCGTCGACCTGCCCGCCGCCGGCTGCTGGCGGCTCCGCCTGGCCTGGGCGGGACGCGCCGACACGCTCGACCTGCGCTACCGCGCGCCCTAAGCGGCAGTTCGGCGCGCTCGTGACCGCGTGGAACGCCCACCCGGTGAACGGCATGACGGGCGACCAGTTCGCCTCCGTCGTCCAGGTGATGCTGCTCGACCTGGAGCAGGCGGTGTCGATTCCGCTGGTCGTCAGCCGTGCCGCGGAGGGCGACTACGCGCCCCTCGAACGAGCGGGTCCGGCGTCTCTCGACATCGGCAGCCTGCAGCACATGTCGTCGATCTGGTGCAACGAGCCCTGGGCCGGGCTCGACGCGACTGGCCCCTGGGGCACCGACTTCGACGGCTACACGACGTCCCGGATCACGGCCTTCCGGCAGGAGTGCCGCCCGTCCCGAAGCGCACTGAGCCCCGCTCGCTCTGGACGCTCCCTCGATCCAGCCGCGTGCCGGTCCTCGCCCTCGTCGGTGGCGCCGACCCGCAGGATCCGGTCGCGAACCTCTCCGACCTGAAGCGGCACTTCCCCGACAGCCGCACCCTGATCTTCCCGCACATCGGGCACCAGTTCGGCATCGGCGGCTGCGTCGACCCGATCATGGCCGACTTCGTCGAGCGCGGCACGACGAAGGGCCTGGACACGACCCGCTGCGACGGCGCGGTCCTCGTACCGCCGTTCGAGACCGACTGAGCCGGGCCTCCGAGGGATCGATCGTCCCACTCCCTGCCGGCGTCCACGATCGCCCGCTCCTGAAGCGCCTTCTGCTTTCCCTCGACTCGTACGGCCAGAACGATGAATCGTGCGCGCCTGCCGAGTCTCTGAGCAAGCACCATCCCTACACCGCGACTCCTGGAGGCAGCATGAGGCTTCTGCTCACGTCCGCAGGGATCAAGAACACGAGCATCCACGACGCGCTGGTCGACCTGCTCGGCAGACCGGTCGCCGAGTCCGACGCCCTCTGCATCCCCACCGCGGGGTACGGGCACCCCCAGGGCGATCCCGGTGGCGCATGGCGTTTCATCAGCGGTCGGTCGTCCACACCCATGTGCGAGCTCGGTTGGAAGTCCCTGGGAGTGCTGGAGCTGACCGCGCTCCCCAGCATCGATGCAGAACGCTGGGTCCCCTGGGTCAGAGAGGCAGACGTCCTGCTGGTCAACGGCGGCGACGCCCTGTACCTGTGCCACTGGATGCGGCAGTCCGGGCTGGCAGATCTCCTGCCGTCGCTGAGCGACACCGTCTGGGTGGGGCTGAGCGCCGGGAGCATGGTGATGACTCCCCGCATCGGGGATGACTTCGTCGGCTGGAAGCCGCCCACGGGTGGCGACGGCGCGCTCGGCATCGTCGACTTCTCGATCTTCCCGCACGTGGATCACGAGGACCTGCCGGAGAACACGATGGCCGGCGCGGAACGGTGGGCCGCCGGCCTGGGGGTGCCGGCGTACGCGATCGACGATCAGACCGCGATCAAGGTGGTCGACGACACCGTCGAGGTCGTCTCCGAGGGGCACTGGAGACTGTTCACCGTCGAGTGAGAGCGAAGAGTCAGCTGCGCCAGGGCACGCCGCCCGCCCGACCGCGCTCGGGCGGGCGATCGCTCAGCAGTCGAAGATCGGTCTCGGCAGACGAAGGCGAGTCGAGCCAGGTTCGAGGACGAAGAAGTGGTCCACGCAATGCCAACGCACGACCAGTCGCGAGATCCGCGCCGGTCGACCGTCTGGCGGGGCCACCCGGAAGCCGATGTGAGAAGAGCCCCCGCTGGAGGGAAGGGCCAGGGGCCGCCGACCGAGCTCCCGGCAGCCGCCCTTCCAGGACTGAAACGGGAAGGCCGCCTTGCCGACCTCACAGACGTCGAGACGGATGCTGTCCGTCGCACTGATCGTTATGCGCGCCTCGGTGGGATGCATGAAGAACACCAGTCCCGGCGGTTCGAGCGTGACGCCGCTGAGGACGACCTGTGAGGCAGGCGGATGACGGGCAACGGGTGGCGAGTGGGAGCCGCTGCGACAGGAAGCCACGAGACAGACCACCCCGATCAGAAGGCAGGCCCTCACCCCGATCAGTGTCGCACCGAGAAACAGGATCCAATGCCCTTCGTCCAAGACGGCTGGATCGTCGCGCGGGTCGACCGCTCGGCGCTGACATGCGCCAGTATCAGGTACCACGCTCGACGGCAGCCCCAAGGCACCGGAGGCGTGAAGTCAGTACGGCCCGCGATCCAACGAGGAGGCGCCCCATGTCCGACCACCGCAGGATCGAGGTATTGCGGGAGGTGCTCGACGCCTTCAACCGGCACGACCTCGACGCGATCATGGGCCACTTCGCCGACGGCTGCGTCTTCGAGGCCCCTCGCGGCCCGGATCGCCGGGGCCGCGGGTTCGTGGGCAAGGAGGAGGTGCGCCGCGGCTTGGCGGCCCGATTCGAGGGGATTCCGGACGTCGGTTACGGCGACGACGACCACTTCGCCTGCGGGAACCGCGGCGTGTCCGAATGGACGATCACCGGCACGACCGTCGAAGGTGCGGTTGTGGATGTGCGCGGTTGCGACATCTGGACCTTCGACGCCAATGGGCTGATCACGCACAAGAACAGCTTCTGGAAGATTCGCGACGCTTAGGCTCGCCGCGCCGCGCGCTTGTGACGCGCTCTGTCGTCGACTGCGACACGCTGCTTCGGGATTGCGGCGGCGACATCGAGCTCGCCCCCAGGCCCCGCAAGGTCATCCGGCGGCAGGCGTGGGAAGGCAGCATACGTCGCCTTGACGACGACCAGGCCGACGCGTCGGTCACGTCCGACCGCGAGCTCGCGCGGGCTGTTTCCGCACCGATCGACGCTCTGCCCAGCGCCCGAGCCCCGATCGGACGAAGAGCCGCGCCTGCGCGAGTGTGCGGGAATCACTCCTGACGGCTGCCGCGAACGGCTCTAGCCCCAGGGCAGCCGTGACCAGTACGACGGCCGCTCTCGCCGGAAACGCTCGGCCGTCGCATACACCTGCTCCGGATCCGATGTCTCCTTCTCCACACTCGCGCCGTAGCGCGCTGCCAGCTCCGACACCGGATACCGCACTTCCGGGCTCACGTGCGCACCGACCATCAGGAGCACGCACGGGGCGTCGCCGGCTGCCACGAAGGCGTGCCGCGTCCAGGGAGGTGAATGGAAGAAGTCCCAGGCTCCGAGGAGTCGCTCCTCGCCCTCGACGAGCAGCCTGCACTCACCGGACAGGACGAGAAACGCCTCCTGATTCGCCTCGGCGTGGTAGACGCTGCTCTGGCCGGGCTCGAGGACGGTCAGGTTGATCCCGAACTGCGCGAACTCGATCGGAGACTCGCCGTACTCGTTGGCGAACCAACATGCCGCGCCCCGCGTCTCCGAGGAGAACCACTCGGTATCGCGCACGTTGACGACGAACCACCCGTCCGTGACGGGGGCAAGCCCGGAGCCGGCGTCCTCGAGCCTCGCTTCGCTCACGCAGCAGATCTTCGCAGTCCGAGCGACGGCTGTCTCGCCTGCGCGAGCGTTCTGCGATGACGTCTGACGTGCTGTGCCGATTCAGCTGCGACGTCGTACGGTTGAGGCATGACACTGGCGGAGTCGATGGCCGTCGCCGCTGTCGCCGCGTCGGCCCTGACGCTTGTCGCCGGCGCCGGGTCGGCGCCTGGCTCTGTCCGTCTTGTTCGGGAGTCTCCGCCGATCGTGCGATCCGCGTGCAAGCAGGCGCAACAGCACACGCGGCTGAAGGTCACTTGCCCCAACCTCATCCCGGCGACCCGGTATGTCACGCGCGTCGGCCTCTGGGGCGAGATGGACTACTCCCCGTCGCTGTGGGCGGTCACCTTCAACAACGGCGACAACGGGCCGGGATACATCCACTGGATCGCAGGAGCCGGAAGTGCACTCGACGTCCACCACTACCTCCTTCGCGATTCGATCAACGAGGTGAAAGGTCTCCCGCGATTGATCAAGCGAAGTCGGGTTACCGGCTACACGGTGACGACGTACGAGTACCCGTCCTACCCTGCCGGTGGCCCGAACGGCAGCCACACGGCCGCCTTCGTCGCCTGCCGAAAAACCGTCATCTTCGCCAGCATCCACGGTCAGGGCCATGAGACCGCGGCGACCGCAATGGCGGTCGATCTCGCCCGCCGATCACACTGCTAGCCGCAGGTCATGCCGTGGGCATCGAGGTTCAGGAGTGACGCCTGAACGGCGGAGCGCGAATGGCGGTTCCATGCCCGCCGTCGCTCGATTCCTCGGAACGTCACTTCAAGGTCGCTCGGCTGCGCGAGCGTTCAGCAACGTGCGTAGGGCAAGGCGCTTCTGCCCTGCGCCCGAGTCTGTGGGAGGATGGCAGTTCCAACCTCGGAGAGCAGATGCTCAACGCCAGAGACGTGATCCTCAAGCACATCGACGCAGTCAATGCCCGTGACAGCGACGCCGACCCGTGGGCAGCCGACGCGGAGATGACAGCGCCAGGCGCCCAGGTCAGCGGCCGCGACAATGTCATCGAGTTCCTCGCCGTCTTCCAGGACGCGTTCCCGGACCTCCGCCTCGAGACCAAGCAACTCCTCAGCGACGGGCCGGCCGCAGCGGCCGAAGGTACCCTCCAGGGCACCCATACCGGTGGCTTCACACCCCCAATGGCGATGTCGCGCCGACAGGACGAACTGTCGAGCTCCGGTGGGCGGCGCTGTACGTCACCGATGGTGAGACGCTGAAGTCCGAGCATCTGTTCTTCGACCAGATGGACTTCCTCGGCCAACTCGGCCTCCTCGCCGGCTAAGCGGAAGAGCCTTCGCCTGGCGACCGCTGCAGGCCTGACGGATCTCGGTCTGAAAATCGAGATTCGCTGCCGTGGGCCAGCGCTCGGCAATGACGCCAGACCGAAGGAGCGCTAACGGCGTTCGATGTCCGCTCTCTCGCGATCGTTATCGGACGGCGGAATGGTCGTCCGGGCCGCGACTTGCTCACCAGGCGTACGCCTGCGGCGCTTCGCCCGGCCCCGGCCAGATCTCGTCGAGCTGCGCAAGGGCGGCACCGTCCAACTGCACCGAGAGGGCGCCAACGCTCGACACCAAGTCCTCACTCGTCGTCGGGCCGACGATAGCCGCCGAGACGACAGGATTCTGCAGTAGCCAGCCCAGCGCAACGTGCGCCGGGATCGCGCCAATCTCACGACATAGGCCCTCATACACTTCGAGTTGAGCGCGGTGAGCGTCGACCGGCGGCTGCATCTCATTTGGGCTGCGGCCTTCCATCTCCGCTTCTAACGCGCCCGCGAGCAGCCCCGAATGCAGCGGGCTATACGGAACGAGGCCGATGCCGAGGGAGCGAAGCGCAGGGATCAATTCCAGTTCGACGGTTCGCACGGCGAGGTTGTAAAGGCTCTGCTCCGACACCAGGCCGAGGAAGTGTCGGTTCGACGCAGCGCACTGGGCTAAGGCAACGTCCCACGCGGCGAAGTTGCTGCTACCGACGTAGCTGATCTTGCCGTCGTGGACGAGTTGCTCCATCGCCTGCCAGACCTCCTCCCACGGAGTCGCCCGATCGACGTGGTGCATCTGGTAGAGGTCGATGTGATCCGTCTGCAGCCGTCGGAGGCTCGCCTCGCAAGCACGCCGGATGTGGAAGGCAGAGAGCCGCCGGTCGTTCGGCCCCGTTCCCATCGGCTGGTACACCTTCGTTGCCAACACGATCTCGTCTCGGCGACCCGTGCGCTTCAACCAACGGCCAATGATCTCTTCCGAGATGCCATAGCCCTTCTCCATGTCGGGCGACTGCGGCCCACCGTAGACATCAGCGGTATCGAAGAAGTTGACGCCCGCCTCGACCGCGGCGTCCATGATCGCGAAGCTGGCTCGCTCGTCCGCCGTGAAACCGAACCGCATCGTCCCGAGGCCGATGCTGCTGACTCGTAACCCGGAGCGGCCCAGATGGGAGTAGGTCATCTCGCCGCTCACAGCTGGCAAGCGTACGCGGTCACCGACGACGGCGGAACGCGAATCGAGATTTCGGTGCCCTGGGCGAGCGTTCGTGAACGACGCCCGAGGAGTCATCGCCCTCGGAGCCGGGCGCTACGGTTTCAGGTCGGCGCGCAGTACTGTGAACCCAGATACGAACGCGGGTAAGCCGTCGCTCTCGACGCTCCTCTGAGATCGACCCTGCTGAGCCTCGTTGACGCCGGCGTCTCTTTCCCGTGTCGCGCCCGGAATGCAGGCCCATTTTGGGTGCCTGTCCACTGATGGGAGGAAGAGATGAGAGTGTGCATCGTCGGGGCTTCTGGGAAACTCGGGCAGTACATGGTCCAGCAGTCGCTGGATCGCGGTAACGAGGTGGTCGGGGTGTGCCGCGAGCAAAGCGTGGGGAAGCTCGACGCGTTCAAGGGGCGCATCACTGTCATTCCGGGAGCGACCGACGACCGCGAGGTCATCAAGCGCGCCGTCGCTGGATGCGACGGGGTACTCGTCGTGATGACCCCGCGAGGCGTCCACGGCTACTCGACGGGAACGACACAGGCGGTGCTCGACTATGCGCCTCCGGGCGCGCGCCTCATCTTCTCGTGCGGATGGCACATCACCCTCGACGGCCAGGACGTCTACTCGCTGAAGCTCAAGACCCTCGTGAAGGTCTTCGGCCCGCTCGCGCGTCTCGCTCGCTTCGCCGATCTCGACGACCAGGTGGAGGCGGCCCGGCGGATCTTCGCCAGCGACACGCGGTGGACCGTCGTCCGCGGCAGCGACCTTGAGGAGGGCGAGAGTCAAGGCCTGCCCGTGTGGAGCGGGCACGTGGGTGATCCCATTCTCGAGAGCAACATCACGCGCCGCGTCGACTTCGCCCTTTTCATGGTCGAGGCTCTCGACAACGACGAACTGGTTCACAAGGCCCCCGCGATCGTCGGCCGCCAGACGCCCTCGGCGCTCGCGCACGCCGCCTAGCGAACGCACCCTCCGGTGCGCGAGCGTCCTTCTCGCCTGGGCGCGGTCGGCAGTTCGACCCGGCTGAAATCAGAGTCCGATCGGCAACGCCGGAGCGACGCTCGCAAAGCCGATCCGCGTCGAAGGCGCGGCAGGGGAGGCCGCGGCTCGCCGCGGCCGGAGCGGGCTAGTCGCCCCAGTCGAAGTCGCGGGAGCGGCTCCAGAGGCCGTCGTTTCCTCCGAGTCGCCCTCGTCCGGGCCTGTGGCGCCGTTCTCGACCAGCGCGGCCGGCGGCTCGACGAACGTGTCGTCGGTCGGCCAGGCGAGCGGCGAGGGCTCGTCGGCGAACGACTCCCCGCTCATCGTGTCCTCGACGCGCGCCTGCTCCTCGCTCTTGAAGAGCGGGTGGTTGTCGAAGGGGTCCTCCGACATGTAGCGCGAGAGCGGCATGTTCTGCTCGAGCTCGGCGTTCTTCCGCTTCAGCTCGAGATGATCCTGGATCACCTGGGCGAAGAACGAGGGGGTTTCGACAGACATGGACATGTGGTCTGGCCTCCGTACGGTTCCGTTCGTGCCTTGAACAGCCGCGGAAGTCTAGCGCCTCTCACCGGAGGCGTCGCGCCCGGACTCAGCTCGTGACGCGTGCGACGGCGACCGTGACGCGGTTCTTGCCGCTCCGCTTGGCCTCGTAGAGCGCGCCGTCGGCCGCCTCGATCAGCGCCTGCTCGGACGCGTGCTCGGGGAAGGCGGCGACGCCGAAGCTCGCAGTCGCACGCAGCTGCGTTCCGTCGGGCGCGACGATCGGCGCCGATTCGAGCGCGGCGCGGGCGCGCTCGGCCACCTGCGCGCCGCCGGCGGCGTCCGTCTCGGGGAGCACGAGGCAGAACTCCTCGCCGCCCCAACGCGCCGCGACGTCGATCTCGCGCACCGTCTCGCGGAGCCGCAGCGCGAACTCGCGCAGGACGAGGTCGCCGGCCGGGTGCCCGTGGCGGTCGTTGACGCCCTTGAAGCCGTCGAGGTCGGCCAGCACGAGCGTCAGTTCCTTGCCGAAGCGCTCGGCCCGGTGCAGCTCGCGGCGCAACGCGTCCTCGCAGGCGCGGCGGTTGCTCAGCCCCGTCAGCCCGTCGACCCGCGCCTGCTGCTCGACCTGGCGGTGGAGGCGGGCGTTCTCGAGCGCGATCACCGCCTGGGCGACGAGCGAGGCGACGGTCTCACGCTGCTCGCGGCCGAAGGCCGGCGCGGCGAGAACGAGCGTCCCGAAGGGCGTTCGGGATGCCGTCAAGGGCAGCTCCAGCGTCTGCAGCCCCGCGCGCGGGTCGCCCCAGCGCACGAGCTCGACGCCCTCGGGACTGCGGACGACGCCGCCGTGGGCGCCCGTCGCCTCGACCGCGGCCTCGCAGAGCACCGCGAGCAGCTGGTCGGCGTCGTGCGAGGCGGCGAGCGCCTCGCCGATCCGGCCCTGTGCGCGGCCGAGCCGGCGGCGCTCGTCGTCGAGCTCCGCGATCCGCCTCGAGCTGCGTGGCCATCACGTTGAACGCGCGTCCCAGCTGCCCGAACTCGTCGCGCCCGCGGACGGTCACCCGCTCGTGCAGGCGACCGGCGGCGATGCCCTCCGCGGCGCGGGCGAGCGCGCCGAGCGAGCCGACGATCGAGCGGCTGAGCCCGTACGCGGCGAGCCCGACCAGGAGGAGCATGCCGAGCAGCGCCAGCAGCAGCGTGCGCTCGGCCCGGCGGACGGCGGTGTCGATCGAGCTCTGCGGGGTGAGGACGGCGAGCGAGTAGCCGCTCGGCTCCTCGAGCGGCGCGCCGCTCAGCACGCGATAGCGTCTGCCGTCGACCCGCTCCTCCTCCGGGCGGCCGGCGTCGAGAGCCATCCGGTCGCCTTGCACGAAGGCGGGGCCGATCACGATCCGGCCGTCGTGAGCGAGCACGAGGTTGTCGCCGCCCTCGAGCCCGGCACCCTTGCCGATCCGCGCACGAGCGATCGGTCGAGCGGCAGGCGACGATCACGTGCCCGAGCACCCTGCCGCCGGCGAGGACGGCGACCGTGCGCGCGACGGCGTCGCGGCGGTCGGCGCCGACGTCGAGCCCGTCGTCGACGCGAAGTCGCAGGTTCGGGTTGCCGGCGGCGAAGGCGGCCAGCGTGTCGCGATCGCGGTCACGGAGGGCGCGCTGGACGTCGGCGTTGCTCGCCACCCGCTTCGCCGTCCGGCCGACCGAGAGCACCTCGTCCTGGAACGCGTTCAGGCTCGCGCGCAGCTCGGCCTCGAGGCGCGCGTCGGCCCGCCGTGTCTCGCTCCGCTTCACGAGCGTCTCGAACCCGAAGAACGCTGCGGCGAGCGGCAGGAGCGTCAGGAGCACGAGCGACGCGACCAGCTTGAGCTT
>CAWIUN010000025.1:0-20206 GCA_963839285.1 uncultured Actinomycetes bacterium
AGGCCCTCGTCGGCCCAGTGCAGGTCCTCGAAGACGAGCACCGCGGGGCCGGCCTCCGCCAGCTCCTCGAAGAAGCGGCGCCAGGCGGCGAACGCCTCCTGCCGGTCGTCGCGGCCCTCGACGGCGCGACCGAGGCCGACGAGCGGCCGGAGGTGGCGCTCGATCCAGGTGACGTCGTCGCCCGACTCGACGAGCGCGGCGACGGCCGAGCGGAGCTTCTCCCCGGCCTCGCTGTCCGAGTCGGTCTCGAGGATCCCGGCCTGGGCCTTGACCATCTCGCCGAGCGCCCAGTAGCTGACGCCCTCGCCGTAGGGGAGCGAGCGGCCCTGGCGCCAGACGATCAGCTCGGGATCGGCGTCGACCCGCTCGAGCAGCTCGGTCACGAGCCTGCTCTTGCCGATCCCCGGGACGCCGACGAGCGTCACGAGCTGGGTCGAGGGCTCGCGGCGGGCGCGGGCGAGCGCGCCGAGCAGGACGTCGAGCTCGTGCTCGCGGCCGACGAGCGGCGCCCCGGCGGCGCGGGCGACGTCGACGCCGAGCCGGGAGCGGACGTCCGTCGCCTCCCAGACGCGGAGCGGCTGCGCCTTTCCCTTCGCCTCGATCGTCCCGGCCTCGCCGTAGGCGACGAGCGAGGCGGTCGCGGCGTGGGTCGCCTCGCCGACGAGGATCCCGTCGACCGGCGCCGCGGACTGGAGCCGCGCGGCGGTGTTGACGACGTCGCCGGCGACCATCCCCTCGCCCTCGACCGGCCGGGCGCCCAGGGCGACCAGCGCCTCGCCGGTGTTGATCCCGATCCGCACGTGCAGGTCGAGGCGGGGATCGTCCGCGTTCAGCGCCGCGATCGCCTCCCGGATCGCGAGCGCCGCCCTGACCGCCCGCTCGGGATCGTCCTCGTGGGCGACCGGCGCCCCGAAGACGGCCATCACCGCGTCGCCGATGAACTTCTCGACGGTGCCGCCGAAGCGCTCGAGCTCGCCGCGGAGCCGGGCGTAGAACGGCGAGAGCAGCGCCCGCACGTCCTCCGGATCGAGCTGCTCGGCCCGGGCGGTCGAGCCGACGAGGTCGCAGAAGAGCACCGTGACGACCTTCCGCTCCTCGCGCGCGGGCTGCTCGGCGCCGAGCGGCGCGCCGCACATACCGCAGAGCCGGAAGCCGTCGGGGTTCTCCTGCCCGCACCGCGCACAGATCGGCACGCTGCGGAGTCTACGACGGTCAGGCGGGAATGTCCGGGATCAGCCCGTCGCCGCTGAAGAGCTCCCGCGCCTCCTCGAGCGAGAGGTCGTCGGGCGGCACGATCACGTCCGAGGCGGACAGGTCGGCGTCGTCCAGCCGCTCGCCGTGCTCGCGCACCGCGGCCCAGAGCTCGCCGAGCCGCGCCCGGAACCCGTCCTCGTCGCCCGTCTCGAGCGCCGAGACCGCCGCGTTGTCGATCTCGTCGAGGCGTGCCTGGTCGCCGTCGGGGATCCGGTACTGCCCCTCACCCATCAGCCGGACGATCACGACCCGAGCTCCTTCTGCTCGCCGCCCTCGCCCCGGCCGAGCTCCGACTTCAGCCGCGCGAGGTCGTCGTCGACCTGCTTGCCGGACGAGAGCTGCTGCAGCTCGCGGTCGAGCGCGTCGCCGCTCGCGGTCAGGTCGTCGAGCGTGCCGGCCGCGGTCAGCTCGTCGATCGCCGAGGCCCGCGCCTGCATCTGCTCGGTCTTGTCCTTCGCGCGCTGGATCGCGAGGCCCGTGTCGGCCATCTGCTCTCCGATCCCGGTCGCGGCCTCGCCGATCTTCACCTGCGCCTCGGCGGCGGAGTACTGCGCCTTGATCACTTCCTTCTGCGTCCGGAAGGACTCGACCTTCGCGGACAGCTGCTTCTCGGATGTGACGAGCTTCTCCTGCTGCGCCTCGAGCTGCTGCACCTGCGTGTCGAGCCCCTGCAGCTGCTGCTGGACCGCGGACTTGCGCTCGAGCGCCGCGCGCGCCAGGTCCTCGCGGTCGTGCGAGAGCGCGTCCCGGGCCTGCGACTCGAGCTTGACGACGTTGCCCTCCAGCTGCTGCTGCTGCAGCTCGATCCGCTTGCGCGCGGTGACGACGTCGGCGATCCCGCGCTTGACGTTCTGGAGCAGCTCCAGCTGCTTCTCGTAGGAGTAGTCGAGCGTCTCGGCGGGATCCTCGGCGCGGTCGAGCAGCTTCGAGAACTTCGCCTTCACGATCGCGGACGCGCGCCCCATCAACCCGGCCATCGAACCTCCTCGTCGTAGCTCCGAGATCGTTAGCGTACCGCCCGTGCTGATCGAGCGGAGCATGGATCCGGGCTGGCTCTCGAACGCCTACCTCGTCGCGGACGAGCCCGGCGGCACCGCGGTCTTCGTCGACTCGGGCGCGCCGCTCGCGCCGCTGCACGACGCGGTCGAGCGCGGCGGCCTCACGGTCACCCACCTGCTCGTCACGCACGCCCATGCCGACCACGTCGCCGGGAACGACGAGCTCGTCGGCCGCTACGGGATCCCGGTCGTGACCGGGGCGCTCGAGACCGGGGGCCTGCGCGTCGAGGCGATTCCGACGCCCGGCCACTCGGACGACATGGTCGCCTTTCGCGTCAACGACACGGTCGTCTTCTCCGGGGACACGCTCTTCCGGGACGCGGTCGGCGGCGGCGACTACGGGCGGATCCGCGCGGCCGTGATGGACGTCTACATGGCGATGCCGCCGGAGACGCGCGTCCTGCCCGGCCACACCGAGGAGACGACGATCGGCCGCGAGTGGGAGGAGAACCCGTTCGTGCGGGTCTGGCGCGGCGCGGAGCCCGAGGGGACGGAGCAGGTGACCGTGAACGGCGAGCCGGCGACGCTGGTCGTCTGGTCGCCCGACTACGACGGCAAGGGCAAGGCCTGGGTGCGCTTCGCGGACGGCCGCGACGCCATCGTCGGCGGCTCGCGCGTCGAAAGGAGCTAGCGCCGTGTGCTTCGAGCTCGACTCCTCCCCGCCGATCCCGGTGATCGGCGGCGCGGCCGTCGACCACGAGGACCTCGTCCTCGAGTCGGGCGACGGCACGCGCTTCGCCGCCTTTCTCGCCCGTCCGGAGGCGCCGACCGGTACGGGCGTCGTCATCCTGCCGGACGTCCGCGGCCTCTACCGCTTCTACGAGGAGCTGGCCCTCCGCTTCGCCGAGCGCGACGTCACCGCGATCGCGTTCGACTACTTCGGCCGCACGGCCGGAGTCGAGAAGCGCCCCGACGACTGGGAGTACGCAGAGCACGTGCAGCAGACGACGCCCGAGGGGATCCAGAGCGACGTCCGCGCCTGCGTCGAGCGGCTGCGCGCCGAGGGCGCCGGGTCCGTCTTCACCGTCGGCTTCTGCTTCGGCGGCCACCACTCGTGGCTCGCCGCGGCCGGCGGGCACGGGCTCGCCGGCGCGGTCGGCTTCTACGGGATGCCCGGCGAGCGCGGCGGCGCCCCCGGGCCGACGCAGCGCGCGGCCGAGCTCGAGGCGCCGATCCTGGCGCTGCAGGCGGGCGCCGACCAGCACATCACCGCCGAGCACAACGACGCGTTCGAGCGGGCGCTGGCGGACGCCGGGGTCGAGCACGAGCTCGTCGTCTACGAGGGGGCCCCGCACAGCTTCTTCGACCGGAAGCAGAACGAGTTCGCCGAGGCCTCCGACGACGCGTGGAAGCGCGTCGTCGAGTTCCTCGAGGAGCACGGCTGATCGAACCCGATCGACCCCGGGATCGAGGAGTACGCCGAGCGGGTGAGCTCGCCGCACGACCCGCTGCTCGCGGAGCTCTCGGCCGAGACGGCGGAGGCGCTCGGCAGCGCGATGATGCTGACCGGCCCCGTCGCCGGCCGCTTCCTCGAGCTGCTCGTCTGGGTCGCGCGGCCGCAGCGCGTGCTCGAGATCGGCACCTTCAGCGGCCACTCCGCCCTCGCGATGGCGGCGGCCCTGCCGGAGGGCGGGCGGATCGACGCCTGCGAGCTCGACCCGGAGCGCGCGGCCTTCGCGCAGCGCTGGTTCGACCGCTCGCCGCACGGCTCCCGCATCGCGCTGCACGTAGGCCCGGCACTCGAGACCGTCAGGAGGCTCGAGGGCACGTTCGACCTCGTCTTCCTCGACGCCGACAAACCGAGCTACGTCGACTACTACGAGGAGGTGCTGCCGCGCCTCTCGGAGCGTGGCCTGATCGTCGCCGACAACACGCTCCGCGGCGGAGCCGTCGTCCGGGACGCCGACGACCCGATCGCGCGCTTCAACGAGCACGTCGCGGCCGACGAGCGCTCGGTGCAGGTGCTGCTGACGGTCCGCGACGGGATGACGCTGATCCGTCCTGCCTAGGGCGCGACGGCGGCCTTCAGGTAGTCGCGCGGCGGGTCGGCGAAGAGCGCGGCGACGCCCTCGAGCCCGACCCGGTGGGTGACGAGGCGCTCCCACGGCCGCGCGCCGCTCGCCAGGAACGCGAGCGCGGCCCGCACCGAGCGCGGCGTGTGGTGGAACGCACCGCGGAGGGTCAGCTCCTCGTAGTGGACGCGGTAGGCCGACACGGGCACCTCCGTCTCGCGCGGCAGTCCGCCGAAGAAGACGACGGTGCCGCCGGGCCGGACGAGCTCGACCGCGTCGCGCCACGCCTGCCCGCTGCCGACCGCCTCGATCACCACGTCGGCGCCGGCACCGTCGCCGGGCTCGCCGCCGAAGTCGCGCACGAGCGCGCGCCGCTCGGCCCGGCCGCCGACGGCGACGGCGTGGCCGCCCGCGTCGGCGACGGCCGCGCAGAGCATCAGCCCGACCGGCCCGATCCCGAGGATCGCGACGCGGTCGCCCGGCTGCACGCCCGCCCGCTCGACCCCGTGCAGGCAGCAGGCGAGCGGCTCGAGCAGCGCGGCGGTCTCGGCCGCGAGCCCGGGCGGCACCGGCAGCAGGTTCGTCCGCGCGATCCGCTCGGGGACGACGATCAGCTCCGCGTAGGCGCCGTTCAGCAGCTCCAGCCGCTCGCAGAGACCCCCGCGCCTGCAGCCGGGGCAGGCGCCGCACGGGGCCGAGTTGGCCGCGACGACGCGCCGCCCGGTCGCGACCTCGATCCCGCAGAACTCGTGCCCGAACGGGCTCGGCGGCTCGCCGAGCAGCAGCGGGTGCCCGCGCCGGAACGCCTTCAGGTCGGTGCCGTCGGTGAGCGCGACCTCGACCTGGACGAGCACGTCGCCCGGGCCGGGCTCGGGGTCCGATACCTCCTCGACCCGCAGGTCGCCCGGCGCGTGGAAGCGCAGCGCCCTCACGGCGTGAAGACGACCTTGAGCGCGTCGCCGCGGCGGTACGCGTCGAGGCCCTCGTCGAAGCGCTCGAGCGGGTAGAGGGCCGTCTCGGGCAGCCGCAGGGAGGGCAGCAGCGCGATCGCGTCCCGGAAGTAGTCGGGCGTCCCGGAGCGCGAGCCGACGAGCGTCAGCTCGTTGCGGTAGACCGCGTCGAGGGCCGTCTCGACGAGCTCGGGCGGCGCCGCGAAGACGACGAGCGTGCCGCCGGGCTCGAGCCGGTGCAGCGCGTCGTTCAGGCCGCCGTGGGCCGCGAGCACGGCCGCGTCGACGGGCTCGTCGTCGACGACCGCGCCGAGCGCGCGGGCCTGCTCGAGCCTGTCCGCGCGCAGGTCGGCCGCGACGGGCGTGTCCCCGCGGGCGGCGAGCGCCTGGATCCACAGCTGCCCGACCGCGCCCGCCCCGACGACGAGCACCCGGCCGCGCGGGACCCGCTCGCGGGCGCGCAGCACGCAGGCGAGCGGCTCGACCCAGACGCCCGCGAGCCGGTCGAGGCCCGCCGGGAGCGGCACGCAGTGGGTCGCCCGCAGGTACTCGGCGAAGCCGCCCGGCTCGATCCGCGCCGCCTGGAACTCGCCGCAGGTGGACTGGTGCCCGGCGAGGCAGCGCTCGCAGGTGCCGCAGGGCACGCGGTGCATGACGGTGACGCGCGAGCCGTCCTCGAGCTCGCCGGCGATCTCGTGGCCGAGCACGCTGCCGGCGGGCCGGCGGCCGAGCTTCTCGACGTCCGAGCCGCAGAGCCCGCACGCCGTCACCCGCACGAGCAGCCCCGCCCCGCGCGGCTCCGGCACGTCGGCGAGCCCTGGCTGACCGTCGGAGTCGAGGACGACCGCACGCACGGGCCCATCCTAGGGTCGCTCGCGCCGGCGCCGCCGCTCGGGCAGGCTCAAGCGCCCCTCGCGGCTGAGCAGACAGGCTCGCCCAACCCGCGCCGCGGCTCGAGCGCCCGGAGCCAGCCGCGGCGCCGCTGGCTACACTGTCCGATCGCGGGGCTATAGCTCAGCTGGGAGAGCGCCTGGATCGCACCCAGGAGGTCGCCGGTTCGAGTCCGGCTAGCTCCATCCACTTGCAGGTCACGAATCGACGAGGACTCTACGGTGTCGCGACGGGAACGACCTCGAGGAGGCCGTCGAGTCCGGCGAAGTCATCCGGGTTGCAGGTGTAGAGGGGAAGCTCGCGTGAGAGCGCGGTGGCCGCGACGAGCAGGTCGAAGGCACGCCTGCCGCGGGCCTTGCGACCCGCCGCGACAACCGCGGCGTAGATTCGGCCGTATGCGCGCGCGACAGCGGCGTCCAGCGGCAGCGCCTCGAACGCGGCCTCGACCCGCTGGAGCCTGTCCTGGCGACGTGCGCGCTCTGCAACCTCCGTCGTTGCATGTGGGCCGGCGGCGAGCTCTGCCAGCGTGATCGCCGAGATCGCGATCTCCGACGGCAACTCCTCCGCGTCGATCTGCCCGAGATCGATCACGACCGACGTATCGATCAGGCCACGACGGCGACGCACCTCAGCCACGCGGATCCGCCCCTTGATCGAGGACGGAGTCGACGTCCGCGCGGAACCGCCGAGCGTCGATCGAAGGCGCGCCCGCGAAGAATGCGATCGCCGCCTCCGCACCGACGAACTGACGCTGCCGGGGCGGCGTCAGCTCGCCGACCGGGACGCCGTTACGCGTTACCAGGAACGTCTCCCCGCGATCGAGCGCCCGCATGATCTCGCCGCTCTCGTTCCGAAGCTCCCGCTGGGTGATCTCCCGCGCCACGGGTCAACAGTGTAGCACGCGTGCTACCCACGTCCGACAGCACGGCGACGGCCTCCACGCGGTTTGCGCAACGCCAAGTCGGCTCCGCCTCCGATCTGCCTCCGCTCGAAGGTGTCCGACGCTCCTGGGCGGCTACGAGAGCGGCTCTCGGACATCGACGAGGTCGTCGAGTGCGGCGAAATCCTCGACGTTCCACGCAGAGTCGTACTAGGGTGCGTCGCATGTCCGCGGAACCGCCGGGGCCCCCGACTCGGCTCGACAGCGAGAAGCTCGACCTCCTGCGGCGCTGGGGGACAGGTCTCGCGGCGTCGGGGCGCGACGAGGAGGTCCGTGCGGCCGGCCGGGCGATCCTCCTCCTGATCGAGGAGCTCGACGCCCTCCAGCGCGACCTCTGGCACGCGCGCGCCGGTGTCTCGGCAGAGCTCGCGGGCGTCGACGACGCGCCGAAACAGCCCGAGGAACGGGACGTCGACGCCCTCGTCGAGAGGCTGCACCGTCGGCTCTCGCCGCACCGGCCCGCGACGCCGTAGCCGGCAGCCCTCCGCGCCCGGCGCCGAGTCGAGGCGGCCGCGCACCGTCGCTCGGGCGAGTCAGGCCGCCGCTTCCGACCCCAGTGCCGCGCGCAGCTCCTCCCGCGAGTGGATCGCGAGCTTGCGGTACGCGTTCCGGAGGTGGTACTCGATCGTCTTCGGGCTGAGGAAGAGCGCCGCCGCCGCCTCCCGCGTCGTCTTGCCCTCGGCGAGCAGGAGCGAGACCTGCAGCTCCTGCGGCGTCAGCTCGTCGAGGCTGCTCGAGCGGCGGCGCCGCGCGGTCTCGCCCGTCGCCTCGTACTCGGCCCGTGCGAGCTCGGCCCACGGGCTCGCGCCGAGGTCGTCGAAGATCTCGAGCGCCCGCCGAAGCCGTTCTCGCGCGTCGACGCGGCGGCCGGCGCGGCGCAGGCGGGCGCCGTAGGCGAGCTCGGTGCGGGCCGTCTCGAAGGCATCCGGCGTCTGCGCGTGCAGCTCGAGCGCCTGCTCGAACGCCGGCTCGAACGCGTCGTCGTCGACGGCGAGCAGGCCGCGGCAGCGCGCGGCGCGCGCCAGCGCCCAGGGCTGGCCCTTCGCCCTCGCGGCGCGGTCGAACGCCTCCGTCGCCGCCGCAGCCTCGCCGTCCCGGCCGAGGCGCAGCAGCAGCTCGACCCGCTCGGGCGCGGGCGAGAGGTCGACGTCCGCGAGCGCGCGCCGCTCGAGCAGCGCCTGCAGCTCGTCGAGCCGGGCCAGTGCCGCCTCGACGTCGTTGCGGCCGAGCTCGAGGTCGGCGAGCGCCGCGAGCGCCCAGATCTCGCAGACGGCGGCGTCGAGGTCGCGCGCGAGCTCGACCGCCTCGGCCGCGTGGGCACGGCAGTGGGCGTCGCGGCCGAGGCGGGCCTCGAGCCGCGCGAGCCGGGCCAGCGCGCCGGCGAGCACGACGTCCTGCCCGGTCTCGCGGGCCAGGCGGATCGCCTCGTCGAAGCCCGCCTGCGCCTCGACCCAGCGCTCGCTCGAGGCGTGCTCGATCGCGACGTGGGCGAGCAGGTGCGGCAGCACTCCGACGGCCGCGGCGGCTCGGGCGGTCGCGACCGCGCGGTCGACGAGGCCCCGGCCGGCGTCCGTCTCACGCAGGTAGAGCGGCCCGAGGGCCGCCCACACGAGCAGCGCGGGCTCGACGCCGAGCTCCTCCGAGCGCTCGAGCACCCCGACGGCGGAGCGGATCGCCGCGGCGCCGCGCTCCCCCTCCCCCGCGAAGACGAGCGCCATCCCCTCGGTGATCCCCGCGAAGAACGCCGAGCGGTCGTCGCCCGCCGCGGCGGCGAGCAGCGGTCGCCCGCTCGGCGCAGTCCCGCATCCCGGCGGCGTCGCCGGCGTAGAAGGCGCCCTGCGCGGCCTCCGCCAGCATCCGCACGGCGAGCGCCGGCTCGGCGGACGCGGCCCGGTCGGCCGCGGCCACGAGCAATGCCCTGCCGACCTCGAGCGGGCCCCGCCGGAGCGCGAGCCGCCCGCGCAGGTGCTCGACCCGGAGCGCCGGCTCGAGGCCCGCCGCCGGTTCGGCGGCGTCGTCGAGCAGCGCCGCCGTCCGGTCGGCGAGCCCGCCGAGCCAGGCGGCATCGGCGGCCTCGCAGAGCAGGAAGCCGCGGCGGTCGGGCTCCGAGGTGAGCCGGGCCGCCCGCGCGAAGGCCAGGGAGGCGACGTCGTAGGCGCTGCGCTCGTGCGCCCGGACCGCCGCCTGCTCGAGCGCGGAGGACGCGGTCTCGTCCGGGCCGACCGCCGCGAGGGCGAGGTGCCAGGCCCGCCGGTCGGCGTCCGAGTCGGGAAGCGCGTCCGCGAGGGCACGGTGGACGGCGCGGCGCGTCTCCGGGGCGGCGTCGGCGTAGATCGCGGAGCGGGCCAGCGGATGCCGGAACTCGAGCCGTCCGTCCCGGATCGCGACGAGCCCCGCCTGCTCGGCCGGGGTCAGGTCGCCCGTCGCGAGCCCGAGCCCGGCGGCGGCGCGGGCGAAGAGCGCCAGGTCGCCGCGGTCGGTCGCGGCGGCGAGCGTCAGCGCGACCGGCGTCCGCCCCGGCAGCGCACCGGCGCGCTGCAGGTAGGCCTTCGCGACGCTCGTGACGACCGGCAGGGGCACGTCGAGCGGCAGCTCCGGCAACCGCTCGTGTGCCAGCTCGAGCAGCGCGAGCGGGTTGCCGCCGGTCTCGCGCTGGAGGCGCGCGAGCGCGTCGACGCCGACGCCGGGCGCCTCGCGGCGGACGAGCTCGGCCGCGACCTCGGGCTCGAGCCCGCCGACGTGGAGCGTCTCCAGGCCGAGGCCGTCGATCGCGGAGCGCTCGCCGTCGCGGACCGTGACGACCATCGCGATCGGGTCGGCGACGAGGCGCCGGGCGGCGAAGACGAGCGCGTCCGCGCTCGAGCCGTCGAGCCAGTGGACGTCGTCGACGAGGACGGCGAGCGGCCGCTCGTCGGCGTGGGCCGCGAGCAGGCTCAACGTCGCGGCGCCGACGGCGAAGCGGTCGTCTGCGCGCGCGGGCCGCAGCGCGAGCGCGCTCTCGAGCGCGGCGGCCTGCGGCAGCGGGATCCGGTCGAGGCAGCCGAGCGCCGGGCGGAGCAGCTCGAAGAGGCCCGCGAAGGGGATGTTCGACTCGGACTGGACGCCGCGCGCGCGCAGCACGTTCATCCCGTCCGCCCGCGCGGCGAGTGCGTCGAGCAGGGCCGACTTGCCGATCCCGGTCTCCCCCGTCAGCGCCAGGACGCCGCTCCTGCCCTGCCGCGCGCGCTCGAGCAGCTGCTCGAGCTCGCGCAGCTCTCGTTCGCGGCCGAGCAGCATGTGGCGGATTCTACGAATCACCCCGGGGCCCGGACCAGGGGGGGCACCCGAGGCGACCGGCGCACATGCGGCCGTAGCGTCTCGAGCGGCGGCACCACCACCGCCCACCACCAGGGAGGACAGCATGGCCACGATCGAAGAGCGTCCGCTCGACCCGGACACCCTGCACGAGTTCGTCTTCCGCGCCGTCGGCGAGGTCGGCGCCACCCTCAACACCGCGCTCGTCGTCATGGGCGACCGGCTCGGGCTCTACCGCGCGATGGCCGGCGCCGGGCCGCTGACGCCGACCGAGCTCGCGCAGCGGACCGGCACCGCCGAGCGCTACGTCCGCGAGTGGCTGAACGCCCAGGCCGCCGGCGGCTACGTCGAGTACGAGGCCGACAGCGGCCGCTACTCGCTGCCGCCCGAGCAGGCGAACGCGCTCACCGACGCGTCGAGCCCCGCGTACCTGCCGGGCTTCTTCCAGCTCGCGCTCGGATCGGTGATCGACTCGCCGCGGATCACGGAAGCGGCGAGGGCAGGCGACGGCTTCGGCTGGGGCGAGCACGTCCACGACGTCCTCGAGGGCTGCGAGCGCTTCTTCCTGCCCTCGTACAACACGCACCTGGTCGACGAGTGGCTGCCCGCGCTCGACGGCGTCGTCGAGAAGCTGGAGCGCGGGGCGAAGGTGGCCGACGTCGGCTGCGGTCACGGCGCCTCGACGATCCTGATGGCGCAGGCCTTCCCCGCCTCGCGCTTCCACGGCTTCGACTACGACCATCACTCGATCGCGACGGCGCGGGAGCGGGCCGTCGCGGCGGGCGTCGCCGACCGCGTCACGTTCGAGACCATCCCGGCGGCGTCATACTCCGGGGACGGCTACGACCTCGTGACGATGTTCGACTGCCTGCACGACATGGGCGATCCGGTCAGCGCGGCCCGCCACGTCCGCGCCTCGCTGGCGGAGGGCGGCAGCTGGATGATCGTCGAGCCGCTCGCCGGCGACCGCGTCGAGGACAACCTCAACCCGGTCGGCCGCGCCTACTACGGCTTCTCGACGTTCCTCTGCACGCCGTCGTCGCTGTCGCAGGAGGTCGGGCTCGCGCTCGGCGCGCAGGCGGGCGAGGCGCGCCTGCGCGAGGTCGTGACCGCCGGCGGGATCTCCAGCTTCCGCCGCGTCGCGGAGACGCCGTTCAACATGGTCTTCGAGGCGAGGCCGTGACGCAGGTCGCGGGACGGGGAACCGAGCGGGCGCGCGAGCAGTCGCGCGCCCGCTACCCCGACTCCGAGGGCTACGTCGAGCGCGACGGCGTCCGCGTCTTCTACGAGGTCTACGGCGAGGGCGACAGCACGATCCTGCTGCTGCCGACGTGGTCGATCGTGCACTCGCGGCTCTGGAAGGCGCAGATCCCCTACCTGGCGCGGCACGCACGCGTCGTCACCTTCGACGGCCGCGGCAACGGGCGCTCCGACCGGCCGGACGGCGTCGAGGCCTACCTCGAGGACGAGTTCGCGGCGGACACGCTCGCGGTCATGGACGCGACGGGAACCGAGCGGGCGACGCTGATCACCTCGTCGTGCGGCGCGCTCTGGGGCACGATCGTCGCCGCGGACCACCCGGAGCGGGTCGACGGCGTCGTCTACATCGGCCCCGCGGTCGGGCTCGCGCCCGGGCACCCGGAGCGGCAGATCCCCGGCGGCTTCGACGCCGAGCAGGACGACTACGAGGGCTGGAGGAAGTACAACAGCCACTACTGGTCGCGCGAGTACCGCGACTTCCTCGAGTACTTCTTCGCGCAGTGCTTCCCCGAGCCGCACTCGACCAAGCAGATCGAGGACGCGGTCGGCTGGGGGCTCGAGACCGACCCCGACACGCTCGCCGACACCACCCGGGCGATCTCGCTCTGCCGCACCGAGCGCTTCCGCGACACGTGCGCCCGCGTCCGCTGCCCCGTGCTCGTGATCCACGGCGACGACGACCGGATCCGCCCGCACGCGCAGGGAGTCGCGCTCGCCGAGGCGACCGGCGGCAGGCTCGTGACGCTCGAGGGCGCCGGCCACCTGCCGATGGCCCGCGACCCCGTCAAGGTCAACCTGCTGCTGCGCGACTTCCTCGGCGGCGCGCCGCCCGCACCCCGCTGGCGCCGCGGCCGGCGCCGGCGCAGGCGGGCGCTCTTCGTCTCCTCGCCGATCGGCCTCGGCCACGCCCAGCGCGACGTCGCGATCGCCGACGAGCTGCGGCTCCTGCATCCCGACCTCGAGATCGACTGGCTCGCCCAGCATCCGGTCACCTCGGTGCTCGAGGCGCGCGGGGAGCGGATCCATCCCGCGAGCGCGCACCTCGCGAGCGAGTCGACGCACATCGAGTGCGAGTCGGCCGAGCACGACCTGCACGTCTTCCAGGCCTGGCGGCGGATGGACGAGATCCTCGTCTCGAACTTCATGGTCTTCCACGACCTCGTCCGCGACGACCCGTACGACCTCTGGATCGGCGACGAGGCCTGGGAGCTCGACTACTTCCTGCACGAGAACCCGGAGCTGAAGAGCGCCGCCTACGTCTGGCTGACCGACTTCGTCGGCTGGCTGCCGATGGCCGACGGCGGCGAGCGCGAGGCGTTCCTGACCGCCGACTACAACGCCGAGATGATCGAGCACATCGACCGCTACCCGCGCGCTGCGCGACCGGGCGCTCTTCGTCGGCGAGCCGGACGACGTCGTCCCGCACGCCTTCGGGCCCGAGCTGCCCGCGATCCGCGACTGGACGGAGCGGCACTTCGACTTCCCCGGCTACGTCACCGGGTTCGACCCGGCCGACGTCGCCGACCGCGAGCGGCTGCGCGCGGAGCTCGGCTATCGGCCCGGAGAGGCGGTCTGCCTCGTCACGGTCGGCGGCTCCGGGGTCGGCGCCGACCTGCTCCGGCGCGTGATCGCCGCGTTCCCGGAGGCGAAGCAGCTCGTACCGGAGCTGCGGATGGTCGTCGTCGCAGGGCCGCGGATCGATCCGCGCTCGCTGCCGGCGCACGACGGGCTCGAGGTGCGCGCCTACGTCCACGAGCTCTACCGCCACCTCGCCGCCTGCGACGTCGCCGTCGTCCAGGGCGGCCTGACGACGGCGATGGAGCTGACCGCGAACCGGCGGCCCTTCCTCGCCTTCCCGCTCCGCCACCACTTCGAGCAGACGTTCCACGTCCGCCACCGGCTGGAGCGCTACCGCGCCGGCCGCGTCATGGACTACGAGACCGACGGCCCGGCGGAGATCGCGCGGGCGATCGCCGAGGAGATCGGGCGCGAGGTGGACTACCTGCCCGTCGACCCGGCAGGCGCGAGCCGCGCCGCGGCCGCGATCGCCGAGCTGCTGTAGGCCCTCGCGCTCGGCGCGGACGAGGGCGGGGCGGCGGAGGACGAAGGCCGCCGGCCGCCGCGTCTCGTTCCCCTGCCCGTCCACGGCCGCCACCTCGTGGACGAGCCGATCGGTCGGATCATGGGTGCCGTGCCCTCGACGTACGGCTCGAGGGCGCCGCTCCGCAGCGGGTTCGCGTAGACGCCGGCGACCCGCTCGGACAGGTGGACGTGGGCCCAGGGCGTCTCGACGTGGCCGATCACGCTCCGGTCGGCGGCGGCGCCAGCACTGGCTTCCTCACGCGCCGGACCGAACGCGTCGCGCCAAGGCCTCCCGTGGGCGCGGCGTTGGCCGTTCGTTGCCGCGCCGGTTGGCGGCCGGCCGGACGGTGGCGCCATGTCCACTCGAACCCGCCACATCACCGCGGCCAGGTGGGCCGTCGTCCTCGCCGCCGCCGCCGCAGCCGTGCTGCTCGCCAAAACCTCGACCGTCGCCCCTGACGAGGGCCCGGCGATTCGCGTACTGGACGTTCTCCTACGTCTCGCACGACGGCACCGAGCGGGACGCGGTGCTCGTGCTCCCCGCCTGGTACGGCCCCCGCCGCAACCCGTCGCTGCCGCTCGTGATCTCGCCGCACGGTCGCGCCGGGACCGGCCGCTCGAACGCCCGCTACTGGGGCTCGACTCCGGCACTCGGCCGCTTCGCGCTCGTCAGCCCCGACGGGATGGGCCGCCGCTTCCCGCTCCACTCGTACGGCTACATGGGCCAGATCGACGACCTGGCCGAGATGCCCGCGCCACGCGCGGCGCGCCTTTCCCTGGCTGCGGATCGATCGCACGCGGATCTACGCGCTCGGCAGCAGCATGGGCGGCCAGGAGACGCTCCTGCTCGTCGCACGCCATCCGCGCCTGCTCGCCGGGGCGGCCGCCATGGACTCGGTCACCGACCTCGCGCGCCGCTACCGCCAGCTGCCCGGTCTCGCCTGCGGCGCCGCGTGCCGACGGAAGTGGATCATCCCCTACGGCGTCGTCCTGCAGCGGACGATGCGGCGGGAGATCGGCGGCACCCCGGAGCAGGCGCCCGGGCGGTACGCCGCACGAAGCCCGCAGGCGCTCGCCGGGCGCATCGCGCGCTCGGGCGTGCCGCTCCAGGTCTGGTGGAGCACGCGCGACCGGATCGTCTTCGACCAGCGGCACCAGTCCCGCGCCCTCGTCGACGCGCTGCGCCGGCTCGACCGCTGCGTGCCGGTCTCGGCGTACGTCGGCCGCTGGCGGCACTCGCACGAGATGCGGGCGGAGGCCCTGCTGCCCGTCGCGCTGGCCGGCTTCGGGCTGCTGCCGAAGGTGACCCCGCTGCCTGCCGGCGTCCGCTACGAGCGGCCCGCCTGCGCATCGAACCTCTAGGTGCCGAGCACGCGCGCGAGCCGTGACTCGGAACGCCGCTGCAGCTCGGGCAGGTCTCCGCAGACGTTGCAGGCGTACGTGCGCGTCGTCCCGTCGGCGCTCCCGGTCAGGAGTGCCCGCCCGTCCGGCGAGAACGACACCGCCGTCACCTGCCGCGCGTGGCCGCGGAGGTAGAAGAGCAGGCGCCCGGTGTCGGCGGGCCAGAGAACGGCCGAGATCGGCCCGCCGGTCGCGGCCCAGCGGCCGTCGCGGCTCCAGGCGGCGGCGGCGATCCGCCCGAACTGGCCGACGAGGAGGTAGCAGCTGCCGCCCGCTCGAGGTGCTCCAGATCCGGGCGTCGCCGTCGGCGCGCGCGACGAGGATCCTCTCCCCGTCGGGATCGAAGGCGGCGGCCGTCACCGGGGCACGCGAGGCCCCCGGCTCGAGCGTGTGCAGCGGCCGTCCGCCGGCGGCGTCGAACAGCAGCAGGGCGCGGCCGGCGCCGACCGCGAGGATCCGGCCGTCGCCGGAGAAGGCGGCGACCGTCGGGGTCTCCGGCAGCGCCGCCCGCCAGAGCTCGGCGCCGTTCCCGTCGACGACCCGAAGGCCGCCGTCGGCGCAGGCGAGCGCCGCTCGGCGGCCGTCGGGCGCGAGCGCGGCGGCGGCGACCCGAGCGGGACAGGTCGCGCGTCCCCGTTCGGCGCCGCCGGGGAGGCGCCGCAGGGTCGCAACGCGTCCGGCGACCGTCAGCAGCAGCGACCCGTCGGCGGAGGGGATCGCGGTCAGCGCACGTGCGCCGAGCGGAAGCCGCAGCAGCCGCGAGCCGTCGGCCCGCCAGAGCTCGGCCGTCTCGCCGCCTGCGGTCACGATCCGCGACGGGCCGGCGAAGGCGGCCGAGACGAGCGGCGGCGCGGCGGCGAAGGTCGCCACGAGGCCGCGGCCGCGGGGGTCCCGCAGCTCGACGCCGCCGTCCTCGGCGGCGGCGAGCGCGAGCCCGCCCCCGGGCGCGTAGGCGGCGGCGACGACGGGGGCGCCCGCACGCGCGAGCGCGTGCAGCGTCTCCTCGGCGTGCCCGTCCCAGATCCTGGTCGCCCCGTCGGCGCTGCCGGTGGCGAGCACCGATCCGGCCGGGTTGAAGGCGACGGAGACGACGGGTGAGCCCGGGCCGGAGAGAATCGCGAGCAGGCTGCCCGCCTCGACGAGGCCCTGAATCGCCCACAGCCGCCCGGTCCCGTCGCTGCTCGCGTCGGCGAGCAGCTTGCCGTCGGGGCTCCAGGCGAGCGCGAGCCCGTGCCCCGGTGGCCGGTGAAGAAGTAGAGCCTGGTGCCGTCGGCCACGCGCCAGACGCGGGTGACGCCGTCGCTCGAGGCGGTGGCGAGGAGCGAGCCGGTCGGATCGAAGGCGACCGCCGCGAGCGAGCCGCCGCCGTCGGCGAGCCGCCGCAGCCGCTCGCCGGTGCGCGGCGCTCCACAGCGTCGTCGTCCCGTCGTGGGTCGCCACCGCCAGCGTCCCCCCGACCGGCGCGAAGGCGACCCGGTCGACGGCGCGCAGCGGAAGCACGCGCAGCAGCCGGCGGGTCGACGCGTCGTAGAGGCGCAGGCGGCCGTCGCGCCCGACGAGCGCCGCCGTGCGCCCGCCGGCGTCGAGCACGCCGAGCCGGGCCGGACCGCCGAGGCTCGTCGGCGCCGCAGAGCCGAGCAGCGCGGCCGGGCCCGCGGCCGCGCGTCACGAGCACGACGTCCGTCCCCGGTCGAGCCGGCGAGCGAGGTGACGGCGCCGCCGCCCGCCCCGAGCAGCCGCCGCGGCGGACCCGACCGCGGGTCGGCGGCGACGAGCGAGCCGTCGGCGCGCCCGACCAGCAAGCTCGTCGTCGCCGAGGAAGAGGGCGGCGGTCGGCTGCTGCGCCGCCGGCGAACGTCCGCAGGAGCCGGCGTGAGGCGGCGCCGTAGACGCGCACCGCTCGCGTCGTCGCGGGCGAGCAGGAAGGCGCCCGAGTGCGAGTACGCGACGGCCGCGACCGCGCCGCCGCGCCGGCAGCACGTCCCGCAGCCGGTCGGCGACGAGCACGCTGCGCAACACCGCCTCGGCGCGGACGCCCGGCTCGAGCCGCGATGCCCGCAGCGCCGCGGCGAGGCTCCCCTGCGGGTCGTCCGCGAGATCGCCGAGCGCCCGCGCCTCGAGCTCCCGCGCCTGCGCCACGCGGGCCTGCGTCTGCGCCCGGTCGCGTTGGACGAGCGCGTAGAGGGCGACCACGGAGACGGCGGCGAGCGCGACGAGTGCGGAGACGGTGACCGCGAGCAGCCGCCGGTGCCGGCGCTGCGCGAGCTGCCGCTCGCGCTCGAGGCGCCGCCGGGCCCGCCATTCGAGCACGGCCTCGGCGAGCACGTCGTGGAAGATCTCGAACCGAGCGCCCCCGTCGGCGGCGCCGTCCACCGGGCGCAGGATCCGCTCGCGGCCGAGCGCGTCGAGCACCGGCCGCAGCTGCGGCTCCGCCACGTCCGCGTACTGCGCGAGGTCGGCGGCGCGGTGCGCGATCTTCGTGCCCGACGGCGTCACGAGCTGGTTGAAGACGGCGGCGGCGACGTCCTGCGCCGCCGGCGCCAGCGAGCCGAGCGCGTCCTCGAGGTGCGCGCGCACGATCGACTCGGCGCCGCCGAGCTCGACCAGGGTCGCGGCCCGCAGCACGCGGCTCTCCTGCTCGCGCTCGCGCTTCCACAGCCGCTCGAGCACGAGCTGCAGGTACGGCGCCTCGATCTCGTCCGGCGACGCCTCCCCGGCCGGCCGGTCGTCGAGTCGCAGGCGCCCGGCGGCCGTCTGGTCGAGCACGGCCTCGACGAGGGCGGGCTCGACGCGTCATCGCCTGCCCGGGCCCGGCGAGCTCGCTCCAGCGCTCGAGCGGCCCCAGGATCGCGGCCCTCGCCCCTGCGCGGTCGAGCCGCGCGAGGCGCAGGGAGTTCGCGAGCACGCCGGGGATCCGCGCCTTGAATGCGTCGAGCTGCGCGAGCGCGTCCTCCCGCACCGCGAGGAGCACGTGGACGGGCGGCGCCTCGCGTCGGAGCAGCTCCGGCAGCTCGAGCGCGAGCGATCCCGGCCCGTCCTCGGCGCCGTGGTAGAGGAAGTACTCCTCGAACTGGTCGAGCACGAGGTAGACCTCGCGGGCCCAGGCCGCCGCACGCCTCGCCTCCCGCAGCGGCGCCGTCGGGTCGGCTCCCCAGCTCGAGGCGACGAGGACGGCGACGCCCGGCTCCTGCCGCAGCCGGTGGGCGACGCCGGCCCGCAGGATCGAGCTCTTGCCGACCCCGCTGGCGCCGTAGAGCACCGTCAGCCGCGACGCGACCAGGTTGGCGCGGATCACCTCGCAGTCGCGCTCCCGGCCGAAGAAGAGGAGCGCGTCGAGCCGGTCGTCGCCGAAGGGGGCGAGGCCCCTGTACGGGCTCGGCGGCGGCGCCGGCGTCATGCATGCACCTGCAGGCCGCGCGCGAGCAGCTCGACGTAGCGCTCGAGCGGCGCCTCGAGCACGTCCACGTCGCGGCGGCGCCAGAACTGGCGCTCGAGCGGGAGCGGCTCCGGCTGGACGGCCCAGGAGCGGTAGGCGGGCGGCTCCTCGCCCCAGAGCCGGTAGAGGACGACGCGCAGGTGCCAGTCGGCCATCGTCGCCCCGAGGAAGAGGAAGTGGCTGCGCCGCAGCTTCGCCGCCAGCCCGACCGGGATCGCGGCGGAGACCTCCCTGCGCGCGAGGTAGTCGATGTAGTCGTCCTCGGTGACGACGAAGCTCTCCCACGCTCGCTCCGGCGTCGGGTCGACGCGCCCGTGCAGCTTCAGGATCACGGTCCGGCGGTCGAGCGAGAGCTCCGTCGCGTAGGTGTTCGGGAGCTCGATCGGCGAGGCGGTGCCGTCGGGCGCGAGGTGGCAGAAGCGGCCGCGGTGGCGGCCCGTCGCCAGGTAGACGACGACGTCGAACTCCTCGCCCGCCTCGAGGAAGGCCTGCTCGAGCGCGAGGTCGTAGCTCGTGGTCACGAGCAGCTGCTGCTGCAGCCCCCGCTCGCGCAGGAGCGGCGGCAGCCCGGCGAAGAAGCGGTGCACCTCGGTCGGCGGCGGCGTCTCGGCGAGCAGCGCGTGCAGCTCGTCGTAGAGCGGCCCGACGCCCTGCATGACCGCGACGTACTGCGAGACGCGCGCGAGCTCGCCCTCGCCGGGATAGTCGAAGCGGCGCGCCAGCCCCCGCGCGAGCTCCCCGACGTCGGAGGCGAGCACCGGCACGAGCCGGCCCGAGAGGAGCGCGTCGAGCACGGCGGCCAGGTGGACGTCGTCGTCGGGGGCGGCAGCCGCAGGGGCGAGCGAGCCCTCCTGACGCAGGATGCGACCGTGCAGCCGCTGCAGCGCCGGGCCCGGCTCGAGGCCGAGACCCTCGACGAGCGTCCGCCGCGCGACCGCGTAGGCCTCGAGCGCCTCGGCCTGCCGCCCCGCCCGGTAGAGCGCCAGCATCAGCTGCCCGTGCAGCCGCTCACGGTACGGGTGCTCCCGCACGAGCGCCTCCAGCTCGCCGACGAGCTCCGCGCCGGCGCCGCTCTCGAGCTCGGCCTCGACGCGCTCCTCGAGCGTCCCGAGCCGCAGCTCCTCGAGCGAGGCGATCTCGGGCTGCGCCCACGCCTCGAACGCGAACTCCGCGAGCGGCTCGCCCCGCCAGAGCGCCAGCGCCTCCCGCAGCCGCGCGGCGCGCTCCGCCGGCGGGAGCGCGCGCGCCGAGGCCTGCAGGTCGCGGAAGCGCCCGACGTCGACCTGCCGCGGCTCGGCGTCGAGGACATAGCCCGGCGAGCGGGTCGAGAGCGTGCCCGCCGGCAGCTCCTTCCGCAGGTGCGAGACGAAGTTCTGCAGCGAGGTCGTCGCCGTCCGGGGCGACTCCTGGCCCCAGAGCGCGTCGACGAGGCGGTCGGTGGAGACGACGAGCCCGCGGTTCAGGAGCAGGAGCGCGAGCAGAGCCCGCTGCTTCTGCCCGCCGAGCTGCAGGGCCGATCCGTCGACGGCGACCTCGAGCGGTCCGAGGACCCGGAACTCGAGCATGCCTCAGGTGTAACGAGGGCGCGGCCCTCGGGCAACGGGGGATCCACCGACCTGCCGGAGGCC
>CAWIUN010000026.1:0-21280 GCA_963839285.1 uncultured Actinomycetes bacterium
GAGGGTCGGATGACCGGCGACACCGTGACAACCACGGCGGTGACGGCCGTCGCGGCCGGCGGGCCGAGGCCGGTCGAGGGCACGCCGGGGATCGAACGCTTCCTCGCGCTCGACAGCGCCCGCGCGATGCTGATCCGGCGCGCGGCGGACCACGCATCGCCTCCGGCTGGCACCACCACGGCCGACGCGAGGTCTTCGGCCACGTGCTGCGCGGCAGGGTTCGCTTCGAGTACGGCCCCGGCGGCGGCAGCAGCACCGAGGTCGAGGAGGGCGGTTACTTCCACGTCCCCGTCGGTCTCGTCCACCGCGACGTCAACCCCGACGACCAGCCCCAGGACATGCTGATCGCCTTCGTCGGCGACGGCCCGCTCGTCGTCAACCTGGAGGGGCCCGAGCCGTGAGCCGCCGGTGGCGGCAGCGTGGATGGCGGGGCCGTTTCGGCGAGACGGCGCGGCCACTGCGCGTGTACGTGATCGTGCGGCGCCGGCTCGGCCGCGACCCTCGCCTGGCGAACGCGGCCTCGGCGCGGCACGCCGCTCTTCCCTGCTGGACGACTTCGTCGCCGACCTCGAGGGCTGCGCGGCGCGCGAGGCGGTCGACGGTCGCCTCGGCAGCAGGTACGCGCCGAAAGCGCGCCCGCCGAGAGGTCGGGCCTGGAAGCCGAAGCGCGCCCAGGCCTGATCGGGGCAGGAGGAGGGCGCCGGCGCGGGTCGTGCTCTGACGCGCGCCGGCGCCCCGGGGAGGTTGCTCAGACGCCCGTCGCGGCGAACCAGGCGCCGCCCGGCGAGGTCACGAAGACGATCGGCGCGTAGCACGGCGAGGGCAGCGAGACCGTCGCGTCGATCTCCGCGTCGCCCGCCGTCGAGGCGGGGAAGAGCGCCGTCGAGGTGTTCGAGACGGCCGCGGCTCCGGCGTCGATCGTCTGGCAGCTGACGATCGCCTTGAACGAGGGGACGGTGTTCGTGCCCTGGTTCGGGCCGGCGGCGAAGACGAGGCCCTCGACCTCGACGTGCAGGCGGCCGTCCGCGCGGAGGTCGACGTTGCCGGACGCGAGCTGCCACGGCAGCCCGCCGCCGTTGACGCCGCGGATCGGGTTCGCCGAGCCGACGTAGGGCCCGACGACCGGCGCGAGCACGGCGGCGCTCAGCACCTTGCGCCCGTCGGCGCCGCCGCTCGAGAGCGCGGGGACGGCGAGTGCGACGACGGCGAGGAGCGCGAGTGCGCCGAGGCCGGCCTGGGACGATCGCTTCATGGTTCCCTCCTGGGGTTGGTGATCTTCCGGGGTACGGCCGCGGGCGCGGCTCGGTTTGACCGGTGGGACGGCGGCCGCGGCGCTGCGGCGAGGAGGCCGACGGGACCGGCCGGCTCGAGAACACGCGGACGCGACCGTTCGGCGGTCCATTCCGACCAGCCGATGATGCGGCGCTCCGGGTCCGGCCGGTCGTCGAGCATCGCGAGGTACTCGAGCAGGTGCCCGTCGGGGTCGCGGAAGTAGATCGCGGCTGCCGGCATCCAGCCGATCACGCTCGGCTCGCCGGTCTCCTGCCCGGAGAACGACAGCGGCGTGACGCCGATCTCCCTGAGGCGCTCGCCCGCGCCGAGGACGTTCTCGAGCGACGTCCTGAACGCGAGATGGAGCGAGATGCCGAGCGGGGCCGGTCCGGCCGACCAGAGGCCGAGCATCGCCGCTCCGGCGTCGCCGATCCAGAAGAAGGCGGCGCCGAGCTCGGGGTCGTGCAGCGCGAGCCGAAGCCCGACGACGTCGCGGTAGAACGCGATCGAGCGGTCGAGGTCCGCGACCGTGAGGTGGGTCTCGAAGAGCCCGTCCGGGGTCGGCGGTGCGCTCATCCTGCGAACTCCGTCTGCAGGTGCGCCAGCGGGTGGTAGAAGGCATCGAGCGCGGCCTCCCCGGGCACGTCGAAGCGGAGCGTCTCGTCCGTGGCCGCGTACCTGAGCTCGATGCTCGTGCCGTCGTCGGCCGGATCCCAGAGGAGCGTGACCTCGATGCCGGCGCCGACGCGGTGGGCGAGCTCTCGCGTCGACTGCGGGAGCGTCGATCCGGCCATCGTCAGGGGAGCTTCGAGGCGAGGACGTCGACGTGCTCGACCAGCGGCGGCGTCGCGAGCAGCTCGGGCGCCTTCTCCCCGAGCGCCGCCGCGACCGCTCCGTCGAGATGCGCGCGGCGTCCTGCCTCGTCGGGGAACACGTCGACGATCGCGAACGTCGAGGCGCCGATTCTGAAGGCGAACCAGGCGGTGGTCTGCGGCTCCTCCCGGACGAGCGCGAGCGCGTCGCCGAGGAAGCCCGCGACCGTCTCTTCCTGTCCGCTCCTCGCTTCCAGGCGGACGATCAGCCCCTTCGTGATCATGGTCGATCCCTTTCGACGTGGACGGCGTTCGCCCAACCGTCGCCGACGCCGCTGAGCGATTCCTGTCCCGCCGCTGAGCGCGGGCTCGCTCAGGCCGCGATCAGGCTCGACTCAGCGGCCCGCCGTAGCTTCGCCGGTCGACAACGACGCACGCGGATCCGGCTCCGCCGGATGAAAGGAGACCCCTTGAAGATCTTCTCGAAGCGGCGGCTGCTCGCGGCCGCCGCGCTCACGGTGACCGCCGGGGCTGCGGCCATGGGCGGTCAGGCGCTCGCCGGGTCGAAGGACGGAACGGCCTCGGCGAAGGGCCTCGGCCCGATCAGCGGGCTGCTGCCGCGCGACCACCTGACGGTCGAGAACGCGATCCAGGTCGACCTGACCAGGGAATCGGTGCGGCTGCCGCTGTACAAGGGGCGCGCGAACGGCGAGACCGCCTGGTACGTGCTGCTCGACGCCTCCGACTCCGGGATCGCGCACGACCTCGGCGTCAACTACGCGCCCAAGCTGGGCAACCTCGCGATCAACGACCCGGAGGCCGTGCAGACGGTGACGCTCGACTCGCCGACGCCGGCCGAGAACCGGTTCGGGCAGGCGACGATCGAGTTCCAGGGCGCGCCCGACTTCAGCCCGACCCGGATCGCCGAGCCCGGCCCCACCGGCTTCCCGCTGGCGAGCTTCCAGCCGGGCGCGGTCGCCGGGCCGGGGTACAGCCCGTTCATCCGCATCGAGGGCTCGCCGACGGTGTACAGCGCGCCGATCGTCGCCACCGGCGACGGGCCGTTCGACGTCGTCCACCACACCGACACCGGCGACCGCGTGCTCGGCGTCCACATCGCCGGCGCCTCGGCGCCCGGCCGGTACGCCGAGTCGTGGGTCGACCTGCTGTTCGTCAAGGGCTTCGACGCCGGCGAGCCGATCGTCTACATCTCGACCGACGCCGGCCAGCCGCTGACCTCGGTGCTCGAGCGCTCGACCTACGTGCCCGCGCTCGACAACGCGGCCTACCACGGCGGCGACGACTTCCTCGGCTCCGCCCGCGAGCGCCTGTTCGGCTTCGTCAACGGCCAGACCGGCGCGGACAACAGCGAGTCGCAGGGCTTCGTCCACCTGATCGAGGACGGCCACGCCTCCGAGGACGCGAGCGCCGCCAACACGCCGCTGATCGACGCGCTCCGAAACGGCGGCGACCTGCTGAACGTGTTCGGCGACTTCCCGACCGAGACCGACCCGCGCCACGCCGACGCGTACAGCCCGCTCTGGGACGCCCAGCTCGGCCTCTGGACCGAGAAGGCCGTGCAGCAGGGCCTCGAACACGCGGCAGATCGACGAGGTGCAGGTCTTCAACCTCGCCGCCACGCGGCCCGACCTGCTCACCGGCGTCGACCCCGCGACGGGCCAGCCCGCGCCGTACGGCTCGGTCGGCGTCGACATCAACTGCGCCGTGATCGGCTTCATCGACAAGGCGCCGAAGGCGAACCTCGCCGAGCCCGTGCCCGACTCGCAGTTCCCGCCCCGCTGACGGCGGACCGGGCGGCGGGCCGGCAACGGCCCGCCGCCCACCAGCCTCGTCGAAAGGAGCAATCGTGAAAGCACTCACCCTCGTCGCGCTCGTGCTCGCCGCGGCCGTCGTCGGCCTCACCGCCTCGGCCGCCGCAGCGCGGAGCGGCGCCACCGTCTCGACCGCCGGCTCCAAGCTCGGACGGATCCTCGTCGACGGCCGTGGACGGACGCTCTACCTGTTCGAGAAGGACAGCGCGCGGGCGCAGCGCCTGCGCCGGAGCCTGCGCCGCCTACTGGCCGCCCCTGCTCGTCAAGGGCAAGCCGACGGTCGCCGGCGCGGCGAAGAAGGCACTGCTCGGGACGACCCGCCGCGCCGACGGCACCAGGCAGGTCACCTACGCCGGCCACCCGCTCTACCTGTTCGCCGGGGACACGAGGGCGGGGCAGACCAACGGCCAGGACCTGCACGACTTCGGCGCCGGCTGGTACGTCGTCTCGACGGCCGGAAAGAAGATCGAGCAGGACGGCTAGGTGATCCTCGCGATCTCCGGCAGCCTGCGCCGACGCTCGCTCAACAGCGCCGCGCTCCGTGCCGCCGCCCGCGCGGCGGCACGGAGCGGCATCGAGATCGCGGTCGCCGACCCGGTCCGGGCGCTGCCGCCGTTCGACCCCGATCTGGAGGCGGAGCCGCCCGACGTCGTGCGCGGCTTCCGCGAGGCCTGCGAGCGAGCGGACGGGCTCCTGCTCGCCGTGCCCGAGTACGCCTTCGGCATCCCGGGCGCGTTCAAGAACGCGCTCGACTGGACCGTCGGCGGCGGCAGCATCTACCGCAAGCCCGTCGCGGTGCTCAGCGTCGCGCCGCCCGGCCGCGGCGGAGACGTGCGCCTGGCGCTCGAGCGCGTCTTCGCGGCGCTCGACTGCGACGTCACCTACCACTCCGTGCCGATCCACGCGGCGAGGCTCGTCGACGACGAGATCCGCGACCCCGGCGATCGCCTCGCGAGCTGCTCGGCGTCGTCGAGGCGCTCGCGGGGCGCGCGCACGCTCGCTCAGGCGGCGCTGAGCCGCCGATCAGCGCCGGCCGCCATACCTGACCCAGACCCATCCGACGAAGAGGAGCCAGCAATGACAACCGCAGTTGAGACCGCAGACGGCATTTACGAGCTCGACAGGGCCCACTCGACGGTGCAGTTCGCCGTCCGCCACGTCGGCGTCTCGAGCTTCCGCGCGTCGTTCGGCGAGATCGACGGGCGCCTCGTCCTCGAGGACGGAACGGCCGAGCTCGAGGCGAGCGTGGTCGTCGAGTCGATCTCGATCGTCGAGCCGCCGGAGTTCCGCGAGCACGTCGTCCGCGGCGACGACTTCTTCGCGGGCGGCGAGCACCCCCTGCTCACCTTCCGCAGCACGCGCGTCGAGCTCGACGACGAAGGACGCGCGACCGTGTCGGGCGCCCTCGTCGTCCGCGGCGTCTCCGCCCCGGTCAGCGCGACGGGCACGTTCTCCCCGCCGACCGAGGATCCGTTCGGCGGCACGCGCGTCGGCCTCGAGCTCGAGGCGACGATCGACCGGCGGACGTGGGGGATGGACTGGCAGCTGCCGCTGCCGAACGGCGGCGACGCGCTCGGCTGGCAGGTCGCGGTCACCGCGCACCTCGAGCTGACGAGGACGCCGTGAGGCGGCTGCTCGCGATCAGCGGCAGCCTGCGCCGGCGGTCGTACAACAGCGCGCTCCTCGCCGCCGCCGCGGCCGCGTCCGATCCCGGGCGTGGAGTTCGTGCTCTGGAGCGGCCTCGACGCGATCCCGGCCTTCGACGAGGACGTGGAGGACGAGCCGCCGACGGTCGCGCTCCTCAAGGCAGGAGATCGCGCGTGCGGACGCGATCCTCTTCGCGACGCCCGAGTACAACGCGTCGGTCCCCGGCGCGCTCAAGAACGCGCTCGACTGGGTCTCCCGGCCCTTCGACGCGAATCCGCTGCGCGGCAAGCCGGTCGCCGTCGTCGGCGCCGGCCAGGGCAGCTTCGGCGGCGTCTGGGCGCAGGCGGAGCTGCGCAAGATCCTGCACACGCTCGGAGCACGGGTCGACGAGCACGAGCTCGCCGTCGCTCGCGCCCAGCACGCCTTCACGCCGGACGGACGGCTGCGCGACCCCGAGCAGGCGGCGGCGCTCGCGTCGATCGTCGAGTCGCTCCTCCGGCACGACCGGCCGACGAGCCGCCTGACCGCGCGCGGGACGACGGGCGCGCCGGCGCGAGGCTGCTCGCGTCGCGCCCGCCGTGCTGAGGCCGCGCTCAGAGGCCGCTCAGCCGCTCCGCGTAGAACCCGGTCCGCACACGAACCCGCGCCGCGCCGCTGCGTCCCCGCAGCCGCGGCGCCCTACCGCACCCAAGGAGAACGCATGCGAAGGATCATCGCTCTGCTCGCGCGCCGCGATCGCCCGTCACCGCCCTGGCGGGGACGGCGGCCGCCTCGCCGTCCGCGGCGCACGCGGCCGCCGCGAAGAAGCCGGTCACGAAGGGCTTCTACCGCGGCCGGACGATCGGGTACTTCGACTTCGGCCCGATCAAGCTGAAGCCGGGCAACAAGCTCGCACCGATCTGGACCGTCACGAACGGCGTCGGCGGCCAGCGCAACATCGTCGACACCGTCCCCGGCCAGGCCTCGTACACGCCGCTCTGGCAGCTGAACCAGGTCACGTTCAAGTCGGGCGCCGCGCCCACCTGCTGCGCTCCCGCGCCGACGTCGAGGCTGCGAGGCGTCGCGGCGAGGTGACCGTCACGCGCGACGAAGACCGTCGTCAACTGCCCGGTGCTCGGCTTCGGGCAGAAGCGGGTCGCGGGCTTCTCGGCCGGCAAGACGATCCACTACTACGACCTCGGCCCGGTGAAGGTCGCGCCCGGCAACGCGATCCTGCCGCTCGTCGCCCTCACCAACGGCGTCGCCGGCCAGCACAACATCACCCAGGAGACGATCGCGCCGGGAGCCACCGACTACCCGCCGCTCTGGGGGATCGTCAAGGCCACCTGGACCGCGTCCGCGCACAAGCGCCTGCTCACCTCGTACGCCCAGGTGGCGAAGGCCCGTGCAGGCGGGCGAGCTCGAGCTCGTGAAGACGTCGCTCGTCGTCAACTGCCCCCTCGTTCCCTGACGAGCAGGCCCCGACGGCTCGCGCTTCCGGCGGCAGCCCCGGGGGCGGCGGGCGAGACGGCCCGCCGCTCCTCGGCGGTCGCCGCCGCCTCGATCGCTCTACAGCTCGAGCGTGAAGCGGATCGCGTCCCGGACCGGGATCCCGTCCGCCTCGAGGCCGGCCGGATAGCCCTTGGCCGGCGTGAACGCGTCCCGCTCGACCGCGCTCGGACGAAAGCCGAGCCGCTGGTAGAAGCGGACGTTGTCGATGTCCGCGGCGGCGGTGATCAGCGTCACCGCCGTCGCTCCCTCGGATCGGCAGACGGCGAGCGCGTGCTCGACCAGCCTGCGGCCGATGCCGAGGCGCCGGAAGCGGTCGTCGACGGCGAGGCTCTTGATCTCGACCACGCCGGCGCGGCCGGTCTCGAGGAGCTGGAGGTGGCCGAGCGTGCGTCCGCGCGCGTCACGCGCGACGAGGACGCGCCCCCGGTCGATGTACGCGTCGAGCTGCACGGACGAGTCCTCGGCGAGCTCGAAGAGCGCGCGCAGGGCCGCCCGCGGGCCGTCGTGCCACTCGATCGTGCAGCACGGGCCGGGCCCGTCGCTCGCGACCGCCTCACCGCCCCGGGCCTCGCTGCCTTCCTGCACGGCGTCAGCCTGCCAGACAGCGGCGGGAGCGCATCGCGCGGGCGAAGATCGCGCCGGCGGCCTCGGGCAGGCTCCGGCCGCTCGCGCTCACCTCGACGCCGTCCCGGCGGGCGTGGATCGACACCTCGCCGGCCCGGCGGATCTGAAGCCTCCAGCCGGCGTAGTGGAGCAGCTCGAGCAGGAGCGACTCGTCCGTCGAGCCCGTCGTCAGCTGCACGGACACGGAGCGGACGGACTGTCCGGGTCGTGTGCGCGTCCCGTCCGGCTGCCTGGCGAATCCGAGGCCGTGGAGGCGCGTCCCCAGCGGGCGATGGCCTCCGCGGCCGCGCCGATCCCGCCGAGCAGGCGGAAGAGGCCGACCACGAGCAGGTAGAGAGCGCCGATTGCGAGCCAGGTGAGCATCGAGGTTCTGTCCGCAAGAGTCGCACTTGCCGCTGAGCCTGACCTGAGTCGCGGCTGAGCGGCGGCCGGGCGGACGGTGTGAGCCGGGAAGATCGCCTCCGCCTGCGTCGTTCGAAGGGAGGTGACGCAGGTGGAGGAGGAAGCGCCGACGCAGAGGCTCGCCGTCCGGCTGCTCGGAGCGCTCGAGCTGCAGGACGGCGACCGCGTGCTCGGCCCCGGCGATCTGGGCGGCGTCCGGCCGAAGCAGGTGCTGGAGATCCTCCTGGCCGCGCGCGGGCACCGCGTCTCGACCGCCCGCATCGCCGACCAGCTCTGGGGCGACCGGCCGCCGCACGGCACTGCCGCGGCGGTGCAGACGTTCGTCTCGGTGCTCCGCCGCCGCCTGGTCGGCGACCGGGAGCGTGCGCGGGCGCTCGTCGTCACGGAGGCCGAGGCCTACCGCTTCGCGACCGAGGCGGTCGAGCTCGATCTCGACCGGTTCGACGGGCTGCTCGAGCAGGCGGCGCGCGAGCCGACCCGCGCCGCCCGCCGCTCGCTCGACCAGGCGCTCGCGCTCGTGCGGGGAGAGGTGCTGGAGGACGAGCCGTACGCGCTCTGGGCGCAGGATCTTCGCAGCACCTACCAGGGGCGCGTGCTCGGAGCGCGGCTCGAGGCGGCAGAGGCCGCGCTCGCGGAGCTCGACTACGGCGACGCGCTCGCCCACGCGCAGGCGGCTGCGTCACTCGACGGTTTCGCCGAGCGCGCGCAGCGGCTGCAGATGCTCGCGCTGTACGCACTCGGCCGCCAGCACGAGGCGCTCGAGGCCTATCGACGCTTCCGGGCGCGCCTCGACGAGGAGCTCGGGCTCGCACCCACCGCCGAGACGAGGGCGGTCGAGGCGGCGATCCTCCGCCAGGAGGACGTGCGCTCGCTTCTGCCGCGGGCGATCGTCGAGCGGGCCGCCCCGGGCGCGGGATCCGTCCGGCTGCTCGGCCGGACCGCGGAGCTCGGCGTGCTCGACTGCGCCGTACGCGCGGCCCTCGACGGCTCCTTCGCGCTCGTGGCGGTCGAGAGCGAGGCGGGCCTCGGGCAAGACGCGCCTGCTCGACGAGCTGGCGGAGGCTCTGCCGGGGGTCCGCATCGGGCGGGCCCGTTGCTCGGCGCTCGAGCAGCATCTCCCCTACGTCCCCCTCGCCGCTGCGCTGCGGGAGGCGATCGGCGAGTGCGAGATCCACGCGCGGCGCCTGCCCGCGCTGCGGAGGATCTTCCCCGAGCTGGCGCTCGAGGCGGCGGCCGCCGCCGACGGAGGTCGAGGCGCTCGAGGCGCTCGTCGAGCTCGTGACCGAGCAGGGGCCGGTCGTGCTCCTCCTCGACGATCTTCACTGGGCCGACGTCGCCACGATCGCGGCCGTCAAGTACCTCCAGCGCCGGGGCGCCTCCGTGCCGGGCGCTGTGGTCGCCGCGATCCGCCTCGAGGACGCGCCGCCGGAGCATCTCCTCCACGAGCTCGAGACGGATGCGCTCGTCCGGCTCGAGCCGCTGACCGCCGCCGAGCTCGCGCCGCTCGGCATCGCCGGCCTCCACGCCTCGACCGGGGGCAATCCGCGCTTCGTCACCGAGGCGGCCGCGCACCGCGGCGAGCAGCCGCTCGCGACCGCGTTCGGCGAGGCGCTGATCGCACAGTGCCGGGCGGAGGGCGCGTTCGCCTACCGCGCCCTGCTGAGCGCGGCCGCTGCTCGAGGAGCCGTTCGACCCGGAGAGCTCGCGCTGCTCGTCCGCGCCGACCCGGTCGAGCTCGTCGAGGAGCTCGAGCGCCTGTGCGAGCGGCGCATCCTCCGCGTCGACGGGGCGCGCTTTCGCTTCCGCTACGGGCTCGTGCGGGACGTGCTCGCCGCGAGCCTGTCGCCGGCGCGCAAGCAGATGCTCCACGCACAGCTGCGAGACGCGGCGGCGTCGCCGTCGCGGCGTCGCGGCCGGCCGGCCGGGAGAGGATCGGTGCTCGGTGGCGGCTGACGGAGCCCCCCTCTTCGGGCCGCTCTTCGAGAGCTCGAGCCAGCCGGCCTTCGTCATGGATCCGGTCGACGACCGGATCATCGAGGCCAACCCGGCCGGGTGCGCGCTGCTCGGCTACCCGCGCGACGAGATCCTCACCCTGATGGTCTCCGACATCCATCCGGCGGAGATGCCGGAGCTGCGGAGCTTCCTCGACGTCGCGCTCCGCGACGGCCGCGCCAGCATGGTCAAGTTCACGTGCCGCACGAAGTCGGGCCAGTTCCTGCCGACCGAGATCTCGCTCCACCTCGTCGAGAGCGGCGGCCGCCGCTACATCCTCGGCCTCGTCCAGGACCGCAGCGACCATCGCGGCTGAGTCGAGCCGCGCTCGGGCGGGCTCTCGCTGCCTGCCGAGCCCGCGCCGGCCTCCCGCCGGCGTTCGACGGCCCTGCGTCGCGGCCGCTTTCGGCGGCGCCTTCGCGGAGCAACTCGCGATCGCCGTTGCGAACGAGAACCGCTGTCGGTACTGCCTCGCCGCGCACACGGCGGCCCGGCGGCCGCCCGCTCCCACCGGCGCGCGGCTCTCGCCGGCACCGCGCGATCAGCGCTTCCCCCGATGCCTCGACCGGTCGGCCGGGCGACCGTCGAGGTGTCTTCCCGAAGAGGGTGATCCATGGTGCCCGTCGAGCGTCGTTCCAGGTGCGAGGGCCGAGGATGAGCGTGTCTCCGGCCCGGACGGAACGACCTCGCGCCGCCGCGCCGCTCGACGCGGCCGAGCCGGTCGAGGTCGTCCGCGTCGAGCAGCTGAGCAAGCGCTTCGGGACGCTGCTCGCGGTCGACGACCTCACCTTCGGGCTGCGGGCGGGAAGCATCACCGGCTTCCTCGGCCCGAACGGCGCCGGCAAGACGACGACGCTGCGGATGCTGCTCGGGCTCGTCCGGCCGACGGCGGGGACCGCGCTCGTGTTCGGTCGAAGCTACCGGGACGACCCGGGCCCGGCGCGCCGGGTGGGGGCGGTCATGGAGGCGGCGGACTTCCATCCCGGGCGCTCGGGGCGGGAGCACCTGGCGACGCTGGCGCTGGCGGCGAGCCTGCCCGTCTCCCGCGTCGACGAGGTGCTCGAGCTGGTCGAGCTGACGCCCTCCGCGCGGCGTCGTGTCGGCACCTACTCGCTGGGGATGCGCCAGCGGCTCGGGCTCGCGGCTGCGCTGCTCCGCGACCCGGAGCTCCTGATCCTGGACGAGCCCGCGAACGGGCTCGACCCCGAGGGCGTCCACTGGCTGCGCACGTTCCTGCGCGGCTTCGCGGCGGCGGGGAAGACGGTGTTCGTCTCGAGCCACGTGCTCGCCGAGGTCGCGCAGACGGTCGACCGGGTCGTGATCATCGACAAGGGCCGGCTGGTGACGATCGCCGCGCTCGACGAGCTGACCGAGCGGATGACGGCCGGCGTCCGGATCCGCGCCGCCGGCGTCCGCGCGCTCCTGCCCGTCTTCGCGGCCGCGGGCCTCGAGGCGTCCGTCCTCGACGGCGACGAGCTCCTCGTCCGCGGCGCCGCGCCGGAGCGCGTCGGCGAGCTGGCCTGGAACGCAGGCGTCCCGGTCGAGGAGCTGACGCAGGAGTCGGCGACGCTCGAGCGAGTCTTCCTCGAGCTCACCTCCGGGAGCGGACCGTGACCGCCCAGCTCCGCTCCGAGCTCCGCAAGCTGCGGACGACGCGGACCAACCTCGGGCTGCTCCTCGGCCTGGTCGCGCTGATCCTGTTCGGCGTCGTCGCGGGAGCATTCAGCAGCGAGGCCGACCTCTCCAACCTCGAGGCCCAGCGGGAGCTGATCGGCAACGGCGCGTTCGCCGCGGTCTTCGCAGCGATGATCGGCGTGCTGGCGATGACGAGCGAGTTCCGCCACGGCACGATCCGGGCGACGTTCGTCTTCACGCCGGCGCGCATGCGCGTCGTCGTCGCGAAGGCGGCGGCGAGCTTCCTCGTCGGGATCGGCTTCGGCGCACTCGGCGCCGGCCTCGCGCTCGGCACCGGTGTCCTGCTGGTCCGTGCCCGCGGCTACGACGTGCTGATCGACGCGGGCGACGTCCGCAAGCTGCTGCTCGGGACGATCGCGATGTCCGCCTTGTGGGCGGCGCTCGGCGTCGGCCTCGGTGCGCTCGTTCGCAACCAGGTGCTCGCGATCGTCGGGCTCTTCGCCTGGGTCTTCGTCGTCGAGATCCTGATCTTCCAGTACCTGCCGGGCGTGGGCCGCTACGCGCCCGGCGCCGCGGGAACCGCGATGACCGGCGACACCGTCGGCGACTCGTCCGTGCACCTGCTCTCGGCGCCGCTCGGCGCCGCGGTCCTCGCCGCCTACACGTGCGCGCTCGCGCTGGCGGGCGGCCTCGCCCTCTCGCGCCGCGACGTCACCTAGCCAGGTGTCCCGCCTGCACGGGACAGCGGCCCGGCGGGCGCGCGGTCAGTAGCGAAGCCTCGCCAGCGCGAAGCCGCCGCTGCGGTGCTCGGGCGCCACCGCCTGCATCGCGGGCACCATCTCGCTCGTCACCAGGCCCGCCTCGTCGGTGCACTCGTCGACGATCGCGAACCAGCGCCGGATCGCCTCCGGCCGGTCGACGATGCTCGTCAGCACGGGCACGTGGCGGCGCAGGCCGAGGAGGCGGTCTCCATGTGGCGCGTGGGCGCCGGAGAAGCCCCAGATGCCGCGCAGGCTGGTCGCGCCGCTCGCGCCCTCCTCGCGCAGCCGCCGGATCAGCTGGATGTAGAGCGGATGGCCGGCATGCCGCGACTGCTCCCCCGCGTAGACGATCAGCTTCTGCCAGATGCCGAGGCCGGCGTCGTCTCGCTCGGGCAGATGCACCGGCTCGGCCAGCAGCGTCCCGTCGCGCTTGCAGACGCGTACCCGCTCGAGCGTCACGATCGGATCGGTCAGCATCGCCCCCAGGCCGGGCAGCGCCTCGGCGATCGCATGGCCGGAGCCGACGCTGACGATCATCACCGGCACGGACTCGTTGCGCGAGAGGAAACGGGCGCGCCGACGGTGCCGATGCACCATCCCGTCGACGCCGAGGAGCACGGTCGCGCCGGCGAGGCCCTGTCGATGCAGGTGGTCGACGGCGGCGGCGAAGGCCGGCCGGCCGCCGACGCGCTCGCCGCGGCCGAGATAGATCGTCAGCTTCGTCGCCTCGTGCAGCTCTTCCGGCAGCTCGACCGCCCCGAGCTCGTCGTGCAGGAGCCGCGCCCGCTCGAGCGTGATCAGACCGCCGGCGAGCAGCTCGGTCACCTGCGGCAGCACCGCCTCGAGACGCGCGCGCTCGTCGACTGCGACCGCGACCAGCGGCAGATCCTCGGACAGCGTCAGCAGCCGGTCGGTGCGCAGCTGCTGCTTGACGCCGAACCCCTCGACCGCCCGCATCAACACCGCCGCGTGCAGCCGCTCGTGCTCGAAGACGTCCATCAACGCGTCGGAGAGCAGCCGGTGCCCGACGCGATCCGACTCGCCGAAGTGGACGGTCAGCTTCAGGCAGTCCTCGTTCACAACGCCGCCCCCAGGATCCAGCCGAGGATCGCGGCGGCGAGCCCGCCTGCGAACGAGACGGCGAGGTTCGCGAGCGCGAGGCTCCCCTCGCCCTCCTCGCCCAGCCGCTCCGTCTCCAGCATCACGGTCGAGAAGGTCGTGAACGACCCGAGCAACGCGGTGCCCGCGAGCAGCAGCGTGTCGTCCGCGAGCGACAACCCGGTCAGCAGGCCGAGGCAGAAGGCGCCGAGCAGGTTGACGGCCAGCGTGCCGAGCGGGAACTCCCCGGCCGACGGCAGCTCGACGACGGCGTCCAGCCGGAACCGGGCGAGCGCACCGACGCCGCCGAGCAGCGCCGCCCCGACCCAGAGCGCGATCGAGCTCACCGCGGCCCTCGCCGCGTCAGCACGCTCGCCAGGTACACGCCCACCAGGCCGGCAGCGACGCTCGCGATCAGATAGGCGGCCGCGAGCGCGGCCTCGCCGTGCCGGGCGAGCTCGATCAGCTCGATCTGCACGGTCGAGAACGTCGTCAGCGCGCCGCAGAAGCCGGTGCCGAGCAGCGGCCGCGGGTACGTCGTCGGCGGCAGCCGCTCCTGCAACCTCGTCACGAAGTACCCGAGCAACAGCGTGCCCACGAGGTTGACCGTGAAGGTGCCCCAGGGCCAGCCGTGGCCCGGCCACGGCGACGCCTGGGCCAGGCCGGCCCGGGCGAGCGCGCCGGCGGCGCCGCCGGCGAAGATCGCGACCTGGAGCTGCGTCCGCCGCCGCGCAGCCCGCGCGGGTGCGGTCGGCGCGGTCATGGTCGTGTCGAGCAGCGCGGGACCTCCCTGAAGCTCTCGTTGCGTCTCGTAGAGGCCATCAGCGGCACCCGGCCGCGGTTCAGGCGAGCCCCATCGCCGCCGACGATGCTACTAGAGGCTCGCCACGCGTTGGCCCGGTCCGGGACAGCTGGCGGACGCGGTCACGACCCGGCAGGTGGATCAGGGAACGAGCAAAGATCGCCCCGCCGCCTCGCAGGACGGTGCTGGAAGGCGGCGCACGAAGAGAGCCGACCGCGCGTGGAGGCGGTCTACCCGTGCCGGCGTTCCCTCGGTGTTCCTGCTCGTCGTCACACGGCGAGGTCGAGCAGAGATTGACTTCGCGTGTGCCGCCTTGTACCTTCTCGCACCCGCCTCTCGGGAGGCGGAACGCGAGAGACCCGCCTACTGCGGTGGGGAGAGGAGGAGGTAGGTCATGCGGAAGACAATCGTGTCTGCGATCTGCGCAGCACTGATGGCGGGCCTGAGTGCCGGTGCGGCGCTCGCCGGCGAGGTGATCGGGCCGCCGGGCACTCCGGGCGTCCTGGGCTCCGGGTCGCAGACGAACACGGCGGCGGTCGCGCACGCCAACTCGATCTGTGCCTTCTCGGGGCTGAACGACATGCGCCCCGAAAACGGGCCGATCGACTCGATCGTGCAGACGCCTCACGACGGGCCGCCAGGTACGCCGGGCCAGGCGTGCCGCGGCGGCAGCAATCCCGAGCACCAGTAGGAGTTGACGGAACGGTCGGCGCCCCGACTCGCAGTCCGGGGCGCCGACCGTCCGAGGGTTCGAACGGCGCGGTGCCCACCGCTCGACCTGCCGCGCCGTCAGCCGCGGCGAGGTCGTGGGGCTCTCGTCGCTCCAGATGCCCGGGCGAGCTGGTGGACCGATGCCCGCGCCTCAGCAGGCGGTTCGGCGAAGCCGCCTCAGGGCGCCTGCGCCGGTCGTCGCCCTCTCCGGCTTCGGTGCGATCCCGTCGGCCCGACTCCCAGCGTCACGGGGCTCCGGCGGCCGGCGTGTCGTCGGGCTCGACCGCCGCCGGCGCGTCGACCCTATGGGGGACGACGAGGACGGGGACGTCGGCGCGGTGGCGGATTGCATCCGAGACGCTGCCGCCCGGAGCCGTCTTGCGCGACCAGCCGTGCTGCCCGACGACGACGACCCGGGCTGCCTGGACCGCCGCCGCCGCCAGGATCTCCTCGGCCGGCTCGCCGTTTCGCAGGTGCAGGACCGGGGTGATCCCGGCCGCCTCCGCCTGGAGCTGCACGGTCTCGAGCACGAACTCGGCGTGCTCCCGCTCCGCGTCCTCGAGCTGCGCGGCCCGTGCGCCCACCCGGCGGCCGCGAGGGGCACGCCAGACGACGATCACGTGCAGGGGCCAACCGGTCGCCGCGGCGAGCTCGATCGCCTGCGCAGTCGCACCCGTCGCCGAGGGAGAGCCGTCGGTGGCGAGGAGAATCGGCTGCATCGTCCACCTTCCTCGAGGCTGTGCCCCGAGCGTCGCGGCGGCGTCGGTCCGGCGCATCGGGGGCCGCGCTGATCTCGACACGTGCTCGGGTCGGTCAGCGCGAAGGTCCTCCACCACGCACATGCGACGTTCTCGTCGTGCGGTAGCCGGCCGGCCCCGCGCGGCGGAGGTCGCGCGGGGCCGACCCGCCCCTCACGCCGCCTCGAACGCGGCCTCCGGCTGCTCCGCCTCCGGGCCGGCGGTGCGGGTCCGCAGGAAGACCGCCCCGACGAGCGCCGCCGCTACCGCGAAGGCGGCGCCGACCGCGAAAGCGACCTGGTAGCCGCCGGTGAGGGCGGCCAGGCTCGCATGGCCGGCGGCGGCGAGGTCGCGCGTGCGCGCCGATGCTGCGCTCGCGAGCACGGCGAGCCCGAGCCCGCCGCCCAGCATGAACGCGGTGTTGACGATGCCCGACGCGAGCCCGGCGTCCTTCGGCTCGACGTCGCTCATCGCCGCCATCAGCACCGGGTTGAAGGCGAGCCCGCCGCCGATCCCGATCAGGATCATGGCGGGCAGGACGTCGACGAGGAAAGAGCCGTGCACGGGGGCTCTCGCGAACCAGACGAGCGCGAGCGCGGCGACGCCGAGGCCGAACGCGAGCGGGGTGCGGAAGCCGAAGCGGACCACGAGCTTCGCCGAGACCCCGAGCGAGAACGCCATCATGATCAGGTTCCCGGGCAGGAACGCGAGCCCCACCCGGAGCGGGCTGTAGCCGAGGACGAGCTGCAGGTAGAGCGCGGAGAGGAAGAAGAGGGCGAACATCGCCGCCGCCCAGAGGACGCCGACGACGTTGGCGACCGCGAGGTTGCGGTGGCGGAAGATCCCGAGCGGCATCAGGGGCGCTGCGACGCGCGACTCCCAGGCCACGAACGTGACGGCGACGACGACGGCGGCGGCGAGCAGCCCGAGCGTGCGTGCGGACGTCCAGCCGGCGCTGTCGCCGCCGACGATCGCGTAGACCGCGAGCACCGTCGCACCGGTGATCGCGGCGGCTCCGAGGACGTCGAGGCGGGCTCGCTCCGCGCCGGTGTGGATGGCCGGCAGCAGCCGCAGGCCCGCGGTCAAGACGAGGACGCCGATCGGCAGGTTGACGAGGAAGATCCAGTGCCAGCCGACGAGGTCGGTCAGCACGCCGCCGGCCAGGACTCCGATGCTGCCGCCGCCCGACATGACGAAGCCGAAGACGCCCATCGCCTTCGCGCGCTCGGCCGGCTCGGTGAAGAGCACGACGATCAACGAGAACGCGACGGCCGAGACGACCGCGCCGCCGAGCCCCTGGACGGCACGGGCGGCGACGAGCATCCCCCTCGTCGTCGAGAGGCCGCACACGAGGCTCGCCACCGTGAACGCGGCCGTGCCGGAGAGGAACAGGCGCCGGTGGCCGAAGAGGTCGCCGAAGCGGCCGGCGAGCAGCAGGAAGCCGCCGAAGGTGAGCATGTAGGCGTTCACGACCCACGCGAGCGAGGTCTGCGAGAAGCCGAGGTCGCTGCGGATCGACGGCAGCGCGACGTTCACGACCGTGGTGTCGACGACGATCATCAGGTCGCCCACGCAGAGGACGATCAGCGCGAGCCAGCGGGTGCGTGTGCTGAGGTGGTCGGTCACGGGTTCCTCTCGTTCGCTTGTCCCTGCTTCGACCGCGGCGGGGGCGAGGACTCATCGGTGCGCCCGAGGCCGTTCGTGGTCGAGGCGTCGCGGGCGGCCGAGGCGGGCCGGTCCTCGGGTCTACCGCGCCGCGCCGCCGACGAGGAGATAGGTGGACATCGCTCCCTTCCCCTTCACGTCGACGGGCCCCCGCTCCTCGAACACGAACGAGGAGACGAGCCGACGGTAGGCGCGCTCGGTCACCTGGATCGCGCCCGGCACTCCGTGGGCCTCCATCCTCGCGGCCGTGTTGACGGTGTCGCCCCAGAGGTCGTAGCTGAACTTCCGGCTTCCGATCACGCCCGCCACGACGGGCCCGACGTCGATCCCGATCCGGAGCTGTACCGGCCGAACGGCCGTGGCCGCGTCTCGCATCTCGAGCGCCAGCCGCGCCAGCTGCTCGGCATGGTCGGCGCTTTCGCCGAGCAGGCCCGAGGCCACCATGTAGGCGTCGCCGATCGTCTTGATCTTCTCGAGGCCGTGACCGGCGACGAGGGCGTCGAAGCGCGTGAAGACGCCGTCGAGGAAGCGGATCAGCTCGTCGGGGCGCATCGCCTCGGCGAGCGGCGTGAAGTCGACGATGTCCGCGAAGAGGACGCCGACCTCGGGCAGACGATCGGCGATCGGCGACTCGCCCGCCTTCAGCCGTTCGGCGATCGACTCGGGCAGGACGTTCAGCAGCAGCCGCTCGGAGCGCTCGCGCTCGATCGCGATCAACGCGGCGGCGCGGTCGCGCTCGCCGAGGAAGTAGCGCAGCAGGAAGTAGGCCGTGCCGGTGACACCGAGGATGTTGAGCGCGAAGAACGCGATCTCGACCCAGCGCGGGATCTCGGCCGGATTCGCGAGGAGCCGGTCGAGCGCCGCCGCCAGCACGACGGCGGCGACGAAGGCTGCGAACCAGCGCGCCGTGTGCTCGCGGGGCGCGAAGAGGAGCGCTCCGAGCGGCGCGGTGAACGACCACAGCACGATGCCGCTCGACGGGAAGAAGCCGCCCAGGCTCAGCTGCAGCAGGAACGGCAGCACCAGCGCAAGCGAGAGCGCGCAGTTCCGGAAGAAGCGATACCGCTTCGTGCGCGCCAGCACCGCCAGGTTGACCACGGAGATCAGCTGGTAGGCGAACGGGATCGCGGCCGACCGGTAGAGGCCGAGCGCCGTGTACGTCCCGACCCAGGCGAACGCGACCAGCACGGTGAAGACGGCGAAGAGCACGAGCGTCGCCTTCTGCAGCGACTGCTCGGCGGAGTCGGTCGGGAGCCCACCGATCCGCGCCCAGCTCTCGAGCCGGCCCGGGCGGGCTCCTGGCCGAAGCGTCTGCACGCGTTCCAGCTAATCGCGGCCACCCGCCCGATGCAACCGTGAAGAGCTTCGGGCCTCCGGGGACAGGTCCCGGCGAGCGAAACGCTACGAGCGGCGCAGCCGGCCGAGCCCGCGGGCCTCGGCTCGAGCCGCCCGCTCGACCGCGTCGCCGATCAGCCAGAGCATCGGCGGCCACAGCCCGACGAAGAGCGCGCGCCGTTCGGCGTTCCCCCGCTCGTCCTGGTCGACCGTCTTCGCCCGGATCCAGAGGACGATGCAGAGGGCGACCGAACTCATCGAGGCGGCGTGCAGCTGCGAGCTGCGGACGCCGAGGGCGCGGACGAGGCCTACCACGGCAACCTGCGGAGGCCGTCCGGCCGGGCCGCCGCCGCCTTCGTCGACGTCCGCTCGGCACGGCCGCCGCGCTCGATCCCGTCCGCCACGTTCCGCTCCTTCCGTCGGGCTCCGCCCGGGGTCGTCGTTGCCTGCTCCGCTGCTCTTGCCGCGCGGCGACGCGGTCAAACGACCGGAGGGGCGCGACGCACGGGTTGCCGCGTCGGGCGCGACGGGTAACGGAGTCGGGTGACTCGGCTCGGAACAGCGGCGCGCCTGACCGCCGGGAGCGCCCTCACGGCCTGGCACTACATGTGGCGGACGACTCCCTGGTCGCGACGCGAGCTCGCAGGATCGTTCGAGCTCGATCGCCCTCCACCGCTGCCGGACGGGGTCGAGGCGGCGGCGATCCAGCGCCCCGAGGACGGCGTCGGACCGCTCTTCCACCGGCGCTTCCGGGTCAGGATCCGCGACGCGCGACTGTCGCCCGAGCAGGTGATCGCCCTCGTCGCCGCCGACCCGAACCGGGTCGCGCCGACGGAGATGGCGCAGTTCCAGCCGGTCGGGGAACGCGCCGGAACGCTCGCGGTCGGGGACGAGTACGTCGTCCACATCGCCGGGCCGTGGGACGGGCCGGTGCGCGTGGTCGCGGTCACGCCCACGTCGTTTCGCCTCGCGACGCTCGCCGGCCACCTCGAAGCGGGGCAGATCGAGTTCCGCGCGCGCGCCGACGAGGGGCTCGTGTTCGAGATCGAGTCGTGGGCGCGCAGCGCCGACCGGCTCGTCAACGTCTTCTTCGAGTTCCTCCCGCTCGCGAAGGAGTCGCAGCTCCACATGTGGACGTCGCTGCTCGAGCAGGTGGTCGAGCTCGCGGGCGGACGCCGGAGCGGACGGATGGAGATCGAGACGCGGCGCGCCGATGGCTGACGTCAGGCTCCTGCGCGCCGGGAACGAGCAGCTCCTCCTCGCCGGGCTCGCGGCGAGGTCGCCGAACTTCGACCCGCAGCGGCTCGAGTCGGGGCACGGCTGGCACGACGACGACTTCCGCCAGCCCCTCGTCGCCGAGCCGCCCGGCCCGCCGCTTCCGGACGGCTCCTGGGAGGCCGCCCGCGAGCTCGCCGAAGCGTACGCCTTCGCCGACCCGGCGACCGTCCGCGCCGTGTTCGACCCGGACGCGCCGCTGGAGGGCCGGAACATGCTGCTCGACCTGCGCTTTGCGGGCCTGCACCTCTACGTCGGCGTCCGCGTCGCCGGCGTGCGCGACGAGCTCCGGCGCGTCGGCGGACGCGAAGCCCGCGTCTGGGGCTGGGACTACGTGACGCTCGACGGTCACCTCGAGGCCGGCCGGCGCGCCTTCGAGGTCTGGAAGTGGCTCGAGACGGGCGCCGTCGAGTTCCGCACCTTCGCCCGCGCCCGGCCGGCGCTCGAGCATCCCGCCCTCCGGCTCGGCTTCCACCTCTTCGGCCGCCAGCGCCGGGCGGAGTTCGGTCGGACGGCGTGCGCCCGTATGGCACGGCTGACCGCCGCCCGCGTTTCGCCGGGCGGGACGCGGCAACAGGAAGGAGGCATGGACGGCAGCCGCCTGACCGCGATCTACCTCGAGGACCACCACGCGCTCCTCGTCGGCGCCGAGCAGCTCGCCAGACGCGTCCTCGGTGAGACGAAGGACGACGAGCTGCGCGGCTTTCTGACCGGGCTGCTCCCGGAGCTGGACGACGATCGAGAGGCCGTCGAGCGCCTCCTCGACACGCTCGGCCGCAGGCCGTCCCGGCTCAAGGACGGCGGCGCCTGGCTCGGCGAGAAGGCGGGGCGCCTGAAGCTGAACGGCAACGCGCGCGGCTACTCGCCGCTCAGCCGGCTCGTCGAGCTCGAGGGGCTCGCGCTCGCCCTCGCCGGCAACCGGGCGCTCTGGCGCGCGCTCGCTCACGCAGGCCCGGAGGAGGGGCGCGAGGACGCGGGCGCGCGCGCGTCCCGCAGCGACGAGCGCATCGACCGCGCCGAGCAGCTTCGCCTCGTCGCCGCCGACACCGCGCTCGCGGCCGGCGACCGACGCCTCTAGAGATCACGCCGCCGCGACGGCGCTTCGACGCTGCGAGGGGCGTCGTCTCGGCTCGAGTTCTACGAGACGGCTTCGATCTCGTCGCCGGGACGGACGACGCCGCCCGTGACG
>CAWIUN010000027.1:0-47732 GCA_963839285.1 uncultured Actinomycetes bacterium
TCCCGGCGAAGATCTGGCACGACTTCATGGTCGCGGCGCTCGCCAAGGCCCCGGCGGCCGAGTTCCAGGCCGCCAAGAGCGACCCCGTCTGGCGCACCGACTTCACCCGCGGCCACTACCAGCTCGACTACGTGCCGGTCTACAGGCCGACGACGACGGAGTCGACGTCGACGACCTCCGCGGCGACGTCCGAGCCGAAGGCGCCGGCCCGGACGGCGGTGGTGCCGAAGCCGTCGAAGCCGCCGGCGTCGCCGAAGGTGGTTCCGCCGGCCCCGCCCGCGCCGCCGCCGACTCCCGCGCCGCCGCCGGCCCCCACGACGACCGCCCCTGCGCAGTAGGCCCCGCCTCGGCCTTGCCGCCGGCGTGGCGGTGCTCGCGCTCGTGGCTGCCTGCGCCGCCTTCGCGTGGGCGCCCGGGTCGCCGCTCGAGCCGCTCCGCGGCGGCCATCCGCAGGGAGACCGGAGCTGGGGCTGGGCGTTCCTCGGCTGCGCCGCGGCCGCGCTCGTGCTCTACGCCGTGGGGGTGCGGGCCGTCCGTGCGGGAGCGCCGCTCGCCGCCGTCGGGGCGGTCGCGGTCGCGATCCAGCTCGCGCCGCTCGGGGCGCCCCTCCTGCTCTCGACCGACGCCTGGACCTATTGGAACTACGGACGCATCGCCGCCGTGCACGGCGGCAACCCCTATCGCGACGCACCGGGCGAGTTCCCCGGCGATCCGGCGCTTCCCTACTCCGGCGCCGACTGGCGGGACGCGGGCAGCGTCTACGGCCCGGCCTTCACGCTCGCCTCCGAGCCGCTGGCACTCGCCGCCGGCCGCTCGGCGGACGCGGCGGCCCTGGTCTACAAGTCGCTCGCCGCGGCCGCCGTGCTCATCGCCGCGCTGCTCGCGGGCCGGCTCTCGCGCCGGCCCGCGCACGCGCTCGCCTTCGTCGGCTGGAATCCCGTGCTCGCGCTCCACTTCGCCGGCGGCGGGCACAACGACGCCTGGATGGCCGCGCTCGTCCTCGCCGCCCTCTGGCTCGCGCGCCGGGGCCGAACCGACTGGGCGGGCGCGGCGTGGGCCCTGGCGATCCTGGTCAAGTGGGTGCCGCTCGTCCTGCTCCCGTTGCGCGCCCTCGAAGCGCGGGCGAGCGGCCGCCGCGTCACGCATCTCGGCTTCGCCGCCGCGGCGGCCCTCGTCGTCGCGGTCGCGAGCTGGCGCTACGGCGCCGGCTGGCTCGAGGCCTTCGGGCCGCTCGCGCGCCACGCCGGGCTCGAGACGCGCTTCGCGCTCCCGCACCGGCTCGGCGCGCTCGGCGTCCCGCATGCGCCGGCCGTCGCGCTCGCTACCGCCGGCTACGCGGTCGCCTACGCGTGGCTGTTGCGCGAGGCCTCGCGCGGACGAGCCCGGCTCGGCCTCGCCACGGGGCTGCTGCTGCTCGCGACGCCGTACCTGATCGTGTGGTACGTCGTCTGGACGGTCCCGCTCGCGGCGGCCGAGGACGACGAGCCCGCGCAGTGGCTCGCGCTCGGGCTCTGCGCCTACCTGTTGCGGCAGACTATTCCGCTGTGACGCGGCGGAACACGAGCACGCCGTCGCGCTCGAAGACGAGCCGCCAGCCCGGCTCGCGGCGGAGCAGGGCGATCCGCGTCGCGTAGGGCAGCGGCGCGATCCGGTCGGCGTAGCCGGCGACCCGCTCGTCGACCGCCACCCAGGTCGCGTCCTGCACGTACGGGAAGCTGAGCACCCGCCGCCGCGCTGACAGGTGGGCGCCGAGTGCGTTCGAGGCCGAGACGACGGCGCCGTCGGGAACGAGCTCGAGCGCGTCGAGGACGACCCTGTCGTGCGCCGAGACGTGTGCCGCCCGCCCCTGCAGCGTCTCGCCGCCGGGGACGAAGCGCCAGAGCGGGATCGGGCCGAGCCGCCAGCCTGCGACGAGCGCTGCGGCGACGGCGAGGGCTGCGAGCGAGGCTCCGTCGAGCCTCGTGCGCCGCGCGATGCCCGCCGCTCCCAGCACCGAGGCGGCGACGAGGGCGGGCAGGACCGCGCCGGTGTAGTGGAAGTGGATCGAGGTCTGGGTCGGCGTCGCCGAGAGCAGGTTGATCGCGAGCTCCGGCGCGGCCGCGAGCGCGAGGAGGGGCGCCGCCACGGGTAGCGCGGCGAGCGGCAGCACGAGCTCGAGCAGGTAGCCGATCCCGCGCCCGTCGAACGCGACCCCGAGCACGTGCAGGGGGTCGGTGAGCGCAGTCTTCAGGATCCCTGCGGGCGAGCCGCCGACCTCGCCGTAGCGGCCGTAGAAGGCCGAGGAGGCGCCGGCGTTGAAGTGCGGGATCACGAGCCCGATCGCGACGGCCGAGGCCGCGGCTCCCGCTGCCGCGATCGAGAGGCCCCAGGCACGGCGACCGCGCGCGACCGTGTACCAGAGGCCGAGCATCGCGACGACGAGCCCGATCTCCTCCTTGGTCGCCGCCGCCAGCAGCCCGACGGCGCAGAAGGCGACCGGACGGTCGCGGTCGAGCAGCTCGATCCCCCAGAGGAGGAGCGGAGTCGCGAGCGCGACCGGGTGGAACTCGTTCAGGGTCAGCCACTGAACCGGCGGGTAGAGCAGGTAGGCGAGCGCGAACCCGAGCGCGGCGCGCTCGCCTTCGAGGTGACGACGCGCCAGCCGGTGGACGGGCAGCGCGCCGAGCGCGATCGCGACCGTCTGGACGACGAGCAGCAGGTCGGGGCTCGGCCAGACCCACCAGAGCGGCGCGAGGAGCGCCAGGATCGGGTCGACGTGCGCCGCCAGCCGGGAGACCTGCTCGCCGCGGAGGTTGGTCACCTCGAGGAAGTGGCCGTGGGCGGTGTTGTAGACCGCCTGCGTCATGTTGCCGAGGTCGAAGCGGCCGGTCTCGAGCGCGCGGTGTCGCAGCATCCCGAGCGCCGAGAAGCCGACCGCATAGGCGGTCACGGCCGACCAGAGGAGCGCCCTGCCGTGCAGCTCTCCGGCGCGCTCGCGCACGGCCGCGACGTTCATCGTCGCGACTCGACCGCGCCCTCGAGCAGCCCGCGCCAGCGGGCGCCGAGCACCTGCTCGGACGCTCGCTCCTCGAATGCGGCGCGGCCGCCGGCGGAGAGCCGCAGCGCCAGCTCGCGGTCCGCCGCGACGCGCCTGACCGCCGCCGCGAGCGACTCCGGGTCGCCGGGCGGGACGAGCAGGGCGCTCTCGCCGTCGGCCAGCAGCTCCCCGGCGGCCGGTGTCCCCGCGGTGACGAGCGGCGTCCCGCAGGCGAGCGCCTGGTAGGCCTTGTTCGGGATCACGCGCCGCGCCTTGTCCGAGGTGCCGAAGATGCCGAGCGCACAGCCCGCGTCCCAGTAGGCTCCGGGCAGCCGCTCGTACTCGATCCAGGGCTGCCACTCGACGTTCGCCGGCCGCCGGTCGAGCTCCGCGTCGAGCTGGCCGCTGCCGACGATCCGGAAGGGGATCTCCGGCGCGAGCGCGGCGGCCGCGAGGATCGTCTCGAGCCCGTGCAACGGGATCAGCTTGCCGACGAAGAGGCAGTGGAACGGCTCGAGCGGGCGCCAGGCGGGGCGGAAGAGCCGTTCCTCGGCCCCGACCAGCGCCGTCGCGACCCGCTCGCGCGGGATCTCGCCGACCCCGGCCAGGAAGTCTCCGTGGACGTCCGTGTCGGCGACGACGAGGTCTGCGAGCCGCAGCGCGCGCCGGTCGACGACGGCGAGCGTCTTCGCGGCGACCGAGCCGGGCCGCCAGCGCCCGCGGTCGCCCACGAGGGTGTCCGCGAGCGAGACGAGCGGGTTGAAGACGAGCGGCCGCGAGCGGCCTGCGACGCGGCGGGCCCGCGGCATGTCGAAGTGGCCCGGGTAGCCGACGATGACCGCGTCGAACGGCTTGCGGACGGGCCGGCGCAGGCGTGCCTCGGCGAGCACCACGCGCAGGGCGGCGAGTGGGCCGGGCCGCCACTTGTGCTCGCGTCCCTGCCAGACCGAGACGTTGTGCTCGAGCACCTCGACCCCCGCGCCTCGCAGGCACGAGATCACCTGCGCATTGCGCGGATAGTCCCGCTCGTAGGTGCCGAAGTAGAGGACGCGCACTAGGCGAGGACGTCTTCGACGAGCTGGTCGGTCCGGTCGCGATCGGCCGTCCGCTGCTCGTGCTGCGCGGTCACGAGCTCGCTGATCAGCCCGAGCGAAAAGAATTGCAGCCCGACGACGACGAGCAGGACGCCGAGCAGGAGCAGCGGGCGGCCGCCGATCGCGTGGCCGAGCAGCTTGACCACGGTCAGGTAGACGAGGATCACGAAGCCGACGAGTCCGAGCCCGAGTCCGAGCCCGCCGAAGAGGTGCAGGGGCCGGTGCCTGTAGCGGCCCATGAAGGAGACGCCGAGCAGGTCGAGGAAGCCGCGCAGGTAGCGCTCGAGCCCGTAGCGGGAGCGGCCGTGCTCGCGCGGGCGGTGGTTGACGGGCAGCTCGGCGACGCGGTAGCCCTGGTGGTGCGCGAGGACGGGGATGAAGCGGTGGAGCTCTCCGTAGATGCGCAGGCCGCGGACGACCTCGGCGCGGTAGGCCTTGAGGCCGCAGTTGACGTCGTGCAGGCGGACGCCCGTCAGCCACGCGGTCAGCCGGTTGAACCCGCGCGAGAGGAAGCGGCGCGACCAGGGATCGCGGCGTCGGGTCTTCCAGCCGGAGACGAGGTCGAACCCCTCCTCGAGCTTCGCGAGCAGCTTCGGGATCTCGGCCGGATCGTCCTGCAGGTCGCCGTCGATCGTGACGACGACCTCGCCCCGGGCCTGCGCGAAGCCGGCCGAGAGCGCCGCCGCCTTGCCGAAGTTCCGGCGCAGCCTGACGACCCGGACGTTGGACGTGGAGGCGTGCAGCCGCGTCAGCGCGGCCCACGAGCCGTCGGTGGAGCCGTCGTCGACGAAGACCGTCTCCCACGCGGTCTCGAGCGGGTCGAGCGCGGAGCGGAGCTCGTCGTGGAGGAGCGCGATCGTCTGCTCCTCGTCGTGGACGGGGACGACGACGGAGATCATCCGGCCGCCGTGGTCGTGGCCGCCGCCGTCGTCGCGGCCGGGCTCGTCGCCGGCGTGGTCGTGGCCGCGGCTGTCGTCGCCGCAGTTGTCGTCGTCGCCGCCGTCGTGGCGGCGGTCGTCGTCGGCGTGGTCGTGGCAGCGGTCGTCGTCGGCGGGCTCGTGGTCGTGGTGGCCGCGGTCGTCGCGGTCGTCGCGGCCGTGGCGCTCGTGGTGGTGGCCGCAGTCGTCGCCTCCTGGGTCGTCGCCTCCTGGGTCGTCGCGGCAGCGGTCGTCACCGGCGAGGTCGTCTGGGAGCTGGTCTGCTCCGTGCCGGCGGCCGGCAGGCTCAGCGAGACGGGCGTCGACCCGGCGCCGCTGCCGCCCCCGTCTCCGAGGACGTAGGCGAGGGCCGCGCCGCCGATCGCGAGCAGCGCGACCGCCGCGATCGCGAGCGGCAGGACGGTCGACCGGCGCCGCGGGGGCCGGCTGCGCCGCGGCGGGATCACCTCGGTCTCGGGCGCTGCGGCGGTGGCGCTCCCGACGAGAGCCGTCGGCGGGGCGGTCGCGAGCAGCGTCGTCGCGTCGTCCGAGCCGACCAGGTCGGCGAGCAGCGCGTCGCCGTCTGCCGGCCGCGCCGCGGGATCCTTCGCCAGCGCCGCGACGGCGACGGCAGCGAGCGCCGGGGGCGCGCCGTCGTCGCGGTGGAGCTCGACGGGCGGCGCCTCGTCCTCGCGGTGCATGCGCACCAGCTCGGGCGCCGACTCCGAGACGAACGGCGGCCTGCCCGTCAGCATGCGGTAGAGGATCGCCCCGAACGAGTAGACGTCGCTCGCGGGCGTCGCCTGCGAGCCCGAGGCCTGCTCCGGCGAGATGTACGCCGCCGTCCCCATGATCGTCCCCGCCTCGGTGAGCGCCCGCGCGCCGGCGATCCTCGCCAGGCCGAAATCGGCGATCTTCGCCCGCCCTTCACCGTCGAAGAGGATGTTCGCCGGCTTCAGGTCGCGATGGACGAGGCCGCGCTCGTGCGCGTGCGCGAGGCCGGCGGCGACCTCCTGGGCGATCCGGCCGGTCTCCCGGTCCGGCAGCGGGCGGCCCGGCGCGAGCCGGTCCTCGAGCGTGCCGCCCGGCAGGTACTCGAGGATCATGTACGGGCCCTGGTCGGTCTCCCCGTAGTCGAAGAGCTGGCAGATGTTGGGATGCGAGAGCGCGGCGACCGCCCGCGCCTCCCGCTCGAAGCGGGCGCGCTCGGCGTCGGGCGCGATCAGCTTGACGGCGACCCGCCGGCCGAGCTCGCGGTCCTGCGCGAGCCAGACCGCGGACATGGCGCCGCCGCCGAGCGGCTGCTCGAGGTCGTAGCGGTCCGCGATCGTCCGACCTGGCATCGCCAGTAGCTTATGCGGCGTCCATGGCCGATCTGCTCACGATCGACGAAGCGCTCGCCCGCATCCTCGAGCACGCGCAGCCGCTCGACTCCGAGCGAGTTCCGCTCGAGCAGGCGGCGGGCCGCGTCCTCGCCGAGGATGCCTGCGCCGCCGTCGACCTGCCGCCGTTCGCGAGCTCGGCGATGGACGGCTACGCGATCAGAGCCGGGGACGCTCCCGGGCCGCTTCCCGTCGTCGCCCGGGTCGCCGCGGGGAGGCCCGCGGGCCGCGGGCTCGCGCCCGGCGAGGCGATGGGGATCGCGACGGGCGGCGTCGTGCCGGAGGGAGCCGACGCCGTCGTGCCGATCGAGGTCGTTGTCGAGCATGACAACGACAGTGTGGAGCTCCCGTCGGACGTCGCGCCCGGCGAGAACGTCCGGCCTCGGGCAGGAGACGTGGCAGCCGGCGAGATCGTCGTTCCCGCCGGGACGCGGCTCGACGCCGCCCGGCTCGGGGCGCTCGCGGCGGCCGGCGTCGCCGAGGCGGTGTGCACACGCCGCCCGCAGGCTGCCGTGCTCGCGACGGGCACCGAGCTCCGGCGGCCGGGGGAGCCGCTCGGCCCGGGCGAGGTCTACGAAGCGAACGGTCTGATCCTCGCGACCCAGCTGCGGTCGACGGGCGCCGAGGCCGAGAGGCTCGGTTCCGTCGCCGACGACGACGAAGCCCATCGCGCGGCGATCGCGCGGGGGCTCGAGGCGGACGTGCTCGTCAGCTCGGGCGGCGTCTCGGTCGGGCCGCACGACCTCGTGCGCCGGATCGAGGCCGAGCTCGGCGTCGAGGAGGTGTTCTGGAGGGTGGCGATGAAGCCGGGCAAGCCCGTGGCCTTCGGCGTCCGCGGCCGGACGCTCGTCTTCGGACTGCCGGGGAACCCCGTCTCCGCGCTCGTCGGCTTCGAGCTCTTCGTCCGGCCCGCGGTGCACGCGCTGCTGGGCCTGCGCCCGCCCGAGCCGCGCTGGCTGCCGGGAACACTGACACGAGACCTGCGGCGGATCCCCGACCGCGACCAGGTCGTGCGCGCGCGGCTCGCGGGCGGGGAACGGAGCGTCGCGCTCGAGCCGCTCTCGGGCCAGGAGTCGCACATGATCGCGCGGGCGGCCGCCGCCGACGCGCTCGTCCTGGTGCCGCGCGGCGACGGCGTGGTCGAGGCGGGGACGCCCGTGCGCTACCTTCCACTCGGCTGACGCGCGGCTCTGCGGCGACCCGCGCTCCCGGCGGCAGCGGCTGCGCATCCGCCGAGCGAGCGCCGACGGCGTTCGCCCGTCTCGGCGTCGACGACGGCCGCCCGCCCGACGATCGCGCCTGCGTCGACGGGTGTGGCGTCCCGCAGGCCCGAAGCAGTCGCCGCGTCTATCCGGCCGCCGCGCGCCGGCGGGCCTCGGTGGTGCGCCGCCGGCGCCGGCCCGCGAGCACGACCGTCCGAATCAGCTCCCGGACCGGCCCGCGCGGCCCGCGCTCGCGCTCGTCCGGGTAGGGCGCATAGCGGCCCGCCGCGAGCGCGACCAGCTGACCCCCCGCCGCGGCCCAGGCGAGCGCGACGGCGAGCGGCGGCAGCTGCACGTAGCCGACGGAGACGAGCGAGGCGAGGTACCAGGGGGCGTCGAGCCCGAGCCCGAAGCGGGAGCCGAGCGACCAGAGGAGCAGCGCCGGGCCTGCGAGGCCGAGGACGAGCAGCAGCGCCTGCAGCCACGGCCGGCCGCGGGAGGAAGGCAGCCACAGCCAGGCGTGCAGCGACGGGACGACGAAGAGGAGCGCGAAGGGGTTGATCGCGACGACCACGAGCGCGATCACGGCGAGGGCGAGCAGCGCGACCGTGTGGCCCGCGAGCTCCTCCTCGATCGTGACCGGCCGGCGCGGGGCGAGCCGGTTGCGCGCAAGCAGCCAGGAGCCCGCCACGAGGACGCCGAGAGCCGCGAGCGGCACGACCGCCCAGTGCGTCGCGGCGGCTGAACCGGGTGCGAGCGGACGGGGCGCGCCGCGCGGCCAGGCGCCCGCGAGCGCGAACAGCTCGAAGAGCGCGCCGGCGACCAGCCAGACGACGACCCGGCTGCGGTAGCTCCGCAGCGCGGGCGCGAGCGGGATGCGCCGCCGCCGGCAGCGGGCGAACAGGTCGACGGCCGCGACCAGGAACGGCAGGAGGGAGGTGATCAGCACGAGCTCGATCGCCCAGCCGCGCACGACGCGGTCGCCGAGCCAGACGTAGCTCGTCGTCCCCTGCGCGAGCTCGAGGCCCTGGTCGAGCGAGCCGACCAGGTTCTGCGCCGCCCGCCCCACCGCGCCGAGCCGGGCCTCGTGGACCTGCTGATCCGTGAACCCCGCCGGCGGGCGGCTGCCGCCGGTCGTCAGCGTCAGGGCGGGGACGCCACGGCCGAGGAAGGGGGCCTGCTCGTAGAGGCTGAACGGGAAGCCGAGGTCGACCAGCTGCCCGAGCGCGCTCGGCCGCCGCGGCGGCGAGCCGGTCTGCTCCGCGAGCCGCGTCGCGGCGGTCCGGAGCAGCGTCGCGGAGGGAGAGCGCGGGGCGTCTCCCGCGAACTCGAGCCGCGGCGACCCGGTCCCGGCGATCGCGTCGAGGTCGACGACCGCGACGACGGAGCGCCGGTACGGCGAGTGCTCGACGAAGTGGGCGGCGCCGAGCGCTCCGAACGCGCCGCCGTCGCTCGAGAGGAAGACGATCCGGTGCGCGGGGGTGACGGGCTCGGCGCTGCCCGCCGAGCCGGGCGGCGCCGCGTAGGCGCGGGCGAGCTCGACCAGGGCGGCCGTGCCGGAGGCGTTGTCGTTCGCGCCCGGCCCCTCGCCGTCGTCGTCGCGGTGAGCCATGACGACGATCGTGTCCGGGGACTGCGGCGGCCCGCTGACCGTCGTGACGAGGTTGCGCAGCTCGCGGCGTCCGAGCCCGGGGATCGTCGCCTCGAAGCGCTCGACCTGGACGGGCAGCCCGTAGGCGCGCAGCTGGCGCTCGAGCCAGCCGGCGGCGCCGCGCGCGCCGGCGCTTCCCGGGGTGCGATCCGGGTAGCGCTGGGCCAGCTCCCGGGCGAGCGAGCCGGCCGTCGCGCGCGTCGAAGGCGGGGGGTAGCGTCGGCCGCGTCAGCGTCGCCGGGCGGGAGACGCTGAAGGCGGCGACCAGGAGCGGCAGGGCGAGCAGCAGCCAGGTGCCGCGGTAGACGCGGCCGCTGACGGGGCGTTCGAGCGAGCCTCGCCGCGGCCGGCGCCGCGTGGGAAGGGGCCCGGGGGCAGCCATCGTCGAGGGCTATAGTAGGCGCCACGGCTGGCGACCACCGATGGCCGACGCCTCGACAATCCTGCTCGTCGACGACGAGGAATCCGTCCAGAAGCTCCTGACCTACCCGCTGGAGCGCGACGGCTACCGGGTCGTGCAGGCCCGCGACGGCGAGGAGGCGCTCGCCCGCTTCGGCCAGCAGCCGGTCGACCTGGTCGTGCTCGACGTGATGCTGCCGAAGCTCGACGGGCTCGAGGTCTGCAAGCGCCTGCGGACGACGAGCACGGTGCCGATCATCATGCTGACGGCCCGCGACGACGAGCTCGACAAGGTCCTCGGTCTCGAGCTCGGCGCGGACGACTACATCACGAAGCCGTTCTCGATCCGCGAGTTCCGCAGCCGGGTGCGGGCGCTGCTGCGGCGGGCGGGGCTGCAGCGGGTCGAGCTCGACGGGAGCGCGCGGATCGAGGCGGGCGACCTGACGGTCGACGTCGAGCGGCGCGAGGTCGAGGCGCGCGGCGAGGCCGTGCAGCTCACCTACGTCGAGTTCGAGCTCCTGCGGATCATGGCCTCGCATCCGGGTAGGGTCTGGAGCCGCCGGCAGCTGCTCGAGGAGCTCTGGGGGAACGCCGACTACCGCGACCCGCGGACGATCGACGTCCACGTCCGGCACCTGCGCGAGAAGCTCGAGAGCGAGCCGCGCGAGCCGGTTCACATCCAGACCGTCCGCGGCGTCGGCTACCGGTTCAGCGACCGGCCGTGACCGCGTTCCGCACCGTCGGGGCGCGGCTCTCGGCGGCGCTCTTCCTCGTCCTCTTGGGAGCCTTCGCGATCGCCTACCTGATCGTCGTGCCCTCCTTCGAGCGGGCGCTCGTGAACGCCAAGGTGAGCACGCTGCGGGAGAACGCCAAGGTCGTCGCGGCGGAGGTCTCGGCGCGCGACCAGGCCTTCTGGCAGGAGATCGCGGAGGGCAGTGGCGCCACCTTCGACGCCCGCACCGTCGTCTTCACGTACTCGGGGCCGGGACGGCTGCTCGCCAACTATCGCGGACTCGAACCCGGGCCGCGCGGCCGACCTGGCCGTCGACCCGGTCGCCGAGCGCGCGGCAGTGACGGGAGGCGCAGCCGACGGCACCGTCAGCCGGCACGAGCAGGAGTACGCGGAGGCCGCGATCCCGCTCCCCTCGCGCGACGCGGTCGTGCTGCTCTCGGCGTCGCTCAGCGACACGCTCGCGACGGTGCATCTCGCCCAGCGGCGGCTGCTCGCGGCAGCGGGCCTCGCGTTCGCGTTCTCGCTGCTGCTCGGCTACGGCGGCGCGCGCGCGTTCGGCCGCCGCCTGCGCCGGCTCGAGCGCGCCGCCGACCGGATCGCGGGCGGCAGGTTCGACGAGCCCGTGGTCGACGCGGGGTCGGACGAGATCGGCGAGCTCGCGCGGGCCTTCGAGCGCATGCGGCTGCGCCTCGCCCAGCTCGACCGCGCCCGGAGCGAGTTCATCGGCAACGCCTCGCACGAGCTGCGCACGCCGCTGTTCTCGCTCGGCGGCTTCCTCGAGCTGCTCGACGAGGAGGAGCTCGACGACGAGACGCGGCGCGACTTCGTCTCCCAGATGCGCGAGCAGGTCGAGCGGCTGACGAAGCTCGCGACCGACCTGCTCGACCTCTCGCGGCTCGACGCCGGCCGGCTGACCGTCGAGCGCGAGCCGCTCGAGCTCGGCTCGCTGGCGGCGGTGCTCGTCTCGGAGTTCAGCGTGCGGGCCGACCGGCAGGGCCACCCGCTCGCGCTCGAGGCGGACACGGCCGCGAGCGGGCTCGGCGACGAGCAGCGGGTGCTCCAGATCGGGCGGATCCTCGTCGACAACGCCCTTCGGCACACACCCGCGGGCACGACGGTGACCGTGCGGGCGCGGCGTGCGGGCGGGACGGCGGTGCTGGCGGTCGCAGACGACGGGCCCGGGATCCCGGCCGAGAGCGCGCGACAGGTCTTCGAGCGCTTCACGCGGCTCGGGGGATCGGTCGCCGCCGGCAGCGGGCTCGGCCTCGCGATCGCGCGCGAGCTCGCCGAGCTGATGGGCGGCCGGGTCGAGCTCGAGTCGTCGCCGGGCAGCACGGTGTTCTCGCTCGTCCTCAGCGCCGCAGCCGGTGCCCGCGTCCGCGCCCGCCTGAGCCGGGGGTTTTCCCGTGAAAACGACCGCGGGCGTTTTCCCGTGAAATCGCCCCGGATGCCGGTCAGGCGCGGCTACAGTGAGCGGCCATGCGCCGCACGCCGTTCGCGCTGATCGCACTCGCCGCGGCCGTCCTCGGCGGCGTCGCCTCGCTCGTGATCGGCCGTTCGGCCGGCCTGCTCGCGACGACGACGCGGGCGACCTACGTCGTCAGCGAGCCGCAGCCGCAAGGGGTCGCCCGCCCGGTCGCGAAGCCGCTCCAGGGCTCGGGCTTCGACCCCGCGCGGATCTATGCCGACCGCGCCGCCGGCGTCGTCACGATCTTCGCCTTCTTCGGCCCCTCCGGCGGTGCGCTCACCTCGGAGAGCCAGGGCAGCGGCTTCGTCGTCGACGCGGACGGCTCGATCCTGACCAGCTCGCACGTGATCACGAACGCCGGCGAGGCGCCGGACGCCGCCTCGGTCAAGGCGGCGACCGAGGTCTACGTCGAGTTCTCCGACGGGGAGCGCGTGCAGGCGAAGGTCGTCGGCTGGGACGTGTTCGACGACGTGGGCGTGCTCGGGGTCGACCCGGCGGCGCACCCGCTCGCCCCGCTGCCGCTCGGCGACTCCTCGGCGGTCGTCGTCGGCGAGCCCGTCGCCGCGATCGGCAGCCCGTTCGGCAACTCGGAGTCGCTCAGCGTCGGGGTCGTCTCGGCCACCCGCTCGATCGCGTCGCTGACCTCGCGGTACGACGTCGTCGACGCGATCCAGACCGACGCGCCGATCAACCACGGCAACTCGGGCGGGCCGCTCTTCGACGCGCGCGGCCGCGTGATCGGCATCAACGCCCAGATCCGTAACGGCGGCACCAGCTCCGGCGGCTTCGAGGGCGTCGGCTTCGCAGTCCCGATCAACGCCGCCCGGCGCTCGCTGGCGCAGCTGCTCGCCTCCGGGACGGTCGCCTACGCCTACGTCGGCATCGGCACCTCCGACCTGACGCCGGCGCTCGCGAAGCACTTCGGCTACCGCGTCCTGCACGGGGCGGTCGTCGACAAGGTCGAGCCCGGCACCGCCGCCGAACGGGCCGGCCTGCGCGCCGGCGTCGCCGAGCGGTTCCTCGGCGAGGAGGTGACGCGGGGCGGCGACGTGATCGTCGCGATCGACGGCGTTCCCGTCCGCGGCGGCGGTGACGTCGTCCGCATCGTCGGCGAGCGTCTTCGCCCGGGGGCCCTCGCGCGCTTCGCGATCGTCCGCGACGGCAAGCGCCAGGTCGTCCCGGTGCGGCTCGACCGGCGCCCGACGCGCTGAGGGTTAGAAGCCGGGGTTGCCGGAAAGGCACTCCAGCAGGCAGCCGTTCCGTGGCGATTTCGGCACAATTGAGGATGTTTGGCAGGCCGAACCTGAGGGAAACACCCGAATAATGAACCCCCCCGATACCGCCGTCGAGGCGCGCGCGGTGCGTCTGACGATCCCGGCCAAGCCCGAGTACATCACGCTCGGGCGTCTCGCCCTGACCGCGCTGGCGCACCTGCACGAGATCTCCGACGAGCAGCTCGCCGACCTGAAGCTGGCGCTGACGGAGGCATGCACGAACTCCGTCCGCCACGCCTACGAGGACGGCAACGGCGAGGTGGAGATCTGGTACGAGCTGCGCGACGGACAGCTGGTGGTCGAGGTCAGCGACCAGGGGCCGGGCTTCGCCCCGCCCGGCGAGCACGACCGGCGCGAGGAGGACGAGCTCTCCGAGGGAGGGCTCGGGATCGCGATCATCCGCGCGCTCACCGACGAGCTCGAGCTCGTCGCCGACCCCGGCGGGGGCGGGACGCGGCTCCGCTTCGTCAAGAACCTGGCGACCGACTAGATCCGACCGCCCTTGTAGGCTCCCGCGCGCGGATGCTGCAGCTCGTCAACGTCGGGCGGAAGTCGCTTGCCGATTACGGCACGATCGTCTCGCGCGGGCTGATGGACGAGATCCACCGGCTGGCGGAGCCGCTCGCGGGTACCCGCGTGCTGCACCTGTCGGCGACCGCGTTCGGCGGCGGTGTCGCCGAGCTCAACTACACGCTCGTGCCGCTGATGGCCGACGCGGGCCTGACCGTCGAGTGGCGGATCATCCGCGGCGAGCAGGAGTTCTTCGAGGCGACGAAGGCGATCCACAACGGGCTCCAGGGCGATCCGACCGGGCTGACGGCCGAGCAGCGAGAGGCGTTCCTCCGCTACCAGGAGCTGAACGCGCAGGAGCTCGACCTCGCCGCCTACGACGTCGTCATCGTCCACGACCCGCAGCCGGTCGGGGTGATCGACCACCTCGACGGCTCCCGCGCGAAGTGGGTCTGGCGCGGGCACATCGACTTCTCGACCCCGAACTGGGAGGTCTTCGAGCTGCTGCTGCCGTCGCTCGGCCGCTACGACGCGGCGATCTTCCACATGCCGGAGTACGTCCCGCGCGTCGACGGGCTGCCGCAGGCGTACATCTGGCCGCCCGCGATCGACCCGCTGACCCCGAAGAACATGGCGCTCTCGCCCGAGGACGCGGCCTACATCGTCGACCAGTTCGGGATCGACGTCGAGCGGCCGCTCCTGACCCAGGTCTCCCGCTTCGACCCCTGGAAGGACCCGCTCGGCGTCATCGACGCCTACCGCTACGTGAAGCGCGACTTCCCCGGGGTCCAGCTCGCGCTCGTCGGCTCGATGGCCCACGACGACCCCGAGGGCTGGGACTTCTACAACCGCACCGTCGCCTACGCGGGCGACGATCCCGACGTCTTCATCCTCTCGAACCTGAACAACGTCGGCGGCGTCGAGGTGAACGCCTTCCAGGTGCACGCCGCGGCGGTGCTGCAGAAGTCGATCCGCGAGGGCTTCGGGCTGACGGTGACCGAGGCGCTCTGGAAGACGCGTCCGACGGTCGCGGGCCGGGTCGGCGGCATCGTCGCCCAGATCGAGGACGGCACGTCCGGCTGGCTCGTCGACTCGGCCTTCGGCTGCGCGGAGGCCTGCAAGGAGATCCTCGCCGATCCCGTGGCCGCGCGGCAGCGCGCGCTCGTCGGCAAGGAGCACGTCCGGCGGCACTTCCTGATGCCGCGGCTGCTGCGCGACTGGCTCGTCCTCTTCAACCTGCTGCTCGGGCACGACACGGGCGGCGCGGAGCTGACGCGGGCAAGCCTCTAGGCTTCGCGGTGTGGCAGCGGCGCGCCGGAAGCTGATCGTCGTCTCGAACCGCGGGCCGGTCTCCTACGCCCACGACGAGGACGGCGCCGTCGTCGCGCGCCGCGGCGGCGGCGGGCTCGTGACCGCGCTCCGCAGCCTCGTCTCCCAGCACGACGTCACCTGGATCGCCTGCGCGATGAGCGAGGCGGACCGCGAGGTGGCGGCTGCGGCCGGCGGCGAGCCGGTCGAGGAGACCGCGCGCGACGGGGCTCCCTACCGGCACCGGCTCGTCACCGTCGACCCGCAGGCCTACGACCGCTACTACAACGTCGTCGCGAACCCGACGCTCTGGTTCGTGCAGCACGCCCTCTGGGAGCTCGGGCGAGAGCCCAGCCTGGGGCCGGAGTTCCACCGGGCCTGGAGCGGCGGTTACGAGGCGGTGAACCGGGCCTTCGCGGAGGCCGTCGTCGACGAGCTCGACCGCGACCCGGACCGGGCGGTCTTCTTCCACGACTACCACCTCTATCTCGCCCCGCGGCTCGTGCGCGAGCAGGCGCCCGATGCGTTGCTCGCCCACTTCGTGCACATCCCGTGGCCGCAGTCCGAGGGCTGGACGGTGCTGCCGGCGCCGCTCCGCCGGCTCGTGCACGAGGGGCTGCTGGCGAACGACGTCGTCGGCTTCCACACGGGCCGCTGGCGGCGCAACTTCCTGCGCTGCTGCGAGGACGTCCTCGGCGCCGGCACGCGCGGCGGGGACACGGTCCTGCACGACGGCCGGCAGACCCACGTCAGCGCGCATCCGATCTCGGTCGACCCGGCCGAGTTCGCCGCGCTCGCGGAGAGCGAGCCCGTGCTCGCCGAGGAACGGCGGCTCCTCGAGGGGCGGCCCGACCAGCTCGTGCTGCGCGTCGACCGGACCGACCCGTCGAAGAACGTCGTCCGCGGCTTCCAGGCGTTCGGCCTCGTGCTCGAGCAGCATCCGGAGCTGCACGGGCGCGTCGGCCTGCTCGCGCTGCTCGACCCCTCGCGGCAGGACGTCCCGCAGTACGCCGAGTACCTGGGCGCGATCGAGCGCGAGGTGCGGGCGGTCAACGACCGGTTCGGACAGCCCGGCTGGCTGCCGATCGACCTGCAGGTCGCCGACAACTTCCCCCAGTCGGTCGCCGCCTACAAGCAGTTCGACGTCCTGCTCGTGAACGCGGTCTTCGACGGGCTCAACCTCGTCTCCAAGGAGGCGCCGCTCGTCAACGTCCGCGACGGCGTCGTCGTGCTCTCGGAGAACGCCGGCGCGCACGAGGAGATCGGCGACTGGGCGCTCTCGGTCAACCCCTTCGACGTCCAGGGGCAGGCCGAGGCGATCCACGCCGCCCTGCAGCTGCCGGCCGACGAGCGGCGGCGGCGCCTCGAGGGCATCCGCGCCCACGTCGCCGCGCACGACATCGCCGCCTGGACCGAGGCGCAGCTCGCGGACCTCGACCGCGTCGGCGCGGGCCGGCGGAGCTAGGCTTCCGGCGTGGCTGCGACCGCACCCGGGGTGCTCACGGTCGTCAACCCGGCGACGCTCGAGCCGGTGGGATCCGTTCCTGCGACCGACCCCGCCGCGGTGCAGGAGGCCGTCGCCGAGGCGCGGCTCGCGCAGGAGCGCTGGGCCGGCAGCTCGCACGCCGAGCGGGCGGCGCTGCTCGGCCGGGTCGCGACGGTCGTGCTCGACCACTTCGACGAGCTGGCGGAGACGATCACCGCCGAGGTCGGCAAGCCGCTGGCCGAGAGCGCAGCCTCCGACCTGCTGCCGGCGCTCGAGTCGGTCGTCTGGTTCGGCCGCAACGCGGGCCGGACGCTGCGACCCGAGCCGGTCAAGGGCCCGCCGTTCCTGCGCCACAAGCACGGCCTGCTCGTCTACGAGCCGCTGGGCGTCGTCGCCGGGCTGACCCCCTGGAACTTCCCGCTCTCGATCCCGCTCGGGCTCGCCGCCGCCGCGGTCGCCGCCGGCAACGCGTTCGTCCTCAAGCCCTCGGAGCTGGCGCCGCTGACCGGGCAGTGGGTCGACCGCGCGTTTCGCGAGGCGGGCGCCCCGCCGGGGCTCGTCCGCGTCGTCCAGGGCGAGGGGGAGGTCGGGCGCGCGCTCGTCGGCGCGCACGGGATCGCGAAGGTCGTCTTCACGGGCTCACCCGAGACCGGTCGCCGGGTCGCGGAGGCCGCGGCGGAGCGCCTGCTGCCGGTGACGCTCGAGCTCGGCGGCAAGGACCCGTTCGTCGTCTTCGCCGACGCCGACCTCGACCGCGCCGTCGACGGCGCGCTCTGGGCCTCGTTCGCGAACTGCGGCCAGATCTGCGCCGGCGCCGAGCGCATCTACGTCGAGCGGCCGCTGTACGAGCCCTTCGTCGAGGAGCTCGCCCGGCGCGCGCGCGCCCTGCGGATCGGCGACGGCGGCGCGGACGGCACCGATCTCGGGCCGCTGATCTCGGAGCGGCAGCGGGAGCGGGTCGAGCAGCTCGTCTCGGACGCGGTCGCTGCCGGCGCGGAGCTGCGCAGCGGCGGCCGCCGGCCGGAGCTGTCGCTGCCGGGCTGGTTCTACGAGCCGACCGTCCTCGCGGGCGAGGCGGGCAGGATCCGCGACGAGGAGATCTTCGGGCCGGTCGTGACAGTTGCCACGTTCTCCGACGAGCGCGAGGCGGTGCGGCGGGCGAACGACTCGCCGTTCGCGCTCGGCGCCAGCATCTGGACGCGAGACCGGGAGCGCGTGCGGCGGCTGCGGGCGCAGCTGCGCGCGGGCTCGGTCTGGACGAACGACCACGCCTACTCCTACGGCAGCGGCGGCGCCGCGTGGGGCGGCAGCGCCCGCTCGGGCTACGGCCGCACGCACTCGCGGCACGGGCTCTACGAGCTGGCGCACGTCAAGTACGTCGACGCCGACTCCGGCCGGCTGCCCGTGCCGTGGTGGTACCCGTACGACCGGGACGTCGCCGACGGCTTCCGCGCCGTCTCGGAGCTCTTCTACGGCGAGGGCCTCGGGCGCAAGGCGAAGGCCGTCTGGCGCGGCCGCCGGGGCCTCGTCTCGATCGGGCGGCGGTACCTGCGGTGAGCGAGCTCTCCCACGTCGGCGAGGGCGGCGACGTGCGGATGGTCGACGTCGGCGGCAAGCCGCTCTCGCGCCGCCGCGCCGTCGCGCGCGGTCGGGTGCGGATGGCGGCGGCGACGGCGCGGCGGCTCCGCGAGCTCCCGAAGGGCGACGCCCTCGCGACGGCGCAGCTGGCCGGGATCATGGCCGCGAAGCGCACGAGCGAGCTGATCCCGCTCTGCCACCCGCTGCCGCTCTCGCACGTCGAGGTCGAGCTCCGCGTCGGCGAGGACGCGGTCGAGATCGTCGCGGCGGCCGAGACGACGGCGCAGACGGGCGTCGAGATGGAGGCGCTGACCGCCGTCTCGGTCGCGGCGCTGACCGTCTACGACATGGCGAAGGCGATCGACAAGCAGATGACGATCGAGGACGTGACGCTGGTCGAGAAGAGCAAGGAGCCGGCGTGAAGGCGGCGGTGCTGACCGTCTCCGACCGGGTCTCGCGCGGCGCCGCCGACGACACGAGCGGCGACCTGCTCGCGGGCCTGCTCGCCGACGACGGCTACGAGGTCGAGCGCCGGGTCGTCCCGGACGAGGCCGTCCGGATCGCGGCGGCGATCGACGAGCTGGCGGCCGAGGCCGCTGTCGTGCTGACGACGGGAGGCACGGGCGTGGCACCACGGGACGTCACCCCCGAGGCGACCGCCTCCGTGCTGCACCGCCCGGTGCCCGGGATCGCCGAGGCGATCAGGCGCGAGTCGGCCGCGAAGACGCCGCACGCGCTGCTCTCGCGCGGGCTCGCGGGGATCGTCGGCCGCGCGCTCGTCGTCAATCTCCCCGGCTCGAACGGCGGCTGCCGCGACGGCTACGCGATGCTGCGGCCGGCGCTGCCGCACGCGATCAAGCTGCTCGCCGACGAGCCGACCGAGCACCGCCAGACCTGAGCCTCGCTAGGGTTTCCCGCCGTGACGGACGTCCCCGTGTACCCGCTCCGCTTCGCGCGCCTGGTCAAGATCGAGCACACGATCTTCGCGCTCCCGTTCGCCTACGTCGGCGCCTTTCTCGCCGTCGGCGGCGTCCCGGGCGCCCACGACCTCGTCTGGATCACGGTCGCGATGGTCGGGGCGCGCTCGTCGGCGATGGCGCTGAACCGGCTGATCGACGCCGAGCTCGACGCCCACAACCCGCGCACCGCCGGCCGCGAGCTGCCCGCGGGCGTCCTCTCGCGGGCGGCCGTCGCAGGCTTCATCGCGGTGTCCCTGGCGGTCTTCCTCGTCGCCGTCTGGCAGCTCGACCCGCTCGTGCGCTGGCTCTGGCCGATCCCGGTCGCCGCCTTCGTCGTCTATCCCTACCTGAAGCGGTTCACCTGGCTCTGCCACCTCTGGCTCGGGGCCTGCGACGGGCTGGCGCCGGTCGGCGCCTGGGCGGCGATCCGCGGCGACCTCGACTGGCAGGCCTGGGCGCTCGGCGCCGCGGTCACCTTCTGGGTGGCCGGCTTCGACTGCTTCTACGCCCTGTTCGACGTCGAGGTCGACCGGCGCCAGGGGCTGCACTCGATCGCGACCCGGTTCGGCGTCCGCGGTGCCTTCGCGGGCGCGAGGATCCTGCACGTCCTGACGGTCGCCGCGCTCGTCGCCGCCGGCCTCGGCCTCCCGGTCGGCGCGCTCTACTGGGTCGGCGTCGCCGTCGTGGCCGCCCTGCTCGCCTACGAGCACCTGCTCGTGCGCCCGGGCGACCTGCGCCGGCTCGACGCCGCCTTCTTCACGATGAACGGCGTCATCAGCATCGCCTTCTTCGCGCTGGTGCTGCTCGACGTGCTCTAGGCCTGCGCGGCTCCCGGCCCGGCAGGTTTGACGAAATCGGCACGGTTCCGGCACACCTCCGTGCGCGGTTCGCGGGTATCGTCGACGCCGAGGGCGGAGGGATACGGCCCCACCCTCGAGGGTGGGGGTGCGGGCTCGGCGCACGGTCGGCGCGGCGTACAGTTGCACGGTGATCCGGGCCAGGCAGCTCTCGCGGAGCTTCGGCGCCAAGCGGGTGATCGACCGGCTCGACCTCGAGCTGCCGGCCGGCGAGGTGCTGCTCGTCACCGGCCCGAACGGGTCCGGGAAGACGACGCTCCTCCGGCTCGTCGCCGGGCTGCTCGCGCCGACCGGAGGCGAGCTGCACGTCGAGGTCGACCGGGCGCGGGTCGGCTTCCTCGGCCACGAGCCGCTCGTCTACCGGGAGCTGTCGCCGCTCGAGAACCTGGAGCTCTACGGGCGGCTCTACCGGATCCCCGAACGGCGCGAGCGGATCGGGGCGCTGCTCGAGCGCTTCGGGCTCTGGGACGTCCGCCGGGAGCGGGTCGGCACCTTCTCGCGCGGCATGCAGCAGCGGCTCGGGCTCTGCCGGACGCTCCTGCACGAGCCGGACCTGGTCGTGCTCGACGAGCCGTTCAACGCGCTCGACGCCCAGGGGATCGAGCTGCTCGAGCGGGAGCTCGCGGCGCTCGCCGGCCGCACGCTGCTCGTCGCCACGCACGAGCCGGAGCGGGTCGAGCCGCTGGCGACGCGGAGGCTCGCGTTCCCGTGAGGTACGCCGCCGACGTCGCCGCGCTGACGCGGAAGGACCTGCTGCTCGAGCTGCGGGCGCGGGAGACGGTGCCCTCGATGCTCCTCTTCGTCCTGGCCGCGCTCGTCGTCTTCCACTTCGCGCTGCCGGAGGGCTCGGGCGAGGTCGCCGGCCAGGGGCTGCTCTGGGTGGCGATCGTCTTCACCGCGCTGCTCGCGCTGACGCGGGCGTTCGTCCCCGAGCGGGAGCAGGGCCTGCTCGACGCGCTCGTGCTTGCTCCCTGCGACCGCAGCGCGATCTGGCTCGCCAAGTCGCTCGCCGTGCTCGCGTTCCTCGGGATCGCGGAGCTGATCGCGCTGCCCGCCTTCGCCGCCTTCTTCAGCGGCGTCGGCGGGACGACGGTCGCGGCGGTCGTGCTCGCCGACCTCGGCATCTGCGGCGTCGGCACGCTCGTCGGCGCGATGGGCGTCGCCGGCCGGGCGCGGGAGCTGCTCGTGCCGCTGCTCTTCCTGCCGCTCGCGATCCCGGTCGTCGTCGGCGGCGTCGGCGCGAGCGTCACCGGCGAGCCGCGCTACCTCGGCTTCCTCGCCCTCTACGACGCGATCTTCCTGCTCGTCTCGTGGGCGAGCTTCGAGTACGTCGTCGCCGAGTAGCGGGGTCCTTCTGCGATCATGGAGCCGTGCGAACCCTCCGTGAGCATCGCCTGCAGGCGCTCGCCGGTCTGACGACGCTGCTCGTCGGCCTCGGCGTCGGCCTCGTCTTCTTCTACGTCCCGAACGACGCCGACCAGGGCTTCTCGCAGCGGATCTTCTACTTCCACGTCCCGCTCGCGTTCGCCGCCTACTGCCTGTTCGGCTGGGGCGCGTGGAAGGCGCTGCTCCATCTCTGGAAGCGGCCGGAGGCCGCCGACCTCGAGAGCTACGTGGCGATCCACCAGGGCCTGATCGCCGGCTGCCTCGTGCTGATCTCGGGCTCGCTCTGGGCGAAGATCTCCTGGGGCCACTGGTGGCTCTGGAGCGAGGACCAGCTCGTCCTCTTCCTGGTGCTCTTCCTCTTCTACTCGGCCTACTTCATGCTCCGCTTCTCCGTCCCGCCGGGGCCCGGCCGCGCGAACATGAGCGCCGTCTACGCGCTCTTCGGGGTCGCCCTGATCCCGGTCAGCTTCCTCGCGATCCGGCTGGCGCAGAACTTCATCCACCCGGTCGTGTTCACCCGCGACGGGCCGCAGATGAGCGGGGCGATGTTCCTGACCTTCTGCGTCTGCTTCGGGGCGATCCTCGCCCTCTTCGCGACGCTCTACGAGCTCGAGCTCGTCGGCAAGCGCCTCGACGCGCGGCTGCGCGAGCTGAAGGAGGCGCTCGCGTGATCCTCGCCGTGACGATGACCGAGGTGAAGTACGTGGCCGCGGTCTACCTCGTCGTCTTCCTCTTCCTCCTCGCCTACCTGCTGATCCACGCGACCAAGCTGGCGCGGCTCGAGCGGGAGGTGGCGGAGCTGGCCCGGCTCGTCGGCGAGCGGCGTCGCGTCGAGGAGGAGCCGGAGCGCGCGCCCGAGGTGACGGTTGGCTGAGCTGCTCTTCTGGCCGGCGCTCGTCGCCTACGGGGAGGCGGCGGTCGCGTTCGGGCTCGGCCCGGGCCGGCCCGCGCGGCTCGCGACCTGGGGCGTCCGGCTCGGCTGGCTCGTCCAGACCGCGCTCCTCGCCGTCCAGGCCGTCCGGGCCGACGGGTTCCCCTGGTCGAGCTGGGCCGGCTCGCTGAACCTGTTCGTCTGGCTCGTCGTCGGCGCCTACCTGATCTGGGGCTGCAACGCGCGCTACCGGCTGCTCGGGCTCGGCGTGATGCCGCTCGCCGCGGCGCTGCTCGTGCTCGCCCACGTCGGCGGCGGCACCGGGCTCGCCGCCGGCAGCGACTACGGGAACCTCTTCCTCGTACTCCACGTCGGCCTCGTCCTGGCCGCGTTCGCCGGCTTCACGCTCGCGGCGGCGCTCGCGGGCCTCTACCTCTGGCAGGAGCGGCGGCTGAAGCGGCGCTCCGCCGACATCCTGCGGCTGCGGCTGCCGTCGCTGGCGACGCTCGAGCGCCTGACCGCGCGCACGATCGCCTGGGGACTGCCGGCGCTGACGCTCGGGATCGCGTCCGGGCTCGTCCGCCTCGAGGAGGACGGCGGCGGCATCGACGCGCTGATGGCGGTCACCTTCCTCACCTGGGCCGTCTACGGCGCCTTCCTGCTGCTGCGGCCGACCGGCCGGCGCGCCGCGCAGCTGGCGCTCCTCGGGTTCGCGCTCGTGATCGTCGTCCGGCTCGGCCTGCCGCTGACCCACTTCTCATGAGCTCCTCGACCCGCCTCGTCCTCGTCGGCCTCTCCCACCACGTCGCTCCCGTCGAGCTGCGCGAGACGGTCGCGCTCGCCCGTCCCGCCGCGGCGAGGCTCGCGGCCGAGCTCGGCGCCGAGGCCGGCGAGGCGGTCTGCCTCTCGACCTGCAACCGCACCGAGCTGTACCTCGCGGCGGAGGATCCTCGCGCGGCCGAGTCCCTCGCCGCGGCGGCGCTGACGCGGGTCGCGGGCCGTGAGCTCGACGTGCTCTACCGCCTCGCGGACGAGGCCGCGGCCATCCACCTCTTCCGCGTCGCCTCCGGCCTCGACTCGCTCGTCCCCGGGGAGGGCGAGATCCTCGGGCAGGTGCGCGAGCGCCTACGAGGCCGGCGCGACCGGGCCGGTGCTCGACCGCGTCTTCCGCCAGGCGTTGCACGCCGGCAAGCGCGTCCGCCACGAGACGGCGATCGGCGAGAGCCCCGCCTCGGTCGCCGGGGCGGCGGCCGCGCTCGCGCAGCAGGTCTTCGGCGACCTCGACGGGCGCCGCGTGCTGCTCGTCGGCGCCGGCAAGATCGGCGAGCAGGCTGCGGACAACCTCCGCTCGCGCGGCGCCGAGATCGCCTTCGTCGCCAACCGGACGCTCGAGCACGCCGCGGGGCTCGCCGAGCGCTTCGGCGGCCGCCCGGTGACGCTCGACGCCGTCCTCGAGCCGCTCGCGGCCGCCGACGTCGTCGTCACCTCGACGAGCTCGCCCGGCTTCGTCGTCGACCGGGACGGCGCCGCGCGGGCGCTGCAGGGCCGCCGCGGCAGGCCGCTGCTCCTGATCGACATCGCCGTCCCCCGCGACGTCGACCCCGACGTCAACGAGCTGGACGGCTGCTACCTCTACGACATCGACGACCTCGAGGCCGTCGTCGCCGAGACGCTCGCCGGCCGCCGCGCCGAGGCGGGCCGTGCCGAGTCGATCGTCGCCGAGGAGGCCGGGCGCTTCCACGAGTGGCAGGCGGCCCGCGACGTCGTGCCTGCGATCGCCTCGCTGCGGGAGCGCGTCGAGGAGATCCGCGAGCGCGAGCTCGAACGGGTCCGCGGCCGGCTCTCCGACGCCGAGCGGGCGGCGGTGGAGTCGGTGACCGCGCGGATCGTCGACAAGCTGCTGCACCTGCCGACCGTGCGGATGAAGGAGGCCGCGGCGGCGGCCGACGGCGCCGCCTACGCCGACGCGGTCAGGCACCTGTTCGACCTCGGCGAGGAGGAGCGGCGCCGGTGAGGACGCTGCCCGTGACGGTGGTCGCGCCGACGGCGTTCGTGCGGGTCCGCCCGCGCGGAGCCGGGCCGTGCGGCCGCGCGCGGGTGGGGAAGGGGCGGTGCCGTGCTCGTCCGCGTCGGCAGCCGCGGGTCTAGGCTCGCGCTGACGCAGGCCGAGCTCGCCGCCTCGCGCCTGCGCAGGCCGGGCGTCGAGATCGCACTCGTCCCGATCACGACCGCCGGCGACCGCGACCGCTCGAGGCCCTTCGGCCAGATCGGCGAGCGCGGCGTCTTCGTCAAGGAGCTGGAGGAGGCGCTGCTCGCGAGGCGGATCGACGTCGCCGTCCACTCCGCCAAGGACATGACCTCCACGGATGCGGACGGCCTCGTCGTCGGCGCCTACCTGGCGCGCGACGACCCGCGCGACGCGCTCTGCGGCGCCGGCGGGATCCGGCCGGGCATGCGGATCGGCACGGCCTCGACGCGGCGGCGGTCGCAGCTGCTCGCGCTCGAGCCGACGCTCGCGATCGAGCCGCTGCGCGGCAATATCGACACCCGGCTGCGCAAGCGCCGCGAGCGCGGCCTCGACGCGATCGTGCTCGCGGCGGCCGGGCTCGAGCGGCTCGGGCTCGAGCACGAGATCGGCCACCGCTTCGACCCGGAGGAGCTGCTCCCCGAGGCGGGCCAGGGGGCGCTCGCGCTGCAGGTGCGGGCGGGCGAGGAGGAGCTCGTCGCCGCGGTCTCCGACGAGGAGACGCGCCGTCGCGTCTCGGCCGAGCGGACCTGCGTCGCGGCGATCGGCGGCGGCTGCCTCGCGCCCGTCGCCGCACACCACGACGGTTCGGCCCTGCACGCGTTGATCGCCGACGACGACGGCGGCTGGGTCGAGCGGCGCTCCGGCGACGACCCGGCCGCGCTCGCCGCCGAGCTCCTCGCCGCACGACCCGCGTGAGCCGGCGGGCATGAAGGTCGTCGTCACGCGGCCGCGCGACCAGGCCGGGCCGCTCGTCGAGCGGCTGGAGCAGCTCGGGCTCGAGGTCGTCGCCTGCCCGCTGATCGAGATCGAGCGGACGAGCGACGAGGCGATCGACGCCTCCGGCTACGACTGGCTCGTCGTCACGAGCCCGAACGGCGCCGACGAGGTGGTGCGGCGGCTTGCGGGGGCGCCGCCGCGGGTGGCAGCCGTGGGGCCGGGCACCGCCGAGCGGCTGCGGGCGCACGGGATCGAGCCCGCCCTCGTGCCGCGCGTCTCGAGCCAGGAGGGGCTGATCGCGGAGTTCCCGCAGCCGCCGGGGCGGGTGCTCTTCGCGGCCGCCGAGGGCGCGCGGCGGCGGCCGATCGAGGCGCTCGGCGCCGACTTCCTGCCGCTCTACCGCACCAGGCTCGTCCGTCCGCAGACGCCGCCCGACGGCGACCTCGTCGTGCTCGCGTCCGGGTCGGCAGCCCGCGCCTTCGCCCGCCTCGAGGTCGACGTGCCCGCGGTCTCGATCGGGCCGCAGACGACGCGCGTGGCGAAGTCCGTCGGCCTGCGCGTCCTCGCCGAGGCGGCGACGCACGACCTCGACGGGCTCGTCGCCGCGGTCGCGCGGGTAGCCTCTGCGACGGCGTGAGCGCGCGGACGATCACCTTCCTGACGGACTTCGGCCTCCAGGACGACTTCGTCGGCACCTGCCACGGCGTCATCGCCGGAATCGCGCCCGACGCGCGCGTGATCGACATCACGCACGGGATCCCGCCCCAGCAGGTGCTGCAAGGTGCGCTCGTGCTCGCGAGCACGCTGCCGTACATGCCGGCGGGGGTGCATCTCGCCGTCGTCGACCCGACCGTCGGCACCGACCGCCGCGCGGTCGCGCTGCGCGGCCTCGACGACCGGCTCTACGTCGGCCCGGACAACGGCCTGCTGCTGCCGGCGATCGAGAAGCTCGGTGGTGTCGAGGGCGCCTGGGAGCTCGCGAACGAGGAGTACATGCTGCGGCCCGTCTCGCGCACCTTCCACGGCCGGGACATCTTCTCGCCGGCGGCCGCGCACCTCGCGGGCGGCGTCGATCCGGCGGCGCTCGGGCCCGCCGTCGCAGCCGAGGAGCTCGTGCGCCTCGACCTGCCGCAGCCGGAGATCGGCCGCTCGTCGCTGCGCGCGACGATTCTCTACGTCGACCGGTTCGGGAACATGCAGCTGAACCTGACGCACGAGGAGGCGGCGCTGGCGCGGATCGAGGCCGGGGCGCGGATCGAGCTGCGGCTGCCGCTCGAGAGCTACTACGCGATCGCGACCCGTACCTTCGCGGAGGCGCGGCCGGGAGACCTGATCCTCTACGAGGACTCCTACGGCAACCTCGCGATCGCGATCAACGGCGGCGACGCGGCGCGCATGTTCCAGGCGAAGCCGGGCGACGTCGTGCGAATCTCGCCGGCGCCCGAATGAGCCGGGCCGAGGCGGCGCGGCGGCGGCTCGGGCAGCGCCTCGCGCGGCTGGCGACGGACGCCGTCGTCCTCCGTCCGGGGCTCTGGCGGCTCTTCCGCCGCGCGCTGCGGGCGCAGTTCGAGGAGCTCGCGCCCCGCTGGGACGGCATCGTCTCGCCCGGACACCTCGAGCCCTTGCTGGCGGCGCTCGCGGACGTGCCGCCGCCCCGCCGCGCGCTCGACCTCGGCACCGGCACGGGCGCCGCCGCGCTCGCGGTCGCGCAGCGGTACCCCGAGGCCGAGGTGCTCGGCGTCGACCTCGCGCCGGCGATGGTCGAGGCGGCGTCGGCGAAGGTCCCGGCCGGGCTCGAGGATCGCGTCCGCTTCCTCGTCGCCGACGCGTCGGCGCTGCCGCTCCCGGACGCGTCCTGCGAGCTCGTCACGGTCGCGAACATGATCCCGTTCTTCGGCGAGCTCGCCCGCGTCGTCGCGCCCGGAGGGATGGTCGTCTGCGCCTGGTCGCGGGGCCCGGCGACCCCGATCTTCGTGCCGCCCGCGCGGCTGCGGCGCGGGTTCTCGGAGCACGGATTCGCGCAATTTGCAGAGTTTGCGGCCGGTGAGGGAACGGCGTTCGCCGCACGTCGCGAGCCGATCGGTTACGGTCCGTTCGACAGGGCGTCAGCGGCACGGTAGCACCGGCCGGGACGCCCTTTCTTCGCGCGCGGGCCCTGCCCGGCCGCCCCGGCTACACTGTCCGCGGCTCGAGGCGAGGTAGCTCAGTTGGTAGAGCACACGGCTGAAAACCGTGGTGTCGCCGGTTCAAGTCCGGCCCTCGCCACTCTTCCCCGGGCTCCCGTCGGCGCCCGTTTTCCGGCGGTGCTGCCGGGGAATGACCGCCCCGTGGCGGACGAGGAGGAGGGCGGCGGGGACGAGATCCTGGGCTTCGATCGGCGCAAGGCGCTGCTCACGGTCGGTCTCGCCGTCGTGCTCGCGTTCGCGGCCTTCGGGCTGATCGGCCAGATCGCGAACTTCGGCAAGCTGCTCGACGCGGCGCGGAAGGCGCAGAAGCCGTGGTTCGCGGCGGCCGCGGCCGGCGAGCTGCTCGCCTACGTCGGCTACATCCTCGCCTACCGGGACGTCGCCCGCGTCGAGGGCGGGCCGCGGTTGCGCCTCTGGACGGTGACGCGCGTCGTCGGGCTCGGGTTCGGCGCCTTCGTCGTCGGCTCGTCGGCGGGCGGGCTCGCCGTCGACTTCTGGGCCCTGCAGCGGGCCGGCTGCAAGCCGCACGACGCCGCCCGGCGCGTGCTCGCCCTGAACACGCTCGAATGGGGCATCCTCGCCTGGTTCGCGGCGCTCGCCGGCCGCCGTCGTCCTGCTCGGCCGCGGCGAGGGCGCGCCCTACGCGATGACGCTCTCGTGGCTCCTGATCGTCCCGCTCTGCACCGCCGCGGCCGTCTACGTCAGCCAGCCCGGGCGCCTCGGTCGGCTCGAGGAGCTCGGCGGCGACGTCGACCGGCCGGACGGCCGCAGCCCGGCCCGGTGGGCGCGCTGGCTCTGGGACAAGGCGAAGGCCGGCCTCGCCGACGCGATCGGCGGCGTCGGGCTCGTCCGGCACCTGGTCGCCCGGCCGCTCGCCCACGCCGGCGGGCTGCTCGGCTTCCCGCTCTACTGGCTCGGCGACCTGATCACGATCTACGCCGCCCTCCGCTGCTTCGGCGTCAGCATCGACGCGACGCCGCTCGTGCTCGCCTACACGACGGCGTACGTGCTCACCGCGCTGCCGCTTCCCGCGGGCGGCGCCGGCAGCATGGAGGCGGTCCTCGCCCTGACGTTGCACGCGGTCGGCGTCCCGCTCGCGCCGGCCCTGCTCGCCGCGTTCGTCTACCGGATCTTCGCCTTCTGGCTGCCGATCGTGCCCGCGCTCGCCCTGCTGCCGACCGTGCCGAAACTGACCGAGGAGCTGCCCCGAGACGGAGGCTAGGCGAAGAAGGTGTCCTCGTGCCGGTACGGCGGCGCGCAGCAGCAGAGGAAGCGGACGCCGCCGGGGCCGGCCGTGACCCGGTGCCAGGCGCCCGGCGCGATCAGCACGGCGTCGCCTGCCCCGACGGGGCGGCGCTCGCCGTCGACCTCCAGCTCCGCGTCGCCCTCGAGCAGGAAGTAGATCTCCTCCGCCTCGCGGTGGTAGTGCCGCTCGGTCGAGCCGCCGGGCTCCAGGCTCGCCTCCGCGAGGCTCTGGTTCCGCGCGTCGCCGGCACCGGAGCCCCGGTTGAGCAGCTCGCGGATCGTCGAGCCGTCCGCGGTCGTGAACGGCTCCGCCGCGGCGAGCGCGCGGACCTCCATCAGAGCCGGCCCCTGACCGAGCCGAGCCGCTCCACCAGCGCCTCGACCAGATCGGACTTGAGCAGCACCGCGTCGGCGCCCGCGGCCTGCACGGCCTCGTGCAGCTGCGGGTCGTCGTCGCCGGTGAGCGCGATCAGGCAGATGCTCGGATGGTCGAAGCGGAGCCGGGCGGCCGCCGTGACGCCGTCCAGCAGCGGCATGTGCAGGTCGAGCACGCAGGCCTCCGGGTCGAGCCGGTCGGCGAGCTCGATCGCCGCGAGCCCGTCGCCGACCGCGCCCACCACCGTCAGCTCGGGCTGGCCGTCGATCAGGGTCTCCAGCGACGCCAGAAACCCCTCGTCGTCGTCGGCGAGCAGGACACGGATCGGGCCGTGTGCCGCACCTCCCCCCGGATCGGCCATCGCCTGCAACGCTAGCCTTGCGGCCGTGAGCGATCAAGGGCAGCCCCGCCCCGTCGCCGTCATCGGCGCGGGCCTCGACCTGGGGGCGGGCAGGCGGGGAGTCGACATGGGCCCCTCGGCGATCCGCTACGCGGGACTCGACGCCCGGATCCGCGCGCTCGGGCGCGAGTGCCGCGACTGGGGCGACGTGCGCGTCCCCGTCCCGGAGTCGATCGCCGTCGACGACGAGTCCGCGCGCTACCTGCCCGCGATCCTCGAGACGTGCCGCCGCGTCGCAGAGCTGGTCGAGGAGGCGCTCGAGACCGACCTGCTCCCGCTCGTGCTCGGCGGCGACCACTCCGTCGCGATCGGCTCGCTCGCCGGGCTCGCGCGGCGGCGCGGGGCGGGGGGCGTCCTCTGGGTCGACGCGCACGGCGACCTCAACGACCCCGGCAGCTCGCCGACGGGCAACGTCCACGGCATGCCGCTCGCCGCCGGCCTCGGGCTCGCGGGCGACCGCTTCCACGTCGACGGCTGGCCGGTGCCGGCCGTGCACCGGGTCGCGCTCGTCGGCGTCCGCGACCTCGACCCGGTCGAGAAGGAGCGCGTGCGCCGTCAGAACGCGAAGGTCTTCACGATGAGCGACGTCGACCGGCTCGGGATCGAGCGCTGCGTGCGCGAGTCGCTGGGCTTCCTCGCCGGCAGCCGCTACCTGCACGTCTCGCTCGACATGGACGCGGTCGACCCGGACACGGCACCGGGGGTCGGCACGCCCGTGCGCGGCGGGCTCAGCTACCGCGAGGCGCACCTGGCGCTCGAGCTGGTCGCCGAGTCGGGACTGCTCGACTCGCTCGAGGTCGTCGAGGTCAACCCGATCCTCGACCGCGAGAACGAGACCGCGAAGCTGGCCGTCGAGCTCGTCGCCAGCGCCCTCGGCGAGCGGATCCTCTGACGGTGCGCCCGCGACCGGGCGGGCGTCGTCATCGTCGAGCACGGCTGCGTCGTCCTGATCGAGCGTCGGCGGGACGGGCGCCACTACCTCGTCTGCCCGGGCGGCGGCGTCGAGCCGGGCGAGAGCTTCGAGCAGGCGGCGGTGCGCGAGGCGCGCGAGGAGCTGGCTGTCGAGGTCGTGCTCGGCGCGCCGCTGCTCGAGCTCGACTTCGAAGGCAGGCAGGTCTACTTCGAGGCGCGGGTCGTCTCGGGATCGCTGAGCGGCGAGCCGTTCGACGAGGGGACCCACCGCGGCACGTACCTCGCCGTGCGCGTGCCGCTCGAGCGCCTGGCCGGGCTCGACGTGCGGCCGCCGGAGCTGGCCGCGCTGCTGGGCTAGCCGAGGAAGGACGCGATCGCGGCGACCGTCTCGTCGAGCGCGTCCCACATGACGATGTGGCCGCCCGGCACGGTGGCCGCCTCGAGCAGCTCGCCCGCGCCGGCGCGGTAGGCCTCGAGGAGCGGCTCCGGGCAGACCTCGGAGTCGAGGGCGCGGACGACGAGGAGCGGCGCGGCGAGCGGCTGCTGCGGCGGCGTCCGGGCCATCTCGCCGTAGGCGGCGATCACCGCGCTGCGCGTGTAGCGGAGCCGGAGCCGCCCGTCCTCGCCGCGTTCCAGGTGCTCCTCGAAGTCCTCCTCGACGAGGCCGTGCGGCGCCCCGTGGACGGTGCCCTCGGCGAGGCGCTGCTCGACGGCCTCGGCGACGCTCGCCCAGGAGCGGTCGTGGCGGGTCTTCTCGGCTCGCTGGAGCGCCACCGCGGGAGGGACCCAGAGGGCGGGGTCGAGGAGGACGCCGCGCTCGACGCGGTCGGGGCGGGCGTGGGCGAGCTCGAGCACGAGCCGGCCGCCGAAGCTGTGGCCGACCCAGAGTCGCGCGTCTGCGGGGACGGTCTCGAGGACGTCCTCGAGGTGCTGCTCGAGCGACCAGGGCGGCTCGGCCTCGGAGCGGCCGTGGCCGCGGAGGTCGGGGGCGACGACGTGGTAGCGGTCGGCGAGCCGCTCGGCGACGCGCCGGAAGCGCTTCCCGTGCGCCGTGATCCCGTGCAGGCACACGAGCGTCGGCGAGGCCGGGTCGCCCCAGGCGTGCAGATGCAGCCGCATCGGCCGAATCTAGCGCCGGGGACGGCGGCGTGCGCCGGGGCGCCGGCGCCGTGTCCGCGGTGGCTGTGTCCGCGGCGGCCGTGTCCCGCCGGAGGCCAAACCCCCACCCAGGGTGGGGAACCAACCCGCCACCCTCGGAGTCGACGATACCGCCGCTCCTCGCTCTGAGGGGTGACGGGAGTGTGCCGATCGTGTGCCGATTTCTCGACGTCGGGTCGGTGCGGCCGGCTCGGTTCGCGCTGCCGTGGCCGACCCTCTCCGCCCCGCTCGCCGGCTCCTCCCGTCGGCTCCGTCGCCGGTTCGGCCCCGTTGGCCGGGCAGCCGGCCCGGGCTAGCCGGCAGGCTCCTCCCCGGAATCCAGGTCGCGCGGCTCGTCGTCCCCGCTGCGCTTGCCGCCGCTGCGCCCCCAGCCGCAGGGCCGCGCGGGCGCTCCTCGCCGCTGCCGGACGGCTCGTAGTAGCGGCGCCCCTTGAGCGCGTCCGGGAGGTGGTCGACCTCGAAGCCGCGAGGGTCGTCGTGCGGATAGATGTAGCCGCGACCGCGGCCGAGCTTCTTCGCGCCGGCGTAGCTCGCGTCGCGCAGCGCCTCCGGCGGGCGCAGGTGGCCCTGCTCGCGGACGTCGGCGAGCGCCGCCGAGATCGCGCGGTAGGAGGCGTTCGACTTCGGCGCGCAGGCGAGGTAGAGCGTCGCCTGCGCCAGGTTCAGGCGCGCCTCCGGCAGCCCGACGTGCTCGACCGCCTGCGCCGCCGCGACGGCGACGAGCAGCGCGCGCGGGTCGGCGTTGCCGATGTCCTCGGACGCGTGCACGATCAGCCGCCGGGCGATGAAGCGCGGGTCCTCGCCGCCCTCGATCATCGCGGCCAGGTAGTAGACGGCTCCGTCCGGGTCGGAGCCGCGGATCGACTTGATGAACGCCGAGATGAAGTCGTAGTGGGCGTCGCCGCCCTTGTCGTAGACGAGCGGCCGCTTGCGCGCGGCGTCCTCGACGTGCTCCGCCGCGATCGCGGTCGACTGGGCGCGCGCCGACGCGGCGGCGAGCTCGAGGATGTTGAGCGCGTTCCGCGCGTCGCCCCCCGCCCGCCGCGCGACGAGCTGCGCCAGCTCGTCCGGCAGCTCCACCTCGAGCGCGCCGGCGCCGCGGCGGGCGAGCTCGGCGAGGTCGTCCTCCGAGTGCGGCTGCAGCTCGTACAGCTGCGTCCGCGAGAGCAGCGCCGAGTTGACCTCGAAGTAGGGGTTCTCGGTCGTGGCGCCGATCAGCGTCAGCAGCCCTTCCTCGACCGCGGGCAGCAGCGCGTCCTGCTGCGCCTTGTTGAAGCGGTGGATCTCGTCGAGGAAGAGGATCGTCCGCCGCCCCGTCGTCCCCAGCCGCTCCCGGGCCCGCGCGATCACCTCGCGGACGTTCGAGACCGTCGCCGACACCGCCGAGAGCTCCTCGAAGGCGGCGCCCGTCTGGCCCGCGACCACGCGCGCCAGCGTCGTCTTGCCCGAGCCGGGAGGGCCGAAGAGGATCACCGACGGGACCCGGTCCTCGCCGATCGCGAGCCGCAGCGCGGTCTGCGGGCCGACGACGTGCTGCTGGCCGACGAACTCGTCGAGGGTGCGCGGCCGCAGCCGCTGCGCGAGCGGCGCCACCTCGCCCGCCCGCTGCGAGGCCGCGTCGCTGAAGAGGTCGCCCATGCGGGCAGTATGCTCCGAGGCCGTGTCGACGGTGTCGCTCCGGGACGAGGTGACCGGGCTCCTGCAGGAGCTGATCCGGCTCGACACCGTCAACCCGCCCGGCAACGAGACGCGGGCGGCCGACTGCCTGCGCGCCTACCTGGAGCGGCACGGCGTCGCCTGCGAGACCTACGCGCGGGTGCCGGAGCGCGCCAGCCTGGTCGCGCGGATCCCCGGCACGGGCGACGGGCCGAGCCTCTGCCTGCTCTCGCACACCGACACGGTGCTCGCCGACCCGGCCGAGTGGCGGCTCGACCCCTGGTCAGGCGCGCTCCAGGACGGCGAGGTCTGGGGCCGCGGCGCGCTCGACATGAAGGGGCAGGTGGCAGCGAGCGCGGTCGCGATCGCGTCGCTCGCGCGGGAGGGCTTCCGGCCTGCCGGCGACCTGCTCTTCGTCGCCGCGGCGGACGAGGAGGTCGGCGACGGCTACGGGCTCCAGTGGCTCTGCCGCGAGCATCCGGACGCGGTGCGCTGCGACTACGCGGTCAACGAGGGCGCCGGCGACCGGCTCGAGCTCGGCGACGGCGTCGTCTACCTCTGCTCGACCGCGGAGAAGATGAGCTCGCCCTTCCGGCTGCGCGTCCGCGGCCGCAGCGGGCACGCGTCGATGCCGTCGATCGCCGACAACGCGCTCGTCAAGGCCGCCGTGCTGATCGAGCGGCTCGGCGGCTTCCGGCCCGAGCCGCGCCTGCAGCCGGAGGTCGAGGCGTTCCTGCGCGCCGTCGCGGGCGACGTGCCCGCTGCGGCCGAGGCGCTCGAGGCCGCCCGCCGCGTCGACCCGCTCGCGGCCGAGCTGGTCGAGCCGCTGCTCGGCCCGACCTTCGCGCCGACGATGGCGCACGCCTCCGACAAGCGCAACGTCATCCCCGCCCTCTGCGAGGTCGTCGTCGACTGCCGCCTGCCGCCGGGCGAGACGCCCGAGACCGTCGAGCCGCTCGTCCGCCGCATCCTCGGCGACGCCGACTACGAGCTCGAGTGGGTGGAGGTGCAGGGCGGCACCCGCTCGCCGCTCGCGACGCCGCTCTGGGACGCGGTCGCGGCCTTCGTCGAGGAGCTCGAGCCGGGCGCGAAGGCCGTGCCGACGATCGTCCCGGGCTTCACCGACAGCCACTGGCTGCGCGAGGCGTTCGGCACCGTCGCCTACGGCTTCTTCCCCGCGCGGGCGATGGACGCGGAGACCGCCGCGCGCCTGATCCACTCGGCGAACGAGCGCGTGCCGGTCGCCGACCTCGAGCTCGGCGTCCGCTTCCTGCGCCATGCGGCCCGGGCGGTCTGCGGTGCTGACGCTCACTGAGCCCGGCGGCGCCTTCCGGACGCTCGAGGACTACCTCGACGGCGAGGGCTTCTTCGGCGCCGACGGGCTCGTCGCCGACCTCTACCTCGGCTACGGGCTCTCCGAGCCGCTCCGCCGCTCGGCCTCGCCGGCGCCGCCGGAGCCGTGCGCGCTGCCGCTCCTCGCGTGCAGGATCCGGCGCGAGCACGAGCACGTGCCACGTCGTCGCGAGCAGGGCCCGCTCGAGCTCGGCGCCTGGGAGCGGAGCTGGGACGACGAGGGCTACGCGGCCGCGATCGAGGCCGTGCGCGACGGCGATCGCCCGCGGCGACGTCTACCAGGTCAACCTCGTCCAGCACCTCTCGGCGCCCTTCGCCGGCGACCCGGCCGCGCTCGCGGAGCGGCTCGCGCCGCTGCGGCCGCTCGTGCCCGAGCCGTTCGCCGGCGAGGGCTGGGCGGTCGTCTCGGCCTCGCCGGAGCTCTTCCTCGCCCGCCGCGGCCGCCGCGTCTCGACCTGCCCGATCAAGGGCACGCGGCCCGCCGGCGTCGCCCGTCGAGGGGGCGAAGGACGCCGCCGAGCACCTGATGATCGTCGACCTGGAGCGGAACGACCTCGCCCGCGTCTGCGAGCCGGGCTCGGTGCGCTGGCCGGAGCTGCTCGCCGAGCGGCAGCTCGCGGGCGTCAGCCACCTCGTCTCGACGGTCGAGGGAACGCTGCGCGAGGGCGTCGGCCTCGCCGAGCTGCTGGAGGCGCTCTTCCCGGGCGGCTCGGTGACGGGAGCGCCGAAGCTGGCCGCGCTCGACCTGGCCGCCGCGCTCGAGCCGGTCGGCAGGGGCGCCTCGATGGGCGCGCTCGGCCGTGTCCGGCCGAACGGCGACCTCGAGCTGGCGCTGACGATCCGCACCTTCGCGGCCGTCGAGGACAGGCTGCATCTCTGGGTCGGCGGCGGCATCGTCTGGGACTCCGACCCGGCCGCCGAGATCGAGGAGTCCTGGGTCAAGGCGCGGCCGCTGCTCGCGGCGCTCGAGGGGGTGCGCGCGTGAAGCTGCTCGCGGTCGCCGTCGCCGGGCGCGGCGTGCTCGACCCGTCGGAGCCGGTCTTCGGCGCCGGCGACGAGGCGCTCCTGCGCGGCCGCTGCGCCTTCGAGACGACGCGCGTCTACGGCGGCCGCCCCTTCCGGCTCGACGCGCACCTCGACCGGCTCGCCGAGTCGGCCGCGAGCCTCGCCCTGCCCGCGCCCGACCGGGACGAGGCCGCCCGCCTCGCCGCCGACGCAGTCGAGGCGGCCGGCGTGCCCGACGTCGGGCTGCGTCACTACTGGACGGGGACGACGCTCGTCGTCACCGTCGCCGGGATCCCGCCCGAGCTGGACGGCCCTGCGCGCGCGCGGGATCGCGCTCGCCTCGCTGCCGCTCGGGGTCGAGGCCGAGCGCTCGCCGTGGCTGCTCCCGGGCGTCAAGTCGACGAGCTACGCCGTCAACATGGCCGCCGAGGCGGAGGCGCGCCGCCGCGGCGCCGACGACGCCGTCTTCGTCACCGCGGGCGGGATCGTGCTCGAGGCGCCGATCTCGAACGTCTGGTGGCGGCGCGGCCGGACGCTCTGCACGCCCTCGGTCGATCTCGGCGTGCTCGCCGGCGTCACCCGGGCGACCCTGCTCGAGCTCGCGCCCGCCGCCGGCTACGAGGTCGCCGAGGGCAGCTTCCCGCTCGCCGAGCTGGCCGCCGCGGACGAGGCCTTCACGTCGTCGTCGATCCGCGAGCTGATGCCGGTCGTCGCGCTCGACGGGGCCGCGCTCGGCGGCGGCCGCCCGGGCGAGGCGGCGGCGGCGCTCCAGGCGGCGCTGCGCGCCCGCGCGGTACCCTCCGGGGCGTGACGGAGAAGGTCAGGCTCGGCGGCATGGCGCTCGCGAACGGCGTGCTCGTGCACGGCCCGAGCTCCTGGGGCTGCGCCGTCCGCGGCGACGACGGCGAGATCAAGGTCGCCGCCGCCCGGAAGCTCTTCGCGACGACCTCGCTCGAGAGCCCGCTCCTGCGCGGCCCGGCGAAGCTGCTCGAGTCGCTGGCCGTGCTGCCGCAGGTGAAGCGCGCCCTGCCGGAGGCGAAGCTGCCGTTCGAGCGCCCGCAGGTGCTCGCCGCGATGGTCGCGGCCTCGGTCACGATCCGGATCGTGCGCGGCTCGGACTCGCTGACCGCGGGCGCGCGCGAGCTCGCGAGCGGCGTCCTCTCCTTCCTGCCCGCCGTGCTGGCGCTCTCGGGCGGCGAGCTCGCCTCCTACCACGGGGCCGAGCACATCTCGATCGGGAGCTACGAGCACGGCGAGCCCCGGCCGCGCGAGCACGAGCGCTGCGGCACGCACCTCGTCGGGCCGCTGCTTCTGACCTCGGCCGCCGGCAACGTGCTCGCGACCGCCGCGCCGCGCCGCTACCGCCGGCCCGCGCGTCTCGCCGCCTCGCTCGGCGCGCTCGCCGCCTCGACGGAGCTCTTCGGCTGGATGACCCGCAACCCCGAGCGGCGGTTCGCGCGCGCGCTCGCCCGCCCGGGGCACGAGCTGCAGCACCGCTTCGCGACCGCCGAGCCGACCGCCGACCAGCTCGAGGTCGCCCGCGCCGCCCTCGAGGCCTGCCTCGCGCTCGAAGATGGCGACCACCCGGGACACGCGTAGGCGCCTCGCGCCGGACGTCTTCGACCTGCCCGTCGAGAAGATGCGGGCGGGCTACTACACCGACGCCTACTTCAACCACACGCGCGCGACGCTGCTCGCCGACGGCCGCCGCCCGCGCGTCGTCATGCAGGTCTTCCAGAAGAAGCACTCGTGGCTCGGCGGCATGGACGAGGCGATCGCGATCCTGAAGCTCTGCGCCGAGGACTGGGACGCGCTGACCGTGCACGCCCTCTACGACGGCGACGAGCTCGAGCCCTACGAGCCGGTGCTGACGATCGAGGGCGACTACACGACCTTCGCCCACCTGGAGACCCTCTACCTGGGCGTGCTCGCGCGCCGGACGCTGATCACCTCGAACGTCGTCCGCGTGCTCGAGGAGGCGAACGGCAAGCAGATCATCTTCATGCCCGCGCGGCACGACCACCACCGCGTCCAGACCGGCGACGGCTACGCCGCCTACATCGCCGGCCAGATCGTCGGCGCCGAGATCGGCGTCACCACCGACGAGCAGGCCTCCTGGTGGGGCGGCAAGGGGATCGGGACGGTGCCGCACTCGCTGATCGCCTCCTACGGCGGCGACACCGTCACCGCCGCGCTCAAGTTCGCCGAGTGGGCGCCCGTCGAGACGAACATCACCGTGCTCGTCGACTTCGCGAACCGGTCGGTCGAGACGGCGCTCGAGGTGGCGGACGCGCTCGGCGACCGGCTCTGGGGCGTCCGGCTCGACACCTCCGAGAGCCTCGTCGACTTCTCGCTCGTCGACGAGATGGGCGACTTCAGGCCGACCGGCGTCAACGAGCGGCTCGTCCGCAAGGTCAGGGACGCGCTCGACCGCCGCGGCTTCGAGCGGGTCAAGATCGTCGCCTCCGGCGGCTTCGACCTCGCCAAGATCCGCTCGTTCGAGGCCCGGGAGGTCCCCGTCGACGCCTACGGGATCGGCTCGTCGCTGATCCGCGGCTCGAACGACTTCACGGCCGACGTCGTCGTCGCCGACGGCCGCCCCGCCGCCAAGTTCGGCCGCCGCCTGCGCGAGAGCCCGCGGCTCGACCCGGTCGACTAGACCGCCGCCGGTCGCGGCGTCCCGGCGCAGCCTGCATGCGCGAGAATGCCCGCATGGCCGGCCCCGTCCTCTGGGACGTCGACACGCAGGTCGACTTCATGCTCCCCGACGGGAAGCTGTACGTCTCGGGGGCCGAGGAGCTGGTCCCGGCGATGCGCCTGCTCGTCGAGGGCTTCCGCGCGGCCGGGCTGCCGCACGTCGCCTCGGCCGACGACCACGAGCTGACCGACCCGGAGATCTCGGACGAGCCCGACTTCTCGAACACCTACCCGCCGCACTGCCTGCGCGGGACGCGCGGGGCCCGGAAGATCCCCGAGACCGAGCAGGCGGACCCGCTGCCGCTCGCGGCGCTCCCCTACCCGCCCGGCCTCGTGCCCGAGCTCGTCGCGGGCCGCCGCGAGCTGCTGCTCCTGAAGAAGAACTTCGACGTCTTCACGAACCCGAACACGGGCGCCGTGCTCGACGCGCTCGACCCGGACGAGCTCGTCGTCTTCGGCGTCGCCACCGACGTCTGCGACGACGCGGCGATCCGCGGCTTCCTGCAGCGGGGCAGGCGCGTCCGCTTCGTCGAGGACGCCGCCCGCGGCCTCGACCGGGAGCGGACGGCGGCCTGCCTCGCCGACTGGCGCGGCGCGGGCGTCGTCTTCACGACCGCGGCCGAGGTGCTCGCGGCGCTTTAGTCGCGCCCGGCCGGTGCCGATGGAGAACCGGATGGCCGCCGCCCTCGCCCTCGGTGTCCCGACCTGGGATCAGTTCCAGAACGACCTGCTGCTCTGGCTGCCGATCTGCTTCTTCGCGCTGATCGTCTACTTCCTCTGGCGGACGATGTCGCTGATGCCGCGCGTGAAGCCGCAGTCGATCGAGCCGCACTCGTCGTCCTCGGTGCGCTGGGACGACGTCGCCGGGCTCGAGGAGGCGAAGAGCGAGCTGCACGAGGTCGTCGACTTCCTGCGCGAGCCGGCCCGCTTCGAGCGGCTCGGCGCCCGCGTCCCCAAGGGACTGCTCCTCTACGGGCCCCCCGGCACGGGCAAGACGCTGCTCGCGAAGGCGGTCGCGCACGAGTCCGGCGCCAGCTTCTACTCGCAGAGCGCCTCCTCGTTCGTCGAGATGTTCGCCGGCCTCGGCGCCGCCCGGATCCGCAAGCTCTTCGAGCAGGCCCGCAAGAACGCGCCGGCGATCGTCTTCATCGACGAGCTCGACGCGGTCGGCACCGCCCGCACCGGCGGCGGCTTCCACCGCGAGCAGGACCAGACCCTGAACCAGCTCCTCGTCGAGCTCGACGGCTTCGACAACGGCGCGCAGGTCGTCGTCATGGGCGCCTCGAACCGGATCCAGGACCTCGACCCCGCCCTGCTCCGCCCCGGCCGCTTCGACCGCCAGATCCTCGTCGGCCAGCCCGACCTGGCCGGCCGCGAGGCGATCCTGAAGGTGCACACGGCCGGCAAGCCGCTCGCGGACGACGTCGAGCTGTCGCTGGTCGCGCGGCAGTGCGCCGGCCTGACCGGCGCCGACCTCGCGAACATCTGCAACGAGGCCGCGATCCACGCCGGCCGCACCGACAAGGACCGGATCGGCCGGGTCGACTTCGACGCCGCCGTCGAGCGGGTCGTCGCGGGCATGCAGCAGCGGAAGGTCGTGACCGAGAAGGAGAAGCGGATCCTCGCCTACCACGAGGGCGGCCACGCGCTGATGAGCCACCTGATGGGCGACGCCTTCCCGGTGCAGAAGGCGACGATCGTCGCCCGCGGCCAGGCGCTCGGCTACACGCTCAACCTGCCCGCCGAGGACCGCTACCTGCACACGCGCGAGGAGCTGATCGACTGGATGACGATCGCGCTCGCGGGCCGCGCAGCCGAGCAGATCGTCTTCGGCCGGGTCACGAACGGCGCCGCCAACGACCTCGAGCGCGTGACCGAGATCGCCCGCTCGATGGTCTTCGAGTGGGGCATGTCCGAGTCGGTTACCTCGCGGACGATGCGCGCCGACAACTACGCGCTCTCGGAGGAGACGAAGCGGCTGCGCGACAGCGAGCAGGCCCGGCTGACCGACCACGCCTACGAGGAGGCGCTCCGCCTCCTGACCAAGCACCGCGCGGCGCTCGACCGGGTCGCCGTCTCGCTGCTCGAGAAGGAGACGCTCCGCCGCGACGAGCTGCTCGAGCTCTTCGCCGGCGTCGAGCCGGAGGCGACGCACTCGGACACGGTCGGGACGATCCGCGCGCTGCCCGCCTCGCCCGACGGCCTCCAGTAGATAGCATCGCCCCCGTGGCGGTGCGCGGGATCAACCACGTCGGCCTCGCGGTCGACGACCTCGAGCAGGCGGTCGCGACCTACGAGCGGCTCTTCGGGGCGGAGGTCGAGTCGCGCGCCGAGGGCGACGGGCTCCGCGGCGTCATGGTGCGCGTCGGCGGCGACCGGATCGAGCTGCTCGCCTCGGGCGACGAGGAGACGCCGATCGGCAGGTTCCTCTCCCGGCGCGGCCCGGGCATGCACCACGTCGCCTACTCGAGCGACGACATCCGCGCCGACCTGCGCAGCCTCGCCGAGCAGGGCGTCGAGCTGATCGACGCCGAGCCGCGGGTCGGGCTCTTCGGCCACGAGATCGCCTTCGCGCAACCCGACTCCGTGCACGGGGTCCTGACCGAGCTGGTGGACGCATGAGCACGAACGACCGGATCCGGATCGAGCTCGGCTTCGAGGGAGGGCAGATCATGAGCGTGCTCGTCCCGACCCGCGCCGCCGAGGAGCTCGAGCAGGCGCTCGGCCGCGGCGAGGAGGGCGCGTTCGGGGTCGACGCCGAGGACGGCCGCTACACGATCGTGCTCCGCCGCGTCGACTACCTGAAGCGCTTCGCGCGGGAGGCGCGCGTCGGGTTCGGCTCGGGCGCCGCCGGCTAGCGCGGTTAGGCGCGGCCGCGCACCGGGCATCCCTCTCGAGATGACCGACACCGCCAAGGGAGGCGAGCGGGGGCCGGAGATGCGCGCGCTCGTGGACCGCGCCCAGCAGGGCGACCGCGACGCGCTCGAGGAGCTCTACCTGATCCACTTCGACCGCATCTACAGCTACCTGCACGTCAGCGTCGGCAACAAGCACGACGCCGAGGACCTGACGACGCAGACGTTCCTGAAGATGCTCGAGTCGATCGGCCGCTTCCGCTGGCAGTCGGCGCCGTTTTCCGCCTGGCTCTTCCGGATCGCGCACAACCTCGCCATGGACCACTTCCGCGCCGGCCGCCGCTGGCAGCCCGAGGCGGACGTTCCCGAGCCCTCGCCCGACGAGAGCAGCTCCGCGGCCGAGCAGGCGCTGCACGCGATCGGGCGCCGCTCGATGCAGGAGCTGATCGAGGAGCTCTCGCCGGAGCAGCAGCAGGTGCTGACGCTCAAGTTCGTCTTCAACTTCTCGAACGGCGAGGTCGCGACGATCCTCGGCAAGACCGAGGGCGCGATCAAGTCGCTGCAGCACCGGGCGCTCGCCTCGCTGCAGAAGCAGTTCGCCGAGCGCGAGCAGGCACAGCAGGCGTAGCCCGCTCCGCGCCAGCGACCTGGGGGGCGTAGCGGAGTTGTGGAGGAGTTGAGGGGGTATGTGTTTGATGGTGCTGTGTTACGTAGGTGGGATGTTTGTACTCGTCGCCCAGCGGCGCTCGAGTATATTGATTGTACGGCGTAAGTCTTTAGGCGGCTCGTTGGAGGATGTGTAGTGTGATTAAGGAAAGTTTTTTGTTTGGAAGTGTGTTTAGTGGGATCATCCGGTGCCGTCCGGGCGGCGCCGAAGAAATGTGATGTTTTATGAGTGGTAAGTATTTTGAGTTGTGTTATTATGTGATTGTATGTTATATTGAGATAGCGTTTTTTTGTAGAAGATAGGGGTATTAGGTATGAGTATAGATTTAGGTTAATGTGTTGTGTTTTGTTGAAAGGGTGGATGTGAAGTGTGTGGAATGTGGGATATGGGGATGGGTGTGTGGGGTTAGAGAGGTTATGTTAGTGTGAGTTAGTGTTGGGTAGTTGTAGTGATGGTTGTTTGAGTTATTGATAGGGGAACGGAGAGGGGGGGGTGTATGTGGGGAATGGTGATTGTGTACGGAAAGAGTTAGGTTTTTGTGTTTGTGTGATTGGGTGGAGGGAAGTGTGTTAGGTAGGTTTAATGGTTTTGTGATGGATTTTTTGTAGTTTTGTTGTAGAGATGAGGTTGTCGGCGACCAATCACCGGGCGCCGTGATGTTGTAGATGTAGTTGGTAGTTTTTGTATAGTTTTGAATTTTGAGGTATTTGTTGAGTTTTTTTTACGAATGTGTGGTTTTTGTTGAGTAGGAGTTTTATTTTTTTGAGAATTAAGGTATTGTTTTTGATTGATGTAGAGTGGTGTGTATTTTAGTATGAAATGAATTTTAAGATTGTATAGGTTTTTTAGGGAAAGGGAATTGAGGAAGGTAAGAATTAGATAGAGGATAGAGAGGTAGAAGAGAGAAGAGGTGGTAGAAAGGAAGGGGGTGTGTATAGGGGAGGAGTAGAAAGAGAGGAGAGGGAGGGAGGGGGGAGGGGTGGCTACCCTCTGCGCGTGGCTCTCGACGTCGGCATCGTCGGCCTGCCGAGCTCCGGCAAGACGACGCTCTTCACCGTCCTGACGCGGACGGACGCGCACGGCTCCGGCAAGGAGCACGTCGGCATGGCGCAGGTTCCGGACCCGCGGCTGCAGCAGCTCGCCGAGGTCGTGCACGCGCGGAAGGTGACGCCCGCGGCGGTGCGGGTCGTCGACGTGCCGGGCACCGGCCCGCAGCTTCTCGGCAACCTGCGCCAGGTCGACGCGCTGCTCGTCGTCCTCGACGGCTTCTCGGGCACGCGCGTCCCCGCCGACGACCTCGAGACGCTGAAGCTCGAGCTCCTCGTCGCCGACCGCGACCACGTCGAGCGGCGGCTCGAGCGCGTCGCCAAGCAGGCGAAGTCGGGCGACCCGCAGGTGCGGAAGGAGGCCGAGGAGCTGGAGCGGCTGCTCGCGCACCTCGACGGCGGCGCGAGCCTCTCCGACTGGGAGGGCGAGCTGCCGCCCGAGCTCGACCCGCTGACGTCGAAGCCGCTGCTCGCGGTCGAGAACGGGCCGGGCGGGATCGACCTGCAGCTCGAGTCCGAGCTCGCGCAGCTGCCCGAGGAGGAGGCGGCGGCGTTCCGCGAGGGCGCCTCCGCGCTCGAGGAGGTCGTGCGGCGGCTGACCGGCGAGCTCGACCTGATCACGTTCTTCACCGCGGGCGAGAAGGAGACGCGGGCCTGGACGCTGCGACGCGGCTCGACCGCCCTCGACGCCGCGGCGACGATCCACACCGACATCGCGCGCGGCTTCATCCGCTGCGAGGTGCTCCGCTGGGACGAGCTCGTCGCCGCCGGCGGCCACGCCGAGGCAGCCCGCGCCGGGCAGCAGCGGCTCGAGGGCAAGACCTACGTCGTCGCGGACGGCGACGTGCTGAACGTGCGCTTCAACGTCTGACCGGGGGCCTAGCCCGCGGCGATCAGGCCGATCCCTGCGAGCGTCAGGACGACCCCGCCGTCCTGCAGGCGCGAGATCCGCTCGCCGAGCAGGGCCCGCGCGAGCAGGATCGTCCCCACCGGGTAGAGCGACGCGAGCACCGAGACGACGCTGACGAGGCCGTGCTCGGCCGCCGCGCCCGCGTAGAGGAAGTTGCCGGCCATGTCGAGGATCCCCGCGGCGGCGACGACCGAGAGGTCGAGCGGCGGCACGCGCAGCCGCGGCCGCTTGACGAGCGCGACGGCCACGAGCCCGGCGACCGAGACGAGCCGGAAGAGCAGCACCGACCAGATCACGTCCGCCTCGCCGGCGGCGTGCATCGGCGGGAAGTAGAAGCCCCAGCCGAGCGCGGCCAGGAGCGCCAGGCCGACCCCGGCCGCCACGCGCCGCTCGCGCGCGGCCTCGGTGCGCGGCTCGACCGACGCGAGCACGACCCCGACGAGCGCGAGGCCCATGCCCGCGCCCTCGAGCAGGCTCGGCCGCTCGCCGCGCGCGACGCCGAAGAGCACCGGGATCGCGGCGGCGAGGCCGGCGATCGGCGCGACGACGCTCATCGCCCCCACCTGCATGCCGCGGTAGAAGGCGGCGAGGCCGAGCGTGCCGCAGAAGGCGGCGGGGAGCGCCCAGAGGATGCCGGCGCCGTGCGGGCCGCGGCCGCTCGCCGCGACGACGATCCCGATCGTCGCGAGGCCGGCGACCTGGCCGAGCAGGAGCACGGTCAGGACGCCGTAGGTGCGGCCCTTCAGCGGCCCGGCGAAGTCGGCGAAGCTCCAGGCGAGGCTGGCGGCGAGGGCGAGCCCGAGCGCGTTCATTCGCCGACGGGTCTGAGCGCCGCGACGGCGTCGAGCTGGTTCGCGTGGTAGAGCACCGCCGCCTCGGCCGTCCGCGCCGCGCGCGCGTCGTGGTGCGAGGCGACCGCGTGCAGCAGCTCCGCGCGCACGGCGTCGTCGAGGGCTCCCGCGCGCTCCTCGACCAGGCGCAGGCCGAGGTGGACGTGGCCGAGCAGCCGCCCCTCGTCGGTCGGCGCGAACGTCGGCCCGCGGCGCAGCTCGCGCGTGCGCCCGACGTCGTGGAGGAGGGCCGCGGCGAGCAGGAGGTCGGCGCGGAGCCGCTGGTGCAGCTGCGCCGTCTCGCGGCAGAGCGTCGCGACGCCGACGGTGTGCTCGAGCAGGCCGCCCGCGTAGGAGTGGTGGCCGTCGGGCGTCGCCGGGAACGCGCGCAGGTCGCAGTCGGCGAGCGTGCGCGCGACGACCTCCCGCAGGCCGGCGTGCGAGACCTCGGCGGTCAGGAACTCGAGGAAGCCCTGCAGCTCCTCGGCGTCGCGCCGGATCGCGGGTGCGAGCCCGGCGGGGTCGTCCGGCGCCGGCTCGAGCGAGCGCACGTCGAGCTGGAGGCGGCCGCCGTAGCGCTCGACCCGGCCCAGCACGCGGACGGCGTCGCCCTCGGCGAAGCGCCCGTCGAGCAGCTCGACGTCGTTCCAGACGCGGGCCTCGATCCGCCCGCTCGGGTCGACGAGCTCGAGCGCCAGGTACGCCGCCCCGTTCCGCGTCCGCAGCCGCCGCTTGCGCGCGACCGCGTAGACGCCCTCGGCGACCTGGTCCTCCGCCAGCTCCGCGATCGTGCCCACGACGACGGAGTCTACGGTTCGTCTAGGCTCGGGCCGTGCCCGAGATCCGCCCGTTTCGCGCGCTCCGCTACGGCGACGCCGCCGGGCCGCTCGCCGACCTCGTGGCGCCGCCCTACGACGTGATCTCGCCGCAGGAGCGCGCCCGCTACCTGGCGCGGAGCCCCTACAACGTCGTCCATCTGACGCTGCCGGAGTCGGACGAGCAGGCGGCCGCGGACCTGGAGGCGTGGCGCCGCGACGGCGTGCTCGTCGAGGAGGAGCCGGCGGTCTGGTGGGTCGCCCAGGACTACACCGGCCCGGACGGGATCGCCCGCACGCGCGAGGGCTTCGCCGCCTCGGTGCGCGTCGAGCCGTACTCGACCGGCGCGGTGCTGCCGCACGAGCGCACGCACGCCGGCCCGAAGGAGGGGCGCCTGCGGCTGCTGCGGGCGACGCGGACGCAGCTCGAGCCGATCTTCCTGCTCTACGACGCCGAGCCGCCGCTGGCGCGGCCGCAGCGGGCGCCCGACCTCGAGGCCGAGGAGGGCGGCGTCACGACGCGGCTCTGGCGGATGCCGGGCGTCGAGCCGGGGCTCGACGTCCCGCTCCTGATCGCCGACGGCCACCACCGCTACGAGACCGCGGTCGCCTTCGCCGAGGAGGAGCCGTCCGCGACGCACACCTTCGCGATCCTGGTCAGCGCCCGCGCGCCCGGGGTCGTCGTCTTCCCCACGCATCGCCTCGTCCGCGGGCTCGGCGAGCTGCCGGCGACGCCGCTCGACGACCTGCCCTCGCCGCTGCCCGGCCCGGTGCTCTACCGCGACGGGCGCTACTTCCGGATCGTGGCGGACGCCGAGCTCGACGCCGAGGCGGTCGCCGGCCTCGACGCCGAGGTCGTCGGCTACGCGCCGGTCGCGGCCGAGGCGGTCGCCGCCGTCGACCGCGGCGAGGCCGAGGGCGCCTTCCTGCTGCGGCCCGTGACGGTCGAGCAGGTCGCCGCACGCGCCGCCGCCGGCGGCGTCATGCCGCAGAAGACGACGTTCTTCTATCCGAAGCTCCTCTCGGGGATGCTCTTCCACCCGGTATGACCGACTGGTTGCGCCTCTGCCGCGAGGCCGCCGTCGACGTGCAGGGCGTGCTCGAGGAGCTGCCGCGCCGGGGCGATCGCGAGCCGGTCGTCGGCACGGGCGAGGGCGGCGACCAGACGACGGCCGTCGACGCGGCGGCCGAGCGGGTCGTGCTGCGCCGGTTCGAGGGCCTCGACGACGTCGCGATCGTCTCCGAGGAGGTCGGCGAGCTCGGCGAGGGCCGGCTCCGCGTCGTCGTCGACCCGATCGACGGCTCCCTGAACGCCAAGCGCGGGATCCCCTACTTCTCGCTCTCGATCGCGGTCGCGGACGGCCCGGCGATGGAGGACGTCTTCTTCGGCTACGTGCACGACTTCGGCAGCGGCGAGGAGTGGACGGCGAGGCGGGGCGACGGCGCCTGCCTGAACGGCGAGGCGCTCGGGCCGGACCTGCCGAAGGACGAGCTCGAGATCCTCGCCTTCGAGGCGACGCGGACGAGCTACGTCGCCGACAAGGCCGCCGCGATGGTCGGGATCGCCCATCGTCTGCGGGTGATGGGCTCGCTGGCGCTCTCGCTCTGCCACCTCGCCGACGGCCGTCTCGACGGGGTCGTCTCGCTGAAGCCGGCGCGCTCGGTCGACATCGCCGCGGCGCAGCTGCTCGTGCGCGAGCGCGGCCTCGCGATCGACCTGCCCGAGGCGCCGCCCTTCGCACGGGCGCCGCTCGACCTCGAGGCGCGTTCGCGGCTCGTCGCAGCGGGTACGCCGGAGGCATGCGGGAGACTGGCGGCGGCGCTCCTGGCCTGATCCGGATCGGCTGCTCGGGCTGGAACTACGGCCACTGGCGCAACGGCGTCTTCTACCCGCCGCGCCTGGCGGCGCGCCGCTGGCTCGACTGGTACGCGCGCCGCTTCGACACCGTCGAGATCAACATGACCTTCTACCGGCTGCCGAAGCCGGATGCGGTGCGCCGCTGGGTCGAGGAGAGCCCCGAGGGCTTCCTCTTCGCCGTCAAGCTCAGCCGCTACATCACGCACGTGAAGCGGCTCCGGGACGTCCGCCCCGGCCTCGAGACCTTCCTCGAGCGGCTCGAGCCGCTGCTCGGCAAGCCGAAGCTCGGCCCCTTCCTCTGGCAGCTGCCGCCGAACTTCCGCCGCGACGACGAGCGGCTCGCCGAGACGCTGACCGCGCTGCCGCCGGGCCGGCACGCCTTCGAGTTCCGGCACGAGAGCTGGTTCCGGAACGAGGTCTACGACCTGCTCGCCGACCACGGCGTCGCGCTCGTGATCGGCGACCGACCCGAGGTGCACGCCTTCCAGGAGCACGTGCTGACGACCGACTGGACGTTCGTCCGCTTCCACGCAGGGACGCGCGGCCGGCGCGGCAACTACTCCGAGACCGAGCTGCGGGAATGGGCGGCGCGGCTCGCTGCCTGGCGCGAGCGCGGCGACGTCCACGCCTACTTCAACAACGACTGGGAGGGCTTCGCCGTCCGGAACGCGCGCCGGCTGCAGCAGCTGCTCGGCGTCGCCCCGTAC
>CAWIUN010000028.1:0-10474 GCA_963839285.1 uncultured Actinomycetes bacterium
AGAGCGTCTCGCCGGCGGCGTGGTTGCGCCGCGCCGCCTCGAGCGTGCGCTCGAGCTCGGCCGTCGGCGTGAACTCGAGCGCCTCGCTCTCCTCCTCGAAGCTGAGCCGGTGGCCCGGCGCGACGTAGTAGGCCTGGCCGCCGACGATCGTCTCCTGCCGGTCACCGTAGTCGACGACGATCCGGCCGGAGAAGAGGTAGCCCCAGTGCGGGGCCTGGCAGCGGTCGTCGGGCAGCCCCTTCGTCAGCGCCGAGGCGTCCTGGCCGCGCCGAGGCGTGCTCGAAGGCGACGGTGATGCCGCCCCAGTCGGCGAGGCGGCTCGAGTAGCCGGGGACGATCTCCTGCAGGGGCAGCTCGTCGTGGGAGGCGCTGGGCATCGAGCGACGTCCTTTCGGGTCAGGAGACGACCGCGTCGAGCTCGACCTCGACGAGGACGTCCTCGGGGATGAAGCCGGCGACGAAGAGCGTCGTGTTGGCGGGGTCGACGCCGGCGAAGGCCTCGGCGTGGGCGCGGACCGCCTCGCGCCAGTCGGCGCCCGGCGCGAGGAAGATGCGGGTGCGGACGACGTCGGCCGCGGCGCCGCCGAGCTCGACGACCGACTCGAGCCCGCGCGCGATCGCGTCCGCCGTCTGCGCGTAGACGTCGCCCGGATCGAGCGCGCGCCCGTCGGGGCCGGTCGCCGCGGTGCCGCTGACGGCGACGAGGTCGCCGCCGCGCACGGCCCGCGCGTAGGCCGCGGTGCGCTCGAAGGGGCTGCCGCTGTAGGAGTGGCGGCGTCCGGTCACATCGTCGGCGGCGTGTCGACGCAGATCAGGCTGAGCGGCTCCGTCGTCGCTCGCGTTCGAGAAGAGGTGCGGGCGCTCGGCCGGGTAGTAGGCGCTGTCGCCGGGCTTGAGCAGGCGCGGCTCGGCGCCCTCGAGCTCGAGCACGAGCTCGCCCGAGATCACGATCACCCACTCCTCGCCCGCGTGGCGCCCGTACTCGGCGAGGCGCGCGCCCGGCTGCAGCTCGACCTGCAGCGGCATCATCTGGTGCCGCGTGTCGGCGGTCAGCAGGTAGACGTCGATCCCCTCGGCCGGCGAGTGGAGGAACCTGCGCTCCGCCGGGGTGACCACCTCCGGGTAGCCGGTCGAGACGCCGCCGGGGACGAGGTCGGTGATCGAGATCCCGTAGAACTCGATCAGGCGGACGAGGCGGCCGATCGTGATGTCGCTCCGGTCCTTCTCGACCAGCGAGAGGAAGGAGGCGGAGATCCCTGTCGCCTCGGCCACCTCCGCCAGCGAGAGGGTGCGGGCCTTGCGCACGCGGCGCAGGTGCGCGCCGACCGTGAGCGGCGCCGTGGTGCTGCGGGTGTCGTCGTCATCGGGTGCCTCGGCGGGTCGCTTGACAGGGAGGCGCGCGGTAACAATAAACTGCACGCCTTGCAGAATATTGCACAGAACGAGCGGACGGACGTCGCCGTCGTCGGCGCGGGCGTCACGGGCCTCGCGGTCGCCTTCGCGCTCGCCGAGGCCGGCTGCGGCCCGCTCGTCGTCGAGCGGTCGAGTATCGCCGCGGAGGCCTCCGGCGTCCAGCCCGGCGGCGTGCGCCAGCAGTGGGGGACCCGCCTCTCCTGCGAGCTCGCCCGCGAGGCGTCGGCCTTCTACGGCGACCTCGGCGCCGCGGCTCGGGTCGAGCCTGCCGCTCCGGCTCGACCGCTGCGGCTACCTCTTCGTCGCCCACGCGCCCGAGCGGCTGGCGCAGCTCGAGCAGGGCGTCGCCGTGCAGAACGCGGCCGGCGTGCCGTCGCGGCTCGTCGACCCGGCCGAGGCGGAGGGCTCGCCCCCGGGCTCGACGGCTCCGGCGTCGTCGGCGCCGCCTGGTGCGGCGAGGACGGCTACTTCGACCGTCCGCAGACCGTCGTCGAGGCGTTCGCCGAGGCGGCGCTCGCCCGCGGCGCGCGGCTCGCGCGTCGGCGACGTCGTCTCGCTCGCGCGCGACGGCGAGGGCTGGAGCCTCGCGCTCCGGGACGGCGGCCGCGTCCTCGCCGGCCAGGTCGTGCTCGCGACGGGCTACGACACGCCCGCGCTGACGGCGCCGCTCGGCCTCGAGCTGCCGATCGAGCGCGAGGCGCGGCACCTCTTCTTCAGCGAGCCGATCCGCGAGCGGATCCTCGAGCCGCTCGTGGTCTCGGCGGAGCGCCGCTTCGCGGCGAAGCAGCTCGCGAACGGCCGCGTGCTCGCGAGCGACCTCTCGGCGAGCGGCGACGCCGAGGCCGGGCGCGCCGCCTGGCGCAGGCGGATCCGCGCCGTGATCGAGGAGCTGCTGCCGATCCTCGGCTACGTCTCCTTCCCGCTGCTTTCGACCGGCTGGTACGACGTCACGCCGGACAACCACCCGATCCTCGGCCCGGTCGACGGCCTGCCCGGGGCTCCACCTCGCGGCCGGCTTCAGCGGCCACGGCTTCATGCTCGCCCCCGCCGTCGGCACGCAGGGTCGCGGCTGCCGTGCTCGGCGCCGCGGCCCGACGAGGCGCTGATCCGGCTCGGCCACGGCCGCTTCGCCGGCGGCTCCCTGCACCGCGAGCTCGAGACGGTCTAGATCCCCTGCCACCGCCAATGCAGACACCACCCCCGACAGGAAGGAGCGAGATGCTCTCGCGCACACGGGCCTCGGCCCGCAGCACGGCCCTCGCGCTCGCTCTCGTCGCGCTCGCCGTGCTCGTCGCGGCCGTCGCGGCGAGCGCCTCGCGCGCGGGCTCGACCGCCGGCGACACGCTCGTGGTCGACAAGTCGTTCGACCTCAAGACCGCCGACCCGCAGCGGCAGTACGAGCCGACCGGCGGCATCGTCGACCGTGCCCTCTACGACACGCTGCTCGAGTTCCGCGGCGCCGACGTCGCCCACCCGCGGCCGAGCGTCGCCACGCGCTACACGGTCTCGAAGGACGCCCGCACCTACACGTTCACCCTCCGCCGCGACGTGCGCTTCTCCGACGGGACGCCGCTGACCTCGAAGGACGTCGTCTTCTCCTACCGGCGCCTCGTCAACCTGAAGGGCAACCCGTCCTTCCTGCTCGCCGGGATCACGACGACGGCGAAGGGCGCCTACACCGTCGTCCTCCACTCGAAGACGCCGAACCCGGCGATCCCGGTGCTCGTCGCCAACACCTCGCTCGGGATCGTCAACTCGAAGGTGGTCAAGGCCCACGGCGGCTCGGACGCGGCCAACGCGGACAAGGTCGACAAGGCCGAGGGCTACCTGAACTCGCAGTCGGCGGGCTCCGGGCCGTACCAGCTGAAGAGCTACTCGACGACGACGCAGGTCGTGCTCGAGCGGAACCCGCGCTACTGGGGCGCGAAGCAGGCCGGCGTTCGCGAACGTCGTCCTCCGCAACGTCAACTCGACCGCGCAGCTCCTGAACATCCAGCGCGGCACGAACGAGATCTCGCTCGACCTCTCGCCCGACCAGGCGAAGGGGCTCAGGAGCGGCAGCCTGCGCGTGCAGAAGACGCCGTCGGCCAACGTCTGGTTCCTGTTCGCGAACGCGAACCCGAAGGTCTCGACGACGAGCTCGAACCCGCACATCCAGAACGCGATCCGCTACGCCCTCGACTACAACGGGTACGTCAGGGTCGCCGGCACCGGCGCGCGGCGGGCGGCCGGCGTCGTGCCGTCGATGTTCCTCGGCGCGCTCAGCCGCTCGGCCGTCAGGACGAACCTGGCGAAGGCGAAGGCCGAGGTGGCGGCGTCCGGCATCTCGAGCCCGAAGGTGAAGCTCGAGTTCCCGAGCGACATCACCTCGAACGGCCTCTCCTTCGGCGTCATGGCGCAGAAGGTCAAGTCCGACCTCGAGAAGGCCGGGATCTCGGTCGACCTCGCGGGCAGCCCGGTCGCGACCGCGCTGAACACCTACCGCGACGGCACCGAGGAGCTCGGGCTCTGGTACTGGGGCCCCGACTACCCGGACCCGAACGACTACCTCGTCTTCCTGCCGGGCCAGACGGTCGGCCTGCGGGCGGGCTGGGACGCGGGCTCGTACCCGGCGCTCGAGGCGCTCGGCAAGAAGGCGGGCTCGACCGCCAACCCGTCGGCCCGCGCGAGGCAGTTCCGGACGATCCAGACGCAGCTGAACGCCAAGGGGCCGTTCTACCCGCTGGTGCAGCCGGGCCAGGTCGTGGCCTCCTCGAAGAACCTGACCTCGACGACGTTCAACGTCGTCTACTGGATCGACGTCACCGCTGTCGGTACGCGCTAGCAAGCCACTGGCGCTGCTTCGGCCGGGACGACCGCGCTCGCGGTCGTCCCGGCCGTTCCTCCGCTTCCTCGCGCGGCGCGCGGCGGCGCTCGTGCTGCTCGCGATCGGGATCACGCTGATCGCGTTCTGCCTGACGCAGCTCGTCCCGGGCGACCCGGCGGCGGCGAACCTGGGCCAGCGGGCGATCGAGGACCCGGCCGCGGTCGCCGCGTTCCGGCACCACTACGGGCTCGACAAGCCGCTGCCGCAGCAGTACCTGACCTACCTCTGGAACGTGCTCCACGGCGACCTCGGCGAGTCGCAGCAGAGCCACGACTCGGTCGTCCACGACCTGCGCCAGTTCATCCCGGCGACGGTCGAGCTGGCCGTCCTCTCGATCCTGGTCGCGGTCGTGGTCGGGATCACGCTCGGCGTCGTCGCGGCGGTCAAGCGCAACGGCCCGGTCGACCACGTCCTGCGCGTCGTCTCGCTCGGCGGCGTCTCGATGCCGACCTTCTGGATCGCGCTCGTCGCCCTCTACGTCTTCTTCTTCCGGCTCGACTGGCTGCCGGGGACGGGCCGGCTCGACCCGGTCGTGACGCCGCCGCCGAGCCACACGGGCCTCTACACGGTCGACGCCGTGCTCGCGGGCCAGTGGTCGACCGCCTGGAACGCGTTCCAGCACCTCGTGCTGCCGGCGCTCGTGCTCGCCGCCTTCAACGTCGGCCTGCTGACCCGCTACACGCGCACGGCCGTGCTCGAGGTGATCTCGAACGACTACGTCCGCGCGGCCCGCGCGAAGGGGCTGCCCGAGCGGACGGTGGTCGTCCGGCACGTCCTGCGCGCGGCGCTGCCGGCGGTGATCACGGTGATCGGGCTCGCGTTCGCGAACGTGATGACCGGCGCCGTGCTGGTCGAGAACATCTTCTCCTGGCCCGGGATCGGCCAGTACGCCTACCGCTCCGCGACGACGCTCGACCTGCCCGCGATCATGGGCGTCAGCCTCTTCGTCGCGGTCGTCTACGTCGTCGTCAACTTCGTCGTCGACGTGCTCTACGGCGTCATCGACCCGCGGATCCGGATCTCGTGAGCCTGCCGGCCAACACCGCCGGCCTGCGCGTCTGGCAGCGCCGCCGCCCGCTCTCGAGCCCGGCCTGGCGGCACCCGCTCGCCGTCGTCGGGATCGTGATCGCCGGCGCCTGGATCCTGGTCGCGATCTTCGCGCCGCTGCTGGCGCCGCACGACCCGCTGGCGCAGTCGGTCGACTCGTTCCGGAGCCCGGGCGCCGAGCACCTGTTCGGCACCGACGAGCTCGGCCGCGACGTCTTCAGCCGCGTCCTCTACGGCGCCCGGCTCTCGATCCCGCTCGCGCTCCTGCTCGTCGTCGCTGGCGCTGGCGATCGGCGGCACGCTCGGCGCGGTCGCCGGCTACTTCGGCGGCGTCGTCGACGGGATCGTGATGCGGGCCGCCGACCTCGTCTTCGCCTTCCCGGCGATCATCCTCGCGATGGTCGTCACCGCCGCGCTCGGGCCGAGCGTCCGGAACGCGGTGCTCGCGCTCGTGATCGTCAGCTGGCCGTCGTACGCGCGGGTCGTCCGCGGGCTCGTGCATGTCGGTCGGGCAGGCGGACTACGTCGCCTCGGCGCGGCTGCTCGGCGCCTCGGCGCGGCGCGCGCTCGTCCGCGACGTGCTCCCGAACGTCTTCGGCCCCGTGCTCGTGCTGGCGACGCTCGACCTCGGCAACGCCGTGCTGCTGCTCTCCGGCCTCTCCTTCCTCGGCCTCGGCGCCCAGCCGCCGCAGCCCGAGTGGGGCGCGGGGGTCGCCGAGGGGACGCAGTACTTCCAGTTCTGGTGGATCGGCACCTTCCCGGGCCTCGCGATCTTCACGGTCGTGCTCGCCTTCAACTTCCTCGGCGACTCGCTCCGCGACGCGCTCGACCCGCAGTCCGCCTGGTCGAAGGGCGGCGACGCCGAGTGAGCGCGCTGCTCGAGGTCGAGGAGCTGCGCGTCCGGCTGCCGACCCGCAGCGGGCCGGTGACGATCGTCGACGGCGTCGACTACCGCGTCGAGCCGGGGCAGGTCTTCGGCGTCGCCGGCGAGTCGGGCAGCGGCAAGACGATCTCGGTGCTGGCGCTGCTGCGGCTGCTGCCGGCGGGCGCCGAGGTCGACGGGCGGGCGCTCTACGGCGGCGAGGACCTGCTCGCGCTCCGCCCGCGCGCGCTCCGGCGGCTGCGCGGCAGCGAGCTCGGCGATGGTCTTCCAGGACCCGCTCACCTCGCTGCACCCGATGCTGACGATCGAGAAGCAGCTGACCGAGCACCTGCGCCTGCACGAGGGCGGCTCGCGCGCCACAGCCCGGGCGCGCGCGGTCGAGCTGCTCGAGCAGGTGCGGATGCCCGACCCGGAGCGCGCGCTCGAGGCCTTCCCGCACCAGTTCTCCGGCGGCATGCGCCAGCGGATCGCGATCGCGATCGCGCTCGCCTGCCGGCCGAGGCTCCTGATCGCCGACGAGCCGACGACCGCGCTCGACGTCACCGTCCAGGCGGGGATCCTGCGCCTGCTCGACCGGCTGCGGCGCGAGACCGGCCTCTCGGTGATCCTGATCACGCACGACCTCGGCGTCATGTCGGCGATCGCCGACCACGTCTCGATCTTCTACGCGGGCCGGATCGTCGAGTCCGGGCCCGCGCGCGAGCTCCTGACCGCACCGCGGCACCCCTACACGCGGGCGCTGCTGGACGCGCTGCCCCACCCCGAGGCGGCCGAGGGCTCCGAGCTCGTCGCGATCGCGGGCGCGCCGCCGACCCCGGCGGCGCGGCCCTCCGGCTGCGCCTTCCACCCGCGCTGCAGCTTCGTGCGCGAGGGCTGCTCGCTGAGCGCGCCGGCGCTGACGCCGGTCTCGGACACGCGCCTGCTCGCCTGCCCCGTCGACCCGCTGGTGGACCATGAGACGCCCCGCGCGAGCCCGAAGACGACCGTGCGGCGGCGGCGGCGGCCGACGACGGCGAGGGACGCGCGTGAGCGTGCTCGAGGTCCGCGACGTCGAGGTCGTCTACCGCAGCCGCGGACGCGAGCCGGTGCGCGCGGTCGCGGGCGCGAGCGTCTCGGTCGACCGCGGCCAGGTGGTCGGGCTCGTCGGCGAGTCGGGCTGCGGCAAGAGCTCGCTCGCGCGCGCCGCGGTCGGCCTCGTCGCGCCGGACGCGGGCGAGGTGCTGCTTCGAGGGCAGGCCGCTGCCGCCGCTCCGCCGCCGCGCGCGCAGCCGCTTCGAGGCCGGCGTCCAGATGGTCTTCCAGAACCCGTTCGCGTCGCTGAACCCGCGCCGGACGGTCGGCGCGCAGATCGGCGACGGGCTCGCCCTCCGCGGCGTCGGCGCCTCGCAGCGCCGCGACCGGGCGGCGGAGCTGCTCGGCGAGGTGGGCGTCTCGGGCGCGGGCGTCGACCGCTATCCGCACCAGTTCTCGGGCGGCCAGCGGCAGCGGATCGCGATCGCGCGCGCGCTCGCCGCCGAGCCCGTGGCGATCGTGCTCGACGAGCCGCTCTCCTCGCTCGACGCCTCCGCGCAGGCGCAGGCGGCGAACCTGCTCGTCCGGCTCGCCCGGGAGCGTGGGCTCGCGCTGCTCCTGATCTCGCACGACCTCGGGATCGTCCACCACGTCGCCGACTCGGTCAGCGTCATGTACCTCGGCGTCGTCGTCGAGTCGGCGCCGACGCGCGAGCTCTGGAGCGCGCCCGCAGCACCCCTACACGCGAGGCGCTGATCGCCGCGATCCCGCACGCCGACGGCTCCGGGCTCCTGCCCGAGTCGCTTCCCGGCGAGGTGCCCGACCCCGCGCGGCCGCCCTCCGGCTGCCGCTTCCACCCGCGCTGCCCGCACAGCGTTCGACCGCTGCGACGCCGAGGTGCCGCCGCTGTACGACCTCGGCGCCGGCCGCCGCTCGGCCTGCTTCCTCCGCGACCCGGCCGCGCCCTCCCCGACCCGCCACCGCGAAGGAGCGAGATGATCCCGGAAAGCGAGTACGCAGCGCGCCGCGCGCGCCTGGCCGAGCAGCTGGACGAGCAGGGCCTCGACGCCCTCTTCGTCCCGCCCTCGTCCGACCTCGAGTACCTGACCGGCCTCGAGCGCGACCTGCCGAGCTTCGGCCAGAGCTCGTACGCGCACGGCTGGGTGACGGGCGCGTTCCTCGTGCCCGGCCGGGAGCCGCTCTTCGTGCTGCCGCGCATGTTCGTCGCCTTCCACCTCTGGGGGAACGAGCCCGAGCACCTGGTCACCGTCAACGAGACCGACGACGGCCGCGCGGTCTTCCGGCGGGCGGTCGGGACGCTCGGCTCACCGAAGCGGGTCGGGATCGGCGCCCGCACCTGGGGCGAGGCGGTGCTCGAGCTGCAGGGCGCGCTGCCCGGAGCCGAGCTCGTCAACGGGACGCCGCTCGTGAACGGGCTGCGCCGGGTCAAGTCGGAGAACGAGCTGGCGCTGATGCGGCACGCGTGCTCGATCGCCGACGGGGCGATGGCGGCGACGCGCGACCGCGTCGCAGCCGGGCGCGACGATGGCCGACCTGGCCGAGGAGGTCGAGCACCAGCTGCGGATCCGCGGCTCGCGGACGCCGTCGTTCCCGACGCACGTCTTCAGCTACGGCTACGAGCGCCCGCACGACTCGCAGGCGGCGAGCGGCCTCGAGCCGATCGCCGAGGGCGAGGCGGTCATGTTCGACTTCGGGGCCGTCCACGAGGGCTACTGCTCGGACTTCGGCCGCACGATCGTCTGCGGCGAGCCGCATCCCGAGTACGAGCGCGTCTACCGGATCATGCTCGAGGCGCAGGAGGCGGGTCGTGCGGCCGCGGTGCCGGGCGCGCTCGCCTCCGAGGTGAACGCGGCCTGCCGCGCGCCGATCGAGGACGCGGGCCTGGGCGCGTTCTTCCGCCACCGGATGGGCCACGGGATCGGCCTCGACGTGCACGAGCAGCCGTTCATCTCCGAGGAGGACCGGACGCCGCTCGAGCCGGGGATGACCTTCACCGACGAGCCGTCGATCCTCTGGGACGGGCACTTCGCCGTCCGGATCGAGGACGTGGTCGTCTGCGCCGAGGGCGGCGGGCAGCTGCTGAACGAGCTCTCCGGCGAGCCGTACGTCCGCGAGGCCGAGAACGGCTAGCGCCCTCTTCTCGCCGCTCCGGCTGCGCGAGGTCGAGCTCCGCAACCGGGTCGGCGTCTCGGCCATGTGCCAGTACTCGGCGGTCGACGGGCTGCCCGGCGACTGGCACCTCGTCCACCTCGGCGCCCGGGCCGTCGGCGGAGCCGGGCTCGTCCTGACCGAGGCTGCGGCGGTCTCGCCCGAGGGCAGGATCAGCCCCGCCGACCTCGGGATCTGGTCGGACGCCCACGCCGAGGCGCTCGCCCGGATCGCCGCGTTCGTGCAGGCGCAGGGCGCGGTCGCCGGGATCCAGCTCGCCCACGCGGGCCGCAAGGCCTCGACGGCCCCGCCCTGGGAGGGCGGCTCGGTCGTGGCGGCGGAGGCGGGCGGCTGGCGGCCGGTCGCCCCGAGCGCCGTCGCGGCCTCGCGACGGCGACCCGCCGCCGCAGGCGCTCGACGCGGCCGGGATCCGGGCCGTCGTGCGCGACTTCGAGGCCGCGGCGCGCCGCGCGCTCGCGGCGGGCTTCCGGGCGGTCGAGCTCCACTTCGCCCACGGCTACCTCGTGCACCAGTTCCTCTCGCCGCTCTCGAACCGCCGAGACGACCTCTACGGCGGCTCCTTCGCCGGGCGGACGCGGCTCGCGCTCGAGCTCGCCGCGGCCGTGCGCGGGGTCTGGCCGGAGCGGCTGCCGCTGCTCGCCCGCCTCTCCGCGACCGACTGGGTCGAGGGCGGCTGGGACGTCGAGGAGACGGTCGAGCTCGCGCGGCTGCTGCGCGAGGCGGGCGTCGACCTCGTCGACTGCTCCTCCGGCGGCCTCTCGCCCGCGCAGCGGATCCCGCTCCGGCCGGGCTACCAGGTCGCCTTCGCCGAGCGCATCCGCCGGGAGGCGGGCGTGGCGACGGCCGCGGTGGGGCTGATCACCGACCCGCGCGAGGCGGAGCGCATCGTCGCCGGGGGCCGCGCCGACCTCGTCCTGCTCGCCCGCGAGCTGCTGCGCCAGCCGAACTGGCCGCTGCTCGCCGCCCACGAGCTCGGCGCCGAGGCCGCCTGGCCGAAGCAGTACGAGCGCGCCCGGCCCGCCGGCGCCTAGCCGGGAGCGAACGGCGTCGGCGGCAGGCGACGG
>CAWIUN010000029.1:0-173867 GCA_963839285.1 uncultured Actinomycetes bacterium
GGGAAGGTGCCATGGAACGGACGAATCTCGCCGGACGGGCGGGCCGCTGGAGCGCCGCGCACTGGAAGACCGCGACCTTCGGCTGGATCGCCTTCGCAGTCGCCGCGGTGCTCGTCGGCGGCGCCGTCGGCGCGAAGGAGATGGCGCCGTGGGCGATCGCCAACGGCGAGTCGCGCACTGCCGAGCGGATCCTCGACGAGGGCAACTTCCAGATCCCGGCGCGCGAGAGCGTGCTCGTCCAGTCGGCGACGACCACCTTCGACGAGCCGCTCTTCTCCTCCGCCGTCGCGAACGTCGTCCAGACGCTGTCGGGGCAGAAGAACGTGGAGAACATCGTCTCGCCGATCGAGCACCCGAAGGCAGGGCTCGTCTCGGCCGACCGCCACTCCGCCCTCGTCCAGTTCGACGTCAAGGGCAAGGCGGAGGACGCCAGCGACAAGATCGCGCCGATCCTGGCCGCGATCGACGGCGTCCAGGCCGGCAACCCGAGCCTGATCGTCGAGGAGTTCGGCGAGGCCTCCGTCAACAACCAGGTCGACAAGCGCTTCTCGGCCGACATGGGGCGGGCCGAGAAGACCTCCGTGCCCGCTGACGATCGCGATCCTGCTCGTCGCCTTCGGCGCGCTCGTCGCCGCCGGCCTGCCGGTGCTCCTCGCCTTCTCCGCCGTGCTCGCCGCGACCGGGCTCAACTCGCTCGCGAGCCACGTGATCCCGACCGACCAGCAGACGGTCAGCGCGATCATCCTGATGATCGGCATGGCCGTCGGGATCGACTACTCGCTCTTCTACCTGCGGCGCGAGCGCGAGGAGCGGCAGCGCGGCCGCTCCGCGCACGAGTCGCTGCTCCACGCCGCCCGCACCTCCGGGCAGGCGGTGCTGATCTCCGGCGCGACCGTGCTGATCGCGATGGCGGGCATGTTCGTCTCCGGCAACTCCCTCTTCACGACGATCGGGATGGGGACGATGATCGTCGTCCTCGTCGCGATGATCGGCTCGCTGACCGTGCTGCCGGCGCTGCTGCACCGGCTCGGCGACAACGTCGACCGCGTCCGGATCCCGCTGCTCCGCTCGCGGGTGCGGGACGACGGGCCCTGGGGCCGCTTCGTCGGCGCGCGTGCTGCCGGCGGCCCGGCCTCGCGCTCGCGCTCTCGGCGGGCGGCCTCGCGCTGCTGGCGCTGCCCGCGTTCGGCATGCACACGAAGCTGCCGAACCTGACCGACTTCCCGCACGACCTGAAGATCGTCGGCACCTACGACCGGATCCAGCGCGCGTTCCCCGGCTCGCAGACGCCGGCGGTCGTCGTCGTCAAGGCGCCGAACGTCGAGTCGCCGGACGTGCAGCGGGCCTACGAGCTCTTCCGCCAGCGGGCGCTCGCGACCGGCGAGTTCTTCGCGCCCTTCACCGTCACCGTCAACCCGGACCAGACCGTCGCGCGGATCGACTTCGCGATCGCGGGCAACGGCGACGACGCCGCCTCGATCGCCGCGCTGAAGACGCTGCGCGACCACGGTGATCCCGCCGATCGCGCGGACGCTGCCCGACGTCCAGGTCGCCGTCACGGGGGTGACCGCCGGCACCTACGACTTCAACCGGCAGATGGTCGGACGGCTGCCGTGGATCTTCCTGTTCGTGCTCGGGCTCGCCTTCACGCTGCTGCTGCTGACCTTCCGCTCGCTCGTGATCGCGGCGACGGCGGTGGCGCTGAACCTGCTCTCGGTCGGCGCCGCCTACGGCATCCTCGTCGGCGTCTTCCAGCACGGCTGGCTCGCGGACGTCTTCGGCTTCCAGACGAACGGCGCGATCGTCAGCTGGCTGCCGCTCTTCCTCTTCGTCGTCCTCTTCGGCCTCTCGATGGACTACCACGTCTTCATCCTCAGCCGGGTCAAGGAGCTGCACGACGCGGGCACCCCGACCGAGGAGGCGGTGCGGCTCGCGATCACGCGCACGGCCGGGACGGTCACGAGCGCGGCGATCATCATGGTCGCCGTCTTCGGCCTCTTCGCGACGCTGAGCCTGATCATGATGCAGCAGATGGGCTTCGGGCTCGCGATCGCGGTGCTGATCGACGCGACCGTCGTCCGCGCCGTGCTGGTGCCGGCGGCGATGAAGCTGCTCGGCGAGTGGAACTGGTACCTGCCGACCTGGCTCGAGTGGCTGCCGACGCTCTCGCCCGAGGGGGAGAGCACGCCGGCGCCGCAGCCGCCGGGGAAGGCGGTGCCGACGGGCTAGCAGCAGCCGTCGAGGAGGCTCGGCCGGACGGGCGCGGGCGCGGGTGGGATCATCGACGCGTGGCCTGGCAGGCACTGGTCGAGATCGACGCGCGCGACCCCGTTCCGGGCGGGCGGCTGCGGGAGCTGCTCGAGGCGCATCCGCGCGTCGTCTCGCTGAGCGTCAACGCGCCGGCGGGGAGGCGGCTGCTCGGCCGGGCGCGGCCGGCGTCGGCGCTCGTCGGCGTCGAGGCCGAGACGCGCGAGGAGGCAGAGCGGGTCGCGCGCGCGGCGGTCGAGGACGCGCTCGCGCGGGCCGGTGTTCGCGCCTCGCTGCGGGTGGGCGCCTTCCGCGGCCGTTGACGCCGTCCGGAGGAGTCTCTACCCTGATGACGAACACACGTTCGACCATCACCCTCGGCCGGCGACGGCCATCGACCCGGAGACGCCATGCTCACCGCCCGCCAGCAGGAGATCTGGAACTACCTCGTCAGCTACGTCGACGACCACGGCTACCCACCCACGGTGCGCGAGATCGGCGAGCACGTCGGGCTGGCCTCGCCGTCGACCGTGCACGCCCACCTCGCGAACCTCGAGCGCGCCGGCCTGCTCAGGCGCGACCCGACCAAGCCGCGCGCCCTCGAGCTGATCGGCCGCGAGAAGCCGCAGGCCGCGCCGGAGGCGGCGCCGCTCCCGGCCCGCGACGACCTGCAGCGCCTGCCGCTCCTCGGCGAGATCGCAGCCGGAGGGCTGCTGCTCGCCGAGCAGAACGTCGAGGACTACGTCTCCGTCCCGGAGGAGGTCGCGAAGGGCGACTTCCTGCTCCGGGTCAAGGGCGAGTCGATGATCGAGGCGGGGATCCTGCCCGGCGACATCGTCGTCGTCCGCCGCCAGCAGTCGGCGGAGAACGGCGACGTCGTCGTCGCGCTCGGCGGCGAGGACGAGTCGGCCGACGAGGCGACGGTGAAGACGTTCTACCGCGAGGACGGGCGGATCCGCCTGCAGCCGGAGAACAGCACGATGGAGCCGATCTACGCGAACCACGTCCAGATCCTCGGCAGGGTGACGGGAGTCTTCCGGAGCCTCTGATGGCCGAGCCGCTGCCCCTCCACCGCACGCTCGAGCAGGAGCTCGCCGCGCTCACCCGCGGCGCCAGCCTCGAGTGCCTGGTCTGCGGCGAGTTCGTCATGCACGGGCGCGGCTCGATCTTCTGCCCGGAGTGCGGCTTCCGGCTCGAGGTGCCGGAAGCCGCGACCTCCGGGGCCGAGGTCGCGCAGCCCGGCTAGGGCGGGCGCCGGACTCGCGCGGCGTCCCGTCGGCCGCGTGGGCGGAGCGCGATCGCCGCAGCGGCGAGGCCGCTGCGCTCTGTCTCCCCGCAGACGGAACGCGGGTTCTGGGCCGGGCGGCGCGGCTACAATGGCCGGTGCAGGCCGGGTGGCCGCGGGGCGCGCGCGAGCGCGTCTCGAGGAAAGTCCGGACACCGCAGGGCAGGACGCTGGGGAAATCCCAGGCGGCGAAAGCCGACGGAAAGTGGCACAGAAAGGACACCGCCTACCCGGCGCATCTCCGGAGGCGTCGGCGGCAAGGGTGAAACGGTGGGGTAAGAGCCCACCAGCGTCGTGGCGACACGGCGGCTCGCCAAACCCCGTCCGGTGCAAGGCAAACAGGCTCCGCTCGCAGGTTGCCCGCCGAGGAGCCGGGTAGGTCGCTCGAGCCGCCGGGCAACCGGCGGCCCAGATGGATGGTCACCCACGACAGAATCCGGCTTACAGGCCTGCTACGGAAAAAGCCCTGGCAACGGGGCTTTTTCTATGCACCCGATTCGCTGGCGACTCGTCAGGCTCGCCCGCGGCGGGCTGACTGCGGTCTCCGTGGAACCGCCCGGCGCGGTCGCCCGGCGTGGCCTCGTCGGCCGTGCCGGCCACGAGCCGCTCCGCAACCGAGAAGCTAGCACCCAGGGCGTCGTGGCGCAGCGAGCGGGAGGGTCGTCGGCCACGGGACGCTGGCGCATCGGCGGCCGAGTCGTGTGGGCGCCTACCTGATGAGGTTGGCGCGGGACTGTTTGGCTGCGCGCAGGGCGGCGAGTTCGCGCTGCTTGTTCGATCCGTAGTAGGCGTAGAGCGCGGAGAGAACGTTGCCGTGCACCTGGTAGATCGCGGCCTGTGTCTCGTTGAAGCGCTTGCCCTTGTAGACGCCCGAGACGTTGATTCGGAGCGCGACGGCTCCTGGAAGCAGTCCGGCGGTGGAGAGGCGCGTGATGCGATGCGTCATGGGAGGGACGCCTCGCACGGTGCTGTCGACCGGCCCGCTGGGGCAGTTGTTCACTGCCTGGTTCAGCTCCTTGAGCGCGAGCCGCGTTCCTCCCGGCGCGTAGCTGACGACCTCGTTCGAGTACTTGATCACGGCGCCCGGCCCGTCGTAGTTCACCTGCAGCCGGCCGGTCCGGCGCGCTTCGCTCGTGAAGTCGTAGCCGCACATGTCCAGAGTGACGAAGCCGGTCACGCCGCGACCGTCGGCGGGACGGTGCAGAAGCTTGTAGCCGGGTCCGAGCTGTGACGCTCGGAGAACCAGCTTGTCGAGGTCGGTACCGGCCGTCGGGCGGGCCGAGGCAGCGGTTGCGGTTGCCGCCAGGACCGCAAGCACGGCTGCGAGCAGGCGATGAAGGGCGACCCGGGTCAAGATTCTCTCCTTTGGTCGGCGGCGTGCCGTTACGCCCGTGATCGTCCTGACGACCGACCTGGGGCCATCCCTCGGACGAGTGACTCAGTGGTCATCCGCCTTGCGAGAGACCGATCCGGCGAGAGCCTGGAGTGTGGGCCCGTCCGCGCGCCGCTCGCCCCCAAAATCCGAGGTTGAGTCGACGAGGTGAACGCCTCGTAAGGAACCCGTTCTACCGCTGGAGCGACCCTGAGGACTATCCGGCTTACAGGCCTGCTAGGGAAAAAGCCCTGGAAACGGGGCTTTTTCTACTGTGGCGTGTTGTCGGAACTCGTCGTGGTTTCGGTCGGGCGGCCCCTCGGCGGTCTCTGTGGAACCGCTCGGCGCCGCGGACGCCGGTGGTCTGTGACGCGGTTCGGCGCTGGCTGCGCGACCCGCTCGGCGTTCTACGGATGTCCGAGGCCGGCCGCGACCCTATGCTGAGTCGTTCAGCAGCCGGACCAGGGGGAACGGATGCCGACGACCGTCAGGATCGAGAGCGGGAACCGCTGGGACACGCTCGACCTCGTCTCGCGGCTGTCGCGCTGGCGCTGGTTCAGCGTCGAGCGGGATCCCGAGTGCTGGGACGTCTACGTCCAGGCCGAGCAGGCAGAGGAGGATCTGCGCGGGCTCGTCGCCGTCGCCGAGCGCTGGGCGCGCGACCGCGAGCTCGAGGCGGTGGCCCATCTGCCCGACGGCGACGTTCGCGTCGTCCCCGACTAGCGCTCGGCCGCGATCTGCGCCGCCCAGCGGGCGATCGCGTCCCAGTCGCGGTAGTCGCCGTCCTTCGCCCGGACGACCTTCAGGACGGTCCGCTCGGAGAGCCCGAGCACGCTGCGGTCGATCTTGCCGGCGAAGAGGCGGTGCTCCCGCGGCCCGATCCGGGCGACGAGCTCGCCCACGTCCACCGCCTTCCCGGGCTCGGGCTTCGGCGGCTCGCCGACCGGGCCGCTGCTGAAGAGCCAGGTCGGCCGCGCCGCGAGCTCGCTCGCGTGCGCCTCCGCGAACGCGAGCGCGGGCTGCAGCCACTTGCCGACGTAGACGGCGCTGCCGAGGACGACCCGGTCGTAGGGGGCGAGATCGTCGACCGCCTCCGGCGGCCGCACCTCGGCCTCGACGCCGTTCCGCTCGAGCTCGGCTCCGATCGCCTCCGCGATCTCGCGCGTCGCGCCGTGCCTGCTCGCCGCCGTCACCAGCACCGTCATCGCGTCCCTCCTCGAGTCGTTTCCGCTCAGGGTCGCGCGAGGCTCGTGGGCCGGCATCGGACGGCGGCCGGAGCGGCATTCGGTAGTTCGCCGCGACCGGCGACGGGCCGGGGGAGTAGCGTTGATCGCATGGCGATCGACGCGCCGTCGGGAATCCGGCTGGAGGGGGTCGGGCGCACCTACGGCGAGGGGCCGACGGCCGTGCACGCGCTGCGAGAGGTCGATCTCGAGCTGCCGCCGGGCGAGCTCGTCGTCTTTCTCGGGCCGAGCGGCTCCGGCAAGACGACGCTGCTGAACGTGATCGGGGCGCTCGAGGCGCCGACCAGCGGGCACGTCGTCGTCGGCGACGAGCCGCTCGAAGGCCTCGACGAGCGCGGCCGCACCGCCTACCGGCGCGATCACGTCGGCTTCGTCTTCCAGTTCTACAACCTGGTGCCGACCCTGACGGCGCTCGAGAACGTCGCGCTCGTGCTGGAGCTGACCGACCGCGCGAACGCCGAGGAGCGGGCGCGCGAGGCGCTGCTCGACGTCGGCCTCGCCGACCGGCTCGACCACTTCCCGGCCCAGCTCTCGGGCGGCGAGCAGCAGCGCGTCGCGATCGCGCGGGCGCTCGCCAAGAGCCCGCAGCTCGTCCTCTGCGACGAGCCGACCGGCGCGCTCGACCTCGAGACCGGGCGCGTCGTGCTCGAGCAGTTGCGGCGCGTCAACGAGGCCGGGCGCACGGTGATCCTCGTCACCCACAACAGCGCGATCGCGGCGATGGCCGACCGCGTCGTGCGGCTCCGCTCCGGCCGCGTCGTCGACGACGAGCGCGTCGAGGCGCCCGTCGAGCCCGCGCAGGTCGCCTGGTAGCGATGCTCCGCCGCAAGCTGCTGCGCGACCTCCGCCGCCAGGCCGCCCAGGCGGGCGCGATCGCGATCACGCTCTTCCTCGGCGCCCTGCTCCTCGTCGCCTCCTTCGACGCCTACCGGAACCTGCGCGCGAGCTACGCGAAGGTCTTCCGCGTCACGCAGGCGGCCGACCTCTACGTCTCCGGCGGGAACGTCGACGCGATCGCGAGGGCCGCGCGCGGGACGCCGGGCGTCGCCGCCGTCGTCACCCGCTCGGTCGCCGACGTCCCGCTCCGGATCGGGGACGCGAAGCTGCTCGGCCGCGTCGTCGGCGTCCCCGCGGGCCGGCCCGACGTCAACCGGCTGCTGCTCCGCTCCGGGAGCCTCGACGGCGGGATCGTCGTCGAGCGCCACCTCGCCGCGGACTTCGACCTCGGCGTCGGCGACGAGATCGAGGTCGCCGGCCGGACGTTGCGGGTCGCGGGGGTCGCGGACTCGGTCGAGTACCTCTGGCCCGCCCGCAGCCGCCAGGACGTGCTGCCCGCGCCGAAGAGCTTCGGCGTCGTCTTCGCGCCCGAGCCGCTGGCGCGCGAGCTCGCCGGCCCGCCCTCGGAGACGCTGATCCGCTACGCAGACGGGGTCGGCGCCGCGGCGCCGACCGCCCGGCTGACGCGAGCCGTTCGCAGCCTCGGCGCGGCGGCCGTGACGACGCGCGCCGACCAGGCCTCGAACGCGGCGCTGCAGACCGACATCGACGGCTTCCGCGAGCTCGCCGTCTTCTTCCCGCTGCTCTTCTTCGCCGCGGCGGCGCTCGCGACCGGCGTCCTGCTCTCGCGCCGCGTGCGCGCCGAGCGGCGGCTGATCGGGACGCTGCGCGCGAGCGGGCTCGACCGGCGCCGGATCCTCGGCCACTACCTCGGCTTCGGCCTCGTGCTCGCCGTCGCCGGCGGCCTGACCGGCGCCGTCGCGGGCGCCCTCGCCGCCTCGGCGATCACGCGGCTCTACACGGGCGAGCTCGGGATCCCGCTCGCCGTCACCTCGGTGCACGCCTCGACGGCGGCGGTCGGCTTCGGGCTGACGCTCGTCGTCGCGGCGGCGGCGGCGGCGGGGCCCGCATGGGCCGCCGCGCGGACGCCGCCCGCCGAGGCGATGCGCAGCTCGGCGCCGCCGGGGCGCGGCGGCCGCTCGCTCGTCGAGCGGCTCGTGCCGCCGCTCGGCCGTCTGCCCGTCCGCTACCGCCACGTCCTCCGCAGCCTCGGCCGCAACCGCCGCCGCAGCGCCTCGACCGTGCTCGCGGTCGTGCTCGCCGCGATCCTGGTCCTCGTCGGCTGGGGCATGCTCGACACGACCGAGGTGCTGCTCGCGCGGCAGTTCGACCGCGTCGACCGCCAGGACGCGACCGTGACGCTCGTGCGACCGGTCGACGAGGCCGGGGTCGCAGCAGTGGAGGGCGTCGCCGGCGTCGCCGCGGCCGAGATCGCCGCCCGCGCGCCGGCGGCGGTCTCGAGCGACGGGCGCAGCTACGGCACCTCGCTCCTGGCGCTGCCGCCGGCGACGACGATGCACGGCTTCCCGGACCCGGAGCTGCTCGAGCACGGGCTCGTCGTCGGCAGCGCCCTGCGCGGCGTCCTCGGCGTCCGGCGGGGGGACGAGGTGCAGGTGCGGCTCGCCGGCGGCGGCTCCTTCCGCGCCCCCGTCGCCGGCTTCGTCGACGAGCCGCTCGGCACCTACGCCTACGTCGGCCTGCCGCTGCTCGAACGGCTCGCTCCCGCCGCGGCGCAGCCGAACGAGCTGCTCGTCCGGTTCAGGTCCGGGGCCGACCGCGACGCGGTCCTGCACCGGCTCGCCGCCCTCGACGAGGTGGCCTCGGTCACCGACACGAACGCGCTCGAGGCGGTCTTCCGCACCTACCTCGGTCTCTTCTACGCGTTCGTCGGCGTCATGCTCGTCTTCGCCGCCGCGCTCGCGTTCACGATCATGTTCGTGACCACCTCGGCCAACCTCGCCGAGCGCGCGGTCGAGGTGACGACGCTCGAGGCCTCCGGCGTCGACTACCGCAAGCTCGCGCGCCTGCTCCGCACCGAGAACCTGCTGCTGACGCTGCTCGGGATCGCCGTCGGCCTGCCCGTCGCCGTCCTCGTCGCGCGCTGGTTCATGGCCTCCTACTCGAGCGACCTCTTCCGCTTCGACCTGGCGTTGAAGCCGCGGACGCCGCTGCTCGCCGCCGCGGCACTGCTCGCCGTCGCGCTCGCCTCCGAGCTCCCCGGCCTCCGCGCCCTGCGCCGCACCGACGTGGCCGCCGCGGTCCGCGAGCGGGGAGACTAGCGCTAGCCCGCCGCACGTTTCGGTGCGCTCGCGTCCTGAAAGGCGAGACGACGAGCGAACGAGAAACGAGGAGGCACCATGCACCAGGTCGTCTACGTCGACGTGTCCGCGGTCCGCCCGGGGAAGCTGGACGAGCTGCGGGCGGCGCTGCCGAGGCTGACGCGCTTCGTCGAGGAGAACATGCCGCTCGTCGCGTCCTACGGCATCCACCTCGACGACGCAGGCACGACGATGTCCGTCGTCTCCGTCCATCCGGACTCGGAGTCGCTCGAGTTCCACCTCGACCGCGGCGCCGACGAGTTCGCCCGCTTCGCCGACCTGCTCGACCTGGCGCGGATCGACGTCTACGGAGAGGTGAGCGACCGGGTCGTCGAGCGTCTGAACCGCAAGGCGCGCCTGCTCGGCGACGGTGCCGTCCGCGTCCACCCGCTCCGGGCCGGCTTCGCTCGCTGACCGGCCCGGCCGCGGCCGCCGGCGCGACTCAAACGGCGGCACCGGGGTAGGCCGGGGCCATGAGCGTGCTGCAGATCGCCGCGGCCGCCGGGCTGCTCGCGGGCAACTTCTTCTTCGTCGCGGTCGAGTTCGCGGTCACGCGGGCCCGCCCGAGCATGGTCGCCGAGCTGGTCGAGGAAGAGGTCTCGGGCGCGCGCTCGCTCGGGCACGCCGTCGACCACATCGACAACTACCTCTCCGCGTGCCAGCTCGGGATCACGGTCTGCTCGATCGGGCTCGGGATCACCGCCGAGCCGGTGCTGAAGGACCTCTTCGAGCGGGTGGTGCCGGGCGGTTCGTGGCTCGGGATCGGAGCCGCGACCGTCGCCTTCCTGCTCGCGTACGGGCTCGTCTCGGTCTTCCACGTCGTCCTCGGCGAGCTCGCCCCGAAGAGCCTCGCGATCGCGCGCACCCGCCGCGTCGGGCTGCTGCTCCTGCCGCCGATGCGGATCTTCTACCTGGCGACGAAGCCCGTCGTCGACGGGCTCAACTGGCTCGGCAACCTCGTCCTGAAGCCGTTCGGGATCCCGCCCGCCAGCGAGGCGCAGGCGGCGCCGCACTCCGAGGCCGAGCTGCTGCGCCTGATCGGCCAGAGCCGCGAGCAGGGCGTGCTCGAGCCCGAGGAGCACGAGTTCGCCGCCGGCGTCTTCAGCTTCGGCGACCGGCGCGTGCGCGAGGCGATGGTGCCGCGCGGCGAGATCCACTACCTCGAGACCGCGCAGACCGCCGCCGAGGCGGGGGAGGGCGTCGCCGGCTCGCGGCACACGCGCTACCCGCTCTGCGAGCCCGAGCGCCGGCCTCGACGCGGTCGCCGGCGTGCTCGACCTGCGCGATCTCGTGCCCGCGCTCGCCGCCGACCCCGCAGACGCCGCTCGGCGACCTGGCGCCGGCCGGTGCTGCGCACCTCGGAGGCGGAGCTGCTCGACGACCTGCTCGAACGGCTGCGCGCCGAGCAGCGGCAGCTCGCGATCGTCGAGGACGAGTTCGGCACCGTCGTCGGCCTGATCACGCTGGAGGACGTGCTCGAGCAGATCGTCGGCGACATCCGCGACGAGTACGACCCGGACGAGCCGCTGCTGCGCCGCGAGGAGGGGGCGCTGCGCGTGGAGGGCTCCGCCCAGCTGCGCCTCGTCGCCGCCGAGCTCGGGCTCGAGCTCGACGGGCACCAGCAGGCGACCGTCGGCGGCTTCGTCGTCGAGCGCCTCGGGCGCGTCCCGGAGGTCGGCGAGCGACTGCGCGTCGACGACGTCGAGCTCGAGGTGGAGGAGGTCGAGGGAGCGCACCCGACGCGGCTCGCGATCCACCGGCCCGGCGGCGAGTAGCGACGGGCGTCGGCGGCGAACGCCTCGTCCCGGCGACGAAGACCCGCGCGGGCTGCAAGGCTGTCCCGGTGCCGTGCTACCTCTGCGCCACCTGCTCGACGCAGTTCCCCGAGAGCGACACGCCGCCGCCCGCCTGCCCGATCTGCGAGGACGAGCGCCAGTACGTCCCCGAGAGCGGCCAGCGCTGGACGACGCTCGAGGAGCTGCGCGAGGGCGCATGTGCCCGTGCTCCGCGAGGAGCTGCCGGGCCTGCTCGGGATCGGCTGCGAGCCCGATTTCGCGATCGGCCAGCGCGCGCTCGTCGCCGACGGCGTCCTCTGGGACTGCCAGGCGCTCCTGACCGAGGAGATCGTCGAGCGCGTCGGCAGCCTCGACGCGATCGCGATCAGCCACTGCCACTACTACTCGACGATGGTGGAGTGGGCGCACGCCTTCGACTGCCCCGTCTACGTCCACGCCGACGACCGCGAGTGGGTGATGCGGCCCGACCCGGCGATCGAGTTCTGGCAGGGCGAGCAGCTCGAGCTGAAGCCCGGCCTGACGCTGCTGCGGCTCGGCGGCCATTTCGCCGGCGGGCAGGTGCTGCACTGGGCCGGGCCGCGGCTGCTCCTCAGCGGCGACATCGTCATGGTCGTCCCCGACCGCGCCTACGTCAGCTTCATGTACAGCTACCCGAACCTGATCCCGCTGCCGGCCGAGACCGTGCTCGAGATCGCGGGGAAGCTCGAGCCGTGGGCGTTCGACACGATCGTCGGCGCCTGGTGGGGGCGGGTCGTGCGCGAGGACGCGAAAGGGGCCGTCCGCCGCTCGGCCGAGCGCTACGCGGCCGCGCTCCAGGGCAACCTGCGGCCCTGAGGCTCGAGGCGCGTTGGACGGTCCCTAGCCCCGCAGGACGACCTGCAGGTCGGTGCCGCGGCCGGGCACCGAGCGGATCGAGAACTGCCCGCCGATCGAGGCGGCCCGCTCCCGCATGTTCTTCATTCCCTGGCCCGCGCCCTTCGCCTCGCCGTCGAAGCCGACGCCGTCGTCGCGGATCGTCACGTAGCGCTCGCCGAGCTGCTGGCCGATCGTGACGACCACCCGCCGCGCGCCCGCGTGCTTGCGCGCGTTCGCGAGGCCCTCCTGGACGATCCGGAACAGCTCGATCTGCTCGTCGGGGCCGAGGCGCGTCGTCTTGTCGATCTCGAGGTCGACCTCGAGCGCCCCGTCGGCGGTCAGGAACTCGACGTAGCGCCGCAGCGCGGCGTCGAAGGGCGCGTTGCCGGAGGCGGACGAGAGCGCCAGCACCGCGAACTTCGCCTCCTGCTGGGCGGCGGCCGCCGCCTCCTTCAGCCGCGGCAGCGCCTCGGCCGGGTCGGCCCCCGCCTCGAGCATCGAGGCGTGCGTCGAGACCGCGAAGAGGTACTGGGCGAGCCCGTCGTGGATCTCCCGCGCGACGCGCGCCCGCTCCTCGGCGACGGCGCGGCCGAACTCGGAGAAGCGGATCGCGCGCCAGACGCCGACGAGCAGCACCGCGAACCCGAGCATGCGCAGGAAGTCGCCCTGCGAGACCCACTGGCTCGAGAGGAGCGGCGTGAACATCGAGTGGAGCGAGGCGAAGAGCATCAGCGTCGCGCCGAGCGCGAGCCAGCGGTCGAGGTCCTCGCCGAAGTCGCGGAAGCGGACGCCGAAGCCGATCACCGCGAGCAGGTTCAGGAGCACGTTCGCGGCCAGGAGGCCGATCAGGAGCGCCGGCTGCTGCTCGTCCAGCGGAGTCAGGTCGGGCAGGCCGCCGGAGATCGTCTGGGCCAGCATCCAGATCAGGCGCGAGCCCGATCAGCGCGAGCACGAGCGCGTTGCCGAGCGTCCGCTGCCGCAGCTTGACGCGGCCGCGCATGAACGGCGCGGGCGCCATCGCGATCAGCGTCCACGAGAGCAGCCGCCCGCCGTGGGCGCTCCACGCCTCGACCGGGTGCAGCGAGCCGCCGCCGAGCACGGGGGCGATCCCGAACAGAAACAGCGAGACCGCCCCGGCGAAGAAGCCGGCCGCGAGCAGCAGGTCGAGCCGCCGCCCCTCGACCGAGAAGCGGGCGCCGGCGAGGATCGCGACGAGTCCGCCCGCGAGCACCATGACCGTGTCGAGCACCGTCCGGAGCTCCGGCAGGTAGTAGGTCATGCGCAGATCGGGGTAGGAGAGGAAGAGCGCCAGCGCGGCCCCGAGCAGGCCGATCAGCAGCACCTCGCCCCAGAGCCAGGCGTCGTACGTGTCGTCGGCGTCGTGCACGTTCCCCTAATCGGCACCGCCGCGCGAACCGATAAGCGGAACCATGAGCGCGCGCATCGTGATCGTCGACGACCACCCGCTGACCCGCGGGGCGCTGTCCGCGCTGCTCGGCGGCAACGGCTTCGACGTGGTCGGGGAGGCAGAGGACGGGCGCCAGGCGGTCGACGCGCGCACGCGAGCTCCAGCCGGATCTCGTCCTGCTCGACCTGACCATGCCCGAGCTCGACGGCCTGCAGGCGCTGCCGCTGATCCGCGAGGCGGCGCCGGCCTGCGAGGTCGTCGTGCTGACCGCCTCCGAGAGCGAGGGCAACCTGCTCGGCGCGATCCGGAGCGGCGCGGCCGGCTACCTGCTGAAGAGCGAGCCGCCCGAGCGGATCGTCTCCTTCCTCCGCGGCGTCGCCCGCGGCGAGGCGGCGCTCTCCGGCGCGGTCGCGCGGCGGCTGCTCGACCAGGTGCGCGAGGGCGAGGCGACCGAGCACGGCGTGCCCGACGGGATCGCCGAGCGGCTGACCGCGCGCGAGCTCGAGGTCCTGCTGCTGCTCGAGCAGCACCTCGGCACCGACGAGATCGCGACCCGCCTCTTCATCTCCGAGCACACGGTCCGCTCACACGTGAAGGGCCTGCTCGCGAAGCTCGGCGTCTCCTCGCGGCGCGAGGCCGTCGAGGCGCTGCACGCCGCGCGCGCCGCGTAGGCGAGAATCCGCCGATGGAGGCGGTGCGGGTGCCCGATGCGGCGGCGTTCCTGGAGCGCGCGGGCGGCGTTCCTGCTCGAGCGGGAGGCGGAGCACAACCTGCTGCTCGGGCTCGCGGAGCGCCTGCGCGGCGAGCCGAACCTCTACGGCGCCGACGACCCGTACTTCGCCGTGCTCGAGGACGGCGGCCGCGTCGTCGGCGCGTCGCTGCGGACGCCGCCGTACCCGTTGATCCTCTCCGAGCTGGACGACCTCGCCGCGCTGCGGCCCCTGGTCGAGGACGTGCGGGACGCCTTCGCCGCGCTGCCGGGGGTCGGCGGGCCGAAGGCCGCGGCCGCCGCGTTCGCGCGGCTCTGGGGCGGCACCGCGCGGGTCGCGCTCGAGCAGCGGATCTACCGCGCCCAGCGGACGGTCGCCACCCCGGGACGTCCCCGGCCGGATGCGCGCCTACGCGGACGGAGACGCCGACCTCGTCGTCGCCATGCACGGGGCCTTCCTCGACGAGGCGATGCCCGGCAACCCGTTCGAGAACGACTCCCGCGAGCTGGTCGAGCGCCGCCTCGCCGACGCCGGCGGCGGCTTCGAGCTCTGGGAGGACGGCGGCCGCGTCGTCTCGCTCGCCGGCTACGGCGCCCCGACGGCGAACGGCATCCGCATCGGGCCGGTCTACACGCCGCCCGAGCACCGCCGCCGCGGCTACGCCTCCGCCCTGACCGCGGGCGTGACGCAGAAGCTGCTCGACCGCGGGCGCCGCTTCTGCTTCCTCTACACCGACCTCGCCAACCCGACCTCGAACTCGATCTACCGGCAGGTCGGCTACGAGCCCGTCTCCGACGTCGACCAGTGGCGGTTCGACCCGGACGAGTGACGAACGGCCGTTCTCCCCCACGGTGGGTGAGTCGATTCACCGAGCGCGGGTGATGAGCCGGCCGAGGGCGGAGACGATAGTCCAAGCGGACTTCCCCGCTGCGGCACAGCTGGGGCTGGTGGCGAAAACCGAATCCTTCCCTGCACGGCCGGCGCAAGCCGGCCGTGCCGGTTCTCTAGCCGGCCTCGAACCCCTCGAGCGCGGCCTCGACGAGCGACGGCAGCGTCGCCAGGTTGTAGCCGCCCTCGAGCACGGCGGCGACGCGGGGGCCGAGCGCGGCGGAGCGCCGGGCGAGCTCGCGGAAGCCGTCGCGGGTGACCCGCATCGACGCGAGCGGGTCGTCGGCATGCGCGTCGAAGCCGGCCGAGACGAGCACGAGGTCGGGCTCGAAGCGCTCGACCCGCGGGGCCACGGTCTCGGCGAAGGCCGCGAGGTACTCGCGGTCGCCGCAGCCGGCCGCGAGCGGCACGTTCAGCGTCGTCTCCGCCTGCTCGTCGGGCCCGCCCGAGCCCGGATAGAACGGCCACTGGTGCAGCGAGACGAAGAGCACGGAGTCGTCGCCCGAGAAGATCTCCTCGGTGCCGTTGCCGTGGTGGACGTCCCAGTCGACGATCGCGACGCGGTCGACTCCCTGCTCTGCGCGCGCGTGCCGGGCCGCGATCGCGACGTTGTCGAAGAGGCAGAACCCCATCGCGCGGCCCGGGAGCGCGTGGTGCCCGGGCGGGCGCACCAGCGCGAAGCCGCCGCGCCGGGCGGCCTCGATCGCGCCGCCCGCGGCGAGCAGCGCCGCGTCGTAGGAGGTCTCCGTGCAGAGCGTGTCGCCGTCGAGCCAGCGGGTCTTGTGCGTGTCCTGCACCTGGCTGACGTAGCGGGAGTCGTGGCAGCGCTCGACGTCCTCGCGCGTCGCGGGCTCGGGCCGCGGCGTCGACGGGAAAGCGCGAGAGCAGCACCTCGAGCCGCTCCCCGCACTCGGGATGGGCCCCGGTCGGGTGCAGCCAGCCCAGGGAGGGATCGCTTACGACGTCGATCGCAGGACGTCCTCGACGACCTCGGCGAGCGGCCGGTCGCCCTGGAGCCGCCCGACGAGGTAGCAGAGCAGGGGCGCGTTCGTCCGCGCGCCGCTCGTGTGGGCCGCCACCTTCGCCAGCTCGAGCAGCTGCCGCTCCTCCTCGGCGGAGAGCTCGACGCCGCCCCCGGCCGCCTCGGCGGCTTCCCTCAGCCACTCGTCCACGGGACGATTCTAGGACGCGAGCGCCTCGAAGCCGCCCGGCCAGCCGGCCGAGCCCCCACTCGTCCGCGAGCTCCGCCGCCCGCGACCAGGTCGGCTCGCGGTCGCCGAGGTCGGGCAGCGGCGCCGACGCGTCCATGGTCGCGATCCGCTTGTAGAGCCGCAGCCGCTCGGCCTCGGCCGCGAAGCGCCCGGCCTCGAGCGCCGCCTCGAGCGAGCCGTACTGCCGCAGCACGCCCGCGGCCGTCTTCGGGCCGACGCCCTTGGCGCCCGGGATCCTGTCGGACGGGTCGCCGCGGAGCGCGATCAGGTCGGGCACCTGCTCCGGCTCGCAGTCGTAGCGCTCGCGCACCTCGGCCGGCCCGATCCGCGCCAGCTCGGAGACCCCGCGCACCGGCTGCAGGACGGTCACGCGCTCGGAGACGAGCTGGAAGGCGTCGCGGTCCGAGGTGACGACGACGACCGGCCCGGTCGCGTGCGTCGCCGTCGCGGCGAGGAAGTCGTCCGCCTCGTAGCCCGCCGCCTTCGCGGCCGCGAACCCCATCGCCTCGACGAGCCGCGGCAGCAGCTCGAGCTGCTCGACGATCGAGTCGTCGAACTCGCGCCCCGACTGGTACGCGGGCAGCGCCTCGTGCCGGTAGGTCGGCTCGCCGAGCGTGTCCCAGCCGACGACGATCGACCGCGGCCGCTCGTCCTCCCAGAGCCGCAGCACGAAGTTCGAGAAGCCGACGACCGCGTTCAGCCGGATCGACTTCGGCAGCGCGTGGTAGGCGCGGTGGGCGAGCGAGTCGCCGTCGATCGCGAGCAGCGGCCGCGTCACGCCGAAGGCTCCGACGTGACGATGTGTCACAAGCTCGCGTAGAGCCGCTCGATCTCCGCCATCAGCCGCTCGGTCAGCTCGTGCGGCGTCCCCTCGGGCGGCAGCGGCTCGCCGTAGGCGACCTTCAGCTGCCCGAATCGCGCGAGCCGGTCGGTGCCCTTGATCGCCGCCGGCACGAGCGGCACCCCCGCGTCGATCGCGATCCGGGCGGCGCCGGTGCGCGGCCGCGCCTCGAAGCGCTTCCGGAGCCCCTTCCGCTGCCGCGTCCCTTCCGGGAACATCGCGACGACGTGCCCGTCGCGCGCGAGGTCGACCGCGGTCTCGATCGCCTCCTCGTCGCGCTGCCCGCGCCGCACCGGGAAGGCGCCGCCGCCGTTCAAGAACATGCGTGAGCGGCCACCAGTAGAGCTCCGACTTGGCCATGAAGCGCAGGAAGCGCCGCGGCCAGAGCGGCACGCCGAGCGGCCAGGGGTCGAAGTTCGAGATGTGGTTCGCGGCCAGCACGTAGCCGCCCTCGGCGGGCAGGTGCTCGCGTCCGCGCGCCTGCAGCCGGTAGAGGCCGTAGAGGAACGGCAGCGACACGCCGCCGATCAGGTAGTAGAAGGGGCTGGGTTTCGGGACCATCCGCCAGCAGTATCCGACATACATGCTTCGCTGTAGAGCGCGGCTGCTCGGCCGAGACCCCCGCAGCTACCCTGACGCGTCGTGACGAACCCCACAGACAAGCGCCGCCTCGTGATCGTCGAGTCGCCCGCCAAGGCGCGGACGATCGCCCGCTTCCTCGGCCCCGGCTTCGTGGTCGAGTCGAGCGTCGGCCACGTCCGCGACCTGCCCGTCAGCGCCGCCGAGATCCCCGAGAGCATGAAGAAGCAGCCCTGGGCGCGCCTCGGCGTCGACACCGAGCACGAGTTCGAGCCGCTCTACGTCGTCGAGTCGAAGAAGAAGAAGGTCGTCTCGGAGCTGAAGAAGCAGCTCAAGAACGTGGACGAGGTCCTGCTCGCGACCGACGAGGACCGCGAGGGCGAGGCGATCGCCTGGCACCTGGCCGAGGTCCTGAAGCCGAAGGTGCCGGTCCGGCGGATGGTCTTCCACGAGATCACCGAGGACGCGATCCTGCGCGCGCTCGAGCAGACGCGCGAGATCGACGGCTGCCTCGTCGACGCGCAGGAGACCCGGCGGATCCTCGACCGGCTCTACGGCTACGAGGTCTCGCCCGTCCTCTGGAAGAAGGTGATGCAGGGGCTCTCGGCGGGGCGCGTGCAGTCGGTCGCGACGCGGCTCGTCGTCCAGCGCGAGCGCGAGCGGATGGCGTTCGTCGCCGCCTCCTACTGGGACGTCGAGGGCACGTTCGCGCCGGGCGCGTTCTCGGCGCGCCTCGTCGCGGTCGACGGGCAGCGCGTCGCCACCGGCCGCGACTTCGGCCCGGACGGGCAGCCGAAGCAGGGCGCCGAGGCGGTCGCGCTCGAGCAGGACGCGGCCGAGCGGCTCGTCGCCGAGCTCGGCGGCGTCGCCTTCGCCGTCCGCTCGGTCGAGCGGAAGCCGTACCGCCGCCGGCCGGCGCCGCCGTTCATGACCTCGACCCTGCAGCAGGAGGCGAGCCGCAAGCTCCGCTTCTCGGCGCAGGTGACGATGCGCGTCGCCCAGCGGCTCTACGAGGGCGGCTACATCACCTACATGCGCACCGACTCGACGACGCTGTCCGAGCAGGCGCTGACCGCCGCGCGGGCCCAGGCCGCCGACCTCTACGGCGCCGACCACGTCGCCGACGCGCCGCGCCGCTACGACCGCAAGGTGCGGAACGCCCAGGAGGCGCACGAGGCGATCCGCCCCGCGGGCGACAGCTTCCGGACGCCCGAGCAGCTCGCGCGCGAGCTGAACGCCGACGAGCGCGCGCTCTACGACCTGATCTGGCGCCGGACGATCGCCTCGCAGATGCAGGACGCGCGCGGCGAGACGGTCTCGGTGCGGCTCGGGGCGCAGTCGTCGTCCGGCACGGACGCCGAGTTCGCGACCGCCGGCACCGTGATCACCTTCCGGGGCTTCCTCGCCGCCTACCAGGAGGGCCGCGACGACGACACGGCCGCCGACGACGACGAGAGGATGCTGCCGCCGCTCGCCGAGGGCCAGGAGCTCGAGGCGACCGCGCTCGAGGCGCAGGGCCATGCGACGACCCCGCCGCCGCGCTTCACCGAGGCGACGCTCGTGCGGACGCTCGAGGAGCTCGGGATCGGCCGCCCGTCGACCTACGCGTCGATCATCGGCACGATCCTCGACCGCGGCTACGTGAGCAAGAAGGGCTCGGCGCTCGTGCCGTCCTTCGTCGCCTTCTCGGTCGTGCAGTTGCTCGAGCAGCACTTCGGGCAGCTGATCGACTACGAGTTCACCGCCCGGCTCGAGGACGACCTCGACCGGATCGCCGCCGGCGAGGAGCGCCGCGTCGACTGGCTGCGCCGCTTCTACTTCGGGAACGGCGACCGCGGTCTCAAGGACCTCGTCTCGCAGCTCGGCGAGATCGACGCGCGCTCGGTCAACTCGATCCCGGTCCCGGGCGCCGACGGCATCGTGCTGCGCGTCGGCCGCTACGGTCCCTACCTCGAGCGCGGGGAGGACCGTGCCTCCGTGCCGCCCGACCTCGCGCCCGACGAGCTGACGGCGGAGCGGGCCGAGGAGCTGCTCGCCGCGGGCTCGTCGGACACCTCGGTCGGCCGACGATCCCGAGAGCGGGCACGAGATCGTCGTCCGCGCGGGCCGCTACGGGCCGTACGTCTCGGAGGTGCTGCCGGAGGGCTCCGACGGCGCCAAGCCGCGCACGGCCTCGCTGCCGTCCTCCCTGCAGTCGCGGACGCCGACGCTCGAGGAGGCTCTGCGCCTGCTCTCGCTGCCGCGGGTCGTCGGCGCCGGCGAGGACGGCGAGGAGATCACCGCGCAGATCGGCCGCTACGGCCCCTACATCTCGAAGGGCAAGGAGACGCGCTCGCTCGAGACCGACGAGCACGTCTTCACGATCACCCCGGAGGAGGCGCTCGCGCTCCTCGCCCAGCCGAAGCAGCGCGGCCGCCGTGCCGCGGCGGAGCCGCTGCGCGAGCTCGGCGACGATCCGATCTCGGGCAAGCCCGTCGTCGCCAAGGCCGGCCGGTTCGGGCCCTACGTGACCGACGGCGAGACGAACGCGAGCCTGCGCAAGGGCGACGACGTCGAGACGCTGACGCTCGAGCGGGCCTCGGAGCTCCTGGCCGACCGGCGCTCCCGCGGGCCTGCTCCGAAGCGCCGCCGCCGCGCCTCCTGAGCGCGTCGCGACGTCTCGCCAACCTTTCCGCCGGTCGAGCGTTTAAGATCGTCGAGGACGCGAACGTTCGACCCCCTCCGGGAGCCGCGGCGCGCGCAGCGCGCGCACGACCAACCAGAGAGGCCGCGGCGGCGGAATAGCCTGCGACCGGACCACGTTCGAACGCGCAGATCCCTCGGAACGGGGAAGGGGTTCCCCCTGGCAGAGGCAGGACCGGACCCCTAGAGTGCGAAGGTTTGAGAGATTCGGGAGCGGACGAACCAGAAAGGGAGACCAGAGTCTTTTGACGCAGAACCAGATGACCGAACTGCTGGAGACCGAAGGGGCGCGCTCCCTGCTCGAAGGCGCGGAGGAGCGCGGCTTCATCCAGGCGGCGCAGCTCGAGGCGTTCGCGCTCGAGCACGAGCTGTCCGCCCTCGACGTCGAGGAGCTGCGGCGCGAGCTGGAGCGGATCGGGCTCGAGGTCGGCGACCAGTCCGCCGCGGCCGCGCAGGCCGCCGCCGACGACGAGGCTGCGATCGCCGAGGCCGAGGCCGCCGCGGTCGCCGCCGCCGAGGCCGCGTCGGGCGCGGGCGACAGCCTGCAGCTCTTCCTCGCGGACGTCGGCCGGCACAAGCTGCTGACCGCCTCGGAGGAGGTGATGCTGGCGAAGGCGATCGAGCGCGGCGACGGGACCGCGAAGCGGCGGATGATCGAGTCGAACCTGCGCCTGGTCGTCTCGATCGCGAAGGGCTATCGCGGGCTCGGCGTTCCCTTCCTCGACCTGATCCAGGAGGGCACGCTCGGCCTCAACCGCGCGGTCGAGAAGTTCGACTGGCGGCGCGGCTACAAGTTCTCGACCTATGCGACCTGGTGGATCCGCCAGTCGGTGCAGCGCGCCGTCGCGAACCACGCGCGGACGATCCGCGTGCCGGTGCACGTCGTCGAGCGCCAGCAGAAGCTGGGCCGGGCGGCGCGGCGGCTCGAGGTCGAGCTGGGCCGCGAGGCGACCAAGCAGGAGCTGGCCGAGGCGACGGGGCTGCCGCTGCAGCACGTCGACGAGGCGCTCGGCGCCGCGCAGGCGTCCGTCTCGCTGAACCAGACCGTGGGCGCCGACGACGAGGGCGAGCTCGGCGACCTGTTCGCCGACCGCGAGGCTGCGGACCCGTTCGACGAGGCGGAGGAGTCGCTGCGCCGCCAGAGCGTGCGCCGCGCGCTCGACGCGCTGCCGGAGCGGGAGCGGCGGATCCTCGAGCTGCGCTTCGGCTTCGAGGGCGAGCCGTGGACGCTCGAGGCGATCGGCCACGAGCTCGACCTGACCCGCGAGCGCGTCCGCCAGCTCGAGGGCCAGGCCCTCGCCCGGCTGGCCGCGCTCCGCGAGCTCGCCGGCCTGGCGGCGTAGACCGCCCGAGCTCGAGTCTGCCGTGGGGCCGGGGCGATCCCGGCCTCACACGTTTTGCAAACGTTTTTCCCGGATTCGCGTCCTATCTCTCCACCGGTAGCCACTTGACCGCCCGCCCCACGATCCGGTTTCGTACGTGGGCCGGAGATCGCGCGGTTGCCGATCATTCGGGCTCTTCATCGATCGCAGGGGGTTCCATGAGCACGAGAAGGTTCAAGTGGCTGGCGTCGGGAGTCTCCGGCGTCGCCGTGATCGCCGTGGCGGCCGTGGCCGCGACGGCGCTCGCATCCGGGAAGGCCGGCGGCATCATCGTCGACGGCACGACCGACTCCGTCACCAACGTCGACCCGGCCGGCAACTACGACTTCGGCTCGGGGACGCTGGACTACCAGATCTTCCAGCACCTGCTCGAGTACCAGCCCGGCAAGTCCGGCCCACAGCCGGTGCTGGCGACGAAGTGCAGCTTCAAGGGCTCGACCCTGAAGGTCTACAGCTGCACGCTGCGCCGGAACGTCAAGTTCCACAACGGCGAGGAGATGACCTCGGCCGACGTCAAGTACTCGTTCGACCGCGTCGTCAAGATCAAGGACCCGTCGGGCATCTACACGCTCCTCTCGAACATGAAGAACGTGCAGACGAACGGCCGCTACGGCGTCACGTTCAACCTGAAGGTGCCGCAGTCGACGTGGCCGCTGATCCTGACCACGGGCGCCGCGCAGATCGTGCCGAAGAGCGTCTACCCGGCGAACAAGATCCTGCCGAACAGCTCGAAGCAGGTCGGCACCGGCCCGTACACGCTCGAGACCTACACGCCCGGCCAGCAGGCGGTGCTGAAGGTCAACTCGAGCTACTGGGGCCCGAAGCCCGCCAACGACGGCGTCATCATCCGCTACTACTCGAAGTCGTCGACGATGAAGCTCGCGCTCCAGAAGGGCGACATCGACATGGCGTTCCGCGACTTCACGCCGACCGAGCTCAGCTCGCTCGGGAAGCAGAAGGGGATCGTCGTCCACAAGGGGAACGGCTCCGCGATCCGCTACCTCGTCCTGAACACCGACCGGGCGCCGACCGACGACGTCAACGTCCGCCGGGCGATCGCCTACCTGTTCCCGCGCGGCGCGATCGCCTCGCGCGTCTACAACGGGCTCGTGCAGCCGCTGTACTCGATGGTGCCGGCGGGCCTGCCCGGGCACGTCGACGCCTTCAAGACGTACTTCGGCGCCTCGCCGAACGTCGCCAAGGCGCGCGCGGCGCTGCAGAAGAGCGGCGTCTCGACGCCGGTCGACCTCGAGCTGTGGTACACGCCGAGCCACTACGGTGACTCGTCGGCCGACGAGTTCGCGGAGATCAAGCGCGGGCTCGAGAAGGGCGGCCTCTTCAAGGTCACCCTCAAGTCGGCCGAGTGGGCCCAGTACTCGGACGCGCTCGGCAAGCAGTACGGGGTCTTCCAGCTCGGCTGGTTCCCCGACTACGTGGACGCCGAGAACTACCTGCTGCCCTTCTACCAGTCGAGCAGCAACTTCACGTCGAACAACTACAAGAGCACGAGGATGGACAACGTCCTCAAGAAGGAGCAGGGCGCCAAGACCGGCACCGCCCGGCTCAAGCTCGTCAAGCAGGCCCAGGTGATCGCGGCCACCGACGTGCCGATCATCCCCTACTGGCAGGGCAAGATGATCGCCGTCTCGAAGTCGGGCGTGAAGAACGTCGACAAGACGCTGGACCCGAGCTTCATCATGCGGTTCTGGCTGATCTCGAAGTAACGACTGCACTCCGACGCCCGGGCGCGCGCCGCGGCGCGCGCCCGGGCGTCACACTCTCTGCATGAACTCGTCGGGAACCTCGCTCAAGACCTATGCGCTGACGCGCCTCGCGCTCGTCGTGCCGATGGTCCTGATCCTGCTGACGATGGTCTTCCTGCTGATGCGGGTCGCGCCGGGGAACCCGATCTCGGCGGCGCTCGGCGGCAAGGTGCCGCCGGCGGTCGTCAACGACATCACCAAGCGCCTCGGCTTCGACAAGCCGCTCTACGTCCAGTACGGCGACTACCTCTGGGGCATCGTCCGCGGCGACTTCGGGACGACGATCACCGACCGCCGCCCGGTGCGCGACATCATCGTCGAGAACGGCGGCGCCACCCTCGAGCTGACCGTCGCCGCGATGATCGTCGCGATCCTCGTCGGCGTCGTCGTCGGGCTGCTCGCCGGCCGCTACCGCGACACCTGGATCGACGTCGGCGGCCGCATGTTCGGGATCGTCATCTACGCGATGCCGGTCTTCTTCCTCGGCTTCCTCGCGCAGCTCCTCTTCGGCTCCTGGCTCGGCTGGCTGCCGACCTCCGACCAGGCGAGCCCGATCACGCAGGCCTTCCTGCCCGTGCACACGCACATCCTCTTCGTCGACGCGATCTGGGCGCGCGACTGGAGCGCGCTCTGGGACATCGCCAAGCACCTGATCCTGCCGGCGACGACGCTCGGGCTCGTGATCGGCGGCATCTTCATCCGGCTCGTCCGCGTCAACGTGATCCGGACGATGAAGGACGACTACATCGAGGCGGCGCGCGCCCGCGGCATCGGCGAGCGCTCGGTCGTCTACCGGCACGCCTTCCGGAACGCGCTCGTCCCCGTCGTCACGATCGTCGGCCTGCAGATGGCGCTGCTCCTCTCGGGCGCCGTCCTGACCGAGACGACCTTCAACTGGCCCGGGATCGGGCACGAGCTGATCAACTACCTCCAGAACCGCGACTACACCGCGGTGCAGGGGATCATCGTCGTCTTCGCGCTCGTGGTCGTCGTCGCCAGCCTCGTGATCGACTTCGTCAACGCCTTCATCGACCCGAGGATCCGGTACTGATGGCGGTCGCGACCGCGCGGCGCGGCGGGATCGGGCGGGTCAAGCCGGGGCTGCGGCGGCTCTGGGAGCCGATCTCGGAGACGCGCGGCCTCGCGCGGGTGATGCTCGTCGCCGGCGCCGCGATCACGGGCTTCTTCGTCGTCCTCGCGATCTTCGCGCCCTGGATCGCGCCGTACGCCTTCGACCAGTACCAGTCGGGCGGCGAGCGCTTCCCGAAGCTGGCGCACCCCTCGCACGCGCACCCGTTCGGGACGACCGTGCAGTCGAGCGACGTGCTCGCACGCGTGATCTGGGGCGCGCAGACCGAGCTGAAGGTGGTCGCGCTCGCGCTCGTGCTCGCGCTCTCGGTCGGCGTCTCGCTCGGGCTCGTCTCCGGCTACTTCGGCGGCAAGCTCGACCGCGTGCTCGTCCTCGTCATGGACGCGCTCTTCGCCTTCCCGTACCTGCTGCTCGCGATCGTGATCGCCTTCCTGCTCTCGAGCACGGTCGGCTCGGGCGTCGTCAGCGCCGCGATCGCGATCACCGTCGTCTACATCCCGCAGTACTTCCGCGTCGTCCGCAACCACGTGATCAGCGTGCGCGAGGAGACGTACGTCGAGGCGGCGCGCGCGCTCGGGGCGGGGCCGTTCACGATCATGCGCAGGTACGTCTTCTTCAACGTCGTCCAGAACGTGCCGGTGATCGCGACCCTGAACGCGGCGGACGCGATCCTGACGCTCGCCGGGCTCGGCTTCCTCGGCTACGGGATCCAGCCGACGGACGCCGCCGAGTGGGGCTACGACATCCAGCGCGCGCTCTCGGACGCGACCTCGAACATCTGGTGGACGGGCCTCTTCCCGGGCCTCGCGATCGTGCTGCTCGTGACCGGGATGACCCTGCTCGGCGAGGGCCTGAACGAGACGATCAACCCGGTGCTCCGCAAGCGGCGGCTCGTCAAGGTCGACCTCTCGCCGCAGGTGGCGGAGGTGGAGGAGCGCTGAGCGCCGAGCCCGTCGTCTCCGTGCGCGACCTCCGTCTCTACTACGGCACCCCGCGCGGGCCGGTGCGGGCGGTCGACCACGTCTCGCTCGACATCCGCGAGGGCGAGACGCTCGGCCTCGTCGGCGAGTCGGGCTGCGGCAAGTCGACGCTCGGGCGCGGCATCCTCGGCCTGCTGCCGGAGGGCGCCGCGGCCGACGGCGAGGTCGTCTACGGCGGCCGCAACCTGATCACGATGCCGCAGCGCGAGCTCCGCAGGCTGCGCGGTCCCGACCTCGGCCTGATCTTCCAGGAGCCGATGACCCGACTCAACCCGCTGCTGCGGATCGAGGACCACTTCGCCGAGACGGTCAAGCGGCACGAGCCCGGGATCAAGGACGCCGAGGTGCGCCGGCGCTCGCTCGATGCCCTCGGGAAGATGGGCATCCCGCCGACCCGCTTCCGCCAGTACCCGCACGAGTTCTCCGGCGGCATGCGGCAGCGGATCATGATCGCGCTCGCGCTGGTGCTGCGGCCGAAGCTGCTGATCGCCGACGAGCCGACGACGGCGCTGGACGTGATCGTCGAGGCGCAGATCCTCGGCATCCTCGCCGACCTGAAGGCGAACTTCGGGACGGCGCTGCTCCTGATCACGCACAACCTCGGGATCATCGCCGAGGCCTGCGACCGGGTCGCCGTCATGTACGCGGGCAAGATCGTCGAGGAAGGGCCCGGCCCGCGACGTCTTCGCCGAGCCGGCGCACCCGTACACGCGCGAGCTCCTGCGCTCGACGATCTCGCTCGACACGAAGGCGCTGCACTCGATCCCGGGCGCGCCGCCGAACCTGATCGACCCGCCGTCGGGCTGCCGCTTCCACCCGCGCTGCCCGGAGGCGATGCAGGTCTGCCCGGCGAAGCTGCCGGTCGAGCAGCGGCTGGAGGACGGGCGGCGCGTGCAATGCTGGCTGCACGGGCCGGAGGAGCAGATCCCGGCAGGCGGCACGGGCGAGCTGGAGCGGGAGGCGATCGCGGTTGCAGACGAGGCCTGAGGCGATCGTGCACGAGACGGCGGAGGCGGCGCCGAGCCGCTCGTCTCCGTACGCAACCTGAAGACCTACTACTCGATCCGCGGCTCGTTCACCGACCGGCTGCTCGGCCGCGAGGCCGGCCGGGTCAAGGCCGTCGACGACGTCTCGTTCGACCTCCGCCGCGGCGAGGTGCTCGGCCTCGTCGGCGAGTCGGGCAGCGGCAAGACGACGCTCGGCCGGACGCTGCTCGGGCTCGTGCGGGCGACGGAGGGCACCATCCGGGTCGAGGGCGACGAGCTGACGGGCCTGAAGGAGCGCGAGCTGCGCTCCCACCGCCGCCGGATGCAGCTCGTCTTCCAGGACCCGCACGCCTCGCTGAACCCGGCGATGACGATCGAGCAGTCGGTCGGCCACCCGCTGCAGATCCACAAGCTCGTCAGCGACCGCGCCGAGCTGCGCGAGCGGGTCGCGCTCGCGCTCGAGCACGTCGGGCTGGCGCCGCCGGAGCAGTTCATGGAGAAGTACCCGACCGACCTCTCCGGCGGCCAGAAGCAGCGGGCAGTGATCGCGCGCGCGATCATCCTCAACCCGGTGCTGCTCGTCGCGGACGAGCCCGTCTCGATGCTCGACATGAGCGTGCGGGCGAAGATCCTCGAGCTGATGCAGGCCCTGAAGCGGGACTTCGACCTCACCTACCTCTACATCACGCACGACCTGGCGACGGCGAAGTTCTTCTGCGACCGGATCGCGATCATGTACCTGGGGCGGATCGTCGAGATCGGGCCCTCGGAGTCGATCTACGAGGATCCGAAGCACCCGTACACCCAGGCGCTCCTGCGGGCGATCCCGGAGCCCGACCCGCGACGGAGCGTGCCGCGCGACCTGCCCCGCGGCGAGGTGCCCGATGCCTCCCGGCCGCCGCTCGGCTGCTCCTTCCATCCTCGGTGCCCGCGCGCCTTCCAGGTCTGCGGCTGGGAGTCGCGCGACCTGCGCGAGCTGCTCGAGTCGCGCTGGGCGCGCCTCGGCGAGGAGCAGTACGAGGCCGAGCGGGCGATCGTCGGCGACCTCGACGTGCTGCGCGAGCCGACGACGCGCGCGCGGGTGCCGGTCGGCCGGCGCGCCGACGCCGGCGCGCTGATGCGGCTGCTCGACGGGTTGCGCGCGGAGGATCCCGACGAGCCGTTCTGGAAGGGTGTCCACCGGATCACGCCGGGCCCGGACTACGTCGAGATCGAGTGGCACGAGCCGCTCGTGCCGCGGCTGCTCGAGTCCGGCGAGGCGCAGGTCGAGTGCCACCTCTACGACGAGGAGGCGTTGCGCCGCGCGCGGGAGCTCCAGGCCTCGGGCTGAGCATGCGCTGCGGAGTGGAGGTGGCGCCGGTGCGGGCAGAGCCCGACGACGGCGCCGAGCTCGTGACGCAGGCGCTGCGGGACGAGCCGCTGCGCGTCGAGGAGCGGCGCGGCGGCTGGGCGCGCATCGTCACCGCCTACGACTACCGGGGCTGGCTGCGCGAGGAGGCGCTCGCGGAGGGGGAGGGTGAGCTGCCGCCGCCGCGCGCGGGCGATCCGGTCGAGGTGGCGCGCTCCTACCTCGGGACGCGCTACCTCTGGGGCGGCATGACCGCGCGCGGGATCGACTGCTCGGGGCTCGTGCACATGAGCTACCGCGCCCTCGGCCGGCTCGTGCCGCGCGACGCCGACCAGCAGGAGCAGGCCGGGGTCGAGGTCGCGGAGGCGGAGGCGCGGCCCGGCGACCTCGTCACCTACGGCGAGGCGGGCGAGTGCACGCACGTCGCGTTCTGGCTCGGGGAGGGCCGGATCCTGCACGCGACGGGCCGCGAGGAGGGACTCGGCGTCGTCGCGGAGCCGGAGCCACCGGAGCTGCGAGCGATTCGGCGGCGGTTCGTCCGTCTGTGATCGCCCGGGCGGCTCGTACGATCGCCGGCGAGCGGGCGGAGCAGGTCGGCCGCTCCCGATCGGAGATCCTCGATCGCGGATCTCGGCCGCGGACCGGCGCAGGTGGCACGACCCCGAGGGGCGCGCCGACAGGGTCGTCGAGCCGGTTGCGGCCGTCCGGCCGGGTGCAAGTCCCTCGTTCAAGGGGTTCGACGCTGCTAAAGCCACTTTCTCGCCAGGCCGATACCTCGGGCGTGGACGCTGCAGAGCGCAAAGAGATCCTCAGCCGTTATATGGACCACTCGCGCCGGTTCGAGGCGGTCGCGGCCCGGCGCGGAGGCAACGGCGCCAGCGCCGAGGTGATCCCGTTCGCGGCTCCGCTCCAGGAGCTGGAGCAGGAGCCGACGGCACGCGAGATCGAGGTGCTCCAGCTGATCTCCGACGGCCTCGTCAACCGCGAGATCGGCCAGCGGCTCTTCCTCTCGGAGGAGACCGTCAAGTCGCACGTCCGTCACTTGCTGGCGAAGCTGCAGGCCCGCAGCCGCGCCCACGCGGTCAGCATCGGCTTCCGCCGCGGCCTGATCGGCTAGAGAACCCGATCCCGTGTGGAGAAGTGCCTCAACGCAGTCTGGCTAGGCCCCTGCGACCCCAGGGTGCCTAGCCAGAATGCTCTCTTCCGCGTTTTCCACTGCCTGTGGATAAATCCCTCAGAAGGGGGAGGCCACAAACGTGTGGAAAACGGAAGCTACGCGGGCTCAACTACCAGACGATTCCGCCGCCCACAAGCGGGCCGCGGGAGACGAAACGGGCGATCTTGCGCATGGGTCGCTCCTTGATGAGGGACTGACGGCAAGAGTAGGTTATACCCCTTTCGGGGGAGAAGGCAAGACATTTGACGACTATTGAGCAGCTAACCCGAACGCCGCAGCGTCGCTTCCGTCTTCACGGGTGGGAGCGATGACCGTTTACCAGTCAAGCCTCCTCGGCGCGGCCGCTCTCATGTACTGGTTCGTCTTGCCTCTCGGGTTCGGCACAGCTTGGGCTATTGCGGTGCTAGCGGTTGCGGCGGCGATCGCAGAGCGCGGCCGGGTCAGGCTAGGCACGTACACAGAAGCGTCCATCTCTCTGCTTCCCACCGTCTTTGCCGCCGCGATCTTCGGGCCTGCGGCAGCCATGCTTGTCGCTGTCACATCGCTGGCAGGCGACTTTCCGCCATTTCTGACTGGCGCTCGGCGGCGCGAAGCGCTCGAGCGGGGCTCGCCTTACATGAAGTGGGGCATCTACTCGTGTACTAGAGCTTTGACGGCCGGCGGCGCGGGCCTTGCTGCTCACTTCGCTGCGGCTTACGCCAGTGGGGCCTATTTTTCGATCGCGATGTCAACAATCGCGGCGGCGCTCGTCGCGGAGCCCCTTGATGTGGTCTTCGTCGGGGTGACGATGCGGGTGCGTGGCATGAAGTCGCTCGAGCCTCTGAAGGCTCTTGCGACAGTCATGCTGGCTTCTATCCCCCTATACACGCCGATCGTCGCGATTCTTGCGATCGCGTACGCCAACCTCTCGCCGTGGACGCTACCGCTGTTCCTCGTTCCGGCACTTGCTGCACAACGGATGTTCGGGCTGTATCAACAGCAGCGAGAACTCGCTGAGGGTCTGTTCCACGCGAATGAGCAACTTGAGGATGCCAATTTGTCGTTCGCCACAGCGCTAGTTGCAACTCTCGATGCCCGTGATAGGTACACGGCCGGGCACTCAGCTGCGGTGGCCGTGTACTCACTGCGATATCGCGAAGCGCCTTGATTTGCCCGAGGCTGATCAGCGACTGGTCCATCTCGCCGCACTGGTTCATGACGTTGGAAAGATTGGCCTACCCGCCGGTCTTCTCGAAAAGCCAGGCGCGTTGACCCTCGAAGAACGGAAGCAGATGGAGCTTCATCCGGTGATCGGAGAGCGCATCCTATTGAACGTGGCGACTTGGGCTGATGTTTCCAAGATCGTTCGACACCACCATGAGCGGGTCGACGGACACGGCTACCCAGATCAACTCCAGCGCGATGACATTCCGCTTCTCTCCCGAATTATCGCCGTCGCTGACGCCTACGACGCAATGACGTCGGATCGCCCATATCGTGACGCCATGCCGAGCCGCGTGGCCCGCCTTCGGCTAGCCCAAGCCGTGGAAAGCCAGTTTGACACGGCTGTTGTGGCAGCGTTTGAAGCCGTCCTCGCGTCTGCTTCTGAGCAGTATCGGCTTGGCCGCCACGGAGCAACTGCTGAACTCGGGCGGAAACTCGTGGCGCGGTCGGATGACCATCCGCCGACACTCGGCTTTGGTCAGCTAGTTCAGAGCGCCTCTTGAGCTAAGAGCACCGCCTGCGTCCGGGTGCGGACTCCGAGCTTGTCGAATATGTGCCGAATGTGAACCTTGACGGTGGATAGGCTGATCACGAGCACAGAGGCGATCTCCTCATTGGTCAGTCCTTGGCATAGCAGCTCATAGACCTCAATCTCACGCTTAGTGAGAATTGAGATCACGGAATGCCTGTTGTCTGGAGCGGCTATCCCGAAACCTGCGGCAAGAGTCCAGTCTCGAGATTCCTGGATGACGTTCTTTAGCTCAAGAGCCACGGCATCATCGATCCAATAGAGTCGATGGAGCAGCTGAGGATAGATCCGATAAGCCAAGACCAAGACTATCGTAGTTTTGTCGAAGAGCTGATGATCTGCCAAGCATCCAGAATCCGAGCCTCGGTGTCTATGTCCCGACTGTCCTCCCTCAGAGCCGATATTGCAAGTGCTAGCTTGCCTAGAGTGTGCGCCTGAACGTCCTGCGTAATTGACGCGGCTTTTGCGGCTATCGACTCAGCTTCCCGAGGATTGGTCGCCAAACGCCGCCGTTGCGAGCGCGCGCAGCCCCATAAACTCTCCCGCCAACGGCGAAGGAACCTGCCTCCGAGTCGAAAGAAGCTCGAGGGCGGCATCCAACGACGGTCGTGTCACCATAGTGATTCGCGCGCTGACAGCGCGAGAATTCTCAAGCTCGAACTGTTGACCCGTCTCCCTGACACTCGCCTCGAGCTGCCGGAGCTCTAGACTCGCCTTCTTGAATTGTCTAAGCCCAATGTAGGCAGCAGCCCTGGCACTCATGATGTGTGGCGCTGCGAACAGCAGGCCGCTTCTCCCGATATTCTCTGCTGCATGGTTCAGCGCGTCGAGCGCTTGTGCATATCGGCCCGCCAGGACACTCGTATAGCCGAGGCGATAGAGAAAGCTACTCGTGATCAGCGGATCATCGGCATGCGCGAGTAAGTGTGTCTGCCGCGCCTGATCGTCTACCACGCGAGCAAGAGGTCGTGGTTCAAGTGATGCCTTGATCATGTCCCCCGTGGCCAGGCGCAGACTCATGGTGCTAGTTCCATCGTCCAACTGCTCAAGCATCGCGAACCATCGAGCAGGGCGCGATGACTCAAAGTGTGTCGGCGACCAGGAAGCGGCCCCATAGCGCTCGGCGTTGATCGGACTCCGTACGCGCTAATTCGTGCGCCCGTTCAGAATATGATTCGGCTTGCTCCGGTCTGATGTCGTGGTAGGCGCATCCAGCAGCTGTGGCGTATGCGCGAGAAGCCAGGCTCGGATCCGTCCGTTGGAGTCTTCTTCCGGCCTCCGCAGCCCTCGCTTCGCCGAGTGCGAATTGCCCTCTCAGGCGTGCGACCTCAGCTTCAGCCAAGTTGAGGAGCGGGAAATCCGTGTTCCTCTCGGCGGCATATTTTATCCAGGACGATAGTGTGGATAAGCGACTCGAGTCGATCATGTCATCGAGGGCCATCGAGAACAGCTCCGGTAGAAGATCATCTAGGCCAAATTGCACGATTATTGAGAAGGCGTCATCCCATAATCTCTCTTCGAGAACTAGTGATACGAGCGGAACGAGCGGCGTGGCATCGCTCCCTTCTGCGCGGAACTTCTCGAAGAAGAAGTCGCGCAGGAGTGGATGAAGATAGACAGCGCCCTCTCCGTCCAGAGACAGAAAGCCCAGCTCCACAGCGGCGTCGCAAAGTTCGTCTGTGGCATCGCCTAGTACGGCGCTGAGCAGCTGTGGCGTAAGGGTCGGAAGGGCCGCGAGCTGTCTTTAGCCCTTGCTGCAAGTTTGAAGGCGCTGCTTGGAACAGCTCCTCGGCAAAGTAAGCGTGGAGGGCGCGAGGCATCGTCTCGAGGGGCGCGGAGGCACTCCGGTTCAAGGCTGCCAGACGAATCAGAGCCGGCCAACCGCGAGGAACGACTCAGGACCTCTGCTGCGTGAGGTTTGGGGATATCCGCGAGCACAGCTTCGCCTTCGCCACGCGAAAAGGAAAGTGCAGCCTGATCGAGCTGCATGATTTCGCCATACAGGAGCCGGCGTGCAGATGCCCACGACTGGACGTTGTCGCGAGGCGACCAAGAGTTGTATGTCTGTCAGTTCGGCAATCGCTTCAATGAATCGCTCTGCATGTGAAGCCGACTTTACGAAGTGATAGTCGTCGATAACGAGCCAGGCCGTCTCGTGCCAGTGCGTGATCGCGTCCGCGAGGGTGCGGGCAAGATCATCCGCCTCACTTTCAGGGTCGTGTCGACGTCCGAAGGTGCTGATGGACTGCGCGGTCGGCGCCCGGAACAATCTGCGACGCTGCGCGCGCGACGCCGAGTGCCAACGCAGCAACATCCGCGGACGCCGGCGTGGCTCTGTACCACGCGGCTTTCCTTTCGCCCTTGGCGAGCCACTGCCGCGCCAGCGTCGTCTTGCCGTAGCCGGCCGGGGCGAGCAGGAGGACGATCCGCGCATTGGACGCGTCGAGGATGTCCGTCAGGCGCGGCCTCTCGATGATGTGTCGTTGGCCCGGTAGGGCCTTTATCACGGTCCCCTCGCTCATCGCCCGCCGGGTCGCCGCTTACCCCGTCACCCACGGTACCGCGGTTTGTCGCAAGGTGCGACTGTCCGAAACGGCTGATCCACCTGCGTCAGAAGGGCTGACGCGCCCGCGAGGGTCTGCCGCCGCGGGCGCGCGTGTGCCGTCAGCCCCCGTCGTCGGCGAGCGCCGACGCGAGACTGTGGGAGAGCGGGTCGTCTCCGGTGAGCAGCCGGTACGCGACCGGGATCTGCCGCCGCCGCGCCACGCCCAGCTTCTGCCGCAGGACGTCGCAATGGGCCTTGGCCGTGCGAGGCGAGATGCCCAGACGCTCCCCGATCTCCTCGTTCGAGCAGCCGGCGGCGATCAACTCGACCACCTGCCGCTGCCGCTCGGTGACGGTGAGCGAAGACAGATTGGACATGGCGAGCAGGCTACGACGGCCCGCGCAAGTCGACCATTGACCGGAAGACGTATCTTCCCGGTCTAGCGCGGCGCACGACCGGGCCTGCGGCCGACGAATGCGGCCTCGTGACCGCGGGCGTTCGCCTCGCGGGCCTCGTCCTCGGAGAGGGCGCCGATCCGCCTCAGCAGCTCGAACTCGTCCCGCAGGTGCGTCCGCATCATCTCGGGGCCGTCCGTCGCGATCGTGAAGCGGACGCCGCCCTCGACGAAGCGGCGGAACGTCTCGCGTACGGCCTCGTCGTCCGGGAGGGCCTTCGTCAGCAAGTTCGAGGTCGGGCAGATCTCGAGCACGATCCCGAGCTCGCGCAGCGCCTCGAGGAGCTCCGGCTCGCCGGCCGCGAGGATCCCGTGGCCGATCCGGTCGGGACGCAGGTGCTCGACGACCTCGGCGATCTCGTCGACGCCGAAGCGGCCGCCCTCCTCGCCGACGTGGATCGTGACGCCGAGCCCGGCTTCGCGGGCGGTCTCGACGTGCGGCGCGATCTGCGTGTAGTCCCAGCGCTCGCCGCCCGGCCGCGGCCCGGCGATGTCCACTCCGACGACTCCGCGCGGCGCCCACGCGATCGCCTTCTCGACCAGGATCATGTTCAGCTCGGCGCTGAAGGTGCGGTCCATCATCAGGATCAGCCCCGCGCGCACCTGCGGGTACTCGAGCCGGGCGCGGTCGAGGCCGCGGATCGCCGCGAGGATGATGTGGTCGAGGTCGCGCTCGCCGCCGCGGTTCCGCTTCATCGGGTTGAAGCGCAGCTCCAGCGTCGTGATCTGCTGCGAGCGGTAGGCGCCGCCGATCGCGCCGTGCACCGAGCGCTCGACCGCGAGCGGGCTGGACTGGATCAGCTCCGTCCAGTGGTAGATCGCGTCGAGCGCGTCCAGGTTCGCGACGCCGCGCGGGTCGGAGACCGTGACGAGCCGGTCGAACTCCCAGTAGTCCTTGACCGGCAGCGCGATCCCCTGCTCGTGCGCGAGCGTCCACATCGTCGCCGAGTCGACCGAGCCGCCGAGATGCGTGTGGAGCTCGGCCAGTCCCTCCTCGAACATGGGGCGAGTCTAGTTACAGCGCCGGAGCGCGTCGGCGAGCGGGCGCAGCTCCCGCGACGGCCGCGCCGCGCAGAGGTCGCGGTCGAGCGCGCCGACCGCGGGCGCGCCCGGGCCGCCGACCGCGACCGGCTTCCCGAGGTCGAAGCGCTCGCGCGCGTCCGGGACCGCCTCGACGAGGACGTGCGACTCCCAGCGGCCCCGCGGCGCGGTCGCGGGCTTCTCGTCGGCGAGCAGGACGACCGGTGCGCGGGCGCCGAGGTCGTGCAGCGCGGCGAGGAGCTGCGGCGACGGGCTCCTGGCCGCCGAGCAGGACGACGAGGCCGGCGCCGCGATGCTCGGACGGCACGACGGCGACCTCGTGCAGCGTCCGCCCGAGCAGCTCGCTCTCGAGGTCGTAGCGGAGCACCGAGAGCCCGGCTGCGTCCGCCGGCGCCCGAGCCGTGCAGCTCGCGGTAGACGCCGGCGGCGAAGAAGCCGAGCCCGATGACGGCGAGGATCGCGGCGGTGAGGCGCATCGCACCATGATCGCGGACGCCACGGGCTCCGATGATTCCGGTCCGACGGAGCCGGGTAGGGTGGGCCGCGTTGCCGAACGGGAAAAAGTCGCTGGGGGCCGTGCCGGTCGGGGGAGGGCTCGTCGAGTTCGCGGTCTGGGCGCCGGACGCGCGCTCGGTCGGCGTCCGCCTGCGCGGGGCCGACCACCCGCTCGAGCGCGACGGCGAGCTCTGGAGCGCCCGCGTCGAGGCGGCGGCCGGCGACGACTACCTCTTCGTGCTCGACGACGGCGAGACCCGGCCCGACCCGTGCTCGCGCTTCCAGCCGGAGGGCGTGCGCGGCCCCTCCCGCGTCGTCGACACGGGCGCGCTGCGGCAGCGCCGCCGGCCCGTGCCGCTCGACGAGCTCGTCGTCTACGAGCTGCACGTCGGCACCTTCAGCGCGGAGGGGACGTTCGACGGCGCGATCCCGCACCTGCGCGCGCTCGCGGAGCTCGGCGTCACCGCGATCGAGCTGATGCCCGTCGCCACCTTCCCCGGCGAGCGCGGCTGGGGCTACGACGGGCTCTACACCTGGGCGCCGCATCCCGCCTACGGCGGCCCGGAGGGCCTCGCCCGCCTCGTCGCCGCCGCGCACCGGGAAGGGCTCGCCGTCCTCCTCGACGTCGTCTACAACCACGTCGGCCCCGGCTCCGAGGCCCTCGCCGCGTTCGGCCCCTTCTTCACCGACCGGCACGAGACCTTCTGGGGCGACGCGATCGACTACGGGCGGCCGTGGGTGCGCGAGTGGGCGATCCAGAACGCCGAGCTGTGGATCCGCGACTACGGGGTCGACGGGCTGCGGCTCGACGCGGTCCACGCGATCTTCGACGACGGCGAGCCGCACCTCCTGCGCGAGCTGCGCGACCGCGTCAAGGCGATCGACGAGGGCGCGCTCGTGATCTCGGAGATCGAGACCGGCGACCTGCGCCCGCTCGAGGAGTGGGGCCACGACGCCCAGTGGGCCGACGAGCTCCACCACGAGCTGCACGTGCTCCTGACCGGCGAGCGGGAGGGCTACTACGCCGACTACGGCTCGCTCGAGGGGCTCGCGGCGCAGCTCGAGCGCGAGCCGGCCGAGCGGCTCGTCGTCTGCGCGCAGAACCACGACCAGGTCGGCAACCGCGCCCTCGGCGACCGGCCGCAGCCGGACGAGCTCCGCGTCCGCGCGGCCGTCGCGCTCTTCTCCGCGCACACGCCGCTGCTCTTCCAGGGCGAGGAGTACGGCGAGCAGCGGCCGTTCCTGCTTCTTCACCGACCACATCGACCCGGCGATCGCCGAGGCCACCCGGGAGGGGCGCAGGCGCGAGTTCGCCGACTTCGGGCAGTTCTCGGGCGAGCAGGTGCCCGACCCGCAGGCGCCCGAGACCTTCGAGCGCTCGAAGCTCGACCGCGGGCGGGCCGACCTCGAGCTGCGCACCTTCTACGAGACGCTCCTGGCGCTGCGGGCGGAGCTGCCGCGCGAGCTCGAGACCCGGGTCGAGGGACGCACGCTCACGCTCCGGCGCGGTCCCGCCGAGCTCCTGGTCGACTTCGACGAGCGGACGGCCGAGGTGCGACGTGGCGCGTAGGGTCTGGCCGGGCGAGCCCTTCCCGCTCGGGCCGAGCTGGGACGGCGAGGGGACGAACTTCTCGATCTTCTCCGAGAACGCCGAGCGGATCGAGCTGTGCCTGTTCGACGGCGAGGGCCGCGAGGAGGAGCGGATCCCGGTCACCGACCACACCGCCTTCAACTGGCACTGCTACCTGCCCGGCGTCGGGCCGGGGCAGCGCTACGGCTACCGCGTCCACGGGCCCTACGAGCCGGCGCGCGGGCTGCGCTTCAACCCGGCGAAGCTGCTGATCGACCCGTACGCGAAGGCGATCGAGGGCGGTGTCGACTGGGACGGCCCGAACGTGCTCCCGTACGCGCCGACGGGCGCCGACGACGCCGACCTGCAGCCGGACGACGAGGACGACGCGGCCGCGATCCCCAAGTGCGTCGTCGTCGACGATGCCTTCGACTGGGGCGACGACGAGCTCGTCCGCCCGCGCACGCCCTGGCACGAGACGGTCATCTACGAGGTGCACGTGAAGGGCTTCACGAAGCTGCACCGCGAGATCCGCGAGGACCTGCGCGGCACCTACGCGGGCCTCGCGAGCGAGGAGGCGATCGCCTACTTCCGCGACCTCGGCGTCACCGCCGTCGAGCTCCTGCCCGTGCACCACATCATCGACGAGAGCTTCCTGCACGAGCGCGGGCTGCCGGAACTACTGGGGCTACAGCTCGATCGGCTACCTCGCGCCCGACGCGACCTACGCCGCGACCGGCCGCCGCGGCGAGCAGGTGCGCGAGTTCAAGGGGATGGTGAAGGCGCTGCACGCCGCCGGGATCGAGGTGATCCTCGACGTCGTCTACAACCACACCGCCGAGGGCAACCACCTCGGGCCGCTGCTCAGCTTCCGCGGCGTCGACAACGCCGCCTACTACCGGCTGATGCCGGACGACCCGCGCTACTACATGGACTTCACCGGCACGGGCAACTCGTTGAACCCGGTGCACCCGTCGGTGCTGCGGCTGATCATGGACTCGCTGCGCTACTTCGTGCTCGAGTGCCACGTGGACGGCTTCCGCTTCGACCTCGCCTCGGCGCTGGCGCGCGAGTTCTACGAGGTCGACCGGCTCTCCGCCTTCTTCGACACGATCCACCAGGACCCGGTGATCTCGCAGGTGAAGCTGATCGCCGAGCCGTGGGACGTCGGCCCGGGCGGCTACCAGGTCGGCAACTTCCCGATCCTCTGGACGGAGTGGAACGGCATGTACCGCGACACGATGCGCGACTTCTGGCGTGGGCAGGCGCCGGTCGCCGACTTCGCGCAGCGGTTCACCGGCTCGAGCGACCTCTACGCCGAGGACGGGCGGCGGCCGTTCGCGTCGATCAACTTCGTCACCGCCCACGACGGCTTCACGCTCGCCGACCTCGTCTCCTACAACGAGAAGCACAACGAGGCGAACGAGGAGGGGAACCGGGACGGCACCGACGACAACCGCTCCTGGAACTGCGGCGTCGAGGGGCCCACGCGACGACCACGAGGTGAACGCGCTGCGCCGCCGGCAGATGCGGAACTTCCTGACGACGCTGTTCCTCTCGCAGGGGGTGCCGATGCTGCTCGGCGGCGACGAGCTGGCCCGCACGCAGGGCGGCAACAACAACGCCTGGTGCCAGGACAACGAGATCTCCTGGTTCGACTGGGAGGGCGCCGACTGGGAGCTGCACGACTGGACGAAGCGGCTGATCGCGCTGCGGCGCGCGCACCCGGTCTTCCGCCGGCGCGAGTTCCTCGGCGGCGGCGAGAGCGGCTCGGGGCTGCCCGACGTCTGGTGGTTCCGGCCCGACGGGCGCAAGATGACGCGCCGCGACTGGGAGCGGGGCGACGCGCTCGCCCTCGGCGTCTTCCTGAACGGCCAGGAGCTGACCCACCGCACGCTCGAGGGCGCCCCGGTCGGGGACGACTCCTTCCTGCTGCTCCTGAACGCCTACCACGACACGATCGAGTTCCGGCTGCCGGCGAGGCGCTTCGGGCTCCGCTGGGTGACCGAGCTCGACTCCTTCCACCCGCAGGCCGAGGAGCGCCGCCACCCGCCGCGCGCCGAGGTCGAGGTGCCCGGCCGCTCGCTGCTCCTGCTCCGCCGTGACTTCTGAGCCGGAGACCGGCGCCGGGTTCAGGGCGCTCTACCGGCTGCAGCTGACGCCCGAGTTCGGCTTCGCCGAGGCGCGCGCCGTGCTGCCGTACGTGCGGGCGCTCGGCGTCTCGCACCTCTACCTCTCGCCGGTCTTCGAGGCGAGGGCGGGGTCGACGCACGGCTACGACGTCACCGACCCGCGGCGGGTGCGCGAGGAGCTCGGCGGCGAGGAGGAGCTGCGCCGGCTCGCCGAGGAGGCGCCCGGGATCGTGCTCGACATCGTCCCGAACCACATGGCGGCCGACGAGTCGAACCCGTTCTGGCCCGACCCGAAGATCTTCGACATCGACGCCGAGACGGGCGTCCACCGCCGCTTCTTCTCGATCGACGAGCTCGCCGGCGTCCGGCAGGAGGACGAGGAGGTCTTCGAGCTGACGCACGCGAAGGCGCTCGAGCTCTGTCGCGACGGCGTCGTCGACGGGCTGCGGATCGACCACCCGGACGGGCTGACCGACCCGCGCGGCTACCTCGAGCGGCTGCGGGACCGCGGCGCGCGGCACGTGTGGGTCGAGAAGATCCTCGAGCCCGGGGAGCCGCTCCGCGACTGGCCCGTCGAGGGGACGACCGGCTACGAGTTCCTGAACGACGCGATGCAGCTCTTCGTCGACCCGCGCGCCGAGGAGCGGCTGACGGCGCTCTACCGCGAGGTGACGGGCGAGGCGCGCGGCTTCGCGGAGATCGCCGCCGAGGCGAAGCTCGAGCAGGCGCGCGAGACGTTCCGGCCCGAGGTCGAGCGGCTGCGACGGCTCTGGGACGCGCCGGAGCTGGAGCGATCGCTCGCCTCCTTCCACGTCTACCGCACCTACGTCGAGCCGTGGTCGGGCCGCGTCGAGGCGGACGACCGGCGCTTCGTCGAGCAGGCGGGGCTGCCGCCGGAGCTGGCGCGGACGCTGCTGCTCGACCCGTCGACGAGGGGGGAGCGGGGCCGCGACGAGTTCGTCGCCCGCTTCCAGCAGACGACCGGGCCGGTGCACGCGAAGGGCGTCGAGGACACGGCCTTCTACCGCTACTGGCGGCTCGCGGCGCTGAACGAGGTCGGCGGCGACCCGTCCCGCTTCGGCCTCGACGTCGAGACGTTCCACCGCGGCAACGCCGAGCGGCAGGAGCGGTTCCCGCGCGCGCTGCTGACGACCTACACGCACGACACCAAGCGCAGCGACGACGTCCGCGCCCGGCTCGTCGCGATCACCTGGCTGGCGGAGGACTGGGAACGGCTCGTGCGGCAGGTCGGCCGCCCCTCGATCGACCCGAACGACGCCTACCTCGCCCTGCAGACCGTCGTCGGCGCCTGGGGCATCGGCCCGGAGCGGCTCGACGGCTACCTCGAGAAGGCGCTGCGGGAGGGCGAGCGCACGTCGAACTGGCTCGATCCCGACACGGGCGCCGAGCGCGCCGTGCAGGCCTATGCCCGCGGCCTCCTCGACGACCCGGACGTCGAGCGCTTCGCGAAGCTGCTGCGCCCGGTCGGCCAGCTGATCTCGCTCGGGCTGCAGATGCTGAAGCTGACGAGCCCGGGCGTCCCCGACGTCTACCAGGGCGACGGGCTCGAGGTGCTGACGCTCGTCGACCCCGACAACCGGCTGCCGATCGACTGGGACCGCCGCTTCCGCGCGATCGCCGACCCGCCGCCGAAGCTGGCGCAGCTGCTGCACGTGCTCGGGCTCCGCGCGAGCCTGCCCGAGGCGTTCGCGGAGGGCTACGAGCCGGTCGAGGCGGGAGCCGGGACCGCTCTGCTTCGTGCGCGGCGGCCGCGTCCGCGTGACGGTGCCGCTGCGGCCCGGCGGCGGCGAGCCGACGCTCGAACTGCTGCGCTGAGGCATAGGATCAGCGGAGCGGAGGCCTGTTCGACCAGGTCGCGCCGTATGCTTGCAGCGGGGTCGTAATCGAAATTCGTCAGTCAGGAGGCTCGGATGAGCGTTAGAACGGACACGGTGGTGGTCTCGCTCACCGGCGAGATGCAGGCCGGCCCGCTCGAGCGCTTCATGCTCGTCCTCCGCCAGGCGCTTGAGCGGGCCGGCGCAACTCCAGGAGCGAACGGCGACGACGCCAACTTCGTCCTGAACGCCGTCGACCGCGCCAGCCCGAAGCCGTTCCGGCGCAAGTCGCGCGGCACCTTCGTCGCCGCGGTGCACGACCGCGAGTCGATGCCGGGCGACATCGAGGAGTCGCTGAAGCTCGAGTACCCGATGCTCGTGCGCGCGCTCGCGAACATCGTCCTCTGCTACGTGCCGGGCACCGGCGCCTACTTCACGACGATGGAGCGCGGGCACTACCTCGTCCCCGAGGACGGCGACCTCGACGGGCTCGCCGACCGCGTGGTCGAGCGCCTGATGCCGCTCGCCACCTCGCGCCTCGTGATCGACAACGAGTTCCGCACCGACCTCGAGCCCGAGCTCTGGGACGGCGACGAGGTGACCGAGGAGCTGTTCGAGGCGGGCCGCCGGCTCGGCTCGCTCGACCTGCTGCCGAGCCCGTTCCCGATCGAGGAGCTGCTCTCCGAGCGGGAGCTGCGGCACGTCAAGCGGCTCTACTCGATCGGCGGCCTCTCCTACGGGAACCTGTCGATGCGCAAGGACGAGAGCCGCTTCTGGATGAGCGCCTCGGGCGTCGACAAGGCGGCGATGCACGAGCCGTCGCGCGACGTGCTGCTCGTGACCGGCTACGACCCCGACGAGGCGAAGATGGTGCTCTCGGTGGCGCCCGAGGTCGAGCCGCGGCGGGTCTCGGTCGACGCGATCGAGCACTGGATGATCTACCGCAACCATCCGGGCGTCGGCGCGATCCTGCACGTCCACGCCTGGGTCGAGGGCGTGCCGGCGACCGACGTCAACTACCCGTGCGGCACGGCCGAGCTGGCGCGCGCCGTCTCGGACATCATCGACGCGGCCCCCGATCCCTCGCGGGCGATCGTCGGCCTGCGGAACCACGGCATCACCGCGACGGGCGACAGCCTGCTCGAGATCATCGACCGGATCACGCCGAACCTGCTCCGGCAGGTTCCGATGACCTGATCGATTTCGATCAGCGTTTTCCCCGGATGGCGGCGGCCGCGGCCGGGGGCACGATCGTCGGGATGGCGGAGCAGTACCGGAGCGGTGACGCGTTGCTCGCGTTCGACGGGGAGATGCGGGTGCGCTCGTGGAACGCGGCGGCCGAGGCGCTGACCGGGATCCGCGCGGACGACGCGCTCGGCAAGACCTGCTGGGAGCTGCTCGGCGCCGTCGACGAGCACGACGCGCTCCTCTGCCACGCGGGCTGCGCCGGCTTCCGGCACGCACGCGAGGGCCGCCCCGGCACGACGCGCCACGTCTCGATCCGCGCCGCAGACGGGCGCCGGCGGGTGGCGATGGCGACGGTCGTCCGCGGCGGCGAGTACGTGCACGTGCTGACGCCGGCCGAGCAGAACGGCGGACCGCCCGAGCTCGTCGACGGCGTGCTCACGCCGCGGCAGCAGCGAGGTGCTGGAGCTGCTCGCCGCCGGCACGCCCGCGAAGGTCGCCGCGGCGCGGCTCGGGATCGCGGAGGTCACCGTCCGCAACCACATCCGCGCGATCCTGCTCGAGCTCGGCTGCCACTCGCAGCTCGAGGCCGTCGCGGTGGCGCGCCGCCGGCGCCTGCTCGCCTAGCAGAGGCTTGACGCGCATCGTCCGCGGCCGCGGACGACCGCCCCAGGCACGGCGCCAGGCCGCACCGGCGTCCTCACACGTGCAACCAGCAGGCGCCACGGACGCCGGCACGCCCTGGCTTGACCTGGAACGGCCCCGCTAGGGACGTCCAATGCGCATCAAGCCTCTAGACTCCCGCGCATGCGCGAGCTGTTCGACGCGATCGCCGCAGGCGAGGTCGACACGGTCCGGCGCCTGGTCTCCGACGACGCGACCCTCGCCGGCTGCCGCAACGAGGACGGCGTCTCCGCGCGGATGGTCGCCCGCTACCACGGGCAGACGGAGATCGTCGGCGTGCTCGTCGACGCCGGTCCCGAGCTCGACGTCTTCGAGGCGGCCGCCCTCGGAGCCGACGAGCGGCTCGACGAGCTGCTGGCCCACGACCGCGCGCTCGTGAAGGCGCGTTCGGCCGACGGCTTCACGCCGCTCCACCTCGCCAGCTTCTTCGGCCATCCGCAGGCCGCGCGGCTGCTCGTCGAGCGCGGCGCGGACGTCGGGGACGTCGCCCGGAACGAGCTGAAGGTGCAGCCGCTGCACAGCGCCGCCGCGGCGCGGCAGCTCGAGATCGTCGAGCTCCTGCTCGACCACGGCGCCGACCCGAACGCGCGCCAGCAGGGCGCGCACACGCCGCTCGACGCGGCCCGCCAGAGCGGCGACGACGCGCTCGCCGAGCTGCTCCTCGCGCGCGGCGCTACTCCCTGACGAGCTCGATCCCCGCGTCGGGGAGCTGCTCGACGCCGCCCTCGGCGACGTGGATGACGCGGTCGACCCCGTGCCGCCTGAGCAAGGACGCGGCGAGGGCGCTGCGATTCCCGGCCGAGCAGGCGACCGCGAGCGGCTTGCCGTCCGGCAGCTCGGGCGGACCCTCGCGGAGCTCGTGGTAGGGGACGTGCAGCGATCCCGCGACGTGGCCCTCCTCCCACTCGTCGTCCTCGCGCACGTCGAGGAGCAGCACCTCGTCGTCCCGCAGCCGCTCGGCCAGCCCGGCCACGTCCAGGGCAGGCGTCGTCTCGAACGGACCCGTCCGGGGGCCTGTCCCCCAGACATGGACGTTGCGGACGCCCACCGCCTCGAGCAGGCGCACCATCGCCGCGTCGGTCACGAGCACGTCCGCGTCGAGGTCGACGACCCAGGCCGCGCGGGTGCCGACGCCGCTGTGGGCGGTCGTGACGTTGACGGCGCCGGGGAGGTGGCGGGCGTCGAAGTCGCGCGGCTCGCGGCCGTCGAGGAGGAGCGCGCCCGCCTCGAGCAGGGCCCGGGCGCGCGGCTCGGGCAACGGCGCGAGCGTCGCCGCCGCGGCCGGCGGCCCCTCGCGGTTCAGCTCGACGATCCGCTCGAAGTTCGGCGGCTGCGGGACCTGCTCGGCGGTCAGGCGGCGGACGAACTCGTCCTCGTCCGCGATCAGGCACCAGGGGTTCGTGCGCCGCTCGTGGCCGATCGTCGAGGACGGCTTCTCGCTCATGCCGGCGCCGCCGCACATCGAGCCGCCGACGTGCGCGGGCCAGAGCTCGACGTGGTCCTCGAGCTCGAGCAGGCGGCGGATCGTCCCGAAGAGCGCCCGCGCGCCCTCCTCGGGGTCGACGGCGAGGTCGGGCCGGGCGACGTCGCCGACGAAGAGCGAGTCGCCGGAGAGCAGGATCCGCTCGTCGACGAGGTAGGAGCGGTGCTCCGGGCGGTGACCGGGCGTCTCGAGCGCGCGGATCGGCGTCTTCCCGAGCCGGAGCTCGTCGCCGTCGAAGGGCTCGAGGCCGAGCCGCGCCCGGCCGGAGACGTGGTCGGCGTGCGTGTGCGTCTCGAGCACGTGCCGGAGCGAGAAGCCGTGCAGGGCCGCGAGCTCGAGGTAGTCCTCGACCTCCCACTTCGGGTCGACGACCGCCGCCTCGCCGCCCGCCGCGAGCAGGTAGGAGGCGCAGCCGAGGTCCTCGTGCAGCACCTGGCGGAAGAACATGCGTCGGGTCTGCCCCGCCGCGCCGGTCCCGAACCCGGGAGCGGCTGCGCGCGCTCAGGCCGGCGGTCGCAGCACCGCGAACGGGTCGGTGATCTCGAGGTCGCGCGAGCGGAAGCGGAAGACCGCCGCGGGCCGGCCGCCCGTCCTGCCCGGCGACTGCCGCTCGCCGGTCGCCTCCAGCACGCCGCGCCGGAGCAGCACCCGCTGCAGGTTCGTCGGCGAGACGTCGTAGCCGAGCCCGGCGCGGTAGATCTCGCGGAGCTCCGAGATCGTGAACGTCGCGGGTGCGAGCGCGAAGCCCGCGTTCGTGTAGGAGAGCTTCGCCCGCAGCCTCGCCCGCCCCGCGAGCACGATCTGCTCGTGGTCGTAGGCGAGCTCCGGCAGCCGTCCGACCGGGTGCCAGCCCGTGTCCGCCGGCACCGCGGGGTCGACGCCGGCCGGGACGAGGCCGAGGTAGGCGGTCGCGAGCTCCCAGCCGTCGGGGTTGCGGTCCGGGCTCGCTGCGGGTCTCCAGCTGCTCGAGGTGCGCGACCTCGTGCACGTCGACCTTCGCGGCCAGGTGCCGCAGGATCGACTGCTCGAGCGTCTCGCCGGGCTCGAGCCGGCCGCCGGGCAGCGCCCACGAGCCCGCGTAGGGGTCGCGGGCCCGCTGCCAGAGGAGCGCCTGCAGGTCGCCCTCCCGGACCTGGAGGACGACGCCGAGCACTGCGTGGGCGGGGCTGGTAGGCTGCTGCATCAGGTTTCCGACTGACAGTCTAAAACTTCTGGGAGGGATCGTGAAGAAGCTGCTTCTCCTCGCCGCCGCGGCGCTGTCGGTCACGGTGGTCGGCTGCGGCGGGAGCTCCGGCTCGTCGTCGTCGTCGACCGCCTCGACGTCCACGGGCGCGTCCGCCGCCGGCTCGTCGATCAAGGTCGGGCTCGTCACCGACATCGGCCAGCTGAACGACCGCGGCTTCAACCACCTCGCCTTCACGGGGATGAAGCGCGCCGAGCGCGAGCTCGGGGTCGAGGGCCGCGTGCTCGAGTCGCCCTCGAGCTCCGACTACGTCCCCAACCTGTCGACGCTCGCCCGCCAGGGCTACGACCTCGTGATCGGCGTCGGCTTCGACCAGGCGAACGCGCTCGACGCCGTCGCGAAGAAGTTCCCCGGCGTCCACTTCGCGATCGTCGACGTCGCCCAGACCGACCTGCCCGGCAAGCCCGCGAACGTCCGCGGCCTGCTCTTCCGCGAGCAGCAGGTCGGCTACCTGGCCGGCTACCTCGCCGCGCTCGTGGCGCAGAAGGGCATCGGCTTCGCCGACAGAAAGCTCGTGATCTCGTCCGTCGGCGGGCAGAAGCAGCCGCCCGTCGACCGCTTCATCGCCGGCTACCAGGCCGGCGCGAGGAAGGCGGTGCCGGGGATCCAGACCCTGAACGGCTACTCGCAGGACTGGGTCGACCAGGCCAAGTGCAAGGAGATCGCGCTCGACCAGATCGCGCGCGGCGCGCAGGTCGTCTTCGCGGTCGCCGGCGGCTGCGGCCTGGGCGCGCTCGACGCCGCCAAGGGGCGGCAGGTCTGGGGGATCGGCGTCGACGCCGACCAGTCCTACCTCGGCCCGCACATCCTGACGAGCGCGACCAAGGGCGTCGACGAGGCCGTCTTCCAGACGATCCAGGACGTCGTCGACGGCAGCTTCGCCGGCGGCGACAAGGACTACGGGCTCGACCAGAAGGGCGTCGGGCTCGGCAAGATCTCGAAGCAGGTGCCGCAGGACCTGGTGGCCAAGGTCGACGAGGTCAGGCAGCAGATCGTCTCGGGCGAGATCGCGGACATCCCGACGACGGTCAAGTAGGCGGGGCGCCGGGGACCCGCGGGCTCCTGCCGGCGGTAGGCTCGGCCCGTGCCGAGCCCCTCCGTCCTCCCCGGCGCCGAGCCCGCCTGGTGGCTCCGAGACGCCCGCGACTGGGACGACGCGGCGCCGCTCGAGCGCGACCTCGACGCGGACGTCGTCGTCGTCGGCGGCGGCTACACCGGGCTCTGGACGGCGCTCGCCCTGCGCGAGCGGGCGCCCGACCGGCACGTGACCCTGCTCGAGGCCGAGCACTGCGGCTTCGGGCCGAGCGGCCGCAACGGCGGCTTCTGCCACGGCTACTGGTCGTACCTGCCGACGCTGCTCGAGCGCTTCGACCGCGAGCGGGCGCTCGAGCTCTGCCGCGCCGGCGACCTGATCGTCCCCGGGATCCGCGCCTTCCTCGAGCGGCGCGGAGAGGACGCGTGGCTGCGCGAGGGCGGCATGCTCAAGGTCTCGACGACGCCCGCGCAGGACGCCTCCGTCGAGCACGCGGTCGCCGTCGCGCGCGAGGCGGGGCACCCGGAGGAGGCGACGCCGGTCGAGCGGCCGGGGATCTCGCCGGTCTTCCGCCGCGGCGTCTTCTACCGCGACGGCGCGACCGTGCACCCGGGCCGGCTCGTGCGGGCGCTCCGCCGGGCCGTCCTCGACGCGGGGGTCGAGCTCTACGAGCGCACGCCCGCTCGACTTCGTGACGAATCGTCACTTGCGGCGAACGGGCACCGCGTCCGCGCCCGGGACGTCGTCGTCGCCACGAACGCCGCCGCGGCCGAGTGGGGCCCGGCGCGCGGGCGGATCACCGTCTTCGGCAGCTACGTCGTCCTGACCGAGCCGGTGCCGGAGCTGCTCGAGGAGATCGGCTGGACGGGCGGCGAGGCGCTGCTCGACTCGCGCATGTTCCTGCACTACTTCCGCACGACCGACGACGGGCGCGTCCTGATGGGCTCCGGCTCGGGCCCGATCGGCCACGGCAGCCGGATCGACCGGCGCTTCACGCACGACGCGGACACCGTCGCTGCGCGCCGAACGGGGGCTGCGGCGCCTGCTGCCCGGGCTCGCCGGCGCGCGGATCGAGGCGGCGTGGGGCGGTCCGATCGACGTCGCCGCCGACCACCTGCCCTTCATCGGCACCGCCCCCGGCGGACGGGTGCACTACGCGCTCGGCTACTCCGGCCACGGCGTCGGCCCCTCCTGGCTCGCGGGGCAGGCGCTCGCCTCGCTCGTCCTCGGCGCCGACGACGAGTGGCGCCGGCTGCCGCTCGTCGGCCGCCGCACCGCCCGGGTGCCGCGCGAGCCCTTCCGCCGGCTCGGCGGCGGCGCGATCCGGGCCGCGATCCTCGCCTGCGAGGAGGCCGACGAGCGCGGCCGCCGGGCGCCCGCCCTCGCCCGTCTCGGCGCGTTCGTGCCCCGCGCCCTCGGAATGCGTCTCGGGCAGCGCTGAACGCCCCGCATTTCGCCGGTAGATCGGTTCCCGGTTGACGAAATGCGCAGCGACCTTGTAGAACCCCGGCGTGACCGCGCAGCCCAGTAGCCGCGGCCCGGTCTCGCGGCCGCGCTCTCTCGACCGCGTCGACAAGGCGATCATCGAGGAGCTGCAGGCGAACGGGCGGGAGTCCTTCCGGGCGATCGCGGCCAAGGTCGGGATCGCCGAGGCGACCGTCCGCGCCCGGTACGCACGGCTCGTCGAGGACGGGATCCTGCAGGTCACGGGCGTCACCAACCCGCTCGGGCTCGGCTTCGAGGCGCAGGCGCTCGTCGGGGTCAACACCGCGGGCGCTCCCGGGCCCGTCGCCGACGAGATCGCCGCCTGGCCGGAGGCCGACTACGTCGTCGTCACGGCCGGCCGCTTCGACCTGCTCGTCGAGCTCGTCTGCGAGGACCGCCGGCAGCTGCTCGAGCTGACGAACCGGCTGCGCGCCCTCGACGGCGTCGTCACCACCGAGACCTTCCTCTACCTGCAGCTCTGCAAGCAGATCTACTCCTGGGGCACCCGGATCGCGACGAGCCGCGAGGGCGCCGGGCACGAGCGGAAGGAGACCGCGTGAGCACGACCGCCACCGCCGACGTCCGGCTGGAGCGCGTGACGAAGCGCTTCGACGAGGTCGTCGCGGTCGACGACCTCTCCCTCGAGATCGAGCACGGCCGCTTCTACGCCCTGCTCGGGCCGTCGGGCTGCGGCAAGACGACGAGCCTGCGGATGATCGGCGGCTTCGAGCAGCCGACCGAGGGCGCGATCTACCTCGGCGACCGCGAGGTCTCGGGCCTGCCGCCGCACCGGCGCGACGTCAACACCGTCTTCCAGAGCTACGCGCTCTTCCCGCACCTCTCGATCTTCGAGAACGTCGCCTTCGGGCTGCGCCGCCGCGGCGTCAAGGGCTCCGACCTGAAGGGGCGCGTCGACGAGATGCTCCGGATCGTCGGGCTCGAGGGCTTCGGCTCGCGCAAGCCGCGCCAGCTCTCGGGCGGGCAGCAGCAGCGCGTCGCGCTCGCCCGCGCGCTCGTCAACCGGCCGCGCGTGCTGCTGCTCGACGAGCCGCTCGGGGCGCTCGACCTGAAGCTGCGCAAGGAGATGCAGCTCGAGCTGAAGTCGATCCAGCACGACATGGGGATCACCTTCGTGCACGTCACGCACGACCAGGAGGAGGCGATGACGATGGCCGACTTCATCGTCGTCATGAACCACGGCCGCATCGAGCAGCTCGGCTCGCCCGCCGAGCTCTACGAGCGGCCGGCGAGCGCGTTCGTCGCCGGCTTCCTCGGCGTCTCGAACCTGCTCGGCGGGACGGTCGAGGGGCCGGACGCGGTCCGGCTCGACGAGGGGACCGTCCTGCGCGTCGCCCGCGAGGCCCTGAACGGGCACAGCGGGCGCGTCGCCGTCGGCATCCGGCCGGAGAAGCTCCGGATCGGCGCGGCCGACGGGGACGGCAACACGCTCACCGGCCAGGTGCGCGAGCGCGCCTACACCGGCGTCTCGACGCAGTACGTCGTCAGGACTCCCGTCGGCGAGGTGACCGTCTACGTCCAGGGAGCGGGGTCGCACGACCCGGGCGAGGAGCTGCAGCTCTCCTTCGCGCCCGAATCCACGTTCGTCGTCCAGAGGGAGGGAGACCGGCAATGAGCAACGAGTACACCCGCGAAGAGCTGATCAGGCGTGCGGCCGCGGGCGGGGCGTTCCTGTCGCTGCCGGCGCTGATCGCCGCCTGCGGCGGAGGCGGCGGCATCAAGGGCGGCGCGGCGTCGAGCGCGGCGGCGACGACGACCGAGTCGAAGAAGCTGAAGGGCACGCTCGCGATCTCGAACTGGCCGCTCTACATCGACATCGACGAGAAGACGAAGAAGCGGCCGACGATCCAGCAGTTCCAGAAGGAGTACGGCGTCGCCGTCCGCTACATCGAGGACGTCAACGACAACGACCAGTTCTTCGGGAAGGTGCAGGCCCAGTTGCGGCGTGGGCAGGGCATCGACCGCGACATCATGGTGCTGACCGACTGGATGGCGGCGCGCATGGTCCGGCTCGGCTGGGTGCAGAAGCTGGACAAGAGCGCGATCCCGAACGTCTCGAACCTGCAGCCCGCGCTGCGCGGCCCCGGCTGGGACGCGAACCGCGACTACTCGCTGCCCTGGCAGTCCGGCATGACCGGCATCGCCTACAACGAGAAGCTCGTCGGCGGCCCGGTCACCTCGATCGACCAGCTGCTGACCGACCCGAAGCTGAAGGGGAAGGTGACGCTGCTGACCGAGATGCCGGACACGGTCGGCCTCGTGATGCTCTCGAACGGCGACGACCCGTCGAAGGTGACCTCGGCCTCGTTCGACAAGGCGATCGCGAAGATCAAGAAGGCGGTCGACTCCGGCCAGGTGCGCCAGTTCACGGGCAACGACTACTCCGGGATGATGGCGAAGGGCGACGTCTGGGCCGCGACCGCCTGGTCGGGCGACGTCGTCCAGCTGCAGGCGGACAACTCCGACCTCAAGTTCAACCTGCCGGACTCGGGCGGGATGATCTGGACCGACAACATGCTGATCCCGACCGGCGGCGACGTCTTCACGGCCTCGACGTTCATGAACTTCGTCTACCGGCCGAAGGTCGCCGCGCAGATCGAGGACTACGTCAACTACATCTGCCCGGTCGTCGGCGCCAAGGAGGTGCTGCTGAAGGAGGATCCGGAGATCGCCAACAACCAGCTGATCTTCCCGCCGCAGGCGACTCTCGACGAGGTGCACATCTTCGACGCGGACGCGGCCGACAACAAGGACTACAAGGCCAAGTTCCAGAAGCTGCTGGGGGCCTAGCCGCGTGGGGCTGCTCCACCGCCACAAGGGCGCGATCCCGTACCTGCTGCTCGCACCGGGGCTCGGGTTCCTCGCCCTGTTCTTCGTCGTGCCGATCTACTACCTGGTCGACACGTCGCTGCAGACGGGCTCGATCGACGTCGGCTACACGTTCGACTGGGCGTGGCACAACTACGTCGACGCCGTCTCCGGCTACCAGGAGCAGTTCCTGCGCTCGATCTGGTACGCGGGCGTGGCGACGCTGATCGCGCTCGCGGTCAGCTACCCGCTCGCGTACTGGATCGCCTTCCGCGGCGGCCGCTGGAAGAACCTGCTGCTGCTCGCGATCATCGCGCCCTTCTTCGTCACCTACCTGATCCGGACGCTCGCCTGGCAGACGATCCTCGCCGACGAGGGCGTCGTCGCGAACACGCTCAGGCACGTCGGCCTGCTCTCGGCCAACGGCCGGCTGCTCGCCACCTCGACCGCGGTGATCGCCGGCATCACCTACAACTTCCTGCCCTTCATGGCGCTGCCGCTCTACGTCAGCCTCGAGCAGGTCGACCAGCGGCTCGTCGACGCGGCGCAGGACCTCTACTCGTCGAAGGCGCAGGCGTTCCTGCGCGTGACGCTGCCGCTCTCGCTGCCGGGCGTCTTCGCCGGCACGCTGCTGACGTTCATCCCGGCGGTCGGCGACTTCGTCAACGCCCAGCTGCTCGGCACGCCGGGGCAGTACATGATCGGCAACGTCATCCAGTCGAAGTTCCTCGTCCTGACCGACTACCCGCAGGCGGCGGCGCTGTCGGTGACGCTGATGGGGGCGATCCTCGTGATCGTGCTGACCTACGCGCGGCTGCTCGGGACCGAGCGGGTGACGGTGTGACCGCCGCGACGGCGGCCCAGGCGGTCCCGCGGCCGCGGCGGAACACGCTCGCGTTCGTGCGCCGGCACGTGCTGACGGTCTACGCGCTGCTCGCGCTCGTCTACCTGATGCTGCCGGTCAGCGTCGTGATCGCCTTCTCGTTCAACCAGCCGGCGGGGCGCTTCAACTACACCTGGCAGCAGTTCACCCTCCAGAACTGGACGAACCCGTTCGGCGTCCCCGGGATCAAGTCGGCGATCGAGCTCAGCCTCGAGATCGCGCTGCTCTCGAGCCTGGCCGCGACCGCGCTCGGGACGCTGATCGCGCTGGCGCTCGTCCGCTACCAGTTCCGCGGCCGCGGCTCGACCAACCTGCTGATCTTCGTGCCGATGACGAGCCCGGAGATCGTGCTCGGCGCCTCGCTGCTGGCCCTCTTCCTGAACTGGAACGTGCCGCTCGGCTTCACGACGATCCTGATCGCGCACGTCATGTTCAACATCAGCTTCGTCGTCGTCACCGTGCGGGCGCGGCTCGTCGGCTTCGACCGTCACCTCGAGGAGGCGGCGATGGACCTCGGCGCCAACGAATGGACGACCTTCCGCAAGGTGACCCTGCCGCTGATCGCGCCCGGGATCATGGCCGCGCTGCTGCTCGCCTTCGCGCTCTCGGTCGACGACTTCGTGATCACCAACTTCAACGCCGGTGCGGAGGTGACGTTCCCGATGTACGTCTGGGGCGCCGCCCGCGTCGGCGTGCCGCCCCAGGTGAACGTGATCGGGACGGTGATCTTCGCCGTCGCGATCCTGGCGATGGTGGGCAACGTGCTCGTGCAGATGAGCAGGCAACGGAAAGGAGCTGTCTCGTGACCCTCGACTTGCAGCAGGCCGCCCGCGACCACCTCTGGATGCACTTCACGCGCATGTCCGCGTACGCCGACGCGGAGGTGCCGATCATCGTCCGGGGCGAGGGCTGCTACCTCGAGGACGCGAACGGCAGGCGCTACCTCGACGCGCTCGCGGGGCTCTTCGCGGTGCAGATCGGCTACTCCCACGGCGAGGAGATGGGGCAGGCCGCGCTCGCGCAGATGAAGGAGCTGCCCTTCTACACGAACTGGTCCTACGCGCACCCGCGGGCGATCGAGCTCGCGCACGAGATCGCCTCGCTGACCCCCGGCGATCTCGGCCGTGTCTTCTTCGTCTCCGGCGGGTCGGAGGCGGTCGAGTCGGCGTGGAAGCTGGCGCGGCAGTTCCACGCGGCCCGCGGCGAGCGGCGCTGGAAGGTGATCGCCCGGCGGCTCGCCTACCACGGCACGACGATGGGCGCCCTCTCGATCAACGGCATCCCCGGCCTCAAGAACGCCTTCGAGCCGCTCGTGCCGGACGCGCTCCACGTCCGCAACACGAACCGCTACCACCGGCCGCCCGGGGAGAGCGAGGAGGCGTTCACGGCGTTCCTGCTCGACGACCTCGAGGACACGATCAGGGCGGCCGGGCCGGAGACCGTCGCGATGGTGATCATGGAGCCGTGCCAGAACGCGGGCGGCGCGTTCACGCCGCCGGCCGGCTACTGGCGCGGCGTCCGCGAGATCTGCGACCGCTACGAGATCCTGCTCTGCGCCGACGAGGTGATCACCGGCTTCGGCCGGCTCGGCTCCTGGTTCGGCTCCGAGCACTACGACATCCGGCCCGACCTGATCACGACCGCGAAGGGCCTCTCGTCGGCCTACGCGGCGATCGGCGCCGTCGTCGCCGCCGACCACGTCTTCGAGCCGTTCCTCGACGACAAGGCGATGTACGCGCACGGGATCACCTTCGGCGGCCATCCGGTGATGGCGGCGCTCGCGCTCAAGAACATCGAGATCATGAAGCGCGAGCGGCTCGTCGAGCGGGTCCGCGACAACGGGCCGGGCTTCCGCGAGCGGCTCGAGCAGCTGCTCGACCTCGACATCGTCGGCGACGTGCGCGGGACCGGCTACTTCTACGCGCTCGAGCTCGTCAAGGACAAGGAGACGCGGCAGAGCTTCTCGGCCGACGAGTGCGAGACGCTGCTGCGCGGCTTCCTCTCGCCGCGCCTCTTCGAGAAGGGCCTGATCTGCCGGGCCGACGACCGCGGCGACCCGGTGATCCAGATCTCGCCGCCGCTCGTGGCGGGCTTCGAGGAGATCGACGAGCTGGTCGGCACGCTCGGCGAGGTGCTCGCCGAGGCGCAGGACCGCATGCACGCGCTCGCATGAGGGTGCTCGTCGTCGGCACGGGGGGCGTCGGCCAGGCCGTCGCCCCCATCGCCGCGCGCCGCGGCTTCTTCGAGCGCATGGTCTTCGCCGACCTCGACCCGGCGCGGCCGCGGGCGCTACGGCGAGCGGCTCGGCGACGAGCGCTTCGGGGCCGCGCAGGTCGACGCCTCCGACACGGCCGCGATCGTCGAGCTGGCGCGGGCCGAGCGCGCCGACGCGATCCTGAACGCGGCCGACCCGCGCTTCGTGCCGCCGATCTTCGAGGCCGCGCTCGAGGCCGGCTGCACGTACCTCGACCTGGCGATGTCGCTCTCGCGGCCCGGACGGGACGAAGCTCGGCGACGAGCAGTTCGCGCAGGCCGGACGCTGGGAGCAGGCGGGGCAGCTGGCGCTCGTCGGCATCGGCGTCGAGCCGGGCCTCTCGGACGTCTTCGCGCGCTACGCGGCCGACCACCTCTTCGCCGAGATCGACGAGGTGGGGGTGCGGGACGGGGCCGACCTCGTCGTCGAGGGCTACGACTTCGCGCCGACCTTCTCGATCTGGACGACGATCGAGGAGTGCCTGAACCCGCCGGTCGTCTGGGAGAAGGGGCGCGGCTGGTACACGACCGAGCCGTTCTCGGAGCCCGAGGTCTTCGACTTCCCCGAGGGGATCGGCCCGGTCGAGTGCGTCAACGTCGAGCACGAGGAGGTGCTGCTCGTGCCGCGCGTGGGTCGACTGCAACCGCGTCACGTTCAAGTACGGGCTCGGCGAGGAGTTCATCGACGTGCTGAAGACGCTGCACAAGCTGGGCCTCGACTCGACCGAGCCGGTCTCGGTGCGCGGCCTCCAGGTGGCCCCGCGGGACCTGGTCGCGGCGGCCCTGCCCGATCCGGCGACGCTGGGCGACCGGATGAAGGGCCGCACGTGCGCGGGCACCTACGTCACCGGCACCGGCAAGGACGGCAACCCGCGCGCGACCTACCTCTACCACGTGGTCGACAACGAGGAGTCGATGCGCCGCGACGGCGCCCAGGCGGTCGTCTGGCAGACGGCGGTCAACCCCGTGGTCGCGCTCGAGCTGCTCGCGGAAGGCGTCTGGCAGGGCGCCGGCGTGCTCGGCCCCGAGGCGTTCGACGCGGTGCCGTTCCTCGACCTCCTGGCCGAGCACGGCTCGCCGCACGCCGTCGAGGAGCGGTAGGTCGTCCTGCCGCGGGGCCCGCGCGTGCGGCTCCGTCGAGGCGGCTCCGTCCCGGCCCGGCATGATGGGCCCATGGACGTCGAGACCGCCATCCGCACGCGTCGGACGCACAAGCTGTTCGGTCCCGAGCCCGTCCCGCGCGCGGAGCTGGAGCAGCTGCTCGAGCTCGCGCGGTTCGCGCCGAACCACCATCTGACCCAGCCCTGGCGCTTCCGCGTCCTCGGCCCCGACGCGCTCGCGCGGCTCAAGGAGGCGGGCGGCCCGAAGGAGGCGGCGAAGCTCGACCGCGCGCCGACGCTCGTCGTCGTCTCGGCCGCGCTGACCGGGGAGCCGCTCGCGGACGAGGAGGACCTGCACGCGACCGCCGCGGCGCTCTACGCCGTCCTGCTCGCGCGCGCACGCGCGCGGCCTCGCGTCCTACTGGCGGACGCCGGGGATCCTGCGCGAGCCCGAGGGCCGCGCCGCCGTCGGGCTTCCCGACGACGAGCGGTTCGTCGGCCTGCTCCACCTCGGCCCGCGCGTCTCCGAGCCGCCGGAGAAGGAGCGGCAGCCGGCGCGGATCGACTTCCTCGACTGAACGGCTAGAGGCTCGATGTGCATCGGCCGTGGCCGCGGACGTCCGCCCCAGGCGCGGCGCCACGCTGCACAGGCGTCCTCGCACGTGCAACCAGCATGCGCCACGGACGCCGGCACGCCCTGGCTTGACCTGGAACGGCCCCGCTGGGGACGTCCAGTACGCATCAAGCCTCTACGCGGCCGAGCCGAGCGCCGCGCTGACGACGACGATCACGATCCCGCCGAGCGTGATCGAGAGCACCGAGCGGACGAAGCTCGTGCGGAAGAAGCGCGTGCGGACGTAGGCGAGCCCGATCAGCTCGACCGCGACGACGGCGACCGCGAGGACGAGCGCCGTGCGGTAGTTCGGGATCAGGAACGGCAGCGTGTGCAGGATCCCGCCGACGAAGGTGCCGAGCCCGGTGATGCCGCCGCGGACGACGGGGTGCCCGCGACCGGTCAGCTCGCCGGTGTCGGAGAGGCCCTCCGAGTAGGCCATGCTGACGCCGGCGCCGATCGCGGTCGCGAGGCCGGCGAGCAGCGCGTAGTGCGGCTCGTGGGTCGCGAGCGCGACGGCGAAGATCGGGGCGAGCGTCGAGAGCGAGCCGTCGATCAGCCCCGTCAGCGCAGGCTGGACGCGCTGAAGCAGGAACCTGTGCTCACGGTCGGCGGCGCCCGCCGCCTCCCGCTCTCCGACCAGCTCGAACATGCCTAGAGTCTAGCAAGACCTGCAAACGATCCTTAGCGTGAGGAACGCCTTACAAAAGCGGTCAGGAGCGCCTTACGTGAGCGCCGGCTCGCGTGTCCGCCGCGCGACGCCCTCGCGGAGAGCGGCTCCCGCGACCGCGTCCGCCACCGCCGTCGCGACTCGTCTGTTGAAGACGCTCGGGATCACGTAGTCCGGCGAGAGCTCCTCGACCGGGATCACGTCCGCGATCGCGTGGGCGGCGGCGACCTTCATCTCCTCGGTGATCGCGCGGGCGCGGACGTCGAGGGCGCCCCGGAAGATGCCGGGGAAGGCGAGCACGTTGTTGATCTGGTTCGGGTAGTCGGAGCGGCCGGTCGCGATCACGGCGGCCTTGCCCTCGATCGCCTCCGGCTCGACCTCGGGGCTCGGGTTGGCCATCGCGAAGACGATCGCGTCGGGGGCCATCCGGGCGACGCCGGCGGGGGTGATCGCGCCCGGCACGGAGACGCCGACGAAGACGTCCGCGCCCGCCAGCACCTCGTCGGCGCTGCCGCGCTCGTCGTGCGGGTTCGTGTAGCCGGCGTACTCGGCCTTCGCCGGGTTGAGCCCCTCGCGGCCGCGGTAGACGACGCCGCCCTCGTCGCAGCCGACGATGTTCCGAGCGCCCGCGGCCAGCAGGATCTTCGTCGTCGCGATCCCGGCCGCGCCGCAGCCGGTGGTGACGATCTTGACGTCCTCGAGCCGCTTGCCGACGACGCGCAGCGCGTTCAGGAGCGCCGCGAGGACGACGACCGCGGTGCCGTGCTGGTCGTCGTGGAAGACGGGGATCTCGAGCTCGTCGCGCAGCCGCTGCTCGATCGCGAAGCAGCGCGGCGCGGCGATGTCCTCGAGGTTGATGCCGCCGAAGACGGGCGCGAGCGCCTTGACGGCCGCGACGATCTCGTCCTCGTCGGTCGTGTCGAGGCAGATCGGGAAGGCGTCGACGCCGCCGAACTCCTTGAAGAGCATCGCCTTGCCCTCCATCACCGGCAGGGCGGCCTCGGGGCCGATGTCGCCGAGCCCGAGCACCGCGGTGCCGTCGGTGACGACCGCGACCGTGTGCTGCTTGATCGTCAGGTTCCAGACCTTCTCGCGGTCGTCGGCGATCGCGCGGCAGACGCGGGCGACCCCGGGCGTGTAGGCCATCGAGAGGTCGTCGCGGGTCTTGACGGGCACCTTCGGGACGACCTCGATCTTGCCGCCGAGGTGGAGCAGGAACGTCCGGTCGGAGACGCCGACCACCTCGACCCCGTCGACCGCGTGGGCCGCGTCGCTGATCCGGGCGAGGTGCGTGTCGTCGTCGGCGAGGACGGTGACGTCGCGGATCTTCGTCCCGGTCTCGACGCGGACGAGGTCGATCGCGCCGAGCGAGCCGCCGGCGGCGCCGATCGCGGCGGCGAGCCGCGCGAACGCGCCCGGGTGGTCGTCGATGCGCACGCGGATGGTGGCGCTGAAGGAGGCGGAGGGATGGGCCATCGTCAGCTGGTCGGGCCGTAGTCGTTCAGGCCCTGCTCGGTCGCGAGCACGCGCGCGACGTCGAGGGTGGAGACGACGCCGATCGGGCGCCCGTCGGGGGCGTCGAGCACGATCACGTGGGCCGTCTCGTTCTCGGTCATCAGCTGGGCGACGCGCTCGATCGTCTCGTCCGGGGTCACGGTCAGGACGCTGCTCGAGGCGACCTGCCCCGCGGTCTGCCGGTCGAGGTCGAACGCGGCGGCGGCGACGAGGTCGAGGTCGGAGACGACGCCCCAGCCGTGGCCGCCGACGACCGTGACGCTGTGCACGGCGACGGCGTGGACGCGGTGCGTCGCCATCATCCGGGCGACCATCCGGAGCGGCGTCTCGGGTGCGCAGTTGATCACGCCCTGGGTCATCGCCTCGGCGACGGGGCGGGTGAGCGCGGATGCGTCGGTCTGCATGGGCGGATCGTCCCTGCTCCGCGCCCCGGCGCCATCGGTCGGCGCCCACACGCGGCCGGCGGGGAACTACGTAGGCTTGCCGCGTGCGCGTGACGCTGTGTGACGTCGGCCCCCGCGACGGGCTCCAGAACGAGCCGGACGTGCTGCCGCCGGCGACCCGCGCCGAGCTCTGCGACCGGCTCGCCGCGGCGGGGCTGCCGCGCGTCGAGGCCGTCTCGTTCGTCCGGCCCGACCGGGTGCCGCAGATGGCCGGCGCCGAGGAGGTCGTCAGCCGCGCTCGCGCGGCGCGACGGAGTCGAGCTCTCCGGCCTCGTCCTCAACGAGCGCGGCTACGAGCGCCTCGTCGCGAGCGGCCTCGACCGCGTCAACTGCACCCTCGCCGCCACCGAGACGTTCAACGAGCGGAACGGGAACACGACGCTCGCGGACGCGACCCGTCGCGGTCGAGGCGATCCTCTCCCGCTCGGAGCTGCCGGCGACCGCCACGGTCAGCGTCGCCTTCGGCTGCCCGTTCGAGGGCCGGGTCGACCCCGGACGCGTCGCCGACCTCTGCGAGCGGCTCGCGGCCGCGGGCGCGGACGAGCTCGTCCTCGCCGACACGATCGGGGTCGCCACGCCGACGCAGGTGAGGCGCCTCGTCGAGCGGATCTCCGTGCTCGGGCGTGATGTAGATGTAGGTGTACACCTCCACAACACCCGCAACACGGGCTTCGCGAACGCGGTCGCGGCGCTCGCCGGAGGCGCGACGCTGTTCGACGCGTCGGTCGGCGGGCTCGGCGGCTGCCCCTACGCGCCGCGGGCGACCGGCAACGTCGCGACCGAGGACCTCGTCTACCTGCTCGAGGGCGAGGGCGTCGAGACGGGCGTCGACCTCGAGGCGCTGGTGGGCGTCTCCGCCTGGCTCGAGCAGCTGCTGGGGCGAGGCCTCGAGGGGCAGGTCTACCGCGCCGGCCCCTGGCCGTGAGCCACTCCCGGCCGTCGGTCACCAGGCGCGCCACGCCTCGCGCGAGACGACGACGCCGTGGCCGCTGCGGCTCCGGCAGGTGACGCCGATGACGCGCGAGGCGCAGGCGAAGACGCCGCGGCGCCAGCTGCGCCCGTAGGCGAGCGTGGCGTAGACGGGGTGGTCGCTCCCCGCGTAGAGGATGCCGCCGGAGCAGACGACCGAGCCGCGGCCGGTCGGGGCGAGGCGCCAACCGTGCCAGTCGACGCCGCTACGCGGCGGCGTGCCCGGCGGGTTCAGGCAGCGATCCTGCAGCGCCGCCGCGTAGGCGGCGCGCCGGATCGAGCAGAGGAGCTGCGCGGGAAGCAGGTGGCCCGTGTCGTCGCGGGCCGCCGGGACGTAGAGGCAGGCGATGTTCCCGGACGGGGAGCGGAACCCGGGCAGCGTCCGCGCCGCCGACACGGACGGCAGCGCGAGCCCCGTCGCGAGCAACAACGCCACGAGAACACGCGACACGCGAGCGACGCTATGCCCGCGCCGGCCGCGGTCAACGGCCGCTTCCGACCGTCAGGCGGCGCGGGGCAGGCAGCCGCGGATCGCCTGCCGCGCCCGCTCGAAGACCTCGGGGCTGCCCTGCAGCAGGTACGTCCCGTTGGCCGCCGACAGCATCGCGTTCACCTCGAACGCGGCCTGCGCCGGATCGACTCCGGGCGCGAGCTCGCCGGCGCGCACGGCCTCCTCGAGCAGCGACTCGAGCAGGGCGAACCACTCCCGCTGCACCTCGGCGATCCGCTCGCGCACGCGCCCGGGCCGCGTGTCGAGCGTCGCCACGGGCAGCGGCAACGCCGCGCTCGCCTCGGCCCGCCGCGGGTGGCGTCCGTCGGCGTCGACTACGTTCCCGCGCTGCTCGAGCGCGCGCGGCTCCGCGCCGCGGCGGAGCTGCTCGAGGTCGACTACGTCGAGGGGGACGCCGAGGCGCTGCCCTTCCCGGACGCATCCTTCGACGGCGTCCTCTCGGTCTTCGGCTGCATGTTCGCGCCCGACCACGAGCGCGCGGCGGCCGAGCTCCTGCGGGTCTGCAGGCCCGGCGGGACGCGTCTCGCTCGCCTGCTGGCGGCCGGACGGCTTCGTCGGCGAGATGTTCGGCACCGTCGCGGCGCACGTCGCCCCGCCGCCCGGGCTGCGGCCGCCGGTCGCCTGGGGCGAGGAGGGCTACCTGCGGACGCTCTTCGGCGACCGGATCCGCTCGCTGCGCGCCCGCACCCGCACGTGCACCCTGCGCACCGGCTCGCCCGAGGACTACATCGCCTTCTTCCGCCGCTGGTTCGGCCCGGTGATCCGCGCCTACGAGGCGCTCGACGAGGCCGGCCAGGAGGCGCTGACCGCCGACCTCGTGTCCCTCGTCCGGCGCTGGAACGCGGACCGGGAGGCCGTCTCGCTGCCGTCGTCCTACCTCGAGGCCGTCGCCGTGCGGGCATAGGGGCCGGCTGCCACGTACCCTTGGTGCCGTGTGGGACCCGCTGATCGAGCTGCTCTCGAGCCCGTGGGCGTACGCGATCGTCTTCGGGATCGCGGCGCTCGACGCGGTCTTCCCGCTCGTCCCGAGCGAGACGATCGCGATCACCTCCGGCGTCCTCGCGGGGCTCGGCGACCTCGAGCTGCACCTCGCGATCCCGGCGGCCGCCGCGGGCGCGATCCTCGGCGACTCGACCTCGTACACGCTCGGCCGCACGATCGGCCAGCCGGCCCGCCGGCGGCTCTTCCACGGCGAGCGTGCGACGCGGGCGCTCGCCTGGGCGGAGCGGACGCTCCACGAGCGCGGCGGCTACCTCGTCGTCGTCGCCCGCTTCGTCCCCGGCGGGCGGACGGCGGTCACCTTCACCGCCGGGCTCGTCCGCTTCCCGGCCGGGCGGTTCCTCGGCTTCGCGGCGCTGGCCGGGATCGCGTGGGCCTCCTACGCCGTCCTGCTCGGCTACCTCGGCGGCCGCGCCTTCGAGGAGCAGCCGCTGCTCGCGCTCGGGGTCGCGCTCGGGATCGCGTTCGCGGTCACCGCGGCGGTCGAGGGCTGGCGGCACCTCCGCCGCTGAGGTCTCCGGCCGCGACGGGACCCGCGACGCCGGCCCAGCCCGTGGCTGGTCCGCCCGCGGCGTCCACGGCGCCGCTGCGACACTTCGCACCGTGGCCCGCCGGAAGTTCGTCTACGCCCGCGAGCTCCTCAACGTCGGCCCCGAGCTCGGCTCGGCCGACGACGAGTACGACCACGAGCAGCTCCTGCGCCAGCTCGGCGAGTACGACGTCGGGGCGCCGGGTCAGGGGTTCGGCGAGATCGACGCCGGGGTCGCGCGGATCGAGGTCGACGCGACCGGGCTCGAACAGGCGCTCGTCGAGGCCGGCTACCGCGTCGAGCGGGTCGAGCTGCTGCGCTGGGACGACGGCGACGAGCCCTTCGACTCGGCCGGCGACGAGTGGGACGAGCTCTGACCGCCCGGAGCTAGGGTGACCCGGTGAACCGCCTCGCCCGCGAGTCCAGCCCGTACCTGCTCCAGCACGCGGAGAACCCGGTCGACTGGTACCCCTGGGGCGAGGAGGCGTTCGCCCGTGCGCGCGAGCTCGACCGGCCGATCCTGCTCTCGGTCGGCTACGCCGCCTGCCACTGGTGCCACGTGATGGAGCGCGAGTCGTTCGAGAGCGAGGCGACCGCCGCGGTCATGAACGAGCACTTCGTCAACGTCAAGGTCGACCGCGAGGAGCGGCCCGACGTCGACGACGTCTACATGGGCGCAGTCGTCGCGCTCAACGGCTCCGGCGGCTGGCCGATGACCGTCTTCCTGACCCCCGAGGGAAAGCCGTTCTTCGGCGGCACCTACTTCCCGCCGGAGCCGCGCCACGGCCTGCCCGCGTTCACGCAGGTGCTGCTCGCCGTCGCGGAGGCCTACCGCGAGAAGCCGGACGAGGTCGCGCGGACCGCCGGCGAGCTCGTCGACCACATCCGGGTCGGCTCCGACCGGCCGCCGTCGCACGAGCCGCTCGAGGAGTCGCTCCTCTTCGAGGCGGCGCGGGCGCTGCGGCGCGGCTTCGACCACGAGTTCGGCGGCTGGGGGCCGGCGCCGAAGTTCCCGCCCGCCTCGACGATCGAGTTCCTGCTCCGGCGCGGCGACGACGTCTCGCCGCAGCTCGCCGCGAAGACGCTCGACGGCATGGCCGCGGGAGGCATGTACGACGTGGTCGGCGGCGGCTTCCACCGCTACTCGGTCGACCTCGGCTGGGTGGTGCCCCACTTCGAGAAGATGCTCTACGACAACGCGCTCCTCGTCCCCGCGTACCTGCACGGCTGGCTCGTCCTCGGCGACGACGCGTACCGCCGGGTCGCCGAGGAGACCGTCGACTACCTGCTGCGCGAGCTGCGGCTCGAGTCGGGCGGCTTCGCCTCGGCGCAGGACGCGGACACGCGACGGCGTCGAGGGGCTGACCTACACGTGGACGCCGGAGGAGGCGGGGGAGGGCGTCGGCCTCGAGCCGTTCGAGCACGGGCGCTCGATCGTGCGGCCGCGGCCCGACGAGGAGACGCGGCGGCGCCTGTTCGAGCTGCGGGAGCGGCGGCCGAAGCCGCTCCGCGACGACAAGGCGGTGGCCGAGTGGAACGGGCTCGCGCTCGCGGCGCTGGCGGAGGCGGGCCGCCGGCTCGAGCGCCCCGACGTGCTCGAGGCGGCGCGCGCGCTGGGGGAGTTCCTGCTCGGCCCGCTCTCGGACGGCGGCCGGCTCCGGCGCACCTGGCGGGACGGCGTCGCGGGCGGCACCGGCTACCTCGAGGACTACGCCTGCGTCGCGCACGGGCTCTACGAGCTGCACGTCGCGACCGGCGAGCTGCGCTGGCTCGAGGAGTCGCACCGGCTCGCCCGGCTCGCGGTCGAGCTCTTCGCCGACGAGGAGCGGGGCGGCTTCTTCCGCCCTCCGGTCGACGGCGAGGAGCTCGTCTTCCGGAGCAAGGACCTCGACGACGCGCCGACGCCGAGCGGGAACTCGATGCTCGCCCACGTCCTCGTGCGCCTGGCGCGGATCTACGGAGACGACGAGCTCGAGCGGCAGGCGGTCTCGGTGCTGCGGCTCGTGCGGGACGCGCTCGTGCGCGTGCCGCAGGCGCTCGGCTGGGCGCTCTGCGCGCTCGACCTCCAGCTCGCGCCGCGCCGGGAGCTCGCGGTCGTCGGCCCGCCCGACAGCGCGGTCGCGCGCGCCGCGCTCGCCGGCTTCGACCCGCGCACCGTCGTCGCCTTCGGCCCCGCCGAGCAGGTGCCGCTGCTCGCGGGGAAGGGCCTCGTCGACGGCCGACCGGCGGTCTACGCGTGCGAGAGCTTCGCGTGCCGGGCGCCGGTGACGGACCCCGCCGACCTCGAGCGCTCGGCGTAGTAGCGCTCGAAGCGGCCCTCGTCCGTGTGGAGCCACTCGACGAGGTCGTCCTCGAAGCGGGCGATCTCGGGGCGGAGCCGGACGAGCTGGTAGTCGAGCCAGCGCTCGCGGTCGCAGACGTGCTCGTCGGCCTCGGCCCGCGGGACGCAGGCGCCGCACTCGGAGCAGGCGATGTACTGGGGTTGCGGGAACACGAACATCGCTGGGCTAACGGCTCGCCGCGCCGGATGGATACGGGCATCGTATGATCGGACTGTGCCGGGCCGGTTCGCAGAGGAGCTGAACGCCCAGGTCGCGCGCGAGTTCGCGGCCTCGCAGCAGTACGTGGCGATCGCCGTCCACTACGACGTGCAGACCCTGCCGCAGCTCGCCGCGCACTTCTACCGGCAGGCGGTCGAGGAGCGGAACCACGCGATGATGATGGTGCAGTACCTGCTCGACCTCGACGAGCCCGTGCGGATCCCCGGGATCGAGGCGCCGCAGACCGAGTTCGCGGACGAGCGGGCGCCCGTGGCGCTCGCGCTCGAGCAGGAGAAGCAGGTGACCGCGCAGATCGCCGCGCTCGTCCAGGTCGCGCGGGAGGAGCAGGAGCACGTCGGCGAGCAGTTCCTCGGCTGGTTCCTCGACGAGCAGCGCGAGGAGGTGGCGTCGATGTCGGCGCTGCTCGCGGTCGTCGAGCGCGCCCAGGGCAACCTGCTGCTCGTCGAGGACCACCTCGCCCGCCGGGGCGGCGGCTCGGGCGGCGAGCCCGCGAACGCCCCGCCGGCGGCGGGCGGCGCGCTCTAGCCGGAGCGCGCGGGACGGCCTCGGGCCGCGCCGGGCACGTCGCGGCGTCAGAGGAGCAGGCCCATCTCGACCAGGTCACGGAGCTCGCCGTCGGCGCGACGGATGTGCCGGCGACGCCGGCCCTCCTCCACGAAGCCGAACTTCCGGTAGAGGGCGATCGCCGCGTCGTTGCCCGGGAAGACGTCGAGCGCCAGCTTGTGCAGCCCGCGTGACCGCGCCAACTCGATCGCGGCCGCCACGAGGGCCGTCCCCACCCCGCGACCGCGCCGGCCGGCGGCGACCATCATCCCGAGCTCGCCGAAGCCGAAGCCGCTCTCGTCGACGAAGACCACCCCGACGACCTCCCCCGCCTGGACCGCGACCAGCGTCCGATCGAGATCCCACGCGGCCGCCCGCCGGTCGACGTCGACGGGCGGCTCGGCCCCGATGCCGTCGCGCTCCTCCGCCACGGCCGCGAAGAGGAGCGCGAGCGGGAGCCGGTCGGCTGCCTCCGCGGGCCGGATCTCGACCTCCTGCGACGCGTCCACCCGGCGATTCTCCCAGAGACGCCGCGCGCGCTCCCCGCGGCCTCCCGGACCCGTCGCAGGCCTCGCACGCTGCGGATTCACGGCACTCGATCGGGTCACGATGTTGTCTCGTGCGTAACCACCCCGTCCGCCGGGGCCGTTGCACTCCAGTCCCCGCGAACTGGAGGTCATCGATGGTTGCCCTACTGATCATCCTCGCCGTGCTGTCGATCGTGCTCTTCGGGATCGGCTTCACGGTCCACTGGCTCTTCTGGGTTGCGGCCATCGTCGCGCTCGTCTTCCTGATCGCGCTCTTCGCGGGCGGGATCGGCGGGCGCCGGCGCGTCTGGTAGCGACCCCGCCGGCGGGAGCGACCCGCTAGGAGACGTCCGCGACGGAGGCGTTCGGCAGTGCGGCGAAGAGCGCCTCCGTCGCGACCTCGAAGACCGCGTGCGGCGTTCCCGCCGCGCACCAGACGGTCTCGAACCTGCGCAGCGACTCGTCCAGGATGCGTCGGCAGCTCGCGGTCGTGGCCGAGCGGCGGCACGCCGCCGATCGCGAACCCGGTCGCCGTCCGCGCCTCGTCGGCGCTCGCCGGACGCAGCTCGAGCCGCTCCGCGTCGACCCGCCGGTCGCCGGCGCAGAGCACCATCACCGCCTCGCCGGCGTCGTCACCGGCCCGGACGAAGACGAGGCTCTTGACGATCTGCCCGATCTGGCTGCCGACGGCCGCGGCGGCCTCGGCGGCGGTCCGCGTCGAGTCCGGCAGCACCTGCACGCGGATCTCGAGCCCCCGCGCGCGGAGGCGCTCCTGCACTCTGGCGGCCGTCGGATGCATGCGCGTACGCTAACGCGTCCGTGCCCCTCCTCTCGGCCAGGAACCTCACCCGCAGGTTCGGCGGCATCGTCGCCGTGGACGGCGTCTCGCTCGACGTCGAGCGCACGATCGCCGAGGGGACGCCCGCCGAGGTGCAGGCAGACCGGGCGGTGATCGAGGCCTACCTCGGCACCGCGTACGAGGACGAGGCGACGCCGGCGTGAGCCGCGTGCTCGTCTGGGACGGCTGCGTCAACGTCCGCGACCTCGGCGGCCTGCCGACCGCGGGCGGCGGGACGACCCGCTTCGGCTCGGTCGTGCGCTCCGACAACGCGCGCCGGCTCAGCGACGCCGGCTGGGAGGCGCTCGTCGCCCACGGCGTCCGGCGGGTCGTCGACCTCCGGACGGCCGACGAGCTCGACGAGGACCCGCCCCGCGAGCTGCCGATCGAGGCGGTGCACGTCTCGCTGCTCGGCGACTTCGACGACGCCGGCAGCGAAGGTCGACGCCCGCGTCGCCCACATCGCGGACTCGGCCGAGCGGGCGCGGGTCGTCTACGTCGAGTTCCTCCGCCGCTCCCCGCGAACTTCGCCGAGCGCGGTCGCCGCGGTCGCCGACGCGCCCGAGGGAGGCGTGCTCGTCCACTGCGCCGCCGGCAAGGACCGGACAGGCCTCGTCGTCGCGCTGCTGCTCTCGCTCGCGGGCGTGCCCGACGACGCGATCGCCGAGGACTACGCCGAGAGCGAGGCGAACCTGCGCCGAGCTGACGGGGCGTGGATCGCCGAGGCTCCGGACGAGGAGGAGCGGCGGCGGCGCATCCAGCTGTCGCGCACGCCGCGGGAGGCGATGCTCGGCGTTCTCGAGGAGCTGCGAGGCGCGTTACGGCGGCGCCGAGGCCTACCTGCGCGCCGCCGGGCTCGACGAGCCGGCGCTCGACCGCGTCCGCGCGCGGCTGCGGGGCGGCGGATGACCCGCGCGCTCGACTGGGACGGCTGCGTCAACGTGCGCGACCTCGGCGGGCTGCCGACCGAGGACGGCGCCGTCACGCGGCGCGGGGCGGTCGTGCGCTCGGACAACGCGCGCCGGCTCAGCGACGCCGGCTGGGCGGCGCTCGTCGCCCACGGCGTCCGGCGGGTCGTCGACCTGCGCGCCGCCGAGGAGCTCGGGGACGACCCGCCGCGCGAGGCGCCGGTCGAGGTCGTCCGCGTCGCGCTGATGGGGGAGGCGGACGGCGACTACATCGCCGCGCTCGCCGCCCGGCTCGATCCCGCCGACGACCGGGCGGCGCAGTTCCGCGTCTTCTACCTGGACGCGCTCGAGCGGCACCGGGAGGCGGTCGCGGCGGCCCTCGCGGCGGTCGCGGACGCGCCCGAGGGAGGCGTCCTCGTCCACTGCGCCGCCGGCATGGACCGCACCGGCCTCGTCGCGGCGCTGCTCCTGCGCCTGGCCGGCGTCCCGGCCGGCGAGGTCGCCGACGACTACGCCGCCACCCCCGGCGCGGCGCCGCGGGAGGCGATGCTCGGCGTCCTCGCGGAGCTCGAGGCCCGGCACGACGGCGTCGAGGGCTACCTGCGCGCGGCCGGGCTCGACGAGGGCCGGATCGCGCGGCTGCGGGAGCGGCTCCGCTGAGCGCGCTGCTCGAGCTGCACGAGGTCGAGGCCGCCACGGGCACGTCCAGGCGCTGCACGGGTCAGCTCGGCAGCTCTGGTAGCAGGCGGCGCGCTGCCGCGGCCCCGCCGGCGCCTGATGTCAAGGGTCCGTCCAATCTCTGTACCATGCGGCCGGTGCCCGCACAGGCCCGCTTCCGGATCGGCGAGCTCGCCCGCAGGACGGGGACGAGCCCCGAGCTGCTGCGCGCGTGGGAGCGCCGCTACGGCCTGCTCGAGCCGGCGCGGACGCAGGGCGGCTTCCGGCTCTACTCCGAGGAGGACGAGCGCCGCGTGCGGGCGATGCAGGCGGAGCTCGAGCGCGGCGCGGCGGCCGCCCAGGCCGCCGAGCGGGCGCTCGCGGGCGCCGGCGGAGCCGGAGGAGGCGGGCGGCGCGGCGGACGACGCGGACTCGCTCGTCGAGGCGCTGCTCGCCTTCGACGAGGGGCGCGCGCAGGCGATCTTCGACCGGGCGCTCGCCGTCTACAGCGTCGACGCGGTCCTGGGCCGCCTGGCGCTGCCCGCGCTCCGCAGCGTCGGCGAGCGCTGGTCGGCCGGGGAGGCGACCGTGGCGCAGGAGCACTTCGCCTCGACGCTCCTGCGCGGCCGGCTGCTCGGCCTCGCCCGCGGCTGGGGCGCGGGCACGGGGCCGCGCGCCCTGCTCGCCTGCCCGCCCGGGCGAGCAGCACGACCTCGGGCTGATCGCCTTCGGGCTCGCGCTCCGCGGGCGCGGCTGGCGCGTCGTCTTCCTCGGCCCGGACACGCCCGTCGCGACGGTGGCCGAGGAGGCCGCCCGGCTGCGGCCCGAGCTGGTCGTGCTCGCGTTCGCCCGCACCGACGGCGACGGCGTCCTCGCGGAGCTCGCCGAGCTCGGCCGCTCCGTCCGGCTCGCCGTCGGCGGCGGCGCGGCGACCCCGGAGCTCGCGGACGCCGTCGGCGCGGTCCTGCTCGAGCCCGACCCCGTCGCGGCCGCGGAGGCGCTGACCGCGGGCTAGCGTCTAGGATCGAGCCGTGGAGCGGGCGCTGCTCGAGACGCCGCTGGAGGAGCTGTGCGCGGAGGCCCGGAGCCTCCGCAGCGCCGGTCACGGCAGCCTCGTCACCTACTCGCCGAAGGTCTTCGTCCCGCTGACGACGCTCTGCCGCGACGTCTGCCACTACTGCACGTTCGCGAAGCCGCCCCGGCGCGGGCAGCGCGCGTACATGACGATCGACGAGGTGCTCGAGGTCGCGCGCGCGGGCGCGGCGGCGGGCTGCCGCGAGGCGCTCTTCACGCTCGGCGACAAGCCGGAGCTCCGCTACCGGGTCGCGCGCGAGGAGCTGGCGGCCCTCGGCTGCGCGAGCACGGTCGAGTACCTGGCGCGCGCGGCGAAGGCGGTGCTGGAGGAGACGGGGCTGCTGCCGCACCTGAACCCGGGCGTCCTCACCCGCGCCGACTTCGAGCTGCTGCGGCCCGTCTCGGCGTCGATGGGGATGATGCTCGAGACGCTCTCGCCCCGGCTCGCGGAGCGCGGCGGCCCGCACTTCGGCTCGCCCGACAAGCTGCCCGCCGCCCGGCTCGAGACGCTGCGGCTGGCCGGCGAGCTGCGGGTGCCGTTCACGACCGGGATCCTGGTCGGGATCGGCGAGACGCGCGCGGAGCGGCTCGAGGCGCTCGAGGCGATCCGCGACGCGGGGCCGCAGGTGCAGGAGGTGATCGTCCAGAACTTCCGCGCCAAGCCCGGCACGAGGATGGCCGCGCATCCGGACGCCCCGCTCGAGGAGCTGCTCTGGACGTGCGCCGCCGCGAGGATCGTGCTCGGCCCGGACGCGTCGATCCAGGCGCCGCCGAACCTGACCGAGGACTTCGGCCGCCTGCTCGACGCGGGCATCGACGACTGGGGCGGCGTCTCGCCGGTGACGATCGACCACGTCAACCCCGAGGCGGCCTGGCCGGAGCTGGCGCTGCTGGAGCACGTGACGAATCGTCACGAGCTCGTCCTCGCGCCGCGGCTGACGGTCTATCCCCGCTTCCAGACGGCCGACTGGGTCGACCCGGCGGTGCTGCCGCACGTCCTCCGCTCGGTCGACGCCGACGGGCTCGCGCGCGAGGACGACTGGGCGCCCGGCGACCCGGTGGGGATCCCGTTCGTCCCCCGCGACGCGCTGCCCGTCGACACGCGCGAGGAGCTGGGCGAGCAGGAGCTCGTCCGCCTCTTCGCGGCCCGCGGCGAGGAGCTGCACCGCGTGCTCGCGGCCGCCGACCGGCTCCGCCGCGAGGCCTGCGGCGACACGGTCAGCTACGTCGTCACGCGCAACATCCAGTACACGAACGTCTGCTACTTCCGCTGCGGCTTCTGCGCCTTCTCGAAGGGCAAGCTCGCCGCGAACCTGCGCGGCGCGCCGTACCTCGTCCCGCACGAGGAGATCGTCCGCCGCGTCGAGGAGGCATGGGCGCGCGGGGCGACCGAGGTCTGCCTGCAGGGCGGCATCCACCCGGCCTTCACGGGCGACTACTACCTCTCGGTCGTCCGCGCGATCAAGGAGGCCGTGCCGGCGATCCACGTGCACGCGTTCTCCGCGCTCGAGGTCTGGCAGGGCGCGGCGACGCTCGAGCTCTCGCTCGACGAGTACCTCGGCCGGCTGCGCGACGAGGGGCTCGGCTCGCTCCCGGGCACCGCCGCGGAGATCCTCGACGACGAGGTGCGCGCGGTCATCTGCCCGGACAAGATCACGACCGACCAGTGGCTCGAGGTGCACGGCGCGGCGCACAGGGCCGGGCTCGGCTCGAACAACACGATCATGTTCGGCCACGTCGAGCGGCCCGTCCACTGGGCGCGGCACCTGCTCCGCGTGCGCGAGCAGCAGCGGCGGACCGGCGGCTTCACCGAGTTCGTGCCGCTGCCGTTCGTGCACATGGAGGCGCCGATCTACCTGCAGGGCCGCGCGCGCAAGGGGCCGACGTTCCGCGAGCTCCTGCTGATGCACGCGGTCGGCCGGATCGCGCTCCATCCGCACGTCCCGCACGTCCAGGTCTCGTGGGTGAAGGCCGGGCCGGAGGGCGTCCGCGCGGCGCTCGCGGCCGGGGTCGACGACCTCGGCGGCACGCTGATGAACGAGTCGATCTCGCGTGCCGCCGGCGCCGCGCACGGGCAGGAGATGACCCCGGAGGCGATGGAGGCGCTGATCCGCTCGGCCGGGCGGGTGCCGCGGCAGCGGACGACGCGCTACGGCGACGCGCCCGAGGAGCAGCGCCGCCGCTCCTTCGGGGCGCCGCCCTGCCTCGAGCCGGTCAACCCGCCGGTGCAGGAAGCAGGGCTGCAGCGCCCGGCGCGGCTCGTCCGCCCGGCCGCCAGGTGAGCGCCGCGGCCGCCGGTGGCCTCTGGACGAAACGCCACCGCTTCGCTACGGCGTCCGACCCCGCTGCAGCTGCGCGAACGCCTGCCGGAAGACCTCCTGCGGCTGGGCGCCGAGGACGAGCAGGCGGCGGTCGAGCAGGAAGGCGGGGATGCCGTTGACGCCGAGCTGCTGCGCGGCCTGCGTCGAGGCCACGACGCGCGCGAGGAAGGCCTCGACGGTCGGCGAGCGCCGCCTCGACTCGGCGTCGTCGAGCCCGGCCTCGCGTGCGAGGCGGCGCAGCTCGCCCGCGTCGCCGATGTCACGTCCCTCGGCCCAGTAGGCGTCCATCAACCGGTCGTGGAACGGCTCGTGCAGGCCCTGCTCGCGCGCGAGCTCCGTCAGCCGCAGGGCCGCGCGCGAGTTCGGGACGACGTCGGGCGGCGCGTACGCGAGCCCCGCCGCCGCGAAGCGCTCCGCCAGCGGGTCGGCTCGCGGCGCCGAAGCCGTAGCGGCGTGCAGCTCGGCGCGCGGGATCCCCTCCGGCGGGTACTCGGGGTGCAGGTCGAACGGGAGCCAGAGGATCTCGGCGTCGAACTCGCGCCGCAGCCGGCCGGCCGTCTGCTGGCCGAGCCGGCAGAACGGTCAGATGTAGTCGGACCAGATGACGATGGAGCGCGGAGCGGCCATACCGCCAGGCTACCCCACGCGCGACGGCCACCAGGACGCCGACCCGAGCAGGAAGGCGATCGCCGGGACGAGCAGCGTGCGGACGACGAACGTGTCGACGAGGACGCCGACCGCGACGGCGAAGCCGAGCTGGAAGAGCTGCTCGAGCGGCAGCAGCATCAGCACGGCGAACGTGCCCGCGAGGATCAGCCCCGCGCTCGTGATCACGCCGCCGGTGCGCTCGAGCCCGTGCAGGATCCCGGTGTGGACGTCGGTGCGGCCGACCTCCTCGCGGACGCGCGACATCAGGAAGATGTTGTAGTCGACCCCGAGCGCGACGACGAAGAGGAAGACGAAGAGCGGCAGGCTCGCGTCGCTCCCGGGCGCGTCGAAGAGCCAGCGGAAGCACGCGTACGAGATCGCCCATCGTCGCGGCGAACGAGAGGACGACGGACGCGATCAGGTAGAGCGGCGCCACGACCGCGCGCAGGAGCAGGACGAGGATGACGAGGATCGCCGCCAGCGTCACCGGCACGATCAGCTTCTCGTCGTGTCGCGTCGTCGCGCGGGTGTCCGCCTCCTCGGCCGTCGGCCCGCCGACGAGCGCGTCGGGCGCCGCCGCGCGAAGCCGCGGAGACCGCGGCGATCGCCCCGTCGCCGTAGGGGTCGCTCGCGAGCGTCGCCTGCAGGTGGGCGAGGCTGCCGTCGTCGCTCGTCCCGACGCGCCGGACCGAGACGACGCCGGGCGACGCGGCGCAGCCTGGCGGCGGTCGAGGCCGCCGCGCCGGCCGGCGGCGACGACGTCGGTCGGCGCGGCCGCGCCCTCCGGCAGCGAGGCGGCGAGCGCCCGCTGCCCCTCGATCGACTCGACGGAGCCGCGGAACCCCGATCCCGAGCGAGAGGCCCGGCAGGTCGACGACGTTCCCGACCGCCGCGGCCGCGAGTGCGAGCAGCGGCGGCGCCGCCGACGATCGCAGGCCGCGCCGCCACGCGCTCGCCGATCGCCCGCCAGGCCCTGCCCGCCTCGGGGTCGCGCGACCCCTCGCGCGGGACGAACGGCCAGAACGCGCGGCGGCCGACGATCGTCAGCAGCGCGGGCAGCAGCGTCAGGCCGGCGAGCATCGTCGTCGCGACGCCGAGCGCGAGCACCGGGCCGCTCGAGCGGAAGGTCCGCAGGTCGGCGAGCAGCAGCACGAGCATCGCGCAGACGACGGTCGCGCCGCTCGAGAGGATCGCGGGCGAGGCGTGCCGCAGCGCCGCCGCCATCGCGTCGTCCGCCGCCGCGTGGCGGCGCAGCTCCTCGCGGAAGCGGGAGACGATCAGCAGGCAGTAGTCGGTGCCCGCGCCGAACATCAGGATGATCAGGATCCCGGTCGTCTGGCCGTTCACGACCAGCCCCGCGGCCTCCACCAGCAGGTAGACGATCCCGGCCGCGACCGCGTACGCGAGCGCGACGACGACGAGCGGGATCACGGCGACGACCGGCGAGCGGTAGATCAGGAGCAACAGCACGAGCACGATCGCGGTCGTCGCGGCGAGCAGCGTCACGTCGATCTGGCCGAAGACCTGGACGGCGTCGACGGTGATCCCGGCCGGCCCCGTCACCCACGCCCGGAGCCCGGGCGGCCGCCCGTCGTCGACGGTCGTGCGCAGGCGCTCGACGGCAGGCTCGATCTGCTCGATGTCGTCGACGGTGAGCGGCACCGCCGAGGCGGCGAGGCGCCCGTCGGGAGCGACCTCGAGCGGCGTCGGCGGCAGCGCGCCGGAGAGGTCGAGGCCGCGGACGCCGGCGAGCGTCGTGCGGATCGCGGCGCGGTCGCGGGCCGTCAGGCCGTCCTCGCGCTGCCAGACGAGCAGCGCGGGCGTCGTCCTCCCGTTCCGGAACCGGTCCTGGAGCAGATGGAGCACCTGCGTCGACTCGGAGCTCGCCGGCAGGAACGACGCCGGGTCGTTCGTCGTCGCGTCCTGCAGCTTCGCCTGGAACGAGCCGAGCGCGGCGGCCGCGACCAGCCAGACGGCGAGGATCGCCCAGCGCGCGCGGCGGCCGGCGGGCAGGGTGCGCAGGCTGTCGATCATCGCGGCCAAAGTCTAGACAGAAACTGGACGAGAAGTGGTCAGGGCAGGAGATCGAAGCGGCGGGCGACGGCGACCGCCTCGAGGCGCGAGTGCACGTCGAGGGCGCGCAGGAGGCCGCGGATGTGGTTGCGCACCGTCTCGACCGAGAGGCCGAGCGCCGCGGCGATCCGCTCGGTCGTCAGCCCCTGCGCGAGCAGCCGCAGGATCTCGTGCTGGCGCGGGGTCAGGGCCGGGGCCGCCCGCGTGCCGGGCTCCTCGAGGGCCAGCATCCGGCCGAAGCCGAAGACGCCGACGACGCCGTCGCGGCCCCGGATCGGCACCGAGTTGATCTCGGTGGTGACGCGGCGGCCCGTCGCGGTCGGTCAGGCGGATCGTGAAGCCGGTCGTCTGCGAGCGCCCGAGCAGCTTCCGCGCGAACACCTCGCGGGCGCCGTGGACGTCCTCGGGCGCGACGTAGCGCGTGAACGGGCGGCCGACGGCGTCCCCGATCAGCTCCTGCGCCGCGCGCGTTCAGCCAGCGGAAGGTGCCGCTGCGGTCGAGGACGTAGCAGGGCACGCCGATGTCGGCGAGGGCCGGCTCGAGCCTGCCCTCGAGGGTGCGCAGGACCGCCGTCAGGCCCACGTCCCGAGCATCGTCGGCCCGGCCGGCCCGGACATCCGTGTTTCCGCTGAGCAGCTCAGGCCTCGAGCGCGAGCAGGTCGTCCACGGTCTCGCGGCGGCGGATCACGCGCGCGCGCCCGTCGGCGACGAGCACGGCCGCGGGCCGCGGCACGGCGTTGTAGTTGGACGCCATCGCGAGCGTGTAGGCGCCCGTGGCGGGCAGCGCGAGCAGGTCGCCGCGCCGCGCCTCGGGCAGCAGCACCCGCTCGATCAGCAGGTCGCCCGACTCGCAGTGCTTGCCCGCGATCGCGTAGGGGACGGCCGCCTCCTCGTCGGCCCGCTCGGCGAGGATCGCCGCGTAGCGGGCGCCGTAGAGGGCCGGGCGCGGGTTGTCGGACATGCCGCCGTCGACCGCGAGGTAGGTCGTCGCCTCGCTCGCCCGCTTGACGGAGCCGACCCGGTAGAGGGTGACGCCGGCGGCGCCGACGAGCGAGCGGCCCGGCTCGAGCGCGAGCCGCGGCGGCTCGAGGCCCTGCAGCTCCCACCAGCGCCGGACGTCCGCGGCGATCGCGGCGACGAACTCGGCGATCGACGGCGGCTGCTCGTCCTCGACGTGGGCGACGCCGAGCCCGCCGCCGAGGTCGACCAGCGCCGGCTGCCAGTCGAGCTCGGCGCGGCAGCGGAGCGCGAAGAGCGAGAGCCATTCGACGGTCATCGAGGCCGCGCGCAGGTGCACGAGCTGGGAGCCGATGTGCGTGTGCAGCCCCTCGACCTCGACGCCCGCCTCGCGCAGCGCCCGCACGGCGGCGAGCGCGTCCTCGGGCGGCAGCCCGAACTTGGAGCCGTGGTGCGCCGTCCGGATCGCCTCGTGCGTGTCGGCCTCGATCCCGGGCGTCACCCGCACGAGCGCGCGCCGGACGCCGGCGGCGACGGCCCGCTCGATCTCGTCGAGGGCGTCGACGACGACGAGCGCGCCCGCCGCGGCCGCCGCCTCGAGCTCGCCGTCGCTCTTGTTGTTGCCGTGGACGACGATCCGGTCGCCGGCGATGCCCGCACGGCGCGCCAGCTCGAGCTCGCCGAGCGAGGCGACGTCCGCGCCGAACCCCTCCTCGGCGAGCAGGCGCAGGACGGCGACGTTCGGGAACGCCTTCGTCCCGTAGACGTGGAGCGCGTCGGGGGCGGCCTCGCGGTAGGCGGCGGCCCGCTCGCGGATCGTGCGCTCGCAGTAGACGACGAGCGGCGTCCCGTGCTCGTCGGCGAGCGCGCCCGCGCGGACGCCGCCGAGCACGAGAGCGCCGTCCTCGATCCGGGCCGACTCGGGGAAGAGCTGCAGCACCGGCTCATTCTGCCTGCGTACGCTCGGCGCAGATGTCCTCGCTCCCCGTCCGGCGCCCGCGCGCCGTCCTCGCCGCCGCGGTCGCCTTCGCGGTCGTCGCGGCGGTCTTCGGCCTGCAGGCGCCCGGCCTGCTCGGCCGCGGCTCGAACGAGTTCGCCGACCCCTCGAGCGAGAGCGCCCGCGCCGAGCAGGCGGTCGAGCGCGCCTCCGGGCTCTCGGCCTCGCCGCAGCTGCTCGTGCTCGTCCGCTCGCCGACCGCGGCCGGGCTCCGGCGGGCGGCCGCGGCGATCCGCTCCGAGCCTGCGTTCCCCGTGGTCGCGCCGCCGCTCCGCTCGCGGGACGGCAGCGAGGCGCTGCTCGCCGCCTACGCCGACGCCGACCGCTCCGCGCACGCGTGGCGGCAGGCGGCCGAGCGCGTCGAGCGGCGGCTCCGGCCCGAGCCGGGCGTCGTCGTCGGCGGCACCGCGCTCGCGACCCTGCAGGTGAACGAGCGCGTCCAGCACGACCTGACCCGCGCCGAGGCGATCGCCTTCCCGATCCTGTTTCGTGCTGGCGCTCTTCGTCTTCCGGAGCGTCGTCGCGGCGCTGCTGCCGCTCTGCTGCGGCGCCCTGACGATCCTCGGCGCGCTGCTCCTGCTCCGGATCCTGAACGCGATCACGCCCGTCTCGAGCTACGCCCTCAACATCGTCACCGGCGCGGCGCTCGGGCTCGGGATCGACTACAGCCTGCTGCTCGTCTCGCGCTTCCGCGAGGAGCTCGACCGGCGCGGTCCCGGCCCCGAGGCGGTGCGCGAGACGCTCCGGACGGCCGGCCGCACGGTCGCCTTCAGCGCCGTCACCGTCGCGGCGGCGATCGCGACCCTCGCCGTCTTCCCGCTCGGGTTCCTCCGCTCGATGGGGATCGCCGGCGGCCTCGTCGCACCGCTCGCGGGGCTGATCGCGCTGACCGTGCTGCCGGCGCTCTTCCTGCTGCTCGGCCCGCGCGTGAACGCGCTCGCCGTCCGCCGGCGTCCGCGACCGCGAGCAGGGCGGCTGGTACCGGCTCGCGCACGCGATCATGCGGCGGCCGCTGCCGGTCGCGCTCGCCTCGGCCGCGCTGCTCGTCGTGCTCGGGCTGCCCTTCGCGGGGATCCGCTTCACCGGCATCGACGCGACGGTGCTGCCGCCGGGCTCGGGCTCGCGGATCGTCGAGCAGGCGGTGCGGCAGGACTTCCCCGCGCGCGCGACCTCGGTCGCCTACGCCGTCGTCCGCGGCGACCCGGCCGCCTACGCCGCGCGCGTCCGCGCGCTGCCCGGGGCCGAGGTCGTCTTCCCGCCGCGCCGGCTCGCGCCCGGCGTCTTCGAGCTCCGCGTCTCCTCCGGCCGCGGCTTCCTCGACGAGCGCTCGCAGCGGCTCGTCCGCGGGCTGCGCGGCCTCGGCGGCGGCGCCCTCGTCGGCGGCTCGACCCCCGTCTTCCTCGACCAGAAGCACGCGCTCGGCGCCGGCCTGCCGCTCGCGGTCGTCCTGATCTGCGCGATCACCTTCGGCCTGCTCGCGGCCGCGACCCGCTCGCTCGTGCTGCCGCTGAAGGCGCTCGTGATGAACTTCCTCACCCTCTCGGCCGCCTTCGGGATCCTCGTCTTCGTCTTCCAGGACGGCCGGCTCGAGGGGCTGCTCGGCTACACGAGCCAGGGCGCGCTCGAGCTGACCCAGCCGGTGCTCCTGTTCGCGATCGCCTTCGGGCTCTCGACCGACTACGGCGTCTTCCTGCTGACGCGGATCAGGGAGGCGTGGGACGCGGGGCTCGAGAACCGCGAGGCGGTCGCGGTCGGGCTCGAGCGGACGGGGCGGATCGTGACCGCGGCCGCGCTCCTCTTCTGCATCGCCGTCGGCTCGTTCGCGACCTCGGAGATCGTCTTCGTCAAGGAGGTCGGGATCGGGATCGCGCTCGCCGTCCTGATCGACGCCTCGATCGTGCGGGCGCTGCTCGTGCCGAGCCTGATGGCGCTGCTCGGGCGCTGGAACTGGTGGCCCGGCGGCCGGCGGGCCTAGCGATTCGTCGCGGGAGCAGGCTCGGTCTCGAGCACCCAGAGCGGTCCGTCGCCGCACTCGACCCGGACGCCGCCCTCGCGCTCGTCGAGGCTCGTGCGGAGGATGCGCACGCGCTCGCCGGCGAGCGCGGCGAGCGGCCCGCGGACGCCGTCGCGGGCCGCCGCGACCCACCAGGCGCGCACCTGCCGGTGCACCTCGCACGGCCGGCCGCGTCCAGTCGACCTCCGCGTACTCCGGCTCGAAGAAGCCCGCGTAGCTCGCGCCGTCCTCGCCCTGCGGGTCGCCCGGGTCGCCGGCCTCGACGCGCGCGAGCGCCTGCGGGAGCAGCTGCGCGGCCAGGCCGAAGATGCGGCCGAGCACGTCGTCGGCCCGCCCGGCGTCCGCGAGCGGCGCGCTCGCCTGCGCGAGCAGCGGCCCGGTGTCGAAGTCGGCGTCCATGCGGTGGAAGCTGAACCCGAGCTCCGCGTCCCCGTTCCGCAGCGCCCAGCCGATCGGGTTCGGGCCCCGGTAGCGCGGCAGGAGGGCGGGGTGGCCGTTGACGACTCCGTGCCGGGGCACCGCGAGCGCGTCCGCCGGGATCCGGAGCGGGAAGCCGCCGCAGAGCGCGAGGTCGGGCTCGAGCGCAGCGAGGAGCGGCGCGAAGCGCTCCGGCCCGCTCGCGACGAGCACGTCGAGGTGCGCCGGCGCGACGTCGAGCAGCGTCGAGAGCGGCTCGTCGCCGTAGCGTCCGGCCGGCCCCGCGGCGGTGACGACGCCGACGCACTCGTGCCCGAGCTCGCGCAGGAGCGCGTCCAGGTTGCGGACGACGTCGGGGACGCGCGCGAAAAGTGCGACGCGCATTGCTACAGTCTGACCGTGGAGCAGCTTCTCGCCTAGCAGAGGAAGCCAACGCGGCGCCCGCCGCGGCAACTTCCCCCGGCCTCTCGTTCGAGAGGCTTTTTCGTATCTGGGGACGAAAATCGGAGCGGACATGGACACGTACGACCCACACGAGATCGAGACGAGGTGGCAGCGGGTCTGGGACGAGGCCGGCGCCTTCACGACGCCGAACCCGGACGACCCGGCGCATGCGGACCGGGCGAAGGCGTACGTGCTCGAGATGCTCCCGTACCCGTCCGGGGAGCTCCACATGGGGCACGTCCTCAACTACACGCTGGGCGACGTCGTCACGCACGTCCGCCGCCGGCGCGGCTTCTCCGTCCTGCGCCCGATGGGCTACGACGCCTTCGGCCTGCCGGCCGAGAACGCCGCGATCCGCGAGGGCGCCCACCCGCGCCCGACCACCGAGCGCAACATCGAGTCGATCCGCCGCCAGATGAAGCGGATGGGCTGGGCGATCGACTGGTCCCGCGACGTCTCGACCGCCGACCCGGCCTACTACCGCTGGACGCAGTGGCTGTTCCTGCAGCTCCACGCCGCCGGGCTCGCCTACCGCAAGGAGGCGCCGGTCAAGTGGTGCCCGAACGACCAGACCGTGCTGGCGAACGAGCAGGTGATCGACGGCCGCTGCGAGCGCTGCGGCGCCGAGGTCGAGGCGCGCAACCTCGAGCAGTGGATGTTCAAGATCACCGACTACGCCGACCGGCTGCTGGAGGACATGGCGCTGCTCGAGTCCTGGCCCGAGCGCGTCCTGACGATGCAGCGGAACTGGATCGGCCGCTCCGAGGGAGCCGAGGTGCTGTTCCGGATCGACGAGCTGGACGAGGACGTCTCGGTCTTCACGACGCGGCCCGACACGCTCTTCGGCGCGACCTTCTTCGTGCTGGCGCCCGAGCACCCGCTCGTCGAGCGGATGGCCGAGCGCTCGCCGAACGGCGACGAGCTGCGGGCCTACGCACGCCGCACCGCGGCCCTGAAGACCGAGGTCAGGGCCGCGGCCGACGAGAAGACGGGCGTCTTCACCGGCTTCTTCGCCACCAACCCGGTCAACGAGATGCGGATCCCGATCTGGGTCGCCGACTACGTCCTGATGGACTACGGCACCGGCGCGATCATGGCCGTGCCGGCGCACGACGAGCGCGACTTCGAGTTCGCGCAGACCTTCGACCTGCCGGTCGTGCAGGTCGTCGCGCCGGCCGAGGGCGAGATCGAGGAGGGGGCGGCGTTCGTCTCCCACTCGACGGACGAGGTGCTGGTCAACTCGGCCCAGTTCAGCGGGCTGCCGGCGCCCGAGGGGAAGACGGCGATCGTCGCGTGGCTGGCCGAGCGCGGGCGGGCGCGGCCGACCGTCAACTACCGCCTGCGCGACTGGCTGCTGTCCCGGCAGCGGTACTGGGGCTGCCCGATCCCCGTCGTCCACTGCGGGCGCTGCGGGATCGTCCCGGTGCCGGAGTCGGAGCTGCCGGTGCTGCTGCCGGAGATCGAGGACTACCTGCCGAAGGGCCGCTCGCCGCTCGCCGGGGTCGCGGACTGGGTCGAGGTCGACTGCCCGGCGTGCGGCGGGCCGGCGCAGCGCGAGACGGACACGATGGACACGTTCGTCGACTCGTCCTGGTACTTCCTGCGCTATCCGGACGCCCGGAACGACGAGGCGCCGTTCGACCGCGCGCTCGTCGACTACTGGCTGCCCGTCAACCAGTACATCGGCGGGATCGAGCACGCGATCCTGCACCTGATGTACGCGCGCTTCTTCACGAAGGCGCTCTACGACCTGGGGATCGTCGGCTTCGAGGAGCCGTTCGCGCGGCTCTTCAACCAGGGGATGATCTACCGCTTCGGCGCCAAGATGTCGAAGTCGAAGGGCAACGTCGTCGCGCCGGACGAGCTGATCGCCGCCCACGGCGCCGACGCGCTGCGCGTCTACATCCTCTTCATGGGCCCCGCCGACCAGGACAAGGAGTGGCAGGAGACGGGCGTCGAGGGCGCCGCGCGCTTCCTGCAGCGGCTGTGGCGGGTCGTCGGCGAGGAGCTGGAGCGCGAGCCGGGCGAGGCGACGACGGGGACGCCGCTGGCGCGCAAGGCGCACGCGACGATCGCGAAGGTGACCGACGACGTCGAGCGGCGCTTCGTCTTCAACACGCCGGTGGCGGCGGTGATGGAGCTCGTCAACGAGATCTCGCGGACGCCGGACGACCCGGCCTCGCGCTTCGCCGTCGAGACGGCGGTGTCGCTGATCCAGCCGTACGCGCCGCACCTGGCCGAGGAGCTGTGGGCGAAGCTGGGGCACGAGCGGCTCTGGGAGCAGCCGTGGCCGGCCGCCGACGAGTCGCAGCTCGAGCGCGACACGGTCGAGCTCGTGCTGCAGGTGAACGGCAAGGTGCGCGACCGCGTGCAGGTGCCGGCGGGCCTGTCGGAGGACGAGCTCGTCGCCCGGGCGAAGGAGTCGGAGCGCGTCCGGGCCTTCCTGGACGGCGGCGAGCCGCGCAAGGTGATCGTCGTCCCGGACAAGCTCGTCAACATGGTCGTCTGACGGCGGCCGCCGTGGCCGGCTGCGTCTTCTGCGCGATCCGCGACGGCGCCGCGCCGGCGAGCGTCGTCCACGAGGACGAGGTCGCGCTCGCGTTCATGGACATCCACCCGATCAACGACGGGCACGTGCTCGTCGTGCCGCGGGAGCACGCGGCGTCGCTCGCCGAGCTCGACCCGGAGGCCGGCGCGCACCTCTTCCGGGTCGCGCAACGGCTCGCGGGCCGGCTGCGCGAGTCGGGGCTGCGCTGCGAGGGCGTCAACCTCTTCCTCGCCGACGGCGAGGCGGCCGGGCAGGACGTCTTCCACGTGCACCTGCACGTGCTGCCGCGCTTCGAGGGCGACAACCTGCTGATCGAGCCGCGGCAGGGCTTCGGCCGCCCGGATCGGGAGGCGCTCGACGACCTGGCCGCGCGGTTGCGGCTCTAACCGGCCGTCCTCGGGCGCGGCCGCCGGTCCGGAGGTCCCCCGGATCGTCCTTTCCGGACAGGTCGCGGGCCTGACAGCTCGGGAACCCCACCTCCCGCCCCGATGGCATCAGCCTGACGCGAAAAAGCGCACCCGTGGGTGACGAATCCGTGCCGAAAGACGCGCGTCGGCCCCTTGATGACGTTCAGAGCCGTCCGAGCGCGTCGAGCGCGAGGTAGATCCCCGCGACCGAGGTGGGCGCGTCGACCTCGCCGGCCCGCAGCCGTCCGCGGAGCCCCGTGACCGGGACGAGCACGACCTCGATCTCCTCGTTCTCGTCGAGCCGCTGCTCCTGGACGCGCTCCGCCCCCTCCCCGGCGAACAGATGGACGCGCGTCGTCTCCTTCGACGGGTCGAGCGCGCCCGCCGCGAGGGGCCGGAGCTCGGCGGCAGGCGTAGCCGGTCTCCTCGGCGAGCTCGCGCGCGGCGGCCGCGGCCGCGTCCTCGTCGTCGACGATCCCGCCCGGGAGCTCGAGGGTGACGCCGCGGATCCCCTGCTTCCACTGCCGCACCAGCACGAGCTCGTCGGCGGCCGTGATCGCGGCCACGAGAGCGAAGTCCCGCCGCTCGGCCACCGAGTAGTCGTCGATCACGCGGCCCGGCCGCACCTCGACCCGCTCGTGCCGGATCCGGAACCAGCCGTCGTCGAAGACGGCCTCGACGGAGAGCTGGCGCCACGGCCGGGGCACGCGCCGACGCTAGCGGATGCCCGTGTCGATCGAGAGGCCGACGGTGCGGACGCGGCCGCCGACGACGCGGACGGTCGCGGGCGAGACGGCGGTGCCGAGGCCGCGGCGCGTCAGCGAGACGTGCCAGACGCCGGGCGCGAGCGTGATCCGGTAGCGGCCGCTCCCGTCCGTGCGCGTCCTCGCCTCGGCGCCGTCGCGGCGGAAGACGAGCAGCGTCCGTCGCGCAGGGGTGACGCAGCTCTCGCCGGCGCGGCAGACGGGCGCGCGTCGGCCCACGCACGACCGGGCCGCGGAGCCCTCCGGTCGGGCTGCCGCCGGCAGACCCGCAGGCGGCGAGCGCGGCGAGCGAGAGGAGGACGGCGGTGCGCAGCACCGTCTCAGTGTGGCGCCGAGGACGGGCGGGCGCCAGTCTCGATTTCGGCACCGTTTCGGCACAGACACGTCACGCGCTCGTCGCCAGACTGGACGACGTGAAGACGCTGTTCGAGACACGGAGGAGCGCACTGCTTCTGGTCGGCGCCGTGGTCGCCCTGCTGCTGCTCGGCGGCGAGGTCGTCGGTCGCGGTCGCTCGAGCCGCCACTTCGGCACCGACGGTCCGGGCCGCGCCGCTCCCCGCCGCCGCGGTCGCGGCCAAGTCGCTGCTCGTGGTCGACGTCGCCGGAGCCGTCAGGAGCCCGGGCCTCTACCGGCTTCCCGAGGGCGCGCGGGTGGCGGACGCGCTCGCACGCGCCGGCGGCGCGACGGCGAAGGCGCAGCTCGAGCTCCTCAACCAGGCGGCCCGGGTCGCGGACGGCGAGCAGATCGTCGTCCCGGCGCGCGGGGCTGCGGGAGCGGCCGTCGTCGGGGCCGGCGGCGCGGGCGAGGCCGGCGCCGCCTCGGGACCGGTGCACCTGAACGGCGCCACGCTCGAGCAACTCGACGCCCTGCCCGGGGTCGGCCCCGTGACGGCGCAGAAGATCGTCTCCTACCGCGAGGAGCACGGCGGCTTCCGTTCCGTCGACGAGCTGGATGCGATTCCCGGCATCGGCCCCGCACGGCTCGAGCAGCTCCGAGACCTGGTCGCGCCGTGAGTATCGACGCGCCGGGTCTTCGCGCCGGGCTCGGCAGCCGGCTCGACGCGCTTCAGGCCGCACGTGCTTGCCGCCTCGCTCTGCGCCGGGCTCGCGGCCGCGAACCTCGCCAGGCCGACCGACCGTCGTCGCAGCCGCGGGACTCGTGCTGGCCGGGTCGGCGGCAGCCGGGCTCGAGGGAGACGGGCGGCTGTGCGCCGTCGCGCTGCTGCTGGCGCTCGGCGGTCTCTGGTGGGGCGGTGTCCGGCTCGACCGGCTGGACCGGAGCCCGCTGCGGCCCGAGGTCGACCGTGCTGGGCGCGCCGTCGTCGCCGTCACCGGGCCGGTCAGGCGAACCCGTTATCGCCTGCGCGCTCCCGTCGACGTTCGGACGTTCGCGGGTCGCCGCATCGACGAGCCGGCGCTGCTCGAGCTGCCGCCGGGTCGGGCGCCGCCGCAGGGTGCGGTGATCGAGGCCGTCGTGACCGTGCGGCTCCCGCGCGGGCCGGAGGGCGGCTTCGACGAGCGCACCTGGCTGCGGCGGCACGGCGTCCACGTCGTCATCCGCGGCGACCGCTGGCGCCGAATCGGCAGCCGGGGCGGGCTCGGCGGCGTCGCCGACAGCTTGCGCGCGCGGCTCGGGGGCACGATCGCGCCCGGTCTGACGGGAGAGCGCAGCGCGCTCGTCGAGGGCGTCGTCCTCGGCGAGGACGAGGGCCTCTCCCAGGCTCTGCGCGACGCCTTCCGCGCCTCGGGGCTCTACCACCTCCTGGCCGTGTCCGGGCAGAACGTCGCCCTCGTCGCGGGCGGCGCGCTCGCGGCCGGCTGGCTGCTCGGGATTCCCGCGCCTCGCCGGCCACCTGCTGGCGCTCGCTGCGATCGGCGCCTACGTGCTCGCGGTCGGGCCGCAGCCGTCCGTGCTCCGGGCCGGGATCGCCGGCGCCCTCGGCTCGCTCGCCTGGCTCGCCGCGCGCGACCGCGACCGCTGGTACTTCCTGCTGCTCGGGGCGCTGGTGCTGCTCGCGTGGAGCCCGTACACGCTGCTCGACCCGGGCTTCCAGCTCTCCTTCGCGGCAGTCGGGGCGATCTTCGTCGTCGCGCCCTGGTTCGACGAGGTGCTCGAGGGCTATCCACTGCCGCGAAAGCCGGCGCAGCTCGTCGCGATCTCGGCCGCCTGCGGGGTGACGACGGCGCCGATCCTCTGGCTCCAGTTCGGCGCCGTGCCGATCCTCTCGGTGCCCGCGAACGCGATCGCCGACCCCGCCGTCGTGCCGCTGCTCGGGCTCGGGGGGATCGCCGCCCTGCTCATGCCCGTCGCGCCGGGTGCGGCCGCCGCGGCGGCCTGGCTGAACGGCTGGTGCGCCGCCTACCTGGCGGGTTGCGCGCGGCTCGTCGCCTCGGCGCCGTTCGCGCAGGCGCACGGCGCGGCGGCCGGGATCGTCGCGGTCGGCGGCCTCCTCGGCACCGCCTATGCTTGGCTGCGATGGCGCCGGAGCTGAAGCCCGTCTACCTGATCGCCGGCACCGACCGGCCGAAGGTCGAGCTGGCCGTCCGCAGGCTCCGCAGGCACTTCTCGCCCGACGCCACCGAGCTGCTGCTCGCCGCGGAGGCCTCGGGCGAGGACGCCGTCGCCGCCTGCAACGCGCTCGGGCTGTTCGCCGGCGGCGGCAGGCTCGTCGCGGTCGAGGGCGTCGAGGCCTGGAAGGCGGCGGACGCGAAGGCGATCGAGGGGTATCTCGGCTCACCCGCGCCGGACACGGTGCTGGCGCTCGTCGGCGCCGAGCTGAAGGCCGACGGGCCGCTCGCGAAGGCCTGCCGCAAGGGCGGCGACGTGCTCCGCTTCGACGCGCCCCGCGAGCGCGACCTCCCCGGCTGGGTGACCGCGCAGTTCCAGGCGGCGAAGACGCCGATCGACGCGGCCGCGGCGCGGGCGCTGATCGAGATCGTCGGCGACGAGCTGCAGGAGCTCGCGAGCGAGATCGACAAGCTCGTCCAGTGGGCGGGCGGCGAGGCTGTGACCGAGGCGGCCGTGCGCGGAGCTCGCCTCCGCCGTCTCCGAGACCTCGGGGTTCGTCCTCACGGACGCGTGGGGCCGTCGCGACCTCGCGGGCGTCCTCGAGGCCGCCGAGGAGATCGTCGAGCGCTCTCCGAAGCAGCGGCGCGACGAGGTCGCCCGGCTCGCCGCGATGCTCGCGTCGCACGTCGACCGGATCCGCACCTGCCGCGCGCTCGAGGCGGACGGGATCGGCCCGAAGGAGGCGGCGACGCGCCTGAAACGCCACCCGTTCTACGTCCAGAAGCTCTACGGCCAGGCGCGGAACTTCACCGAGGAGGAGCTGCGCGAGGCGACCCTACGGCTCGCCGAGCTCGACCACGCGCTCAAGGGCGGTTCGCGGCTCTCGGCGGAGCTGGAGCTCGAACGGGCGCTCGTCGACGTGACGCGGCCGGCGCAGCCCAGCGCCGCCGCGACGCGATAGCGGGTTGCTGCGCGTCGGACGTCCCTAGCGGGGCCGTTCCAGGCCAAGCCACCGTTCCAGGCCACGCGAGGGTGCCGGCCTCGGCGGCGCCTGCTGGTTGCACGTGGTGTGAGGACGCCGGTGCGGCCAGGCGCCGCGCCTGGAGCGGCAGCTGCGGCCCGGCCGCTGCGCGTCGAGCCTCTAGGCTTTCGCCTTGGCCTTGCCGCGCGTCTTCGGCGCGGGAGCGGCCTCGGCCGGCGCGGCGGCGACGAGCTTCGCGGCCTGCGACTTCTTGCGTGCCGCGGTGTTGCGGTGGATGGCGCCGTGGGCGGCCGCCCGGTCGATCCAGCGGACGAGCTCGCGGTGCACCGGCGCCACGTCGCCGCCCTCGGCGACGGTCTCCTGGAGGCGGCGGCCGAGCGTCTTGACCGTCGAGCGGTAGCGCAGGTTCTCGAGCCGCTGGCGTGCAGCGGTCCGGACGCGCTTCTCCTGTTGCTTGATGTTCGGCATAGCGTGAAAACGCCCGCTCCGGCGGGCGGCGAGGATGGTAGCAGACCCGCTCAGAGCCCGGTCAGCGCGGCGAGCGGCACCTGCCCCTCGAGCAGGGCGCGGCCGACGACCGCGCCCTCGCAGCCGGTCGCGGCGATCGCCGCCAGGTCGTCCGGCGAGGAGACGCCGCCGGCGGCGACGACCGGCAGCCCGGAACGCTCGACGACGTGTCGCAGCAGCGAGAGGTCGGGCCCGGCCAGCGTCCCGTCCCGGTCGATCGCGGTGCAGTGGAGGCGCGCGACGCCGGCCGCCGTGCAGCGGTCGACGGCCTCGTCGACCGAGAGGCCCGCTCCCTCGCGCCAGCCGCGCACGGCGACCTCGCCCCCGCGGGCGTCGATCGCGACCACGAGCGCTTCGCCGAGCGCGTCCGCGAGGCGCGCCGGCGCGTCCTCGTCCGCGAACGCCGCGGTGCCGACGACGCACCCGCTCCGCGCCGGCCGCGAGCAGGCTCTCTGCGTCGGCGACCGAGCGGATGCCGCCCGAGGCCTGCACGCGGGCGGGGACGGCGGCCTCGACGAGCCGGCGGACCAGCTCCGGCCGCAGCCGGCCCGAGCGAGCGCCGTCGAGGTCGACCACGTGCACCAGCCGTGCGCCGGCGGCGACGAAGCGGGCCACGAGCGCCGCGGGATCGGCCTCGCGCAGCGAGACTCGTGCGTAGTCGCCCCGCTCCAGCCTGACGGCCTCGTCGCCGAGCAGGTCGACGGCCGGGATCACCTGGAAGTGTCATCTCCATCATGGTAGTATGCTAAAACGATGGCAGCGGCGGAAGGCTCACACCAATGGCGGACACCGGAGATCAAAGAGCTCTGCGCGGCGATCGCGTCGCTGCGGACGGAGGAGGAGGCGGAGCGCTTCCTCCGCGACCTGTGCACGCTGTCGGAGCTGGAGGCGATGGCGCACCGGTGGCAGGCGGCGCGGCTCGTGGACGCGGGGCGGCCCTACGTGGAGATCGCGAAGACGACCGGGAGCCTCGACGGCGACGGTGACGCGGGTCGCCCACTGGCTGCGGTACGGCGAGGGGGGCTATCGCTTGATCTTGGATCGCCTGAGCCCGAGCCCGGACGAGACCGGCTGAAGATCGCGATCCCGGCGAAGGGACGGCTGCGCGAGCCGTGCGTCGCCCTGCTCGAGGACGCCGGGCTCGGCCCCGAGCAGCCCGGGGAGCGCGCACTCGCCTTCCCGTGCCGGAACGCGCCGGTCGAGGTGCTGCTCGTGCGCGCCGCCGACGTGCCCGAGTACGTCCAGGACGGCGTCGTCGACTGCGGCATCACGGGCGCCGACCTCGTCCGCGAGCGCGGCGTCCGCGTCGAGGAGCTGCTGCGGCTCGGCTTCGGCTCGTGCACGCTCGAGGCGGCGGTGCCGGACGAGTCGCCCGCCCGCGAGCTGTCCGACCTCGCCGGCCTCCGCGCCGCGACCGTCTACCCGCGGCTCGCCCGCGAGGAGCTCGGCGCCCGCGGGCTCGAGGTCGAGCTCGTCGAGGTGACCGGCTCCGTCGAGGTCGCCCCGCGCCTCGGCCTCGCCGACGCGATCGTCGACCTCGTCTCGAGCGGGAACACGCTGCGGACGAACGGCCTGCGGTCGCTGGGAACCCTCTTCTCGTCGCAGGCCGTCCTCGTCGGCGGGCCGGATGGGGACGAGCGCGCGCAGCGGCTCGCGACGATCCTGCGCACGGTCGTCGACGCCCGCGAGTCCCGCTACCTGATGCTGAACGCGCCCGAGTCGGCGGTCGCCGCGATCTGCGAGATCGTCCCCGGCTCCGGCGCGCCGAGCGTGCTGCCCCTGGCCGATCCGGGCATGGTCGCCGTCCACGCCCTCGTCCCCGCGAAGGACGTCTGGAGCCTGCTGCCCCGCCTCGAAGCCGCCGGCGGCTCGTCGATCCTGCTCCTGCCGGTCGAGCGGATGCTCGCGTGAGCGAGGTCGCCGAGATCGTCGCGGACGTCCGCGAGCGCGGTGACGACGCGGTGCGCGACTGGGCGCTGCGCCTCGACGGGGTCGAGCCGCGCCGGGCCGAGCCCGCCGGCGAGATCCCGGAGGAGGCGCTGCTCGAGGCCGCCGCGAACGTCCGCCGCTGGCACGAGCTGCAGCGGCCCGGCGACGTACGCGCCGAGATCGTCCCCGGCGTCGAGCTCGAACGCCGCTGGGTGCCGCTCGCCGCGGTCGGGATCTACGTTCCCCGCAACCTGCTCTCGAGCCTCGTCATGGCCGCCGTGCCGGCGCAGGCGGCCGGGGTCGAGCGGCTCGTCGTCGTCACGCCGCCCGACGGCGCCGGCCCGGTCGCCCGCGCCGCCGCGCTGCTCGGGATCGAGGAGGTCTGGGCGCTCGGCGGCCCGCACGCCGTCGCCGCGCTCGCCTACGGCACCGAGACGATCCCGCGCGTCGACAAGATCGTCGGCCCCGGCAACGCCTACGTGAACGAGGCGAAGCTGCTCGTCTCGCGCGACGTCGCGATCGACCTGCCCGCCGGCCCGTCCGAGGTGCTCGTCGTCGCCGACGCGGGCGTCGACCGGCGGATCGTCGAGCTCGAGCTCGCGGCCCAGCAGGAGCACGGCCCGGAGTGCCCGTGCCGCTTCCTCGAGCTCGACGGCGACCTCGACGCGGCGCTGGCCGAGATCGACGCTGCCGCGCCCGAGCACCTCGTGCTGCTCGGCGAGGCCGAGGCGCTCGCGCCGCGCGTCCGCAACGCGGGAGCCGTCTTCGTCGGCCGCGACTCGCCGGTCGCCGCCGGCGACTACGCGACGGGCGGCAACCACGTGCTCCCGACCGGCGGCTGGGCGCGCTCGGTCGGCGGGCTCGGGATCGAGGCGTTCCTGAAGCCGGTGACCGTGCAGCGCCTGACCGCCGACGGCCTCGCCCGGCTGCGCCCGACGATCAGGGCGCTGGCGCTCGCCGAGGGCATGACCGCACACGCGGCGGCGGTGGAGCGGTGAGAGCGCTCCCGGCAGGGTTCCGCGCCTACGGCTGGGCGCCCTCGACGGACGAGCTGGCCCGCCGCGTCGGGCTCGACCCGGTCGAGATCGTCCGCTTCGACGGCAACGTCCCCGCCGCGCCCCCTGCCGTCGCGCGGCCCGGCGCCGTCGCGGGCGTGCTCGCCGACGTCAACCTCTACGCGCACGGCGGCTACCCGGCCCTCGTGGCGGCGATCGCCGAGTACGCGGGCGTCGAGCCCGGCAACGTCGTCCTCGGCGCCGGCGCGGACGACCTGATCCTGCTCTGCGCGCGCGCCTTCGCGGGGCCGGGCGACACGGTCGCGATCGCCGAGGAGCCGACCTACCCGCTCTACCGGGTCGCCGCGGGCCTCGCGGGCGCCGAGGTCGGCGACGAGGACCCCGCGGTCACCTTCTGCTGCCGGCCGGGCAACCCCTACGGCGACCTGCTTCCCTTGCCGGACGCGCGGCCGCTCGTCGTCGACGAGGCCTACTTCGAGTACGCCGGCGAGACGGCGGCCGGGCTGATCGAGGACGGCGTCGTCGTCCTGCGCACCTTCTCGAAGGCCTTCGGGCTCGCAGGCGCGCGCGTCGGCTACGCGCTGGCGGACGCGGACACCGCGGCCGAGCTGAACCGCCGCCAGGCGCCGCTGCCGGTCTCGACGATCTCGGCGGCGCTCGCGCTCGCGGCGCTCGCCTCGCCGCCCGACGTCTCGAGCCAGGTCGAGGAGCGCGAACGGCTGGCGGCGTCGCTGCGGGCGCTCGGCCTGGAACCGCTTCCGTCGCGCGCGAACTTCCTCTTCCTGCCGCTGGAGGAGCCGGACGCCGTCGCCGAGACGCTGCTGCGCTCCGGCCTCGTCGTGCGCCGCTTCCCCGACGGGATCCGCTTCTCCGTCCGCGACCGCGAGGACGACGACCTGCTCGTCGAGACGCTCGCCCGGGCGCTCGACCGCCCCTCGCCCGTCGCGCCCGCGGGCGGCCGCCGCGCGCGCCTCGCGCGCGCCACCGCGGAGACCCGCCAGCGGATCCGCGTCGCGCTCGACGGCGCCGGCCGCGTCCGCGTCTCGACCGGCGCCGGGCTCTACGACCACCTGCTCGAGCAACTGGCCTTCCACGGCGGCCTCGACCTCGTGCTCGAGGCGGTCGGCGACCTCGAGACGGGCGACCACCACTCCGCGGAGGACGCCGCGCTCGCACTCGGAGAGGCACTCGACCGCGCCCTCGGCGACCGGCGCGGGATCGCCCGCTACGGCGACGCCGTCGTGCCGATGGACGACGCGCTCGCCCGCGCCGCGGTCGACCTCGGCGGCCGGCCCTGGGCCGAGGTCTCGCTCGAGCTCGACCCGGGCATGGCGGCGCACATGTTCCAGAGCCTCGCCCAGGCGGGCCGGATGGCGATCCACGTCGAGGCGACCGGCCGCGACGCCCACCACTGCGCGGAGGCCGCGTTCAAGGCGGTCGGCCGGGCGCTCCGTGCGGCGGTCCGCGCCGAGGGCGCCGGCCTGCCGTCGACGAAGGGCTGCTGTGAAAGCGGTTGCGGTAACCGATTACGGCGCCGGCAACGTCCGCTCCGTCGTCACGGCCTTCCGGCGCGCCGGCGCCGAGGCCGCGCTGACCGACGATCCGGAGCGGGTGCTGGCGGCCGACCTCGCCGTCCTGCCCGGGGTCGGGTCGGCGGCGACCGCGATGGCGGCGCTGCGCGGACACGGCCTCGACGAGGCCCTGCGCGAGCGCGTCGCCGCGGGCCGGCCGACGCTCGGGATCTGCCTCGGCCTCCAGCTCGCGCTCGACGAGAGCGAGGAGGACGGCGGCGTCGCCGGGCTCGGCCTCCTGCCCGGCCGCGCCGTCCGCCTGCGCGAGGGCCGCGTCCCGCGCATGGGCTGGGCGGCGGTCGACGGCGAGGGCACCTTCTACTTCGCGCACTCCTACGCCGCCGAGACGCCGGCCGCGACCGCGGTCTCCGAGGGCATCGTCGCCACGGCCGAGTCCGGCTCCTTCCTCGGCGTCCAGTTCCACCCCGAGAAGAGCGGCGCCGCGGGCGCCCGCTTCCTGGAGCGATGCCTCTCCCGCGCCTGATCCCGTGCCTCGACGTCGCCGGCGGCCGGGTCGTCAAGGGCGTCAAGTTCCGGGGCCTGCGCGACGTCGGCGACCCGGTCGAGCTCGCCGCCGCCTACTCGGACGCGGGCGCCGACGAGCTCGTCTTCCTCGACGTCGAGGCGACGATCGAGGAGCGGGCGATGCTGCTCGACCTCGTCGGACGCGTCGCCGACGCGGTCGCGATCCCGTTCACCGTCGGCGGCGGGCGTGCGCTCGGTCGCCGACGCCGACGCGCTGCTGCGGCGCCGGCGCCGACAAGGTCTCGGTCAACAGCGCCGCGCTCGCGCGACCCGCGCTCGTCACCGAGCTCGCGGAGCTGCTCGGCTCGCAGGCGGTCGTCGTCGCGATCGACGCGGCCGGCGGCGAGGTCTTCGCGCGGGCGGGCGGCGAGCCCACCGGCCGGCAGGCGGACGAGCTGGGCGCGCGAGGCGGAGGAGCGCGGCGCCGGCGAGATCCTGCTCACCTCGATCGACGCCGACGGGACGCAGGCGGGCTACGACCTCGAGCTGACGGGCTCGGTCGCGGCATCCGTCTCGCTGCCGGTGATCGCCTCGGGCGGCGCCGGCTCGGCCGCGGACGTCGCCGCCGCGCTCGAGGTCGCGCAGGCGGCGCTGCTCGCGTCGATCCTGCACGAGTCGCCGGAGCGCCTGACGGCGCTGCGCGACGAGCTCCGCGGTCTGGGGGTGCCGCTCCGTGACGCAGTCTGAGCTGAAGGCGGCGATCGTCCAGGACGCCGCGACCGGCCGCGTGCTGATGCTCGCCTGGATGGACGAGGAGGCGCTCCGCCGCACCCGCGAGTCCGGCGAGGCGTGGTTCTGGAGCCGCTCGCGGCAGGAGTACTGGCACAAGGGCGCCACCTCGGGCTCGACGCTCGCCGTCGAGGAGCTGCGCGAGGACTGCGACGGCGACGCGATCCTGCTCCGCGTCCACCCGAACGGCCCCGCGTGCCACACCGGCGCCGAGTCGTGCTTCGCGCCCTGGCTCTGGCGTCGCGTCGCCGAGCGCGCGCAGGAGCGGCCCGAGGGCTCCTACGTCGCGCGCCTGCTCGCCGACGGGCCGAAGCGCCGCGGCCCAGAAGCTGGGGGAGGAGGGGGTCGAGGCGGCGCTCGCCGGCGTCGCCGAGTCGGACGAGCGGCTCGTCTCCGAGCTCGCCGACCTCTGGTTCCACAGCTACGTGCTGCTCGCCGCCCGCGGCCTCGACCCGGCGGCGGTCGAGGACGAGCTCCGCCGGCGCAGCCGGTAGGCCGTCAGCTCTCGCTCTCGCGCGGCGGCTCCTCGGCGGCCGCGCCGATCTCGGCCAGCGCGGCGACGACCGCCTCGACGGGCAGCGTCGCGTCGAGCTCGTGCGTGCACGTCGCGCGCAGCAGCGGCTCGACCTCCGCGAGGTGGCGGAGGATCGCCGCCCGCTCCTCCGCGACCTTGCCGTAGTCGTTCGTCGTCCTCCGCTCGATCCGGTCGAGGAGCACGTCGGCCGGCGCGCTCAGGAGGACGACGGCGTCGAAGAGCGCGTAGAGGCGCCCCTGGTTCGAGACCGTCCCGGAGACGTACAGCGTCGTCTCGCGCGGGCGGCGGAGGAGCTCCTCGAGCCGCTCCTCCAGCCAGACGTAGCCGCCGTCCTCCTCGCACCAGCGGGTCCAGCCGGGCTCGTCCGTGTCCACGGTCTCGAACCCGCGCCTCCGCAGCTCCGTCAGAGCGGTCGACTTGCCGACGCCGGACATGCCGGTGACGAGGATCCTCCGCACCGTGCCCTAGACGGCTTCGAACGCCTCCAGCGCCGCCGCGCCGGCCGCGCGCGCGGCGAGCGCACGGTTGACGGCGTTCGCGATCGCGCGCAGGGACGCGGTCACGATCGACGGGTGGATGCCGACGCCCCAGACGACCTCGCCGTCCACGTCCGCCTCGACGTAGGCCGCGGCGGACGCGTCCTCGCCGGTCGACATCGCGTGCTCGTGGTACTCGCGCACGCCGACGGCGATGTCGAGCCGCGCGCCGACCGCGTGGACGAAGGCCGCGATCGGGCCGTTCCCGGCGCCCTCGATCTCGAGCTCCTCGCCGCCGAGCCGGACGCGGGCGGTCAGCCGGTCGCCCGTCTCGTCGGCCTCGTGCCGGTAGGAGAGGAGCACGAGCGGCTCGGTCACGTCGAGGTAGCTCTCGCCGAAGACCGACCGCAGCTCGGCCGCGGTCAGCTCGCCGCCGCGGGCGTCGGTGATCGCCTGCACCGTCTGCGCGAAGTCGACCTGGAGCCCGCGCGGCAGGTCGAGCCCGTACTCCGAGAGGAGCAGGTAGGCGACGCCGCCCTTCCCCGACTGCGAGTTGACGCGGATGATCGCCTCGTAGCTGCGGCCGATGTCCTTCGGGTCGATCGGCAGGTACGGCACGTCCCACGTCTCCGACTCCTCGCGCTCCCGCGCGTGCATCCCCTTCTTGATCGCGTCCTGGTGCGAGCCGGAGAACGCCGTGTAGACGAGCTCGCCGGCCCACGGGTGGCGCGGGTGCACCGGCAGCTCGTTGCACTCCTCGACGATCCGCTTCGTCTCGTCGATCTGCGAGAGGTCGAGCTTCGGGTCGACGCCCTGCGTCAGCAGGTTGAGCGCCAGCGTGACGAGGTCGACGTTGCCGGTGCGCTCGCCGTTGCCGAACAGCGTCCCCTCGACCCGCTCGGCGCCGGCCATCAGGCCGAGCTCGGCCGTCGCGACCGCCGTGCCGCGGTCGTTGTGCGGGTGCACCGAGAGGATCGCGGCGTCCCGGTGCGAGAAGTGCCGCGCGAACCACTCGATCCGGTCGGCGTAGACGTTCGGCGGGAAGTGCTCGACCGTCGTCGGCAGGTTGACGATCAGCTTCCGCTCCGGGGTCGGGCCCCACTGCGCCGCGACCGCCTCGCAGATCTCGAGCGCGTACTCGAGCTCCGTGTGGTGGAAGCTCTCCGGCGAGTACTGGAAGACGATCTCGCCGTCGGCGTCGGCCGCGAGCCGCTTGCAGAGCGCCGTCCCGCGCACGGCGAGCTCGGTGACGCCCGCCCGGTCGAGCCGGAAGACGACTCGCCGCTGCGCGACCGAGGTCGAGTTGTAGAGGTGGACGATCGCGCGCCGCGCGCCGGCGATCGCCTCGAAGCTGCGCTCGATCAGCTCGGGCCGGGCCTGCGTCAGCACGGCGATCGTGACGTCGTCGGGGATCAGCTCCTCCTCGATCAGCGTCCGCACGAAGTCGAAGTCCGTCTTCGAGGCCGAGGGGAAGCCGACCTCGATCTCCTTGAAGCCGAGCGCGAGCAGCAGGTCGAAGAAGCGGCGCTTGCGCGGGCCGTCCATCGGGTTGACGAGCGCCTGGTTGCCGTCGCGGAGGTCGGTCGAGCACCAGATCGGCGCGGCGGTCAGCACCGTGTTCGGCCAGGTGCGGTCGGGCAGGTCGACGGTGTCGTACGGTCGGTACTTCCGGTGGGGCATCGGCACGGAGGGCTCCTTCGCTTCGCATCGGGGACGCACTGGTCCCGGGATCGGCAACGGGTATGTCGACGCACGCTTCCCCTAGCGGGGAAGGAGGAGGAGCTCGAGCGCGCAGCCGTCGAGGGCGACCGGGAGAAGCGGCTGCGTCGCGCGCGTCATGCCCGAACGGTAGACGATCCGGCGCGCGAGGGCCAGTGCGGCGCTGCGGCTCGCGCCGCGGCGCCTCGCCCGGCCGGCTGCGGGGCCGCACGCGCGAGTCCGGCCGCCTTTCCGGACAGGGCCCCGGAGGACACCGCGCCCGAGCCCGTACCCCACCCACCCCGGGGACCGACAGGGTCGCAGGAAGAGGCGGACGCGTCTGTGCCGATTTCGTGCCGAATCAGCTACCGCGCCGGAACGTGCCGCAAGCCACGGCGATCCGGCGCGAGCGAACCCCTGCTCACGGGGCGACCGGCGGAGGAGCGCCGTCCTGCCGCGTGCCGACCGGCTCGCGCGCGCTCGTGCCCGCCGCGCGAGCAGGATCTCGCTCGCGTCGGCCGAGCCCCACGCATGTCCTTCGGCGCCTCCGAGCGCTCCGAGGAACTGCGCTCGGTCCGGGCGGCCGGGGCCCGCGAACGCGGCCGGCCGTTCCAGGAGCCGCTTGCCCGCACCTTTTCGGGTTCCCGCCGCGCCGGCGACGGCGGGCCGCCGGCTGTGCCGCCTGGCCGTTCCGGGCGTCGCCTGCCCGCACCTTTCCGAGTTCCCGCTGCGCCCGCGACGGCGGGCCGCCGGCGTGCGCGCCTGGCCGTTCCGGGAGCCGCGTGCCCGCACTCTTCCGGCTTCCACCGTTCCGACGACGGCCGGGCCTGCCGGGTGCGCCGCCTGGCCGGTCCGGGCGGCGCCTGCCCGCACCTTGCCGGGTTCCCGCTGCGCCGGGCGACGACGGGCCGCCGGCTGTGCCGCCTGCGACCGTCGTCCGAGGAGCCGCTTGCGCCCGCGACGCTGCGTTCCGGCGCTCGCCGCCGCGCCGACCACGGCGGAGCCGCCGGGGCCGCCGGCCCCGACGCCGCCTGTTCGCACCCTTGCGGCTCCCACTGCGCCGACGGCGGCCGGGCCGCCGGGTGCGAGCCGAGCCCGGGAGCACGAGCCGCGCACGCGACGCGCGCGGCCCAGTGCCTTCGGATCGCGGTCGTTCGGATCGCGAACCGCGCCGGGGTATCGCCGCGATCGTCGAGCACAGCCGACCCGCGACCCGCTCGCCCCCGCGGCGCGGCGCCGCCGCCGGGCGCCCGTCCCTGCCGCGGCGCCCTGCCGCCCCGCTGACCGCGCACCTATGCTGGCGCCGTGACCGCGGCCGACGAGACCGCCGCCGAGGAGCGCGCCGACCGCGACCGGGGCCGCCGCCTGGCGCTCTCGACCGCGATCTTCGCCGCCGCGACGGGCCTCTCGCGCGTCCTCGGCCTCGTCCGCGAGATCGTCGCCAAGAACTACTTCGGCGTCTCCGGCCCGATCAACGCGTTCACCGTCGCCTTCCAGGTGCCGAACCTCGTGCGGGCGCTCGTCGCCGACGCGGCGCTCTCCTCGGCGTTCGTCCCCGTCTTCACCGACCTGCTCGAGCAGGGCGACCGCAAGCGGGCCTGGCGCGTCGCCTCGAGCCTCTTCTGGCTGCTGCTGCTCGGGCTCGGCGGCCTGACGGCCCTCTTCATCGTGATCGCGCCCTGGATCATGCGCCCGTTCGGCCTGCCGGGCGGCTACGAGAGCCTCGCCGTGACGCTCTCGCGGATCCTCTTCCCGATCGTCGCGCTGCTCGGCGTCTCCGGGATCGTCGTCGGGATCCTCAACTCCTACGAGCACTTCACGATCCCGGCGCTGACGCCCGTCTTCTGGAACCTCGCGATCATCGCCGGGCTCGTGATCGGCGTCCCGAACGTGAGCGGCTCGACCCGCGAGCTCGAGATCTACGCCCTCTCGATCCTCGCCGGGACCGTGATCCAGGTGCTGCTGCCGTTCCCGTGGCTCGCCGGCCGCGACGGGCGCCTGCAGCTCGTGATCGACTGGCGCGACCCGGCCGTCCGCCGCGTCTTCAAGCTGATGCTGCCGGTGACGCTCGGGCTCGGGCTGATCAACGTCAACCTCGTGATCGACTCGCTGTTCGCCGCGCGCCTGATCGACCCGACGCTGTCGCCCTCGGCGATCGACGCCGCCTTCCGGATCTACATGCTCCCGCAGGGGATGTTCTCGGTCGCGATCGCGACGGTGCTGTTCCCGTCGCTCGCGCGGTTCGCCTCCCGCCGCGACTACGACGGCTTCCGGCGCACCGTCTCGACCGGCCTGCGGCAGATCGCCTTCCTGCTCGTCCCGGCCAGCGCCGCCGCCGCCGTGCTCGCCCAGCCGATCGTGCGGCTCCTCTACCAGCGCGGCGACTTCACCGCCGCCCAGACGCCGTCGTCGCCGCCTCGCTCGCCGCCTTCGCCGCCGGCTCGCCGTCGGGATCCTCAACTCGTACGAGCACTTCACGATCCCGGCGCTGACGCCCGTCTTCTGGAACCTCGCGATCATCGCCGGGCTCGTGATCGGCGTCCCGAACGTGAGCGGCTCGACCCGCGAGCTCGAGATCTACGCCATCTCGATCCTCGCCGGGACCGTGATCCAGGTGCTGCTGCCGTTCCCGTGGCTCGCCGGCCGCGACGGGCGCCTGCAGCTCGTGATCGACTGGCGCGACCCGGCCGTCCACCGCGTCTTCAAGCTGATGCTGCCGGTGACGCTCGGGCTCGGGCTGATCAACGTCAACCTCGTGATCGACTCGCTGTTCGCCGCGCGCCTGATCGACCCGACGCTGTCGCCTTCTGCGATCGACGCCGCCTTCCGGATCTACATGCTCCCGCAGGGGATGTTCTCGGTCGCGATCGCGACGGTGCTGTTCCCGTCGCTCGCGCGGTTCGCCTCCCGCCGCGACTACGACGGCTTCCGCCGCACCGTCTCCACCGGCCTGCGGCAGATCGCCTTCCTGCTCGTCCCGGCCAGCGCCGCCGCCGCCGTGCTCGCCCAGCCGATCGTGCGGCTCCTCTACCAGCGCGGCGACTTCACCGCCGCCCAGACGCCCGTCGTCGCCGCCTCGCTCGCCGCTTTCGCCGCCGGCCTCGCCTTCAACGGCGCGATGCTGATGCTGAACCGCGCCTTCTTCAGCCTGCAGTCGAACTGGGTGCCGACCTGGGTCGCGCTCGGCAACCTGTTCGTGAACGCCGGCCTCGACGCCGCCTTCTACCGCGTCGGCACCTGGGGGATCCCACTCTCGACCACGCTCGTCAACGTCGCGGGCACGGTCGCGCTGCTCTGGCTCCTGCGCAGGCGGCTCGGCCGGATCGAGCTCGCGGGCACGATCGCGACGACGACGAGGATCGTCGCCGCCTCGGCCGCGCTCGCGGGCGTCTGCTACGGCGTCTGGCTCGGCCTCGACCGCGCGCTCGGCCGCGAGATCGGCTTCCAGGTCGTCTCGGTCGGCGTCGCCCTCGCGGCGGGCGCGCTCGTCTACCTCGGCGCGTGCAGGGCCCTGCGCGTGCGCGAGCTCGACACGCTGCTCTCGCTCGCGACGTCGTGCTGCCTGAGCGGGCGCTGTGCGACAATCGCCACGTGGGGAGTGCCACCGGCGACACGATCGAGGCCGGGCGCCTGGCGTTCGGCCGCCGTGCCTGGGCGGAGGCGTACGACGCGCTGGCGCCGCTCGCCGAGGAGCTCGACGCCGGCGACCTCGAGCGGCTCGCCGACGCGGCCTACTGGAGCGGCCGCCTCGAGGAAGCGCTCGCGGCGCGCGAGCGCGCGTACCGCGCCTACGCGGCCGACGACGACAAGCTCCGGGCCGCGGAGGTCGCGCTGCGGCTCGCGGTCGAGCACATCAGCAAGGGAGCGTTCGCGGTCGGCGGCGGCTGGCTGGCGAAGGGCGAGCGGGCGCTCGAGGGTCAACCGGAGTCGCTCGTCCACGCACGGCTCGAGCTGACGCGCAGCCTGAGCGCGTGGATGCTGCACGGGAAGCTCGAGGAGGCGCACGCCCACGCGCAGCTCGCGTTCGAGCTCGGCGAGCGCTTCGGCGACCCGAACGTGCAGGCGATCGCGCTCGTCGCGCAGGGCCAGACGCTGCTCTACAAGGGTGAGCTCGACGCGGGCCTGAAGCTGCTCGACGAGGCCTCGATCTCCGCCCTGACCGGCGAGCTCGACCCGTTCGCGACCTGCATGGTCTACTGCATGACGATCACCGGCTGCCAGGTGGTCGGCGACTACGGCCGGGCCCGGCAGTGGACGGACGCCGCCAGCCGCTGGTCGGACACGATCGACGTCCACGGCTTCCCCGGCGCCTGCCGCGTCCACCGTTCGGAGATCCTCTGGCTCGGCGGCGACTGGGACGCGGCGGAGCAGGAGGTCCTGGCCGCCTGCAACGAGCTCGGCAGCTACAGCGTCTTCACGGCCGGCGCGGGGCAGTACCAGATCGGCGAGATCCGCAGGCGCCGCGGCGACTTCGCGGCGGCCGAGGAGGCGTACCGGAAGGCGCAGGAGCTCGGCCGCGACCCGCAGCCGGGCCAGGCGCTGCTCCGACTGGCGCAGGGGAAGGCGAGCGAGGCGGTCGCGGCGCTCGGCCGCTCGCTCGGGCCCGACCGGGCCGACCCGCTCCTGCGCGCCCGGCGGCTGCCGGCCCAGGTCGAGGTGTCGCTCGCCGTCGGCGAGCTCGACGCCGCCCGACGCGCGGCGGACGAGCTGGCGGAGACGACGGAGACGTTCCGCGTCGACGGCGAGCGGACGCCGCTGCTCGAGGGGGCGCTGCAGCTCTCGCGGGCGCGGATCGGGCTGGCGGCCGAGGAGTGGGAGGCCGCCGAGCACTGTGCGCGCGCCGCGCTCGCGACCTGGACGAAGGTCGGCGCGCCCTACGAGGCGGCGCAGGCGCGGCTGCTGCTCGGGATGGCGTACGAGCACCAGGGCGACCCAGACGGGGCCCGCGGCGAGTACCAGCTGGCGGAGGAGACCTTCACGCCGGCTCGGGGCGGTGCTCGACGCGCGGCGCGTGCTCGAGCTGCTCGGCGACGCCGAGACGCGGCGCACCTTCGTCTTCACCGACATCGTCGACTCGACGAAGCTGCTCGAGGCGCTCGGCCAGGAGAAGTGGAAGAAGCTGCTCGACCGCCACGACGCCCTGCTCGCCGGCGCGATCGAGGAGCACGGCGGCGACGTGATCAAGCACACCGGCGACGGGCTCTTCGCGGCCTTCGACTCGCCGGCGGCCGCGGTCGAGGCCTCCGTCCAGATCCAGCGCGCGCTCGAAGACGAGTTCGTCACCGTCCGGATCGGCATCCACAGCGGCGAGGCGCTCGAGCGCGGCAACGACTACACGGGCCGCGGCGTCAACGTCGCCGCCCGGATCGGCGCGCTCGCGGGCGGCGGCGAGATCCTCGTCTCGACCGAGACCCTCGACGGCACCGCGGTCGCGCATCCCGTCTCGGCCCCGCGCGCGGTCGACCTGAAGGGCTTCGCCGAGCCGGTGCCGATCGCCGCGGTCGACTGGCGCTAGCCGCCGGCCGGCGGCGGTAGATCGCCGAGCGGCTCATGCCGCCGCCCCTTTCGTCACCGAGCGCTCCTGTGTCACAGGCGTGGTCTACTCGATCGAGCTTCTGGCCGAGCGACGGTGCCGCCGGACTGCCGCGGTGCTCACCGAACGCTGCGCTGACGGGCTCGTTGCTGGATGCGACGTATCAGCGTTGCACGCTCGATCGTCCACGGGTCTGCTTCGCGATCTCGGTCGACGTTCGTGCTCCCGGATCCGCGTCGTGTCGGCCAGCTCGGTCGTTGCCGACCGATCATCGTTGCCGCCGACCGTATGCGCGGGTCACGCTCTTCCATCGCAGAGCCGCCGACGCAGCGCGTCGGAATGCACGCGCGTTCCTCGTCGGCCGTCGACGTCACACTGACGGCTAGCCCTTCGCGTCCGGGCGCCGCCGCCGCAGTCCATGACTCGGTTCCCGCGGATCGTCAGGAAGCTGTTAGGCTCGACGTCGCGCGCACCGTCACGAGCGTACTTGCCGTCGGCGCGGCTGATCGCGATCCGTCGGCGTCGCAGCTGCCGACGCCGTGCAGGGCTGTCCGCGTCGACGCGACGAGTTGCCGGTGACGTGCACTGACGCCGGAACGCTCGCATGGTCGATGAGGACCGCACCACGGGCGAGCGTCAGGTTGCCGAGGATCGTGATCGACGCACCCGGTGCGAAGTCGCAGGTGCCGGACACGGTGAAGCCCTGGTAGGTGCCGGAGTCGAGCGTCCCGCCGTCACACGGGTTCGAGCCGGGCTTGCCCGCCGCCGAGCTCGCGGCTCCGACCGCGAGTGCCGCGTCGACGACGAGCGGGAGCAACAGCCGGTGCTTGCGCATGCGCGTTCCTCTCCTTCGTGGATACCAGTTAGCGTGCACACGTGCGGCGCCCTCTCCGCGCCGCCCCGCGCGGGCCGGAGTATATGCGTGGATCACCCGATCGACCCTCGTGCATCCCGCCCCGGCCGCGAATAGCAGGGGAAAAACAGCCCGCAGCTACCATCGCGCGGACGCCCCATGGACCAGAGCAGGATCCGCAACTTCTCGATCATCGCGCACATCGACCACGGCAAGTCGACGCTCGCGGACCGGATCCTGCAGCTGACGGAGACCGTCTCCGAGCGCGAGATGCGCGAGCAGGTGCTCGACTCGATGGAGCTGGAGCGCGAGCGCGGGATCACGATCAAGGCGCAGGCCGTCCGCGTGCTCTGGAAGGGCCACGAGCTGAACCTGATCGACACGCCCGGCCACGTCGACTTCACCTACGAGGTCTCGCGCAGCCTGCAGGCCTGCGAGGGCGCGCTCCTCGTCGTCGACGCGGCGCAGGGGATCGAGGCGCAGACGCTCGCGAACGCGTACCTCGCGATCGAGAACGACCTCGAGATCCTGCCGGTCGTCAACAAGATCGATCTGCCGGCCGCCGACCCCGACGGCGCTGCGGCAGAGGTCGCCGACCTGATCGGCGACGACGCCGACCACGTGATCCGGATCTCGGCGAAGACGGGGGTCAACGTCGAGCGGGTGCTGGACGCGATCGTCGAGCGCGTGCCGGCTCCGTCGGGCGACCCGCAGGCGCCGGCCCGGGCGCTGATCTTCGACTCGTCGTACGACCAGTACCGCGGCGTCGTCGCCTTCGTGCGCGTCGTCGACGGCTCGCTGACCGCGCGCGAAGCGCTGCTCGCGATGGGCGAGCGCACCGAGTTCGACGCCGAGGAGCTCGGCTTCTTCTCGCCGACGCGCGTGCCGGTGCAGACGCTGGAGGCGGGCGAGGTCGGCTACGTGATCACGGGGCTGAAGGACGTCTCGCGGCTCCGCGTCGGCGACACGCTCACGACCCGCCGGGGCGGCGCGACCCGGCCGCTCCCCGGCTACAAGGACGTCAAGCCGATGGTCTTCGCCGGCCTCTTCCCGACCGACTCCGACGACTATCCCGAGCTGCGGGACGCGCTCGAGAAGCTGAAGCTGAACGACGGGGCGCTCTTCTACGAGCCCGAGACCTCGCAGGCGCTCGGCTTCGGCTTCCGCTGCGGGTTCCTCGGGCTGCTGCACATGGAGATCGTCCGCGAGCGGCTCGAGCGCGAGTTCGACCTCGACCTGCTCGTGACCGCGCCGAACGTCGCCTACCGCGTCAAGCAGCTGAACGACGACTGGGTCGAGGTGCACAACCCGTCCGAGATGCCGCGCGAGATCGAGGAGGTCGAGGAGCCCTACATCCGCGCCTCGATCATCGTCCCGAAGGACTACGTCGGCGCGATCATGGAGCTCTGCAACGAGCGCCGCGGCCGCTTCGACCACATGGAGTACCTCTCCGAGCAGCGCGTCCACCTCGTCTACGAGCTGCCGCTCGCCGAGGTCGTGCTCGACTTCTACGACCAGCTGAAGTCGCGCACGCGCGGCTACGCGAGCTTCGACTACGACATGTCCGGCTTCCGGACCGGGAACCTGTCCCGCGTGGACGTGCTCGTCGCGGGCGAGCCGGTCGACGCGCTGTCGCTGATCATCCACCGCGACTTCGCCTACGAGCGCGGCCGGATGCTGGTCGAGAAGCTGAAGGAGGAGATCCCGCGGCAGATGTTCGACGTGCCGATCCAGGCCGCGATCGGCTCGCGCGTGATCGCCCGCGAGACGGTCAAGGCGCGGCGCAAGGACGTGCTCTCGAAGTGCTACGGCGGCGACATCTCGCGCAAGCGGAAGCTGCTCGAGAACCAGAAGAAGGGCAAGAAGCGGATGAAGCAGGTCGGCTCGGTCGAGGTGCCGCAGGAGGCGTTCCTCGCCGTGCTCAACCTCGGGGACGGCAAGCGGTGATCCTCTCGCCGCAGCACCTGAACCGACTGCGGCTCGTGCTCGCAAAGCACCCGCAGGTGCGCCGCGCGATCTACGTCGAGGACGCTGCCAGGCCGGTGATCGCATTCGAGTACGACGAGCGGCCGCCGTCTGTCGAGGAGGCGCAGAGGCGGGTCTGCAGGCTCGTGGAGGCGGTCGCACCGGCACTCGGCCGCGCGCGCTTCGAGGTCGGCCTTTCCGCGGGAGGGCCCGAGGAGATCGCGCCGACGGCGGAGCGCGGAGAGGTGATCTACGAACGGGGAGCCGTCTCGTGATCCGGCACCTCTACGTCCACCTGCCCTTCTGCGCGCACCGCTGCGGCTACTGCGACTTCGTCACCGCGACCGGCCGCCACGACCAGCACGGCGCCTACGTCGAGGCGCTGCTCGCGGAGCTCGAGCTCGAGCGCGGGCGGCTGGCGCCGGAGCTCGAGACGATCTTCCTCGGCGGCGGCACGCCGACCTTCACCGAGCCGGCCGCGCTCGAGCGGTTGCTCGCGGGCCTGCCGGAGGCGGCGGAGGTGACCGTCGAGGCGAATCCGGAGACCGTCACGCCCGCCCTCGCCGCGCTCCTGTCACGAAACCGTGTCAATCGCGTGTCGATGGGCGCGCAGAGCTTCGACATCGGCCTGCTGGACGTGCTGGAGCGCCGCTCGCGGCCCGAGGACGTCCGCCGCGCCGTGCACGCTCTTCGTGATGCCGAGATCGACAACATCTCGCTCGATCTCGTCTACGGGATCCCGGGCCAGAGCGCCGCCCTGCTGCGGCGCGACCTCGAGCAGGCGCTCGCCCTCGAGCCGGAGCACCTCTCGTGCTACGAGCTCGAGGCCAAGCCGGGGACGCGCTTCACACATACCCACGGGGATGAGCTGGCCCGCCAGAGCGAGGCGATGGAGGGCTACTTCGGCGACGTGGTCGAGACGCTGACCGCGGCCGGGTACCGCTGGTACGAGACGGCGAGCTTCTGCCGCCGTGCGGAGGACGCGGGAGGGCGTGACCTCCGCGCACGGCACAACCTCGCCTACTGGCTCGGTCGCGACTACCTCGGGCTCGGCATCGGTGCGGTCTCGACGCACGGCGGCCGGCGCTGGCGGAACGCGCCGCGGCTCGGGCCCTACCTGGCGGCGCTCGCCGCGACGGGCGCGGAGGCGCCGCCGCGGGAGCTCGAGGAGCTGCCGGAGGAGACGCGTCTGCTCGAGCGCGTGATGCTCGGGCTGCGGCTCGACGAGCCGCTGCCGCTCGCCGGGCTGGAGCCGGCGCTCGATCTCGCCGGTCTGGCGCGGGTCGAGCGGCTCGGGTTGGTGGAGCGACGCCGGGTCGGCGGCGTCGGCGACACGCTCGTCCTGACCGCCCGCGGCCGCCTCGTCGGCGACGGCGTCACGGCCGAGCTCGTCGCCTGAGACCTGGCCGTCGTCCGGCGCTGCGGTAAAATCGCTGCAAATGGCGCCCGAGCTGACCGAGCGGCAGCGGTCGATCCTCCGTCTGGTGGTCGAGGAGCACGTCTCGACCGGGCAGCCGGTCGGCTCGAAGACGCTCGTCGAGCGTGCGGGGCTCGGCGTCTCGGCGTCGACCGTGCGCAACGAGCTGTCGGAGCTGGAGCACTCGGGGCTGCTGATGCACCCGCACACCTCCGCGGGCCGCGTGCCGACGAAGGGCGGCTACCGCTACTACGCCGACGTCCTGCTCAGGGAGCTCGAGCCGCGGCCGGCGTCGTTCCCGCTCGACCTGGCCGGCGCCCGGAACGAGGTGGACGGCGCGTTGCAGGCGACGACCGAGATGCTCTCGCAGCTGACCCAGCTGATCGCGCTCGTCTCGGCGCCGCCGCTCGAGACGGCGACGGTCAAGCACGTCGAGGTGCTGCTCCTGCAGGCGCGCGTCGTCATGGTCGTGGTGATCACCTCGACCGGCGGCGTCGCCAAGCGCGTCTACGCGTTCGAGCAGACCGTCGACCCGAAGCTGGCGGAGTGGGCGGGCGAGTACCTGAACGACCAGGTCGCGCAGCTGCAGCTCGGCAGCTCGATGCTCCGCCGCCGCTTCGAGGACCCCGGTCTCTCGCCGGTGGAGCGCGGCTTCCTCGACGTGCTCCGGCCGGCCTTCACGGAGCTCGTCGGCGAGGACGAGCACCGGCTCTACGTCGGCGGCGCCGCCGGCCTGCTCGTCGACGTCCGCGCCGAGGACATCTCGACCTACAAGGCGGTGCTCGAGATGCTCGAGCAGCGCGCCTCGATGCTCGACCTGCTGGCGGAGGTGCTCGACCCCCGACGGCCGTTCGTCCGCGTCGGCGACGAGCTCGAGCACCCTGCGCTCTCGGAGCTCGCGCTCGTCGGCGCCTGCTACGGGCTGACGAATCGCACGCTCGGCTCGGTCAGCCTCGTCGGGCCGCTGCGGATGGACTACGGCAAGGCGATCAGCTCGGTCCGCTCGGCCGCGTCGGAGCTCTCGCGCTTCGTCGAGGACGTCTACCAGGAGAGCTGACGCGGGGCCGTGGCGCGCGGCCGTTACCCTTGACCGGTGGCCACCGCGAGGCACGACTACTACGAGCTCCTGGGCGTCTCGCGCGACGCCTCCGACGCCGAGATCAAGAAGGCGTTCCGCCGGCTCGCCCGGCAGCTGCACCCGGACGTCTCCGAGGAGGCGGACGCCGAGGAGCGCTTCCGCGACGTGTCCGAGGCGTACGAGGTGCTCTCGAACTCGGAGACGCGGCAGCTCTACGACCGCTACGGCCACGCCGGGCTCCGGGGCGGCGGCTTCCGGCCCACGCACGTCGACCTCGGCAACCTCGGCGACCTCTTCTCCGCCTTCTTCGGCGACGACCTCTTCGGCGGCGCCGCGGCCCGCGCCGCTCGCGGCGCCGACGTCGCGGCCGAGGTCGAGATCGAGCTGGTCGAGGCCGCCAAGGGCGCCACGCGCAGCGTCCCCTACGACGTCGCGGTCACCTGCGGCGTCTGCACGGGCAGCGGCGTCGAGCCGGGCACGCCGGTCGAGACCTGCGAGACCTGCGGCGGCAGCGGCCGGGTCCAGCAGATCTCGCGCAGCCTCTTCGGCGAGTTCGTCCGCCAGTCGGCCTGCCCGCGCTGCGGCGGCAGCGGGCGCTTCGTCACGCACCCGTGCGAGGCCTGCGAGGGCGCCGGGCGCACGCTCGACCGGCGCCAGCTCGAGGTCGAGATCCCGCCCGGGATCCACGACGGCCAGCGGATCCGGCTGACCGGCGAGGGCCACGCGGGCGCGCTCGGCGGCCGCGCCGGCGACGTCTACGTGCTCGTCCGCGTCCTGCCCGACCCGCGCTTCGTCCGCGAGGGCAACGACGTCTTCTCGACCGCCGACCTGACGATGACACAGGCCGCGCTCGGGGCGACGGTGACGGTCGAGACGCTCGACGGGCCGGTCGAGCTCGAGTTCGGCCCGGGCACGCAGCCGGGCGAGATCCGCGTCCTCCGCGGCAAGGGCATGCCGGTGCTGCAGGGCTTCGGCCGCGGCGACCAGCGCGTGCTCGTCGGCGTCGCCGTCCCGCGCCACCTGACCGACGAGCAGCGCCGCCTGCTCGACGAGTTCGAGCGGCACTCGTCGGAGCAGACCTATCGCGCCGACGAGAGCTTCTTCGAGAAGCTGAAGAGCGCCTTCCGCTGAGCGGCCCGCCCCTCCGCCGCGTCTCGGTCACGATCCCGCTGCACCGGGCCGAGCAGGCGCGGTCGCTGATGCTCGAGCTCTTCCCGGCCGGGTTCGAGGAGGTCGACTCGGGCGGCGCCGTCGAGCTCGTCGCCTACACCGACCCGGGCGGCGAGGAGCGGCTGATGCACGTCTTCTCCGGCGTCAGCGCGAGCGACGTCGAGGCCGGCTGGGAGGAGCGCTGGCGCGACTTCCACAAGCCGGTGCGGATCGGCCCGCTCTGGGTCGGGCCGCCCTGGGAGCAGCCGCCGCCCGACGCGCTCGCCGTCGTCGTCGACCCGGGCCGCGCCTTCGGCACCGGCGCGCACCCGACCACCCGCCTCTGCCTCGAGGCGCTGCTCGAGCTCGAGCGGGGCTCGCTGCTCGACGTCGGCTGCGGCTCCGGGGTGCTCGCGATCGCCGCCGCGCTGCTCGGCTACGCGCCCGTGCTCGGCATCGACACCGACCCGGCCGCGGTCGAGGCGACCGCGGCGAACGCGGCCGTCAACGGGGTCGAGGTCTCCGCCCGGCTCGTGGACGGCACCGAGGCCGAGCTGCCCGCGGCCGACGTCACGGTCGCCAACATCTCGCTCGAGGGCGTGCTCGCGCTGCGTCCCGCGAGCCCGCTCCTGCTCACCTCGGGCTACCTCGTCTCGGAGCGCCCCGACCCGGCCGGGTACACGCACGTCCTCCGCCGCGAGACCGGCGGCTGGGCTGCGGACGTCTACGGGTCGGAGGAGACCGCGCGGTAGTAACCTCCCGCCGATGGCGACCTTCACGGTCGATTTCCTCGGCTGCAAGGTCAGCCACACAGACGCCCACGCGGTCCGGGAGCGGCTGCTCGCCGACGGGCACGCCGAGGCGGCCGACGGCGAGGTCGCCGTCCTCAACACCTGCTGCGTCACGAACGAGGCGGTCGCGAAGTCGCGCAAGCAGGCCGCCCGCCTCGCGCGCCGCCACCGGCGCGTCTACGTGACGGGCTGCGGCGCCAACCTGCGAGCCGACGGGTTCGCCGGCCTGCCGGAGAACGTCGTCGTCGTCGCGAAGCGGAGCGAGGAGACCCCGGCGGCGGTCGCCGGCGACGTCGGCGCGATCGGCTGCGTCCAGGCGGACGCGCGCCTCGACCGGATCCGCGCGTTCGTCAAGATCCAGGACGGCTGCTCGTTCTCGTGCAACTTCTGCGTCGTCCCGCTCGTCCGCGGCGAGAGCCGCAGCCGCAGCGCCCGCGCCGTCCTCGCCGAGATCCGCCGCCGCGTCGAGCAGGGCCACCGCGAGATCGTCCTGACCGGCATCAACCTCGGCTGCTTCCGCGACCGCGAGGAGGGCTACACGCTCGCGCGGCTCGTCCGCGAGGCGGGGGAGACCCCGGGCCTCGCGCGGCTGCGGCTCTCCTCGATCGAGATCAACCACGTCTCCGACGAGCTCGTCGCCGCCCTGCGCGAGACGCCGACGCTCGCGCGGCACCTGCACGTGCCGCTCCAGTCCGGCGACGACGGCGTCCTCCGCGCGATGGGCCGCCGCTACGGCGTCTCCACCTTCCTGCGCCGGCTCGAGCCGCTCGCGGACTTCAACCTGACGAGCGACGTGATCGTCGGCTTCCCGGCCGAGGACGAGGCGGCGTTCGCCGAGACGCTCCGCACGGTCGAGCGGGCCGGGATCACGAAGGTGCACGTCTTCCCCTACTCGCCGCGGCCCGGCACCCGCACCGAGGCGGCCGACCCGGTGCCGCCGCCGGTCAAGAAGGAGCGCTCGGCCCGGCTGCGCGCCCTCTCGCACGAGCAGTGCCTGCGCCGCTGGCGCGCGAAGCTCGGCAGCGAGGACACCGTCCTCGTCGACCGCCCCGGCCGCGGCTACGGCGACGACTACTCGCCGTGGCTGCTCGACGGCGCCTACCCGGCGAGCTCGTGCGCGTCCGCGCGGCCGCCGTCACCGAGGAGGGCCTGCGTGCCGCCTGAGGACTGCCTCTTCTGCCGGCTCTACCGCGAGGGCGACCACGTCCACCGCGGCGACGGCTTCGTCGCGATCGCCGACGTCAACCCGCAGGCGCCCGTCCACCTGCTCGTGATCCCCGAGCGTCACGTCGAGACGTTCCGCGAGATCGGCGAGTTCACGCCCGAGGAGGCGAAGCGGATGCTCGAGTTCGTCGCCGACACCGCGCGCTCCCAGGGCGTCGACGACTACCGTGTGCTCGTCAACGTCGGCGCGAGCGCCGGCCAGACGGTGTTCCATCTGCACTGGCACGTGTTGGCGGGCGGCGCGTCCTCGCGCGAAGATGTGCCCGGCGTCGCGAGGAGAGAGGTCGAATGAGCCTGATCGAGGAAATCGAGGGAGACGTCAAGGACGCGATGCGCGCGCGCGACGACGAGCGCCGCGACGCGCTGCGGCTGATCCTGAACAGCCTCAGGAGCGCGCAGAAGGAGCTGCAGCGCGCGCTGACCGAGGACGAGGAGCTGCAGGTGCTGCAGCGGGAGTGGAAGAAGCGCGGCGAGGCCGCGGAGGCGTACCGGACCGCCGGCCGCGAGGAGCAGGCCGAGGCGGAGGAGTACGAGCAGGAGGTGCTCGAGGAGTTCCTGCCCGACCCGCTCTCGGAGGAGGAGATCGAGGAGATCGTCGACGACGCGATCGCCGAGAACGGCGCCACCAGCCTCGCCGACCTCGGCCGCGTGATGGCCGACGTGATGCCGCAGATCGCCGGCCGCGCCGACGGCTCGACGGTCAGCCAGCTCGTGCGCGAGAAGTTGGCCTGAGCCGCACGCTCGAGATCGACGGCTGCACCTACGCGTTCGGCCCGCGCGCCGAGGCCGTGGCGATGTTCGACGAGTCTCTGCGCCGCGCGCTCGAGCGCGTCGGCGGCGCGGTCGTCTAGGAGCACGTCCGGATCGAGCGGGGCCGCGCCCGCGGCGGGCTGCAGCTAGGCCGCGGCGCCCTCGCGGGCCGGGTCGCGCTCCGGCGCCTCGGTGTCCTCGGCCTCCGGCGGCTGCTCGTGCGTGTCGAGCCCCTCGCTGTCGACGAGTGCGAGCGCCAGCACGGCGCCGACGAAGGCGAGGACGGCGGAGATCCAGAAGACACGGTTGAGGCCGGCGACGAAGGCGGCGTGCGCGGCGGCGGCGACCTGGCTGCGCGCTCCGGCCGGGACGGCGCCGAGCGCGCGGTCGATCGTGCCGGAGGAGGCGGCCTGCGCCAGCCGGTCGACGTGCTGTCCCGCCGGGCGTGCCGGAGAGCGCGGAGGCGAGGTGCGAGTGCACCCGCGCCTGGAAGAGCGCGCCGAGCGTCGCGACCCCGGTCGCGATCCCGACCTGCCTGAAGGTGTTGTTGATCCCGGAGGCCATGCCGCTCCGCTCGCGCGGCGCGACGCTGATCGCGGTCGAGGCGAGCGGCGGGTTCGTCAGCCCGATCCCGATCCCGCCGACGACGAAGCCGGCCAGGAGCGCCGTCCAGTCGTCGCCCGGGGAGAGCCCCTCCAGCAGCAGCAGCGAGGCGCCGACCAGGCCGAGGCCGCCGCCGAGCAGGAGCCGCACCGGCACGCTCGCCGAGAGCCGCCCGGCGATCGGCGCGACGAGGAACGAGCAGCCCGAGATCGGCAGCAGCCGGATCCCGGCCTGGAGCGCCGAGTAGCCGAGCACGTTCTGCAGGTACAGCGTCAGGTAGAGGAAGAGGCCGAAGAACGACGCCGAGAGCAGGAACGCGGTCGTCTGCGCGCCGACGAAGGCACGGCGGCGGAAGAGCGCGAGGTCGACCATCGGCCGCTCCTGCCGCACCTGCGCGAGCACGAAGAGCGCGAGCAGGACGCCGGCGCCGGCGAAGAACCCGAGCGTCGTCAGGCTCGTCCAGCCGTGGTCGTTCCCGCGCAGCAGCCCGTAGACGAGCAGCGACAGCGAGCCCGAGAGCGTGACGAGGCCGACCCAGTCGGGCCGCGCCGCCTCCGGGTCGCGCGACTCCTCGAGGCCGTAGAGCGCCCCGAGCGCCGCGACGATGCCGACGGGGCCGTTGACGAAGAAGATCCACTCCCAGCCGAGGCCCGAGGTGAGCGCGCCGCCGACGAGCGGGCCGATCGCGACGGCGGCTCCGGCGGTCGCGCCCCAGACGCCGAAGGCGACGCCCCGGTCGCGGCCGGTGTAGCTCTGCGCGATCAGCGCGAGCGAGGTGGCGAACATGGCGGCGCCGCCGATCCCCTGGATGCCGCGGCAGACGATCAGGACGAGCGGCGAGGTCGCGAGCCCGCAGGCGATCGAGGCCGTCGTGAAGACGACGAGGCCGCCCAGGAAGACCTTCCGCCGCCCGTAGAGGTCGGCGAGCGCGCCGGCGTTGAGGACGAAGGTCGCGAGCGCCAGGGAGTAGGCGTCGATCACCCACTGCAGGTCGGTGAAGCCCGCGTCGAGCGACCGGCCGATCTGCGGCAGCGCGACGTTCACGATCGTGATGTCGACGAGGAGCATGAAGATCCCCGTCACGACGACGCCGAGCGGCCACCATTTCCGAGCGGGCACGTACGAGTCGTATCCGGCACGGCCTACACTGCAAACCGTGCAGGAGACCCTGGACGTCTCGAACGAGGTGGCGGCCGAGCTGGCCGGGATCGGCGACGGCGTGCTCGTGTCGCTGCGCGACCGGCTGCGCTGCACGATCCGGCTGCGCGGGAACCAGCTGACGATCGAGGGCGACGACTCGAACGTCGCCGCCGCGCGGGCCGTCGTCGACGAGCTGGTCGACCTGGTCGAGGGCGGCCACGAGATCGGGCCGGGCACCGTCGACGCCGTCGTCGGCGCGCTCGACCAGGCCGAGGACATCCGCGAGGTCTTCGACGACGTCGTCTGGCGCCACCGCGGCAAGAAGATCGCGCCGAAGACGGTCACCCAGAAGCACTACGTCGACGCGATCCGCGAGTGCACGGTCACCTTCGGGATCGGCCCGGCGGGCACCGGCAAGACCTACCTGGCGATCGCGCACGCCGTCGCGGCGCTGCACGAGCGGCAGGTCGGCCGGATCATCCTGACGCGGCCGGCGGTCGAGGCCGGCGAGCGCCTCGGCTTCCTGCCCGGCGACCTGCTCGCGAAGGTCGACCCGTACATGCGGCCGCTCTTCGACGCGCTCTACGACATGATCGACGCCGAGAAGCTGAACGCCTACATGGAGCGCGGCACGATCGAGGTGGCGCCGCTCGCGTTCATGCGCGGCCGCACGCTGAACGACTCCTTCATCATCCTCGACGAGGCGCAGAACACCTCGCCCGAGCAGATGCAGATGTTCCTGACGCGGCTCGGCTTCGGCTCGAAGGTGGTCGTCACGGGCGACGTCACCCAGGTCGACCTGCCGCGCGACCAGCGCTCGGGCCTGATCCAGGTGCAGGACATCCTCACGGGCGTCGACGGGATCGGCTTCGTCCACTTCTCGCACAACGACGTCGTCCGCCACAAGCTGGTGCAGCGGATCGTCGAGGCGTACAAGCAGCACGCGGAGGAGACGGGCACCGCGCGCAAGCGATGATCGCGGTCGAGGTGGACAACCGGAGCGGGCGTGAGGTCGCCGAGGAGGCCGCGGTCGAGCTCGCCCGTGCGGCGCTCGCGGCCGAGGGGGTCGACGAGGGCGAGCTCGGGCTCGCGTTCGTCGAGCCGGAGGAGATCCGGGCGCTCAAGCGGGAGCACCTCGGGATCGACGAGGCGACCGACGTGCTCTCGTTCCCGATCGACGGCCGCGGGCCGCTGCCCGACGGCGTGCCGCGGCAGCTCGGCGACGTCGTCATCTGCCCCGAGGTCGTCGGCGAGGAGTGGCGCTTTCCGCTCGTGCACGGGCTGCTGCACCTGCTCGGCTACGACCACGGAGACGAGATGGAGTCGCGCGAGCAGGAGCTGCTCGGGTCGTGACGACGCGCGCCCGCCTGTGGATCGATTTGCACGAGATCGGCACCGTCCGGTCACGGTCCCGTGCGCCTTTCCCGGGTATCGTCGACCTCGAGGGAGGCGGGTGGATCCCCACCCTAGAGGGTGGGGGTATGCCTCGGAGGCCGCGGCCCGGCGGCGGAGCTGCGCGATGAGCGCCCGCCGCGCGCCGACGCTGATCGACTCGTTCAACTACGCGTTCGAGGGGATCATCCACGTCCTCCGGACGCAGCGGAACCTGCGGATCCACTTCGCGGTCGCGGTCGGCGTGCTCGTCGCCGCGGTCGTCGTCAACGTCTCCAAGATCGAGCTGATCGCGCTGCTGCTCGCGATCACGTTCGTCCTGATCGCGGAGATGATCAACTCCGCGATCGAGGGCGCGATCGACGCGACCACGACCGCCTTCGACCCGAACGCGAAGCTCGCGAAGGACGTCGCCGCCGGCGCCGTGCTGATCGCCTCGGCGAACGCGGTCGCGGTCGGCTACCTCGTCTTCTCGGGGAAGGCGGCCGACCGCAGCGCCCGCCTGCTCGACCGGCTCCGCGACGCGCCGGCGGAGCTGACGCTCGTCGCGCTCGTGCTGACGATCATCGTCGTGCTGGCGACCAAGGCCTACACGGGGCGCGGCACGCCGCTGCGCGGCGGGCTCCCCTCCGGCCACTCCGCCCTCGCCTTCGCCGGCTGGATGGCCGCGACCTACGTGCTCGGCGGCGACACGCACCGCTTCCTCGTCTCGTCGCTGACCTTCATCATGGCGCTGCTCGTCGCCCAGACCCGCATCGAATCCGGCGTCCACTCCACCCTCGAGGTCTTCTACGGCGGCGTGCTCGGAGCGCTCGTCACCCTCGTCTGCTTCCAGGTCTTCGCATGAGCAGCGGCGCAGGCTCGCCGGAGCCGACGGGGAGCGGAGCGGGAAGCGCGCTGGTCGAGCAGGCCGAGCAGGTGGCGGCCCGTGCCTACGCGCCCTACTCGAACTACCTCGTCGGCGCCGTCCTCCGCACCCGCGACGGCCGCGTCTTCGAGGGCGTCAACGTCGAGAACGCCGCCTACCCGCTCGGGATCTGCGCCGAGCGCTCCGCGATCTCGGCCGCCGCGACCGCCGGCGTCCGCCCGGGCGAGGTCGAGGCGATCGGGATCACGGCGTCCCCGTGCGGCGGCTGCCGCCAGTGGCTGCACGAGTGGCGCTTCGACGAGGTCTCCTACCGCCGCGAGAACGGCGAGATCGCCACCGTCCGGCCGGGAGACCTGCTGCCGGACACGTGGAACCTGCCGGAATGAAGTCCGGCTTCGTCGCGGTCGCCGGCCGCCCCAACGTCGGCAAGTCGACGCTCGTGAACGCGCTCACCGGCGCCAAGGTCGCGATCGTCTCCGACAAGCCGCACACGACCCGGCAGCGGATCAGCGGCGTGCACACGACCGCGGAGGCGCAGCTCGTCCTCACCGACCTGCCCGGCTGGCAGCGGCCGATCGACCCGCTGACCGAGCGGATGCAGGGCACCGTCGACGCCTCCCTCGAGGAGATCGACGCCGTCCTGCTCGTCGTCGACTGCCGCGCCCGGATCGGCGCCGGCGACCGCTACGTCGCCCGCCGCGTCTTCGGGCTCGGCGTCCCGGTCGTGATCGCGCTGAACAAGGTCGACCGGCTCAAGGCCGGCCACATCGCCTCGCAGATGAAGACGGCTGCGACGCTCGGCGACTTCCACGCGCTGCACCCCGTCAGCGCCAGGACGGGCGACGGGATCGACGAGCTGCGCGGCGACCTCGTGTACCTGCTGCCGGAGGGCCCGCTCTACTTCCCCGCCGAGCAGGTGACCGACCTGCCGCTCGAGGTGCAGATCGCCGAGCTCGTCCGCGAACAGGCGCTGCGCCTGACGCGCGAGGAGGTGCCGCACGCCCTCACCGCCGAGGTGAAGGAGCTCGAGGAGCGCCGCGTCGAGATCACGCTCTACACCGAGACCGAGTCGCAGAAGCAGATCCTGATCGGCAAGGGCGGCGCGATGGTGCGCGAGATCGGCACGCAGGCCCGGCCCGGGATCGAGGCGCTGCTCGGCCGCAAGGTCTTCGTCGAGCTGAAGGTGAAGGCGTCGCCGAAGTGGCGCCGGAACCAGACGATGCTCGAGCGGCTCGGGCTCTGAGCGCCGACCCGGAGGTCAGGCGAGCGCGGACGTCAGGAGCAGATGCGCGGTGACGTCCGCGAGCAGGCCTTCCCGGTAGGCGACGGCGACCGCCTCGGCGCGACTGTGGACGCCGAGCTTCGCCAGGATTCGCTGCAGGTGCGTGGAGACCGTCTTCGGACTGATGAAGAGCTCCGCCGCGATCGCGTTCGTGTTGCGTCCGAGCGCGAGCAGCTCGAGCACCTCGCGCTCGCGCACCGTCAGTCGCTCCGTGCCGCCGTTCGGCGCCGGCGCGGCCGTCTCGCCTCTGCGACGTCGGGCGAGGCGGCGCGCGCGCGCCACGAGCTCGGCGGGATCGACCGGCTTGACCAGGTAGTCGTCGGCCCCGAGCAGCAGCCCCGCGACCCGGTCGAGCGACTCGGTGCGCGCCCCGGTGACGAAGGCGATCGGCAGATCCTCGCCGAACTCGTCGCGCAGCTCTCGGCAGAGCTCGTAGCCGTTCAACCCCGGCAGGTCGACGTCCGTGAGCACGAGGTCGGGAGGAGCCGCGCGCGCGGCCTCGATCGCCTCCGGCCCCGACTCGGCTTCGCGCACGAGGAAGCCGGCGCTGCGCAGCGCCGAAGCCACCAGGATCCGAAACGATTCGTCGTCGTCGACGACGAGCACCGTGCCGCAGTCCCCGGGGTTCATCCCCATCTTTCCTCCACAAACGAATGCCGCCCAGTGGTTGTACTTCTACGGCGCCCGACTTTCAAGGTGCGCTCGGAAACCTGAGCGCGCAGTAGGCCGCCTGCGGTGCCCGCAGTAGGCGGCGATTACGGCGCCCGGCGTCTATCCCGGGGGCAGAGGGCGGCGTACGGTCCTCAATCGGGGACGACCCGGGAGGGCAAGGGTGCCGAGAGCGCCGGCCCGAGTCCCGGACAGGAGGGAGGCTCGGATCATGCGGAGATTCCGCTGCCGTTCCGGTACCGATCACCGGCCGGCAGCAGCCTGCATCCATCACTTCGGGAACGAGGGAGAGAGTAGATGACCCAGAAGATCATCGGCGCGCCGAGGAGTCGACGGCGGCACAGGACACTGCTCCTGTGCCTCGTTGCGGTACTCGGCGTCGCCCTGTTCGCGATCGCGGGCGCGCAGAGCGCGCCGCCTGACACGGCGGGCTTCTTCGAGCTCGACAAGAACGCGACCAACGACCTGACCGTCTCGCACCTGGGCGCGCTGAAGAGTCAGATCAGGAACGCCACCGACACGACGATCACGGTCTGCGAACGCGCGCCGACGCTGGCGATCGACCCGGGGCTGCCGCTGGGCACGCCGGCCACGATCCAGATCGACGCCGAGCAGATGACGGTCACGGCGACCGGCGGCACGGTCAGCACCGGCGGCTGTTCGTTCTCCGACCCGAGCGACACGGTGGCGGACGCTCGTACGTACACCGTGACGCGCGGCGCCAACGGCACCACCGCGACGTCGCATCCGGGCGGCGCAGACGTGTCGAATCTGATCGCCGCCCCGGACAAGCCCGGAACCGACTGGAGCGAGGTCTACACCGAGTACAACGGTCATTCGAGCGCCGACAATCCCTGCTGCGAACATCAGTGACTCGGTCGCGTGCACCTGGCTCGAACGACCCACCCGGCCAGTCGATCTTCACGCAGGGCTCGGCCGACACGCTCGACGTCACGGGCTGGCACTGGACCGACAGCTCGGTGCCGGACGCCGACGAGATCCTGCACGCCTACGCGATCAAGTTCAGCAACTCGCGATCAGTTCCTCTACTTCGGCGCCGACCGCTACGCCGTCAACGGCGCCAAGGACATGGGCTTCTGGTTCTTCAAGAGCCCGGTCCACGCGGCGGCGAACGGCACGTTCGTCGACGACGAGGGCAACCCGGCGGTGCACCAGGTCGGCGACATCCTGGCGCTCGGGACGTTCACGCAGGGCGGAGCGATCACGACCATCCGCGTCTACAAGTGGGTCGGAAGCGGCGGGTCCGACGGCTCCCTGGACGACGGCAGGCGAACTTCCCGGACTGCCTTCCGGGATCCGCTGGCAACAACGGCTGCAACACCGTCAACAGCACCACGATCAAGTCCCCCTGGGCCTACCAGGGCAAGGGCTCGACGGCGGCGGCGAACGTGATCTACGGCGGCGGCTTCATGGAGGGCGGCATCGACCTCGGCGCCCTCGGCCTCCAGGGCTGCTTCTCGAGCTTCATGGCCGAGACCCGCTCCTCCCCGTCGCTGACTGCCGCGCAGAAGGACTTCACGCTCGGCCGGTTCGAGTCGTGCAGCTCCGAGCTGACGACGACGCCCGCCGACGGGAGCGGCACGGCCCTGACCGACTCCGGCGAGAGGGAACGTCTCTGCCGGACGTCCAGATCGGCACCGGCTCGGCCGGCGTCGACGTCACCGACAACGCGACCCTCGACGTCGGCGGTATCTCGAGCTGGAGCGGGACGCTCAAGTTCTACCTCTGCGGCCCGCTCGCCTCCGGCACCTGCGACACGGGAGGCGTGCTCGTCGACACGAAGTCGATCAGCCAGAGCACGTCGCAGCCGATCACGTCGGCGTCGGCAAACCTGACCTCGGTCGGCCGCTACTGCTGGCGCGGTCGACTTCACCTCGAGCACGAACGGCGTGCCGGACTCGTCCGACCAGAGCTCGGGAGCGGGACGTGAGTGCTTCGAGGTGCTGCCGGTGACGCCGACGCTGTCGACACGGCGTGGAGGCCGGGGACTCGTCGGGATCGGCTCAGACGACGCGGTCGATTCGGGGACCGGTCTACGACAAGGCGGCGCTGTCCGGGACGGCGTACAAGCCCGGCACGAACGGGGCGTCAACGCGACCTATCCGTCGATCAACGCAACGAACGCACGAAGGCGAACGGCTCGATCACCTTCACCTCTCGGGACGGACGACTGCTCGACGGACGCGACCGGCACGGGGACGAACCCGCAGACCGGCGTCACGGTCAGAGGTGACGGCGACTACTGCTCGTCCGGCTTCACGCCCGACACGCCGGCGACTACCACTGGCAGGCGTCGTACACGGGCGACTCGCCCAACACGAGCAGCGCGAGCCACAACGGCTCCTGCGACCAGACGGGTGAGGACGTGACCGTCAGACGATCCCGACGACGATCAAGACCAAGCAGAGCTGGTTCCCGAACGACACCGCCACGATCGACCTCGACCGTGCGGGCGACAACCTCGGGGCCGGCGGCACGGTCGAGCTGTACGACACCTCGGCCAACTGCGCCGCCGAACGGGCGACCGGCCGCTGTACACCGAGGGGCCGCTGGCGGGCAGCAGCGCCTCGCCGAGGCGGCGACGACCCGCAACACGACGGGCAGGATCACCACCGGCACGACCGTGTACTGGCGCGTGACCTACACGTCGACGAACCAGGCGCAGCTCGGAAGCTCGAGCGTGTGCACGGAGAGCACGACCGTGAGCTACGCCGGCAACGACGGGACGATCACGTCCCGTAGCGGCGAGCGGTGCGGCAGAACGGATCGGCACCGGTGCTACGGGCCCGTCGCGTCCGGTGTCGTCCCGCTAACGGCGCGACGGGGAAGCGTGGTCGCGAGGACGTGCTGCGACCACGCTTGTCCTTGTAGATGACACGCGCGGCGCAGGTCGCGGGGACGACGGCTGCACAGTAGCCGGAAGCCGAGGCGTGAACCACGGGTCGAAGAGGAAGCACCGAGTAGTTAGCTCGACCTACCACGAAGACCCAGGCCGAGCCCGGGTAGCAGCGCAGTACGACGGTCGGATAGGCGGTCGCCGAGGTCGAGACGGCGAACGTGAGGCGACCGTAGCGCTCGGCCTGCTCGACGCGCTAATTACCGAGCGCTGGAGCAGCGTTTCCCCTGCGACGGCCGAGGGCGGCCATGTCGCCGCCCCCGGTCCAGTCGACGTTCGCCTACGCGTCCGTTAGGGCGCGACCGTGAAGCTCGTCGTCGCCAGGACGTGCTGCCGGCCGCGCTTGTCGTTGTAGAAGAGCCGTGCGTCGCACGTGGCGGAGACGCCGTCCGCCCAGTAGCCCGAGTCGAGAGCGAACCACCGGTTGAACATGTACGTGGCGAAGTAGCCGACGTATCCGTCGTACATCAGGAGCGAGTTCTGGTAGCACCGGAGCCCAACTTCCGGGTACGCGGTCGCCGTCGTCGACACGTCGAAGGTGATCGAGTCGAGGTGGTTCGGGGACCCGTCGCCGTTCAGGTCGGTGACCATGACGGGGCCGCTGAGCGAGCTCGAGGTCGTGCTGCCTCCGCCGCCGGGCTTCCCACCGCCCCCGTTTCCGCCCTTGCCGGCGAGGGCGAGCGGGACGAGCGCGAGCGCGAGCGCGGCGACGGCCACGGTGATTCCGAGGCGAGGCGCGGTTGATGTCGATCTCATGTCGGGTGTCCTCCTGCGGGAGAGGTCGGGCGACCGGGCGGGTGCGAACGGCCGGGCAGTCGTAATGCGCGGGTCGGTCAGGCAGATGCCGCCGGGGCCCGTGTCTGGCGCCGAGCCTCGGACCGCGGTCCGGAAACTGCGGGAAAAACGGCTCTGCTCAGGTCGGGTGCGGCGCTCGACCTGCATCTGGGCTCCTTCGCTGCGGCTTGTGCTGCCTCGCACGAGATCGGCCGAATCGGTCTTCGGCTTGAGCAGCTCGATCCCTCGGGCGAGTGATCCGGGCTACCGCGGCCGCCGCGGCGAGTAGTAGCGCCGCAGCCAGGCGGAGAGGCCGTCGAGACCGGTGACCCGGCCAGCCAGGCGGACGCGGCGCAGGCTCGCCCTGCTCGCCGCGGCGGCTCCCGGCGCCGCGCCCGTCGAATCCACCGATCGAGGGGCGACCCTCGGCCGGCCGCGTCGATGATCCGCCCATGAGCGCCCTCCTGCTCGTCCTCCTCGCGGTGATCGGCGCCGTCGGCGTCGAGCAGGGGCTCGAGGAGCTCCTGGCGGTCGTCCGCGGCCGCCGCTGACCGGCGGCGCCCTGCCCGGCGGCCCACTGGCGCGAAGCGGCCTGTCGAGGGGCTACACTCACGCCATGGCGAAGGCGCCCGCACTGCCGCGCGGCTTCGAGCTGCCGCTGGAGCCGCGGATCCCGCGCGTCGGCTCCGTCGACCAGGTCGCGGTCGAGGGCCGCGCCGGCGAGCTGGCGAAGCGCTCGATCAAGAAGGAGGCGAAGGTCTGGGCGCTCGAGCTCGCCGTCCGGGTCATGGACCTGACGACGCTCGAGGGCGCCGACACGCCCGGCAAGGTCGCGGCGCTCTGCTCGAAGGCGCTGCGGCCCGACCCCTCCGACGCGTCGGTCCCCTCGGTCGCCGCGGTCTGCGTCTACCCGAACCTCGTCCCGACCGCCGTCGAGCGCCTGCGCGGCAGCGGCGTCCGCGTCGCCTCGGTCGCGACCGCCTTCCCGTCCGGCCAGAGCCCGCTCGACGTCAAGCTCGCCGAGGTTCGCGACGTGGTCGAGCTCGGCGCCGACGAGGTCGACATGGTGATCGACCGCGGCGCCTTCCTCTCCGGGCGCTACGCCAAGGTCTTCGACGAGATCGTCAAGGTCAAGGAGGCCTGCGGCGAGGCGCACCTGAAGGTGATCCTCGAGGTCGCCGAGCTCGGCACCTACGACAACGTCCGCCGCGCCTCGCTGCTCGCGATGGCCGCCGGCGCCGACTTCATCAAGACCTCGACCGGCAAGCTCCCCGGCGCGGCGACGCTGCCGGTGCAGCTCGTGATGCTCGAGGCGATCCGCGACGTCCACGAGGAGACCGGCCGCAAGGTCGGGATGAAGCCGGCCGGCGGCGTCCGCACCGCCAAGAACGCGATCCAGTACCTCGTCCAGGTGCACGAGACGCTCGGCCCCGAGTGGCTGACGCCCGACCTCTACCGGATCGGCGCCTCGAGCCTGCTCAACGACGTGCTGATGCAGCTCCGCAAGCAGAAGACCGGCGTCTACCAGGGCAAGGACTACTTCACGATCGACTGATGAGCGAGCTGGAACGCAAACAGGACCGCTCGCCCGTCCCGGCCGACTGGACGTACGCGCCCGCGCCCGAGTCGCGCGAGCTCGTGCGGCTCGAGGAGCGCTACGGCCACTTCGTCGGCGGCGAGTGGCTCGAGCCCTCCGAGACCTACACGACGCTCTCGCCCGCGAGCGAGGAGCCGCTCGCCGAGGTCGGCCAGGCGAGCGCCGGGGAGGTCGGCCGCGCCGTCGACGCCGCCCGTGAGGCCTTCGAGAACGGCTGGTCGGCGCTGCCCGGCTCCGAGCGGGCGAAGTACCTCTTCCGGATCGCGCGGATCCTGCAGGAGCGCGCCCGCGAGTTCGCCGTCCTCGAGTCGCTGAACGGCGGCAAGCCGATCAAGGAGTCCCGCGACGTCGACCTGCCGCTCGCGGCGGCGCACTTCTTCTACTACGCGGGCTGGGCCGACAAGCTCGAGTACGCCTTCCCGAACCGGCGCCCGAAGCCGCTCGGCGTCGCCGGCCAGATCATCCCCTGGAACTTCCCGCTGCTGATGCTCTCGTGGAAGATCGCGCCCGCGCTCGCCGCCGGCAACACGGTCGTGCTGAAGCCGGCCGAGACGACGCCGCTGACCGCGCTCCTCTTCTGCGACGTGCTCCGCCAGGCCGACCTGCCGCCGGGCGTCGTCAACATCGTCACCGGCGACGGCCGCGCCGGCGCCGCGCTCGTCGAGCACGAGGGCGTCGACAAGATCGCCTTCACCGGCTCGACCGAGGTCGGCAAGGCGATCCAGCGCCGGGTCGCGGGCACCGGCAAGAAGCTGACGCTCGAGCTCGGCGGCAAGGCGGCGAACGTGATCTTCGACGACGCCGCGCTCGACCAGGCGGTCGAGGGGATCGTCAACGGCATCTACTTCAACCAGGGCCACGTCTGCTGCGCCGGCTCGCGCCTGCTCGTGCAGGAGTCGATCTACGAGCCGCTCGTCGAGAAGCTGAAGCGGCGGATGACGACCCTCCGCGTCGGCGACCCGCTCGACAAGAACACCGACGTCGGCGCGATCAACTCGCGCATGCAGCTCGAGCGGATCGAGGAGCTCGTCGCCGCCGGCCGCGAGGAGGGCGCCGAGATCTACCAGCCGCCGTGCCGCCTGCCCGAGCAGGGCTACTGGTTCGCGCCGACCGTCTTCACGAACGTCGCGCAGAGCTACCGGATCGCGCAGGAGGAGATCTTCGGCCCGGTGCTCAGCGTCCTCACCTTCCGCACGCCCGAGGAGGCGGTCGAGAAGGCGAACAACACGCCCTACGGCCTCTCCGCCGGGATCTGGACCGAGAAGGGCTCGCGGATCCTCTGGATGGCCGACCGCCTGCGCGCGGGCGTCGTCTGGGGCAACACCTTCAACCGCTTCGACCCGACCTCGCCGTTCGGCGGCTACAAGGAGTCGGGCTTCGGGCGCGAGGGCGGCCGGCACGGCCTCGAGCCCTACCTGGCCTTCGAGGGCGCGCCGGAGACGAAGGGAGGCTGACGATGAGCGAGTCCGAGAACCTGTTCGGCGACGAGCACGTCCGCCGCTACCGCGAGACCGGGGGCGAGGTCGGCCACATCTGGAAGCGCGGCGCCAAGGTGCTGCTCCTGACGACGACCGGCCGCTCGAGCGGCGAGCCGCGGACGACGCCGCTGATCTACGAGAACGCCGGCGACGGCGCCTACGTGATCGTCGCCTCGAAGGGCGGCGCGCCCGAGCACCCGGGCTGGTACCGCAACCTCGCGCGGGATCCGCAGGTCGAGGTGCAGGTCGAGGCGGACGTCTTCCCGGCGCGCGCCCGCACCGCCTCGGGCGAGGAGCGCGAGCGCCTCTGGCGGCTCGCCGCCGAGCAGTGGCCCGACTACGACGCCTACCAGCAGCGCACCGACCGCGAGATCCCGGTCGTCGTGCTCGAGCGGGCATGAGCAGGCTCCCCGTCCGCAAGACCTACAAGCTCTACATCGGCGGCGCCTTCCCGCGCTCCGAGTCGGGCCGCACCTACGAGGCCGAGGGCCAGAACGTCGCGCTCGCCTCGCGCAAGGACGCCCGCGACGCCGTCGTCGCCGCCCGCGGCGCCGTCGCGAAGTGGTCGGGGACGACCGCCTACAACCGCGGGCAGGTGCTCTACCGCGTCGCCGAGATGCTCGAGTCCCGCCGCGACGACCTCGCCGCGCTCTGCAGCGGCAGGGCCGAGGTCGAGCGGTCGATCGACCGCTGGGTCTGGTACGCCGGCTGGGCCGACAAGCTCGCGCAGGTGCTCGGCGGGACGAACCCCGTCGCGGGGCCCTACTTCAACTTCACGATCCCCGAGCCGACCGGCGTCGTCGCGGTCGTCGCGCCCGAGGAGCCGCCGCTGCTCGGGCTCACCTCGCGGCTCGCGCCGGTGCTCGTCGGCGGCAACACGGCCGTCGTCGTCGCCTCCGAGAGCCGCCCGCTCGCCGCGGTCGAGCTCGCCGAGGCGCTCGCGACCTCCGACGTCCCCGGCGGCGTCGTCAACGTCCTCACCGGCCGCCGCGACGAGCTGGCGCCGGTGCTCGCGGCCCACATGGACGTGAACGCGCTCGACCTGAGCGGCGCCGACGGCTCGGCCGCCGAGCTCGAGCAGGCCGCCGCGGGCAACGTCAAGCGCGTCGTCCACGGCGCGGCCGACAGCCAGAGCCCGTGGGAGATCGCCGCGTTCCTCGAGCTGAAGACGGTCTGGCACCCGATCGGCGTCTAGCGGCGCCGCGGCGAGGCGACCGGGCGATGGACGAGGGCAGACAGCGCGCCTGCGGGCCCGGGGGAGGTCGCCGGCTCCCGACGCCGCGCGGCGCGGCGCCCGCGCTCGCAGCGGCGCTCGCCGGGCTCGCGCTCGCGGGCTGCGCCGGCGGCACCTACTCCGAGGTCACCTTCCACAACGACCTCGGCCGGCGGACGACCCTCGGCTACTGCGCCGACGGCGACACGACCTGCAGCGAGATCCGCTGGAAGATCGCGATCGACCCGGGCCAGGACGCGACGCAGGAGATCCGCAGCGACGGCAAGGCGACCCGCCGCTTCCTCGTCGGCGTGCCGCCGGAGGCGCCCTACGGCTGCTTCGTCTTCCACTTCCTCGAGCGCCGGCCCGTGGAGACCGTCCCGCTCAGCGACGCACGGGCCTGCGGCGGCGGCCGGCAATAGTAGGCTTGCACCGGTGACCGACGCGAGGCGGCTGAGCCAGGCGATCTCCGAGGGCGACGGGATCTCGGTGATCGTCCAGGTCCGCGGGGCGGACGACGCGCGCGCCGCGGAGGACGAGGGCGCGGAGGGCGTCGCGCTCGCCCAGGGGGTCGAGGGGCTGGCCGAGGCGACGACGCTGCCCGTGCTCTGGCTCGGCGACCCGCAGGCCGTCGGCGAGATGGAGAGCTGCAGCGCGCACGCGCTGACCGTCTGGGCCGACGGCGACGACCGGCTGCGCGAGGTGCACGAGTCGGTGCCCGAGGACTTCGAGATCGTCGTCGGCGTCGCCAACGAGGAGGAGCTCGAGCGGGCGCTCGAGGTCGACGCGGAGATCTTCCTGATCTCGGGCAGCGAGGCCGAGGACGACCAGCACCCGGTCGACCGCGTGCTCGAGCTGCTGCCGGACGTCCCCGCGGGGAAGCTCGCGATCGCCGACCTCGCCGCCGCCACCCGGGACGAGGTCGACGCGCTCGAGCGCGCCGGCTTCGACGCGGTGCTCGTCGCGCCGGGACACGTCGGCGACCTCGTCGGTGGCGCTCCTCCCGAGGTCTGAGCGCCGGAGAGCCGAGCGGCAGCGCGGCCGGCTGCTCCTCGCCGCCGTGCTCGCGGGGGCGGCGGCGCTCCGGCTCGTCGGCAGCCGCTACGGACTGCCGTTCGGGGGCCTGCTCAACCCCGACGAGCTGAACGTCGTCCCGCGGGCGTGGCGGATGACCCACGGCGGCGGCGCCGACCCGCACTGGTTCGAGTGGCCGACGCTCGTCCTCTACCTGGAGGCGCCGTTCCAGGCCTTCCGCGCCGAGCCGGCCTACCTGACCGCGCGGCTCGTCGTCGTCGCGCTCGGCGTCGCCAACGTCGCCGCCGCCTGGTGGCTCGGGCGCCGCGCCTACGGCCTCCCGGCGGCGGTCCTCGCCGCCGTCGCGACCGCGGTCGAGACGACCCACGTCGCCTACTCGCGCGCCGCCGTCACCGACGTGCCGATGACGCTCGGCGTCACCGTCGCGCTCGGGCTCGCGGTCGTCGGACGGCTCGAGTGGGCGGCGGTCGCCGCCGGGCTCGCCGCGGCCGCGAAGTACCCGGGCGCGCTCGCGCTCGTCGCCGTCGTCGCCGCCGGCTGGGGCCAGTGGCGGCGGCTCGCGGTCGCCGCGGTGCCTCGCCGTGGCGGCGTTCTTCGCCGCCTCGCCGTTCGTGCTGCTCGACGCGGGTCGCGCCTGGAGCGACCTGCGGAAGGTCGAGGCCTACCACACGACCGGCTGGCTCGGCTTCGAGCACGATCCGCCGGGGCCGGTCGCGGTGCTCGACCGGCTCTGGGGCGGCTACGGCCCCTTCCTCGCCGTCGCGCTCGCCGGGATCTGCGTCGCCCTCTGGCGCCGGCGGCGCGCCGACCTCGTGCTCGTCTCGTTCTCGCTCGCCTACTTCGTCTTCGTCTCGCTGCTGCACTCGCACTTCGACCGCTACACGCTGCCGCTCGTGCCCGCGCTCGGCGTGCTCGCCGCGGCCGCGGTCCCGCTCGTCCCGCTCGGTCTCGTCGCGCTCGCCGTCCCGCTCGCCTGGTCGATCGGGGACGCCCGCGCGCTCACCCGCACCGACACGCGCGTCGTCGCGCAGCGCTGGCTCGAGTCGCACCTGCCGCGGGGCTCGCAGGTCGCCGCCGAGTCCTCGACGCCGCCGCTGCCCGGCTTCGAGGTGACGCCGCTCGAGCTGCCCGGCCGCGGCCGCCCGCACGACCCGAACCGCTCGCTCGCGCGCCTGCGCCGCGACGGCGTCGACTACGTCCTCGTCACCGGCGCCGTCGCCGACCGGGTGCTCGCCGCCCGCGAGGACTACCCCTACGAGACGCGCTTCTACGACGAGCTGCGCCGCCGCGCGCAGCTCGTCTACCGGCTCGAGCCCGGCCGCGGGCTCTCGGGGCCCTGGGTCCGCGTCTACCATGTCCCGTCGTGAGGACCGCCCCCGTCCTGGCCCTCGCAGCCGTGCTCGCGCTCGCCCTCGCCGGCTGCGGCGGCGGCTCGAAGCGACCCGCCTCGGCCGAGGCGGCCGCCGCGACCCCGAAGCGCTGCACCCACCTCGCGGGCTGGCAGAAGCTCGCCGACCGGATCGACGCGCCCGTCTACTGCCCGAACTGGCTCCCCGACCCGCTCACCGGCGAGATCGGCGGCCGCTGGAACAACATCGACGGCGTCGATCCCGACCGCAGCTACCTCGAGGGCTTCGTCTGGCAGGAGACCGGCCCCGGCGCCGCGGGCGGCGAGCTGCACGTGAACCTGCGCGGCTACCCCGGCTCGACGAGGATCCCGACCTGCGAGGACACCCTCGTCGGCGGCGGCAAGCCGAAGCGGGTCCAGATCCCGTGCTTCTCCGACCCGCAGGGGCGGCGGACGGTCGCCGGCAAGCGCTTCACCGTCTACACGGTCAACCAGGGCGCCGACCAGTGGCACATCCTCTACGCCTGGCGCTACCGGGGCTCGCTCTACACCGCCAGCGAGCACGTCGCGCCGCCGCTCGACTACGCCAAGGTCGTGCGCTACCTCGACCGGATCATGCGCAACCTCGTGCTCGTCGAGCCGCGCAGCACGTGACGATGCGGTTGACGCGCGGCCAGGTGATCGCGGGCGCGGCGGGCGCCGCGGCGGTCGGCGCGGCCGGGATCTACGAGCTCGTCGACCAGCTGACCTCGCCGCCGCCGCGCGCCGCGCCGGCCGTGCTGCCGTCCGAGCAGCACCTGCTCGACGGCGTCCGCGTCGTCCGCGACAACGGCGTCGAGGTGCTCGTGCCGCCGCTCCACCACCAGGTCGTGACCGCGACCGTCGCCCTGCGCGAGGACCCGCACGAGCTGCGGGCCGGCCAGGCGGAGCTCGAGTACGCGCTGACGCAGATCGAGCGCGACTTCCCGCCCTCGCCCGCCGGCATCGGCGTCACGCTCGCCTGGGGGCTCCCGTACTTCCGGCGCTTCGTGCCGGGCGCGGCGGCGACGCACCTGCCGCACGACCGCCGCGCCGGCCGCGGCGCCCTGCTCGACGCGATCCGCTTCCCGAGCGACCCCGACGACACGATCCTCGAGGCGAACGACGTCGCCGTCCTGCTCCGCTCCGACTCGCTCGAGCACATCGCCGAGGCGGCCAGGCTCCTGTTCGAGCAGTCGAAGGTCTTCACCGTCACCTCGATCCGGCGCGGCTTCGCCGGCGGCGGCTTCGAGGGCGGCCGCAGCCTGCCGAAGCGGATGGCGCTCGCCGCGGGCATCCCCGGCGCCGACCTGATCCCGGACACGGCCGAGCTCTTCCTCGGCTTCACCTCGACGCAGAGGGCCGGCCTCGGCCCCGACCGGATCGCGAACCTGGAGACGCTCGGCTACGCCGACCTGCGCGACTCCGGCTACTTCCGCCGCGGCACCCACCTGCACCTCTCGCACATCGACGAGGACGTCGAGGCCTGGTACCTCAACTTCGACTTCCGCGAGCGCGTCGACACGATGTTCCGGCCGAACCTCGAGGTCGCGCCCGGGACGCAGACCGTGGCGCAGGGCCCCGAGGACACCTCGACGCCGGCGGAGGTGCGGCAGCGACTTCAAGCTGACGGGGCGGATCGGCCACAGCGCCTCGATCCAGTCGAGCTCGCGGCTGCAGCAGGACGTGGTCGGCGACGACGGCGTCGTCTACCGCAGGGGGACGGCCGTGCCGCAGCGGGCCGACTTCAACACGCTCGACAACCCGTTCGCCTGGAGCGCGCACCCCGAGCGGGACGGCATGGCGGCCGGGCCCTCGGCGGGCGTGCACTTCGTCGTCTTCAACCCGACCTCCGACGACTTCCATCGCAACCGGCTCGCGATGGACGGCGTCCTGCCGGAGGGGCGGAAGCTGCCGTTCCGGCCGCGGGCGCGCGGGCAGGGCTTCAACGCCGTGCTGCGGACGACGCACCGGCAGAACTTCCTCGTGCCGCCGCGCGCGCACCGCTCCTTCCCGCTGGTGGAGCTGCTCGGATGACGCCGCGGGCGGGCGCGCTCGCGCTGACGACCTTCGTCGCGGGCGGCGTCACGCTCGGCGTCGAGATCGCCGCCAGCCGCGTCCTCTCGCCCTCCTTCGGCAGCTCGCTCTACGTCTGGGGCTCGCTGATCGGCGTCGTCCTCGCCGGGCTCGCGGTCGGCTACTGGGCCGGCGGCGCGCTCGCCGACCGCGCGCCGGCGCCGCTCCTGCTCGCCGGGACGGTGCTGCTCGGCGGCGCGCTCGTGCTCGCGATCCCGTTCGTCGACGAGCGGGTGCTCGCCTGGGTGACCGCGTGGGACCCGGGCCCGCGCGCCGATCCGCTCGTCGCCTCGCTCGTCCTCTTCGGGCCGCCGAGCGTCGTCCTCGCCGGGGTGACGCCGATCGCCGTGCGGCTGCTCGCGAGCGACGTCGCCAGCGTGGGGAGGACGGCCGGGCGGCTGTTCGCGGTCTCGACCGCGGGCTCGATCGCCGGCACCTTCGCGACCGCGTTCTACCTCGTCCCGGAGCTCGGCACCGACGACCTGTTCGTCTACCTCGCGGCGGCGCTCTTCCTCGCGGCCGTCCCCGCGGCGCTCGCGGCGCGGCTCGTGCCGGCCGTCGCGCTCGCGCTCGTCCTCGCCGGCACGGCCGTCTCGCTCTCGGCGCTGTCCGATCCGGGCGGCGGCGTCTCCGCCGGCTCGCTCTCGAACTGGTCGCCCGTCTACCGCTCGCGCGCCGACCTCTACGACACCGCGACCGAGCTGAACCTCTCCGGCTTCAAGCTCGTCTACAGGAAGGACACGCGCTACCACCACCTGGTCGTGGTCGACGACGACGACTCCCGCTACCTGCGCTTCGACAGCTCGTTCCAGAGCGGCATGTACCTCGACGACCCGTACCGGACGCGCTTCGACTACACCGACTACTTCGACCTCGGGCTCGCGTACGCGCCGGGCGCGAAGAGCGTCCTCTTCGTCGGGCTCGGCGGCGGCTCGGCGCCGAAGCGGATCAGCCGCGACTTCCCGCAGCTCGACCTGCAGGTCGTCGAGCTCGACCCCGACGTCGTCTCGGTCGCACGGCGGTTCTTCGCGCTGCCGGCGTCGATCCCGGTCGCGGTCGAGGACGGCCGGCGCTGGCTCGAGCGGCACGACCGCCGCTTCGACGTGATCGCGATCGACGCGTACTACTCCGACGCCGTCCCCTTCCACATGACGACGCGGGAGTTCGTGCAGCTCGTCCGCTCGCGCCTCGCCCCCGGCGGCGTCGTCGTCGTCAACGCGATCGGCTCGCTGCGCGGCGACGGCTCCCAGTTCCTGCGCGCGCTCTACCGCACCTACCGCTCGGTCTTCCCGACGGTGACGCTGCACCCCGTCTACGACGCGCACGGCGGCCGCGACGCGACGACGATCCGCAACGTCGCCCTGGTCGCGACCGAGAGCCCCGCGCCGGAGCCGGGCTTCCTCGCGCGCCGCTGGGCGGAGATGCGCGCCGCGCACCCCGGCGCCCCCGACCTCGGCCCCGCGATCCGCAACCGCTGGGACGAGCCGGTGCGGGTGGACGACGTGCCGACCCTGACCGACGACTACGCGCCGACGGACTCGCTGATCACCGGCTTCTGAGCGGCCGCGGCGCACCGGACGGCGCGCCGCGGCCGCTGCGGGCGCCCTAGTCGAGCGCGAAGAGCAAGAACTGGGTGAACTGGCCCGGCGCGAAGTTGTTGTCGCTGACCAGGACGAGGGAGCGGCGACCGTCCGGGAGCCGCGGCCCGAAGGTGAGGCCCTCGACGTTGTCGAGCGGGATCCCGAGCGTGTCGAGGTCGAAGAGCAGCGTCTTCTCCGCCGGCCGGATCCCCGCGAGCCCCGCCGGCAGGGCGTCGAGGCCGCCGACGTCCGTCGCCCCGGGGAGCGCCACCTTGTAGAGCTTGATCGAGTTGCCGGTGCCGGTGGCCGTGCCGCCGACGGAGAACGACCGCTCCATCGCGATCAGGAACTCGTTGTTCAGCGGCAGCAGCTCGACGAGCCCGTTGACCGAGAAGATCGGCGAGGGCTCCAGCACCGGATCGGTCATGTACACCCACTCGCGATCGAGCTTCCCGGTCTGCAGGTCGTAGCGCAGCAGCCGCGAGGGGCTGCCGGTGCTGACGCTCGCCGCCGGACCGTCCTGGTAGAGCGCGTTCTCGGTACCGGTGAACAGGAAGCGGCCGTTCGGCGGCAGCCCCGCGCTCTCGAAGGCGAGGTTCGGCCGGATCCCGCTCGAGTGGTCGGCGGTCGGCAGGAAGGGCTGCGGCACCGGCAGCGAGCCGAGGAAGGTGCCGTCGAGCGCGTAGCGGCGCACGAACGGGTCGCTCAGGTCGTTCGTGTAGCCCTCCGAGGTGACGACGAGCTGCCGGTCCTTCGTCAGCGCCAGCCCCTCCGGGTCGAGGCTGAACGGCGCGTACGGCTGCCCGTCCGGCGCCAGCAGCGTCGTCACGTCCGTGAACTGGACGTCGCCGTCGCTCAGCTGCCCGTCCGCGACGTCGAGCTTCAGCGTGTAGAAGCGCGCCGGCTGGAACTGGCTCGGGTCGTCCGAGATCGCGTAGTAGACGCCGAGTTCGCGGTCGTAGGTGATCGAGGAGAGCCCGCCGATCGTCGTGCCCGCGTAGCTCGTCCCGGTCGGCACGATCGCCTGGCCCAGGAACTGGACGCCGAGCGGCTTGCCCGGCGGCCCCCCGGCGGCGCCCGCCGACGCGACGGGCGCGAGCAGTGCGGCGAGCGCGAGCAGCAGCGCCGGCAGCGCTGTCCGAGTGCGAATCATCGAATTTCCCCCTTCGTCGACATCACGTCGCCGCAGGGCCCCCACGCTAGTCGATCGGCGTCGCGTGCCGAGCAGCACCCGGTCGCCGCCGCATCCGTCGTCGCCCGGTCACGGAAGCGGCCGGCCGAGCGCGTCGAAGGCCTCGTAGCGGGCCGACGCGGCCGGCGTCTCGCGCCAGCCGTCGGCGAAGAGCGTGAAGACGACGACGTCCCGCGGCTGCCCGCCGGGCTGGGGCGGCAGCCTGCGCCGCAGCGTCGCCTCCTCGACGAAGCCGAGCCGCCGCGGCACCCCGAGGCTCGGCTCGTTCGCCGGCTCGACGTGCACCTCGACGCGGTCGACGCCGCCGAGCTCGAACGCGACCCGCGTCAGCGCGGCGGCCGCCTCGGTCGCGAAGCCCTGCCGGGTCGCGTCGGCGCGGATCCAGTAGCCGATCTCGAGCGCCCCCGCGCCCACGCGCGTGTGCAGGCCGCTGCCGCCGAGCACCCGCTCCTCGCCGGGGTCGAAGATGCCGTAGACGAAGTCCGCGCCGCCGTCGAAGCTCGCCCGGAACTGCCGCAGCAGCGCGACGGTCGCCTCGAGCGGCTCCGGGTGGACGTGCGCCCAGGGCATGAACGGCCGCAGGTGCTCGAGGCTCGAGTCGACCGCGTCCTTGAGGAGCGGCGCGTCGGCCGGCCGCCAGCAGCGGAGGACGAGCCGCTCGGTGACGATCCGGTACGGCAGCCGCTCCACCGGCGCAACCCACCGCCGCTCAGCCGAAGAAGCTGCGCGCGACGTCGTAGAGCGCCGGGTCGACGCCGCGGATCTCCGCGCACGCCTCGGCGAGCGGGACGCCGACCATCTCGGTGCCGCGCGCCGCGACCATCGTGCCCCAGCGCTCCTCCCGCGCGAGGTCGGCCGCCTTGACGCCGAAGCGGGTCGCGAGCACGCGGTCGTACGCCGTCGGGGTGCCGCCGCGCTGCGTGTGGCCGAGCACCGTCACGCGCGTCTCGAACCCCGTCAGCGCCTCGAGGTGCGGCGCGATCTGGTAGGCGACGCCGCCGAGCCGCGCGAAGCCGAACGCGTCCACCTGCGCCGCGCGCTCCTCGGACTCGGGCGGCGGCTCGACGCCCTCGGCGACGACGACGACCGAGTAGGTGTGCCCGTGCCGGTGGCGCGAGCGGATCGTGTCGGCGATCTCGTCGAGCGAGTACGGCACCTCCGGGATCAGCACCGCGTCGGCGCCGGCGGCGATCGCGGCGGTGACGGCGATCCAGCCCTTCGTCCGGCCCATCACCTCGACGAGCATGATCCGGTTGTGCGCCTCGGCCGTGGTCGTGATCCGGTCGAGCGCGTCGGTCGCGATCTGCACGGCGGTGTCGAAGCCGAAGGTGACGTCGGTCGAGCCGATGTCGTTGTCGATCGTCTTCGGGACGCCGACGACGCGCAGCCCCTCCTCGGCGAGCCGGTTCGCGCGAGCCGAGCGTGCCGTCGCCGCCGACGACGACGACGCCGTCGATCCCGTTCGAGTCGAGCGTCCGCCGCACCGACGCGAAGCCCTCGCCGTGCACGTACGGGTCGCGGCGGGAGGTGCCGAGGATCGTGCCGCCCCGCTGCAGGATCCCGCGGACGTCGTCGCGGCCGAGCGGCCGCACGTGCCCGTCCATCAGCCCCTCCCAGCCGTTCAGGATCCCGACGACCTCGATCCCGTGCCGGGCCGAGCGCGCGACGACCGCCCGCACGACCGCGTTCAGGCCGGGGCAGTCGCCGCCGGCCGTCAGGATCCCGAGCACGCGCGGAACCATCGCCGGCTAGTAGAGGAACATCGGCTTGCCGGTCACGTGCCGCACCTTCGGCCGGTACTCGTGCCGGTCGTAGAGCTCGTCGGTGTCGACGCGCTTGACGCCCTGCCTGGTCACGTCGATCGGCACCGAGGTGTAGGTGCCGCCGCGCAGCGCGACCATGCGGCCGTTCGAGCGCTCGACCGCGAGGTCGGCGGCCATGACCGCGTAGTTCGTCGCCACCATCAGGTCGAGCGAGTCGGGGCTGCCCGAGCGCATCAGGTACGCGACCTCCTGGACGATCATGTCCTCGCCGGTGCGCTCCTTCAGCAGCTGCCCCGTCAGCTCGCCGATGCCGCCGAGCTTGCGGTGGCCGTAGGCGTCGGCCTCGCCGCGCAGCACCATCTCGTCGCTGCCGGGGATCGTCGCGCCCTCCGAGATCGTCACCATCGCGTAGTTGGACGGGTTCGAGCGCTTGTCGCGCATGACGAGCTCGGCGAGCCGGTCGAGCTGGAACGGCACCTCGGGGATCAGCGCCCGGTCGACGCCCGCGAGGTAGGCGGTGATCAGCGACGTCTCGCCGGAGTAGCGGCCGAAGAGCTCGACGACGGCGATCCGCTCGTGCGAGCCGGCGCTCGTCCGGAGGTTGTGGATGAACTGGACGCCGCGCGTGACCGCGGTCGAGAAGCCGATGCAGTAGTCGGTCCCGTGGACGTCGTTGTCCATCGTCTTCGGGATCGCGATCACCGGAAAGCCCTCCTCGTGCAGGCGCAGCCCGTAGGAGAGGGTGTCGTCGCCGCCGATCGGGATCAGGACGTCGATGCCCTGGTCCTCGAGCACGCGCAGGGCGTGGTCGGTGAAGTCGAACGGCCCGTCGCCGTCGGCGCGGTGCGCCAGGAAGGCGGGCACCTGCGACGGGCCGACGCGGCCGGGGTTCGTCCGCGAGGTGTGCAGGAAGGTGCCGCCGGTGCGGTCGATCGTCCGCACGACGCCCGGGTCGAGCCGCAGGAACCACTCGGAGGCGGCGGAGTCGTCGTCCGGGTTGTAGTTGAGCAGCGCCGCCCAGCCGCGGCGGAGGCCGACGACCTCGTGCCCCTCGGCGGCGACGCGGTTGACGGCGGCCTTGATGCAGGGATTGAGCCCGGGGACGTCGCCGCCGCCGGTGAGGATTCCGATGCGCATGGCGCCGATGCTATCGACGGCCCCGCGCGGGGCGCGTCCGTGCGCGCCGCGCACGCGGGCTGCGGCAATGCCGAAGCCGCGCCGATGCCGAAGGCGGGGATCGAACCCACACTCCCCGAAGGGAACCGGATTTTGAGTCCGGCGCGTCTGCCAGTTCCGCCACTTCGGCGCTCGCGCGGATCGTAGCGCCGGCTCCGTCCGGGGGTGCCTCGGCGGCGGCGCGCCGCGGGGCGGCTCGGGAGGCGCCGCCGCCCGACCCGAATGGGGCGGACGGACTCGATCCGGGTTGCACGAGACACGCCGGACCCCGATACTCCTCCGCACCACCACGCCAGGTTCACCCCGAGGAGGACACCCGAGTGAGACGTCTCACCTACCCCGCGGTCGCGCTCGTCAGCGTGCTCGCACTCGTCGCAGCCGGCTGCGGCGGCGGTTCCAGCTCGAGCAGCGGCTCGACGACGTCCGGCGGCGGCAGCTCGACGCGGCGGCGGCTCGATCACCGCCCTGCCCGCCTCGTCCTGCGGCCCGATCCAGGGCCCGAAGGACGCGACGATCCTGATCGCGTCCGACCTGCCGCTGCAGGGCGCCGGGCCGCACGCAGACGGTCCAGATGGCCGAAGCGATCAACTTCATCTTCAAGCAGCACGACTACAAGGCCGGCAACTACACCGTCGCCTACCAGTCGTGCGACGACTCGACCGCGCAGGCCGGCAAGTGGGACTCCGGCAAGACGGCGGCCAACGGCAACGCCTACGCGCAGAACGAGAGCGTCGGCGGCGTCATCGGCACCTTCAACTCCGGCGCGGCCGAGATCATGATCCCGATCCTGAACCGCGCCCCGAACGGGCCGGTCGCGATGATCAGCCCGGCGAACACCTACGTCGGCCTGACCCACAGCGGCCCGGGCACGGCGGCCGGCGAGCCGGAGAAGTACTACCCGACCGGCACGCGCAACTACATCCGGATGGTGGCGGCCGACGACTACCAGGGCGCCGCCGACGCGCAGTTCGCGAAGGACCAGGGCCTGAAGAGCGTCTACGTCCTCAACGACAAGGAGGCCTACGGCCTCGGCGTCGCCACGAACCTGCGCAACGCGATGAACGTGCTCGGCCTCAAGGTCGCCGGCTTCACCGCCTGGGACCCGAAGGCGTCGAGCTACGAGGCGCTGGCCAACAAGATCAAGGCGAGCGGGGCGGACGGCGTCTTCCTCGGCGGCCTGATCTGCGAGAACGGCGGCAAGCTGGTCAAGGACCTGCGCGCCGGTCTCGGCGCCGACGTGCAGCTGATGGCGCCCGGACGGCTTCACGCCGATCTCGGCGGTCGTCCAGGGCGCCGGCCAGGCGGCCGAGGGCATGACCGTCTCGGTCGCGGGCCTGCCGAACGAGCAGCTCGGCTCGACCGGCAAGAAGTTCGTCGACGACTTCAAGGCGGCGAACGGCGCCGAGCCCGACCCCTACTCGGTCTACGCCGCGCAGGCGGCCGAGGTGATGGTGGGCGCGATCGAGCGGTCGGACGGCTCCCGCGCCTCGATCGCGTCGGAGCTCTTCAACACCGACGTCACAGGACGGCATCCTCGGCTCGTTCAAGATCGACAAGAACGGCGACACGACGTCGAACCCGGTCACGATCTACCAGATCAAGAACGGCAAGTCGACGACGAACACCGTCGTCACCCCGGGCCCCGACCTGGTCAAGAAGACCTGAGCGGACCTCTGGCGTAACGCCGCGGGGGAGCGCATACTCGCGCCTCCCCCGCGGCGACCTTTCCGCACCCCCATGGCGACTCCGACACAGGCCCGGCAGAACCCGTTCTCGGCCCTGCTCGGCCGCAGCCGCCCGGGCGTGGTGCCCTCCTTCGGGCTCTTCTTCGTCGGCGCGCTCCTCTTCTGGCTGATCGTCAACCTCGTCAAGACGCCGTCCGACTTCGTCGAGATCAGCCTGATCGGGCTGACGACCGGCTGCCTCTACGCCCTGATCGCGCTCGGCTACACGCTCGTCTACGGGATCCTCGAGCTGATCAACTTCGCCCACGGCGACGTCTTCATGCTCGGCGGCATGATCTCGGCGACGCTCGTCGCGTCGGTCTTCGGGCTGACCGCCTCGAACCGCGGCGTCGGCACCTGGCTGCTCGTGATCGCGACGCTGCTGATCGCGATGGCGGCCTGCGGGATCATCAACGCCGTGATCGAGTTCGTCGCCTACCGCCCGCTGCGGTCGGCGCCGCGGCTCGCGCCGCTGATCACCGCGATCGGCGTCTCCTTCATCCTCCAGGACATCGGCCTCGCCTGGAAGGGCCCGAACTTCGTCTCGGTGCCCGCGATCTTCCCGCAGCTCGAACGTCTTCGAGATCGGCGGCGTCGAGTACGGCTGGAACAAGCTGATCGTCGTCCTGATCACCGTGCCGGTGCTGCTCGCCCTCGTCTGGCTCGTCCAGTACACGAAGCAGGGCAAGGCGATGCGGGCGACCGCCCAGGACATGGACGCGGCCGCGATGATGGGCATCAACGTCAACCGGACGGTCTCGTTCACGTTCCTGATCGCGGGCGGCCTGGCCGGCGCGGCCGGGCTGCTCTACGCGCTCTACGTGACGAACATCCGCTTCGACCAGGGCTTCCAGCTCGGCCTGATCGCGTTCACCTCCGCCGTTCTCGGCGGGATCGGCAACCTGCCCGGCGCCGTCCTCGGCGCGATCCTGATCGGGCTCGTCCAGTCGTGGAACGAGGGTCTCGCCTGGCACGCGCCCGGCTCCGACTGGACGCAGTCGATCGTCTTCTCGATCCTGATCCTGATCCTCGTCTTCCGCCCCGAGGGCCTGCTCGGCGAGCGGACGCCGGAGGGCGGCTGAGTGGTCACCCTGGTCGGCTGGCGGCAGTCCGGGCGCGAGCGCTGGGGCGAGCTGCCCGAGCGCGAGCGCCGCGCGATCCTGATCGGGGTCGAGGTCGCGGTCGCGATCGGCCTGCTCCTCTGGGTGCGCGAGCTCGGCTGGGGCTTCGCCTGGCGTCGCGGGCGTGCTCTGGACGCTGAAGGTCGACGACGACCGGATCCGCTGGGCGCTCGAGGCGGTCGCGACGATCCTCGCGCTGATCTTCCTGCCCGCGCTCGGCATCATCACCGCGCTCGTCTTCGGGCTGAACGAGCTGCCCGAGCGCTACCGGAAGCTCGCGCTGCCGGTCGACGGCGATCGCGGTCGCGATCGCCTACCCGTTCTACGTCTCGCACCTGTTCGAGATGCCGGTCTTCGGCGCCGTTCCCGGACGTCTCGACCGGGGTCGTGATGATCGTCTTCATCATGATGGCCGTCGGCCTGAACATCGTCGTCGGCTACGCGGGCCTGCTCGACCTCGGCTACGTCGCCTTCTACGCGATGGGCGCCTACGCGGCCGCCTGGTTCGCCTCGCTCCAGTTCCCGAACCAGACCGTGCACTTCGGCGCGATCGGGATCGCGCCCGACCTGCCCGGCCTCCACATCTCGATCTGGCTGATCCTCGCGATCGCGGCGGTGATCGCCGCGTTCGCCGGCGTCGTCATCGGCCTGCCGACCCTGCGCCTCCGCGGCGACTACCTGGCGATCGTCACGCTCGGCTTCGGCGAGATCCTGCCGCAGATCGCGCGCAACGGCGACAACCTCTTCGGCACCGGCTTCAACCTCACGAACGGGCCGAACGGGATCACGCCGATCGACGCGCCCGGGTTCGGGCAGACGCTGCACGACGCGACCGGCGGCATCCTGCCCGTCAACTTCCTCACCTCGCCGAACGCCGACCGCCTCTTCTTCTGGACGGCGGTCGCGCTGCTCCTGATCACGGTCTTCTGCTCCTGGCGGCTGCGCGACTCGCGGCTCGGGCGCGCCTGGGTCGCGATCCGCGAGGACGAGATCGCGGCGGCCGCGATGGGCGTCCCGCTGATGCGGACGAAGACCTGGGCCTACGCCTCCGGCGCCTTCTTCGGCGGCATCGCCGGCGCCTACTACGCGACCTTCAAGAGCGCGACCTTCCCCGGCGACTTCTTCTTCAACATCTCCGTCTTCCTGCTCTGCATGGTCATCCTCGGCGGCATGGGGAACATCTGGGGCGTCATCCTCGGCGCCGCGTTCCTCTCCTACCTCGACCGGGAGGGCCTCGCGAACACCGGCGGCTGGCTGAACGCGAACCTGCACGTCAACATCGACGTGCCGCTGTACGCGTCCGGCATCTACGGCTTCATCATCCTCGTCGTCATGCTCTTCCGGCCGGAGGGGCTGATCCCGGACCGGCGCCACAAGGTCGAGCTGCACGAGGGCGTCGAGGACGAGCCGCTCTACGACGAGGAGATCAAGTGAGCGCCGACGCGGGCGGCAACCTGCTCGTCGCCGAGGCGGTGCGCAAGGAGTTCGGCGGCCTCACCGCCGTCAACGACGTCGACTTCGTCGTCCCCGAGGGCAAGATCGTCAGCCTGATCGGCCCGAACGGCGCCGGCAAGACGACGTTCTTCAACATGCTGACCGGCGTCTACCAGCCGACCGGCGGCACGATCACCTTCCTCGGCCAGGACGTGACCGGCAAGCCGCCGCACGCGATCACGCAGCGCGGGATCGGGCGCACGTTCCAGAACATCCGCCTCTTCCGCAACATGACCGCGCTCGAGAACGTGCTCGTCGGCATGCACGGACGGCTGCGCGGCGGCATCCTCGCCAGCATCCTCCGGACGCCCGGGGTGCGCCGCGAGGAGAAGGGCGCGGCGGAGCGGGGCCGCGAGCTGCTCGAGCTCTCCGGCCTCCGCGGCAAGGCCGAGGTGGCCGCGTCGAGCCTCTCCTACGGCGACCAGCGCCGCCTCGAGGTCGCGCGCGCGCTCGCGACCGAGCCGAAGCTGCTGCTGCTCGACGAGCCGACGGCGGGCATGAACCCGCAGGAGTCGGCCGCGTTCACCGACTTCGTCGACAGGCTGCGCCGCGAGCACGGGCTCTCGATCCTGATGATCGAGCACGACATGCGCGTCGTCATGGGCGTCTCCGACCGCGTCACCGTCTTCGACTACGGCGAGAAGATCGCCGAGGGGACGCCGCGCGAGGTGCAGCAGAACACGCGCGTGATCGAGGCCTACCTCGGCGCCGCGGCGGTCGCCGACATCGAGAAGCAGAACCGCCTGCGCGCGGAGCGGGAGGGGGAGGCGACCACGTGAGCCCGCAGCTGATCCTCGAGCTCGACGACGTCCACACCTACTACGGCTCGATCCACGCGCTCAAGGGCGTGACGCTCGAGGTGCGCGAGGGCGAGATCGTGACGCTGATCGGCGCGAACGGCGCCGGCAAGACGACGACGCTGCGCTCGATCATGCAGATCAACAAGGCGCGCCGCGGCCGGATCCGCTTCCAGGGCGAGGACATCACGACGACGGCGCCGCACCGGATCGTCAAGCAGGGGATCGCCCAGTCGCCCGAGGGCCGGCGGCTCTTCCCGCGGATGAGCGTGACCGAGAACCTCGAGATGGGCGCCTTCCAGCGCACCGACCGCGCCGGGATCAAGGAGGACATGGACCGGGTCTTCGACCTCTTCCCGCGCCTCGCCGAGCGCCGCCACCAGAAGGCGGGGACGATGTCGGGCGGCGAGCAGCAGATGTGCGCGATCGGCCGCGCGCTGATGGCGAGGCCGAAGCTGCTGCTCCTGGACGAGCCCTCGATGGGCCTCGCGCCGATCTTCGTCGAGCGGATCTTCGAGACGGTCGTCGAGGTCAACAAGCAGGGGACGCCGATCCTGCTCGTCGAGCAGAACGCGCTGATGGCGCTCGACGTCGCCAGCCGCGGCTACGTGCTCGAGACCGGCACGATCGCGCTCGCCGACGACGCGAAGGCGCTGCGCGAGAACGAGCAGGTGCGGAAGACGTACCTCGGCGAAGGCGACTGACCGCCGCCGGGCCGCCCGCGGCGACGGCGGTTCGCTGCGCTCGACCGCGCCGGCGCGCTCCTCGATCGTGACGCCGCGGCGCCGCGCGCCGTCGATGCTTCCGCGTGATCGTCGCCGACGCGCTGCTCGACCTCTCGCAGCAGCGGCGCGGCGAGCCGCGGCGAGTCGGCCGCCGCGGCCGGCCGTAACGGCTACCGTCGGTCTCGATGGACCGGCACGACTGGGACCGCCGCTACGCGGAGCGCGAGCTCGTCTGGTCGGCCGGGCCGAACCGCTTCCTCGTCGCCGAGACCGAGACGCTCGAGCCGGGACGCGCGCTCGACCTCGCCTGCGGCGAGGGCCGCAACGCGATCTGGCTCGCCGAGCGCGGCTGGCAGGTGACGGGCGTCGACTTCTCGGAGGTCGCGGTCGAGAAGGCGCGCCGGCTCGCGGCCGCGCGCGGCGTCGAGGCCCGCTTCGAGGCAGTCGACCTGCTCGAGTGGGAGCCGCCGGCGCAGTCCTTCGAGCTGGTGCTGCTCTTCTACCTGCAGGTCGAGGCGGCGGCGCTCCGGACGGTGCTCGGCCGCGCGGCGCGCGCCGTCGCGCCGGGCGGCACCTTCCTGCTCGTCGGGCACCACTCCCGCAACCTCGCCGAGGGCTGGGGCGGGCCGAGCGACCCGAGCGTGCTCTACGGCGAGGACGACGTCGTGCCGGAGCTCGCCGGGCTCGAGGTCGAGCGGGCCGGAGCGGTGCCGCGCCCGGTCGAGGAGGAGGGCGCGACCGCGGTCGACGTGCTCGTCCGCGCCAGAGCGCCGATCCGGGCCGGGCGTCCCTAGCGCGTCGAGCCCTACCGCTCGCGCCGCTTCGCGGCCTCGATGATCCGTTCGGCCTCTGCGCGGTTGCCGAAGCCGTGCGTCTCGGTCTTCTTGTGCTCGAGGTCCTTGTAGACCTGGAAGAAGTGCTCGATCTCGTTGCGGAGGTCGGGCGGGATGTCGTGGACGTCCGAGACGCGTGACCAGCCCGGGTCCTTCAGCGGCACGAAGATCACCTTCGCGTCCGGCCCCGCCTCGTCGGTCATGTGGAAGACGCCGACGGCGCGGCCGCGGATCCGGCAGCCGGGGAAGGTCGGCTCGCCGACGAGCACGAGCGCGTCGAGCGGGTCGCCGTCCTCGGCGATCGTGCCCTCGACGTAGCCGTAGTCGGCCGGGTAGCTCATCGAGGTGAAGAGCCGCCGGTCGAGCACGATCGCGCCGAGCTCCTCGTCGAACTCGTACTTGTTGCGCGAGCCGGACGGGATCTCGACGAAGACGACCTCGGGCATCGGCTGCACTGTACGCGAGTCGCGCGCCCGGCCTTCGGCGACGATCAGCGCGTGGCGTCTCCGAGATCGGTCGAGCTCGTCGATCGCCGGGCCGAGCTCGAGCTCCCGCGGGATCGTCCGGCTGCGGCGTCCGTGAGCGCTCAGTCGCCGACGAGCAGCGGGAAGTAGGGCGGCGCGAGCAGGAAGCCGATGTGCGGCCGGCCGCCGGTGCGGCCGGCCGCCATCTCGAGCGCCGGCGCCAGGCCGTGCGTCGGGACGAAGCCGAGCTGCCGGGCGGCGACGGCGTCGCGGCAGCCGGCGACGAGGACGGCGCCCGCGCGCTCGACCACCGGGACGCACGCCTCCCACTCGGCGACCGGCAGCAGCGGGTGGCAGGTGCGCCCGCGGCGGTAGTCGGCGATCGCCTCCGCGTCGTCGGCGGCGGCCCGGGCCGCGAGCTCGAGACCGGCGGGGTCGCGGGCGAAGGAGGGATCGCGGAAGAGCTGCCGGTACGGGTGCTGCGTCGGGACGGCGAAGGTGCGGCGCAGGTGGTGGAGCAGGATCACCGTGCCGCCCTCGACGAGCGGCTGGCCGCCGCGCCAGAGCCTGAGCGCCAGCCCGAGCGCCAGGTACGCGGCGGCGACGGGATTCGGTCGCTCCCGGGGCATCGTCGCGGTCGTCGGCGGCACCCCGACGACGACCGCGTCGAGCGGGCCCGGCAGCCGCGCCGCCCGCAGCTCGATCGCGCGCAGGAGCGCCTCCGCGTGGGCGACCGACGGCGTGCCGCCGAGCACCGCGAAGGCGCGCAGCTCGACGTGCAGCCTGTGCAGGAGGCTCAGCCGGAGCGGTTGCGGCACGAACGAGAGCGCGCGGGCCGCTCTCGACGCCGCGATCCGGTCGACCGCCTCCTCGTCGTGCGGGTAGCCGCGGAGCGCGCCGGTCGCGAGCGGGTTGTTGAGCGCGAGCGAGACGCCGAGGAGCGGCACGCGCGCCTGCAGCAGCCGCTCCAGCTCGACCGCGCGGCGCCAGAGCGGCGAGGTCGCCGGCTCGAGCAGCGAGGCGGCCCCGCCCCCGAGCAAGGCCTCGGCGCCGGCGGCCGCGAGCAGGGCGGCCGGGCCGCCGTGGCGGACGCTCTCGGCGGCGCTGACGACGACGACGGCGTCGGTCTCGACGAGCGCCGGGTTGACCCGCAGCCCCTCGCCGAGCTCGACGAGCGCCTCGTGCTCGACGTCGTGGACGACGACCCGGCCGCGGAAGCGCCGGCGGAACTCCGGGGCGACGAGCGCGCCGATCTCCCGCGGGGACGCGCGGCGCTGCAGGCCGCCGGCGACGAGGATCGTCTGCCGCTCGAGCGGGACGCCGCAGCGCTCGAGCTCGTCGACGGCGGCCGCGATCGCCTCCTCGCGCGGGTCGTCGGCCGAGCCCGGGATCGGCAGCGCGGGCGGCTCGACCACGATCGTCACCCGCCCGCCCGCCGGCACGAGCTCCGACAGCGGCGGCCCGGCGAGCGGGTAGCGGAGCGCCTCGAGGACCGCGTTGCCGACGTCGGCGATCGTCGCGGCCGGCGGCGGCGGGTGCAGCACCGTCGCGCCCGGCGGCACCTGGGCGAACTGGACGCGCGGGCCGGCGAGGAGCGGCACCCGCCGCATCAGCGGGCGACGAAGCGGTGCAGTCGATAGCGGACGGGGCGGAAGCCCCGGGCCGTCCAGAAGCGCGACGCGACCGGGTTGGTCGAGCGCCAGTCGGTCGAGAGGCGGCGGTAGCCGTGCTCGTGCGCCCAGCCCATCCCGGCCTCGAAGAGCGCGAGGCCGACGCCGCGGCCGCGCACCTCCGGCCGGGTCGCGGCCACCGCCAGGTTGACCTCCTCCGCATCGACCCGGTAGAAGGCGGCGATCCCCGCCGGGCGCCCGTCGAGGTCGGCGGCCAGGAGCGCGCCGAGGTCGGGATCGTCGAGCTCGGCTTCCCAGAGCTCGCGCAGCGTCTCCGGCGCGCGGGGCGGGAAGCCCGACCAGACGGGCGGGCCGACCTGCAGCTGCGCGATCAGGTCGCCGAGCGCGGCCGCGTCCTCGGGCGTGCCCGGCCGTACGAGCCCTTGTGACGAAATGTCACTTGGCCGGACCGGCTGCTCCGCGTAGACCTGCTGGCGCCCGAAGCAGAGCGCGAACCAGGCCGCGAGGCCCGCCTCGTCGTCGGCGGCGACCTCGACCTGGTGCGAGACGTAGCCGTCGGCGACCCAGGGCGCGGCGGCGAGGGCGTAGAGGTCGGCGAGGAGCGCCGCGTCCCCGCCCGCGGCGATCCAGGCCTGCCGGCCGAGCGACCTCGTGGTCGCGCAGCTCGCCCGTCAGCCTGGCGACCTCGTCGCCGTCCCGCAGCGCCACCGCGCCGCCGTCGATCTCCTCGAAGCGCACGTGCGACATCGCGCCCGGACGATACCGTTGCCCTGTGAGCCCGAAGACGCTGACCGGCGAGGAGCTCGATCTCGACGACGCCCCCGCGCGCGACTCGGCCCTCTTCCTCGTCGACGGCAACAACCTCGCCTACCGCGCCTTCTTCGCCCTGCCGGAGGAGCTGGCGACGAGCGAGGGGTTCCCGACGAACGCGCTGCTCGGCTTCACCAACATGCTCTTCAAGCTGCTCGCCGACTACCGGCCGAAGGGCGTCGCCGTCGCCTGGGACACGCGGCCGGTGCACCGCGCGGCCGAGGCGGAGGCGGCCGAGGTCGTCTACAAGGAGGGCCGCCGGCCGATGCCGGACCTGCTGCGCGAGCAGTTCCCGCACTTCCGCCCGATCGTCGAGGCCTTCGGCTACCGGAACCTCGAGTTCGAGGGCTGGGAGGCCGACGACGTGATCGCGACGCTCGCGACCCGCGCCGACACGCGCCGGGATCAAGACGACCGTCGTCTCGACCGACCGGGACGCCTTCCAGCTCGTCTCGCCGAACGTCCGCCTGATGATGACCCCGCGCGGGGTCGCGGACGTGAACGTCTACACGCCGGAGCGCGTCGAGGCCCGCTACGGCATCCCGCCCGAGAAGGTGCCGGACTTCATCGGCCTCAAGGGGGACACCTCCGACAACATCCCCGGCGTCCCCGGGATCGGCGACAAGACCGCCGGCCAGCTGGTCGCGCAGTACGGCTCGCTCGAGGCGGTGATCGAGCACGCCGAGGAGCTCTCGCCCGCGCGGCGCAAGAACATCCTCGAGCACGCAGATCAGGCGCGCGTCTCGAAGCAGCTCGCGACGATGCGCCGCGACCTCGAGATCGACTGCGACCCGGACGAGCTCGTGCTCAGCCCGCCGGACCGCTCGCGGCTGAAGGAGATCTTCCGCCGCTTCGAGTTCCGGGCGCTCCTGAACCGCGTCGACGAGCTCGACGAGGCGGTGCCGGCCGCGCCGTCGCTGCAGGTGACCGGCGTCGAGGTGCCGTGGCGCGAGGGAGCAAGTGACTTTTCGTCACAAGGTGTGGTGGCGGTGGCCTGCGACGACGACCGGATCGCCGTCGCGACGACCGAGGAGGTCGTCGTCTCGCCGCGGCCGGAGCGGCTCGACGGGGCAGCTCGCTCGCGCACGACGCGAAGGCGCTCCGGATCGCCGAGCCCGTCGACGACACGATGATCCTGGCGTACCTGATCGAGCCGGGCCGCGCCTCCTACGAGCTCGACGACCTCGCCGCCGAGTACGGGCTCGAGCTCGTGCCCGAGCCGGCCGCCGAGGAGGAGACGGCCGCGCTCGTCCGCCGCGCCGCCGCGACGCTGCGCCTGCGCGAGCCGATGCTCGAGCGCGTCCGCGAGCGCGGCTCCGAGCACCTCTACCGCGAGATCGAGCTGCCGCTCGTCGGCGTCCTCGCCGCGATGGAGGACGCCGGGGTCAGGATCGACACCTACCGGATGGGCGAGATCACCGCGCGCCTCGCCGACCGGGTCGAGGAGCTCGAGTCGACCGCCTTCGAGCTGGCGGGCGAGGAGTTCATGCTCGGCTCGACCCAGCAGGTGGCGCGGATCCTGTTCGAGAAGCTCGAGCTGACGCCGGGCCGCAAGGGCAAGACCGGCTACTCGACCGACACGCGCGTGCTCCGCTCGATCCGCTCCGAGCACGCGATCGTGCCGGTGCTCGAGGAGTGGCGGGAGTACTCGAAGCTGCTCAACACCTACCTGCAGCCGCTGCCGACGCTGCTCGGCCCGGACGGGCGGCTGCACACGACCTTCAACCAGACCGTCGCCGCGACCGGGCGGCTCTCGACCTCGAACCCGAACCTGCAGGCGATCCCGATCCGCACCGACCTCGGCCGCGAGATCCGCTCGGCCTTCGTCGCCGAGGAGGGCCACCGCCTGATCTCGGCCGACTACAGCCAGGTCGAGCTGCGGATCCTGGCCCACGTCTCGGGCGAGCCGGTGCTGCGCGAGGCGTTCGAGCGCGGCGAGGACATCCACACGCGGACCGCCGCGGAGGTGCTCGGCAAGGACCCGGCCACGCTGACGAAGGACGAGCGGAACGTGGCCAAGATGGTCAACTTCGGGATCATCTACGGCATCTCCGCCTTCGGCCTCTCGGAGAACCTCGAGATCCCGCGCGACGAGGCGCAGGTCTACATCGACACCTACCTGGCGCGGTTCCCGCGCGTGCAGGACCTGATCCAGCGGACGATCGAGCAGGCGAAGCGCGACGGCTACGTGACGACCCTGCTCGGCCGCCGTCGCCCGGTGCCGGAGATCCGCGCCTCCAACCGGCAGACGCGCTCGCTCGGGGAGCGGCTCGCCGTCAACTCGGTCATGCAGGGCACCGCCGCCGACGTGATCAAGGTCGCGATGGTGCGGATCCACGAGCGCCTGCGCCGCGAGGGGAGGGGCGCGCGCCTGGTGCTGCAGGTGCACGACGAGCTGCTGCTCGAGGTGCCCGACCCGGAGCTCTCGAAGGTGCGCGAGCTCGTCCGCGAGGAGCTCGTCGGCGCCTACCCGCTCGACCCGCCGCTCGCGGTCGACGTCGGCTCCGGCGACGACTGGAACGAGGCGAAGAGCTGATTCCGCGTCGGTCGGGTGACGATCCCGTCACGATTCCGATATCGGATCTTCCACTGTCCTGAAAGGCCGGTTAGGATCGGTCGCGCGGCTCCCGCAGAGCCGTTCCCGTCAGGGGATTACTGAGGAGAGGGGAACCACATGACACGACTTGCCGCACTCGCGGCGCTGGTCGTCGCGCTGCTCGTCTTCGCCGTGCCGGCGCTCGCCGCCGGCCCGCCGACGATGAAGGCGCCGACACACGTCCAGCTGCTGGCGATCAACGACTTCCACGGCAACCTCCAGCCGCCGAGCGGCTCGAGCGGACGCATCCCGTCGGCTACGATCGCCGCCAACGGCGAACAGGGTGCCGTCGTCAACGCCGACGCCGGAGGCGTCGAGTACCTGTCGACGTGGATCAAGACGCTGCGGACGCAGAACGCGAACACGATCACGGTCGGCGCCGGCGACCTGATCGGCGCCAGCCCGCTGATCTCGGGACTCTTCCACGACGAGCCGACGATCGAGGCGATGAACGCGATCGGCCTCGACGTCACCGGCGTCGGGAACCACGAGTTCGACGAGGGCGTCGACGAGCTGCTGCGGATGCAGAACGGCGGCTGCACGTCCGACCCGACGACGTGCGTCGGCGGCCCGTTCGGCGGCTCGCTCTTCCAGTACCTCGCCGCGAACGTGGTCTACGCAGGGCACGAACGACACGATCCTGCCGCCCTACGAGATCAAGCAGGTCGGCCGGGCGAAGATCGCCTTCATCGGCCTGACGCTCGAGGGGACGCCGCTGATCGTCACGCCCGCCGGCGTCGCCGGGCTCGTGTTCAAGCCGGAGATCGGGACGGTCAACGCGCTCGTCGCGAAGCTCCGCAACGACGAGGGCATCCGCGCGTTCGTCGTGCTCATCCACCAGGGCGGGCAGCAGAACGGGCCGTTCCCGCTCAAGTATCAGGACGTGAATCGCTGCGACAACTTCAGCGGCGCCATCAAGCCGATCGTCGAGGGGCTCGACACCGACGTCGACCTCGTCGTCTCGGCGCACACGCACCAGCCGTACATCTGCAAGTTCAACGGGATCACGACCACGAGCGCCTCGTCGTTCGGGCGCCTGATCACGAAGATCGACCTGACGATCGACCAGGGTCAGGGTCAGGTCCACGACGTGTCCGCCCGGAACGTGATCGTGACGCGGGACGTCCCGAAGGATCCGGCCGAGACGGCGATCATCGCGAAGTACGACGCGCTCTCCGGCCCGATCGCGAACCGCGTCGTCGGCTCGCAGACCGCCACGATCACTCGTGACGGCCAACGACGCCGGCGAATCGGCGCTCGGCGACGTGATCGCGGACGCCCAGCTCGCGTCGACCTCGCCGACCGACTTCGGCGGCGCCGTCGTCGCGTTCATGAACCCGGGCGGCATCCGCGCCGACCTCGTCTGCAGCACGACCTGCAGCGCGGCCAGCCCGGCTCCGGTCACCTACAGCCAGCTCTTCGCGGTGCAGCCGTTCAACAACGTCATGACCGTGAAGACGATGACCGGCGACATGATCTACCGGCTGCTCGAGCAGCAGTGGGACAACCCGAACCCGGGTGAGACCCGGTTCCTGCAGGTCTCGAACGGCTTCACCTACTCGTGGTCGTCGGCGACCGTCCCGCACGTGGTGCCGAACTCGGTCGAGATCGGCGGCGCCCCCGTCGGCATGACCACGACCTACCGGGTGGCGATGAACAACTTCCTCGAGTCGGGCGGCGACGGCTTCTCCGTCTTCAAGGAGGGGACCGACCCGCTCGGCGGTGAGATCGACCTGGATGCGCTCGTGAACTACTTCATGGCGAGCTCGCCGGTCGGTCCGGGCCCGCAGGACCGGATCATCAAGGTCGGCTAGCGGCCTCGTGCGGACGGGCCGGATCCGGGCGGCGCTCGGATCCGGCCCGCGCCGCGCGCTCCGCGTGCCGAGGGGTCAAACGATTGGAGGAAGCATGCTGAGAACGGCAATGGCCGTCGTTCGCCTGTGCGCTGGTGCTACCCGCCCAGGCGCTGGCGGCGGGCGGCCTGACGATCAGCCAGGTCTACGGCGGTCGGCATCGGCGCCGTCTCCGACGACTTCGTCGAGGTCTTCAACCGCGGCATCGCGACGAGTTCGATCGAGCTCTCAACTGCGTACGCACGCGCCGCCGGGACCGGCAACTTCGGCCAGTCGACGGAGCTCCACTCGTTCCTGGCGCCGGGGCAGTACTACCGCGTGCAGATGGCCGCAGGGACGGGCGGCACGACGCCGCTGCCGCGCCGGCGCGACCGGCGGCGCGAACATGAGCGGCACGGCCGCAAGGTCGTCCTCGTCAACGGCACGACCGCGCTCGACCTGCAACGGCGGCTCGACTCCTGCTCGACCGCGCGCTCGCGCTCCTCGACCTGGTCGGCTACGGCACCGGCCCGACTTCTTCGAGGGCGCCGGCTCCGCGCCTGGCGGCTCCACGCAACAACGACCGCGGCGCTGCGTAAGCGGCGGCGCCTCGGCAACTGCCAGGACACCGACACAAACAGCGCCGACTTCACGCTGATCGCCGCAGCGCCCCGCAGCAACACCGCGTCGCCGCTCAACTCCTGCAGCGGCGCGGACGAGGCTCCGAGCGTCGTCTCGGTCACGCCCGCCGACGGCGCGGACACGGTCGCCGGCGCTAACGTCGCCGTCAGCTTCAGCGAGCCGGTGACCGTCTCCGGTCGACCTGGTGGCACGATCTCGGCATGACTCGCTCAGCGGGGCCGTCACACCGGCGCCGTCGGCGGCGGGCCGCACGGCGATCATCCCGGTGACGGACTTCAGCTCGGCGACGGCTGCACGTTCGTCGTCCACGCGACGGCGTCTCCGACAAGCGACACGATCGACCCGCCGGACAATGCTCGCTTCCGACGTCACGAGCACGTTCACGGTCAGCGACCCGTGCACGGCTCCGTCGACGCCGATCCCGGCGATCCAGGGCAGCGGCCCGCGCGCCTCGGTCACCAGGCCGTCACGACCTAGGGCGTCGTCGTCGGCGACTACGAGGGCCCGACGCCGAATCTGCGCGGCTTCTACCGCGAGGACGCGACCGGCGACGGCGACCCGGCGACCTCCGACGGCATCTTCGTGTTCGAGGGGAACGCCGACACGGTTCTCGGTCGGTGACGTCGTCCGCGTGAGCGGCACCGTCTCCGAGTTCCAGGGCCAGACGCAGATCAGCGCCTCGCAGGTCGTCGCTCTGCGGCACCGGCGACGGTCGACGCCGGTCGACGTGATCCTGCCCGCCCTGTCCGCCGACTTCCTCGAGCGCTACGAGGGGATGCTCGTGCGGATGCCGCAGACCCTGTCCGTGACCGAGCACTTCCAGCTCGGCCGCTTCGGCCAGGTGACGATGTCGCAGGGCGGCCGGCTCTACGTGCCGACGACGCTCGTTCCGCCCGGGGCCGCGGCGAACGCGCTGCACGACGAGAACGCGCTCCGCTCGATCATCGTCGACGACGCGACCAACGGACCAGAACCCCGACCCGATCCTGTTCGGGCGCGGCGGCGATCCGCTCAGCGCCTCGAACACGCTCCGGGGCGGCGACACCGCCACGGGCATGGTCGGCGTCATCACCTACACGTGGGCCGGCAACTCGGCGAGCGGCAACGCCTACCGCCTCCGCCCCGTCGGGGCGCTCGGCGGCGGCGTGCCGGACTTCGTCGCCGCGAACCCGCGGCCGGCCGACCCGCCTGCCGTCGGCGGCAGCCTGAAGGTGGCGGGGATGAACCTGCTCAACTTCTTCAACACCTTCGGCGCGACCGCGTGCACGCGGCGGCGTCGGCGGCGAGGTGATGGAGTGCCGCGGGGCCGACGACGCCGGCGAGTTCGCCCGGCAGTGGCCGAAGACGGTCGCCGCGATCGTCGGCACCGGTGCCGACGTGGTCGGCGTCGTCGAGGTCGAGAACGACGGCTACGGCCCCGTCAGCGCGCTCGCGTTCCTCGTCTCGAAGCTGAACGAGGCGACCGCGCCCGGCACGTACGCCTACGTCGACGTCGACGCGGCCACCGGACAGGTGAACGCGCTCGGCACCGACGCGATCAAGGTCGGCGTCCTCTACAAGCCGGCCGAGGGTGACGCCGGTCGGCGCGACGGCGGCGCTGAACAGCCCGGCGTTCGTCAACGGCGGCGACTCCGACCCGCGCAACCGGCCCGCGCTCGCGCAGGCGTTCCGCGAGAACGCGACCGGCGAGACGTTCGTCGTCAGCGTCAACCACCTGAAGAGCAAGGGCAGCGCCTGCGACACGCCCGACTCGAACGACGGCCAGGCCAACTGCGCGGTCGTGCGCACGAACGCGGCCAACCTGCTCGCCTCGTGGCTCGCCTCCGACCCGACCGGCACCGGCGCCGCCGACCGGACGCTCGTCGTCGGCGACCTGAACTCGTACGCGAAGGAGGACCCGATCGCGGCCCTCGAGGGCGACGGGTTCACCAACCTGATCGCCTCGCGGATCGGCGCCGGACGCGTACTCGTACGTGTTCGACGGCGAGTGGGGCTACCTCGACTACGCGATCGGCAGCGCCGGGCTCGGCCTCCGACGTGACCGGCGTGGGCGAGTGGCACATCAACGCGGACGAGCCGTCGGTGCTCGACTACAACGACGACTTCAAGTCCGCGGGCCAGATCGCCTCGCTGTATGCCCCCGACAAGTACCGGATCTCGGATCACGACCCGGTGCTCGTCGGGCTCGACCTGAACCTCTGCACGCTGGTCGAGCAGTACGTCACCAAGAACAGGGGGATCGCCAACTCGCTCTGCGTGAAGCTGCGGGCGAAGGCCTACGGCGACTTCGCCTCCGAGGTGCGGGCCCAGAGCGGCAAGGCGCTGACCGCCGCCCAGGCGGACAACCTGCTCCGCCTGGTGGTCTCGCTCCACTAGCCGCTAACCAATCCAGCGCCCCGCCCGTCGTAGTTCAGGCGGGCGGGGCTTCCGTGGCTATACTGCCGCCTTGCTGATGGCGAACGACACCATGGACCGAAACCAACTGGAACCCGGCGTCTGGGTCGAAGGGCCCGACGGGACGCTGATCCCCGACTACGAGTCGACCTTCCCCGAGATCAACGAGGGGCAGGTCGTGCACGGCACCGTCGTGCGCGTCGACAAGGACGAGGTCCTCGTCGACATCGGCTACAAGTCCGAGGGCGTCATCCCCGTCTCCGAGCTCTCGATCCGCCGCTCGGTCAACCCCGCCGACGAGGTCTCGCTCGGCGACGAGATCGACGCGCTCGTCCTGACCAAGGAGGACGCGGAGGGTCGGCTGATCCTCTCGAAGAAGCGCGCCCGGTTCGAGATGGCCTGGCGCTCGATCGAGGCCGCGCACGAGGCCGGCGAGGCGGTCGAGGGCCGCGTGATCGAGGTCGTCAAGGGCGGCCTGATCCTCGACCTCGGCGTCCGCGGCTTCCTGCCGGCGTCCCTGGTCGACATCCGCCGCGTCCAGGACCTGGACGAGTTCATGGGCAAGGAGCTTCGCGCGAAGGTGATCGAGCTGAACCGCTCGCGCAACAACGTCGTCCTCTCGCGCCGCGCCGTCCTCGAGGAGGAGCGCAAGGAGATGCGCCAGGCGATCCTCGACCGGCTGCAGCCCGGCGACGTCGTCGAGGGCCAGATCTCGAACATCGTCGACTTCGGCGCCTTCGTCGACCTCGACGGCATGGACGGCCTGATCCACATCTCGGAGCTGTCGTGGTCGCACGTCAACCACCCGTCCGAGGTGCTCGAGATCGGCCAGACCGTCGAGGTGAAGGTGCTCGACATCGACCGCGACCGCCAGCGGATCTCGCTCGGCCTCAAGCAGACGCAGTCCGATCCCTGGCAGCAGGTGCTCGACACCTACGCCGAGAACGACGTCGTCCAGGGCCGGGTCACGAAGGTCGTCACCTTCGGCGCCTTCGTCGAGATCCTGCCGGGCGTCGAGGGGCTCGTGCACATCTCCGAGCTGGCGCAGCACCACGTCGAGAACCCGCGCGAGGTCGTCTCGCAGGGCGACCAGGTCAACGTCAAGATCATCGAGGTCGACGCCGACCGCCGCCGCCTCTCGCTCTCGCTGAAGCGGGTCGAGCCGGGCGAGGCGCCGGAGCCGCTGCCGGGCGAGGAGACGCCGCGGCCGCAGCTCGACCTCTCCGAGGACGTCTTCGCCGACGAGCCCGCCGGCGAGGCCGAGCTCGAGGAGCCCGCCGCGCGAGGCCGCGCTCGAGGAGCCGCCGCCGCGGAGGCCGAGACGGCAGAGCCCGACGCGGAGGCCGCGACCGCCGAGCCGGAGCCCGAGGTCGAGGAGCCCGAGGTCGAGCAGGGCGACGAGCCGGCCGCCGAGGCCGAGACGGCCCAGCCCGAGGCGGAGGCCGAGCCCGACGAGCCGGCCGCCGTCGCCGACGAAGCCGAGCCCGAAGAGAAGTAGCGTTGCCCCGGCCGCTCGCGGTCGCGATCACCGGGGGCATCGGGGCCGGCAAGAGCGAGGCGCTCGCCGCCTTCGCGCGGCACGGCGCGGCCGTCGTCTCGAGCGACGAGATCGTCCACCATCTGCTCGCCGACGACGACGAGGTGCGCCGGGCGCTGGTCGAGCGCTTCGGCGAGGAGGTGCTCGGCGAGGACGGCCGTCCCGACCGGCAGCGGATCGGGCGGATCGTCTTCGGCGACCCCGAGGCGCTCGCCTGGCTCGAGGCGCTCCTGCACCCGCGCGTCTCGCAGGAGTACCTGACCTGGCGCGAGCGGCTGGGCGCGCTGCCTCGGCCCCCGCGCGTCTGCGTGACCGAGGTGCCGCTGCTCTACGAGGTCGGCGGCGAGGAGCGCTTCGACAAGGTCGTCGTCGTCACCGCGCCGGCCGAGGTGCGCGCGAAGCGGCGGCGGCCGCCGGCCGACGACCGCGACGCGCGCCTGCTGCCGGAGGAGGAGAAGCTCCGCCGCGCCGACTTCGTCTACGTCAACGACGGCTCGCTGCGGGAGCTCGACGCCTTCGCCGCCTCGGTGCTGGAGCAGCTCTCGGCGTGAGGCGCCTCGCCTGGGTCACGGTGCTGGTCGCCGTCCTCGCCGGCGCCTTCCTCTACGTCAACGAGTCCGCCCCGCCGTGGTACGAGCGGCTCCGCTACCCGCTCCGCTACCAGCAGATCGTCCGCGGCCACGCCGCCCACTACGGCCTCGACCCGGCCTTCCTCGCCGCGGTCATCTACACGGAGTCGAAGTTCGACGCCTCCGCACGCTCCGACTCGGGCGCGGTCGGGCTGATGCAGCTGACGCCCGAGACCGCGCGCGGGATCGCCCTCCGCACCGGCGGGCACGCGTTCACGGTCTCCGACCTCGACGACCCCGAGATCAACGTCCGCTACGGCGCCTGGTACCTGCAGCACCTGTTCGAGCGCTACCACGAGGAGCGGCTCGTGCTCGCGGCCTACAACGCGGGCCAGGGCAACGTCGACCGCTGGCTCGCCGCCGGCGGCGAGATCGGCTTCCCCGAGACGCGCGCCTACGTCGACCGGGTCGAGCGCGTGCAGCGGATCTACCGGGACGCCTACGCGGCCGAGCTCGGCTACCGCTGACGCGCGTACGAGACGACCTCGCCGCCGTCGCGCTCGAGCGCGAACCCCGCCCGCTCGAGCGCCCGGCGCGAGGGCAGGTTGTCCGCCTGCACGCCGGCGACGACGCGGCGGACGCCGGGCTGCCGCAGCAGCCAGCCGCTCAGGGCGACGACGAGCTCGCTCCCGAGCCCGCGGCCGCGGAACGGCGCCGCGAGCCCGTAGCCGATCTCGACGTCGCCCGCCCCGTCGACCGGGCCGTGCGTGCCGCAGTCGCCGACGACCACCCCGTCGAGGAGCACGATCCAGCCGCAGTCGCTCCCGTGCTCGAGCCCCAGCCGCACGCCGTCGAGCGTGTCGGCGTGCGGCCAGCCCTCGCCCGCCGGGACGACCGACGTGTCGCCCGCGAGGATCGCGCGCCCGCGCTCGGCGCCCAGGGGCTCGAGCACGAGCCGCTCCGTCTCGATCCGCTCGAGCACGCGCGGAAGGCTAGCGGCTAGGCGGACACGGCGAGCCGGTGGGGGCCGACCGAGATCGCCGCGCCGTCGCCGTTGCGGCAGAGGACGACGCCGCCGGCGTCGCGGCAGCTGAGCGAGCCGTGCCGCCAGCGGTGGAGCACCGGCGTCGAGGCGTCCCACCAGATCGGCTCGTCCACGGCGCGAGGCGCGCCGCCCGGCGCGAGCGCCAGGCCGGTGCGGACGCCGAGGCTGCGGCAGACGATCGTGCCGTGCTCGCCCCGGCAGGCCGCGGACGCGTCCTGGAGCCGGAACGCGGTTCGCCCGCCGCCGCCCGCCGCCGCGAACGCGAACGAGCACGCCGCGAGGGCGAGGGCGGCCGGCGGAAGGAGCAGGTGACGCATCGGCGACTGAACGTGCGAGGTGCCTGTCGAGGTGCGGCTCTGCGCGTCGCGGCTCGAGGCCGGGCTTGACAAGGCGCCCCCGGCCCGATCATGGTCGGGGCACGGCAACGACGAAAGGAGCCCGAATGGCGTCCGAGGACGTTGCTGCGGCGAAGACATGCGACCTCGTCTGCGAAGGCGGGGGCGTCAAGGGGATCGGGCTCGCGGGCGCCTACGCGACGCTCGAGGAGCAGGGGTACGAGGTCGCGCACGTCGCGGGCACGTCGGCGGGCGCGATCACGGCGGCGCTGATCGCGGCGGGGTACACCGCGGCGGAGCTGAAGGAGATCGTGCTCTCGCTCGACTTCCGCCAGTTCGAGGACAAGGGCTGGGAGGACCGGATCCCGCTCGCGGGCGTCCCGCTCAGCCTGCTGCTCGACCAGGGCCTCTACGAGGGCAAGCGCTTCGAGTCCTGGATGGCCGGTCTGCTGACGGCGAAGGGGATCGAGCGGTTCGGGCAGCTGCGCACCGACTCCGAGGACCCCCGCTACGCCTACCGGCTGCAGGTGATCGTCTCCGACCTCGCCGCCCGCCGGCTGCTCGTGCTGCCGCGCGACGCCGGCGAGCTCGGGATCGAGCCGGACGAGCTCGAGGTGGCCCGGGCCGTGCGGATGAGCATGTCGATCCCGATCTTCTTCGAGCCGGTCAGGCACGAGAACGAGCGCACGAACCACGAGCACGTGCTCGTCGACGGCGGCATGCTCTCGAACTTCCCGGTCTGGCTCTTCGACGTCGACGCCGACGAGGTGCCGAAGTGCCCGACCTTCGGGCTGCTGCTCGTCGAGCCGGAGCCGAAGGTGCCGATCTCCGCGCGGCTGCCGAAGCCGGAGCACGGCTCGCGCGGCGCCCGCGGGCTCGTCCAGCTGCTCTCCGGGATGGTGCACACGATGATGGAGGCGCACGACCGGATGTACATCGAGAAGGCGCAGTTCGCGCGCACGATCGGGATCCCGACCCTCGGCGTCGGCACGACCGAGTTCGGGATCGCGCGCGAGCGGGCGCTCGCCCTCTACGACTCCGGACGGGAGGCGGCCTCCTCGTTCCTCTCGAGCTGGGACTTCGACGCCTACGTGGCGGAGTACCGGACGGGCAAGGAGCACTCGCGCCGCGACGAGATCGCGGACGATCTGCGGCGATCGGCGCGGACGACCGCGTAGTCGACGACGGAGGGAGAGACAGGCGATGCTCCGCGAGCTGCACGTGGCGAGCCCGCTCCTGACCGGCCCGGACGTGCTCAAGGTCCAGGAGCGGCTGGCGGCGCTCGGCTGGAGCCCGGGCGTGCTCGACGGCGAGTACGGGCCGGCGACGGCCGCGGCCGTCCGCGCCTTCCAGGCGGCGGCGAAGCTCGAGGTCGACGGCGTCGTCGGCCCGAACACCCGCGCCGCGCTGCGGGCGGCGAAGGCGCCGACGCACGACGCGACGGCGGCGCCGGCCGCGGGCTCGGCCGGCGCGAGGGCGCTCGCGGAGGCCCTCAGCCACCTGGGCGCGAAGGAGCGACCGTCCGGCTCGAACAAGACCTCGTTCGGCACCTGGTTCGGCGTCGACGCCGTCCCCTGGTGCAACATCTTCGTCAGCTACTGCTTCAAGGTCGGCGCCGAGACGGTGATCGCCGACGGCTTCCGCGGCGCCGGCTGCTACCCGAGCGGCTGCACGTACGTGCCGACGACCGAGGCCTGGCTGCAGGCGACCGGCCAGTGGATCGGCCGCGGGCAGCCGAAGCCGGGCGACATCGCGATCTACAACTGGGACGGCGGCGTCCCCGACCACATCGGCATCGTCGAGGAGTACCTGGGCGGCGGCAAGTTCAACGCGATCGAGGGCAACACCGCCGTCGGCAACGACTCGAACGGGGGCGAGGTGATGCGCCGCCTGCGCTACGTGAGCCAGGTCGACGGCTTCGGGCGGGTCGGCTGAGCCGCTAGCGCAGCCAGGGGTCGAGGAACTGCGCGATCGCGCGGCTGCCGCGCGGGTCCTCGAGCCGTGCGCGCAGCACCTTCCCCTCGACGACGAGCAGGGCGGGGACGCTGCCGACGCGGAAGCGCTCGACCAGGTCGGGCCGCTCGTCGGCGTCGAGTCGCGTCACGCGGAAGGTGGCGTGGTTGTGGCGGCGCTGGAGCACCTGCGCCAGGTAGCCCTCGGCGCGGCGGCAGCGGCCGGAGGTCGTGGAGTGGACGAAGACGAGCAGCGGCTTCGCGGCGACGCGCTCGCCGGGCTGTTCGGGGGTGGTGACGGTGCTCGGCTGTTCGGGGGTGGTGACGGTGATGGCTAGGTCTCCTTTCGGTCCTGCAGGCGGAGCTCGCGCAGGACGGGCTCGGGGGTCGACGACGACTCGATCACGGAGGCGGCGAGGTCGTGCAGGCGCATCTGCGCGCTGCGCGCGGACCGCCGCAGCAGCTGGAAGGCCTCGCCCGGCGTCAGCGCCAGGCGCTCGGCGAGCATCCCCTTCGCCTGCTCGATCGTCACGCGCGAGTCGAGCGCCCGCTGCAGCTGCGCCGCCTGCTCTCGCAGGCGGACGACCTCGTCGGCGAGGTCGTGGACGCTGGTGCGCTCTGTCGCGGGTGCGGACACCCAGCCTGAATACCCGCCGTTTCGCTAGCTCAGCGCGGGTCCCGTGTCCGTTCTGCCCCGGTTCTGTGAGCGGCTGCTCACACGCCTGTGAGCTTGTAGCCGACCCCGCGCACGGTCAGCAGCCGCTCCGGCGTCTCGGAGTTCGCCTCGATCTTGCGCCGGATGTTGGAGACGTGGATGTCGCAGGCCCGCTGGTCGCCCACGTAGTCGCTGTCCCAGAGGTGCTGCATGATCTCGCGCCGGGTGAAGACCCGCTCCGGCTGCTCCGCGAGCAGGGCCAGCACCTTGAACTCGGACGGGGTCAGCCGCACCTGCCTCCCGGCCACGCGGACGTCGTGGTGGGTGAGGTCGAGCTCGATCTCGCCGGCCCGGATCACGGGCCGGCGGGCGTTCCGGTCGAGCTCGCGCCGGCGCAGGATCGCGCGCACGCGGCTGACCAGCTCGATCATCGAGAACGGCTTCGTCACGTAGTCGTCGGCGCCCGCCTCGAGCCCGATCACGCGGTCGACCTCGGCGTCCCGCGCGGTCAGGAGCAGGATCGGCACGTCGCTGTCCGCCCGCGCGCGGCGGCAGACCTCGAGGCCCGAGAGGCCGGGCAGCATCAGGTCGAGGACGACGAGGTCGGGCGGCGGCGTCTGCTCGACCGCCCGCAGCGCCTGCTCGCCGCTCTCGTACGGCTCGACGTCGTACCCCTCGCTGCGCAGCGCGTAGCTGACCGCGTCGCGGATCGCGGGCTCGTCGTCGACGACGGCGATGCGGTAGCTCACGGCTGTCGCCATTGTCGCAAGCGGGACGCGCAGCCGCGCCACCGTGCCGCGGCGCTCCTCGCTCTCGAGCTCGAGCTCGGCGCCGAGCGCCTCGGCGGCCTGACGCGCGATCGCGAGGCCGAGCCCGAAGCCCTCGGCGTCGCGCGCGCCGGCGCGGTAGAAGCGGTCGAAGATCCGGTCGCGGGCCTCCTTCGAGAGCCCGGGGCCGGTGTCGCGCACCTCGATCACCGCCCGGTGCTTCGTCGCGCGGCCCGAGAGCAGGATGCGCCCGCTCGTCGTGTAGCGGGCCGCGTTCGCGGCCAGGTTGACGACGATCTGCTCCAGCACGTCCCGGTCCGCGAGCGCGGCGAGCTTCGTGCCGCAGCGCACCGAGACGACGACGCCGGGACCCGGCCGCAGGCCCGCGGCCACGTCGCGGAGCAGCCCCCGCAGCGGCACGACCTCCTGCCGCGGCGGCTGGGCGCGCGTCTCCGCGCGCGCGAGCACGAGCAGGGCCCGGGCGAGCCGCGCCAGCCGCCCGACCTCGCGCTCCACGTGCGAGAGGAAGAGGTCGCGCTCCTCGGGCACCTCCTTCGCGCCCGCCTGGAGCACCTCGATCGCGCTCCCGATCGCCGCGAGCGGCGTCCGCAGCTCGTGCGAGGCGTTGGCGACGAAGTCGCGCCCCGCCTGCTCGGCGCGCTCGCGCTCGGTCACGTCCTCGAAGACGACCACCGCGGCGACGACCCGGCCGGCGTCGTCGCGCACGGGGGCCGAGCTCGCCGACAGGAACCGCGGCCCGTCCCCGCCGGCGGGGTCGATCTCGAACCGCTCGTCGACCACCGTCTCGCCCCGGTGGACCGCGCGGCCGAGCGGCGTCTCCTCCGGTGCGAGCGGCGCGCCGCCGGGCGGGCGCAGGGCCAGCCGGTCGTACGCCGAGAGGCCCTCGACCACGAGCGAATCTCCCAGCAGTCCGGCTGCGTAGCGGTTGATGCGCGTGAACCGGCCCGAGGGCGCCTCGGCGATCACGACCCCGACCGGAAGCTGGTCGAGCACGCGCCTCGAGCAGCGCCGACTCCTCGCGCAGCGCCGTCGTCTGCTCGGCGACGCGCTCCTCGAGCTCGGCGTTCAGCTCCCAGAGCCGCTCCTCCGCCTGCCTGCGCTCGGTGACGTCCCGGATCAGCCAGCGCAGGCCGATCGTCTCGTCGCCTCCGTGCGGGCGGAGCACGGGCGCGACGGTCAGCTCGCGCGTCGAAGGGGATGCCGCTTCGCCGCCGCAGGCGCAGGTCGAGCCGCGACGGTGCCGTCGCGGCCGCGATCGACCGCAGCTGCTCGCGGAAGCCGCCCCGGCTGTCGGGGTCGAGGTAGGCGGCGAGCGGCTTGCCGAGCAGGAAGCGCGGGCGGACGCCGAGCAGCCTGCCGGCGCTCACGTTCGCCTCGAGCACGACGCCGCGCTCGTCGGTGAGCACGTAGGCGTCGGGCGCGAACTGGAAGAGCTCCTCGTAGCGCACGCGCTCCGCGTCGAGCGCGAGGTGCGCGTCGACGAGGTCCTCGTTCTGCCGCAGCAGCTGCTCCTCGGCGACGCGCAGCTCCTCCAGCGTCGTCCGCAGCCCCTCGAGCGAGGCCTGCAGCAGCTCCCGGTCGTCGGCCGCCCCCGTCTCGACGGCCCGGGCGAGCTCCTCCAGCTCGCGCGCCAGCGTTCTCCGTGTCCGCCGCCGGCGACCGGGAGCTCATCCGCCGGCCTCGGCGGGCTCCAGGAGCAGGATCGTGCCGCGCGAAGCGCCGGCCGACATCGACGAGCGGCGTGACGACCGCCCGCAGGACGAGCTGCTTGCCGAGCCGGTTGACGGCCCTCAGCTCGAGCTCGTGGTGCGCGCCGTCGGCCATGCAGCGCCTGATCGGCTTCCGCAGCTCGTCCACCGGCAGGCCGATCTCGAGGTTGAGGAAGTGCTGGCCGACGGCCTCGTCGCTCCGCAGGCCGAAGAGCTCGACCGCCCCGTCGCTCCACGAGGTGATCCGCAGGTCGTCGTCGAGCGCGACGACGCCGGCGTCGATCGCGCTCAGGACCGACCTCTGGAAGGCGTTCGCGACGTTGAGGTCGTCGGTCCGCCGGTTCAGCTCGTCGTTGATCGCGACCAGCTCCTCGTTCGTCGACTGGAGCTCCTCGTTCATCGTCTCGAGCTCCTCGTTCGTCGACTGGAGCTCCTCGTTCGTCGTCTCGAGCTCCTCGTTCGTCGACTGGAGCTCCTCGTTCGTCGTCTCGAGCTCCTCGTTGACCGACTGCAGGTCCTCGAAGGCGGACTCGGCCTCCCGCTTCGACGCGTCGAGGGCCTGCTGCAGCAGCCGGTAGCGCGTCACGTCGGTGACGGTCATGCCGACGCCGACCGGCGCCGACCCCGGCGGCACGAGCGGCACGACCTGGACGTCGACGAAGCGGACCTCGCCGCTCGGCAGCTGCCACTCGACGTCGCGGAGGCTGATCGTGTGGCGCGCCTCGTAGGCCTGCTCGATCCGGGAGCGGAGCTCGACCGGCCGGTACGAGATCTCGAGGTCCTGGAAGGGCCGGCCGATGTCGCGCTGCGAGAGCCCGAAGAGGATCCGGGCCTGCACGTTCGCGAGCACGAGCGTGCCCTCGCGGTCGACCACGACCTGCGCGGTCGGCGCCGCCTCGAAGCCGGCCTGGCGCATCAGCGCCTCCGTGGCGAGCTCGTCGATCGACTGGGCCGGCGCGGGCGTCCCGACCGCAGGCGGACGCTCGTCGGGCTGGGCGCTCCGGTCGGTCTTGACGAAGACGCGCCGGCGCAGGTCGCTCGGCTGGAACAGCGTCGTCCGCGTCATCAGCATCTCCGAGCGCCCGAGGAAGAGGTAGCCGGTGTCGCGCAGCGCGAAGTGGAAGGAGCGGAGCACCCGCGTCTGCGCCTCGGGCGTGAAGTACATGAGCGTGTTCCGCGCCGAGAGCAGGTCGATCCGCGAGATCGGCGGGTCCTGGACGAGGTCGTGCCGGCCGAAGACGACGGTGCGGCGGAGGTCGGCGCGGAAGGCGAAGCGGCCGTCCAGCCGCTCGAAGTAGCGGCTGCGCAGCTCCTCCGGCACCCCTTGCAGCCGCTCCGGCTCGTAGAGCGCGTGACGGCCCTCCGAGAGCGCGTCCTGGTCGACGTCGGTCGCGTAGATCTTGACGCGGTCGCGCAGGGCCTCCTCGCCGAGCGCCTCCGCCACGACCATCGCGAGCGTGTACGCCTCCTCGCCGCTCGAGCACCCGGTCGACCAGACGCGGATGTCCTTCCCCGCGCGCGCCTCGGCGATCCGCGGGACGACCTCGTCCTGCAGGTACGTCCAGGCCGCGGGGTCGCGGAAGAAGCCGGTGACGTTGATCAGGATCGTGTCGAAGAGGTCGGCGAACTCGTCGTCGTGCGCGTCGAGGTAGGTCAGGTAGGCGCCGTAGCCGTCGATCCGGAGCGCCTGCATCCGCTTGTCGACGCGCCGCTGCAGGCTCGGCCGCTTGTAGCCCGTGAAGTCGAAGCCGCGCGCCTCCTTGACGTAGCGGAGCAGCTCTTCGAATGCGGGATCGGGCTCGGCCGAGGCCATCGGAGCGCCTAGCTTAGCGCCCGTTCTCCGTCAGGCTGGACGCCGGATCCGGCTGTTCGATCGCCTCGACCTGCTCGAGCGTCCGCCGCAGCAGCTCGGCGTGGTGGGACGCGTCCGCCGACTGCTGCTCGTAGCCGCGCGGCGGCCCGGTCGGCGCCGCCGCGGTCGCGCAGGCGGCGGGCGAGCCGGTTCGTCAGCTCGACCCGGTCCTCGAGCGAGCGCAGCGCCGCCCAGAGCGCCGTCTCGAGCTGCTCGGACTGCGAGTAGAGCAGGCTCTCCTGCGAGTAGGCGTGGCCGACCTTGCAGCGGAAGCGCAGGAGGCCGTCCTCGACCAGCTCGCTCAGGGCGCCGCCGCAGTCCGGGCAGGTGTACACGCGCGTCGCCGGGCTCGTGGGACTCGGTCATCGTCGCCGACCTCCTCGAGATTCGTGACGTCTCCGTCCTCGCGGACGAGCGCGACGATCGTCTCGGCGAGCTCGCGCACGGGCAGGACGCGGTCGGGCCCGACGTGTGCGACCGCGCTTCGTCGGCATCGCCGGGTACTGCGCCTCGTCGGGGTCCTGGACGAGGGTCGCGCCGCCGCAGATCTTGATCGTGCGCAGGCCGGCGGTGCCGTCGTCGAGGGCGCCGGAGAGGATGACGCCGATCGCGCGCGGCCCGAAGGCCCGCGCCGCGGTCCGGAAGAGCGGGTCGATCGCGGGCCGGTGCCCGTTCTCGCGCGGCCCGCGCGTGACGCGCCAGCGGTCGCCCTCGACGATCAGGTGGCAGTTCGGCGGCGCGACGACGATCGTCCCGGGCTCGATCGGGTCGCCGTCGGCGGCGTGCCGCGCCGGCAGCGGGCCGGCCCGGTCGAGGATCGCCGGCAGCACGCTCCGCCCCGACGCGAGCACGTGCAGCACGATCGCGACCGAGGCCTCGAAGTCGGCGGGCAGCTCGGAGACGAGCCGACGCAGCGTCTCGACGCCACCCGCCGAGGCGCCGACGACCACGAGCTCGTGTCGGTTGCGCGCCACTCCTCGCCTAGCATGCTCCCTCCGGGCCGGAAGCCGAAACTTTCCATCCGCGGCGGGAGCAGCCAGAATGCGCAGCGTGACGCACGTCGAGCGTCCAGACGGCGCAGCTCGCGGCGTGGGTGCGGTTCCTGCGCGCCCACGCGGCGGTGACCCGCGAGCTCTCCGCGGAGCTCGTCCACGGGCACGGCCTGACGATCAACGACTACGAGGTGCTGCTGCATCTCTCGCGGGCGCCGGAGCGGAAGCTGCGCCGGGTCGACCTCGCCGAGACCGTGCTCCTGACCGCCTCGGGGATCACGCGGCTCCTCGACGGCCTCGAGCGCGAGGGCTACGTCGAGAAGCTCGGCTGCGACACCGACCGCCGCGTCTCCTACGCCCGCCTGACCGACGCCGGGGTCGAGCTGCTCCGCGCCGCGTCCGGCACGCACCTCGCGGGCGTCGGCCGGCTCTTCCTCGAGCGGTTCGACGAGCAGGAGCGGGAAGCCCTCGCCGAGCTGCTCGGGCGCCTGCCGGGGAACGCCGACGAGGCCGACCCCGACGACTGCGCCTAGCGACGGTCGGGCCCTGTTCCCGGGCTCGGGTGGGCGCGCTCCGGATCGCGACGACGTCCCGGCGCGGCCCGCCCGGGCCGTACCGGCGCGAGACGCAGGTCGTGCAACGGCATATCCTCCTCGGAAGGTGACGACTCCGCGATCGGCCTGCCACGCGGACGATTCGGTTCGCGCACCTCTCACAACCGTGTCCGCGCCCGGAGTGCAGGCGCCCGAGGACAGACGACGAGTCGCTACGTATTTGCATAAAACGCGTCTGCGTGCTTAAAATGCGGTCGATGCCGACGGCGGCGATCATCGGGGCTTCGGGCTTCTCGGGACAGGAGACGCTCGACCGCGTCCTCTCGCACCCCGCGCTCGAGCTCGTCGCGCTCGGCTCCGACTCGCTCGCCGGGCAGCCCGCCGCCGCGCTCGACGCGCGTCTCGCGCGGAACGGGCACGGGCAGCTGCCCGCGTTCGTCGGCAACGAGGAGGCGCTCGCGAGCGGCGCGGACGTCCTCTTCCTCTGCCTCGACCACGCACGCGCCGCGGCGCTCGAGCCGCCGGCGGACGGCGTCGTCGTCGACCTCTCGGGCGCCCACCGGCTCGAGGCCGCCGACTACCCCGCCTGGTACGGCTTCGAGCACCCGCGGCCGGACGAGCTCGGCGCGTGGTCGTACGGGCTGCCGGAGCTGTACCCGCCCGCCGGCCGGCTGATCGCGAACCCGGGCTGCTACGCGACGGCTGCGCTGCTCGCGCTCGGCCCGATCGCGGACGCGGTCGACCCCGCCTCCGTCGTCGTCGACGCCAAGTCCGGCGTCTCGGGCGCCGGCCGCGCGCTCAAGGCCGGCTCGCACGCGGCGGTCGTGCTCGAGAACCTGACGCCGTACCGCGTCGGCAGCCACCAGCACGAGCCGGAGATCGCGCGGAACCTCGGCTTCCCGGTCTGCTTCGTCCCGCACCTGCTGCCGATCCGGCGGGGGCTGCTCGCGACGTGTTATGCGACCGCCGCCGAGGCCGGGCTGCGCGAGCGGCTCGAGCAGGCGTACGCGTCGACTCCCGCCGTGACGCTGCTGCCCGACGGCGAGGCGCCCGACCTCGTGCGCGTCGCGCTGACCGACGCGGCGGAGGTGGCGCTCTTCGAGGACCGGGCGACCGGCCGCGCGATCGTCCTCTGCGCGATCGACAACCTCGGCAAGGGCGCCGCCGGCCAGGCCGTCCAGAACGCGAACCTCGCGCTCGGCCTCGACCCGACTGCGGGCCTGCGCCTGCACGGCGTCCTCGTATGAGCGGCGCGACCGCCTGATGTCGGTCACCGCGGCCAGGGGCTTCGTCGCCGCCGGCGTGCGCGCGGGCATCCGCAAGCGCGAGCTCGACCTCGCGCTCGTGCGGACGACCTCGCCCGCGGTCGGCTGCGCGATGTTCACGACGAACCGCGTCCAGGCGGCGCCGGTGACCGTCTCCAGGCGGCATCTCGAGCTCGCCCAGCCGCAGGCCGTCGTGCTCAACTCCGGCTCCGCCAACGCCGCCACGGGCGCCCGCGGCGAGGCCGACGCGGCCGCGACCGCCGCCGAGGCCGCGCGCGTCCTGCTCGTCCGGCCCGAGGAGGTGCTCGTCTGCTCGACCGGCGTGATCGGGGCGCCGCTGCCGATGCCGAAGGTGCTCGCCGGGATCCAGAAGGCGGCCCGCGCGCTCTCGCCGGAGGGCGGCGGCGACGCGGCGACGGCGATCATGACGACCGACACGCACCCGAAGACCGCGGTCGCGGGCGGAGACGGCTTCGTCGTCGGCGGGATGGCGAAGGGCGCCGGGATGATCCACCCGGCGCTCGCGACGATGCTCTGCGTGCTGACGACCGACTACCCGCTCGAGGCGGGCGAGGCCGACGCCTTCCTGCGGCCGGCCGTCGACGCCAGCTTCAACCGGATCTCCGTCGACGGCGACTGCTCCACCAACGACACCGTCGTCCTGCTCGCGAACGGCGCGGGCGGGCGTCGAGCGGAGCCGTGCGACCGACGAGGCCTTCGCGGCGGCGCTGCGCGAGGTCTGCCGCGACCTCGCCTCGCAGATCGTCGCCGACGGCGAGGGCGCGACGATGCTGCTCGAGATCCAGGTCGCCGGCGCCGCCTCCGACGCGGAGGCCGAGGCGATCGCACGCCGGATCGCGACCTCGCCGCTCGTCAAGACGGCCGCCTTCGGCCGGGACGCGAACTGGGGCCGCGTGCTCGCCGCGGCCGGCTCCGCGCCCTGGAACGGCGGCTTCGCCGCGCTCGACCCCGAGCGGGTCTCGCTCGCCTTCAACGGCACGGACGTCTTCCGCGACGGCGCGCCGCTCGGCGTCGAGCCGTCCTTCGAGGGCGCCGTCTGCACGATCGCGCTCGACCTCGGCCTCGGCCCGGGCGAGTCCTCGTACCTCGCCTCCGACCTGACCTACGACTACGTCCGCATCAACGCGGACTACCGCACGTGAGCCGCCTCGTCGTCAAGGTGGGCGGGGCGAGCGCCGCCGGGGTCGCCGACCGGATCGCGACGCTCGCGGCGTCGAACGAGGTCTGCGTCGTCCACGGGGCCGGGCCGCAGATCTCCGCCGAGATGGTGCGGCGCGGGATCCCGGTCGAATGGGTGCACGGCCGCCGGGTCACGACCGCCGCGGGCCTCGAGGTCGTCCGCGAGGCGCTGGCCGGCGTCAACGCGAGCCTGTGCGCCGCGATCGGCCCGCGGGCGGTGCCGCTCTTCGGCGACGAGATCGGGCTGCGGGCCGTGCGCGTGCCGGAGCTCGGGCTCGTCGGCGATGCCGTCGCCTGCCGCCCCGACGCGGTCGAGGAGGCGCTGGCGGCGGGCCTCGTCCCGGTCGTGGCGCCGCTCGCGGCAGGCCCGCTGAACGTCAACGCCGACGAGACCGCGGCCGCGCTCGCGATGGGTCTCGTCGCCGACCGGATCCTCTTCGTCAGCGACGTGCCGGGCGTGCTGCTCGACGGCGGCGTCGCCGCGGAGATCCACGCCGCGGACGCGGTTCGCCTGGTCGGCGAGGGCCGGTTCGAGGGCGGCATCGTGCCGAAGCTGCTCGCCGCCGCCCGCGCCGCCCGCGGCGGCGTCGTCGCCGAGATCGGCGAGACGGCGGTGACCGCGTGACCGCGCGCGACCCCGACGCCGTCGTCCCAAGTGACGAAATGTCACCACCGACGGCTGCCTTCTCAGCTGGTGACGAAGTGTCACAAGGGCGGGCGGCCGTGCTCCCGACCTACGCCCGCGCCGCGGTCACCTTCGTCGAGGGCGAGGGCTGCCGGCTCGTCGACGACGCCGGGCGCCGCTACCTCGACTTCGGCGCCGGCATCGCCGTCGTCGCGCTCGGGCACCGCCACCCGGCGCCGCTCGCCGCCGCCCGCGCGCAGCTCGACCGGCTCTGGCACGCCTCGAACCTCTACTGGACGGAGCCGCAGGTCGCGCTCGCGGAGCGGCTCTCGGCGCGCTTCGGCGGCGCGGCGGCGTTCTTCTGCAACTCCGGCACCGAGGCGAACGAGGCGGCGATCAAGTACGCGCGCAAGGCGACCGGCAGGCCCGGGGTCGTCGCGCTCGAGGGCTCGTTCCACGGCCGCACGACCGGCGCGCTCGCCGCGACCGGTCAGCCGGCGAAGCGCGCGGACTTCGAGCCGCTGCTGCCCGGCGTCCGCTTCGCGCGCGCGAACGACGTCGACTCGCTGGACGCGGCCCTCGGCGACGACGTCGGCCTCGTCCTGCTCGAGCCGGTGCTCGGCGAGGGCGGCGTCCACCCGCTGACCGCCGAGTTCGTGCAGGCGGCCGCCGCCGGAGCCCGAAGCGTCGGCGCGCTCCTCTGCCTCGACGAGATCCAGACCGGCGTCGGCCGCACGGGCAGCTTCTTCGCCTTCGAGCAGCTCGGCGTCGCGCCCGACCTCGTCACGCTCGCGAAGGGGCTCGCGAACGGCCTGCCGATCGGCGCCCTGCTCGTCGACGTCGGCCGGAGCGGGGGCGAGAGCGCCTTCGGCCCCGGCGACCACGGCGCGACCTTCGGCGGCAACCCCGTCGCCTGCGCCGCCGCCTGCGCCGTCGTCGACGCCGTCGACGACGTGCTGCTCGAGAACGTCCGGGCGCGGGGCGGGGAGCTCGCCGCCGGGCTGGCCGAGCTCCCCGGGGTCGACGAGGTGCGCGGCGCGGGGCTGCTCCTCGGCGCCGACCTCGAGCGGCCCGCCTCGGAGGTCGTCGCCGCCTGCCTCGAGCGCGGCCTCGTCGTCCTCTCGGCCGGCGAGCGCGTGCTCCGGCTCGCGCCGCCGCTCGTCGTCTCGGCGGCCGAGGTCGGCGAGGCGCTCGCGATCCTGCGGGACGTGCTCGCGTGAACCGCCGGGAGCGGCACGGCGCGATCCTGCGCCTGATCCGGGAGCAGCAGCTCTCGACGCAGGCGGAGCTGGCGGAGGCGCTGCGGGCCGCGGGCTTCCCGGCCGTGCAGACGACCGTCTCGCGCGACGTCCACGAGCTCCGGCTGCAGAAGATCCGCGGCGAGGACGGCCGGCTCGTCTACGCGCCCGCCGGGGCCGCGGCGCCGCTGCAGGTCGGGCCCGCGGTGCGGCGCTTCGCGCTCTCGATCGAGTCGAGCGGCAACCTCGTCCTGATCACGACCCCGTCCGGCTTCGGGCACGCGCTCGCGGAGGAGATCGACCGGGCCGGGCCATCCGAAGATCCTCGGCACCGTCGCCGGGGACAACACCATCCTCGTCGTCGCCCGCGAGGGCGAGTCCGCGACCGGGCTCCGCGACGAGCTGAGACACCACCTCTACGAAGGAGCGGCATGACGAAGAAAGCGGCGCTCGCCTACTCGGGCGGCCTCGACACGAGCTGCGCGATCGCGTGGCTGCAGGAGGACTACGGCTTCGACGAGGTGATCGCGGTCCTCGTCGACGTCGGGCAGGAGTTCGACCTCGAGGCCTCGCTCGAGCGCGGCAGGGCCGCCGGCGCGGCAGAGGTGCTGCTCGTCGACCGCAAGGACGAGTTCGCGGGCGACCAGTGCGCGAAGGCGATCCAGACGAACGCGCTCTACGAGAACCGCTACCCGCTCGTCTCGGCGCTCTCGCGCCCGGTCGTGGCGCAGGCGGTCGCCGAGGTCGCGCTCGAGGCGGGCGCCGAGGCCGTCGTCCACGGCTGCACCGCCAAGGGAAACGACCAGGTGCGCTTCGAGCTCGCCTTCCGCGCCAACTACCCGGGCGTCCGCGTGATCGCGCCGCTCCGCGACCGGATGCGCTCGCGGGACGAGGCGATCGCCTTCGCGGAGGCGCGCGGGATCCCGATCAAGCACACGCAGGCCTCGCCCTACTCGATCGACGAGAACCTCTTCGGCCGGTCGATCGAGGCCGGCGTGCTCGAGGACCCCTGGGTCGCGCCGCCGGAGGACGTCTACGCGCTGACGAAGGACCCCGCGACGGCGCCCGCGCCGGTCGAGGTCGTCGTCGGCTTCGAGCAGGGCGTCCCGGTCTCGCTCGACGGCACCGAGGCGCCGCTCGCCGAGCTCGTCGCCGTCCTGAACGGAGCCGCCGGCGCCTACGGGATCGGCCGGATCGACATGATCGAGAACCGCGTCGTCGGGATCAAGAGCCGTGAGATCTACGAGGCGCCCGCCGCGACCTGCCTGATCGAGGCGCACAAGGCGCTCGAGGACGTCGTCCTGACCAGGGACGAGCTGCGGATCAAGCGCGGGCTCGAGACGACCTGGACCGAGCTCGTCTACGAGGGCCTCTGGTTCTCGCCGGCGCGCGAGGCGGTCGACGCCTTCGTCGCGAAGACGCAGGAGCGGGTCACGCGGCGAGGTGCGGCTGCGGCTGCAGCCGGGCCTGCCGGTCGTCGCCGGGCGCCGCTCGCCGAACGCGCTCTACTCGGAGGAGCTCGCCTCCTACTCGACCGGGGACACCTTCCCGCACGACGCGGCGGCGGGCTTCCTGACGCTGCAGGCGCTCGAGGTCGAGCTCGTCGCGGAGCTGAAGCGGGGCCGGGTCCCCGCGTGAGGGAGGCCGCGTGACGCTCTGGTCGGGCCGCACCGGCGCCCGGCTCGACGGCGACGTGGAGGACTTCCTCCGGGCCGACGACGCCGAGCTGCTCCCGTACGACTGCGAGGCGACGCTCGTCCACGCCCGGCGCCTGCACGCGGCCGGGATCCTCTCGGACGCGGAGGTCGCCGAGGCGGAGGCGATCCTGGGCGGGATCGAGTGGGAGCCGGGCGACGAGGACGTGCACACGCTGATCGAGCGGAAGCTCGGCGAGGTGGGGCGGAAGATCCACGCAGGCCGCTCGCGCAACGACCAGGTCGCGGCGGCCTTCCGGCTCTACGTCGGCGACGCGGCGCTCGAGGCGTCGCGGGAGCTCGGCGCCTTCGCGCGCACGATCCTCGAGCGGGCGGAGCAGGAGGCGGAGACGCCGATGCCCGGCTACACGCACCTGCAGCGGGCGCAGCCCGTCACGGTCGGCCACCACCTGCTCGCCTGGGTCGAGATGCTCGACCGCGACCGGGCCCGCTTCGGCTTCTGCGCCGAGCAGGCGCGGCCCTCGCCGCTCGGCGCGGGCGCGCTCGCCGGCTCGACGCTCGGGCTGCCGGCGCCGAAGGACCCGCTGCGCAACTCGCTCGACGCCGTCGCCGACCGCGACTTCGCGCTCGACTACCTCTACGCCGCCGCGGTGCTGTTCACGCACCTGTCGCGGATCGGCGAGGAGCTCTGCCTCTGGGCGACCGCCGAGTTCGGCTTCGCGACGCTGCCGGAGGCGGCCGCGACCGGGTCGTCGATGATGCCGCAGAAGCTGAACCCGGACGTCGCCGAGCTCGCCCGCGGCAAGGCCGGCACCGCGATCGGGCGCCTGACCGGGCTGCTCGCGACGGTCAAGGGCCTGCCGCTCGCCTACGACCGCGACCTGCAGGAGGACAAGCCGCCCGTCTTCGCGGCGCGCAAGGACGTCCGCGGCGCGCTCCGGGCGCTCGGCGTCATGGTCGCCGGGCTCGGCTTCGAGCGGGAGCGGCTCGCGGAGGCGGCGTCCGACCCGCTGCTGCGCGCGACCGACGCCGCCGAGGCGCTCGTCGCCGCCGGCGTCCCCTTCCGCGACGCGCACGAGCGGGTCGCCTCCTCGGTCCGCGACGGCAGCTTCGAGGCGCCCGCGGCGGCCCCGAGGCCTGCTCCGGGCCCCGGCGGCGTCCGCGAGGCGCTCGCCGAGGCCCGGAGCCGCTTCCGCTGAGCCGGGGCGGTCCTACGGTCTCGGCAGGGGCACGAGCAACCCGCGGCCCGCGAAGCCGACGGTGCGGTCGAGCGTGTCCAGGTAGCGCCGCGAGAGCGGCGGCAGCGCCCGCAGCGTCCAGAGGATCTGCCCCTGCACCCAGGCGGCCTCGCGCGCGCGGCCGACGTCCCACATCGCGACGCGGTCGTCGAGCTGGCCGAGCGCGGCGTCCGCGAAGCCGACGAGGCCGGTCGCGAAGCTGCGCTTGACCTCCGCCTCGGTCGCCGCGAGCACCGCGTTCACGGCCGTGAAGTCCGCGTGCTGCCGCGTCGCCCGCGACAGGTCGAGCTTCCGCTGGGCCGCCGTCCGCACGAGCGCGACGGGGAGGTCGCGGTTGATGTGCGCGTTCATGCCGCAGAGCGCGAACTGGAGCGGTGCGATCGTCCGCTTCGCGCGCGCGGCGCAGAGCGGCGCCCAGGCGCGCGGCGCCTTCGCCGGGTCGGCCGTGAACGCCTTCAGCGCCGCGAGGTAGAGGTTGGCGAAGACGACGTCGAGGCGCTCGACGAAGGCGGGGTCCGCGAAGCCGCCGGGCCGGAGCGCCGCGTGGACGTTCTCCGTCACCGCCAGGTAGAGCGTCGTGAAGGCCCGGACGCCGTCGCGCTTCGGCAGCGCCGCCTCGATCGCCCGCAGCCGCTCGATCACCTCGGGCACGGTCCTCGGCGGGCGCCCCGCGAGCGCGGTCTCGAGCTTCGTCACGGCGAGCCGGCCCCGGTCGCCTCGACGCCGGCCCCGCGCAGCGCCTCGGCGAGCCGGCGCGCGTTCTCCGGCCCCTGCGCGACCCCGTCGTGGTGGGCGTTCGTGTTCATCAGCGCGTAGACCTGCTCCGCCTCGGCGGCGAGCCGCTGCATCGGCTCGACCCACTCGGCCAGCTCCCGGGGCTCGTAGAGGTAGTCGAAGCGGTCGGCGGCGCTGCCGCCGCGCTTGTTCCAGGTGGCGGCGTTGCGGCCGTGGAAGCGCACGTAGGCGGTCGGGCCGGTGACGGCGACCACGGTCGGGATCAGGTTCTTCGCCTCGCTGCGCGGCGCGTCGACGACGACGAGCGAGAGCCCCCGCGCCTCCAGGAACGCGAGCGTCTCGGCGCGGTGCTCGTCGTCGAGCCAGCTGCGGTGGCGGAACTCGACCAGCAGGTCGTGGCCCGGCAGCTGCTCACGGGCCCAGTCCAGGTACTCGAGCGAGTGCTCGCGGTGGACGACGTACGGCGCCAGCTGCAGGAGGATCCCGCCGAGCTTGCCCGCCTCGCGCATCGGCTCGACGGCCTCGCGGAAGAGCCGGAAGACCTCGGCGCGAACCTCGCGCGGCAGCCGCTCGACCCGTCCGCGCGCGTTCGGCTCGACCGCGCCGTGCAGCTCCGGCGGGAGCGCCTCGAGCCGCACCGGGTGCCGCGTCATCGGCGCGAAGGCCTTGATGTGGAAGACGAAGCCGTCGGGAACCCGCTCTGCCCACTGCGCGACGGTCGCCGGCGACCGGAAGCCGGTAGTAGGTCGAGTCGATCTCGCAGGTGTCGAAGCGCTCGGCGTAGTAGCGCAGGCGCTCCTCCGGGGTCTTGACGTCCTTCGGGTACCACGCCTTCAGGAGCGCCTCGTCGGCGAACGAGCAGGTGCCGGTGCGGACGGCGGCCGCCATCGGGTCAGCCTACGTCGTGCCCGGGCTCAGCGTCCGAGCAGACGGCGGACGAGCGGCCTGCGCTCCGGCTGCGCCGCCGCCGGCGGGGCGGCCTGAGCGGCCTCCGTCGACTCGGTCGGCCGGGCCGTCCTCGCGGCGGCACGCTCCCGGTCCGCCCGGATCGTCTCGCGCATCTCGTCGATCAGGCTCTCGTCGTCGCGCTGGGTCATCGCGGACCGGAGTTCGCCCTCGACGCGCATCGTCCTCCAGAGGCTCGACCGTGTCGGCGTCCTAGTACGCGCGGCCGGCGATCACGTCCGCGACCACGAAGCTGACGACGATCAGCAGCGTGATCAGGACCGCCAGCACGAGCGCGACTCCCGGCAGCAGCAGCCACGGCGATCCCTGCTCGTCGCCCCTGAGGTCGACGTGCGGGTGCGGCACGTGCAGGTGCGGGTGGGAGTGCGTCTGCGCCATGCGGCGTCACCTCCTACCGACAGTCTAGTGCGTTCGTGACGTTCAGCACACTCATGGTCGGAGCGACCGATCCGCGCGCTCGCCCGTTGTCTCCTCGATGCTGCTTCCCGGCCTGCTCGTGCTCCTGCTCCTCGTCCTCGGCGTCGGGTCGGCGACGGTTGCCTCGCTCGCGCTCGCGCACGTCGTTCTCGACCTGGGGCGTCTTCCTCTTCTACTCGCTGCCGGCGATCTTCTTCGGGCTCTGGACCGTGCGCGAGTTCGCGCCGCAGACGTGGCGGCGGGCCTCGCTGCCCCTGCGCCTCGTCTTCCGCCGCAGCCGCTTCGCGCCGCCGCCGGCGCCGCCGCGCAGCCACGACGAGCCGGCGCGTCGGCGGAGAGCCGCCGAGGCGCCGCCGCCGGGACGGTTCGTCGAGGCGATCGGCGCGCTGCGGCGGCTGCTCCAGGCGGTGCTGCGGCCGTGGCTGCTCCTGATGCGCCCGTTCATCGACGCCTGGCGCGTGCCGCGGGTGCGCCGCGCGGTCAACGTCGCCTTCGGCCTCGCCGCGCTCGGGATCGCCGTCGTCGTCGTGCTCCGCTTCCGCAGCGTCGGCTGGCCGCTCGAGCGGGCGAACCTGTCGCTGACCGTCGGCGCCGGCGCGCTCTTCCTCTCGGCGTACGCCTTCAAGGCGCTGGGCTGGCAGCGGCTCTTCCGGCCCGCGGAGCGGCCGCGCTCGCTGCCGCTCGCGACCGCGACCGGCGCCGCCGCGGTCGCCGGCCTCGCGCTCCCGGGCCGCTTCGACGACGCGATCCGCGTCGCGATCGTGCGGAAGCTGCCCGGCCGCGCGCCCGCCGTCGGCACCGTCGTGCTGTCGCTCTTCCTGCTCGGGATGATCGACACCGCGGCGATGACGCCCTTCGCCGCGACGGCCGCGGTCGAGGGCGACGGCGGGCTCGGGATCCGGATCGCGTTCGCGATCGTGGCGGGCGCCGGGCTCGGCGCCGGCGTCGTGATCGCGGCGCTGCCGCGGATCGCCTCGACCGAGAGCTTCGGGCGCTTCCGGCTGACGCGGTGGCTGAACCGGCACGCCCCCTCGTCGCCGGCCGACGCCGCCTACGCGCTGCTGCTCGTCCTCGCCGCCTGGCTCGCCCGGGCGGGAGGGCTCGCGATGCTGCTGGCCGCGCTCGGCTTCGGCGTCTCGTTGCCGCTCGCGCTCGCGTACCTCTGCGCGGGCGCCGCGACGGGAGCCCTGCCGATCAGCCCGGCCGGCCAGGCGACCCAGGCGGGCGTGGGCGCCGCGGTGCTCGCCGCCGGCGGCATCGGCGGCGACGCGGCGATCGCGTTCGCGATCGCCGCGCAGCTCCTGACGGTCGCCGCCGGCGCCTTCGTCGTCCTCTTCGCCGCGGCCCTCCACGGCGGGCGGCTGCTGCGCGGCGGTGGCGAGGCGGCCGAGCCGGCTACTCGCCGATCGCCTTCAGCACGACCCGCTTCGGCCGCCGCCCGTCGAACTCCCCGTAGAACACCTGCTCCCACGGACCGAGGTCGAGCCGGCCGTCCGTGATCGCGAGCACGACCTGGTGCGCCATCAGCTGGCGCTTCAGGTGCGCGTCGGCGTTGTCCTCGGCGCCGTTGTGCCGGTACTGGTCGACGGGCTCGTGCGGGGCGAGGCGCTCCAGCCAGTCGTCGAAGTCGCGGATCAGGCCCTGCTCGTCGTCGTTGACGAAGACGGCGGCGGTGATGTGCATCGGGTTGACCAGGCAGAGCCCGTGCCGGATCCCGGAGCGGGAGACGAAGTCCTCGACCCGCGGGGTGATGTTCAGGTAGCCGCGCCGCTCCGGCGTCTCGAAGGTCAGGTACTCCGTCGCGTGCATCCCGGCCTCGAAGCCTAGCGCCGGCGCTGTTGCTATAGTCCGCCGAGCGGTGCGGTGCGACTCCGAGGCTCTCGAGGCCGAACGGACGCAGACCCCGCCGGAATGACCTCGCAGCACCGCCGTCCGCGCTATCCGCGCGCACGGATCGCCACCACCACTGGCCAAACCGGAGGGAGCTCCAGATGATCCGTCTCACCCTGGTCGAGGTGTCCCGATGACCCTCACTGCCGCCGTCGCGCTCGCCGTCCTCGGCGCCGCGATCCTGACCGTCCTCGTCGTCCGCTTCCGGGCGCTGCACACCTGCTCGGAGTGCAACGGCTGGCTCGCGCCGGCCGTGCGCGAGGAGCTCGTCTGCCGCACCTGCGGCGGCACGGGCTCGCTCGC
>CAWIUN010000030.1:0-23380 GCA_963839285.1 uncultured Actinomycetes bacterium
CAGGGCTTTTTCCGTAGCAGGCCTGTAAGCCGGATTCTGTCGTGGGTGACCATCCATCTGGGCCGCCGGTTGCCCGGCGGCTCGAGCGACCTACCCGGCTCCTCGGCGGGCAACCTGCGAGCGGAGCCTGTTTGCCTTGCACCGGACGGGGTTTGGCGAGCCGCCGTGTCGCCACGACGCTGGTGGGCTCTTACCCCACCGTTTCACCCTTGCCGCCGACGCCTCCGGAGATGCGCCGGGTAGGCGGTGTCCTTTCTGTGCCACTTTCCGTCGGCTTTCGCCGCCTGGGATTTCCCCAGCGTCCTGCCCTGCGGTGTCCGGACTTTCCTCGAGACACGCTCGCGCGCGCCCCGCGGCCACCCGGCCTGCACCGGCCATTGTAGCCGCGGCCGCCCGGCCCAGGACCCGCTTCCCGTCTGCGGAGGAGACAACACGGCGCCGGTCCTCGCCGCTGCGGCGATCGCGCTCCGCCCACGCGCCGGCGGAGCGACGCACGCGGGTCCGGCGCCTGCTCTAGCCGGGCTGCGCGACCTCCGCCCCGGAGGACGCGGCTTCCGGCACCTCGAGCCGGAAGCCGCACTCCGGGCAGAAGATCGAGCCGCGCCCGTGCATGACGAACTCGCCGCAGACCAGGCACTCGAGGCTGGCGCCGCGGGTGAGCGCGGCGAGCTCCTGCTCGAGCGTGCGGTGGAGGGGCAGCGGCTCGGCCATCAGAGGCTCCGGAAGACCCCCGTCACCCTGCCGAGGATCTGGACGTGGTCGGCGTAGATCGGCTCCATCGTGCTGTTCTCCGGCTGCAGGCGGATCCGCCCGTCCTCGCGGTAGAACGTCTTCACCGTCGCCTCGTCGGCCGACTCGTCCTCGCCGCCGAGCGCGACGACGACGTCGCCGTTCTCCGCCGACTGCTGGCGGCGGACGACGACGATGTCGCCGGGCAGGATCCCCGCCTCGATCATCGACTCGCCCTTGACCCGGAGCAGGAAGTCGCCCTTCGCGACCTCCTCCGGGACGGAGACGTAGTCCTCGACGTTCTGCTCGGCGAGCAGCAGCCCTCCGGCTGCGATCTCGCCGAGGAGCGGCAGGCGCTGCAGGTCGTCGCGGGCCGGGAGCGGCGCCGCCTGCGGCGCGGCCTGGGGCTTCTCGCGGCCGATCAGCTCGAGGGCGCGCGGCTTGGTCGGGTCGCGCTTGAGCAGGCCGGCGCGCTCGAGGTTCGCGAGGTGGGCGTGCACGGTCGACGGCGAGGCCAGCCCGACGTGCTCGCCGATCTCGCGCACCGTGGGCGGGTAGCCGTGGTCGTCGACGTAGCTGACGAGGTAGTTCCAGATCTCCTGCTGGCGGGCGGTGAGCATGGCGTCTCCGGGTCGATGGCCGTCGCCGGCCGAGGGTGATGGTCGAACGTGTGTTCGTCATCAGGGTAGAGACTCCTCCGGACGGCGTCAACGGCCGCGGAAGGCGCCCACCCGCAGCGAGGCGCGAACACCGGCCCGCGCGAGCGCGTCCTCGACCGCCGCGCGCGCGACCCGCTCCGCCTCCTCGCGCGTCTCGGCCTCGACGCCGACGAGCGCGGACGCCGGCCGCGCCCGGCCGAGCAGCCGCCGTCCCGCCGGCGCGTTGACGCTCAGCGAGACGACGCGCGGATGCGCCTCGAGCAGCTCCCGCAGGCGCCCGCCCGGGACGGGGTCGCGCGCGTCGATCTCGACCAGGGCCTGCCAGGCCACGCGTCGATGATCCCACCCGCGCTCGCGCCCGTCCGGCCGAGCATCCTCGACGGCTGCCGCTAGGCCGTCGGCACCGCCTTCCCCGGCGGCTTCGGCGCCGGCGTGCTCTCCCCCTCGGGCGAGAGCGTCGGCAGCCACTCGAGCCAGGTCGGCAGGTACCAGTTCCACTCGCCGAGCAGCTTCATCGTCGCCGGCACGAGCACCGCGCGGACGACGGTCGCGTCGATCAGCACCGCGATCGCGAGGCCGAAGCCCATCTGCTGCATCATGATCAGGCTCAGCGTCGCGAAGAGGCCGAAGACGGCGACCATGATGATCGCCGCGCTCGTGACCGTCCCCGCCGTGCGCGTGATCGCGAGCCGCACCGCCTCCTCGGTCGGGGTGCCCGCGTCGTGCAGCTCCTTGACCCGGCTGAGGATGAAGACGTGGTAGTCCATCGAGAGGCCGAAGAGGACGACGAAGAGAAAGAGCGGCAGCCAGCTGACGATCGCGCCGTTCGTCTGGAAGCCGAAGACGTCCGCGAGCCAGCCGTGCTGGAAGACGCCGACGAGGATGCCGTAGGCGGCGCCGACCGAGAGCAGGTTCAGCGCCACCGCCGTCGCCGCGATCACGAGCGAGCGGAAGGTCAGCAGCAGCAGCGTGAAGGCGAGCCCGAGCACGAACAGGAAGATCCAGGGCAGCCGTCCGACCATCTGCCGGTTGAAGTCGTAGGTGCCGGCGGTCACCCCCGTGACGGCGACCTCGACGTCGGGCAGCGTCCGCGCGATCGGCGGGATCACCGTGGTCGCGCAGCGTCTTCAGCGCGGCGATCGAGGCGGCGTCGTCGCCGTTGCCCGCGATCGCGAAGTCGATCCGCGCGACGGTCTTGTCCGGGTTGACGGTGACGGTGAAGGGCGCGAAGAACTCGCCCGTCGCGAGCGCCCGCTGCTGGAAGAGCTCGTAGGCCCGCTGCACGTCCGGCGACTCGACGTTCGGCGCCTTGACGACGACGACCGCCGGCGTCTGCGAGCCGGGGAACGCGCGCTGGATCCGGTCGTAGGTGCCGACGATCTTCAGGTCGTGCGGGAAGTCGGTCAGGTTCGGCAGCTTCGTGTGCATGCCGAACGCGGGCAGCGCCAGCAGCGCGAGGCCGCCCGCCGAGAGCGCGAGCGCGAGCCCGGGACGCCGGAGCACGCCGCCGACGAAGCGGCCCCAGGGGCCGTCGTCCCGCACCCGCGAGCGGAGCAGCGGGATCCGGACGCGGTCGACGTTGTCGCCGAGCCGGTGCAGCAGCGCCGGCAGCACGGTCAGCGAGCCGATCATCGCGACGAGGACGACGATCATCGTCCCCATCCCGATCGTCGTGAAGAGGGAGTTGCCGGAGACGAACATGCCCGCCATCGCGATCAGCACGGTCGCGCCGGAGATCAGCACCGCCTGCCCGGAGGTGCGGGCGGCGTGGAGCAGCGACTCGTGCGCGGAGCGGCCGCGCTGCCGCTCCTCGCGCTCGCGCCGCAGGTAGAAGAGCGAGTAGTCGATCCCGACGGCCATGCCGATCATCAGGATGATCGCGCTGACCGTCTGCTGGTCGGTCGGGATCACGTGGCTCGCGAGCGAGTTGAGCCCGGTCGCGGCGAGCACGGCGGAGAAGGCGAGGAGCACCGGCAGGCCCGGCGGCGACGAGCGCGCCGAAGGCGACGAGCAGGATCGCGATCGTCAGCGGGCACGGAGGTCTTCTCGGCCCGCCCCATGTCGCCCGAGAACCGCTTGTCGACCTGGTTGTTGACGGAGGCCTCCCCGAACTCCTCGACGATCAGGCTCGGGTTGCCGGCCTGGACGCCGTCGATCGCGGCCAGGATCGGCGCGATCTTGTCGCTGGCGTCCTCCGCCTTGCCCTTGACGTCGAACTGGACGAGGGCCGAGTGGCGGTCGGCCGAGACGAGACCTGCCTTCGGGTGCTCGATCGGCGAGACGATGTTCTCCACGTTCTTCTGCCCCGACAGCGTCTGGACGACGTTCGCGACGGCGGAGGAGAAGAGCGGCTCGTCGAAGGTGGTCGTCGCCGACTGGACGAGCACGCTCTCGCGCGCCGGGATCTGGAAGTTGCCCTCGTCGAGGATCCGCTCGGCGGTGCGCGACTCGCCGTTGGCGATCGCCCACGGCGCCATCTCCTTCGCGCCGACGGCGCCGCCGACGAGCACCGCGGCGACCGCGAACGCGATCCAGCCGAAGGTCGCGGTCTTCCAGTGCGCGGCGCTCCAGCGGCCCGCGCGTCCGGCGAGATTCGTCCGTTCCATGGCACCTCCCCCTCGTGTCGACGTCTCGGGCCACCATCGCGCCGCCGGACGAGACGAACGTCACGAGAACTACGGTTTCTCGCTCAGGAGAAGGACCGGATCCGGCCGATCGTCCGGCCGGATCCGAGCACAGGCGAGTGCGCTGGAGAGGACTTGAACCTCCACGGCCTTGCGGCCACTAGCCCCTCAAGCTAGCGCGTCTACCAATTCCGCCACCAGCGCCTGAAGCCGGGCCATTGTACCGATGCCGCGAGTACGCTTGGGCGATGCGGCGGATCTGCGACGCCGGGGTGGCGGCGGCGCTCGGTGCGGGCGCCTCCTACGCCGACGCGCGGGCGGTCGTCCGCCGCTCGCAGGCGCTCGCCGTCAAGAACGGCCGCGTCGAGGCGATCGACGACGTCGAGACGGAGGGGGTCGGCGTCCGCGTGCTCGTCGCCGGCGCCTGGGGCTTCGCCTGCTCGCGGCGGCTCGACGAGGCCGGCGCGCAGGAGGCGGCGCTGCGCGCGGCGGCGTTCGCGCGGGCCGCGGGCGGCCGCGGCGCGAAGGCGCTCGCGCCGGTCGGGGCCGACGAGCGGCAGCTACCGGACGCCGGTCGAGCTCGACCCGTTCGCGGTCTCGCTCGAGCAGAAGATCGCGCTCGCGCTCGCCGCCGAGGCCGCCCTGCACGAGCCGGGCGTCACCGTCGGCGAGGCCTTCCTGCGGGCGCGGCGGGAGCTGCGCACGCTCGTCACCTCGGACGGCGTCTCGGTCGAGCAGGAGCTCGTCGAGTGCGGCGGCGGCGTCGACGCGACCGCGACCGACGAGCGGCACGCGCAGACGCGCAGCTACCCGAGCGCGCACACCGGCTCGAGCGCGCAGGCGGGCTGGGAGGCCGTGCTCGCCCTCGGGCTCGAGCGCGAGGCGCCGCGGGTCGGCGAGCAGGCGGCGGCGCTGCTCCGGGCCGATCCCTGCCCGGCGCGGACGACGACCGTCGTCATCGACGCCGAGCAGATGCAGCTGCAGGTGCACGAGTCCGTCGGGCATCCCACCGAGCTCGACCGCGTCCTCGGCAGCGAGGCCTCCTACGCCGGCACGAGCTTCCTGGCGCCGGGCGACCTCGGCTCGCTCCGCTACGGCTCGGCGCTGATGAACGTGACCGCCGACCCGACGACGCCGGGCGGGCTCGGGAGCTTCGGCTGGGACGACGAGGGGGTGCCCGCGGCGCCGCGGCCGGTGGTGCGCGAGGGCGTCCTCGTCGGCTGGCTCGGCTCGCGCGAGGCCGGGCATCCCGGCTCGATGCGCGCCGACGGCTGGTCGCGGATGCCGCTCGTCCGGATGACGAACCTCCATCTCGAGCCCGGCGAGGGGACGCTCGACGACCTGCTCGCCGACGTCGACGAGGGCGTCTACCTCGAGACGAACCGCAGCTGGTCGATCGACGACAAGCGGCTCAACTTCCAGTTCGGCACCCAGTGCGCGTGGGAGATCAGGGACGGCCGGCTCGGGCGCCTCTACCGCGACGCGACCTACACCGGCTCGACGCCGCGCTTCTGGGGCTCGCTCGACGCGGTCGCGGGCCCGGAGGCGTGGCGCCTGCACGGGCTGACGAACTGCGGCAAGGGCCAGCCCGGCCAGACCGCGCACGTCTCGCACGGGGCGGCGCCCTGCCGCTTCCGCGGCGTCCAGGTCGGGGCGGCGGCATGAGCGCGCTCGAGCTCGCGCGGCGCGCGCTCGCCGCGGCGGGCGAGCACGCGGAGGTCGTCGTCCAGAGCGAGCGCTCCGGCCTCGCCCGCTTCGCCGCCTCGGAGGTGCACCAGCCGACGCTGATCGAGAACGCGGTCGTGCAGGTGCGGGTGCTGCTGCCGGACGGGCGCGGCGGGCTCGCGACGACGAACCGCGCCGACGACGAGGCGCTCGCGGCGGCCGGCCGGCGGGCGCGCGAGGCGGCGGAGAGCGCGCCGCCCGACCCGGAGGCGCCCGGGCCGGCGCCGCCGGAGCCGCCGCCCGAGGTCGAGGGCTGCGACGAGGCGACCGCCGAGCTCGGAGCCGAGGCGCAGGCGCGCGCGGCGACGGCGGCGATCGAGGCGGCCTCGCTGCCGGTCTACGGCTTCTTCACGAGCGCGGTCACCGAGCTCGCCGTCGTCTCCACGACCGGCGTCGAGGTCGCGCAGCCGGGCGACCGACGCGACCGTCGCCGTCCTCGCCGCGACGCACGAGATCTCGGGCTGGGCGACCCGCACCTCCTGGCGCGCCGGCGACCTCGACGTCGAGGCCTGCGCGCGCGAGGCCGTCGAGAAGGCGGAGCGGACGCGCGGCGCCGGCGAGCTGCCGCCGGGCTCCTACCGCGCGGTGCTGGAGCCGTACGCGCTCGCCGAGCTGCTGCAGTACTTCGCCGACGCGTGCTTCAACGGGCTCGCGCTCGCGGAGGGGCGCAGCTACTTCTCGGGCCGGCTCGGCGAGCGCGTCTTCGACCCGAAGGTCTCGATCGACGACGACGCGCTCGACCCGGCGGGCCTGCCGAAGGCGTTCGACTTCGAGGGCGTGCCGAAGCGCCGCGTCGTCCTCGCCGAGGAGGGGATCGCCCGCGGCGCCGTCTGGGATCGCGCGTCGGCAGCGCGCGGCGGCGCCGAGTCGACCGGCCACGCCGGCCCCGCGCCGACGCGCGCCTGGGGGCCGTCGGCCTCGGCGCTCTCGATCCGGCCCGGCGAGGCCGAGTCGGTCGAGGAGCTGGCAGGTCTCGTCGGCGACGGCGTCTACGTCACGCGCGTCCACTACGTCAATCCCGTCTCGGAGCGGGAGGGGATCCTGACCGGGATGACGCGCGACGGCACCTTCCGGATCCGCGGCGGCCGGGTCGCCGAGCCGCTCGTCAACCACCGCTTCACGCTCTCGATGCCCGACCTGCTCGCGGACGTGCCCGGGCTGACGCGCGAGACGGCGCTCGTCAACCAGAGCGACTTCTACGACGAGCGCTTCGCCTACGCGGCGCTCGTGCCGGCGCTCGCGACGGGCTGCTTCACGCTCGCCGGCGCCGGCTCGAGCCCGGGCTTGTGACGATTCGTCCGGGAGCACCTGCGACAGCGCGCGCCCGGACGAGTCTGACAAATCGTCACAACACGGGCGCTCGCCGCAGGGCCTTGTGCTATTCGTCACGAAGTCGCCTGCGGACGCGGAGGTAGTCGGCGCGGCCGAGCGCGTCCTGGCGCCAGCCGCGCAGTCGAGGCGAGACGAGCCGGGCGCCGACGCGGCGGGCGAGCGGGACGACCGTCGCCTCGCGGCGGAGCTGCGCGTCGAGGCGGCGGAGCGCGGGCAGGGGGTCGGCCGCCGCGAGCGCCTGCCGGAGCAGCGCTCCCGGCCGGGGCTGCAGCGCCAGGAAGAGCCCCTCGGGGCCGGGGTAGAGCGCGGTCAGGCGCTCGAGCCGGTCGGGCGCGCCGGCGGCGACGACCGGGCCGAGCCCGCGGTCGCGCCAGTCGGCGACCGGGATCGACGCGAGCGCCGGGTCGCCGGCGATCGGTACCCGCACGGGCGGCAGCGAGCCGATCCGGCCGCGCGCGTCGCGCACCCGCGCCGCCGTCGGCGCCTTCGCGTCGGCGAGCAGGCCCGCGGCCGGGCGGCCGAGGCCGTCGGAGGCGAGCAGCGCGTAGTCGACCCGGTCGGCGGTCAGCCAGTAGGCGCGACGCGTGTTCGGGAGCGAGGCGAGCGCGCTGCCGGGCGCGTCGAAGCGGACGACGTCGACGCCGTCGAGCGGGCGGACGCGCACGCGGCCGCGCAGGCCCGGCGAGGCGAGGGAGGCCCGCAGCTCGCCGAGCGGCACCGGCGCGACGTCGACCTCGCCGCGCGCGAACGCGGCCGCGGCGGCGCGTGGCTCCATGCGCACGAACTCGAGCCGCAGCCCCGGCCGCGTGGCGACGACCCGGCCCGGGGAGCGCCGCACCGCGAGCCGCTCCGTCCCCGGCACCGCGAGGCTCCGCAGGAAGCGCGGGAAGCGCCGCCAGGCGAACGCGGCGCGGAACTCGACCCGCCGCCCGGCGACCTGCGCGCTGCCGAACGGCGCGAGCGCCGCCGCGACGGCACGCGCGTCCGCGCACTCGAGCCGCCAGACCCGCGCGCCGGTTCGGCGCGGCGTCCCGCAGAGCTCGTCCCCGTGCCGCTCGAGGTTCCAGGCGACCTCGGGGTCGGCGAGCGAGGCGACGGCGACGCGGATCGTCCCGGCGGAGCCGGCGGCCGGGAGGGCGAGCGCGACGAGCACGGACGCGACGAGCGCCCGGCGCATCTAGGCGAGCAGGCGGAAGAGCAGGATCGTGTTGCCGAAGAAGAGGAGCCCGACCACGACCGTCAGCCGCGTCAGGTTCCGCTCGACGATGTGCGTGCCGCCCTGCGAGGCGGGCGTGAAGCCCATGCCGCCCATGCCGGTGTCGCGGCCCGAGTGCATCAGCACGAGGCCGATCAGCCCGACCGAGAGGAAGACGTGGATGACGGCGAACGTCTGCAGCATCGCGCCGAATGGTAGCTAGCGCGAGTCCGCGTCGAGGATCGCGCGCACGAGGTCGGCCGCGATCTGGTCCTTGGTGACGTAGCCGGCCGCGCCGGCGCGGCGCGCGGCGTCGACGTCCTGGGGCGCGTTCGAGCCGGTCAGGATCAGCACGCGGGCGCCGGGCGCGTGCCGGCGGATCTGCGCCGTCGCCTCGAGCCCGTCCATCACCGGCATCGAGATGTCCATCAGGACGACGTCCGGCTCGAGCTCGCGGGCGAGCCGCACCGCCTCCTCGCCGTCGCGGGCACGGCCGACGACGCGCACCCGCCCGTCGCCGGAGAGGATCGCCTCGAGCGCCTCCGCGAAGAGCGTGTGGTCGTCTGCGATCAGGATGCTGGTCGAGGCCACTGGGCGGAGAACGGACGCGGGGGTCGGTAGGCTGCGGCGGTGGACGAGATCGCCGCGCGAGAGCGTATTCAAAAGCTCCTCGTCACGGGCGACAACCGCCTCAAGCAGGGCGTCGCCCCCGAGAAGGTCCGCGAGAGCTTCCTGCAGGCGCTCGAGGCGGCGCGCGAGGCGGGGCTCGAGGAGACCGTCCGCCCGCTCGTCGAGCTCAGGCTCGCGGACCTCGAGCGGCTCGCGCGAGAATCGCCTCGATCCGCTCCGCCTGACGCCTGACGTCGTGCGCCGCGGCCGCCTCGCGCGCCGCCTCGTTCGGGATCGGCAGCCTCGCCGCCTCGCGGAGGCCGTCCGCGAGCGCGTCCGGGTCGAGCGGGTCGACGAGCACGCCGGCGCCGGACGGGACGAGCTCGGGCGGGCCGCCGACGCGCGTCGCGACGACGGGCCGGCCCATCGCCATCGCCTCGAGCAGCGACTGGCCGAGCGGCTCGAGCAGGCTGGGCTGGCAGAGGACGTGCGCGTCCGCGACCGCCGCGGGCACCTCGTCGTGAGGGACGCGGCCGCGCAGGACGACGCCTGCCCGTCCCTGGAGCGCGCTCCGCAGCGGGCCGTCGCCGACGAAGGTCAGCGTCCCCTCCCCCAGCCGCGCGAACGCGTCCGCGAGCCGGACGACGTTCTTGCGCTCCGAGAGCGAGCCGACGCAGAGGAAGCGCGGCGGGCCGTCCGGCGCGGGCGCGGGCGCGAACCGCTCCAGGTCGACGCCGGAGCTGACGACCTCGGTCTTCCCGCGCGCCGCCGGCAGCTTCGTCTCGAGCTCGCGGCGCAGGTAGTCGGAGACGCAGACGACCGCGGCCGCGCGCCGGACGACGAGGCGCGTCGCCGCCGCCACGCCCGGCAGCTGGCCGACGTTGCGGACGTCGCGGCCGTGGGCGGTGACGACGAGCGGCGCCCGGCCGGCGAGCGCGGCGACGAGGCCCGAGGGGACGAGGAAGTGCGCGTAGACGACGTCGGGACGCGCGGCGCGGCGCGTCCGCCGCAGCAGCTCGAGGTAGCGGCGCCTGCCTCCCGCGCGCGAGTCGAGGACGGCGAGCTCGACCTCGTGCCCGCGTCCCGCAGCGCCAGCTCGACCTGGCGCACGAAGGTGCCGAGGTCGGGCGCCCCGGGCCCCGGGTACATCTGCGAGACGAGCAGGATCCGCATGTCCTCCCTCTCCGCAGGCGCGCCGGCCGGCTACCCGCGTGCTCCGTCTCGCCTGCGCACGCGCCGGAGCTTAGACACCGGCCGCGCCCCGCCGCACGCCTGCCGTCGGCGGGCGGGGGCGGCCGGAGCTAGAGGCTTGATGCGCATCGTCCGCGGCCGCGGACGTCCGCCCCAGGCGCGGCGCCAGGCCGCACCGACGTCCTCGCACGTGCAACCAGCATGCGCCACGGACGCCGGCACGCCCTGGCTTGGCCTGGAACGGCGCCGCTAGGGACGTCCAATGCGCATCAAGCCTCTAGGGGGCGATGTTGTGGTTGTGGTGGAAGACGTTCTCCGGGTCGAGCCTGCGCTTGACCTCGACCAGGCGGTCGTAGTTCGGGCCGTAGGCGCCGCGGATCGCGTCCTCCCCCTGGTCGTCGCCGAGGTAGTTGAGCCAGCGCCGCTCGCTCAGGTGCTCGCCGAGAGCTGCGTGGAGAGTCGCGGGTCCAGGCGACGTTGACGCCGGTTGCCGCCGGGTCGAGCCAGGTCGAGGGGAGGACGAGGTTCCAGCCCTCCTCGCGGTGGGCACCGCCGTCTCGGTCGCCCCGACGCGGCAGACGGCGCCGTGGAAGTGCTCGAGCAGGATCGAGCTCATGGGCGAGGGAACCCGTGCGAAGTGCTCGACGGCGGTCTCGATCAGCGGGTCCGAGAGCCCGGTCGTGAAGCTCGAGAGCCAGTAGCCGAGCGCACCGGCCGGATAGGCCGCGTCGAGCAGGGTGTTCATGACCGGGTACGGCATCGGCCCCACCTCGACCAGCAGCGGCGAGCCCCAGGACTTGAAGGGCGCGAGCTCCCGCTCCGCCTCGGCCGGCGTCCCCGTGTGGAAGACGACGAGCGCGGCGATCTTCGTCCCGGAGCCGTCCGGAGTGTGTCCGAGCACCCCGAAGACCGTCAGGTCGTCCGACGCGCCGGCGACCGCGTCCCGGTAGAAGCGGAGCAGCTCACCCGCGGCGTCGATGGGGTGCGCGATCAGGCCGCCGACGACGGTCTCGAGCGGGTGGAGCCGGTACTGCAGCGAGGCGGCGACCCCGAAGTTGCCGCCGCCGCCGCGCAGCGCCCACAGCAGGTCGGGATCGCTCTGCTCGTCGACCTGGAGGATGCGGCCTTCGGCGCTGACGAGCTCGACGGAGAGCAGGTTGTCGCAGCCGAGACCGTGCTTGGCCATCAGCCAGCCGAGACCGCCGCCGAGGGTGTAGCCGGCGATGCCGGTCGTCGAGATCGCGCCGCCGGTCGTCGCCAGCCCGTGCGCGCCGGCCTCGCGGTTCAGCTCGCCCCAGAGGACGCCGCCCTGCGCGCGCACGGTCAGCGCAACGGGATCGACGTGGATGCCCCTCATGGGCGACAGGTCGATCATCAGCGCACCGTCGACGACGGCGCGCCCGGCGACGTTGTGCCCGCCGCCGCGAACGCTGACGTCGAGGCCCTCGTCGCGGGCGAAGCGGACGACGTCGGCGACGTCCGCGGTGCTCCGGCAGCGGGCGATCAGCGCCGGCGTCCGGTCGACCAGGCCGTTGTGGATGCGCCGCGCCTGCTCGTACCCCTCGTCGCCCGGCTCGAGCACCGTGCCCGAGAACACCGTCCGCAGCGCCGCGAGCCGTTCCGCCGCCTCTGCTGTCAGCATCGTCCACCTCCCTGGAGAATCGCGATTCTAGGAGAGGCAGATGCAAGAGCAGCGCGGGGAGGTCCGGCCGCAGCTTAGGCTGCGCTGGCCGTCGCCTGCCGCCCCCGCCGGGAGATCGTCGGGTCGATCGCGTAGAGGAGCAGGTCGACGACGAGGTTGAGCAGGATGATCGCGATCGCGGTCACGAGCACGACGCCGACGATCACCGGCAGGTCGTAGCCGGAGAAGCCCTGCAAGCGCGCCGATCGTCGTCCGCCCGAGGCCCGGCAGCGCGAACACCGTCTCGACGTAGAGGGCGATCCCGATCGCCATCCCCGCGTCCATGCCGACCATCGTCACGACGGGCGCGATCGCGTTGCGGAGCGCGTGGCTGCGGATCACCGTCAGCTCCGAGGCGCCCTTGGCGCGGGCCGTGCGGACGTAGGGCTCCTCGAGCACCTCGAGCATCCGCGCCCGCATCATCCGCAGGTAGAGGGCGACGAAGAAGAGCGCGAAGGTGACCCACGGCAGGGCCAGGTGCGAGGCCCAGGCGGCCGGCCCGCCGCAGAGCTCGTTGCCGAAGCGCGCCGCCTGCGCCCGCGCCGCCGCCGACGGGGCGGTGAAGGTGCAGTAGCCGGAGGCGGGCGCGAGGTGCCAGCGGTTGCCGACGAAGAGCTGCAGCAGCAGCCCGACGACGAGCGGGTGCGTCGAGATCGCGGCGAGCGAGAGACCGAGCGCCAGCCGGTCGGCGACGCCGCGCGGGCCGCGTCGCCACGAAGGTCCCGAGCGGGATCGCGAGCGCCAGCAGGAGCAGGAAGCCGCCGACGACGAGCGAGCCCGTCACCCTGGCGCCGCGCCAGACGATGTCGCGCACCGGCACGCCGCCCTGCAGCCCCGCGCGGGCGAAGAACGACTGCGAGGCCCAGGAGACGCCGAGGTCGCCGTGCAGCGCCCGCCGGACGTACTTCTCGTACTGGACGTAGACGGGGCGGTCGATCCCGAGCTCGTGGTCGACCTGGGCGATCTGCTCGGGCGTCGCCCGCTGCAGGTCGAGCACGAACCCGGCCGGGTTCTGCGGGATCTTGAAGTACATGACGAAGGTGACGATCGAGAGCACGAAGAGCAGCACGACCGCGACCGCGAGCCGGCGGAGCACGTAGGCGAGCATCAGCGACCGCCCCTCATCGTCCGCCTCGCGGGTCGAGCGCCTCGCGCAGCCCCTCGCCGAACTGGTTGAAGGCGAAGACGGTGACGAAGATCGCCGCGCTCGGGATCAGCGTCAGGAGCGGCTCGGTCGTCGCCGGGTTGTACGGGTTCGGGGAGAGCAGCGAGCCCCAGGTCTGCGCCAGCATCGAGCCCCAGCTCGCCGTCGGCAGCCTGACGCCCGCGCCGAGGAAGGTGACGCCGATCTCGATCATCACGTTGGTCGCGATCGCGAGGGTCGCGTAGACGACGAGCGGCGGCACGACGTGCGGCAGCAGGTGCGTGCGGACGATCCGCGTGTCGCGGGCCCCGGTCATCGCCGCCGCCTCGACGAACTCGGCGTGCCGCAGCGAGAGCACCCGCGTCCGCACGATCCGGGCCGGGTAGAACCACGTGAAGGCGCCGATCAGGAGCACGAGCTGCAGCACGCCCTTGTTCAGGATCCCGCCGAGCGTCGCGTTCGCGAGCCCGCCCGAGACGGTGCTGCCGATCATGACCAGGAAGAGCAGGTACGGGAACGCCATCACGAGGTCGGTGAAGCGCGAGATCGCGGCGTCGACGAGGCCGCCGAGGTAGCCGGCGGCGGCGCCGAGCACGGTGCCGATGACGATCGCGAGCAGCGTCGCCCCGAGCGCGACCTCGAGCGAGACGCGGCCGCCGTAGAGCAGGCGCAGGAACTCGTCGCGGCCCGAGCGAGCCGTCGGCGCCGAGCACGAAGAGCGTCGAGCCGGTGCCCGCGTCCGGCCTCGGCAGTCCGAGCCCGCCGTTCGTCGGCGGGCCGGAGCCGAGCGTGAAGGTGTCGGGCACGGTCGTCCAGAGGCCGACCGGCTTCAGGTCGGCCGTGACCGCGTACGGGAACGGGTCGTTCGGGCCGTGGCCGACGATCCGCTCGACGATCGGGCCGCCCGCGATCACGGCGAAGAGGACGAATGCGACCGCGGCGCCCGAGGCGAGCGCGACCCGGTCGCGGCGCAGCCGGCGCCGGGCGAGCGTCCACGGGCCCGCCGGCCGGGTCGACCCGCCGCCCGCCTCGAGCGGGATCGCTGCCGCGTCGCTCGCCATGACCTCTTCCTGCGACTCCGGACGGCCCGTCTCGGTTAGCCGAGCGGGAGCAGCTCGTCGCCGACGCGGACGCGGCCGGGCTGCTCGACCGTCCCCCAGACGCCGAAGAGGACGGCGCCGTCGGACGCGCGCCGGCCGCGGTAGCGCGCGAGCAGGCGGAGCGTGTCGAGGTCGCGCCGGGCGGTCTCGGGGTCGCGCGTCGTCACCGCGCAGCGGTCGACCGGAGCTCCGAGGCGGACGACCGCCTCCCCGAGCCGGAAGCCGCGACCCTCCCACGCGTCTTCGGCGTGCGGCTCGCAGCCGGCGAGCTCGAACAGCATCCGGAAGCGGCGCGCGTCGAGCCGCTCGACGCCGGCCTCCTCGGCAAGGCGCCGCAGCGAGCCGTCGGAGACGAAGCTGAGCGGCTCGGTCAGGCCGGCGGAGGGGCCGTCCGAGCGGACGAGCCGGACGGGCGCGCCCGCGAGTCGCGAGAGCGGCCCGTCCCAGGGCCCTTCGACCACGCGGCCGGCCAGCTCGAGCGCCCCGGTGGTCGAGCGGACCGCCTCGCCGCCGGCGCGCGCGTCGCCCTCGACCTCCTCGCCGTCCGGGAAGCGGACCGAGAGCCGCTCGGCCGCCGCGTCCCAGCGCGCCTCCACGAGCGAGAGCCAGGCCGTGGCCGAGGTGCGGAGGCGCTGCCCGTCGGCGCCCGCGACGAAGAAGCGGCGGTTGCCGGCGACCCCGTCCGGCCCGAGCTCGACCTCGTCCGGATGCAGCAGCCGGAAGCCCTTGACGGGCGCGACGGAGATGCGGGCGACCGTGGCGCCGGTCACGGGCGCGGCCGCCGGGTGTCGTACATGCCCCACTCCTCGCGCAGCAGGCCGCAGATCTCGCCGATCGTGCAGCGGGCCCTGAGCGCCTCGCGCAGCGGCGGCAGCAGGTTCGCGTCGCCGGTCGCCGTCTCGCGGACGCGCGCGAGCGCCTGCCTCGGCCCCGGCCGCGCTCCGCTCGGCGCGGACGCGGGCGGTGCGCTCGAGCTGGCGGCGCTCGGCGGCCGGGTCGAGCCGGTGCAGCTCGATCTCCTCCGCCTGCTCCTCGACGAAGCGGTTGACGCCGACGAGCACGCGCTCGCCCGTCTCGACCTGCTGCTGGAAGCGGTAGGCCGCCTCCTCGATCTCGCCCTGGACGAAGCCCTGCTCGACCGCCGCGACGGCGCCGCCGAGCTCGTCGACGCGGGCGATCAGCTCCCGGGCGCGCTCCTCGAGCTCGCGGGTCAGCTCCTCGATGAAGTAGGCGCCGCCGAGCGGGTCGGCGGTGTCGGTGCCGCCCGCCTCGTGCGCGAGCAGCTGCTGGGTCCGGAGGGCGATCCGCGCCGAGTGCTCGGTCGGGAGCGCGAGCGCCTCGTCGAAGCCGTTCGTGTGCAGGCTCTGGGCGCCGCCGCAGACGGCGGAGAGCGCCTGGATCGCGACCCTGACGACGTTCGACTCCGGCTGCTGCGCGGTCAGCGTCGAGCCGCCGGTCTGGGCGTGGAAGCGGAGCGCGAGCGCCTTCGGGTTGGTGGCGCCGAACCGCTCCTTCATGATCTGCGCCCAGAGCCGGCGCGCGGCGCGGAACTTCGCCACCTCCTGGAAGAAGTGGTTGTGCGCGTTGAAGAAGAAGGAGAGGCGGGCGCCGAAGTCGTCCGGCGAGAGGCCGGCGGCGACGGCCGCCTCGCAGTAGGCGATCCCGTTCGCGAGCGTGAAGGCGATCTCCTGGACCGCGGTCGAGCCGGCCTCGCGGATGTGGTAGCCGGAGATCGAGATCGTGTTCCAGCGCGGGATCCGCTCGGCGCAGTAGGCGAAGAGGTCGGTCGTCAGCCGCATCGACGGCCGCGGCGGGAAGATGTAGTTCCCGCGGGCGATGTACTCCTTGAGGATGTCGTTCTGGACGGTGCCGCGCAGCGCCGCGGGCTCGACGCCCTGCTCCTCGGCGACGAGCTCGTAGAGGAGCAGCAGCAGGCTCGCCGGCGCGTTGATCGTCATCGAGGTCGAGACCTCGCCGAGCGGGATCTCGCGGAAGAGCAGCTCCATGTCGGCGAGCGAGTCGATCGCGACGCCGGTGCGCCCGACCTCGCCGAGCGCGCGCGGGTCGTCGGAGTCGTAGCCGAGCTGGGTCGGCAGGTCGAAGGCGACGGAGAGCCCGGTCTGGCCGCGCTCGAGCAGGTAGCGGAAGCGCTCGTTCGTCTCCTCGGCCGAGGCGAAGCCGGCGTACTGGCGGATCGTCCACGGCCGCCCGCGGTACATGTCCGGATAGGGCCCGCGCGTGTACGGGTACTCGCCCGGCGGCTCGAGCGGCGTCGGGCGCGGCGTCCGGACCGTAGACGGGCTTGATCTCGATCCCCGAGTCGGTCTCGCGGCGGTCGGTCGCGGCCATGGCCGGGATCGTATCCCCGTCGGGTCTCCGCCACGCTGGTCCGGCCCGGGCCGATCCTCGCGACTCCGCCCGATCCCGGGATCGAGCCGGTCGCCCGTCCGTCACCGCCTCAGTACTGCGTCTCGGCCGCGTCGCGGGCCTTGCGCGCGACGCCGTCCGCCTCTGCCGCGGCCGCGACGGCGGCGGCGACGGCCGGGGCGACGTCGCGGTTGAAGACGCTCGGGACGATGTAGTCCGGCGCCAGGTCGTCGCCGACGATCTCCGCCAGCGCGTGCCCCGCGGCGAGCTTCATCCCCTCGCTGATCGCGGAGGCGCGCACGTCGAGGGCGCCGCGGAAGATGCCGGGGAACGCGAGCACGTTGTTGATCTGGTTCGGGTAGTCGGAGCGGCCGGTCGCGATCACGGCGGCGACGTCGGCGATCTCCTCGGGCGCGACCTCGGGCGTCGGGTTGGCCATCGCGAAGACGATCGGGTCGGCGGCCATCGAGCGGATCCCCTCGGCCGACACGGCCCCGGGCGCCGACAGCCCGATGAAGACGTCGGCGCCGCGCAGGATCTCGTCGGCCGGGCCGGACTCGTTGCCCGGGTTCGACTCCTCCGCGAAGCGCGCCTTCGCCGGGTCGAGGCCCTCGCGGCCGCGGTGGACGGCGCCCCTGCTGTCGCAGCCGACGAGCGTCTCGACGCCCGCGGCAGTCAGCATCCGCGAGACCGCGACCCCGGCCGCGCCGACGCCGGTGACGACGACCTTGACGTCCTCGATCCGCTTGCCGGTCAGCCGGAGCGCGTTCAGGAAGGCGGCGAGGACGACGACCGCGGTGCCGTGCTGGTCGTCGTGGAAGACCGGGATCTCGAGCGAGGAGCGCAGCCGCTCCTCGATCTCGAAGCAGCGCGGCGCCGAGATGTCCTCGAGGTTGATGCCGCCGAAGCCGGGCGCGAGCGCCTCGACGGCGGCCACGATCGCGTCCGCGTCCTGGGTCGCGAGGCAGATCGGCCAGGCGTCGACGCCGCCGAACTCCTTGAAGAGCAGCGCCTTCCCCTCCATCACCGGCATCGCCGCCTCCGGGCCGATGTTGCCGAGCCCGAGCACGGCGCTCCCGTCGGAGACGACCGCGACCGTGTTGCGCTTGATCGTCAGGTTCCAGGCCGCGTCGCGGTCGGCGGCGATCGCCTGGCAGACGCGCGCGACGCCGGGCGTGTAGGCCATCGAGAGGTCGTCGCGCGTCTTCAGCGGCAGGTTGCCCTCCATGTGGATCTTGCCGCCGAGGTGGAGCAGGAAGGTGCGGTCGGAGCTGTGCTCGACCTCGATCCCGGGGAGCGCCGAGACGACCTCGACGATCCGCTGCGCGTGACCTGCGTCGGTCGCCTGGACCGTGACGTCGCGCACCTTCGTGCCGCCCTCGATCCGGACGAGGTCGATCGCGTCGAGCAGGCCGCCCGCGTCGGCGATCGCCCGCGCCAGGTCCGCGAACGAGCCGGGCCGGTCGGCGAGGCGGACGCGGATCGTGGTCGCGAAGGAGGCGGAGTAGTGCGCCACGTCAGAGAGCCTAGAGGGTTGACGGGCAGTGGACGCCACGAGCACTGCGCAGCGAGCTTCTGGACCGTAGGCTTCCCGGCGATGAAGGTGACCGTGCGGCTCTTCGCAGGCCTCCGCGAGCGGGCGGGCTGGTCGTCGCGCGAGCTCGAGGCGGCGAGCGTCGCCGACGTCTGGGCCGCGCTCGACCTCGGCGACGAGCCCGAGGGCCTCCTCTACGCGGTCAACAAGGAGTACGCCGAGCGGGACCGCGCGCTCGCGGACGGCGACGAGGTGGCGCTGATCCCGCCCGTCTCGGGCGGCGCCTTCCTGCTCTCGGACGGGCCGCTCTCGCTCGACGCCGCCGTCGCCGAGGTCGCCTCGGCCGACGCCGGCGCGATCGCGACCTTCACCGGCACCGTCCGCCGCGCCTCGCGCGGCCGCGACGTCCAGTACCTCGAGTACGAGGCCTACGAGGGCATGGCCGAGCAGACGATGGCCGCGCTGGCCGAGGAGCTGCGGGCGCGGCACGACCTGCTCGAGGTCGCGATCCACCACCGCGTCGGCCGGGTCGAGATCGGCGAGCCCTCGGTCGTGATCGCCGTCGCCGCCGCCCACCGCGCCGCCGCGCTCGCCGCCTGCCGCGAGGCGATCGACACGCTCAAGCAGACGGTGCCGCTCTGGAAGAAAGAGGTGTACGAGGGCGGCGAGGAATGGATCGGGCGCGGGTCGTGAGCCGCGCGCGGGAGCTCGTCCGTGCCGCCTGCGTCCGCCCCGGCGCGATCCGCGTCGACTGCATCCTCGCGGCCCTTGATTCGGGCGGACGGGCGGCCGATACAGCTACCGTGAGCCCGATGGAGCCGACCGGGGAGCTGCGCGACTACGAGCCGATCCAGCCGCGCGGGCCCTCCGTCCGCGACTGGCTGCGCCGGATCTGGGCGCCGATCGCGGCGATCGTCGGCCTCCTGCTCAAGTTCGGCTTCGTCGGCCTCAAGTTCGCGTCGATCTTCATCGCGATCGGCGGCTACGCGCTCCTCTGGGGCTGGAAGTTCGGCGTCGGCTTCGTCGCCCTGATCTTCATCCACGAGATGGGCCACTTCTTCGAGGCGCGGCGACAGGGGCTGCATGCCTCCTGGCCGACGTTCATCCCCTTCCTCGGCGCCTACGTGACGATCCAGGGCCGCGGGCTGAACCCGTGGACGAACGCGCAGGTGGCGCTCGCCGGCCCGCTGGTCGGAGGCGTCGGGGCGACCGTCTTCTGGGGGGTCGGCGAGCGGATCGACTCGCCGCTCATGCAGGCGCTCGGCTACGCGGGCTTCCTGATCAACCTGATCAACCTGATCCCGGTCGGCTTCCTCGACGGCGGCGTCGCCTGGCGCTCGGCGAGGTTCCTGCGGCTCGGCGGCGGCGGCGCGAAGGCGCTCTACGTCTACGGCGTCTACTTCGGCACCGCCGCGGCGCTCGCGCTCGGCATGTACGCGGCGCACGTGCACCAGACCCGGCTCTGATGGCGATCGACGAACGCCACATCCTCGAGGACCTCGACGACAGCGAGGCGTCGGCGGAGGCGATCCGGCAGGAGTTCCACGAGGGCTTCCGCCAGGTCGCGCGGATCCCGCGGCCCGCGGTGGCGCTGTTCGGCTCGGCGCGGGTCGAGGCGGGCCATCCCGCCTACGAGGCGGCGCGCGCGGTCGGCCGCGGCTTCGCCGGGGCCGGCTGGTCGGTGATCACCGGCGGCGGCGGCGGCGTCATGGAGGGCGGCAACCGCGGCGCGCGCGAGGGCGGCGGCGTCTCGGTCGGCTTCAACATCGAGCTGCCGCACGAGCAGGCGCCGAACCGCTACTGCGACATCTCCTACACCTTCCGCCACTTCTACGCGCGCAAGGTCTGCTTCGTGAAGCCGTCGACCGGCTTCGTGATCTTCCCCGGCGGCTTCGGCACGCTCGACGAGCTCTACGAGTCGCTGACCCTGATCCAGACCGGCAAGGTGCTCGACTTCCCGGTCGTCCTCTTCGACACCGCGTACTGGACGGAGATGCTCGACTGGATCCGCCGGCGGGTGCTCGAGGAAGGGATGATCTCGCCCGAGGACGTGGCGCTGCTGCACACGACCGACTCGCCCGAGGAGGCCGTGGCGATCGTGCTCGACGGCTACGCGCACCACACCGCGCGCACCGGCGGGCCCGCGCCGGAGAAGGAGGACGCGCAGTAGCCCGCCCGGCCGGGCGGACGCTCACCGCCGCTCGCGGCGGCGCGGGTGTCCCGGCCGCAGCCGTAGACTCGTACCGCCGATGAGGCTGCGCGACCTTCCCTCGGTGGACGAGCTCGCCCGCGACGAACGGCTCGCGACCGAGCCGCGCGCGCTCGTCGTCGAGGCCGCGCGGACGGTGCTCGAGCGGGCCCGCGAGCTGATCCGCGCGGGCGTCGAGCCGGGCGACCCCGCGCAGCTCGTGCTGGCAGAGCTGGCCGCGGCCCGGCGGCCGTCGCTGCGCCGGGCGCTGAACGCGACCGGCGTCGTCGTGCACACGAACCTCGGCCGCGCGCCGCTGCCGGCCGCGGCGCTCGAGCGGGTCCTGGAGGTGGGCGGCTCCTACTCGAACCTCGAGTACGACCTGGAGGCGGGCGCGCGCGGCTCGCGGCAGGTGCACGCGACCGCGATCCTGCGGCGGCTGACCGGCGCCGAGGAGGCGCTCGTCGTCAACAACAACGCGGCGGCGGTGATGCTGGCGCTGGCGGCGCTCGCCGAGGGCCGCGAGGTGCTCGTCTCGCGCGGCGAGCTGATCGAGATCGGCGACGGCTTCCGGATCCCCGACGTGCTCGTGCGCTCGGGCGCGCGCCTGCGCGAGGTCGGGACGACGAACCGCACGCGCGCCGCCGACTACGAGCGGGCGATCGGCCCCGAGACGGCGCTGCTCCTGCGCGTGCACCAGTCGAACTTCCGCGTCGTCGGCTTCACGGAGCTGCCGGGCCTCGGCGAGCTGGCGGCCGTCGCGCGCGCGGCCGGGCTGCCGCTCGTCGACGACCTCGGCTCGGGCGCGTTCGCGCCGTTCGAGGACGAGCCCTCCCCGCGGGAGAGCCTCGCCGCCGGCGCCGACCTCGTCTGCTTCTCCGGCGACAAGCTGCTCGGCGGGCCGCAGGCGGGCATCGTCGTCGGCCGCGCCGACCTCGTCGAGCGGCTGCGGCGCCACCCGCTGCAGCGGGCGCTGCGCGCCGACAAGCTGACCCTCGCCGCGCTCGAGGGGACGCTCGCGCTCTACCTCGACCCCGAGCGCGCCGCGCGCGAGATCCCGGTGCTCGCGCTGCTGCGGGAGCCCGCGGGCTCCGTCCGCGCCCGCGCCGAGCGGCTCGCGGAGCTCGTCGGCGGCCGAGGTCGAGGAGACCGTCGGCCGCGTCGGCGGGGGCGCGCTGCCGCTCGCGGAGCTGCCGAGCTTCGCCTGCGCGGTCGAGCAGGAGCTCGCCGCGCCGCTGCGGGCCCACGAGCCGCCGGTCGTCGGCGTCGTCCGCGAGGGCCGCCTGCTGCTCGACTGCCGCACGCTCCGCGACGACGAGCTCGTCGAGGTCGCCGCCGCCGTCGGCGCCGTTCGCGCGCGGGCCGAGCCGGGCGCGGGCGCCTGACCGCGGGAAGGCGGGCGAGCCGGCCGCCGCCGGCCCGGCCCCAGGCGGTAGAACAGCGGCATGCCGCTGACCGTCGGCACCGCCGGCCACATCGACCACGGCAAGACCTGGCTCGTCCGGGCGCTGACCGGGAGGGACACCGACCGGCTGCCCGAGGAGCAGGCCCGCGGGATCTCGATCGACCTCGGCTACGCGCCGCTCGAGCTCCCCGGCGGGCGCCGCCTCTCGCTCGTCGACGTGCCCGGCCACGAGCGCTTCGTCCGCACGATGGTCGCCGGCGCGACCGGGATCGACGTCTTCCTGCTCGTGATCGACGCGGCGGAGGGCGCCCGGCCGCAGACGCTCGAGCACCTGCAGATCGTGCGGCTGCTCGGGATCCGGCACGGCGTCGTCGCGGTCACGAAGGCCGACACGGTCGACGCGGAGACGCTCGAGCTCGCGGTCGAGGAGGCGCGGGAGCTCGTGCCCGAGGCCGAGGTCGTGCCGGTCAGCGCCGCGACCGGGGACGGGCTCGACGAGCTGCGCGCCGCGCTCGCCCGCGCCGCGGACGCCGTCGAGCGCCGGGCCTCCACGGGCGGAACACGGCTCCACGTCGACCGCGTCTTCACGTTGCGCGGGATCGGCACCGTCGTCACCGGCACGCTCTGGGCGGGCTCGCTCGGCGCGGGCGACGAGCTCCTGGTCGAGCCGCGCGGCCTGCCCGTCCGCGTGCGCTCGGTGCAGGTGCACGACACGCCGGTCGAGCGGGCCGAGGCAGGGCAGCGCGTCGCCGTCAGCCTGCCCGGGATCGAGCGCTCGCAGCTCGAGCGCGGCGACGTCCTCGTCGAGCCCGGCTTCTACCCCGTCACCTACCGGCTCGACGTCCGACTCGAGCCGCTCGCGGAGATCCCCGCCGCCGTCACCGTCCACCTCGGCACGGCCGAGACCCCGGCCCGCGTCGCCCGCCGCGACTCGTACGCCCAGCTCCGGCTCGAGCGGCCGCTGCTCGCCGCCCGCGGCGACCGCGTCGTCCTCCGCACCGACGCGACCGTCGGCGGCGGCGCCGTGCTCGACCCGTCGCCGCCCCGCGGCCTCGACCTCGACCGCGTCCGCCTGCTCGACGGCGGCGACCCGGAGGCGATCGTCCGCGCGGTCGTCCACGCGCCCGTGACGGGCGCGGCGCTGCAGGCCCGCGGCCTGCTCGCGCCCGCCGAGCTCGCGCGCGGGCTCGCCGCCGTCGAGGCGGCGGGGACGACCACTTCTTCGCCCGTGCCTGGCTGGACGAGCTGCGCGCGCGCGTCCGCGCCCGGCTCGCCGAGCAGGCGGAGCGCTCCCCGCTCGACCCGGGCGTGCCGCTCGCCGAGCTCCTGCCGCGCGGAGCCGTGGGCGCCGGCGGTCGCGGCCCGGCTCGAGGTCGAGCGCCGCGGCGCGAAGCTCTACCTGCCCGGCGCCGCCGCGTCGCTCGGCGACCGCGAGGAGGCCGCCCGCCGGCTCGAGGCGGAGCTCGCGGCCGGCGACGCCGTCAGGGTCGCCGACCGCGCGCTCGCGGCCTTCCTCGAGGAGCGGGGCCGGCTGCGCCGCGTCGGCGACGGCTTCGCCGTCTCGGCGGCGCTCTACGAGCGCGGCGTCGAGACCGTCCGCGGCCGAGGCGCCCGTCACGCTCGCCCGCTTCCGCGACGCGATGGGCATCTCGCGCCGGACGGCCCAGCTCCTGCTCGAGCGCTTCGACGCCGACGGGCTGACGCGCCGCGTCGGCGAGGAGCGGGTGCTCCGCCGCGTCGGCCGCGGCGCCTGAACCGCCGGGCCGCGACGGGCGAGCGGAGCGAGCACGTACCCGCACGGGCGGACCAAGACGACCCGGACCGCGCACGCCGCGCCTCGAGGAGCCGATCAGCTTGAATGGCCCCAGCTGGATCCCAGCAGGGAGCGGCATGGGCC
>CAWIUN010000031.1:0-77814 GCA_963839285.1 uncultured Actinomycetes bacterium
GAGGTGACCGTGGTCGACAACCTCGCGACCGGCAGGCGCGAGCACGTCCCCGCCGAGGCCCGCTTCCGCGAGCAGGACGTCCGCGACGAGGGGCTCGAGCTCGACGCCGACGTCGTCTTCCACCTCGCGGCGCAGGCGGACGTCAACCGCTCGGTGCGCGAGCCCGGCTACGACGCCTCGGTGAACGTCCTCGGCACCGTCAACGTGCTCGAGGCGGCCCGCCGCTCGGGCGCGCAGTCGTCTTCAGCTCGACGGGCGGCGCGATCTACGGCGACGTCGAGCGGCCCGCCGACGAGGAGACGCCGCGCCGGCCGGTCTCCCCCTACGGGATCGCGAAGCTCGCCGGCGAGGAGTACCTGGGCGGCTGGAACCGCATCCACGGGACGCGGCACGTCGTCCTCCGCTTCGCGAACGTCTTCGGCCCGCGGCAGGACTCGGGCCTCGAGGGCGGCGTCGTCGCGATCTTCCTCGAGCGGATGGCGGCGGGCGAGGCGACCGCGATCTTCGGCGACGGGGAGCAGACGCGCGACTTCGTGCACGTCGACGACGTCGTCCGCGCGCTGCTCGCGGCGGCGGGCCACGACGGCGGCGTCTTCAACGTCGGCACCGGCGAGGAGACCTCCGTCGGGCGGCTGCACGAGCTCTGCCGCCGCGTCTCCGGCGTCGAGGAGCCGCCGCGCCACGAGGAGGCGCGGCTCGGGGACGCCCGCCGCTCGGTGCTCGACGCCTCGCGCGCCGCGCGCGAGCTCGGCTGGCGCCCCGAGGTCTCGCTGGAGGAGGGCCTCCGCCGGACCTGGGAGTGGACGGCCGCTACGCGATCCAGGTAGCCCGCGAGAAGGCGACCCCGGCGGCGGCGCTGAGCGCGCCGAGCGCGACGAGCAGCCCCGTCCGCAGCCGGGGACGCTCCTGCACGAGCGCCGCCAGCGCGAGCACGACCGGGAAGTCGTCGAGCGCGAACCGCGGCAGCGAGACGAGCGGGAACCCCTTCGAGGGCGCCCAGAGCACGACGACGAGGGTCGACGCCGAGTAGAGGCCGAACGCGGGGCCGAGCCGCCGCCAGGCGACCCAGGTCAGCCAGACGAGAACGGCGAGCAGGAGCAGCGAGAGCGCGTTCCAGAGCTCGACCTGCTCGGCCTGGCCGTAGGCGAGCCCCGAGGGCAGGTGGAAGACGAGCTCGCGCGCGCCGTGGCCGCCCGCCTCGATCGCCCACCAGAGCCCGGTCAGGGGCCCGAGCGCGCCCGCCTGCCGCTCCCAGGCGCCCTGCGCGTGCCGCCAGGCGAGCCAGTCGCCGACCGCGTGCCGGAGGTAGAGCGAGGTGAGGCCGACCGCGGCCGGCAGGAGCAGCAGCGGCAGCGTCGCCCGGAGCCGGCCCCGCCGGTAGAGCAGGAGCGCGAGCGCCGGCAGGAGGGCGATCCCGATCAGGCGCGTGCCGACGGCGAGGCCGCCGAGGACGCCGCTCGTCCAGCTGCGCCCGCGCACGGCGGCGAGGAAGGAGGCGGTCGAGAGCGCCAGGAAGAGCCCGTCCGAGTAGACGGCCGTGAAGACGAAGGCGGTCGGGAAGAGCGCCAGGCAGAGGACGGCGTCGCGGGCGCCGCCGCGGCCGAGCAGCGGCCGGGCGAGCTCGTGCAGCGCCCAGGCGGCCGCGCCTGCGGAGGCGAGCGAGAGCAGCGTGCCCGCGACGAGCTCCGAGCCGGACGACCCACGCGAGCCCGTGCACGAGCGCCGGGTAGAGCGGGAAGAAGGCCGCCGAGTCGGTCGCGTAGCCGTCGCGGGCGATCCGCAGGAACCAGTCGGCGTCCCACTGCTCGAAGGTGCGGAAGAGGAGGTCGCCCCAGCCGGAGCCGACCCCGACCGGCGGGAGCGCCGAGGCCGGGAGCGGCGCCCAGACGAGCGTCAGCGCGGTGCCGGCCCAGAAGGCGGCCCGGATCCAGACGATCGTCCAGAAGGGGTGGGCGAGCCGCCGCACGCGCCAACTGTAGAAGGAGGCGCGGCGCGACCGGCGAAGACCGCGAGCCGTGGACGCCCCTGTCGCCGCACCCGACGCGCTCATCCGTCCCTGGCGGCGGGCGACGATCGTCGCGAGCCTGATCGCGGCGGTCGAGCTGGTCGCGCTCGTCGGCGCCGGCTTCGTCGTGCTCGCGAAGCCGCTCGCGCACGAGGTGCGCAAGCAGGCGGAGGCACGCGCGTTCCAGCCCGCGCCGAAGCCCGCGCCGCCGGCGAAGAAGGCGAAGAAGGCCGCCGCGCCGACGCTCACCCGCTCGCAGACCGGCGTGCTCGTCCTGAACGGCAACGGCCGCACGGGCGCCGCCGCCGCCGGGGCGGCGAGGCTGCACCGCTTCGGCTACGTGATCGCCGGCACCGGCAACGCGCCGCGGCACGACTACGCGACGAGCGTCGTCATGTACCGGGCCGGCTTCGGCCCCGAGGCGCGCCGGCTCGCGAGCCGACCTGAAGCTGAAGGTCGTCGGACCGCTCGACGGCCTCCGCAAGTCCGAGCTGATGGGCGCCCACCTGGCGCTGATCCTCGGCGTCGGCTGAGAGCCGGGGCTCACGCTTCCGGCAGCGGGCTCACCGGCGCCCGGCCGGTCCTCAGCAGCGCGGCTTGCCGGAGTTGACCTCCGCCAGCGCGCGGTTGTAGAGGTCGCCGCCCAGACCCTGCGGGTCGAGCTCGGTGAAGCGCTCCAGGTGCGGCAGCGCGGCCCGCGGGCAGCCGAGCGCCCGGTACTCGAACTCGCCGAGGCGGAACCACGTCTCCTTGTTGTCCGGCTGCAGGCGGACGGCGTGCAGGTAGAGCTCCCAGGCGCGCCTGACGCTGCCGCGCGCGTACTCGGCCTCCGCCTGCAGGAAGACGGGCTCGACCGCGAGCGGGTCGAGCGACCGGGCCGTCCGCGCGAGCGAGATCGTCCGGGCCGGCGCGGCTCCGATCGCCTCGATCGTGTAGCGGTCGGAGAGCCACGGCAGAAGCAGCGAGCCGAAGACGGCGACGGCCGCGGCGACGGCGGCCGCGGCGCCGAGCAGGTTCCGGCGGAGCGGCGGCCCCGGCCGCGCGAGCAGCAGCCCGCCGGCGAACATCGCCGGCCCCGTGACGGCGACGAAGTCCCAGTCGAAGTCGAGCAGCCCGTGCAGCAGGTAGGCGACGGGCACGAGCGCGAGGGCGGCGGCCGCCTCCTCCCCGAGCCGCCTGCGGATCGCCCAGAGCCCGGCCGCGGCCGCCCCCGCGGCGAGCAGGAAGCCGACGATCCCCGTCTCGCTGAGGAACTGCAGCGGCAGGTCGTGCGGCTCGACCGCGACGTCGACGTTGTAGTCGCGCAGGCGCAGGTTCGTGTACTCGAACGAGCCGGCGCCGCTGCCGAGGACGGGCCGGTCGGCGAAGCCGCGGGCCGCCTGCCGCCACCACGTCGTGCGCAGGTTCGGGTTGACCGAGCCGATCCGGCCGGCGCCCGAGCCGACCTGGCCCGGGGCGGTCAGCTCGTCCCAGATCCGCGGCGCCGCGACCCCGACGGCGAGCGCGAGCGCGAGCGCGGCGACCACCCCGGCGACGGCGGCGGAGCGGCCGAGCAGCCGCCGCCGCTCCGGCCCGAGCTCGGCGCGGGCGAGCAGCAGCGAGCCGAGGGCGACGGCGGCTCCGACCCCGACGAGCACCGCGCCGAAGATCCGGCCGTCGTGGGCGCGCACCGCGGCGGTCTGCCCGTCGGCGGTGATCCCGTCGAGCGTGAACGCGAACCGGGCCACCGCGATCGCGGGAACGCCGGCGAGCGCGAGCGCGCCGAGCGACTCGAGCCGCTCGGCGTCGAGCAGGAGCCAGCCGACGGCGACGATCGCGCCGACGAGGACGCCGCCGCGCGAGAAGGCGAGCAGGATCGCGACGATCCAGCCGTAGACGAGCAGGACGCCGCCGACCCGCGCCGAGGCCCGGTGCGCGCGCCGCGAGGCGGCCCAGAGGCCGAGCGGCAGGGCGAAGTCGCCGAGCAGGGCGAGCGCGTTCCAGTAGCCGACCGGCGCACGCAGCCGCGCCGTCCGCTCGTAGTCCGCGTAGAGGCCCGGGAAGACCTTGCCGGCGAGCGCCCAGACGACGACGGCGCCGAGCACGAGGGCGAGCGCCCAGGCGGCGTCGCGCGGCCGCAGCAGCACCGGCCGCCAGGGCGCCGGCGGCCGCGAAGGCGAGGTAGACGAGCCCGAGGTTCAGGTACTCCCAGCTCCGGTCCGGCAGCACCGACCAGACGACCGAGGCGCCGTTCCAGACGACGAACGCCGCGAGCAGCGCGAGCGCGGCGGCCCCGGCGCGGGAGAGCTCCGGCCGCGGCAGGGCGCCGGCGAGCACCGGCAGCCCGAGGCCGAGCGCGTAGAGGAGCGCCGCGAGGCCGACCCAGACGACCGAGCCGCCCCGGAAGCAGGCGGCGCCGAGCAGGACGACGGTGGCCGAGAGGACGGCGGGCCGGGCGGCCGCGACGGCGTGCGCCCCGCGTTCACCCGCAGTCCGCATCGCGATCGACGCTACCATAGGCCCCGCCGCAGCCCACGCCGGCGTGTACGGGCTGCTAACAGAGGCTTTACTTCTCGCTCACCCGAGGATCACTGCCGTCCGAGACACTGACGACGATGTAGCCCACCCGAGCGTGGGCCACGAATTCGTTTGCGTACGCCGACCACATCCCGCCGCCGCGTCCCGCCCGGCTTCGCCCGGGCCGTCTCGCTGCTCGCACTCGCGCTCGCGGCGCTGACGGTGGCGACCGGAACGGCGGCCGCGGCCTCGTCCGCGAGCGAGGCGACGCCCTGCTGGAAGAAGCTGATCAACGACTGGTACGACGGCCGGATCGACCACTCGTACGAGGTGCACTGCTACAAGGACGCGCTCAAGCACCTGCCGCAGGACGTCCGCGCCTACTCCGACGCCTACGACGTGATCAGCCGCGCCCTCGCCTCGGCGACCCGCGACAACAAGGGCAAGGAGGACAACAACGCGGTCATCCCCCCGCCCGGCAACGACGGCGGCAACGGCGGCTCGGGCGGCGGCGGCGGCACCGGCCCGGGCGGCGGTTCCGGCGGCGGCACCGGCACGACCAAGGGCCCGAACGAGGGCGGCGGCACGACCACGGACGGCTTCCTGAACGCCGCCACCGACAAGCTCGGCTCCGATCAGGCGGACAGCGTCCCGATCCCGCTGCTCGTCCTCGCCGGGCTCGCGCTGCTCCTCGTCGCCGCCGGCGCGGCCGGCCTCGTCGCCCGCCGGGTCCAGTCCCGGCGCGCCCAGCAGTAGCCCGGCCCGCCCCGGTAAAATGGCGCTGCAGGCCGGGACGCGGTGTCCGTCCGACGCCCTCTCTAACTTGGCCGGTCCGCCTATCAGCCGATTGCGCGTCCAGGCACAAGCGTTCACAAGAGGAAAGGCCGACGAGATGGCGACGAAGCAGGACCAGGTAGTGGAGGCCGCGACCCAGCCGCAGGCTGCCGTGGAGGAGGTCGTCAACACCGTCGTCGACGGGGATGCCACCCTCGCCGTCCGGCGCTACTTCACGATCCCCGGGCGCGACCCCTTCGACGAGATCGAGTGGGAGATCCGCGATGCCCTGATCGGCTCGAGCGAGAAGCCGGTCTTCCACCAGCGCGACGTCGAGTTCCCCAAGTTCTGGTCGCAGACGGCGACCAACATCGTCGCGCAGAAGTACTTCCGCGGGCGCATGAGCTCGCCGGAGCGCGAGCGGTCGGTCAAGCAGATGATCGGCCGGATCGTCTCGACGATCGGCGCCTGGGGCCGCGACGGCGGCTACTTCGCCTCCGACGAGGAGGCCGAGACCTTCGAGGTCGAGCTGAAGGCGATCCTCGTCAACCAGCTCGCCGCCTTCAACTCGCCGGTCTGGTTCAACGTCGGCTTCGAGGAGAAGCCGCAGTGCTCGGCCTGCTTCATCCTCTCGATCGAGGACTCGATGGAGTCGATCCTCGACTGGATCCGCCGCGAGGGGATCGTCTTCCGCGGCGGCTCGGGCTCCGGCATCAACCTCTCGAAGCTCCGCTCCTCGAAGGAGCAGCTCTCGAAGGGCGGCTACGCCTCCGGGCCGGTCTCCTTCATGCGCGGCGCCGACGCCTCCGCCGGGACGATCAAGTCGGGCGGCAAGACGCGGCGCGCCGCGAAGATGGTCGTCCTCGACGTCGACCACCCGGACGTCGAGGAGTTCATCTGGTGCAAGGCCAAGGAGGAGGAGAAGGCGCGCGTCCTCGAGGCCGCCGGCTACGACATGACGCTCGACAGCCCCGACTGGGCGTCGATCCAGTACCAGAACGCGAACAACTCGGTGCGCGTCTCCGACGGCTTCATGCAGGCGGCCGCCGACGGCGGCGAGTGGAACCTGACCGCCCGCTCCGACGGCACCGTCGTCGAGACCGTCGACGCCCGCGGGCTGCTGCGGCAGATCGCCGAGGCGGCCTGGCGCTGCGCCGACCCGGGCGTCCAGTACGACACGACGATCAACGCCTGGCACACGCTGCCGAACACGGGCCGGATCAACGCCTCCAACCCGTGCTCGGAGTACATGTCGATCGACGACTCGGCCTGCAACCTCGCCTCGCTGAACCTGATGAAGTTCCGCCGCGAGGACGGCGAGCTCGACGTCGAGGCGTTCGAGCACGCGGTCGACGTCGTCTTCCTCGCGCAGGAGATCCTGGTCGGCTACTCGTCCTACCCGACGCCCGAGATCGAGGCGAACGCGCGGTCGTACCGCCAGCTCGGCCTCGGCTACGCCAACCTCGGCGCGATGCTGATGTCGCGCGGCCTCCCCTACGACTCCGACGACGGCCGCGCCTACGCGGCGGCGATCACGGCGCTGATGACCGGCCGCGCCTACCGCAAGTCGGCCGAGATCGCGAAGCGGATGGGCCCGTTCGCGGGCTACCAGCGGAACGCGGCGGCGATGCTCGGCGTGATCGCCAAGCACCGGGCCGCGGTCGGCAACATCGAGGGCGCCTCCTCGGTCCCCGCCGACCTGCTGACGGCGGCGCGCCGCTCGTGGGACGACGCGCTCGACCTCGGCGAGGTCGCCGGCTTCCGCAACGCGCAGGCGACGGTGCTGGCCCCGACCGGGACGATCAGCTTCATGATGGATTGCGACACGACGGGCGTCGAGCCCGACTTCTCGCTCGTCAAGTCGAAGAAGCTCGTCGGCGGCGGCGAGCTGACGATCGTGAACAAGTCGGTCGGGCTCGGGCTCGAGAAGCTCGGCTACGCGCCGACCGAGGTCGACGAGGTCGTCGCCTTCGTCGACGACCGCAACACCGTCGTCGGCGCGCCGTACGTGAAGGCCGAGCACTACCCGGTCTTCGACTGCGCGGTCGGCGACCGGGCGATCCACTACTCCGGCCACGTCAAGATGATGGGCGGGATCCAGCCGTTCATCTCGGGCGCGATCTCGAAGACGGTCAACCTCCCCGAGGAGGCGACGGTCGACGAGGTCTCGCAGCTCCTGATCGACGCGTGGAAGCTCGGCGTCAAGGCGATCGCGATCTACCGCGACAACTGCAAGGTCGCCCAGCCGCTCTCCGGCAAGAAGGACGCCGGCGCGCAGGCGACGCTGATGCCGGCAGCCGCCGCCGCGGCCGCCGCAGCGCCGAAGCGCCGCCGCGTCCCGGAGGACCGGATCGAGGTCGGCCGCAAGTTCCGCGTCGGCGAGTACGAGGGCTACATCCACGTCGGCCTGTTCGAGGACGGCACGCCCGGCGACGTCTTCTGCGACATCTCGAAGGTCGGGACGACGCTGCAGGGCCTCGTCAACTCGCTGATGATCTCCGTCTCGCTCGGGCTCCAGTACGGGGTGCCGCTCGAGGTCTACGTCTCGAAGTTCAGCCACATGCGCTTCGAGCCGAGCGGCCTCACGAACGACAGCGACATCCGCTCGGCGAAGTCGATCGTCGACTACATCTTCCGCTGGCTCGGCAAGAAGTTCCTGTCCGTCGAGCAGCAGGAGGAGGCGGGCATCCTCTCGCCCGAGGTGCGGGCCCGCCTGGCGGCCGGCTACGCGAGCGGCGAGGAGACGCCCGCGGCGCCGGTCGAGAAGGCGACCCCCGGCCAGACCGCCCTCTTCAACAGCTGGGAGGACGCGGTCGAGTGCAGCCGCTGCGGCGGCCGCATGGTGCGCGCGGGCACCTGCTACACGTGCCGAGACTGCGGCACGAGCACCGGCTGCGGCTGATCTGACTGAGCGACCGCCCGACCGACTGCCGGCGACGAGACCCGTCGCATCGACTGAGGCCCCCTCGCCCGGGGCCTCAGTCGATGCACAGTGGTGGCGGATCCGCCCGGGCCCGGCGCGAGTGCGACCTCTCGCCGGGACGATCTCGCATCGCCGCAGCGCGAGCTCGCCCGGCCGGCTCGGAGGTCGGAGCCGAAGGCCGGAAGCCCTTGACCGTGCAGTAGACGCCGAGGAAGAGCTCCCAGAGGGCCTCCGGGATCGTCGCGAGGCCTTGCAGCGAGTGAGCCGCTGCTCGGGTGGTTGCCGCCGAACATGACGGCCGTCCCGGAGACGATGATCAGCGGCCCGCCGACGAGGCCGAGCCACGCCATCCGTCGCGGCACCAGGCCCGAGCGGTACATCAGGTAGCCGAGGATCAGCCCGTTCCCCCAGCCGACGACCCAGCCCGGCCCGAGCAGGAACGTCCAGTCCTTGATCGCCGCGAGGGTGTAGGCGACCGTGCCCTCGGACGCGCCCGCAGCCTGGTTGCCGCAACGTGACGATCCCGAGCACGGAGACGATCCCGACGAGGATGAACGTGCATTCGAACAGGCGCGCGGCCACGTAGCCGAGCGCGAGCTCCTCCTCTACCGCCTGATGATCGGGACGATCACGACCGCGGTGCCGATGTACGCGACGATCAGCAGCAGCTCCAGCAGGGCGCCGAAGCAGGATCCGGTTGTCGTGCCCGGCACCGGCGATGTAGCCGCCGGGTCGTCAAGCACCGGCTGGAAGAGCAGCAGCGGCGGGATCGACGTGACGAACGTGATCAGGTAGAGCACGCGAGCAGCGCGCGCTTCGGTCTGGAAGGTCGTGATCCCGCCGGAGCGCGAGCGCGACGACTCCGCACCCACGAGGGGTACGAATGGCTCTACGTGCTGTCGGGGCGGCTGCGCCTCGTCCTCGGCGAGCACGACCTGACCATGGGGCCGGGCGAGGTCGCGGAGTTCGACACGCGCCTGCCGCACTGGTTCGGCCCGGCGGACGACGAGCCGGTCGAGATCCTGAGCGTCCACGGCAGCGACGGCCGGCGCATGCACGTCCGCGCGGCACCCCGCAGCGCAGCCAGGGCGTCGTGACCGAGAGGGTCTGCGGCGGTCTGCCGATCGTGCTCGCGGCGACTCGGCGGCGGCGAGCGCCGCGCTAGTGGGCGTGCAGCTCGTGCACCACGGCGTGGCCGCGACCGCGCGCGATCAGCCAGCGGTTGACCGGCACCGTCAGCGCGAAGGCGATCACGAGGCTGAGCGCGAGGCTCCACCAGAAGAGCGGGTCGGCGAGCCCCGCGGCCAGGGCGCCGGGGACGATCAGGATGAACGCGTTGTCGACGATCTCCATCGTCGTGATCGAGACCGTGTCGGAGGCGAAGGCCACGCCGACGGCGCGGCGGAGACCGAGGCCGGCGCGGAGCACCGGGCGGATCGTCAGCGCGTAGCCGAACAGGAAGGCGAGCGCGACGGCGACCGCGATCGAGGTCGCGTCGCCCCAGCCGAAGGCGGTGGCGAGCACCATGCCGAGCACCTCGCCGATCGCGCAACCGGTGAGGCAGTGCAGGGTCGCCCGGACGGCGCTGCGCGTGAGCGAGACCTGGCCCGCCGGCTCGGCGTGATGGTCATGACGAACGTGCTCGGTCATCTGCGGCTCCTCCTCCCGCTCCTTCGCCTCGGTATCCGTCTCATGCCGCCAAACGCTACCGCGCCCGCCGGTATTCCGCTCGTTGCGCGGCACGATCCTCTCCAACCGCCCGGCGGACTGCCGAACCGGGCGGCGGGGCGCCTTTAGGGTTCCGGCATGCGGCGGCGCAACCGGACGGGAGCGGGGCTCGCGGCCGCGGCGGCTCTCGCCTGGCTCGGAGCCGGCTGCGGCGGCGCGGGCCCGCCGGCCGCGGCGACGACCGCGACGCAGGCGCCGCCGGCGCAGCACTTCGTCAGCCGGCCCGACCTGCGGCCGCCCGAGGTGGACGTCCTCACGCCGCGCACGGCACGGCGCCCGGGTACCTCTTTCTCGCCCCGAAGAAGGAGGTCGCCCAGGCCGGCCCGCTGATCCTCGACGACCGCGGCCGCGTGGTCTGGTTCGACCCGCTCGACACCAAGGGCGTCACCGACTTCCGCGTCCAGAGCTACCGCGGGCGGCCCGTTCTGACCTGGTGGCGCGGGCAGTCCGAGAAGGGGGTCGGCAACGGGCACTACGTGATCGCCGACGACCACTACCGGCAGATCGCCACGGTGCGCGCCGGCAACGGCCTGCACGGCGACATCCACGAGTTCCTGATCACGCCGCAGGACACGGCGCTCCTCACCGTCTACCACGACGTCCCGCGCGACCTGAGCGCGTTCGGCGGCCCCAGGCACGGCACGCTGAAGGAGGGCGTCGTCCAGGAGGTCGAGATCGGGAGCGGCCGCGTCCTCTTCGAGTGGCACAGCGCCGACCACGTCGACCCGTCCGAGTCCTACCAGCCGCTGCCGAAGGATCCCGCCGACCCGTGGGACTACTTCCACGTCAACTCGATCGAGCCCGACGGCGACGCGCTGCTCGTCTCCGCCCGCCACACCTCGACCGTCTACGAGCTCCGCCGCAGCGACGGCGCGATCCTCTGGCGCCTCGGCGGCAAGCGCAGCGACTTCGACGTCGACGAGGCCGCACGCTTCGCCTGGCAGCACGACGCACGCCGGCAGCCCGACGGCACGATCTCGCTCTTCGACAACGCCGCCTCGCACCCGGACCAGGCGCCCCAGTCGCGCGTGCTCGTCCTCCGGGTCGACGAGGAGCGGCGCACGGCCGCGCTCGTCCGCAGCTACGCGCACGCGCCGCCGCTCCTCTCGACGAGCCAGGGCGACGGGCAGCTCCTCCCGGACGGGCACGTGCTCGTCGGCTGGGGCTCGAACGAGTTCGTGACCGAGTACGACCGCGACGGGACCGTGCTCCTCGACCTCCGCTTCGGAGGCGGCGGGGCCGACTCCTACCGCGCCTACCGCTCGCCCTGGAGCGGCCGGCCGGCAGAGCCGCCCGCCGTCGCGGCGCGCGCGGCCGGCGGCGGCACGGCCGTCTACGCGAGCTGGAACGGCGCCACCGAGGTGGCGCGCTGGCGCGTGCTCGCCGGCGACGACAGGCAGCGGCTCTCGCCGGTGGCGACGGTCGCGCGGGACGGCTTCGAGACGCGCGCGGACGTCGATACGGACGCCCGCTTCTTCGCCGTCGTCGCCCTCGCGTCGGACGGGACGCCGCTCGGCACCTCGCCGACCGTCGAGCGTGGTTAGGGCTTTCTCCGCATCGGCCCGCGGGGCTCTCCGGATGCGGGTCGCCGCCGGGCGAGGCACGCTCACCGGGTGAGCACGCTCGACCGTGTCCGCCCGACGGGGCGACGGCGACGCGCGCAGGCGCCTGCACGCCCGCCGGCTCCCGTCCGGCTCGACGTCCTCCAGGCCGACTGGCGCACCGCGCTCGAGACGGCCGGGGCGGCGCTGACCGCCGCCCGCTCGGCGCTGCCCGCGGGCGAGCTCGCCGAGCGCGGCCGCCTGCTCGCGGTCGAGCGCGAGCAGACGACACAGCTGCTGCAGGCGCTGGCGCGCGACTTCCGCCGGCGCGACGTCGCCCTCGAGCCGATGCTCGAGTCGCCCGAGGCGCGGCGCCGGCTCGGGCTCCCGCAGGGGGTGCACGCGTGCGTCTTCAGCGTCGACGGCGTCCTCGTCGGCAGCACGGCCGTCCACGTCGAGGCGTGGCGGGAGGCGTTCGACAAGCTGCTGCGCCGGCTCGGCGGCCTGACCTGGCGCATGTGGGCCGAGCTCGTGCCGTTCGACCCGGAGCGGGAGTACGTGCGGTACGTGCACGGCCGCTCGCGCCTCGACGGCGTCCGCACGTTCCTCGCGAGCCGCGGCATCAGCCTGCCCGAAGGCGGGCCCGGCGACCCGCCCGACGCGCAGACCGTGCACGGCGTCGCGAACCACAAGCAGCTGGTCTTCCAGCGGCTGCTCGAGACGCGCGAGATCGAGGCCTACCAGGCCTCCCGCCGCTACCTCGAGCTCCTGCACGACGCGCACTACGGCGTCGCCGTCGTCACGACGAGCGCCCACGCCCGCGCGGTGCTCGAGCGGGCCGGCCTGGCCGCGCTCGTCGACGTCTGGGTCGACGCGGACGCCGTCCGGGCGGATCACCTGCGCCCGCGGCCGGCGCCGGACATGTACGTGCAGGCGTGCCGGGCGCTCGGGGTCGCGCCCGCCGAGGCCGCCGTCTTCGAGACGAGCCCGGACGGGATCGCCGCCGCGCGGGCCGCCGGCTTCCGCCTGACCGTCGGCGTCGACCGCGAGCAGCTCCCGTCCCACGCGACGGCGCTGCGCGGCGAGGGCGCCGACCTCGTCGTCACCGGCCTCGACGACCTGCTCGAGCAGGCGCCTGCCGCAGCGGCCGCCTGAGGCTGCGCCTAGGATCGGCGGGTGCAGACGACGACCGCCGGCGGCCCGCCCGACCGCGACCGGCACCATCCACGTCCCCGCGCGAGCCGCCCCCGCTGGCGCAGCCTGAACGGCACCTGGGAGATCCGGCTCGAGCCGGACGCCCCGCCGCTCGAGATCCGCGTCCCCTTCACCTTCGAGGCGCCGCTCTCGGGGCTCGGTCGCGGCGGCGAGGTCCACGAGCGGCTCCGCTACCGGCGCAGCTTCGAGCTGCCCGACGGGTGGGCGGGCTCGCGGGTCCTGCTCCACTTCGGCGCGGTCGACTGGCGCGCCGAGGTCTCGCTCGACGGCCGCCGCGTCGGCGGGCACAGCGGCGGCTACACGCACTTCTCGCTCGACCTCGGCCTGCTCGCGCCCGGACGGCCCTACGAGCTCGTCGTCGACGTCGAGGACCCGGCGGAGGGCGGGCAGCCGCGCGGCAAGCAGCGCGGGAGCGGCGGCATCTGGTACACGCGGACGACCGGGATCTGGCAGCCGGTCTGGCTCGAGGCGGTGCCGGAGACCTACGTGACGACGTTCGAGGTCGAGGGCTCGGTCGACGGCACGATCGAGCTGCGGGTCGAGACGAGCGCGCCGACCCGGGCCGCCGCCCGCGTCTCGCTCGACGGGACGACGGTCGCCGAGGGCTCGTTCGCCGCGCCCGGCGTCACGCAGCTCCGCGTCGAGGAGCCGCGACTGTGGTCGCCCGAGGAGCCCGTCCTCTACGACGTCGAGCTCGAGACCGCCGAGGGCGACCGGCTCGGCTCCTACACGGCGTTCCGCTCGGTCGAGCGGGACGGGGCCCGGATCCTCCTGAACGGCAGCCCGCGACCGCTGCGGGGCGTGCTCGACCAGGGCTTCTGGCCCGACGGGATCTACACCGCGCCGACCGACGAGGCGATCCGCGCCGACGTCGAGGCCGCGAAGGCGCTCGGCTTCGACCTCGCCCGCATGCACGTGAAGGTCGCCGACCCGCGCTGGTACCGGTGGTGCGACCGGCTCGGCCTGCTCGTCGCCCAGGACATCCCGTCGAGCCACGACCTCTCGAGCGAGGAGGCGCGGGCCGGCTTCGCCGCGGAGGCGGCCGAGATCGTCGCGCAGCTCCGCGGCCACCCGTGCGTCGTCTGCTGGATCCTCTTCAACGAGGACTGGGGCGCGCCGCCGCCCGACTTCCAGCGGCGGCTCGTGCGCGAGACGCGGGCGGCCGACCCCTCGCGGCTCGTCGTCGACGCCTCCGGCTGGACGCAGCTCGACGACACCGACCTGCGCGACGTCCACGACTACGGCGACGACCTCGCGCGGCACGCGGGCCGGGACGGCCTGCCGCTCTGGGTCGGCGAGTGCGGCGGGGTCACGCTCGTCGTCCCCGGCCGCACCTGGGGGCACGACTTCGCCTACAGGAGCGTCGAGTCGGCCGGCGCGCTCGTCGAGTCGGTCGCGCGCCTGCTCGGAGGGCTCGGCGGCGTCGCCGGCTTCTGCTGGACGCAGCTGACCGACGTCGAGGGCGAGCTGAACGGCCTGCTCACCTACGACCGCGTCCCGAAGGCGCCGCCGGAGGCGATCCGCGCCGCCGTCGCGCAGGGCTTGCGGACGGCCGGTCGGGCATGGGACCCTGGAGGCGGGAGACCCGTGAGCGACGCGAGCTTCATCCTGGTCGGCTACGACGACTCGCCGGGCGCGCAGACGGCGCTCGCCTTCGCCGTCGAGGAGGCGCGCCTGCGGTCTGCCCGGCTACGCGTCGTCCACGTGGTGCAGGCGCGGTCGCACGCGTACGCCGGCGTCGCCTCCCCGCGGCTCCCGGTCGAGGCCGAGACGCGGCCCGAGGCCGAGGCGATGCTGCGGCGGGCCGTCGAGGCGGTCGAGGCCGCCGGCGGCGCCGAGGTGGAGGTCGAGCTCGCGGCGGGCGTGCCGGCCGAGGTGCTGACCCGGCTGGCCGCCGGCGCCCTGCTGCTCGTCGTCGGCTCGCGCGGCCTGGGCGGCTTCCGCGAGCTGCTGCTCGGCTCGGTCAGCCACCAGGTCGTCCAGCACGCGCCCTGCCCGGTCGTCGTCGTCCGGGCGCCCGAGCCCGCGGCGGCGCCCGAGCAGGAGCCCCGCGGGCGCTTCTCGAGCGACGACGCCCGCCGGCTCGGCGCCGCGATCGGGATCGACTGGCGCGACGGCGCCGTTCGACGTCGAGCAGTTCCGGCGGGGGCTCGAGGTCGAGCTCGAGCACGGGCTCCACGACCCGAGCACCGACGTCACCGGCGACGACCCGCAGCTGACGGCGAAGATCGCGCTCGCCCACCTGAACGAGCTCCCGGACTACTACACGCGGCTCGAGCTGATGGAGGAGCAGGCGAAGCGCGAGCGCCGCGGGGACTGAGCCCGCGCGCGAGTCGTCGCGCTCTCGACGCGCTTCCGGCACACGCGCCGGCCGCCGCGGCGGGCACACTGGCCGGGCGCCGATGACCGACACCGCCGCCGCAGACGCGCTCGACCTGCTCGCCGACACGTTCGGCTTCGACGGCTTCCGGCCGGGCCAGGAGCGGGTCGTCGACGCGCTGCTCGCCGGCCGCTCCGCGCTCGCGGTCTTCCCGACCGGCGGCGGCAAGAGCCTCTGCTACCAGCTGCCGGCGCTGCTCCTCGACGGCGTCACGGTCGTCGTCTCGCCGCTGATCGCGCTGATGAAGGACCAGATCGACTTCCTGGCGGGCCGCGGCGTCCCGGCCGCGCGGCTCGACTCGAGCCTCGACCGCGACGAGACGCTCGCGGTCGGCGAGCGGCTGCGGAGCGGCGGCCTGAAGCTGCTCTACGTCGCGCCGGAGCGGTTCGTCAACGAGCGCTTCCTCGCCCAGCTCGAGCGGGCGCGGATCGCGCTCTTCGCCGTCGACGAGGCGCACTGCATCTCGGAGTGGGGCCACAACTTCCGCCCCGACTACCTGAAGCTCGCGGTCCGCGCCCGCGAGCTCGGCGCCGAGCGCGTGCTGGCGCTGACCGCGACGGCGACGCCCGCGGTCGTCGACGACATCCGTGCCGGCTTCGGGATCGCCGAGGCGGACAGCGTCGTCACCGGCTTCTACCGCCCCAACCTGACGCTGCTGACGACGCCCGCCGCCGGCGACCGCCGGGAGCAGCTGCTGATCGAGCGGCTGCGCGGGCGGCCGCCCGGCTCGACGATCGTCTACGTGACGCTGCAGCGGACGGCGCTGCGCGTCGCGGCGCTGCTCGCGGCCGCCGGCCTGCCCGCCCGCGCCTACCACGCCGGCATGAGCCCCGAGGACCGGGTCGCGGTGCAGGACTGGTGGACGGCCTCCGACCGCGGCATCGTCGTCGCGACGATCGCCTTCGGCATGGGCATCGACAAGGCCGACGTCCGCTACGTCTACCACCTGAACCTGCCGAAGGGCCTCGAGTCGTACTCGCAGGAGATCGGCCGCGCCGGGCGCGACGGGGCACCGGCCACGTGCGAGCTGCTCGCCTGCCCCGACGACGTGCCGACGCTCGAGAACTTCGCCTTCGGGGACACGCCCAGCCGGGACGCGCTCGCCGGGCTGCTCGACGAGGTGTTCTCGCACGCCGGGGGCGAGCGGTTCGCGGTCTCGGAGTACGAGCTCTCGACCCGCTTCGACGTCCGGCCGCTCGTGCTCAAGACCGTCTTCACCTACCTCGAGCTCGAGGGGCTGCTCCGCCAGGGGACGCCGTTCTACGCCGGCTACAGCCTGCGGCCGACGCGCGGCACGCTCGAGGAGCTCGCCGCAGGCTTCGACCCCGCTCGCGCCGACTTCCTCCGGCGCGTGCTCGACTGCGGAAACACAGCACGCGTCTGGACGAGCATCGTCCCCGACGACGCCGCCTTCGTGCTCGGCGAGGACCGCGGCAGGATCGTCGCCGCGCTCGGCTACCTCGAGGAGCAGGGCCTCGTCGAGCTGAAGGCGGCCGAGCCGCGCCAGCGCTACACGGTCACCGGCGACCCGGGGCCGCTCGACCTCCTCGCCGACCGGCTCGCGGAGCGCTTCGGGCAGCGCGAGCGGGCCGAGACCGAGCGGATCGGGCGCGTCCTCTCGCTCGTCGAGCACGACGGCTGCCAGGTGGCCGCGCTCGTCGGCTACTTCGGCGAGGAGCGCGACGAGCCGTGCGGGCACTGCAGCTTCTGCCTCGAGGGGACGCCGCAGCGCCTGCCGGAAGCGGCTCCGGCGCCGCCGATCGAGACGCTCGTGACGCCGCGGACGCTCGCCGCGGTCGCCTCCGGCAGCCCCGAGGCGCTCGGGACGCCGCGGCAGCGCGCCCGCTTCCTCTGCGGGATCGCGAGCCCGGCGACGACCCGCGCGAAGCTGACGCGCGACCCGCTCTTCGGCGCGCTCGCGGACCGCCGCTTCGCCGACGTGCTCGCCTGGGCCGAGGCGGCTGGCTAGCGGCGCACGGTCCGGTCGACGAACGCGTTCCCGGCCCAGTTGACGAGCCAGACGACGACGACCGTGCCGACGTACGTCCAGAAGCCGTCGATCGTGAAGTTCGGCGCCACCCACTCCGCGAACGCGACCATCGCGATGTTGATCACGAGCAGGAAGAGCCCGAGCGAGAGCAGCACGAGCGGCAGCGTCAGGATCGTCAGCACCGGCTTCAGGACCGCGTTCGCGAACCCGAGCGCGGCCGCGCCGATCAGGTAGGCCTCCCAGCCCTCGATCCGGACGCCGCCGAAGAGGCCGTTCGCGATCCAGAGGGCGAGGGCGTTGATCGCGAGGGCGACCGCGAGCCTGACGAGCCAGCGCACGCGGCGAGTCTACGCGAGCGCTAGCCGGGGCCGCGCCACGGCTGCGGCCGGTAGACGAGCGGCTCGCCGCGCCGGGCCGGCGGCCGGAACCGCTCCCACGCGAAGAGGAGGCCGCACGTGAGGGCGCCGAACGCGAGCACGTCCTGCGGCGTGTCGTTGACGGCGAGCGAGACCGCGATCCCGGCGAGCAGGGCGCCGACGGCGGCCGAGCGCGGCAGCGAGACGCCGAAGACGACCAGGGCGGCGAGGCCGACGGCCGACTGGACCGCGACCGGCCAGGAGGAGGTGGCGCCGGCCCAGGAGACGTGCCAGCGGTGGACGGCGTCGTCGACGAGGCCGCCGCCCGAGCCGACGGCCGTCGTCACGTGGCTCGAGCCGCCGGTCGCCCGGTCGAGCGCGACGAGCGCGAAGCCGAGCGCGACCGCGCCGAGGACCGCCGGCACGAGCGCGCGGGCCCCGGCGCGCGGCCGGGCGAGGCGCACCCAGAGGACGGCGAGGGCGACGGCGTAGACGAGCAGCCCGCCGCCGTCCGCGCCCGCGCGGCTCCAGCCCGACCGCCGCCAGCGCGAGCGCCCCGACGAGCGGCAGCAGCGGCCCGGCGGCGGCCGCGGCCGCCAGCGTCGGCGCGAGCAGCAGCGTCTCGACCTCGTTCGTGACGCCGTAGTAGCGGCCGCCGCCGTCCGGGTGCGGCCCGAGGACGGCGAGGGCGTTCAGCGACGGCCAGGCGGCGAGCGCGCCGAGGTAGGCGGCGAGGAAGGCGGCGACGAGCGCCGCGAGGACGTCGTCGCCGAGCCGGGCGAGGACGAAGGCGAGCGCGCCGCAGCCTGCGAAGACGGCGACGACGACCGGCGGCCTCGCCTCGTGCGCGCCGGAGAGCGCGAGCGCGGCGCCGAGCGCGAGCGGCGGCACGAGCAGGCCGGTGCGCGCCCAGCGGCGCGAGCGGAGGAGCAGCGCGCCGGCGAACGCCGCGAGCAGCACCGAGACGACGGCGAGCCGGGCCGCGAAGCGCGCGTCGTGCGCGGCGCCGAGCCGGCGCGTCGAGCCGGCGCAGGTCGGCCGCGGGGGCCGCCGCCGGGACGGAGCCGATCGGCGGCGTCCCGCCGCGCTCGAGCGCGACCGCCGTCGGCGCGACGTCGGCCACCGAGACGAGCCCCTCGATCCGCGTCGCAGACGAGACGAGCAGGCCGCGGTAGCCGCCGCCGACGATCGCGACCGGATAGCGCGTGACGTTGTGGTGGGCTCCCGCCGGCGGCAGCGAGACGTAGATCGTCACCTCGGCCGGCCCGCTCGCCGGCCGGATCAGCGGCTCGCCGCCGGGACGGCCGCCGAGGAGCGCGCTCCGCACCTTGCCCCGCTCGAGCGCGGCGAGCGCGCCCGCCCGGGTGACCGTCGAGCCCGCGCCCGGGACGAGCAGCCCGACGGCGCCCGTGCCCGCGTAGCGCTCGAGCGGGAACGGCGGCACGACGAGCACCGCGACGCGCGGCCCCGCCGCCGCCGCGGGGCAACTGCAGGCGAGCGCAGCCACCGTCCCGGCCGCGGCCGCCGCGAACCGGTGCCGCCGTGTACGCATCCCCGAGCACGGGATGCTACGCCTGCGGTAAAAGGCAGACCGTGACCGTCGTTCACCCGCCGCAGCCGGCGGCGTCCGTGCGCGCGCCGAGCGGCGCGCTCGGCGCCTCCCTGATCGCCGCCGCCTGCGCAGCCGCCCTGGCCGTCGCGAACCTGCCGACGGCAGACGCGCCCGCCCACCTCTACCGGACGCTGCTCGTGCGCGACGGCGCCCCGCTCTGGGACAACCTCTGGTACGGCGGCCACTACCCGCTCGCCTCCTACAGCCTCCTCTACTACCTGCCGGCGGCGGTCGTCGGCAACCTGCCGCTCGTGATCGCCGCGACGGTCGTCTCGGCGGCGCTCTTCGCCGCGATCGCGCACGCCGAGTGGCCGTCGGCGGGCCCGTGGCCGGCGCGGGTCTTCGCGGTGCTCGTCGCCGGCCCCCTCTTCACCGGCACCTACAGCTACGCGCTCGGGATCGCGGCGCTGCTCGGCGCGCTGCGCGCGCTCCAGCTCGGCCGCGTCGCGCTCGCGGCCGCGTGCGCCGCGCTGACGCTCGGCTTCAGCCCGCTCGCCTTCGTCCTGCTCTGCCTCGCCCTCGGCGCCGTCTTCCTGACCCGGCGCGCGAACCGGCGGACGCTCCTGATGGCCGCCGCGGTCGCCGTCCTCGTCGGCCTCGAGCTCGGCGCGCTCCGCCTGTTCCCGTACCACGGCGTCTACCCGTTCTCGAGCTGGGTGCTGGTGCGGGCGCTCGCGGTCGGCGGGCTCGGCTGCGCGCTCGCGCTGCGGAGCCGCAGCGGCGGCGCCCTGGCCGCGTTCTTCGTCCTCTGGATGGGTGCGAGCGTCGTCGCCTACGCGCTGCCGACGCCGCTCGGCGCCAACCTGGCCCGGATCGAGCTGCTCGCCTTCCCGCTGATGCTCGTCGCGGCGCTGATCGCCGGCCTGCGGCCGCGCTGGCTCGTCGCGCTCGCGCTCTCGGCCGCGTTCTTCTACAACGCGCTGCCCTACGTGCAGATGGCCTCCGAGCGGGTCCAGAGCGCCTACCGCGACCGGAGCACGTGGGCGCCGGCGCTCGCGTTCCTGCGCGCGCACGCCGACCCGCAGTTCCGCGTCGAGTCGGTGCCGACCGCCGAGCACTGGGAGGCCTACTACCTCCCCGCCGCCGGCTTCGGGCTCGCCCGCGGCTGGTACCGGCAGCTCGACCTCGCCCAGAACCCGCTGCTCTACCGGCGCACGATCCCCGCGCCCGCCTACCGCACCTGGCTCCGCAGCCTCGGCATCCGCTACGTGCTGCTGCCGACGAGCGGCCTCGACCGGCTCGCGGCCGTCCAGGAGGCCGACCTGCTCCGCTCCGGCCGCTCCGGGCTGCGGCTCGTCTTCAGCGACCCGCGCTGGCGGATCTACGAGCTGCCCCGGCCGACGCCGATCCTCTCGGGGCCGGCGCCGGCGAGGCTGACCGCGTTCACCCACACCCGGATCGCGGGCCGCGTCGACGCGCCCGGACGCTACAGGCTGCGCGTGCGCTTCATGCGCTACTGGCAGCTGACCGCGGGCACCGTCTGCGTCGCCGCCGCGGCCGACGGGACGACGGTGCTCCGCGCGGCGCGCGCGGGCCGCTTCGCACTCCGCTCGGAGGAGCAGCCCGGCCAGCTGCTCGCGAGCGCCGGCCGCGGCGCCGACGCGACCTGTCGCACGGACGACCGCCGGCGCCCGTAGAGTCGCCGCGCATGCCCGCAGCCGCCCTCGTCAACGCCACGCTCCGGAAGGGCATCCTCGCCGCCGCCGACAGCCCGCGCGTCCAGGGGCTCGTCCGCCGGCACGGGCTCAGGCTCGGCGCCGCCCGCTTCGTCGCCGGCGAGACGCTCGACGACGCGGTGCCCGTCCTGCGGAGGCTGAACGAGCGCGGCCTGAAGGCGAACACGACACTGCTCGGCGAGGGCGTGCGGGACGAGGGCGAGGCGGCCGGCGTCGTCGCCGCCTACGAGCAGGTGCTCGACCGGCTCGCGGCCGAGGAGCTCCGCTGCAACGTGGCGCTGAAGCTGACCCACCTCGGCCTCGAGATCGACGAGGGCCTCGCCCGCGCGAACCTCGAGCGGCTGGTCGAGCGCGCCGCCTCGCACGGCAACTTCGTCCGGGTCGACATGGAGCAGTCGGCGTTCGTCGACGCGACGCTGCGGATCTACCGCGCGCTCCGGGAGGCGGGCCACGAGCGCGTCGGCACGGTGCTGCAGTCGTACCTCTACCGGACCGAGGACGACCTGGCCGCGCTGCTGCCGCTTCGGCCGAACCTGCGGCTCGTCAAGGGCGCCTACCTGGAGCCGCCGTCGGTCGCGCACCCGCGCAAGGCCGACGTCGACGCCGCCTACGCCCGCCTCGTCGAGACCGCGCTCGCCGGCGACGGCTACACGGCGGTCGCGACGCACGACGAGCGCCTGATCGAGCACACGATCCGCCACGCCGACGCGAACGGGATCGACCGCGACCGCTTCGAGTTCCAGCTCCTCTACGGCGTCCGGCCGCAGCTGCAGCTCGACCTCGTCCGCCGGGGCTACACCGTGCTCGTCGCGACCCCGTACGGCCCCGGCTGGTACCCGTACCTGATGCGGCGGCTCGGCGAGCGGCCCGCCAACCTGCTCTTCGTCGTTCGAAATCTCGTCAAGGGGTAGGAGTCCGGGCGGTTGCTCGACCGCATCCGCATCCACGGCTTCCGCGCGGCCCGGGACGTCTCGCTCGACCCGGGCCCGCTCTGCGCCCTCGTCGGCGAGGCGGCGAGCGGCAAGTCGACCGTCCTGAGCGCGATCTGGGCGCTGCTCGACGCGGCGGCGCCGGTGCCGACGCTCGCGGACGTCTCGCAGGGGAGCGGCGGCCGCATCCACCTCGAGGCGGACGTCGCCGGCGGCCGCACGATCTTCCTCGACGCGAACCCGCCGGCGACGCTGAACCTGAACCGCGAGGGAGCGCCGCCGACGCTCTTCCTGCCCGCGGGCCTGCGCGGCGGCCCGGTCGTGGCGCCGACCTCGAGCCGCGCGGCCGCGAAGGCGGCGAGGCTGATCCGGGCCGACGCGGCCGACGGCGGCTCCGCGCTCGTCGACGGGATCGAGGCGCTCTGCGAGGCGCGCGTCAAGGGGCTCGTCGTCCTGCTCGAGGAGCCGGAGCTCTACCTGAGCCCGCAGGCGCAGCGGCACCTCTACCGGCAGATCCGGCGGCTGGCGGGCGCGGGCAACCAGGTGCTCTACTCGACCCACGCCGCCGTCTTCCTCAGCGTCGACCGGCTCGAGGAGCTGGCGCTCGTCCGGCACAACGCGCGGCTCGGCACGGTCGTCGCGCAGCCGAGCGCGCTCTCGAACCGCGAGAGCTTCCGCGCCTTCGCCGAGTTCGACGCCGAGCGGGCGGAGCTCTTCCTGGCGCGGGCGGCGCTGCTCGTCGAGGGGCGCAGCGAGAAGCTCGCGTTCCCGTTCGTCTTCGCCGCGCTCGGCGCCGACGCCGACCGGGAGGCGATCGCGATCGTCGACTGCGGCGGCAAGGGCAACCTGCCGCTCTTCGCGCGGATCTGCAACGAGTGCGGGATCCCCTACGTCGTCGTCCACGACCGCGACGCGCCGAAGGGGAAGCAGCCGGTCGAGTCGGAGCGGGTCTCGAACCGGCGGATCGCCGAGGCCGCCGGACGCCGGCGGACGGTGCAGCTCGTGCCCGACTTCGAGGCGGTGGCGGGGCTGCGCGGCGGCCGCGAGAAGGCGCAGCAGGCCTGGAAGCACTTCAGCGGCAACGGCCACGACCCCGACGACGTGCCGGCGCCGCTCGCCGAGGCGGTCCGGCGCGTGATCCGCGCCGCGCGCCGCTAGCGCAGGCCGAGCTCGTCGACGACGTAGCGGGCGAAGCGCGTCTGCGAGAGCATCCCGCGGAAGCGTCCCTCGTCGACGACCGCGACCGCCGTGGCGTCGCAGTGGAGGAAGACCTCGGCGAGGTGGGTCATGCTCGAGTCGAGCTCGACCGTCAGCGGCTCCCGCATCTGCTCCGCGACGGGCGCGGCGGCGGCCTCGCCGGCCCGCCGCCGCAGCACGGCCGGGTCGTCGGGCGCGGCGGCGGTGTGGTGCAGGTGCTCCAGGTAGGCCGGGAAGAGCGAGCGCAGCAGCTCGTCCTCGGTGAAGAGGCCCACGACCCGCTCCCGCGCGTCGACGACCGCGACGGCGCTCAGCTCCGACCGGGCGAGGGCGACCGACGCCTCGGCGACGCTGGCGCGGGCGGGCACGCAGGAGGCGGTCAGCTCGATGTCGTGGAGGAAGCCGCGCATCAGAGCTGGAAGAGGAGGATGTAGGCGGTCGCGACGACGAGGCTGAGCAGCGTGGCCGGGATCCCCACCTTCAGGAAGCGCACGAACGAGATGTGCTGGCCGCTGCGCTCCATCAGCCCGGCGGCGGCGACGTTCGCCGCGGCCGCGATCAGCGTCGCGTTGCCGCCGAAGCAGGCACCGAGTGCGAGAGCCCACCAGTTGGTCGCGTCGAAATCGCCCGTCTGCAGCTCGTCGACGACCGGGATCATCGCCGCCGTGAAGGGGATGTTGTCGACGAGCGCGGAGCCGCCCGCGGCGACCCAGAGGATCAGCAGCGCCTCCGCCCGCTCCGAGCCGCCGGTGACGTCGGCCACGGTCTGCGCCGATCGCCTCGATGACGCCGCGCTGCTCGAGCCCGCCGACCATCACGAAGAGCGCGAGGAAGAAGAAGATCGTCGACCACTCGACCCGCTCGAGCGCGTTCTCCACGTCGTCGGCGGCGACGAGCAGCATCACGGTCGCGCCCACGAGCGCGACGACGACGGGCTCGAGGTGCAGCGTCGAGTGGAGGAAGAAGGCGGCGATCGTCCCGAGCAGGACGGCGAGCGAGCGCTTCACGTGCGGCCGCCCGCGCAGCTCCCGCGCGGGGTCGAGCGTGCGGACGCTCTCCGCCTGCTCCGGCGGGATCCGCAGCTGTTCGCGGAAGAAGAAGTAGAGGAGCCCGGTCACGAACGCGAGCGTGACGAGGGCGACCGGTCCGAGCGTGACGACGAAGTCGACGAAGCCGAGCTCGGCGACGTGCGAGCCGATCATGATGTTCGGCGGGTCGCCGATCAGCGTCGCGGTGCCGCCGACGTTCGACGCGATCACCTCGATCAGCACGAGCGGGATCGGCGAGATCCGGAGCAGGTCGGCGAGCAGCAGCGTGATCGGCACGATCAGCAGCACGGTGGTCAGGTTGTCGAGGAAGGCCGAGAGAACGGCAGTCACGAGCGACAGCAGGACGACGAGGCGCAGCGGCCGGCCGCGCGACATCCGTGCGACGTGCAGCGCCAGGTAGGTGAAGAGCCCCGTCCGCTCGGTCAGCCCGACGATCACCATCATCCCGACGAGCAGCCCCAGCGTCGCCCAGTCGACGGCCTCGACCGCCGCGTGCTGGTCGATGACGCCGAGCAGCACCATCAGCGCGGCGCCGATCAGCGCGACCTTCGTCCGGTGGAGCCGCTCGAGCGCCGATCGCCGCGAGGGCGCCGCCGAAGATCACGACCGCGGCGATCGTCATGGCACGGCGAGAGGCGCGAGGGACATCACGGGAACCAGCGGTGCCCGGGCGGCAGGCCCGGCCGCCATCGGGTCGAGACCCCATTCGCGGCCGGCCGAGACCCCCGGACGATCGGGTCGCGACGCCGCCCGGGATGGGGGGACGACCCGATGGCGGCGCGCCGTGCGGGCGGGCACCGTGGCTGCACCGCGTCGTCCGCAGGCGCGCGAGAGGAGGAGACGCATGAGCGAGGTCGTGAAGCTCGTCCGCGACGGCTCCGGCTGGGAGCCCGTCCTCGACTCCGACTGCGAGCGGCTCGCCGAGGAGCACCTCGCCCGTCCCGAGGGCTATCTCGTCGACGACACCGGCGGCCGGCCGCTCGGCGTCGTCGAGGAGGTCGAGGCGGCGGAGCCCGTCGACCTGCTGGTGGTCGGCGAGGATCGCTGGCTGCCGCGCAGGAGGCGGCGGATCTCGAAGCTCGCCGTCGTCGAGATCCACCCCGCCGAGCGCCGGCTCGTCGTCGAGCGACCTCCCAGCCGCGGCGGAGTGAGGCGGACGCCGATGTCACCGAGGATCGTCTGCGGCGTCGACGACAGCGACGGCGGCCGCCGCGCGCTCGAGGTGGCGGCGGGCCTGGCCGAGGCGTTCGACGCGGAGCTCGTCGCCGTCAGCGTCGCCCAGGTCGAGCCGATCCCCGGCGCCTCGGCGGCGCCAGACGGCCACCGCGTCAGCTCGCCGACCTCGCCGGCGAGGCGGCGGAGGGCGTGCTCGAGCAGGTCGCCGCGACGACCGGGATCGAGGCGACGCGCGCCGCGCGGAGGTCGGCGTCGACCGAGGCGGTGCTGCGCCGGGTCGCGCGCGAGGAGCGGCGCCTCGCTGCTCGTCGTCGGCTCGCGCGGCCGCGGCTCTCTGCGCGCGGCGTTCGCCGGGAGCGTCTCGTCGGCGCTCTGCCGGCGGGCTCCCTGCCCCGTCGTGGTCGTCCCGCCGGAGTCGAACGGCGCGGGGCGTGAGCCGCTACGGCTCGATCAGGCCGCGCCGGATCGCGTAGCGGGTCAGGTCGACGCGGTCGCGGAGCCCGAGCTTCGAGAGGATGTTCGACCGGTGCCGCTCGACCGTCTTGACCGCGAGGACGAGGCGCGCCGCGATCTCCTTCGAGGTGTAGCCCTCGGCGATCAGCTTCAGCACCTCGACCTCGCGCGGGGTCAGCGGGTCGAACTCGCTCTCGCCCTCGTCGGCCCGCTCGACCATCTCGCGGATCAGCACCCCGACCGCCGAGGGATAGAGGAACGGCTCGCCGCGCATCGCGGCGCGGCAGGCCGTGACGATGTCGTCGTCGGCCCCCGACTTGAGCACGTAGCCGGAGGCGCCCGCACGGAGCGCCTCGAACAGGAACTGCTCGTTGTCGTACATCGTCAGGATCAGGAGCACGCAGCTCGGCGCGCCGCCGCGAGAGCTCGTGCGCGGCCTGGAGCCCTGTCATCCCCGGCATGCTGACGTCGAGGATCGCGAGGTCGACGTCTTCCGCCAGCCCCTTCTCGACCGCCTCGGCCCCGTCCGAGGCCTCGGCGACGACCTCGAGGTCGGGCTCGGCGTCGAGCACCAGCTTCAGGCCGCGGCGGACGATCGCATGGTCGTCGGCGACGAGGATCCGGGTGACGAGCGGGACGGGCATCAGCGGTGCACCGCCGGCACCTCGAGGAGGATCTCGGCACCGCCGCCCTCGGCCGGCCCGATCGCGACGGTGCCGCCGACGATCAGGGCCCGCTCGCGGATGCCGCGCAGGCCGCCGCCCTCCCCCCGTCGAAGCCGCGGCCGTCGTCGGCAAGCCGCAGGACGACCGTCTCCTCTCCGCCGATGCCACGACCGGCGGCGAGCGAGAGCACCACCTCGCGGGCGCCGCTGTGGCGGGCGACGTTCGTCAGGCCCTCCTGGACGACCCGGTAGACGGCCAGCTCCGCCATCGCGTCGAGCGGGGGCAGCGGCGACTCGATGCTCCGGCGGACGGCGATCCCCGTCCGCTGCGAGAAGGAGCGTGTCAGCGCCGCCAGCGCGCTCGGGAGGCCGAGGTGGTCGAGCGCCTCGGGCCGGAGCTCGCGCGCCATCCGGCCGACGTCCTCGAGCGTCGCGCGGACGGTCGCCTGCGCCTCGGCGAGCTGCTCCCGGCGCTCGGGCCGGGCGTCGCCGGCCACCCGCTTCAGCTGGAAGAGCACGCCGGTCATCGCCTGCCCGACCTCGTCGTGGAGCTCGCGCGCGATCCGCTGCCGCTCGTCCTCCTGCGCGCGCAGCGCCCGGGTGCCGGCGACCCGCCGCTCGGTCTCGAGCCGCTCCATCATCTCGTTGAAGGCGTGCTGGAGCGCGCGCAGCTCGACGGCGCCCTCGACCGGGACGCGCGCGCCGCCGCGGAGGAGGTCGGCGTCGTTCATCCGCGCGGCGAGCGCCCCGAGCGGCCGGAAGAGCTGCCGCAGCACGAGCCAGTTGACGACGACCATCAGCAGCAGCGCGCCGACGAGGTCGAGCAGCTCGGGCAGCGCAGCGCGGGTGCTGACGCTGACGGGCGCCGCGGCGAGCACGACGATGCCGGCGACGAGAACGGCGGCGTTCGCCAGGAACACCCGCCAGAAGAGCGAAAGCCCCGAGCCTGCGCGACGTGCCATGCCGTCAGCGTAATGCTGCTCCGGCAGCGGGGCGCCGCGAGAAGCGGGACGACGCCGGGAGAGGCTGTGGGGCGAGGCCGGGCCGCCGCCCGACTCGGCTCGGGGGAGCCGTGACGCGGCGCCGAGGAGGGCGGCGACGGGGAGCGCGCGGTCGACGACGGGTCGGACGAGGTCGGCGCGCGTGACGATCCGGGCGGCCGAGCCCCCGCTGTCGGCGTCCTCGCACGCGGCGACGTTCACGGATCCTCCGGGTCGCCGGGCTGCAGCGCGTCGTCGGCGGTCCGCCGAACCACGCGGCGGCACGCTACGGGACCGCGCGCCGGCCGAGCAGGTGCGCGCGAACGCCGCCCCAGGCCCAGGCGGGCGTGCGCCGGCGCGCGGTCGCGAGCGCCTCGTGCAGCGCCCCGGCCGCGTCCTCGTGGATCCCCTCGCCGTGGCCGACGAGGATCCGCTCCGGCTGCAGGCGGCGGAGCCGGCGCGGCGGGAAGAGGCGCAGGAGCGGGTTGGCGCCGAGCCGCTCGTCGCCGGCGCGGAAGTAGCGGGCGGTGCCGAGCGCGTCCGCGAGCACGAGCACGCGCTGCTCGGGCCACCAGAGCGCGACCTCCCGCCAGCGCGGCGGCGTCGCGAGCGGGATCGCCACGAACGGCGGCGGCGCCTCGAGCAGGTGCAGCGGCACGCCGAGCCGCGCCGCGATCGCGGCGTTGTCGCGGTCGTGGCGGTCGAGCAGCTGGATGACGCCGGCCGGCTCGCCCGCGGCCCGGACGCGCTCCTCGAGGCCCTCGTGCTCGAACGCGTCGACGAGCCAGACGCGGCCGCCGACGACGAGGGCGTGGCCGCAGCGGCGCATGAAGCCGTCCTCGACGAAGCCGAAGCCCCCGTCCGCCCCGCCGGCGCCGAACTCGTCGCAGAAGCTCACCGTCCAAGTATCGTCGTCCCATGTCGACCTACGACGCAGTCGCCGGCCTGCCGCTCCGGATCGAGCGCTACGCCCTCGAGGGCCTCCGGCTCGACGTCTCGAGCGGCTTCACGCGCCACACGACGGTCGTCCACCTCCACGGCGGCGGCGAGGAGGGGCTCGGCGAGGACGTCACCTACGGCGGCGACGCGCAGCTCGCCTTCCAGGCCCGGGGGCTGGAGCTGCCGCTCGCGGGCGAGCACACGCTCGACTCCTTCTCGGAGCTCGTCGGCTCGCTCGAGCTCTTCCCGGAGCCGCCCGAGACCGCAGCCTGGCGCGACTACCGCCGCTGGGCGCTCGAGAGCGCCGCGCTCGACCTGGCGCTGCGCCAGGCGGGGACGTCGCTCGCGACCGCCGTCGGCCGCGAGCCCCGTCCCGTGCGCTTCGTCGTCTCGACCCGCGCCACCGACCTCGGCCCGCTGCTCGCGCTCTACCCCGGCACGCGCTTCAAGCTCGACCCGACGCCGGAATGGACGGAGGAGCTCTTCGAGACGCTCGCCGGACTGGACGCCGTCGAGGTCGCCGACCTGAAGGGCGCCTACCGCGGCACCGCGGTCGACAACCCGCCCGACCCCGTCCTCTACCGCCGCGTCGTCGAGGCCTTCCCCGAGGCATGGATCGAGGATCCGGGCCTGACCGACGAGACCGAGCAGGTGCTGCGCGCCCACCGCGACCGCGTCACCTGGGACGCGGTCGTCCACTCGGTCGGCGACGTCCGGTCGCTGCCGTTCCCGCCGCGGACGCTCAACTCGAAGCCGTCGCGGTTCGGCTCGGTGCGCGCGCTCTTCGACTTCTACGACCACTGCGCCGAGCAGGGGATCGCGCTCTACGGCGGCGGCCAGTTCGAGCTCGGCCCCGGCCGCGGGCAGATCCAGCACCTCGCCTCGCTCTTCCACCCGGAGACGGGCAACGACGTCGCACCGGGCGGCTACAACGAGCCCGAGCTGCGCGCCGGCCTGCCGACGAGCCCGCTGCCGCCCGCGCCCGCGGACGAGCCCGGCTTCCGCTAGACGGCGGCGTCCGTGCGGGCGCGCGCCTTCGCGAGCAGCCGCCGCAGCGCCGGCTCGTCGGTCGCGGCGAGCGCCTCGTCGAAGGAGAGCCAGTGCGCGCCCTCGACGGTCGGCTCGCCCTCGGCGAGGACGAGGTAGCGGAGGTCGAGGTGCAGGTGGGCGGCCCGCCCCTCCCGCTCCGGGAACTCGTGCACGTCGACGTCGAACGGCCGCGGCGCCGAGGGATGCAGCCGCGCCTCGAGCCCCGTCTCCTCGCGCACCTCGCGGAGCGCTGCCTGCGCCGGCCCCTCGTCGTCCGGCTCGACGTGGCCGCCCGGCTGCAGGCGCCGGCCGAGCTTGACGTGGTCGACGAGGCAGACGAGACCGCGGGCCGGGTCGACGACCGCCGCCGACGCGGTGAAGTGCGCCTGCTCCTCGTCGCGCGAGAACGGCTCGGCGAGGTCGGACGCGAGGCGCAGCATCCGGTCGACGTCCTCCCGCTCCTGCAGGTCGCCGGGCGTGACGCCCAGCAGCAGGTCGATGAGGGCCGCCCTATTCGTACTGCAACGCCTCGAGCACGTTCAGCCGCGACGCGCGCCGGGCCGGGAAGATCGCGGCGATGATCCCGACGACGATCGCCGCGATCCCGAAGACGACCAGCGAGCCGACCGGCAGCGAGAACTCGATGAAGTCGACCCGCGCGACGAGCAGGCCGCCGAGCACGATCCCGAGCACGATCCCGAGCACGCCGCCGATCAGCGCCGTGATCACGCTCTCGTGGCGCACCATCCGCCGCACCTGACGGCGGGTCATCCCGATCGCGCGCAGCATCCCGATCTCGCGCGTCCGCTCGAAGACGGTCAGCACGAGCGTGTTGACGATCCCGAAGAGGCTGACGACGACGGAGAGCGCGAGCAGCACGTAGAGGATGTTCAGCACCGAGCTGAGCCCGCTGATCTGGTTGTCGATGAACTGCTGCTTGGTCGAGACCTTCGCGTTCGGGAAGTCGGAGAGGCGCCGCTCGAGCGCCTGCAGGTTCGCGTCGCTCGCGCCGCCCCGCATGATCACGAACGAGTAGAGGTTCTCCGGGTTCGCGTTGAAGCGGTCCCAGGTCGAGGCGGAGATCGTCACGCTGCCGAACGGCGAGCCGCCGGGCGGCGGGTCGAAGATGCCGTGGACGACGAAGCGCTTCGTCTCGCCGGTCGCGAACGTCAGCTGGATCGGCGAGCCGACGCGTCAGGTCGTGCTTGCCCGCGTAGTCCTTGTCGACGAAGGCGCCGTCGTCGCCGAGCGAGCCGAGGACGCTGTTCGAGCCCTGCGACCAGTCGACGGAGAAGACGCGCGCCGCCGCGGGGTCGACCGCGGTCGCGAAGAAGCGCTTGCCGAACGCGAGCGCGTCGCCGGTGCGCACGTTCGCGACCGCCTCGACGCCCGGCACGTCCGCGGCCGCGTCGGCCGCGCTCGTCGGGATCGGCGAGAAGTTGTTCTGCGCCGTCACCGCGTAGTCGGCGTTCCGCCAGAGGTCGTTGACGGCCGAGCGGAAGGTGTTCGTGATCCCGGCCGCGAGCACCGCGACGAGCGTCACGAGCGCGAGGCCGATCATCAGCGCGGCCGCCGTCGAGGCGGTCCGCCGCGGATCGCGCCGGGTGTTGTCGCGCGCGAGCGCGCCGGCGGCGCCGCCGATCCGGGATGCCGGCCAGCCGAGCGTGACCGCGAGCGGGCGGACGAGCCGCTCCGACGAGGAGCGCGACGCCGCAGAAGATCAGCAGCGCGCCGACGCCCATCCAGACGAGGATCCCGGTCGTGCCGAGGCCCGGCCCGAAGAGCCCGTAGAGGAGCGCGCCGAAGCCGAGCGCCGTCAGGACGGCCGAGCCGAGCGTGCGGAAGCGCGCGAAGCGCGAAGGCGGCAGCGCCGAGCCCTCGCGGGCGGCGGCGATCGGCGGGACCCGGGTCGCGCGGATCGCCGGCCGCAGGCTGGCGACCAGCGTGACGAGGATGCCGACGAGCAGCGCGACGACGAACGTGCGCGGCGCGAAGACGAGGCCGCTGTTCGGGAGCGTGAACCCGACCGCGTCGAAGAGGCGGAACAGCCCCTTGGCGAGCGCGAAGCCGCTGAAGAGCCCGATCACCGACGCGAGCGTGCCGACGACGAGGCTCTCGACGACGATCGAGCCGAGCACCTGCCGGCGCGCGGCGCCGAGCGTCCGCAGGGTCGCGAACTCGCGCGTCCGCTGCGCGATCGTGATCGAGAGCGAGTTCGCGATCACGAAGGAGCCGACGAAGAGGGCGATCCCGCCGAAGGCGAGCAGGAACCCGCGCAGGAAGGAGATGAACGAGTTCGTGTCCTCCGCGTCGGACTCGGCCTGCTGGGTCGCCGACTTGGCCTCGGCCGTCGGCGGCAGCACCGAGCCGACCTCGTCGACGAGCTTCGTGTCGGTGACGCCGGGCCGGGCGGCGACGGCGATCTCGTCGAGCTTCCCGCGCTTGCCGAAGAGGCGCTGCGCGGTCGGCAGGTCGAAGCCGGCGAGCGTGGCGCCCCCGATCGTGGAGACGCTGCCGAACTTGACGATCCCGGAGATCCGCAGCTGCTGCACGGGGCCCTCGGCCTGGACGCCGATCGTCTGGCCCGGCCGCAGGTGCTCCTTGCCCGCGGTCGACTTGTCGACGACGACCTCGTTCGCGCCGGGCCACGAGCCCTGGACGAGCGCCAGCGGGTTGAAGCGCGAGTCGCCGTTCGCGATGCTGAAGCCGAGGTTCGGCGCGCCGCCGTAGACGATCGCCTTCCCGTCGGAGCCGATCAGCTGCGCCTGGCCGCTGACGCTGGGCTCGGCCGCGGCGACGTCGGGCAGCGCGCGCACCTGCTGCAGCACCGACTCGTCGAAGGACGGCGCGGTCGTGCCCTGGTCGCTCAGCTTGAAGGCGGACTTGCCGCTGACGACGACGTCGGAGCCCTGCCGCACGTCGGTGAAGATCGAGTTGAACGCCTTGTCGATCGAGTCGGTCAGCACGAAGGTGCCGCTGACCATCGCGACGCCGAGCACGACCGCGATCGCGGTCAGGGCGGCGCGGAGCTTGCGCCCGAGCAGGCCGCGGAGGGCGACTCTGATCACGCGGTGGCCGGGGTCGCGGAGACGCGCTCCATCGCCGCCAGGATCTCGGCGGCGGAGCTCCTCGGCAGCTCCTCGACGATCAGGCCGTCGGCGAGGAAGAGGACGCGGTCGGCGATCGTCGCGGCGTGCGCGTCGTGGGTGACCATCACGGTCGTCTGACCGAGGTCGGCGGTCGCCGCGCGCAGCAGCTCGAGGATCTCGTGGCCGGTGTGGGAGTCGAGGTTGCCGGTCGGCTCGTCGGCGAAGATCACGGTCGGCTGCGAGACGAGCGAGCGCGCGATCGCGACCCGCTGCTGCTGGCCGCCGGAGAGCTCGGCGGGCCGGTGCCGGAGCCGGTCGGCGAGGCCGACCTTGCCGACGAGGTCGGCGAACCAGGCGTCGTCGACCTTCTCGCCGGCGACGGAGAGCGGCAGCTTCACGTTCTCCTCCGCGGTCAGCATCGGCAGCAGGTTGAAGAACTGGAAGACGAAGCCGATGTGGCGGCGCCGCAGCTTGGTCAGCTCGTTGTCGCCCATCGAGGTGATCTCCTCGCCGGCGATCGAGACGGTGCCCGCGGTCGGCTTGTCGAGCCCCGCCAGGATGTGCATCAGCGTCGACTTGCCCGAGCCGGACGGGCCCATGACGGCGGTCAGCTTGCCTGCGGCGATGTCGAGGTCGACGCCGCGGAGGGCGTCGACGGCGGCGTCGCCGCGGCCGTAGCGGCGGGCGATCCCGCGCGCGGAGACGATCGTTCCGTTGTGCTCTGTCATGCGGCCAGGCTACCTCCGGGCGGTGGGGGTTCGGCAATCGGGGGATCCCCCGGCGCTGCCCTGAGAAGGCGCCGGGGTGCTCGTCCCGGGTCGAGGGTACCCGCTGCCCGGTGCGGCCAGGGGTTACGGGGTGGTGACGCCGGAGAACTGCGGGATCACGTCGCTCCCGTAGGCCGTCGAGCGTCTCCTCCTGGCGGTGCGTCATCAGGTAGATGTTGAACTGGTCGACGCCGATCGACTCGAGCTGCCGCAGCTTGTCGGCGCACTGCTCCGCGGTGCCGATGACGCTGAACCGCTGACAGATCTCGTCGCTCGCGAACTCGCCGTGGGCGGCGCCGACGCGCGAGTGGTCCTTGTAGTCGTAGAACTTGCGCTGCTTGACGTAGTCCGTCAGCTCGCTCGGGATCTCCGAGTCGAAGCCGTAGCGCTCGACCAGGTCCATGACGTGGTTCGAGACCATCGCCGGGAACCAGCGGGTCTGCTCGATCCCCTCCTGGATGTCGTCGGAGACGTGGCTCGGCGCGCCGACGATGCACTGCAGCGCGTCCGGGTCGCGGCCCGCCTCCTCGGCGGCCTTGCGGGCGACGGCCATGATCCACTCGATGATCACCGGGTCGGCCAGCTGCACGATGACGCCGTCGGAGACGCGGCCGGCGACGGCGAGCGCCTTCGGCCCGTAGCCGGCGAGGTACATCGGCAGGTCGGGCTTCCCCGCGGCCCACTCGAGCTGCAGCTCCTTCCCGTTCCACTCGACCTTCCGGCCGTTCATGAAGTCCTTGATCATCCGGCAGGCGGCCTCGTACTCGGCCATCTTGACCGGCTGCTGGCCGATCACCCGCCGCGCCGAGTCGCCGCGGCCGATGCCCATGACCATGCGGCCGCCGGAGATGTCGTGCAGCGTCGCGTAGAGCGCGGCCAGCACCGTCGGCTCGCGCGTGCCCGGGTTGGTGACGAAGTGGCCGAACTTCATCCGCTCGGTGCGCGCGACGCCGAGCGTGAGCAGCGGCGACGCCTCCTGCCAGAGCACCGGCGAGTCGTAGGTCCAGCCGTACTCGAAGCCCTGCTGCTCGGCGAGCTCGATCAGCTCGAGCCAGCGCGTGTAGGGCGGGTCGGGCAGGACGGTGACACCGAAGCTGATCGACATGGGACCTCCTGGTTCGCGAGCCTCGATCTTAAAGCCTGAGACGCGGCGCTTCGACCCCGCGGATCGCGGCGTCGAGCAGCTCGACCGGGTGGACGGCCGGCAGCGGCGTCCCGTTCCGGCGCAGCGCGCCGCTCACCTGCACGAGGCAGCCGGGGTTGGCGCTCGCGTAGACGTCCGGGGCGGTCGCGGCGACGAGCGCGGCCTTGCGGTCGCCGAGCGCGCGGGCGGCCTGCGGCTGGACGAGGTTGTAGACGCCGGCGCTGCCGCAGCAGATCTCCTGCTCGGCGGGCTCGAGCAGCTCGAGCGCGGGGATCCGGCGCAGGAGCTCGCGGGGCTCCGACTCGACGCGCTGGGCGTGGCGGAGATGGCAGGCATCCTGGAGGGCGACGCGGAGCGGCAGCGGCGCGAGCTGCGGCTCCCGGCCGGCGAGGAGCGCCTCGGAGACGTCGAGGACGGGGAGGTCGAGGCCGGCGTCCTTCAGGTGCGAGCCGCAGCCGGCCGCGTTCGTGACGATCACCTCGGCGCCCGCGGCCCGCATCGCCTCTGCGGTGCGGCGGGCGGCGTCGAGGCCGGCGCGGCGGCGGCCGGCGTGCAGGGCGAGCGCGCCGCAGCAGCCGTCGAAGGGGGCGACGACCTCGTAGCCGTGCGCGGCGAGGACGCGGGCGCTGGCGCGGTTGACCTCGCCGAAGAGGACGCTCTGCACGCAGCCGGTCAGGAGGCCGGCGCGGGCGACGCGCTCGCCGGCGGCCGGGGTCTCGCGCGGCGGCGCGACCGCCTCGCGCCAGGGCGGCGCCTGCTCGCGGAGGGCGCGGAAGGGCGCGAGGCGCGCGAACGGCAGCGTCGCCCGGAGGAGCCGCGGCCGCGGCAGGACGAGGAAGGCGAGCGCCCGCAACAGCCGCTCGGGGAGAGGCCGCGTCGTCTCCTGCTCGACGTGCTCCCGCGTCAGCTCGATCAGCCGGTCGTACCGCACCCCCGAGGGACAGGAGGTGACGCAGGCCATGCAGCCGAGGCAGCGGTCGAAGTGCCGCGTCACGGTCGCGTCCAGCTCGATCGTCCCGTCGAGCAGCCCCTGCATCAGGTGGATGCGCCCGCGCGGCGAGTCCATCTCCTCGCCCCAGAGCCGGTAGGTCGGGCAGGTCGGCAGGCAGAAGCCGCAGTGGACGCAGTCGCGGAGGAGCGTCGCGTCCATCAGACGAGCCTGCCCTCGGGGTCGAAGGCCTCGCGGACGCGCTCGGCGAGCGGCGACCAGGCGCGGTCGACCGCGCCGGCGACGAAGCAGATCCCCGGCCCGGGCCGCGCGAGCAGGCAGTCCTGCCAGTCGAACCGCGTCTTGGCGCCACGGGACTGCGTCTCCGCGATCTCGTCCCAGATGGACATGTCCGGAGGACTGTCCCCGGGACAGGTCTCGAGCTGATGGGCCACGGCGGCCTCGCCGCCCTCGAAGAGGAGCGCGAACCGCCCCGGCGGCAGGAAGTCGACCGCGCTCGGGACGAGCGGGGAGCGGTGCAGCGCGCTCCAGGTCGCACGCGGGTCGTCGGTCTCGACGACCGCGGTCGCCGTCGCGGCCGGCCGCGGATGGAGCCGCAGCGCGACCCGCGCGACGAGGCCGAGCCGGCCGCGCGAGCCGGCGAAGAGCTTGGCGAGGTCGTAGCCGGCGACGTTCTTGACGACCTTGCCGCCGGCGCTCGCGACCGTCCCGTCGGCGAGCACGACGGTGACGCCGAGGACGAGGTCGCGCATCGCGCCGTAGCGGTGCCGCCTCGGCCCGGAGAGGTCGCCGGCGAGGCAGGCGCCGACCGTCGGGTCGCCCGGCGGGTCGAGCGCGAGGAACTGCCCGTGCGGCGCGAGCGCGGCCTGCAGCTCCGAGAGCCGGATCCCCGCCTCGACGACGCAGGTGAGGTCGCCGGGCTCGTGCTCGAGCACGCGCGCGAGGCCGCGCGGTCGAGAGCCGCGTCTCGCCGCCGTCCCGCTCGATCGAGACGCTGCCGCCGGCGCGGATCGCCTCGGCGGCCTCGGCGAGGCTGGAGGGCTCAGAGACGCTCGGCAAGGCCCAGCCCGCTCCAGTGGATGCTGCCGGTAGGGCCCCGGAACCTCGCCGCAGAGCCGCGGGGTCGGGAAGATCTTGCCCGGGTTCGCGAGCCCGGCGGGGTCGAACGCGGTCCGCAGCCGCAGCATCGTCTCGAGGTCGCGCTCCCCGAAGAGGCTCGGCATCGCGCAGGCCTTGTCGACGCCGACGCCGTGCTCGCCGGTCAGCGAGCCGCCCGCCTCGACGCAGAGCGCCAGGATCTCCTCGGCGAGCCGCTGCGCGAGGGCGGCCTGCCCCTCGACCCGGTCGTCGTAGAGGACGAGCGGGTGCAGGTTGCCGTCGCCCGCGTGGAAGACGTTGCCGACGCGCAGCCCGTAGCCGCGCTCGAGCTCGGCGATCCGCCGCAGCACCTCCGGCAGCTTCGTCCGCGGCACGACCCCGTCCTGGACGTAGTAGCTCGGCGAGAGCCGCCCCATCGCCGCGAACGCGGCCTTGCGGCCGACCCAGAGCCGGCGCCGGTCCTCGGCGTCCGCCGCGACGCGCAGCTCGAAGGCGCCGCAGTCGCGGCAGATCCGCTCGACGGCGGCCGCGTCCGCCTCGACCTGCGCCGCCGGGCCGTCGACCTCGACGAGCAGGACGGCGCCGGCGCCCGCCGGGTAGCCCGGCTGCACCGCCGCCTCGGCCGCCTCGATCGTCAGCGCGTCCATCAGCTCGATCGCGGCGGGCAGGATGCCGCTGCCGATCACCGCCGAGACCGCGTCGCCGGCCGCGTCGGTCGAGGGGAAGCCGGCGAGCAGCGTGCGCACGACCTCGGGCGCCCGCAGCACGCGCACGGTGATCCGGACGGCGATCCCGAGCGTGCCCTCGGAGCCGACGAAGGCGCCGAGCAGGTCGGGCCCCTCGTCGTCGCGGGCGAGCGTGACGAGCTCGCCGTCGGGGAGGACGACGTCGGCGGCGAGCACGTGGTTGACCGTGAAGCCGTACTTGAGGCAGTGCGCGCCGCCCGAGTTCTCGGCGACGTTGCCGCCGATCGTGCAGACCTGCTGGCTGGACGGGTCGGGCGCGTAGTAGAAGCCCTCTCCCGCGACCGCGCGCGTCACCTCGAGGTTCGTCACCCCCGGCTCGACGACCACGAGCCCCCGCTCGGTGTCGACCTCGAGCACGCGGTTCAGCCGCTGCAGCGCGATCACGACCCCGTCCGCGACCGGCAGGGCGCCGCCCGAGAGCCCGGTGCCGGCCCCGCGGGCGACGAACGGCACGCCGTGCTCGTGACACTTCGTCACGAGCGCCTGCACCTCCGCGGCGCTGGCCGGCAGCAGCACGAGCTCCGGCACGGCCCGGTGCCCGGTCAGCGCGTCGCACTCGTAGGTCCGCAGCTGCGCCGGCTCTGCGATGATCGCCTCCTGCGGGACGATCCCGGCCACGGCGTCCCGGAACCTGCTGTCGAGGGGCACGGGAGGACGATAGCCGCATGGGTGACGGAATCGAGCTGCGCGGGACGAGGGACGGCCGCAAGGCCGAGGTGCTGACCGACGAGGCGCTCGGCTTCGTCGCCGGGCTCGAGCGCGCGTTCGGCGCCCGCCGGCGCGAGCTGCTCGAGGCGCGCGTCGAGCGGCAGGCGCGGCTCGACGCGGGCGAGCTCCCGGACTTCCTCGCCGGGACGCGCGCCGTGCGCGAGGACGGCTCCTGGCGCGTGCCGCCGCCCGCGCCCGGGCTCGAGGACCGGCGCGTCGAGATCACCGGCCCCGTCGACCGGAAGATGATGATCAACGCCCTCAACTCCGGCGCGCGCGTCTTCATGGCCGACTTCGAGGACGCGAACTCGCCGACCTGGGAGAACTGCGCCGGGGGCCAGGCGAACGTCCGCGACGCCGTCCGCCGCGAGCTCGCGCTCGACCAGGACGACGGCAAGCGCTACCGCCTGGACGACGAGATCGCGACGCTCGTGATCCGCCCGCGCGGCTGGCACCTGCCCGAGAAGCACCTCGAGGTCGACGGCGAGCCGGTCTCGGCCTCGCTCTTCGACTTCGGGCTCTGCGTCTTCCACAACGCCCGCGAGCAGCTCGAGCGCGGCCTCGGCCCCTACTTCTACCTCCCGAAGCTCGAGAGCCACCTCGAGGCACGGCTCTGGAACGACGTCTTCTGCCACGCCCAGGACGCGCTCGGGATCCCGCGCGGCTCGATCCGGGCGACGGTGCTGATCGAGAACGTGCTCGCCGCCTTCGAGATGGAGGAGATCCTCTACGAGCTGCGCGAGCACTCGGCCGGCCTGAACGCGGGCCGCTGGGACTACATCTTCAGCGCGATCAAGAAGTTCCGGAACCGGCCGGAGTTCGTGCTGCCCGACCGCGCCGACGTGACGATGACGGTCCCGTTCATGCGCGCCTACACCGAGCTGCTCGTGACGCTTTGTCACAAGCGGGGCGCTCACGCGATGGGCGGCATGGCGGCGTTCATCCCGAACCGGCGCGACCCCGAGGTGACCGAGACCGCGCTGGCGAAGGTGCGGGACGACAAGGAGCGCGAGTCGCGGGACGGCTTCGACGGCACCTGGGTCGCGCATCCCGACCTCGTGCCGACGGCGACCGCGGCGTTCGACGCCGTCCTCGGCGAGCGGCCGAACCAGCTCGACCGCCGGCGCGACGACGTCGAGGTCTCGGCGGCGCAGCTGCTCGCCTTCGCGGAGACGCCCGGCGAGGTGACCGAGGCGGGCGTCCGCACGAACGTCTCGGTCGGGATCCGCTACCTCGCCTCCTGGCTGAACGGCAACGGCGCGGCCGCGATCGACAACCTGATGGAGGACGCGGCGACCGCCGAGATCTCGCGCTCGCAGCTCTGGCAGTGGGTGCGGCACGGGCGCGTCGAGGCCGCCGAGGTGCGCCGGATCGAGGCCGAGGAGCTCGCCGCGCTCGGCGACGGGCCCGGCGTCGAGCAGGCCGCGCGGCTCTTCGAGCAGGTCTCGCTCGCCGACGAGTTCGTCGATTTCCTGACGCTCCCGGCCTACGCGTTGCTGCCGTGAGCGGGTTTTGTATGGAATGCGCACACGAAGGTGTCCAGAACCTGTTCGCCGCGCTACATTCCCTGACCTGCGGTCGAGCCGCCAACCGCACGAGACAGGGGGTCCGACATGGAGAGCAGCACCACCGACGCGTTCCGCGCCGTCAACGAGCGCATTCGCGAGCTCGATCTCGAGCGCGACGACGACGTCGCCTTCTTCCTCTGCGAGTGCAGCGACCCGGCCTGCTTCCGCACGGTGCCGCTCGGGATCGCCGACTACGACGGACTCCGCGCCGTGCGCGGGTCGATCCACGCCGACGACTGCCCGAACCGGCCGCGGGACGAGGACGCGCCGACGCTCGTCGAGGCGCTGACCCAGCGCGTCGCCGCGCCCGTCCGCGACCGGGCCCTGCCGGTCGAGGGCGCGCCCGCAGGCTAGAGGCCTAGCGTCTCCACGGCGGCGGCCGCGATCCGCTCCCGCGAGAACAGCCGGCAGACGGCGAGCAGCGCGCCCGAGAGCGCGACGAGCAGCCAGAGCGACGCCGCGAAGCTGCCGGTCGCGTCGCGGACGGCGCCGAGCGCGAGCGGCGCGACCGCCGCGAGCGTGTAGCCGCCCGCGAGCATCAGCGCCGCGACCGCGCCGACGTCGCCCGGCCGGTGGGCGAGGTCGAGCGGCAGCGTCAGGATGATCGGGAACATCGCGCCGACGGCGGCACCGGTGCAGACCGCCCAGGCCCAGGCGCCGCCGGGCAAGAGCACGAAGCCGAGCGTCCCGGCGCCGAAGGCGAGCGCCGAGGCGCTCAGGTAGCTGCGGCGGCTCCCGCGCCGGTCGGCGAGCCAGGGAACCGCGAACGAGAACGGGATCGCGGTCAGGTGGACGACGGCGAGCAGGGTGCCGGCGCGCGCCTCGCTCCACCCGTGCTCGACGTAGGCGTCGGGGAGCCACGAGTTGACGCCGTAGAAGATCATCGAGTCGAGCCCGAAGAGCACCACGAGCAGCCAGCCCATGCCGCTCCGCCACGGCACGCGCGGCGGGCGGCGGAAGGGGACGCGGGCGGCCGCGCGGGGAGTCAGGCCGAGCCAGGCGGCGACGAGCACGGCCGCGAGCGCCGAGAAGACCGCGAGCGAGGCGCGCCAGCCGCCGGCCGCGTCCGCGACCGGGACGGCGATCGCGGCCGAGAGCGCGGAGCCGACGTTGATGCCGGTGGCGTAGACCCCGGTCGCGAAGGCGGGGCGGTCCGCGAAGCGCTCCTTGACCGCGACCGGGAGCAGGGCGCCGGCGAGGCCCATGCCGATCCCGATCGGGACGGTCAGCGCGACGACGGCCGCGGCACCGGGCGAGAAGGCGCGGGCGAAGCCGGCCAGGGCGATCAGGGCCAGGCAGGCGGCGACCGCGCGGCGCGCGCCGAGCAGGCCCGAGACGTAGGCGGCGGGCGGGGCGAAGAGCCCCATGCAGACGATCGGGATCGCGGGCAGCAGGCCGGCGACGACGTGCGAGACGCCGAGGTCGGCCTGGATCTCCGGCAGCAGCGGGCCGACCCCGGTCAGCTGCGGCCGCAGGGCGAGCGCGGCGAGCCCGAGCGCGAGCAGCGCCGCGCGCCGGCGGCCGCGAGGCCCGGCCCCGCGCGCGTCCTCGCCCCGCCGCCCGAGGTGTCCGGCTCCTTCCGCACCGGGATATCCTGCCGCTCGTGACCGGGCAGGAGCCGCGCGAGACGTGCGGGCGGCGCGCGAGCCGGTGAGGCTCGTCGCGGCGCCCGCCGGCCTCAAGGGCGTGCTCGGGGCGGTCGAGGCCGCGGCGGCGCTCGTCGAGGGGGCGGGAGGCGAGGCGCTCGCGCTGCCGGTCGCCGACGGCGGCGAGGGCACCGCGGAGGTGCTGCACGCGGCGCTCGGCGGCGAGTGGCGCGAGGCGGACGCGGAGGACCCGCTCGGACGCCCGCTGCGGGCCCGCTGGCTGCTCCTTCCCGACGGCACGGCCGTCGTCGACTCCGCGGCGGCCGCCGGCCTGCTGCTGCTCGCGCCCGACGAGCTCGACCCGCTCCGCGCCTCGACCCGCGGGCTCGGGCTGCTCCTGCGGGCCGTGCTCGGCGAGCGGCCGCGCGAGCTGCTCGTCGGCCTCGGCGGCAGCGCGACCGTCGACGGCGGCGCCGGCCTGCGCGAGGTGCTGCGAGAGCTGCCGGTGCGGACGCGCGTCGCCTGCGACGTCCGGACGAGGCTCGACGACGCGCCGCGCCTCTTCGGCCCGCAGAAGGGCGCCTCGCCGGAGGCGGTCGCCGAGCTCGAGCGCCGGCTCGCGGCGGATCCCGAGCTGCGGCCGTTCGCGGAGCTGCCCGGCTCGGGCGCCGCCGGCGGCCTCGGCGCCGCCTTCGCCGCGCTCGGCGCCGAGCTGCGCCCGGGCGCGAGGCTCGTGCTCGAGCGGATCCGCTTCGCGGAGCGCAGCCGCGGCGCCGACGTCGTCGTCACCGGCGAGGGCAGCGTCGACGCCACGACCGCCGAGGGCAAGGCGCCCGCGGAGGTCGCCCGCGCCGCCGCCGAGGCCGGCGTCCGCTGCGTCTGCTTCGGCGGCCGCGTCGAGCAGCCCCTGCCCGGCGTCGAGACGGTCGCCCTCAGCGGCGACCCGGACCGGGCCCGCGAGGACCTCGTCCTGCTCGGACGACGGCTCCGCGGGACCTGACCGACGCCCGCGTACCGAGGCCTGTCGCGGGACCGCGACGGCTAGAGTCGCGGCGTGCTCACGAACGTGCGGATCGCGCGCCCGGACGAGCCGCCTCGACGCGGTCGGCCGCTGCTCGAGGTGGGACCGCTGACCCGCCACGCGATCCCGGGCTGGCTGGAGCGCTTCGGCCGGCCCCACCCGGAGAAGATCGTCTGCGTCGGCCACAACTACCGCGCGCACGCCGCCGAGCAGGGCGCCGAGCCTCCCGCCGAGCCGCTGCTCTTCGCCAAGTTCCCGACCACGCTCGTCGGCGACGGCGACGAGATCGTGATCCCGCCGGAGGCGACCCACGTCGACGCCGAGGCGGAGCTGGCGGTCGTGATCGGCGCGCCCGGCCGGCGCCTCTCGCGCGCGCGGGCGCTCGACGTCGTCGCCGGCTACATCGCCGCGAACGACGTCAGCGCGCGCAACCTCCAGTACGGCGACGGGCAGTGGACGCGCGGCAAGGGATTCGACACCTTCTGCCCGGTCGGGCCGCGGCTCGCGCCGGTCGAGGAGCTCGGCGAGGCCGCCGGCCTGCGCGTCGTCCAGCGGCTGAACGGCGAGGTCTTCCAGGACGGCAACACCCGCGACCTGATCTTCGACGTGCCGACGCTCGTCGCCTACGTCTCGTCGGTCTTCACGCTCGAGCCGGGCGACCTGATCCTGACCGGGACGCCGCCGGGGGTCGGGGCGGCACGGACGCCGCCCGTCACCCTCGCGGCCGGCGACGTCGTCGAGGTCGAGGTCGAAGGGGTCGGGACGATCCGGAATCCCGTCGTCGCGGAGGACGTAGGCTAGGGCGCGTGCCGCCCGTCGTCACCGCACGCTCGCTGACCAAGCGCTTCGGCAAGCTCGTCGCCGTCGACGACCTCTCCTTCGAGCTCCAGCCCGGGACGGTCACCGGCTTCCTCGGCCCGAACGGCGCCGGCAAGACGACCACGCTGCGGATGCTGCTCGGCCTCGCCGACCCGACGAGCGGCGACACGACCGTCTTCGGCGCCCACTACCGCGAGCTCGAGCGGCCGGCGTTCCGCGTCGGCGCCGTCCTCGAGGCGACCGACTTCCATCCGGGCCGGAACGGCCGGAACCACCTGCGCACCCTGGCCGCCGCCGAGGGCATCGCCGACAGCCGCGTCGACGAGGCGCTGCGCCTCGTCGAGCTCTCCGGCGCCGCCGGGCGGCGGGTCAAGGGCTACTCGCTCGGGATGCGGCAGCGGCTCGGCCTCGCCGCCGCGCTGCTCGGCGACCCGGAGCTGCTCGTCCTCGACGAGCCGGCGAACGGGCTCGACCCGGAGGGCGTCCGCTGGCTGCGCGACTTCCTGCGCGCCTTCGCGGCCGAGGGCAAGACGGTGCTCGTCTCGAGCCACGTGCTCGCCGAGGTCGCGCAGACGGTCGACCGGGTGCTGATCATCAGCCGCGGCAGGCTCGTCGTCGAGTCGCCGCTCACAGAGCTGACCGCGCGGCTCGGCGGCGGCGTCCGCGTCCGCTCGCCGCAGGCGGAGGCGCTGCGCGGACTGCTCGGCGGAGCGGGCATCGCCGCGACCGCCGTCGGCCCGAGCGAGCTGCTCGTCCAGGGCGCGGCGAGCGAGCGCGTCGGCGAGCTGGCGGCCGCGAACGGGATCGTCCTGCACGAGCTGAGCAGCCAGGGCTCCTCGCTCGAGGAGGTCTTCCTGCAGCTGACCGCCGAGGAGGCGAAGACGTGAGGCGGCAGCTCGCGGCCGAGCTCCTGAAGATCCGGACGACGCGCACGACCGCGGGCCTCGTGCTCGGGATGGTCGTCCTCGTCCTCCTCTTCGCGCTGCTCGGCGGCCTGCTGATGGGCGGCAACGACATCGCGCAGGCCGACAACCAGCGCCAGATGCTGGCGGCGGGCGAGGCGGCGACGCTCTTCGCGGCGCTCGTCGGCCTGATGCTCGTCACCTCCGAGTACCGCTACGGGACGATCCGCCCGACGCTCCTGTACGAGCCGCGCCGCGGGCTGCTCGTCTCGGCGAAGCTGCTCGCCGGCCTGCTGATGGGCCTCACCTTCGGCGCGATCGCCGAGGCGCTCGCGCTCGCGATCGGCCTGATCATCCTCGCCGGCAGGAACGTCGACCGGGTCGTCAGCGGCGGCGAGCTCGCCCAGCTCGCGTTCGGGAGCGTCGGGGTCACCGCCCTCTGGGCCGTGCTCGGCGTCGCGATCGGCGGCATCGTCCGCCACCAGGTCGGCGCGATCGTCGGCCTGCTCGCGTACCTGTTCGTCGCCGAGAACCTGATCTTCGGGCTCGTGCCGAAGGTCGGCCGCTACCTGCCGGGCCCCTCGGGCCAGGCGGTGATCGGCAGCTCGAACAACGGCGACCTCGTGCACCCGGCCTGGGGCGCCGTCTTCCTCACCGCCTACGCCGTCGTGCTCGCCGTCGTCGCCGTCGTCTTGACCGACCGCCGCGACGTCGAGTAGCCTTCCGCCCGCGATGCACGCCTGGTTCGCGCACACGTTCCAGCAGAACGGCTAGTTCCCCGCTTCCAGCTCAGCGTCGGAGGAAGCGGGGGCAACGGACGCGAGAACGCGCGGCCGCGCCTGCGGCTGCTCCGGCTCGCGGCCTTCCCCCATCGATCGAGGGAGGAAGTGCCGCGATGCCCATGCCCCATCGCACCCAGATGCAGGTGATCAAACGCCGACTCGTCGGCAAGGACGGCAACGAGCGCGTGCGCGAGCTCCGCGCGATCCTGGCCGAGCTGCCCGACTACCGGAACGGCCCCTACGCGGACATCCGCAAGTGGGTGCACGCCCAGCTCGAGACGACCCGGACGCGCGCGAAGGTCGTCCACCGCGACTCGATCGCCGTCCGCCGCGAGGGCGCCGCGCAGGTGGCGCTCGTCGGCGCGCCGAACGCGGGCAAGTCCTCGCTCCTGCAGGCGCTCTCGTCGCTGCAGATCAGGACCGGCGACTACGCCTTCACGACGACCCGGCCGGTGCCGGCGCTGACGCGGATCGGCGGCGTGCTCGTGCAGCTGGTCGAGATCCCGGGCCTGATCGAGGGCGCGGCAGACGACCGCGGCGGCGGTCGCGCGCTGCTCGGCGTCCTCCGCGGCGCGGACGCGATCGTCTACTGCGCCGCCGCCGACCGGCCGCGGGCCGAGCTCGAGGTCGTCCGCGCCGAGGTCGCCGCCGCCGGGATCGACAAGCCCGCGATCGTGGCGGCGACGAAATGCGACGAGGCGCCGGCGTTCGCGCATCCGGAGCTCGAGGTCGTGCCGGTCTCGGTGCTCGACGACGCGAGCCTCGACCGCTTCCGCGAGGCCGTCTGGCGGCTGACCGGCCTGATCCGGGTGACGCTGCCGGACGGCGAGGTGGTCGCGCTCCGCCCGCCGGCGGCGGTGGTGGACGTGGCGCAGACGATCCACGGCGAGCTCGCCGACCGCTGCGCCGGCGCGCGCATCTGGGGCCCCTCCGCCAGGTTCGACGGCCAGCGGGTCGGCCGCGGCCACCGGGTCGCCGACGGCGACCGCGTCGAGATCCTCGGCTAGCCGGGCTCCGCGGGGGTCGCGCCCCAGTCCTCGGGCGCGACCCTGCGGAGCGGCCGGGCGAGGAACCACTGGTGCCCCTCCGGATCCTTGACGGAGAAGCGGCGGTGGCCGTAGGCCTGGTCGGCGGGCTCCTCGAGGATCTCGGCGCCGGCCGCCCTCGCACGCTCGTAGAGCGCGTCGAGGTCGTCGCCGCGGTCGAGCTCGACGTAGACGCCGGCGGTCTCGACGCCCGCGTTGCGCGGGTTGCGATAGTCGCCGCCCGGGTCGCCCATGTAGAAGAAGTCGCCGCCGCGCCGCATCTCGGCGTGCGTCGACCGACCCGTCCTCGCCGGTCATCCGGAGCACCTCCTCGAAGCCGAACGCCTCGGCGAGCCAGTCGAGCATCGCGCGCGCAGTCCTCGTAGAGCAGGTAGGGCGTGAAGGTGGTCATCTCGTCCTCCTCGGTCCGGATTCGCTCGTGTAAGAGTTACCGATGGCCCGCTTCCAGCGTCGCCGGGAGGGCGGCGAGCAGCGCGCGACGGCGCTCGAGCTCTTCTACGACCTCGTCTTCGTCTTCGCGGTCACGCAGGTCTCGCACCTGCTGCTCGACGACCTCTCCTGGCGCGGCGCCGGGCGGGCGCTGCTCGCGCTGCTCGTCGTCTGGTGGGCCTGGAACTACACGACCTGGGTCACGAACGAGCTCGACCCGGGCTCGGTCGTCGTCCGGCTGCTCCTGATCGGGCTGATGCTCGGCAGCCTGCTGCTCGCGGTCGCGATCCCCGAGGCCTTCGCCGGCCGCGGGCTGCTCTTCGCCGGCTCCTACGTCGCGATCCAGGTCGGCCGGCACGTCTTCCTGACCTTCGCCTCGGCGGAGCGCGGGACGATCGAGCGGCGCCGCGCCGGCGCGATCCTGACCTGGTTCGCCGCGGCCGCGCCGCTCTGGCTCGCGGGCGGGCTCGTCGACCCGCCGGCCCGGACGTGGCTCTGGCTGGCGGCGCTCGCGATCGACTACGCGGCGCCGCTCGTCCTCTACCGCGTGCCGGGGCGGCCCCGCCTCGACGGGAGCAGCTGGCAGGTCGAGACCTCGCACTTCGCGGAGCGGTTCCAGCTGTTCGTGATCATCGCGCTCGGCGAGTCGATCGTGCTCACGGGCGCCGCGACCGCGGAGCTCGAGCTGACCGCCGCGCGCTCGGCCGCGTTCGTCCTCGCCTTCGCCTCGACCGCGGCGTTCTGGTGGCTCTACTTCGACTACGTCGCCCGGATCGCCGAGCGGCGGCTCGAGCTGGCCGAGAACAGGACGCAGCTGGCGCGGGACGGCTACACCTACCTGCACGCGCTGCTCGTCGCCGGCGTGATCGCGGGCGCCGTCGGCAACGAGCTCGTGATCGCCCACCCCGGCGAGCGGCCGACCGGGGCCGAGGCGGCCGCGATCGCGGCCGGGCCCGGCGCTCTACCTGCTCGCGCACGCGCTCTTCCGGCTGCGGATGTCCGGCTCGCTCTCGACGAAGCGGCTGGCCGGCGCGCTGGCGTGCGTCGCGCTCGGGGCGGCCGGGACGCAGCTGCCCGCGATCTGGCTCGCCGCGCTCCTCGTCGCCGTCCTCGTCGCCGTGATCGCCGCCGAGCAGGCCGCGGCCCTGCGCCGGCGCGCGCGCGGCGAGCCGGCGCCGCTCGAGCGGCTCGAGTCGCCCGCCTAGCCGCCCGCGACCCAGGCGATCGTCTTCGCGGCGAGCCCGTCGAGCGCCCGCACCGAGAGCTCCAGGTGCTCCGGCCTCGTGTCCTCGACCTTCGTGTGCGAGAGCCCGCGCAGGCTCTGGCAGAAGAGCATCACCGTCGGGATCCCGATCCGGGCCGGCTCGGCCGCGTCGTGCAGCGGCCCGGACGGCAGCTTGTGCGAGGCCCCGGCGACCTCGGTCACCGCCTCGTCGGCGAACGCGACCAGCTGCTCGTCGAAGAGGATCGGCTCGATCGACCAGAGCCGCTCCCACTCGACCTCGACGTCCTCCTCCTGCGCGAAGCGCTCGGACGCCTCCTTCGCCATCGCCAGCATCCGCGCGAGCGCGTCGGCGTCGAGGTGGCGCTGGTCGAGCAGCTGCACGGCGGTCTCGACGACCGAGGTGACGATCCCGGGCCTGCAGGTGACGCCGCCGGAGGTGCAGACGCCGCCGCCGCCGACCTCGCGGGCGATCTCGCGGATGTGGAGGGCGAGCTTCGCGGCGCCGGCGAGCGCGTCGCGCCGCTTGTCCATCGGCGTCGAGCCCGAGTGCGCGGCCTGGCCGCGCCAGGTGATCTGGTGGCGCTCGACGCCGAAGGTGCCGAGGACGACGCCGAGAGGCAGGTCGAGCGACTCGAGCACCGGCCCCTGCTCGATGTGGAGCTCGAGGTAGGCGGCCGCGCTCTCGAGCTGGCTGCGCGCGTCGGTCGCCCGGTCGAGCTCGACGCCGTGCTCGCGGAGGGCGTCGACGAGCGCGATCCCGTCCGCGTCCTTCAGCTTCCGCAGCTCGGCCTGGTCGGCCATCGAGCCGGAGGCGGCCGAGGAGCCGAAGAGCGAGCGGCCGAAGCGCGCGCCCTCCTCGTCGGCCCAGTTGACGAGCCGCACGGTCACCGGCGGGCGCCCCTCCTCGGCGATCCGCCGCAGCACCTCGACGCCGGCCAGCACGTTCAGCGAGCCGTCGAGCCAGCCGCCGTTCGGCACCGAGTCGATGTGCCCGCCGATCACGACGGCCCGGTCGGAGTCGCCCTCGAGCGTGTACCACTCGTTGCCGGCGGCGTCGACCTCCTTCGCGGCCCCCGTGCCCTCGAGCGTGCCCTCGAGCCACTCCTTCGCCCGCCGCCAGGTGTCGGTCCAGGCGACCCGCTGGGCGCCGTTCTCGTCGCCGGTCAGCTCGCGCAACTCGCGCAGCTCGGCGACGGTGCGGGCGGGCTGGAGGGGCATCGCGCCGATCCTAACGGCCTCGCGCCGGACGCTGGTCGAAGTACGACCCGAAAGTGTGGTAGGAAGTGGCGATGGGCCATGCGGCATCGATCGCGCCGGCGAGGCGCAGCCGGCTGCGCGATGCGCCGTGGCTGCGCGGCGCTCGGCCGCGTCGGCTGCGCGATCTGCTCGCGGTCGCCGTCGATCTGGGGCCTCTAGGAGGGCTACCGGGCGCTCTGGGTCGCGACCGGCTGGACGAAGCCGTTCCCCGTCGACGACGATCACGATGCCGCACCTGCACCGGATCGTCGGCGCGCTCTTCGAGCCTCGCGCAGGTGAACGGGCCGCTGCTCGTCGACCTGCTCTTCCACTCGGCGCTCGAACACGGCCAAGGAGGCCGCGGCCGGGCTTCGCGCTCGGCGGCGTCGTCGGGTTCGCGCTCGGCGTCCTGCTCGTGCACTCGCGGCTGCTCGAGCGCGGCTTCCTGCCCTACATCGTCGCCTCGCAGACGATCCCGATCCTCGCGATCGCGCCGATGGTCGTCGTCTGGGTCAACCCGAAGCTGCCCGGGCCGCTCGCCGGCTGGGGCGCCGTCGCGGTGATCGCCGCCTACCTGACCTTCTTCCCGGTCACGATCAACACCCTCCGCGGCCTCCGCTCGGCCGACGCGACCGCGTTCGAGCTGATGGACTCCTACGCCGCCACCCGCTGGAGCCGTGCTCTGGAAGCTGCGCGTGCCCGCCTCGCTGCCGTACCTCTTCTCGGCGCTGCGCGTCGCGGCGACCGCCTCGCGTCGTCGGCGCGATCATCGGCGAGCTGCCCTCGGGGCTCCAGAACGGGCTCGGCGGCGCGATCCTCAACTTCAACCAGTACTACTCGCTCGAGCCGCGGAACCTCTGGGCGACGAACCTGGTCGCGGCGCTGCTCGGGATCGCCTTCTTCCTCGCCGTCGTCGGCGCCGAGCGGATCGTCGTCCGCCGCGCCCCGGAGCACGTGGCATGACCGAACCGGACGGTGGCGAGGACGTCGTCGAGATCCAGGGCGTGACGAAGACCTTCCCGCGCGGGAACGTCACCGCGCTGCAGGAGATCGACCTCGCGCTCGAGCCGGGCGAGTTCGTCTCGCTGATCGGCCCCTCGGGCTGCGGCAAGTCGACGCTCCTGCGCGTGATCGGCGACCTGATCCCGCCGACCGCCGGCACGGTCGACCGTCAACGGCAAGCCGGCGCCGCGGCGCCCGCCGCGACCGCGACTACGGCATGGTCTTCCAGGACTCCGTCCTCTTCGACTGGCGCACGGTCGCGAAGAACGTCGCGCTGCCGCTCGAGCTGCTCGGCTGGAACCGGCGGCGGCGGAAGGAGCGCGTCGCCGAGATGCTCGACCTCGTCGAGCTGAGCGCGGTTCGCCGAACCACTACCCGTGGCAGCTCTCCGGCGGCATGCAGAAGCGCGTCGCGATCGCGCGCGCGCTCGCGTTCGAGCCGGCGCTGCTTCTGATGGACGAGCCGTTCGGCGCGCTCGACGAGATGACGCGCGAGCGGCTCAACCTCGAGCTGCTCGGGATCTGGCAGCAGGCGCGCTCGACCGTCGTCTTCGTCACGCACTCGATCGCGGAGGCGGTCTTCCTCTCGACCAAGCGTCGTCGTCATGAGCCCGCGCCCGGGCAGGATCGCGGGCACGTCCCGATCGACCTGCCGCAGCCGCGCAGCGTCGAGACGCGCGGGAGCGCGCGCTTCTTCGAGCTCGTGACCGAGGTGCGCGAGCGGCTGCGCGGGCTCGGCGAGGGACTCGACGCCGACGAGGCCGACGAGGCGGTCCGCTGAGCGCCGTCGTCGCACCCGTCCCCGCGAGCGCGCTCGCGCGCCGGCTCGGCCTCTGGACGCCGGCGCTCGTCGTGTTCGTGCTCGGGATCGGCGCCTGGGAGGGGGCGATCGCGGCCTTCCACATCGAGCAGTTCCTGCTGCCGCAAGCCGACCGCGATCGTGAGCGCCTGCTGGGAGCAGCGGACGAGCTCTGGGGGGCCGGGTGGTACACTTCAAGGAGGCGCTCGGCGGCTTCGTCGTCGGCTCCGGCGCCGGCGATCCTCTTCGCGATCTTCGTCGGCCGCTTCCGCCAGCCTCGGCAGGGCGCTGATGCCGGTGGCGATCGCCGCGAACGCGATCCCGATCATCGCCTTCGCGCCGATCTTCAACGCCTGGTTCGACCCGCTCTCGCCCAGCTCGAAGATCGCGGTCGCCGCGGTGCTCTGCTTCTTCCCGGTGATGGTGAACACGCTGCGGGGGCTGACGAGCGTGCGCCCGACCTCGCTCGAGCTGATGCGCTCCTACGCGGCCGGCGAGCTGACGATCTTCCGAAGCTGCGGATGCCGACCGCGCTGCCGCTGCTCTTCTCGGCCTTGAAGATCGCGACGCGTGCTCGCCATGATCGGCGCCATCGTCGGCGAGTACTTCGGAGGCTCGCATGACGCGCTCGGCGTCCAGATCAAGAACTCGGCCGCGATCTTCGACGTTCGACATCCGCGTGGGCGGCGATCCTCGTTGCGAGCGTGCTCGGGATCGCCTTCTACGCAGCAGTGGCCGCCGTCGAGCGGCTGTCACTCCGTTGGGCGCCCAGACGCGGGGGTCGTAATACGAGTCGAAGCCGTGCAGAATCGCCCAGGTGCCCGACGAGGCACGAGGACCGAGGTCGGAACCACGAAAGGGGAAGCATGAAGCGGAAGACTCTCGCGGCGGTGGCCGCGCTCGCACTGATCGCACTCGCCGTCGCCGGCGGGCTCGCGGCCCGCGCGACCGCGGGCGCCAAGGCGAGACAAGGTACCCTGCAGCTGAAGTGGGTGCACGCAGGCGCAGTTCGCCGGCTACTACGCCGCCTACGACAGGGGCATCTACAAGAGGTGCGGGCTGGACGTCGAGATCGAGTCCGGCGGCCCGGACATCATCCCGGAGCAGGTCGTCGGCTGCGGCCAGGCGACAGTCGGGCTCGACTGGCTGCCGAGCCTGTTCGCCGCCCGCGAGAAGGGCGGCGAGATCGTCGTCAAGATCGCGCAGGTCTTCGCAAGCTCGGGCATGACCGAGCTGACCTGGAAGCGAGCGGCATCGACACGATCGAGAAGATGCGCGGCAAGAAGGTCGGCGAACTGGCTGCTGCGGCAACGAGCCGAGCTCTTCGCCGCGCTCGAACAAGAACGGCATCGACCCGAAGAAGAACAAGCGACGTCACGCATCGTCAACCAGCCGTTCGACATGAACCTGTTCCTGCAGCGAAGATCGACGCGGCCTCGGCGATGACCTACAACGAGCTGGCGCAGGTGCTGGAGTCGAAGAACCCGAAGACCGGCAAGCTCTACCAGCTCTCCGACCTGAACGTCATCAAGATGCAGAAACGTCGGCACGGCGATGCTCGAGGACGACATCTTCGTCAGCGAGAGTTCCTGGATCAAGGACCGACCCGACCGGACGATCGCGAAGCTTCCTGAGGCCTCGTTCGAGGGCTGGATCTACTGCCGCAGCCACGTCACAGAGTGCACGAACATGGTGCTCAAGCACGGCCGACGCTCGGCCGTGGACACCAGACTTGGCAGATGAACGAGATCAACAAGCTGATCTGGCCCGACTCCGAAGGGGATCGGGGCGTCATGGACAAGGCCGGCCTTCGACCGGACGGCGAAGATCGCCCAGCAGCTAGGCGTGATCAGTCGAAGGCTCCCAAGGGCGCGACCGGACCTGGACCTCGCCGGCCGGGCGGCAGAACAAGCTGCTGAAGGGCGCAAGGTCGACGTCGAAGGGGTAAGTTACAAGCCGACCGTCGTCAAGGTGACGCCCGGCGGCAAGTAGGCGTAAGCTGGACCGCGTTCGGACGGGGCCGCCTCCGGGCGGCCCTTTCCGTCCGTGAACCGAGACTTCCGAGGAGGCGACGCGCGCATGTCGGTACTGATCAAGGGGGGCCGCATCATCACCGCGGCGGACGACTACGTCGGCGACGTCCACGTCGAGGGCGAGCGGGTCGTGCAGATCGGCGAGTCGCTCGACGTGCAGGCGGACACGGTGATCGACGCGGCCGGCAAGTACGTGCTGCCGGGGGCGATCGACCCGCACACGCACCTCGAGATGCCGTTCGGCGGCACGATCACGGTCGACGACTTCGAGTCCGGCCAGCTGTCGGCCGCGTTCGGCGGCACGACCTGCCACGTCGACTTCGCGATCCAGTCCCGCGGCCGCTCGTTCACCGAGGGGCTCGAGGAGTGGCACGCGAAGGCGAACGGCCGCACCTACATCGACTACGGCTTCCACATCATCGTCAGCGACCTCGAGGAGGGCGGCACGCTCGAGGAGCTGGCGACGCTGCCCGACCTCGGCGTCACCTCGTACAAGCTGCTCCTCGCCTACAAGGGCGTCTTCCAGGTCTCCGACGAGACGCTCTTCAAGGTGATGCGGCTCGCGCGCGAGACCGGTGCGCTCGTGATGATCCACGGCGAGAACGGCGACGCGATCGACATCCTCGTCAAGGAGGCCGTCGCCGCCGGCAACCTCTCCCCCGGCTGGCACTACCGCACGCGCCCGCCGGAGCTCGAGGGCGAGGCGACGAACCGCGCGATCCAGCTGGCGCACCTCGCCGGCGCGCCCGTCTACATCGTCCACGTCACCTGCAAGGAGGCCGTCGAGGCGATCGACCGCGGCCGCCGGCAAGGGTGGGCCGTCTGGGGCGAGAGCTGCCCGCAGTACCTGCTGCTCGACGAGACGAAGCTCGACCAGCCCGGCTTCGAGGGCGCCAAGTACGTCTTCTCGCCGCCCCTCCGGGACGCGTCCAACCAGGACGTGCTCTGGCAGGCGATCCGCTCGGACGTCCTCTCGGTGATGGGCACCGACCACTGCTCGTTCACGTTCGCCGAGCAGAAGCGGCTCGGGGAGGGCGACTTCTCGAAGATCCCGAACGGCGGCCCCGGCCTCGAGGACCGGCTCGTGCTGATGCACCACTTCGGCGTCAACGAGGGGCGGCTGACGCTGAACCGGCTGGTCGAGCTCTGCTCGACGAACGCGGCGAAGCTGTTCGGCCTCTACCCGCGCAAGGGCACGATCGCGGCGGGCTCCGACGCGGACATCGTCGTCTTCGACCCGGAGCGCCGGCACACGATCTCGGCCTCGACGCACCACACGAAGTGCGACTACAACCTCTACGAGGGCACCGAGGTCGTCGGCGCGGTCGAGACCGTGCTCCTGCGCGGCAACGTCCTGATCGAGAACGGCGAGCTGAAGGCGAAGCCCGGCGTCGGCCGCTTCGTCCGGCGCGCCCGCTTCGGCGAGCAGCTGCACGCCGCCGAGCCGGCGGCCGCGGCAGGCTAGCCACCGAACGTCCGCGATCACCTGCGAGCGGCCCGCCCGGTGCGGGCCGCTCGCGTCTCGCCGGGACACCCCGTCTCTTGCCCCGTTTGCGGGGTTGCCGCCCGAGAGAACCTCTGGGTATGGAGTCGCGCCGGGAGACGGTCTTCTGGAGCCCGAAGGGGGTCGCGATCGCGATCGGCCTCGCGGCGGCCGCGGTGCTGCTGATCCTGTTTACCTGGGCGACGCGGCGGGTGCTGGTCTGGATGCTGATCGCGCTCTTCCTCGCGCTCGCCCTCGACCACGTCGTCGGCTTCCTCGAGCGGTGGCTGCCGCGGACGGCCGCGGCGATCGTCACGTTCGTCGCGGCGCTGCTCGTGCTCGGGGCGATCGGCTTCGTGCTCGTGCCGCCGCTCGTGTCCGAGGTGCGGGACTTCGTCAACCAGGTGCCCGACATGCTCGACCGGCTCAGCCGCGGCCGCGGGCCGCTCGGCTTCCTCGAGCGGGACTTCGACATCGTCGAGCGGGCCAGGCGCTCGATCGCGAGCCGCGGCGTCGGCGGCACGCTCGGGCTGACCGGCCCCGTGCTCTCGGTGCTCCAGAGCGCCGCCACCGTCGCGATCGGCACCGTCGCGGTGATCTTCCTGACGCTGTTCATGCTGATCGGCGGGCGCCGCTGGCGCGACGGCGCGCTCGACCTGGCCCCGGCCGACCAGCGCGAGCTCTGGGCGCGGATCTCCGACGGCGTCTACCGCGCCGTCGGCGGCTGGGTGATCGGGGCCGCCTTCCTCGGCCTGATCGCCGGCGGCAGCGCGACGATCGTGCTGCTCCTGCTCGGCGTCCCCTACGCCTTCGCGCTCGGCCTGATCGTCGGCGTCCTCGACCCGGTGCCGTTCGTCGGCGTCACCCTCGCGGGGCTGATCGTCGGGCTCGTGACCTGGGCGAGCGAGGGCTGGTTCAAGGCCGTCCTCTTCGTCGGCTTCATCGTCCTCTACCAGCAGGTGGTCGAGAACCACCTGCTCGTCCCGCTCGTCTACGGGCGCACGGTCGAGCTCTCCGCGCTCGGGATCCTCGTCGCCGTCCTGCTCGGCGGCGAGCTCGCGGGCGTGATCGGCGCCGTCGCGGCGATCCCGATCGGCGGCGCGCTGAAGACGACCGCCGTCGAGATCCTGCGCTTCCGCCGCGAGCGGGCGATCGCCGTCGAGACGCCGGCGGGAGGCGAGGCGCGCGCCTCGCCTCCCGCCGCGCGGTCGGGCTAGACGCCCGTCGGCTGGACGCGCGGCTCCGTGCTCTTGACGAGGAACGGGCGGAGCGCGTAGTAGAGGCCGGCGGCGACGACGAAGCCGCTCAGCCAGGAGATGTCGACGTCGTGCGTGGCCTTCGCGATCGGGCCCTGCAGGTAGGTGTTGAGGCCGAAGCCCCAGGCCCAGCCGGCCACGACGCCGGCGACCATCGCGATCACGGCCGCCCAGTTGACGTCGCCGTAGATCGACTCCTTCGGCCCCGCGTAGAGCGCGTCGACGTCGATCGTGCCGCGGCGGACGACGACGTAGTCGACGAACATGACGCCCGCCCAGGCGGAGATCCAGATCACGACCGAGGCGAGCCACTGGTCGAACCGCTCGGCGACGCTCGAGGCCTCGATGAACCAGATCAGGGCCGCCGTGCCGACGATCGAGACGACGACGCTGACCTTCCAGCGCGCCGCCTTCACGTCGAGCGACAGCGTCGCCAGCGTCGCCGAGTAGAGGTTGAGGATGTTCGTCGCGACGGGCCCGTGCATGACCAGGAAGAGGATCGGGATCGAGGCCGCGCCGAACGCCGCCGTCACGAGGTCGGCCGGGTCGGCCTCGGCGCCGCCGCTCGCGATCGCCGCGCCGAGGAAGCCGAGGTACACGGTCGGGAGGAAGATCGCCAGCGACGTGAACCTGAACACGGTCCGGTCGGACGTGCCCGGCTTGATGAAGCGGGTGTAGTCCGCCGACCAGGTCAGCCACGTGATCCCCCAGCCGACCCCGATCGCGGTCAGGAGCTGCGTGATCGCGGTCAGCTTGTCGGAGCCGTGCGCGGTGCCGCTCGACCAGACGATGTCGACCTTGCGGAACGCGAGCACGCTCATCAGGACGACGATCACCGCGGCGACCGGGACCGTCCACTTCTCGAACGTCTGGATCAGGTAGAAGCCGACGATCGCGATCACGACCTGCACGGCCATGATCCCGATCCCGACGGCGTACTTGGTGCCGGTGCCGGGGTTGTCGTAGCCCATGTGCTCGAAGATCCCGAGCACGAGGTCGAGCACGACCCAGGTGTTGACCCCGAGCCAGCCCATCGTCATCAGGAGCTGCGCGACCGCGGGGAAGTAGGCGCCGCGGCGGCCGAACGCGGCCCGCGACAGCACCATCATGTTGACGCCGGTGCGGTGGCCGATGACGCAGAAGAGGCCGAAGAACGCGCAGCCGATCAGGTTGCCGACGACGAGGACGGCGATCGTCTCGACGAGGCTGAGCCCGAGGATGATCCCGAGCGCCCCGAGGACCCAGTTGATCGGCGCGATGTTGGCGCCGGCCCAGATCCAGAACTGCTGCCACGGCGTCGAGTCCCGGTCGGCGGCGGGCACGGGCGCGATCCCGTGCTCGTCCAGCCGGACCTCGGCCGCATGCTCAGCGGTGGCCATACGGTGCTTGCCTCCTCGTAGGTGGTGGTGACCGGCGGATTCTCCCGCGGGAGGCGGACGGATGCTAGGCGCCGGGATAGAGCTCGGCGTCCACCTCGACCCGCTCGTGCCGGCGGCGCGGCCCCTCGACCCGCGCGGCGGCGTCGCGCAGGGCCAGGAACTCGACGTCGCCGTGGCCGAGGGCGTGCTCGACGAGCGCGCGCAGCGTCTCGATCCGGCCGGCGCGGCCGCTCAGGAACGGGTGGCAGGTGAGCACGTAGAGCAGGTCGTGCCGGCGGTAGGCATCGAGGGTCGAGCGCCAGAGGTCGAGCACCTTCGCCGGGCTCTCGAGGCCGGTGCCGACGTCCGGCCGCGGCAGGTAGGCGTACTGCTCCCAGTCGTCGAGCTCCCAGGACACCGGCAGCTCGACGAGGTCGCCGGCGTCGGTCTCGAGCACGTAGGCGCGGTCGTCGTCGAAGAGGCTCGAGTCGTAGCGGAGCCCGTGCTCGGCGACGAGGCGCGGCGTCCGGTAGGAGGGCTCCCAGCCGGGGCAGCGGTAGCCGACGGGCTCGACGCCGCGGCGTGCGAGGGCGGCGAGCGCGCGCTCGAAGTCGCGCCGCTCCTCGTCCTCGCTCTGGTCGACCGGGGCGACGTGCGCGTACGAGTGGTGGCCGACCTCGTGCCCGGCGGCCAGGATCGCCTCGACGGCGTCGGGGTGGCGGTCGGCGGTCAGGCCCGGGACGAAGAAGGTCGCCGGCAGCTCGTACTCGGCGAGCAGGGCGAGGATCCGCGGCACGCCGACGCGGGGGCCGAAGGCCTGGTGGCTGATCACGCCGAGGTTGGCCGCGTGCTCCCGGCCCGCCGCCAGGATCGGCGACTCGGCGTCGACGTCGAAGGAGAGGCAGGCGATCACGAGCCGGCCGCCGCGGCCCGGAGCGCGAGCAGCTCCCAGGCGACGTTCGCCGCCGCGAGCGCGGTGATCTGCCCGGGCCCGTCGTAGCTCGGCGAGACCTCGACCACGTCGGCCGCGGCGAGGCGGATCCCGCGCAGCGCGCGCAGGAAGGAGACGGCCTCGGCGGTCGTGAAGCCGCCGACCTCGGGCGTGCCCGTCCCGGGCGCGTAGGCCGGGTCGAGGAAGTCGACGTCGAAGGAGAGGAAGACCGGCCGCTCGCCGACGCGCGCCTTCACCTCGAGCGCGAGCCCGGCCGGCCCGAGCGCGCGCAGCTCCTCGGCCGGGATCAGCCGGAAGCCGAGCCCGGTCGAGAGCGCGTAGTCGCCCGCGTCGTAGAGCGAGCCGCGCATGCCCGCCTGCACCGAGGCCCCGGCGTCGAGCAGGCCCTCCTCGGCGGCGCGGCGGAAGGTCGTGCCGTGGAACTCCTTCTGCCCGAAGTACTCGTCCCAGGTGTCCGCGTGGGCGTCGAGCTGGACGAGCGCGAGCGGCCCGTGCACCTGCGCGTGGGCGCGCAGCTCGGCGAGGGTGATCGTGTGGTCGCCGCCGAGCCCGATCGTGAAGACGCCGGCGCGCCGCGAGCGGCTGGAGGCCCTCCTCGATCCGGCGCAGGCTGCCGGGCGTGTCGCCGGGCGCGACCGGGACGTCGCCCCAGTCGACGACCCCGAGCGCGTCGAGCAGGTCGAGCCCGAAGGCCGGATGGTACGGCCGCAGCAGCGCCGAGGCCGACCGGATCGCCTCCGGCCCGAACCGCGGGCCGGGCCGGAAGCTCGTGCCGGTGTCGAACGGGATCCCGACCGCGGCCGCCTCGACGCCCTCGAGCTCGGTCACGTGCGGCAGCCGCATGAAGGTCTTGATCCCGGCGAAGCGGGGGATCACCTGCGCGTCGAGCGGGCGGAAGCGCGTCACGCGCCGACTCTAACCGCGCCGTTGTAGGCTCGCCGCGATGGCGGACCTCGTGCTCCGGAACGCGCGCCTGCTCGACCGCGACGGCCTCTGCGACCTCGCCGCCGAGGACGGCCGCTGGACGCGGATCGGCAGCCTCGCTCGAGACCGACGGCGACCGCGAGCTCGACTGCGAGGGGAGGCTCGTGACGGCGCCGCTCGTCGACTGCCACCTGCACCTCGACGCGTCGCTGACCGCCGGGCGGCCGCGCTGGAACGAGTCGGGGACGCTGCTCGAGGGGATCGAGGTCTGGGGCGAGCTGAAGCCGAGCCTGACCGAGGAGGACGTGGTCGCGCGGGCCACCGAGATCGTCCGCTGGTCGGTCGCGAACGGCACGCTCGCGATCCGCGCGCACGCCGACGTCTCGGGCGAGAACGAGGCGATGGTGCGGGGGCTGCTCCGCGTGCGCGACGAGCTCGCGGAGCTCTGCACGATCCAGGTGACGGCGTTCCCGCAGGACGGGATCTTCGCCCGCGACGGCGACGAGGAGCGGCTCGAGCAGGCGATCCGGCTCGGCGTCGACTGCGTCGGCGGCATCCCGCACTACGAGCCGACCTCGGAGCTCGGCCTGCGCGAGGTGCACCGCGTCTTCGAGCTGGCGAAGCGGCACTCGCGGCGGATCGACGTCCACTGCGACGAGACGGACGACCCGGCGAGCCGCTTCCTCGAGGTGATGGCCGACGACACCGTCGCCCACGGCCTCTCGGGCCGCGTCACCGCGAGCCACTGCACGGCGATGGGCTCCTACGAGCCGTACTACTCCTCGAAGCTGCACGGCTTCCTGCGCCGCGCCGGGATCAACGTCGTCGTCAACCCGTTCGCCAACTCGCTGATCCAGGGGCGGCTCGACCCCTACCCGAAGCGGCGCGGCTTCGCGCAGCTGAAGGAGCTGCTCGCGGCCGGCGTCAACGTCTCGCTCGGGAACGACGTGATCATGGATCCCTGGTACAGCCTCGGGAAGGCGGACCTGGTCGAGGCGGCGTCGCTCGCGCTCCACTTCACGTACATGTCCGGCCGGGACGAGATCGTCGAGATGCTGCGCTGCGCGACCCGTCGCGGCGCGCGGACGCTCGGGCTCGAGGACGAGTACGGCCTCGAGCCGGGCAAGCCCGCCGACTGCGTCGTCTTCGACGCGCCGAGCGCGCTCGAGGTGCTGCGGCTCCACCCGCCGCGGCGCTACGTCGTCCGCCGAGGCCGCCTCGTGGCCGAGACCGAGCCGGCGCGCACCGTCCTCTACGGCGAGGACGGCCGGGCGGCGCCGGTGACCTTCTCGCCCTCCTCGTAGACAGCCGGTGCCCGCTCGGGCGGCGGGAGCTCGACGACCGTGACGTGCTGTCCGCGCCGCTCCGCCCCGCGGATCGCGCGTGCGACCGCCGTCGCGACGTCGGGCGCCGCGGCCCTCACCTCCTCGCGGCGGCCGCCCTCGAGCCGGAGCACGAGCTCGATCGCGACCGGCCGCGGCCGCGCGAGCGCGAGGATCGGCTGCAGCGCGACGGCGAGCACGTCGACCACGAGGGCGGCGCCGACCAGACGGCCGAGCAGCGATGAGCCGGCCTCCGTCCAGACCACCCCGGTCAGGACTCCCGCGAGCGCGAGCGAGAGCACGACCGAGGCGGCGAAGAGCCGGCGCACCGAGGCGGGGTCGCGTCTGCCGCGCCGGAGAACGAGCGAGGCGGTCTGGTCTGTCGCCGCCAGCCAGACGAGCGCCGTCGCGAGCGCGCGCCCGACCCCCTCCGGCGGCTCGTCCGGCGACCAGACCGCGACCAGCGCGAGCGTGAAGGCGGCGCCGGCGAGCGTCGCGACGACGACCGTGAGCAGCGGCAGGCGCCTGCGGTCGAGCAGCAGCGCCGCCGGCAGCACGGCGAGCCCCGCGGCCGCGACCAGCGCCGTCGACGAGAGGATGCGGCCTTCGGTCCGGCCGAAGTGGCCGAAGAGCAGGATCCCGACGGCAAGGAGCGCCGACGCCGACAGGAACGCCGCGACGACGAGCAGGATCCGACGACGAAGCACGGGCACCGCCTCCGCTCTCATTCTGGAGCGGAGGCGGTGCGTTCGGAAGAGCGCCGCGTCCGCGGCGCGTGCCTACTCGGCTGCCTTCCGGTTGAGGCCGGCCTTGAGCATGCCGCCGGTCGCGATCTTCGTCAGCAGCTTGTCGGCGTTCGACTCCTCGTCCAGCGTCTGGTCGAGGGCGTCCTTCGCCTCGTCCAGCCCGAGCTCGTCGGCGAGCGTGCGGGCGGTGCCGTAGGCGGCGATCTCGTAGTGCTCGACGCGCTGGGCGGCCGCGATCAGCGCCGCGTCCTTGGCGGTCGGGTCGCCGGTCGCCTCGATCGCCTCCGAGCCCTCGGCGACGAGACCCTTCATCGCCTTGCACTCCTCCACCGGCACCGGGAAGCCGACCGTGGGGATGATGTCCTCGAGCCGCTGCAGGTGGTCGCGCGTCTCGTTCAGGTGGTGCTCGAACGCCTCGCGCAACTCGTCGGCGTTCGCGGCCCTCGCCAGCTTCGGCAGCGCCTCGATCAGCTGCTGCTCGGCGCTGCGCAGGTCGCCGAGCTGCTCGGCGAGCACGTCCTGGAGCGAATCGAACTGCATGCTGGGGCTCCTCTCCTCGGATATCGGTCGAGGTCCGCTACCCGGCGGAGCCGAACCGCAACCCGCAGGCTGGAAGACGTCCCGCCGGCTCCCCGCTCAGGCCGGACGGAAGGCGAACTCGGCCCAGAGCGGGTAGTGGTCGGAGATGCGCGCCTCCTTCTCCGACTGGCCGACGTCCTCGAGCAGGTGGTCGGTCCAGACGAAGGCGCCCGCGTCGCGGTAGCCGAGTGTCAGCGCGGGGCGCGCGCCCTTCGTGAACCAGGCGATCTGGTCGTAGAAGGAGTGGCGGGCGGCGCTCTCGCCGACGGTGCGCGGCACGTCCAGCAGCTTCGCCGGCGGCGAGAGCCCGTACTCGACGACGAACGCGCGCCAGTTCGGATCGTCGAGCCGGTCGATGTTGAAGTCGCCGAGCGCGATCAGGTTGCGGTTGAAGGCGTCGGGGTCCTCGGCGTGCGCGGCGAGCCACTTGGCGGCGCCGCGCAGCTCCGGCGTGCGGTCGCTCGGCGCGGTCGCCCCAGAGGATGTGCAGGCTGACGAGCGTGAAGGCGTCGCCGCCGGCGCGGAAGCTGACGGCGTAGGGGGTGCGGGCCCACTGGCTGCGCATGCCCGCGGTCTCCTCGTGCAGGTCGGCGTCCGGGATCACGAGCTCGCCGGCGAGCCCGGAGGGGCGCACGCGCCGGAGGTCGAAGAGGTAGCCGAGCCGCTCGTCGTTGCCCGGGTCGCCCTCGACCGGATCGGTGACGACGAAGCCCCAGTCGGGGCCGAGCACCTGCGCGAGCAGCCGCAGCGCCTCCAGGTTGCGCTTCAGCTCGACGAGGGCGACGACGTCGAAGCGCGAGACGATCTCCGCGATGCAGCAGACGTCCTGCAGGTTGCGCTTCGGCGACTGGCCCGGGCTCGTCGACCAGTGCCTGTTGACGCGGGCGAACTGGTGCAGGTTCCAGGTCGCGATCAGCAGGTTGCGGTCGAGCACCTTCGCAGGCAGCGTCTCGTCGAGCGCGGCGGCGAGCCGCTCGAGGACGGCGAGCGTCGCGGGCGGAGCCGGGTCGAAGCCGGCGGTCGGCGGCGGCAGGCGAGGCACGAGACCGACGCTACACGCGGCGGGAGACCCGCTTCCAGGTCGTCGCGGCGAGCTGCGCCGCCGTCCGGCCCCCGGCGCGGTGCCGAGCCGGACTGGCGCAACGCGGGCTCGAGCCGCTCGGGCCGACCGCCGAGGGTCGCACGAATGCCGCTACGGCACGATGTTGTGGTTGTGGTGGAAGACGTTGTCGGGGTCGACCCGGCGCTTCACCTGCACCAGCCGCTCCCAGTTCGGCCCGTACGCGTCCCGGATCGCGTCGTCGCCCTGGTCGTCGCCGAGGTAGTTGAGCCAGCGCCGCGCCGTCAGGTGCTCGGCGAGCGCGGCGTGCGTCTCGCGCGTCCAGGCGACGTTCGCGTCCGTGTCGGCCGGGTCGAGCCAGGTCGAGGGCAGCAGCATGTTCCAGCCCTCCTCCCGGTGCGGCACCGCGGTCGCGGTCGGATCGACACGGCAGACGGCGCCGTGGAAGTGCTCGAGCAGGATCGCGCTCATCGTCGACGGGACCTGCGCGAAGCGCTCGACGGCCGTGTCGACGAACCCGTCCGTGAGACCGGTCGTGAAGCTCGAGAGCCAGTAGCCGAGCGCGCCCGCCGGGTAGCCGGCGTCGAGGAGCGTGTTCATGACCGGGTACGGCATCGGCCCCACCTCGACGAGGAGCGGCGCGCCCCAGGCCTTCAACGGCGCCAGGTCGCGTTCGGCGTCCTCGGGCGAGCCGGTGTGGAAGACGACCAGCGCCGCGATCTTCGTCCCCGAGCCGTCGGGCGCGTGCCCGAGCACGCAGAAGACCTCGAGGTCGTCGGAGGCGTCAGCGACCGCGTCGCGGTAGAAGCGCAGCAGCTCGCCCGCAGCCTCGAACGGGTGCGCGATCAGACCGCCGATCACCGTCGCGACCGGGTGCAGCCGGTACTCGAGCGAGGCGGCTACGCCGAAGTTGCCGCCTCCGCCGCGCAGCGCCCAGAGAAGCTCCGGGTCGCTGTCCTCGTTCACGTCGAGGATGCGGCCGTCGGCGGTCACGAGCTCGACCGAGAGCAGGTTGTCGCAGCCGAGCCCGTACTTCGCCATCAGCCAGCCGAGCCCGCCGCCGAGCGTGTAGCCGGCGATGCCGGTGGTCGAGATCGCCCCGCCCGTGGTCGCGAGGCCGTGCGCCGCCGCCTCGCGGTTGAGCTCGCGCCAGAGCACGCCGCCCTGGGCGCGGAGCGTCGACGCCGCCGGGTCGACGTGGATGCCCTTCATCGGCGACAGGTCGATCATCAGCGCCCCGTCGACCACGCAGCGGCCCGCGACGTTGTGGCCGCCGCCGCGGACGCTGACGTCCAGCCCCTGCTCGCGGGCGAAGCGGACGGCGTCGGCGACGTCGGCGGTGTTGCGGCAGCGCGCGATCAGCGCCGGCCGCCGGTCGACGAGGCCGTTGTGGACGCGCCGCGCCTCCTCGTAGCCCTCGTCTCCCGCCTCGAGCACCACGCCCGAGAACGAAGCGCGCAGAGCGGCGAGACGGTCGGCAGCTGCGGTCGTGGCCATGTGGCACCTCCGAGATAGACGTCGTCGGCGAGTCTAGTGGCGTCCCGCGCGATTCGCCATGACCCGCCCGGTCGGCGCCCGGCACGTGCGGACGAGGCCCGGAGCGTCGCTCCGGGCCTCGTCGCCACGTCACGTCGTCGATCGGCGTCGCTCAGCGCGAGACGAACGTGATCTCGTCCCATTGCGCCGCCACCTCGGGCAGGCTCTGGAGCCAGTCCTGGACGGCCTGCGTGTCGATCCGGTAGGCGAAGCTGACGCCGCGGCAGTTGCCGTTCAGCACGAACGAGTTGACGGCGACGATCGTGTTCGACGCGTAGGGGCCGTAGAAGATCGGGCCGCCCGAGTCGCCGAAGCACGTCCCGCCCCGCCCCTGCGCAGGCGCAGAGCTGAGCTGGATGTTGAAGCCGCCGTTGTTGGCGCTCGTCAGGTTGACGACCTCGGTCTCCGCCATCAGCCGCGTCCGGAAGGACACGGTCTTCTTCGGGTTGTTCTGCGAGATGCGCGTGACGCCGTACCCCGAGACGGTGAAGGTCGTGTCCTGGGTCCCGCGCCGGGTCGCCAGCGAGTCGAGGAAGCCGGGCTCGGCGAGGGCGCCGAACTCGCCCGGGTCGATCGGGCTGTCGAGGATCGCGACCCCGACGTCGTGGTTGTTCGGGAAGCCGGCGAACTCGTCGAAGCCGTAGTCGTAGAGCGTGTGCGCCGTCGTGCAGAGATCCGTCGAGGCGACCGGGTTGCCGGAGGCGTCGAAGCAGGCGTCCGGGTAGCCGGTCACGGGGTCGATCTGCGTGGCCGGGTCGTAGGCGGCGCCGGCGTCCTGCTGGAACCAGACGCGCGCGTAGGCGGGCGACTCGGCGGCGTCCTGATCGGTGCAGTGGCCCGCCGTCAGGAAGATCGTCGAGGTGATCAGCGAGCCGGAGCAGCGCCAGAGGAAGGCGTCGCTCGAGTCGTAGAAGGCGATCAGGCCGACATACGGGTGCTCGTCGTCGGCGACGAAGTGGCCGGTGATCGCCCCGGCCGGCGAGACCGTCACGGCGACGGCGGCGAGAGCCGCCGCGAGTGCGGCAAGCAGCTTCCTCATCTTCCCCCCTTGGATTCGAAGACCGCGGGCCGACGGGGCCGCGCGTGGAATGTTGGCTGAGCTTGCCCCGCCCCGGCGGCATCCGAAACCGCGGCCGGCGCGCGGCAGCTCCGGCCCGCGCGGCGCGCCGGTGCCGGCCGGCGCGACGGCAGGCTGCGGGCTCGCTAGCCGGTCCGGCGGCGGGAGGGGATCTCGGCCCGGACGAGCGTCCCCTCCCCGGGCGGGCTCGAGACCTCGAGGCCGCCGCCGAGCGCCTCGACCCGGTCGGCCAGGCCGGACAGCCCCGAGCCGCGGGCGGCGTCCGCGCCGCCGACGCCGTCGTCTGCGACCTCGATCCGCAGCAGCCCGTCCTCGTCGACGAGCCGCACGGCCGCGGAGTCGGCTCCCGCGTACTTGACGACGTTCGTCAGGGACTCGGCGACGACGTAGTAGGCGGCCACCTCGACCGGCTCGGCGAGCCGCTCGCCGACCGTCGCCTCGAGCCCGACCCGGAGCGGCGTCCGTGCGATCAGGCTCTCGAGCGCCGGCACGAGCCCGCGATCCGAGAGCACGGCCGGGTGGATCCCGCGCGCGAGCTCGCGGAGCTCCTCGAGCGCTCCCGCGAGCTCGGCCGAGGCATCGCGGAGCAGGGCCGCCGCCTCGGGGTCGTGCGCCAGCCGCGTCTCGGCGATCCGCAGCCCGAGCGACAGCGACACGAGCCGCTGCTGGGCGCCGTCGTGGAGATTGCGCTCGAGCCGGCGCCGCTCGCGGTCGGCGGCCTCGACGAGCCGCGCGCGTGACGCGGCCAGCTGCTCGCGCGCCTCGAGGTTCGCGATCGCCTGCGCGAAGATCTCCGCGAGGTGCCCGAGCCGCTCCTCGGCCAGCTCGGGGAACGGCTCCCCGGGGCGCGAGACCGTCATCGCGCCCCAGAGGCGCCCGTCGACGACGACCGGCGCCCCGATCGAGTACCCGGAGGGGCCGCCGACCGAGGCGGCCTCGCCCGTGCGGCGCACCTCGGCCGCGGCGGGCTCGTCGGCGAGCGCGACGAGGTCGCCGAGCCCGACCCGCAGGACGCCGTCGAGGCTCCAGCAGCCCACCACGCGCACCTCCTCCTCGTCGCCGTAGCGGACCGTCTGCGCCGTCTCCCCCTCGTAGAGCAGCCCGGCCTCGGTCGTGACGGAGCGGAGGAGCCGCTCCGGAGGAGCCGCCTGCGCGACGAGCGTCGCGATCCGGAGCAGCGCGCCCTGCTCCTCGCCGAGCGCCCGGAGCGTCCGCTCCGTCCGCAGCCGCTCGATCTCGACGGCGGCCCTGGACGCGAGGATCCGCAGCAGCGCCGCCTGGTCTGCCCGCGGGCCGTCGCGGCCGGCGTCGATCACCCCCAGGTGGCCGAGGCCGGCGCCGTCCGTTCCCGTCAGCGGCACGGCGTAGGCGCTCTCGAGCCGCGGGTCGGCGAAGAGCGGGTCGCCCGAGAAGCGCTCCCGCACGAGCCGCGCGTTCGCGACGACGTCGTCGCCGAGCAGCTCCGTCAGCGACGGCTCGGCCGCGGCCTCGAGCAGCTCCCCCTCGCCGCCCGCGAGCGGCGGCCAGGCGGCGACGCGAAGCCGCTCGTGCCGCTCCTCGTCGACGACCGCGAGGAAGGCGACGGCGCACGGGAGCTGCTCCGTCAGCTCGCGCAGCATCCCGCGGAAGAACGCAATGCCGGACAGGCCGGCAGTCGCGGCCCCGACTCGCTGCAACAGATCGGATGTCACATCCGCCGGAGCGGGACTCGTCCCCTCGACATGGGACCGACTCTACGCGGGAGCCGTCCGGATCGGAAGCGGCCGGCGCCTACGCGCCGTGACGGCCCGAGACCGCGGGTGGACCGGCCGCCCGCTCGTGCCGGGTCGGCTGGTCGGCCTGCTCCGCCAGCTCTCTCGAGCATCGTGCCGAGGTGGCGGCGGTGGTCCATCTTCTCCTTGGTCCCGCGCGAGACGAGCCACCTGTTGACCGGCCAGGCCGTGGCGAAGCCGAGCGCCATCCCGATCTGCATCTGGAACCAGAAGTCGGGGCTGTCGATGTGGATGCCGTGGTCCGGCCAGATCAGGAGCATGGTGATCGCCATCCAGCCGAACAGGCCCAGCTGGAAGGCCACGATCGACGCCGTGTCGACCTTGATCGCCGTCCAGATCCCCTTCAGGCCCTTCTCGCCGGTCATCGGCGCGATCGTCAGGTACTGGAAGAGGACGCCGAGGCTCCAGGCGAAGACGAAGTCGAGCAGCAGCTCCTCCGGGAGCATGTGGCCGGACCAGGTGCCGAACCAGGCGATCGCGAACATGAAGACGAGCCATTCGCCGGCGATGTCGCCGAGCGTGCAGCCGGCACCGCAGTGGGAGACGGCGTTGCCGACGTGCCACGGCCGCAGGTGCTCGGGAGAGGCGCCCTGCTCCTGCAGCTCCTCGGCCTTCGCGGCCGGATCGTCGCACTCGCGCAGCAGCCGCTGCGCCTCGTGGTGGGCCCACTTGTGCGAGCTCTTGCGGCCGCGCGTGAAGTAGGCCCAGACCCAGATCGGCCCGAGGTAGAGCGCGGTCACCGGGTGGACGACGTTCATGATCGCCATGTGCTGGCGGTAGCCGAGCACGAACAGGTCGACCAGGATCACGAGCGCCGACGCGAACCCGACCCCCAGCATCGCCCAGGCCAGCCAGCCGTGCCAGGCGAACGGGTGCGAGCTCGCGATCAGGAATGCCTGCGCCATCGATCTGCCCTCGACGTTTCCGTCGGCCGACGGCGCAAACCTGCGCTACCGGCCGTTGCGCAGGGCCGGCGCCGGGCGTGCCGCAGACGGCCGCGAGCCCGTGCGGCGTACGCGGGGCCGCCGGTTCAGTCGTCGGGCTCGCCGTCGAAGTAGTCGAGGGTCTCGATCCGGCCGATCACGCCGAGGCCGCGCCAGGAGAGCTTGCTCGAGCGCGGGTACCAGCACATGTCGTTCGGGCGCCTCGTCCCGTAGACGAGCATCGCGACGCCGCCCGGGCCCGCGAGGAACGAGTGCGAGATCCCCGTGCCCGCGGGCCGGGCGACCACGTGGCCGGCGCGGAGCTCGGTCTCCTGCCGGGACTCGCCGTCGGCCTCACGTCGCGGCGAGGGCCAGAGCTCGAGCGTCGCCTCGCCCTCGAGGATCACGAAGACCTCCTCCTCCTCGGAGTGGCTGTGCGGCACCGAGCCGCGGCGGCCCGCCGCGATCCGCTCCCAGTGCAGGCCCGAGAGCACGGAGCGCTCTCGCGTCGCGAGCGGCGCCGTCGAGAGCCGGCCGCGCCACTCCTCGAGCTCGACCTCGTCCACGTTGACGATGTTCGCCGGCCGCGGCGCCGGATCGCCGTAGGCGAGCGCCTCGCCGGCGGCCTCGACGTCCCACGGGTCGTCGTCGCGACCCTCGACCCAGGGCCAGCCGAGCCGGATCGCGCGCGAGCGCGGCAGCCAGCCGAGCTCGGTCGGGTGCCGGGTGCCGAAGACCAGGAACTCGAGCCCCTCGGGCCCGGCGACGAACGTGTGCTCGTGCTCGTCCGGGCGATGGACGACGCAGTCGCGGGGCCGCACCTCGTGCACCTCCCCGTCCTGCCAGGCGAGGCCCGAGCCCCCGAGCACGAAGTAGAGCTCCTCGGAGGCGCCGTGCGAGTGCGGCGGCGTCGGCAGCATCCCCGGTGCGACCCGCACGCGGTTGACGCCGACCCCGCGCGTGCCGGCCGCCTCGCCGAGCCGCTGCCAGGTCGCGTCCATCTCGCCCTTGGCGCGGCGGTGCGCCTCGACCTCGTCCCAGTGCGCCACGGTCATGCCGCCGAAGTCTGTCAGACGACGAGCGCGCCGTCGGTCGCCCGACGGTGATCCTGGGCCTCACCGCGGCGAAGATCGCCCTGCCGAGCCGGGGGCGGGCAGGCGGCGTAGAGTGCGCACGAGCGACCACCGACGAGGGAGGACGCCATGGCCGACGAGCAGGTGCACGAGCGGATCGAGCAGCTCGTCGCCGAGGAGCACGAGCTCTGGCAGCGGGAGTCCGAGGGCCGTGCGAGCGACGACGACCGGCGGCGGCTCGACGCGATCAAGCTCGCGCTCGACCAGTGCTGGGACCTGCTGCGGCAGCGTCGCGCGCTCCGCGCGGCGGGGCTCGACGCGGACGCCGCGCGGGCGCGCGACACCGGCGTCGTCGAGGGCTACCGGCAGTAGCAGTGAGCGCGCCAGAGGAAGCGTCCCCGCGCGACCCGGAGGAGCTCGAGGCGGCCGGCAGCGCCGAGGGCGCGGAGATCTCGCCGCGGACGACCCTCGGGCCGGTGCACCTGACCGTGTCCGGGCTGGAGCGGTCGCTCGACTACTACCGGAGCGCGATCGGGCTCGAGCTGCTCGAGCAGGGCGGCGGCCGCGCCTCGCTCGGGGCCGGCGGCCGCGAGCTGCTCGTGCTCGTCGAGGAGCCCGGCGCACGGCCGGCCCCCGGCTCGACCGGCCTCTACCACTTCGCGCTGCTCGTCCCCGAGCGCGCCGGCCTCGCCCGCTGGCTCGCGCACGCCGCCCGCGAGCGGGTGCCGCTCGTCGGCCTCTCCGACCACTTCGTCAGCGAGGCGCTCTACCTGTCCGACCCCGACGGCCACGGGATCGAGCTCTACTGGGACCGCCCGCGCGAGCTCTGGGACGGCCGGGTCGGCGCCAGGATGACCACGCTGCCGCTCGACGTCGACGACCTCCTGGGCGAGCTCGACGACCCGGCGGACGAGCCGTTCGACGGGCTGCCCGCGGGCACGGTCATGGGCCACGTGCACCTGAAGGTCGCCGCGGTCGACGAGACGGTCTCCTTCTACCGCGACCGGCTCGGCTTCGGCCTGATGGCCCAGCTCGGCCCGCAGGCCGCGTTCCTGAGCGCCGGCGGATACCACCACCACATCGGCGCAAACACGTGGGAGAGCGCCGGCGCCGGCCCGCCGCCCGTCGGCTCGGCGGCACTCCGCCACGCCACGGTCGTGCTTCCCGACGCCGCCGAGCGCGAGCGGATCCTGCGGCGGGCCGGGCAGGCAGAGGAGACCGGGGCAGGACCGATCGTCGCCGATCCCGCCGGAAACCGGCTGCTGCTCGCGGTCGCGGGCTAGGCGGCGGTGTAAACCGAGAACCGCAGCGACCCGTGGCTGCAGACCGGGGTCGGCGGCTCGACCGGGACGCCGACGGTGCCGCCGCCCGGCGCGGCGACCCTGGCCGTCGCCGCGGTCGGCTCGCACTGCCCGGGCTGCCCCTCGTTCGGCCCGGGCACGTCCGGCGAGAAGCGCGCCTCGGCGACGGCGGCCTCGCCGGGGGCGAGCTCGACGCGGACGGCGGTCGTCCGTCCAGGCTGCGCCGCGGTCACGTGCGTCGGCAGCTCCGCACCCTGCGCGTCGAGGAGCGTCAGCTCGGGCAGGCCGGAGAGGAAGCAGGCGGAGCCGGAGTCGTTCGTCAACCGCAGCCGGTAGCTGATCTGCCCCGCGCCCGCGCTTCCCTGCACGACCGCGAAGGCGCCTGCGATCGCATCGGCCGTGCAGGCCGCCGGCCCGGGCGCCGGGGCCGTCGTCGTGACGGCACGGGTGACCGTGCGCACGACGGTCACGGTCGCGGTCCCGGAGCCGCCGCAGCCGGCGAGCGCCGCGAGGCCGAGACCGCCTGCGAGGACGATCAGCGGGCGCGCTGCCCGGCCCGCTGCTGCCATGCGACGCTTGCTCATGCGGGGATCCCTCCGTCTCGAGCGTGGACCCCGCATGATCGGGCCGTCGGCGTTAGCGACGTGTAAATCCGTGCGCACCGGTGCGGGACGCTGCGGACGCCGCCCGCGCGCGGCGCAGGCACGGTGCAGCCAGACCCCACGGAGGTGCACCGATGACGCTCGTCTGGTTCCTGATCTGGCTCGTCTCCGATCACGTCGGCGACAACGAGCCGCTGCGCTTCGACCCGGTCAACGTCTGGGCCTGGACGCTGATCCTCGCGATCGCGCTCGACCTCGGCCGCAACCACGCCCGGGGAGGCGCGAAGCATCGGCGGAGCTGACCGCGGCCGCTCAGTCGTAGAGCGCCTCGAGCGCCTGCCGGCGGGCCTGGCCGAAGACGATGTGCGTCTCGACGTGCGAGACCTCCGGCCGGACGGTCAGGCGGTCGAGCACGAAGTCGCGCAGCGCCTCCGTGTCGGCGACCCCGACGTGGAGCAGGAAGTCCGCGTCCCCCGTGACGTGGAAGACCTCCATCACCTCGGGCAGGGCGAGCACCGCCCTCCAGAACGCGTCGACGTGCCGGCGTGAGTGCGGCCGCACGCGGATCTCGAGGATCGCCTCGAGCCCGCGGCCGAGCGCCTCCCTCGCGACCTCTGCGTGGAAGCCCGCGATCACGCCCCGCGATCGCAGCGCCCGCACCCGCTCGAGGCAGGTCGAGGGAGCCAGCCCGACGCTCGCGGCCAGGTCCTTGTTGGAGATCCGGGCATCGCGCTGCAGGGCGGCCACCAGGCCGCGGTCGATTCGGTCCAGGCGCTCGCCGAGCATCCATTCCGAAGATAGTTCGGAATTGCTTGCGTTGCAACGGCCATGTTGCAGAATTCGTCTCATGAAGCCGGATACACGTGCGGTGCACGCAGGCCGCGGCGAGTTCGCGAGCCTCGGCGTGCATGCCCCGCCGCTCGATCTCTCGACGACGTACCCGATCCCCGATCTCGAGGAGGGCGTCGCGGCGTTCGAGGCGCTGTCGCGTGGCGAGGCGGTCTCCCGGACGACGACTCCGATCTACGCGCGGCTGCAGAACCCGACCGTGCGCCGGCTCGAGCAGGCGCTCGCCGAGCTCGAGGGCACGGGCGACGCGGTCGCGTTCGGGTCCGGCATGGCCGCCGTCAGCGCCGCGATCCTCGCCGCCTGCCCGAAGCGGCGGCACGTCGTCGGCGTCCGGCCGCTCTACGGCGGCACCGACCACCTGCTCGAGAGCGGCCTGCTCGGCACCGAGGTCGACTGGGCGGCGCCGGACGAGGTGGGCGCGGCGATCCTGCCCGGCACCGGCCTCGTCGTGCTCGAGACGCCGCAGAACCCGACGCTCGGCACCGTCGACATCGCCGGGGTCGTCGCCGCCGCCCGCGGCGTGCCGGTGCTCGTCGACAACACCTTCGCGACGCCGGTCCTGCAGAACCCGGCCCGCTTCGGCGCCGCGCTCGTCCTCCACAGCGCGACCAAGTTCCTCGGCGGGCACGGCGACGTGATGGGCGGCGTCGTCGCCTGCGACGACGAGTGGGCGGCGCGGCTGCGGCAGGTGCGGATCCTGACCGGCGGGCTGATGCACCCGCTCGCCGCCTACCTCGTGCAGCGCAGCCTGCCGACCCTGCCCGCCCGGGTCCGAATCGCGCAGGCGCACGCACAGACGCTCGTCGAGCGGCTGGAGCGGCAGCCGGGGGTGACGCGCGTGCTCTATCCCGAGGCCGACGGTATCCAGCTGCGCGGCCCCGGCTCGCTGATCGCCTTCGAGGTCGCGGGCGGCTTCGAGGCCGCGGCGGCGATCATGAACGCCGTCCGGCTGATCACGCCTGCGGTCAGCCTGGGCTCGACCGACTCGCTGATCCAGCATCCGTCCGGGCTGACGCACCACTCCTGCCCCGAGGACGCGAAGTCCGCCGCGGGCATCACCGACGGGCTGCTGCGGCTCTCGGTCGGGCTCGAGGATCCGGACGACCTCTGGCACGACCTCGAGCAGGCGCTCGCGGCCGTGCCCTCGGTGGCCGCCCTGGCCGGCGCGAGCCGCTAGGATCCCGCCTGGCCTTGCCTCACGCGATGAGATCCTGCCGCTCGCACGGTCGTATTGGCGACCGCCCCGACGACCAGAGGAGGGCGTATGCCCACGAAGATCGTCCATTTCGAGATCCCGGCGGCAGACACCGGCCCCGCGCGCGAGTTCTGGGGCTCGCTCTTCGGCTGGCAGTTCGAGGAGTACCCGGGCAGCCCGACCGAGTACCACATGACGCGAGTGAGCGACAGCTCCGGCGCCGCGATCTGGCAGACGACCGACGGCAAGCGCGGGACGCGCAGCTACTTCGACGTCGAGGACGTCAAGACGGGCGTCGCCCGCGTCCGCGAGCTCGGCGGCCAGGCCGACGATCCGATGCCCGTGCCCGGCATGGGCTGGTTCGCGACCTGCACCGACCCGCACGGGAACGAGTTCGGGATCTGGCAGAGCGACGAGAACGCGCAGATGCCGTGAGCCGGCGCGGGCGGGCGGCGGCGTCTAGACCGCCGCCGCCCGCTCGAGTGCAGCGATCTCCAGCTTTCCCATCGCCAGCATCGCCTCGGTCACGCGCGCGGCCTTCGCCCGATCGGGATCGCCGAGCAGGCGGGGCAGCGCGATCGGCACCACCTGCCAGGAGACGCCGAAGCGGTCCTTGAGCCAGCCGCAGCGCCCTTCCTCACCGCCCGCGCAGAGCGCATCCCAGTAGCGGTCGACCTGCTCCTGGGTCTCGCACGGGATCTGGAAGGAGACCGCCTCGCTGAACGAGTACTCGGGGCCGCCGTTCAGGGCCAGGAACGGCCTCCCGTCGAGCTCGAACGCGACGGTCAGCACGTCGCCCGGCGTGCCGGGGACGCCGTCGGGCCGCCGGCTCACCTCGACGATCCGTGAGTTCGGGAGCAGCGACGTGTACAGCTCCGCGGCTTCCTCCGCGGCGCCGTCGAACCAGAGGCAGGGGGTGATCGTGCGCATGCGTTCTCCTTCCCGTCGGATCGCGTCTTCGCGGGATTCGACTGCGTCCGGGGCCGTGAGTCATCTGTGAGCCGGCGTCGCCTAGAGGCGGCGGGCGCCGACGTAGCCGCCGCCCCACCGGGAGATCGCCGAGATCTTGACGACGTCCCCCGTCTGCGGCGCGTGCACGACCTCGCCGTTGCCGACGTAGATGCCGACATGGCTGAGCCCGTCGAAGAAGACGAGGTCGCCCGGCTGCAGCGCCGCGCGGGCGACCGGGACGCCGTAGCCGTACTGGGCGGCGGCCTGGTGCGGCAGCTGGATCCCGAGCTGCGCGTAGACGACCATCACGAGCCCCGAGCAGTCGAAGCCGGTCGCAGCCGAGGCGCCGCCCCAGCGGTAGGGGACGCCGAGGTAGCGGAGCGCGATCGAGGCGGCCTCCGGGTGGCCGGCGCGGGAGCGGACCGGCGGGCGGCGGCGGCACGGTCGTCGTCGCCGCGGTCGTGGTCGCCGCCGGCTCGGTCTCGCTCGAGGTCGTCGGAGCGGGAGCGGTCTCGATGGTCGGCGCCGCCGGGGCCGCCTGCTGCTGCGCCGCGGCCGCCCGGGCGCGTTCGGCTGCTCTGGCGCGCTCGGCTGCTCTCGCGCGTTCGGCCGCCCGGGCCCGGAGCGCGGCCTGCTCGCGGGCGACGCGCGCGCGGGCCGCAGCGGCGAGCCGGCGCTGCTCGGCCGCCTCGCGCGCCTCGATCGCCGCGACCTCGGACCGCACCGAGGCGAGCAGGCGCTTCCGCGTCGCGAGCATGGCCCCGATCTGCGCCCGCTTCGTCGCGAGCCCGGCCAGCGTCGCGCCCTGGCGCCGCTCGGCGCGGCGGAGGTCCGATCGCGCGGCCGCGAGCCGGTCGCTCGTGCGCCGCGCGTCGGCCGCGACGCGCCGGTCCGACGCCGCGACCGCGCGCGACATCTCGACCAGGTCGATCAGGTCGGAGAGCCGCGCGGCTCCGGCCAGCACCTGCACGAGGTCGGGCCGGTCGCCCTCGTAGATCGCCACGAGCCGCCGCCCCAGCCGTGCGTCGGCCGCGCGGCTCGCCTTCCTCGCCGCGGCGAGGTCGACGCGGTTCGCCGCCAGCTGCGTGCGCGTCGCCGCGAGCTCCAGCCTGCCCCCGTCCCAGGCGTCGACGACCGCGCCGAAGCGCCTGTCGAGCGCGTCGACCTGCGCCAGCACCGCCGCGGCCTTCGCCTGCTTCGCCGCCAGGGCGGCCGAGGGCGGCGCGGCAGCGGCAGGACCGGCCGTGGCCGCGACCGCGGCGAGGGCGGCCGTGCAGAGCGTCGCGCACGCGGCTGCGAGCGACCTCGGCGTCACCACCGGGACTTTCGCACGGCGCGGCGGGACTCCTCTCTGCGGCCGATCGGGAACAGTAGGATCGTCCGACACCGGGGTCGGAAAGGAGTCAGCGTGCGGTCGATCGCGATCGTCGGCGCCGGCCAGGCGGGCCTGCTCGCCGCCCATGCCCTCGTGCGCAAGGGCTACGACGTCACCCTCCACTCCGACAAGACCCCCGGGGACTTCCTCGAGCGCTCGCGGCCGACGGGCGTCGCGGCACGCTTCGACATGGCCCTCGACTTCGAGCGCGAGCTCGGGCTCGAGCACTGGGGCGACGAGGCGCCGCGGGCCTGGGGCGTCCACCTCCACTTCTCGCCGAAGCAGGGGAACACGCTCGTGACGCTGCTCGGGCGGCTGCAGGACTACTTCCTCGCCATCGACCTGCGGATGCAGAGCGCCGTCTGGCTGCGCGAGCTCGACGAGCGCGGCGGGCAGATCGAGATCGAGAGCGTCGACGTCGACCGGCTCGAGGAGATCGCCGCCCGCAACGACCTGACGCTCGTCGCGGCAGGGCGCGGCGAGATCATGCGCCTCTTCCCGCGCGACGAGGGGCGCAGCACCTACGCCGAGCCGCAGCGGTTCCTGGCGATGGTCAACGTCGTCGACGCGCCGCTCGAGCTGCCCTACGCGCCCTGGCTGCTGCCGGTCAAGTTCAACTTCTTCGCGCCCTACGGCGAGGCCTTCTGGGTGCCCTGGTACTCGAAGGACGGGCAGCCTTCGTGGGGGATGCTCGTCGAGGCGAAGGCGGGCGGGCCCTTCGACCGCTTCCGCGACTGCGACAGCGCCGCCGAGGTCCTGAAGCGGACGAAGCAGCTGATCCGCGAGTACATGCCCTGGGACGCGGAGCTCTTCGAGCACGCCGAGCCCTGCGACGAGAACGCGTGGCTCGTCGGGCAGTTCACGCCCGAGGTGCGCCAGGTCGACGGGACGCTGCCGTCCGGCCGCCGGGTGATGGCGATCGGGGACACGGCCCAGTCGCTCGACCCGATCGGCGGCCAGGGCGCGAACAACGGCAACAAGATGGTGCGCGTCGTCGTCGACGAGATCGCAGCCCGCGAGGACCGGCCGTTCGACGCCGACTGGATGCGGGCGACCTTCGACCGCTTCTGGGCCCGGCACGGCTGCATCGACCGCTTCAACAACACGCTGCTCGAGCCGCTGACCCCGGCGGGGCGGCTGCTGCTCGTCTCCCAGTACGGGAGCGACGGCAAGCCCGGGAACGACAGCCCGCAGCAGCGGCTCGCGAACCTCTTCATCGAGAACTTCAACGACGCGGCACTCCTGACCGAGGCGTTCCACGACACCGGCACCGCGAAGCGGACGATCCGCGAGACCTTCGGCTCGCCCTGGCTGCCGCCGTTCCTGAAGGGCGCGGCCGGCGTCGCCGGCGGGCAGCTGCGGCAGCGGCTGGGGCGCCCGGCCGGGCACCCGGGTACCTGAGCGTCCGGGCACTCGTGAAAAATGCACGGATCGAGCCTTGCCGAGTCAACGGCGGGGCCGCCCCTACCTGGAGGCCGTCACGGCCACACGCACCCTCAACGGCGTCTCGATCGACGTCGACGGTCGCACGACCACCCGTAGCATCGAACAGGGATAGAGCCCGACACGGGTGTATACTGAGACTGCAGGAGTCGAATGCACTCGACTCCGCGAGCGTGATCCGCGGGTGCCACAGCCAACCGGTGCCCGCGACGCTCCATCCCTAGCAAGCGGATGGTACGGCTTCTCGTCGCTCCAGCCCAGGGGCGGCGAAGACAAGATGCCACCTCGAGCGAAGGGAAGATCATGTCTCGTCCAGTCAGGAACGGCCGAGCTCTCGTCGGCGCGATCGTCGTCGTCGGAGTCGCTCTCGCGCTCGCCGTCGCCCTCGGCGTCGGCGCCGGCAGCGGCTCGGCTGCGAGCGCCGCGCGCCCAGGAACACGTCGCCGCCGACGATCAAGGGCACCGCGACGGAAGGCGAAGAGCTCGTCGACGACGGGACGCCGACCGGCAAACCGACCGATTACAACGACTTCTGGGTGCGCTGCGACAAGAACGGCGGCAGCTGCGCCAACATCAGCGGCGCCACCAACCGCAACGGCTACGTGCTCAAGAACGTCGACGTCGGCAACACGATCCGCTTCAAGGTGCAGGCGAAGAACGCCGACGGCAAAGCCGTCGAGTCCTCCGTGCCGACCGCGGTCGTCACCGCCGCCACCGCTCCGCCGCCGCCCGCCACGAACGGCTGTGCCAAGAAGGGCGGCACGCTGCCCGTGGCGAGCGTCTCGCCGCCCGCGCGCCTGACGATCGACCAGACCCAGGTGAGCCCGAGCTCGGTCACGTACTCCACCCGCACGATCACGGCCCGCTTCCACGTCGCGGCGTGCAGCGGCTCGGTCGAGGGAGCGCTCGTCTACGCGACAGCCGTGCCGTTCGGCCAGTTCGGGATCCCGAACGAGCAGCCGACCGGATCCGACGGCTGGGCGACCCTGCAGCTCAGCGCGCTCGCAGGCTATCCTGTCAGCGCCAAGCAGGGGCTGCTCGTGGTCTTCGCGCGTGCCCGCAAGCCCGGCGAGAACCTCCTCGGCGGCATCTCGACCCGGCGTCTCGTGTCGTTCCATGTCAGCCGCGGATAGCTCCGCCGCAGGCGAGAGCGGGGCGCCGGGCGCCGGCCCGGAGCAGTACCATGGGTCGATGACGTTCGCCCCCCGCCCTCACCAGAGGGCGATGGAAGAGAACGGGGTCGGGCATCTGCGCGTCCTGATCGCCGACGAACGTCGGGACCGGTTCGAGCTCCTCGCACAGGTCGTGACCGGCCTCGGCCACGAGGTGATCGCTCGCGAGATCGAGGTCAGGAGGTCGGCGCGGTGACGGCGAGGGAGCGTCCCGATGTCGCGCTCGTCGTGCTCGGCCCCTCGCTCCGAGCACGCGCTCGAGCTGATCGACGAGATCGTCCACGAAGCGACCTGCCCGGTGATCGCTCTGCTCTCGGCAGGGATCCCGCCTACGTTCGCGAAGCGGCCAAGCGCGGCGTCTTCGCCTACATCGTCGACACCGACCCTGAGGAGCTGCAGAGCGCGATCGAGATCACCTGCAACGCTTCGCGCGAGTACCACAGCCTGCAGGGAGCGTTCGGACGCCGGGCTGCGATCGAGCAGGCGAAAGGGATCCTGATGGAACGCCACGGGATCGACGGCGACGAGGCATTCGCGATGCTCCGCACCCACTCCCAGAACCACGGCCGCAAGCTCGCCGACGTCGCCGCCGCGGTCGTCGAGAGCCACTTGCTGCTCCTCGGGCCGCCGGCGTCCGCCGACGAACGGTCGACCGACGGCCAAACCCCGCCAGGACGATCCCCGACCTGAGCCTGTTCCGGCACCGATTTCGGTGCTAATGTCGCAACGAGAGGCGCCATAGTCACCGGCGCTGCGGAACCAGCACGCGTGGCAGAGCCGCCAGCCGCGCGACCGTCCGCCCTC